>JAEESE010000033.1 GCA_016286165.1 Bacteroidaceae bacterium | reverse complement strand
GAGGTGGCGAGGCTTGTCATCTGCTCAGCAGGCTTGTTGGCGCCCTTGCTCGTCAGCTGCAGTTCGCCGGCGGCATTCGTCCACAGGCCTACGTCGCCCATCTGCAGCAGCTGGGCCTCGGCCGTCTGCGCTTCGCCGCGCATCCAGAACTCGATGGCGGCATCGTCGCCGGGGAAGGCGTTGATTTGCGAGGCGTCGATGCGGCTGAGGTGCTGTCCGTCGAGTCTCACGGCCTTGTTCACATTGTTCAAGTACCATGTCTCGGCGGGCATCGTCATGTGGCGGTTGCGGGCGTAGTCGCGAATCTCCGTGCCTTCGCCCTCGTTCATCTTCCAGTAGCCGATGAGGTGGCGTGTGGCAGGGCTCTTGGTGATTCTGCGTTTCATGAGTGCCGTGGCCATGTCGTGTGCCTCGTCCCAGAGCAGCAGCTCGTGGATGGCACCCGTCATCTGCTTACCTACGGTCAGCGGGCCGTTGCCTTTGTAGGCTGCCACCTCCTGGTTCACGAGGAGGTCGATGGTCTGGTCGTCGGTGGCCACGCTGGCGTTCAGCTTGCCGCCGGCGTCGGTGTTCTCGTAGCACAGCGTGAGGAACGCCCACTTGCCTGTCGGCACGCTTCCCGCTGATGTGTAGGTTGAGCCGCCAATCTTCACCACGAGATGTCCTGAAGCGTCAGTGCCTAGGGTCATCTTCTTGGTGCCCGTGCCGTGGCTGAGGATGGTGCCCTCGCCGCTGAGGTTCACCCATGTGTCGATGGAGAAGTCCTTATTGGCCAGTGTGATGTTAGCCTCTGTGGCAGCTGTTGTCTCGGTGTTCTGCATCGACAGTGCCGTGGCGTGGTCGATTTGTGCGCCGTTCAGCACGCCCGTCACCTCGAAGTTGGCAGCCTTCGTCAGCTCGCCCTTCAGGATGGTCTCGTTGAAGGTCACGCTGATCTCGTCGCCGAAGTTCAGTATGCCGTCGCTCGGTGAAGTGTTGCCGATGCGCTGTGGCTTCGACGTATCCTTTATCACGTCGATGATGTCGCTGTAGCAAGTCACCTCCTCGTTGCCGTATTCGGCCACCGACTCTATGCGGAACTGATAGTTGCCGTCGCTGTACGATTTCATGTCAAGCGGATAGGTGAAGCCGCCGGCAGGCAGCTCTTCCGCTCCGTTGCCCATCGTGTTCGAGCCTACATAGTATTGGCGGAACGTCGTCCATTCGGCGTCGCCGGCATAGCGGAACTGCATGCGCAGGCCGCGGAAGCCTCTGTAGTTCACGTCGTAGTCGTCGACAATCATGTTCAGTTCAGGCAGTTTTCTCGTGGTGTTCACTGTCGTCTGCGGAATCCTCAGGCGGACGTTCGACGACGAAGGCACGAACTGTGCCGAGATGTATGCCACCTCGTCCACGCTGCCGTCGCATTGCGAACCGATGTGTATGGCGATGCTGTCGTATTCCAGTACCGACTGGTCGGTCTGTGTCAGTTGGATGTATTTCACCACGCTGTCGCCGTAGGCGATGTTCACAATCTGTCCACCGTCGCCCAACAGGTTTATGCCGTCCATGGTGATGGCGGCACCGTTCTTGTTGGTTTTCGGGTCTACCGACAGGCGGAAGTCGCCGTCAAGGCCTATCTCGCTCGTGTTGGTCAATACCACCTTGTATTGTGCCGCACGTCCGTTCGGGATGTTGACGGCACGCGAGTGCTTCGTCCTGTCAATCAGGATGTCGGGCTTCTCAATCTGCATGGTGGCATTGTTCAGTTCCGTACCGGGCTTGTAGTACTCGGTGACGGTGGCACCCTCGTAGGGGCAACTGGTCTGACCGGCACGTGTGATGAAGACGGGTGTGGCGTCATAAACGGCCGTACCCTCACCATAGGCCAGATCTTCCTTCGTGTTGTACACATCTACGGAGATGGCGTCGTTGCCTTCCTCCGCCAGGGTGTAACTGATGACCAGCGTTGAGTCTTTTCCCGTTCCGGCATTGTTGGTGGTGTGTGCACCCTCGCGCAGTTCCTTGATGATCACGGCACCTGTTTTGTTGACCATTGTTCCAGACACAAGATTGAGGTGTGCGCGTACGGTGATGTCGCTGATGAAGTTGGAGGCTTCCGATTCCTCACGGCTCCAGGTGTTGGTGTAACTGCCGCCGGCAGAGATGGAGAGGTTGGTCTTGTCGTGTGAGGAATTACCATCCTTGGCCTTCACTTTCGCCTTCTCATTGTTGGCAAGCGTCTGCTCCCACATGGCAATCTGCTGGTTGTACCACAACACGGAGTCAACGGTGCTGCTAGGCGTTGTCGGTGGGATGATGTTGTAACTGGGACCCTTCTCCATGTAGCGGTCGGGTGTGGCCTGGTCGCCCCATACGTCGCGGTCGCTGTTGCTGGTACCGAATTTCTCGTCGTCGGACGAAAGATAGGTCACATACTGATACTCCTTCGCCTTCTTCGGATAGTTGGCAAGCAGGGCATCCTGTGTGGGATAGGTGTCGCTGCTCACGGTCTTGAGCAGGTTGTTGCGCATCGATTTCAGGTTGGGGAGAAGCGTTTCCTTGATGTAGCGCTGCGTGTAGAGGAATGTGGTCTTGTATTGCTGACCCACGCTCATGCCGTCGTCCACGGTCAGGCCGTAGCCGTTGTCCAGATGCGCCACCTTCAGTTCACGGTCCTTGCTGAAGATGAGGTTGGTGCCGCAACCGAAGAACAGGTCGGCATCGGCGCCCACCCATTCGGGATCGTCGCTCGTGCTGATGGACTGTGTGGTGGTGATTACCTCATTCCAACTATGGTCGGCACCTACCTCACCTTGGATTTCGATACCTGTTTCGGCATCATCCTCCACCTCAACATGATTGGTTTGAAGCGTGGCAGTAACAGGAGTAACCGCGCCTGTCGTCAAATTCACATCGAAGCCCATCTGGTATTTATAATAAATACTGTTTTCTGACACTACAGTGTAGGAACCTTCATAGGAAGTGCTCTTCGAAGAACCTTTCTCCCATGATGTTGACGAATTGCTGCCTGGCGGGTCGCGAAGCACCAGTTTCACCTCGTCGGGACCTGCGGTCACGAAGTTCGCACCCGTAGGCAGGTTACCCAAGATGATGCCTGCCAGCGCCTCTTCTCTCCAATCGTAGTAGCGGCTGCCGATGGTATAGTTGAAGTTCACGCCACGGTGGTTGTAGGGCCAGGTGATGTCGGGATAGCCGGCCCACCATTGGTACACGGCATGTCCGAGGCTGTCGAGGGCGAACTCGTTGGTGGTCAGTTCCACCAAGCTTCCCGCCTGGCTGCCGTTCTCCGCGCTGGCAGTATAGACGCTTTGCTCCTCGCTCAGCGCATTGCTCACCGTCACCGTGCTGCCACTCAGCGGCACCGTGAAGAGTCTGCTCTGCCCCTCGTCGGTCGGGTCGTAGTTGGTGTAAAGCTCGTAGGCTGTGATGTCGAACGTGTAGGGCCTTCCCTGCACGAAGACGGGGCTGTTGTTGAACTGATACTGGCCCTCACTGATGCAAGGCAGGGTGAGCTCCTCGCCCGTGTACTCGTCGTAGAACGAGATGGAGTCGTTACCAAAGATGCCCGCTGGCATACCCTCCTGCACCACATCGAAATGCGCAGTGGAGTGGTAGCCGCTCTTCCATGAGGCGGTGTAGTGGAACAATCCCTTCACCTCTTCGCCCACCTTCAGCGTGTCGCACTGGAACTTCAGCGAGTCGGGGTCGCTGGCGTCCAGTTGCGGCAGACTGGTCAGAAGCGTGATGTTGTCGTTGTTGTTCACGATGTCGGCAGCAGATATCTTGTAGAGCAGGGGCGGCACCTTCACGGCAAACTCACCCGTCTTCTTGTCGGTGAGGATGTAGAAGGCCTGTGCTTCCACCTGAGAGCCGTAGCCGCGCCATGCCTCGCTGTTTACAGCCGGGGTGGCTGCTTCCAAGTCGAGGCGGTTTTCGTTGAATTCACCCCCCGACGTCGTGCCTCCGGTATTGTAGGCATAGTTCAGGAAGTAGCCGCTGCTGGCGTCGTTCAGCGTCAGTTTCAGTTTCACCTGACCGATGTTGTTCTCGCTCTCGCCGAAGCCCAAGGGCTTGTCATACTCTATCTGTCCACCCGTCACACGGCCGGCGATGGTCACCATCGTGTTGTCGTAGAAGTCGAGGTTGTAGACCGTACGGTCGAATGTGTGCAGATTGCCGCCGCCGAAGTCCTCCGGATAGCGGCCGTCCTTGACAAACGTGTGCTGGTTCTTCTTTACCGAGATGTAGTGGTCGCCGATGGGCACGGAAATTTCATAGTAGCCGTCGGTATCGGTCTGCACGGGCTTGTTGTTCTTTGTGCTTACGCTGCCGTCCACATAGAGGAGGGCACCTTCAACGGGCACGTTGGTGTTCTCAAAATACACATGGCCGCTCACGGGGAACGAACTCACGTCTTGGAAGTCCACACCCGAGAAACTCAACGAGTTGCCACTCAGGTAGCGGCTCTGCTTCTGAGGCGAGAACTCATGAATGCCCAGCGAAGGAACGACGTTGTAGTTCGTGCCGTCGCCAGAGAAAGGTATACCGCGAAGCGTGTAGTTGCCGTCGGCATCGGTCCTGCAGAAGAGGCTGAACCAACTCTTATCAGGCACTTCCGTGGTGAACATCACGTTGTTGTTGCTGAACGTACCGTGGTGCCCGTTAGGCACACCGTCGGTCTTTGAGATGTCGTAGGCCTTGCCCAATCCCTGTATGCCCTCGTCGAGCGGTAGGTAGCACACCAGCCCTTTCTCGGTGCCGATGAGCGGATGGTCGTAGTTGCCAAGAATCTCATCCTGCGTGAGCGCCTTAGACCACAGGCGGACATCGTCCACGCACGCCATATTGGTGGCAATCGACATCGTCAGGTTATTTGTCGATGTCTCCGAAATCACGGGAGTAGATAATGATTGAGATAACACCTCACCCGTCATGGGATCAATGAAATAGACTGTTCCCATTCCTGTAGCACCATCACGAACATAAGTGAAGTGATAGTATTTGCTTGGTTGCAAGGTGAAGTCCAAGGTAGAATAAGAACCGTTGCCTGTCAACAGCTGGAGCCCGAAATCGGTGCCATTGGCAATAGCGCCGAGGTGGGCTGAACCGCTGATGTCCAAGATAGTAGCGTTTCCTTTCGAAACGGCGTCGGTCTTCACCCAACCCTGCAAGGTGAAACTCTTTCCCTCGCCACGATAGATCTTGTCAGCGTCCTCGGTAGTCATATTCACTTGCAGCGTGCCGCCGTTCGGTGCCACGGCATAGAACTGGCTCTTGGCATCGTCGTCGGTGGCCTTCAGCACGCTCACTTTCACACCCTCTACGGCGGTTCCTGTGCCATAGGTCACACGACCTGTTATCACACCCGTGTTCACCCTGAAGCCATCGTCGCTCATGCTGTTCGCAAGCGTGTAGGTCGCTGTCTGGTCACCTTCTGTGCCGTCGCAAGGCATATATGAGGTGACGCGATAATTGTAGTAGATGCCCGGCACGGCAGTTTCGTCTTCATAATATAAGGTGGCGGCGTCGCTCTCCATGGAGTAGATGGTCTGATAGTCCGCCGATTCGGAGCCTATCTCCTTCCTCGCGATGATGTATTTCATCTTGTCGCTCGCCATCTTCGTCACGTCCCAACGCAGTTTCACGCGGTCGACGAAGCGGCCCTTCGAGGCTTCTACACTGTTCACGCCTATCTGGAGGCCCACCTTGGCATATTCCGACTCCCCCGTGAAGGTCTTTTCCATCAGCCGTAGGCTGAAGCGGTATCTGTAACTGTTGCAGCCGGCATTCACTCTGTTGTCCGTATAGGTCGTGGTGGTATCTGTATCCAGCGTGCCGTTTGTGGTGAGTTCCTCCCAGTTGCCGTCGTTCCTCTGGCGATAGAGCGAATATTTCAGATTATTGTAGATATTGCTGGGCACCTTGCTGTAGTTGGCTGTTACCGTGATGGAGGCCTCGTTGCCCGTTGCGGTTGTGGTAATAAAGTATTCGCGCTCGAGGGTGAGGTCCTTGCTGGCCCACAGTCCAGCAACATCCGTCCAACTATTCACCGTCCAACCGTTAGGCACGAAGCACACATAATAGGTATAAGGTTTTTCGTATTCCAACGTCTCGCTGTTGTCGGTAAAGGTGCGGGTGTTGTAGCCTATCTCAGAACCGACTAACTCTACAGAATTGTCTATGAGATTTTTTCGGTAAATATACCATTTGCCGTCTGTGTTGCAGTTGTTCGAATCGTAAATCTCGCTGCTCCAAGAGAGATTGACGGTCTTAGTCCATTTCTTACCTTCAACACTCACGTTGGCAGCGCGAGGATAACCTGGCACATTGATGGCATCATAGTCCTTAACCAGAGTCACACCGGCAAGCGACAGGCTTCCATATTCATTACTATGAGTATAAGTTGATTTCCTCGGGGCTGATATACGGGGATAAACCCTGTATGATCTCCAGTTGTCAGCCGCAATTTCTGCCTTGCCATTAGAACCAATAGTTGCTGTAACTCCACCAATACTATTCGAAGATGTCGGTGCAACCCAGTTTGTAGCATTGGGTTGTGTAGTAAACAGGGTAGCTTTCCAATTATAAAGAGAGGTATTACAGCCCGACAATGAAGTGTTGAGAATAATCTTGCCATTGGAACGTGTCAAAGAAGATATTGAACTTGGACCAGTAGCATTGTGCGGTAGATTGTAAGTCAGGCTATTCGCAGTTAACGAACCTGTATTGTTTTTCCAATAACCATTGATTTTCAAATTGATATCATGGCCAATAAAGATATATTTGGGAATGATCCTCAATGTAGCCCAATATTCATAATCGCCATTATACCACACCCACGAACATGCAGCATTACCCCAAGTAGTGGTCGGAGCCGACCAAACCCAGGTCTTCCCATTCCTGGAACTCCATGAATTCGAACCGTCTCTGCTGACAATGAAGCCGCTCATATCGAGCGCGTGACCGTTTAAAGAGAGACCAAAATTTTCAGCTCCCCAATAACTCCATGCGCCATCATCTTCAAGCACATATAAGTTAACTTGAATATAGGGGTTGACAACATCAAGGCTCGGTGTCACAAAAGACCAACGAGGCGTATCCGCCTTCGCCGTCTGGCTACTGCCTACCAGCAGTACAAGCATCACAAGCAGTCCCAGCCACCGGCTGCGCCGCGTTGGTTTTGTCCGCCCCTGCCATGAGCCAACAGGTAGCGATGAAGAGTGTTTTTGTGTTTCCATAACTTTCTTCGTTTTTTAATGATTGATTATTGTTTTTCTTGCTTATTATCTCTCTTTGGTAAATGCCGATGTTAAGATACTCAGAACAGTGCTTCACGCACGCGCCCGTACCTTAAAAACATACTTTTCTGCGCCAAAGTTATGAAAAAGCTTTGATATGACCAAGAAAAAAGTCCACTATATGTTACAAAACGTGCAAAGTGTAACAACTTTCCCTCTTCCACCTTCAAAAATCCCCGATTTCATCGGGACAACGGAAAACGCGGAAAAGAACGGAAGACAACGGAAACAACGGAAAAGAGCAGCAGAAGGCGCTAATGGCAAATGGGCAATTCTTGAATCTATTTACGATTTGACGATTTACGATTTACAATTTATTTACGATGGAACTTATTTACGATTTCATCGATTCGTAGCCGACTGACGTTAACCTTAACGTTCGCTCGGCGCTTGCGACGCTTGACACTTGGAGAAAGGGACGCTTCGGCGTTTTATTTTTCAACGCAGAGGCGCTGAGCCGCGAAGTTTTTTGAGTTTTTGAGGTTCATTGCAATTGACCTTCGGTGAGTTCGCGGATAATCACAGCGCTTCGCGAGGCTGTGATTTGGGATAGCGCAGAGGCCATCCGGCGGGGTAATTCTCTGCGAGCTCTGGAGAGCACGAAGCTTGGCGCTTGCGCCGTTCGTGCGCCCCTGCGTCCTCACGCGAGAGCGTCAATGGCTATGCCTTTGCGTCCTCTCCTTTTCTCCAGAGCCTCTACGGCTCGGCGCCTCTGCGTTGAAAAAACAAAAGGTAGCGAAGGGCTCTAACCGCTGCAAAGCAGCTTAATCCTTCCACTCCCATTTCTACTCCCATTTCTACTCCCATTTCTACTCCCCCTTCTACTCCCCCTTCAAAATTTTTTAAAAAACTCCTCAAACACTCCGACATCCCGAAAGCCGCTGCTGGAGCGGGCTGCGGGGCCGTTAGTGACGCGGAGTGTTAGGCTTGGAGCACGTAAACGCGGTGGCTACCCCGGCCTGTGATGGTGATGCCGTAGCCGCCGTTCTGGACAATCTCTACCAGTTCGCGCTGGGCGCTGGAGCGCGAGAGACCTGTGATCTGCGCATAATCTGAAACGCGCATGAAAGGGTGCGAGCGAAGGAATGACAGGGCGAGTTCTATGCGTGTGTTCTGCGATTGATCGTCGATGGTGATACGCGAGCCTCGCTTGCCCCCTAAACGCTTCAGCGTGAGCTGGTTAAACTCTTTCTTTACATTGCCGAAGAAATCCTTGTCCTTGCGGAAATTGATATGGTGAAGCTCCAGGAGGGCGGAGTTAGGCTCTGCCACACGTTTGGGCTTGCTGCCCTGATGTGCAGCAGCCTCTGCCTCCGCATTCTCCATCTCCAGCTGCCGCTTGCGATCTTCGTTGAGACGCACGCCGAGGCTGAAAGCGCCGATGCCGGGCAGCGTCACGGCATATCCCAGCCCTAGCAGCTCCTCAAGCTCGTCCTTCACCTCCATGAGAACAGCCTTGATGAGGCTTGCCTTCATACTGCAGCGGTGCTCCACCTCCTCGATAAACTGCTCGCCGGAAATCAGTCCGCGGTTTTTTATGCGATAAACGGTGCGCGTTTTCTTCATATCGAAGGAATCGCGCTGCTCTAATTTGTAGTAATTCAGTTGTTTCATTGTCTTGAGAATGCCGGTTTTCGTTATGAATGGTCGTAAAATTTGATTTCTATGGCACAAAAATACTCTTTTATCCTGAACGAAACAATTTTTCGACCTTAAAAGAAGTTAAAACCACCGTTTGGTTTCTCAGAACCACTCGGTGGTTTCTACAATTCACATAGTTGGTTCCACAAACCACTCGGTGGTTTATAGTTTTCGATTGCTTCCGTTCATTTTTTCGAACTGAAGCGAAGAGGTTTTTGACTGGTTCCTTACAACTTTTCTGTTGGAGTTTTTCCGCTCTTATCAAGGTTATAACACGATGTGTAAACGCTTGAAAATTAGGTGTTTGAAAATGCAAAAAGGGGCTTGGAGAATACAAAAATTTGTATTACCTTTGCAGCCGAATTCTAGGATTCACCAATTCAATTCTTAAAAATCATTTTTATGATTAAAAACAAAAACAATGAAATGCGAGTTTTTGAAAACTCGTCCGCTGAGCAGCCCAGGGTTGACAGCGAAGAGCAGCTTCAGGCTGCTGAGAAAATTCAGAATGTGCAGCTTCCAGCTGCTGAAACCGACCATTCCACTGTATCGCCTGACGCTCAGGAGGCGATGTTGCCTGTGGAGGTGTTCCTGAGCGAAGGCTATGAGTTCCGTTTCAACGCGCTGTCTAATAAGATAGAGGTTCGCGCGCGTAGGGCCGGCAGCTCATGGCGTCATGTCGACAAGAAGACGTTCAACAGTATTGTTGTAGCGGCGCGAAAGGCTCTGCCCGAGGAGCGGTCTGTGAAGACGCAGGTTGCCGATGTCATCAACAGCAATGCCACACCGGAGTGGAATCCTGCCACCTCATGGTTGTTCCTCCTGCCTCGTTGGGACGGCATTGACCGCCTCTCGCAGCTCTTCATGCGTATTCCTGGCATCTCGTCTATCAAGGTGTATCAGTTGCGCGTGTGGCTGCTCTCGGTGGTAGCCCACTGGCTGCAGATGGAGGTTCTGCACGCCAATGAATGTGTGCCTGTGCTCATCGGCGAGCAGGGCTGCGGTAAGTCCACCTTCTGGCTGCGCATCTTGCCTCCGCACCTGCGCGAGTTCTATCTGGACCATGTGAACCTCGGCAATAAGTTCGACAAGGAGATGGCTCTGACCAACAACCTGCTTGTGAACCTCGACGAGCTGGATCAGATACGTCCTTCGCAGCAGGCTGAGCTGAAGCAGATGATATCCAAGGTCCGCGTGAACGGCCGCACTATCTTCGCCAGCGAGCAGTACGACCGGGTTCGTTACGCCTCCTTCGTGGCCACTACGAACAATCCGCATCCCTTGCACGATGTCACGGGCTCGCGTCGCTTCCTCTGCATCGAGGTGACCCCTGGACGCGAGATCGACAACACTACTGAGATCGACTACGAGCAGGTCTATGCTCAGGTGCTCTACGAACTGAACCATGGCGGCCGCTACTGGTTCAATGCCGACGAGCTGCGCGGCATACAGCGTGAGAACCTGCGCTACCAAAGCGTCCTCAACTACGAGGCCGTCATCGAGAGCTGCTTCCGCCGTCCTGCTGTGGACGAGGAGGTGCAGCCTCTCTCGGCGTCGGCAATACGTAGTATCATCGCCAAGTCGTATCCGCAGTTGCCCAACAACCACTCCACGAGTGTCAATATTGGGCTTGCGCTCTCGCGCCTCGGCTATCCTTTCAAGGCTTCCGGCAATAACCACCTCTATTATGCCGTGCCAAAGAAAGATGAAGACTGATTAATCCTGGAGTGTTGAGGCGCCTCTGCCTCAACACTCCGCATCACTAAGGCCCCTGAAACCCGCTCCAGTAGCGGGTTTCGGGATGTCGGAGTGTTTGAGGAGTTTTTTAAAAAATTTTGAAGGGGAGTAGAAGGATTAAGCTGCTTCGCAGCGGTTAGAGCCCTTCGGGCGGTGAGGGGTTAGAGCTGCTTCGCAGCGGTGAGAATCAAGGGGAGTGGAAGGCGGCATGGGTGAAAGCATGTGGGCGCAACTTTGCGCTGACATCGAGAACGATTCCCTTAACTACTAACTCTTAACTCCTAACTATTACTTGTCCAGTCCGTCGGCGAATAGCCGGTGGCTTTCTTGAAGACGCGGTAGAAGCTGACGCGGTTGGCGAAACCGACGGCATTGGCGAGGCTGTCGGTAGTGTGATTGTTCAAGAAACCATCGCGGATTAGGCGCTCCGCCTCGCCGATGCGGAACATATTCACCCACCCCTTGAAATTCGTGTTCTCGTGGCTGTTGATGGCTGCTGATACGGCACGGTACGACTCGCCCACCTGTACCGCCACATCCTCGATGGTGAGGTCGGGCTTGGCATAGAGACGCTGCGAAAGCATCAGCGCCGTGAGGCGCTCAAAGAGCTTACCGTCGTCGACAGCAGGCATGGGCGCGGCATCAGACGTACTACCTTCCGACAGTCCTTCACCCTCATCAACCTCACTGTCGGCGGACAGCGCCACCTCTATCTGGCGGAACGTGAAGACGTAGTTGATGAAACGGATGCCGAAAATACTATAGTACACCGCCAGAACAACCGTGAACACAAGGCTCGTGAGCTCACACGGATAGGTGGCATACAACAGGGCGAGGACGCCGATGGCAAGGGCAGAATAGAAAGAGCGTAGCACCCAGTACAGGCGCTCCCGCTCGTCGTCGGAGAAATAATCGGCCATGCGTCGCTCATAGTCGTGGTAACGACGGTTGAATTGCAAGACATAGCCTGCCAACAGGAAGGCGTAGAACACCGTCAGCACCAGAAACGCCGCCATGGCAGGCATGACGGCCGACAGCGACGCATGCTCAGTGAAGGCATACACGGCGAAGGCTGCCAGTGCGGGCAGCAACACCACAACAAACTCCCGCACAAAACGGCGCCACGTGAAGAACCGGACATCGATGAGCGTAGTCAGCGCAAAGGTGAACAGGAAGGCCTGCAGGATACCTATGGTGACCATTATCAGCTGCAGCAACAGGGTCGGCGACGACATCTTCATGCTCACGCCTTCAGCCACCAAGGCCGCGAAGAGCGCAATATAGCACCAGCCCATCATGCGGCGTGCCATGCTGTAGCCGCGCAGCCCTTCGCTTGGCGGTATGCGGATGAAAAAGAAACACAGCGCAAAGCCCAGGACGAGGCCGGGCAGAGCGTAAGTGGATAGTATATCGTTGAATAGCGTCAGCATTTTTTTACGCCGCAAAGATACCTCATTTCTTTTATGCCGCCAAATTTAACAACGGAAAATCACGGAAGACAACGGAAGAAAACGGAAAATCACGGAAAACAACGGAAGACAACGGAAATTAACCTTAACGCTAACCTTAACCTTGAACCCTTAACCTTTAATCTTTAATCTTTAATCTTTAACCTTTAACCTTTAACCTTTAATCTTTAACCTTTAACCTTTAACCCTTACCCCTTAACCTTAACGTTTCCGTGTTGTTTCCGCGTCTTTTCCGCGTTTTCCGTTGTTCCGATGAAATCGGGGATTTTTGAAGGAGGAAGAGGGAAAGTTGTTACACTTTGCACGTTTTGTAACATATAGTGGACTTTTTTCTTGGCTGTATCAAAACTTTTTCCTAACTTTGGCGCAGAAAAGTATAATTTTAAGGTACGGGCGCGTGCGTAAAGCACTTTTCTGACATCAAAAGTTACCAAAAAGAGAGAATACACAAGATAAACATTAATCATTAATAAACGAAGAAAGTTATGGAAACACAGAAACGCTCTTCATCGCTACCTGCAGGCACAAGGCAGGGGCGAACGAAATCAACGCAGCGCAGCCGGTGGCTGGGGCTGCTCATGACATTTGTGCTGCTGTTTACAGTAAATCTGAATAGTAGGGCCGCCATGTCATTTGGCGCCTATTCGTCTGTCATCCACCAACCCTCTTGGTCACAACCGTGGTTCATATTGGATCTTTATTTCTATGACACGAACGGTTCTGATAGCTTCTTCGTGCACAAGCCCGCAAATGGCTCATCCAGAGGCCCAGCTATGTACATTGACGGAGTTTACTTCGACTCTTTTGATAACGAATTGGCATGGCCAGGTAGTGATAGTGATACCGGCGGTACTGGTAACGACGGTGCTTTGGATGATGAGCGAGGCGATAATGATTGGTGGAAGGGCACGCATGACAAGACCATAAACGGAAAGAAATACACCGTCAGATTCTGGGATCCAGCTAGAGATGGTGGCCGCTTTCATGTCAATGTTTACATCTGGTTTGAGAATCTAGAGTTGGACAAGAGCCACACAATTGAGATTAGGGGATATTGGAAAACGAACGACTCCGGTTATTCATTACAATCCAAGACTTGGACGGTCAATTCCCTAACGCCTTCATTTACTGCACCGACCAATGCAAAGATGACCGACGTCAACCACTATTCCATTGACGGCAGTCTCAATGCGGGCTACGGTCCTACGTCGGTGGGTACTTATGCCAATAGTAGCAATTACGTTGCCCCCAGTTCACTTACCCTCAAAAAAGAGTTTGCTAAAGGTATGACATCGTTTTCTGGCGAAACGTTTACTCTTGAGCGCACCAGTCTTTATGAATCTACTACGGTACCCATAGAGTATGTCGTGTCAGATCCGTGCTCCGTTAACGGCTATTCTCGTAACGTCTATCTATACAAGTGGTACAACGTAACCATTCCTGGCTTTCCTCGTGCCGTAAATTTAGTAGCAACTGGAGATAAATGGAACAAAAAGGTGGACCTCTCCTGGGAAAGAGAGATTTATGACTCTAACAACTGCATCACAGATGGCTCTTGGATTATCTTCCGCAAGAACACCTATGATAATACTGTTGAGAACTTAGGTTCAAAAGATTTCAACACATACAAGTTTACCGATGACTTGAGTACTTTGGAATACGATGTACCTTATACTTACTACGTGTGTTTTGTGCCTAACGGATGGGTCGCAGAGAGCTGGACAGACGTCAAGGGATTGTGGACCAGTACTAATCTCAAACTTGCATGCACCTTCGATATCTCCAACATCAATATCGAAGCACAAGACAACAGTGTACAGTTGAACTTTTCGCATGAAAAACCGGGGAACAACGCGCAGTTGACATTCAAGATATGGCGCTGCCGCGACAACAGCAGCTTATATGATGAGGACGGCACACTGATTGATCTTAGTGCAGCCTTTGGTAACGAGCCTGTAGGCACGTTGACATCTTCCTCGTCGAGTTTGTCCATGTCTTGGATAGATAACAATATGGGGAGCAAATGTGCCTCCTATTGGTATCGCATCAGTACTGAAGCCATGGGAAAGACGTTCTATTCGTCACCCATAGGCCCTGCCACGATGTCAGGCAATACCGAGATTAAAAGCATCAACGCCAACCGAGGCACTTACTCAAACGTGGTGAAGGTGCAGTGGGACGTGAGGCAGGTGGGCACCGACCCGACGCGCTTCGTCGTGTCACGCCGCCTACTCGGTGATGCTGGCGACTTCCAACAGGTATACGTCACGTCAGGCACAGAGTCAAGTTATTTCTTTGAGGACAATACGGCGCAACCCGGACAGTTCTACAAGTACCGCGTGGTAGCACAGAACAACTGTGTTGACGCCGATACGGGCGAGAGTACCTTTATCACCGCAAGCACGGGCGAGACCGATGGCTTCTGCCAAAGCCGCGGCATCATCAGCGGCCGCATCACTTACGGCACGGGCACGGCTGTGCCCAATGCCCGCGTTCTGCTGACTAAAAGCAGCGAGAGCGACGAGGACTTAAAGCAGTTCTACTCCATGAAGGTGGATCCGCAGGGTGGTATCTTGTGGACACCGAAAGCCAACGCTGGCAAGTCATTGTTCCAAGGCAAACCGTTTACCTTCCAGATGTACGTGCGTCCTAGCTCAGTCGTTGCCGACGGCTCGACGATTATCGATGCCGGTGGCAACTTCGCCCTGTTGCTGAAGCCCGTTGGCGAAACAAAGAGCGAGCTCTACCTGAAGGTAGGCTCTGCTGCAGCTATGGCCACAGGTCTTACAATCACAAACGACGAGTTCACCAACATCAGTCTGACGTGTAACGGCAAGACGAATGACATGGCGGGCTGGACGATACGCACCATCGATAAGAGCGGCAACCTCACGAGCCAGACGGCGACCACTGACACTATTACATGGGCAGGCACCGATGGTGTGGCCTTTGGCTGCGACCGTAGTTTCACGGCCGAGCATGCTTTCAAAGGTCACTTGGACGATATCCGCCTGTGGTCGAAAGCGCTAACCGACGATGACTTGCTGGGCAACTACGACCGCCTGCTCATCGGCACCGAGGCAGGCCTGAAGATATACTGGCCTATGGACGAGGGCGTGTCGAGCCTAGACTTCGCCTACGACTACTCGAAGACATCGGGTATTGCCAACGAGAACCACGGCCATAGACAGCCCAACACGGCCTTCGACAATACATTAATCCCGAGCGACATACAGTTAGGCCTCTACGGTAAGACCGACACCCAGGGCAACTACGTGATTCGTGGCGTACCATTTACGGGTGAGGGAACTAGTTATATAGTTCGCCCGACGCTGGGCATCCATGAGTTCTCACCGCAATACAAGACACGCTTTGTGAACACAGAGGCGCTAACGCACAACGGTGTGGACTTCGAGGACGTGTCGTCGTTCGAGGTAAAAGGCACCATTTACTACTCCAACACCGACTATCCCGTGGAGGGAGTGAACCTTTACGTCGATGGCACCATCTGCGCCAAGGACGGCAAGGCCGTGGTAACTGATGCACAGGGTAAGTTCACCATCTCTGTACCCATTGGCGACCACTATATCACAGTGGAAAAGCAAGGGCATACATTCGAGTACGGTGGCCGCTATCCTGTCGACCTGGACAACGTGGGCAAGAAGTTCACCTTCGATAGAGAAGTGACGGGCATGGAATTCTACGACAACACTTTGGTAACCGTCGCCGGCCGCGTGGTAGGTGGCGACACCGAAGGTAAAAAGCCGTTGGGTATGGCATTAAGCGAGAACAATATAGGACAGGCCCGCGTGACGTTATCGCTGCAGGAGGGCAATCCCTATCGCCTTAATGTTGTAAAAGTGGTCGACGGCACAACTTCGTCGCTGGAGAACAACGCAGAGCCCCTTGAGGTTGCTTCGCCCACCTATGATGTGAAGAGCACAGCTTATCGCACGGGTGGCACACAGAACATCGATGTGAAGAGCATCGTCATCAAGACCGACCCGGCAACGGGTGAATTTGCCGTACAGGTTCCACCATTATTATATAAGGTGACAGGCATTGAGATGTTGAACAGTGATGCCGAAGCCAGGTTTGCCGGCGTTACCTTCAGCGATATCGACGCCACCAATGCGGCAATGGAATACATCGATACTACGGATGTCTATCAAGGAGCCTACACGAAAGAGTTCAGGTACAATGCTCGTTTGGAACAGGAACAATCCACCTACCACTGTTCGCCGACCTTCCAAGTGTGGCAGGAAGACCGCGAAGACGGTCTCTTCGGCAATGAGGAAGTGGATTACTTCAACTCGCTGACAGCCAAGAACGAAAAAGTCCCGGCCATCGAAGGCGATGACTACGTGTTCAACTATCCACTGTTTGAGATGAACAAGAAGTACAAGTTCCATCTGAAGGCCTTTGAGCAGTACACCAATAGCGACGACATAAACAATGTGGTGACTACCACCATTCCTCTGAAAGATGCCAAGGTAATTGTTGACAACCAGATGAGTGCCACCCGCATGGTGGCTGCCGAAGCTGGCTCGGTGAATGGCGTTGAATACCGCATTGGCGACGTGATTGACGATGCCAATCAGGTGGAACTGCAACTCAACGAGAAGGGTGAGGCCATTTACACTTGGAGTGCAGGTCTACCGAACATAAACGACGACCTGACACGCTCATTAGCCATCAACTATGAGTACAACAACCAGACCATACCTTGGACAGGCAACCCCTTCAAAGGTATTATCCTAGGTGCCCTACCCTCAGGCAGCAACTTCGTGACCGCCGGTCCCGACAAGGTGACGATGATCCTGCGCGACCCGGCCGGCTCGGGCTCGAGTGCCTCGTGGGAGAATGGCTCGTCACACTCGTCGGTGGAAACCAACACAGTGACTACGGAATCGAATGACATCGTCAACACTGTTTCCCACTTTGGCGTAAAGATTACAACTGGAGCAGGCATAGGAGCGTTTGTCCTTTCGACTGTAGAAAGTAAGACAGACCTGGAAGTCGGTTTGGAAATGGGTTACGCCTACGAAGGCACACACACTACGACGACTACCACAACGACAACAAAGACCTTCTCCACGTCCGACTCTCCTGACTTCGTAGGCGCCGACGGCGACGTGTTCATCGGCACCTCTACGAACCTGCTCTTTGGCAATGCCCGTCAGGTGTTGGTGAAGAAGGCCACCGACGGCACCTACTCAATCGCCAGCGAGGATGGACTGATGACCTCAACGCAGTTCGATACCGAATTCAGCTACACGCAGCACTACATCGAAAACACGCTGCTACCTAACCTGGTGCGGCTGCGCAACGCGCTGCTTAATCAGGTTGATGCCTCGTCATACAATAGTTATACGAACCCGACTGATGAGGTGAAATACATCACGTTGCTCGATAAAAACGATGAACGTTTCGGCAGCGACAATAACAACAAAGATATTTGGGGAGATAATGCCGTAGAAGGCACCTTCGTGGCAGGCCCGTCGTATCGCGCCGTGAAGCCCTCATCCGCTACCGATGACCAGCTGCATCAAGACATGGTGCACTATTATAATGAGAGCATCCGCAACTGGAAGGAGCGGCTGGCTCTGAACGAGAGACAAAAACTACAGGTGATTAACGCCCGCGAGAACTATCTGATCAACAACTACTCGTTCGATGGCGGTACGTCTGTGGACTATTCGATAGGCACGGAAGAGGTGAAAGACTCCACATATTCTAACACGTGGAGCGTACATCTGGTGGCCGGCGTAACGTCTGGTATCATAATCAACGAGACAGGTGTGCAAGCAACTATTCAGACCAATACCGGCTCAGGTATGACATATATTAATGAGGAGCACGGGATGACAAGCGATGTCTTCAGCTTCTCGCTCCGTGAGGAGGGCGACGATGCTTTGTCGGTGGATGTATTCAATTCCCCAGACGAATTTGCTCCTATCTTCGTGACGCGCGGTGGTCAGACCTCATGCCCCTATGAGGATGAAACGGTGACTAAATACTATCAACCCGGCACCAGCATTGGCGCTGCTACAATGAAGATTGAAGACCCGAAGCTGACCGTGGTGGATGCAAAGAACGTGCTGAGCGACGTGCCTCGCGGCGGCAAAGCCGTGTTCTACCTGAATTTGGAGAACATGAGCGAGACGAACAGCGACGGACAGTTCAACCTCAAGCTCGTGGAGGGTACAAACCCCAACGGCGCGCTGCTGAGCCTTTCGACAGGACCTTTGGGCAACGGACATACCTTCATCGTGAAGAGCGGCGATGAACTGACCATACCGCTGACACTGCAGCAGAACAACACTGACATTTACGACTACGAGAACATAGGCCTGTCGTTGCAGAGCGACTGCCAGAGTGATCTGGAATCGATAGTCTATATCACCGCACACTTCGTGCCGAGCAGCTCCGACGTGACGCTGATGGCCGACAAGAACGTGCTGAACACCAGCGTAGGCGACGAACTGACACTGAGCGTGCGCGACTACGACGCCAACTACGAGAACCTGAAGGCCATACGCGTTCAGTATAAAGGCGAACGCGATGCCACATGGTCCACAATACCTGGACAGGAGTATTACGTAGACGACAAATATAAAACTACCAGCAACCAAGCTCTGCCCAGCGGCGGTGTAATCACCGTGCAGTTCCCGATGGCAAACTACGTTGACGGCACCTACCTGTTCCGAGCCCAGACGGCAACAGCCTATGGCAACAGCGAGATTACCAAGGAGAGCGATGTGGTGACTGTAATCAAAGATATGAAGAAGCCGCAGCTGTTCGGACTGGCCAGCCCGAGCGACGGTGTGCTGAATGCCGGCGACGACATCAGTGTGACCTTCAACGAGGATATCCGTCAGAGCATGCTCACCGAGACCGGCAACTTCAAGATAACTGCCGCACTCAACGGACAGCAAGTGGCTCACAGCGTAGCTCTTGACGGACAGAATACCGAGCGGTCTGCCTACACAGAAGCCAGCATCAACCTGGCGAAGAAGGACTTTTCCACCGACATGTGGGTGAACTACACCGGAGCCGGCACACTGTTGAGCCATGGCAATGGCGCAGAGAAGATGGACGTGAGCACCGACGCCAGCGGTCACCTCGTAGTGAAGATTGGTAACGAGACCTACACATCCGGTCAGACCATCACACCGAACAAGTGGGTGTTCCTGACGCTGAACTACCAGTATAAGGGCGATGGCGGCGTGCTCAACGCTATGTATGCCGAGGATGCCTCGCAGACGATGCTGTTCACCGACCTGAACGTAGTGGCTTACGAGGGCAACGGATCGCTGGCCGTGGGCAAGCAGATGACAGGCGCCATCCACGAGCTGACGCTCTGGGACAAGGCCCGCAGCTGCGCCGACGCACAGGCTGAGATGTACTACACGAAGAAGCCATCCACACCTAACCTCATAGGCTACTGGAAGTTCGACGAGGGCGAAGGCCTCACGGCTACCGACTACGCCCGCAACCGTCATATGACGCTGGCCGAACAGACCTGGTACGTGAACAACGAGAACAAAGCTGTGACGCTGAATGGCAGCCAGGCTGTGAAGCTGAACATCTCTGAGTGTAGCGCACTCTCGACAGAGGACTACGCCATGGAACTGTGGTTCAAGAGCCAGCAGACAGGCAAGGCCGCCCTGTTCTCTACAGGCAGCAGCGCACAGGCTGTGGAGATGGGCTTCAATGCCAGCGGTGCATTGACGCTGACCTCTAACGGCTCGACACGTGAACTAACGGCTACCAACTATCGCGACAATGCATGGCACCACTTGGCACTAAACGTGTTGCGCAGCGGCAACGCTACAATATATGTAGATGGCTCGCCCGTCAACACGATACCAGCCTCGGCAGTGGCATCTTTGGCAGGCTCCGACATCGTAGTGGGTGCCTCTAAGTTGGAGGCTGGCAGCTACACCAACTATTTCCAGGGCTCGGTTGACGAAGTACGTTTCTGGAAGGCTACACTCACAGGCGACTACTTGAATCGTCAGAAGAGCACACGCCTGACGGGCGAGGAGGACGGCCTCGTGGCCTACTACCCCTTCGAGCAAAAGATACTTGACGAAAGCAACCAGGTGGTGACAACACAATCGGTTGCCGACCAATGCAAGGTGTACAACAAGGCGGAAGATAAGTACGAACTGACAGGTCATGAAGCTACCATGACGTCAGGCACCGTAACGTTCAATGCCAACGATGTGCCGCGCCTGAAGGAAGCTCCTACGGAGACCAACATCGGTTTCACCTTCGTGGCCAACGAGCGCTCTATAGTCATCAACCTGACCAACAATGCCGACGAGTTGGAAGGCACTACGGTGAACTTTACCGTGAAAGCCGTGCTCGATGCCAATGGCAACGAGTCGGAAGCCATTCACTGGACAGCCTTCGTGAAACAGAACCAGCTGCTGTGGCAGGGTGACAGCGAATTGGTCATCGAACAGCCGAACGGCGAGAGTACAACCTTCGAAGCCACCATCGTGAACGAGAGCGGCCTGTCGGAAAACTGGACGCTCAGCGGACTGCCCACCTGGCTGACAGCCAGCGCCACAAGCGGCACACTGAAGGCACAGTCGACGAAGACCATCACCTTCACCGTAGCAAACAGCACGGCCATCGGCAAGTATGAGCAGACCATCTACCTGACAGGTAACAACAACATCAGCGAACCGCTGACCATCAACCTCAAGGTGAAGGGCGACGAGCCCGACTGGGCAGTGAACACCAGCGGCTATCAGTTCACTATGAACATGGTGGGCCTGCTGCAGTTCCAGGGCAAGATGTCGGAGGATGAGGACGACATGGTGGCCGCCTTCAACGAGACCGGTGAGTGCGTGGGCGTGGCACGTCCGCAGTACGAGAGCGCCTTCGATACCTATTTCACCATGATGACCGTCTATGGCAACCTTGAAAACGACGGCGAACTCCTGACCTTCAAGGCCTTCGACGCCAGCACGGGCAAGGTCTATCCTGTGGTGGAGACCGACGGTGACGTCTACTTCCAGAAAGATACCAAACAGGGTACGCTCTCAGTGCCGTTCATCTGGAACGCTACCGATAAGATAGAGCAGGTGATCGACCTGAAGGAGGGCTGGAACTGGATGTCGCTCTACGTGACGCCCGAGAACATGGCTCCTGCAAGCGTGATGAGCAATGCACTCGACATCCTGACCATCATCAACGGACCGACAAGCACGTTTGAGTATGACCCGACGCTCGGTTGGGGTGGTGATATGACGGCAATGGACAACGCATTGATGTACAAGCTCAATGCCAAGGAGGCCGGTCAGACCACCGTCATCGGCTCACCTGCCGACGTGGCTGCTACCACCATCAGCGTGAAGAAGAACGCACTGACATGGATAGGCTATCCGCCATCGTTCACCCTCTCGCCCGCCGACGCCTTCGCCGGCCTCGACCCGAAGGATGAAGACATGGTGAAGAGCCAAAGCGGATTCGCCGTATACAACGAGGATAATGCCAAGTGGATAGGAACACTGAATGTGATGGAGCCTGGCAAGGGCTACATGTACCTATCGAATGCTACGGCCGACAAGACATTCACCTATCCGTCGACGGCTCCTGCCGGCGGCGCAGCGAAGATCAAGGCTTATGCAGAGCCTTACGACTACTTCTTCGAGGCCGTAGCGCCTGAGGCTTATCCCGGCAATATGGTGATGATAGGACAGGTGCTGCTGAACGGCCAGCCCGTGGAAGGCGTCGAAGTGGCTGCCTTCGTGGGCGGCGAATGCCGTGCCACCATCGTATCGGATGCCGACGGCTACCTCTTCCTGCTCGTGCCGGGCAACCGCACGGAGGCCATGGAGCTGCACGCCTTCATCGACGGCGAGGAGGCACTCATCGACATGCCTCTCACATACCAGACCGACCAGAAGCTGGGCACGCTCAACAAGCCCGTGACCATCGACCTGGACGGCATGGCGACAAGCATCAGGAGCATGGCCGGCAGCGGCAATGCCGACTGGTACGACCTCGGCGGCCGCAAGCTGAACGGCAACGCCTCAAACGGCAAGCTGCAGCGCGGCATCTACATCCGGGGCAACGAGAAGGTAGTGGTCAAGAACAAGTAACAACGTCCCTGACATGAACAGACTGTTTATCAACACGGCTGTCGCGGCGGCACTGGCGGTGCTGTCCGCAACGGCTGTGGCTCAGACAACCCACTACACGCCCGTGGAGACAGGCAAGTACGAGTCGTACATGAACTTCACGGGTCAGGTGGTGGAGAACGGCGTGCCGGTAAACGGTGCCGAGG
>JAEESE010000003.1 GCA_016286165.1 Bacteroidaceae bacterium | reverse complement strand
TGGCGGCGTTCGCTGCCATCATTGGCAGCGGCCGCTGCCAATCATGTCCCCGCCCGCTGCCAACCTAAAAAGCATGCCCCTTTTCCCTCTGCGGTGCCTCCCGCTCCCCGTTTGTCGTGCACCGCCTCTCCTGAATGCACCCCATTTCGCTCGTCATCAACAATGCTCACCTGCATGCCATCACTTTTTATGACTGCTGGCACAGATTACGCTTCGCGTCTTTTTAAAAAACAAGAAAAAACCAAATAAAACATGTTTTTGTCGGTTTTATTTGGTTTTATTTGGTTTTTAAAAAAGACCGCTCTGCGGTAGATAACACTGGGAATGAATAATACAGCATAGAGAAAAATGAAATTCTTAAAAGTCGTGTCCTCGCTCAATCGCAATCATCAGCGTCAGTTGCGGACACATGCGGATAATCATAATAAAAATGGCGTTGACTCTTCTGCAAAGTCAACGCCAAATGATTAGTAAAGTTTCTCTGTATGTCAGCAGGTCGCCATCATCTATTGTTTCACCACGACCTTGCGTCCTCCAGCGATGTAGATGCCACGCGGCAACCCCTCGGTGGAGAGGGCCTGGCGGCGAACCAAGCGGCCCGTAGTGGTGTAGATGTCTACGGGAGCAGAGAAGCTGATGTGGCTGATGGCATTGGGCACCTGCACGGTGAGCTTGCCACTGACATAGGTGAAGGCATAGTTGCGAGCCTCGCCACCCGATACGATGATGTCGTAGACACCGGGACGAGTGTCGGCATCAGCTGCGGTGGTGGCCACGGGCTTCGTGATGAACACCTCCTCCGTGTCACCATTGTGGAAACCGTCGTAGAGAATTTCAAATACGGGGTTCTCCTCGCCCTGCTGGCGGGTGTAGCTGCCCACCGAGGCCGTGAGTGGAGCCTGCGTAATGGTGAGCGTTCCATCAACGAGCTTCAGGTTGGGGTAGTTGATGGTGCCTTTCGATACGATGATGTCGTAAGTGCCAGCATCCGACAGGCTGGTGGCCACGCAAGAAAGCTCGGGCACACCCTCCACCTCACCACCAGAGATGGTGTAGGTCAGCTGTGGCACCTCATCGCCATAAACCATCGTGGCAGCATGGGCCATGATGACAATCTGGTCGGCCTCGGTGATGACAAGACGACCGGGCAGATAGGTGAACGCATAGTTGCGGGCCTCGCCACCCGACACCACGATGTCGTAGACACCGGGAGCAGAACTGGCATCGGCATCGGTGGTGGCCACGGGCTTCGTGATGAACACCTCCTCCGTATCGCCATTGCGGAATCCGTCGTAGACGATGTCGAAGACGGGATTAGGCTCACCCTGCTTACGCGAGTAGCTACCCACCGAAGCTTTGAGCGGAGCCTGACCGATGGTGAGTTTTCCGTTGACGAGCTTCAGGTTGGGGTAATTGATGTTGCCCTTTGAAACTACGATGTCGTAAGTGCCGGCATCAGACTGGCTTGTTGCTACGCAGCTAATCTCGGGCATGCCAGCCACCTCTCCACCAGTGATGGTGAAGGTAAGCTGTGGCACCTCGTCGCCATAGACCATCGCAGCATCGTTGGCCATGATAGTAATCAAATCAGCCTCGGTGATGACAAGGCGGCCAGACTTGTAGGTGATGGCATAGTTGGCAGCCTGTGCGCCGCTGACGGTGACCTCATAGGTGCCGGGTGTATTGTCGGCGGGAGCATTCGTCGTCAAAACGGGTTGGGCAATGAGCACCTGCTCGTTCTCGCCCAACTTGAAGCCTTGGAACACGGGTTTGAATTCGGGACGGGGGTCGGTCTGCTTCATCGTGTACGGTCCACCGGCACTGATGGTGAGCGGAGCCTTCTCGATGGTGAGCACAGCATCGACCAGCACCAGGTTGGGATAGTCGATGGTTCCCTTCGTCACCTTAATGGCATAAGTGCCAACAGGCGAGGCAGCAGTGGCATCGCACTGCAGCACCGGCTGTCCCGTCACGGAGCCTCCCTCAACAGTATAAGCCAATTGCGGCATGGCATCGCCATAACCCTTGGTGAGGCTGGTGGCGCGGATGGTGATGGGATCGGCCTCGTTGATGGTCAGCACACCTGCAACGAAACTAATGTCATAGTTCTGTGCCGTGGCGCCGCTGACGGTGATGGGATACTGGCCAGGAGCTTTGTCGGCAGGCACGTTACAGGTGACAACGGGTTGGGTGGTGAGCACAGACTTGGTGTCGCCAACCTTGAAGCCCGAATAATCGACCTCGAACTGGGGCAACGGCTCGTTCTGCTTGATGGTATAGCTGCGAGCGGTGGCGACAAGCGGAGCACGAGTGACGGTGAGCGTACCATTGACAGGAGTGAACTGCCGATTGGTGACGCTGCCCTTGCCCACCACAATGGGATAAGTGCCCATGGGCGATGACGGCGTAGCCGAACAGGTGATGGTGGGTTGGCCCTTCAGCGTGCCCGTTCCTGTCACGTCGTAATCAAAGGTGGGGTTGGCATCGCCATACTGACGCTGCTTGTCGCGAGCAGTGACGATGACAACATCGCTGGCCAGCTCGGCCTCATATTCTGCTTGCGAGAGAAGGGTCAGCTCATTGGGCGAACCGGCAGGAACAACCAGATAAGCCTGATTGCGGGGGATGTACTGAACATCTGACTTGACGAAGCCCAACTTGCCCTTCGAGGTAACGCCGAGCAGACGCATCGTGTTCGGGTCGTAAGGAGTAGCGTTGAAATGGAAACTCGACGGACTGATCATATCGACCGTGCTGTTCTCGAAATAGACACCTTTCAGAATGTTGTCCGAAGGGGCATTGCCACCCGATACTTCCAAGTTGAGACGATTGTCGGTAGCGGTGGCTCCCGACAGTTGCATGATAACGGGAGTGCTGGCAGCAACCTTTCCTGTCACCTCCTTCCAAACGGCAAACTCGCCGTCAATCTTCGTCACCACATAGCTCTTCATGTTCTCAGAGGCATGGGTGAAGGGGAAAGAAGCGTAGAGGGTGGTGAAATGCTGACCGCCCACCTGCACCGTGGAATTAAGTCCGAAATAATTGTCGGCTGTTGCACTGACAGGCTGCAAATCCCAACACATCAACGCCACGCTGCCAGTCTTCTGAGTCGAGATGACGCCTTCAGGACCACTGTAGTCTTCGTCAAAGAGATAAAGGGTGATGCCCTGCTCGGTGGCCGAAGCGCGATAATAGGTTTTGCCCTGGTAAGTGGTAGAGGTGAGTGTGAGATAGCGCCCCACCATGTTGTGGGCATCGGCACCTTGTGAGCGCAGATTGTACTGATTGCCATTGACCTTCGTGATGTAGAACACCGACCCAGGATCGTTGACCACTCGGCTGAAAGGGCTGATGGTGCGCAGAGCACCCACATCGTACGACGTCTTCTGATAGCTGAAACCAGTGGTCTTGTTATCTATCATGTAGATGTAGCGCGACGACTGCAGATTCTGCACACGATAATAGCCATCGCCACTGAGCTGGGCAGAAGCCTGAGTGGAGAGGAAGATTGCAAGCAGCGATAGTATAATTCGGTTCATAAGGATTTCAAATAATGTAAAATCCTGCCCTGCAACTTGCCGTGGAAGACAAACTGCGGGGCAGGATGATAGATTAGCTATAAGCCCTCAATTACTCTGCGATACAGATGGTCACGCGGTTCTTGTCGTTCTCAGCGAAGGGCTGAACGGTGTCGCCCTTAGCGTCGACGGTGATGCGAGCTGCATCGATGCCACCTTCAACGAGAGCCTTAGCCACGTTCTCGGCACGACCCTCGGAGTACTTCATGTTGATCTTGGGGTTGCCAGTGCCTGCGTCAGCATAACCGGTTACGTTGACCTTGGTCTCGGGGTTAGCCTTGAGGAAAGCAACGAGCTCGGTGATCTTGTTGCGCTGGTCAGCGGGGATAACGGTCTCGCGGATCTGGTAGAAAATCTCGCGGCGCATCTCAGCAACCTTCTTGACAACGGGCTTCTCAACGACCTTAGCGGGAGCTACGGGCTCGGGAGCGGGCTCTTCGATGACAACGGGCACAGCCACGGGGATAACGTTCTCAACCTTGCCGAGGTTGATCTTCAGACCAGCCAGAGCGGTGAAGTACCAGTCGAGGTTAGCGTCTACGTTCTTGTGCTTGCTGTTGTACTCGTCAGATAGCATGTTGCTCATAGCCTCGAGGTTGAGGCTTACGCGCTTGCTGAGGCGGAAGTCGAGGTCCAGACCGAAGCGGCCAACGGGGCGCACCTTGGTGCCGTCCCAGAGGTCACGCATGATGTAGTAGCGAGCATAATCAGCTGCTTCGTCATTGTTCCAACCGATGTTGGCACCTACACCTGCGATAAGGTTGAGACCGAAGACGCGCTTGGGGTTCCAGCCTGCGATAGCATTGACGAGGTTGAACTTGAGGTCGAGAGCGGGAGTTACATAGTTCCACTTGTAAGTGTCGTTCTTGTAGAGGCCGTCGCCAAAACCGCCTTTGCTCTCCCAACCGTTAACGGCCAGGCGAAGAGCCCATACGGGAGTGAACTGATAGCCAACTGCAATCTGAGCTGCGGGGGAGATGAGCTTGTTGAAATCGGCCTCGCCGAGGGTGTAGGTAGCTCCGCCCTGCAGCTGCAGGAACCAGTGGTGATTGAACTCTACGCGCTCAGTCTCCTGAGCATTTGCGGTCATGCCCGTCAGAGCGAGGGCAGCCACAAGAAGAATCTTTGAAAGTTTCATAATTGTAGTTAATGAATTGAGTGGGTTATACATATTTCTGTGCAAAAGTAGGCAAAAGTGTTTAAGTAAACAAAGATTTTGGAAAAAAAGTTTAATTATAGCACAATTTTTGTCAAAGAAGTGGGCAAATAGACTATTCCTTCCTTGCGCATGCCGTCGATTTTGATGGTTAAGGGGCTTTCGATGTGCACCACGCGCACGTGTTGTGTTTCCTCTGCTGCGGGCAATGCGTTGAGGATATCCTGGCGGTAGACGCCGTCGCCGAGGTAGTCGTTGATGGTGAAATAGCCTACGCCGAAGCTGGTGAGGTTCTGGAAGAAGTGGGTGCCTTGGCTGGGGTCTACGCGATAGTTCTGCAGGCCTGCCTCTACGATGACTTTGGCCGCCGAGATGGCGGGCCACTTGACGGGTATGCCGAGCCAGGGATCGCTGGAGCCCCATCGGCCGGGCCCTACGAGTATGTACGACCGTCCGCTTTCGAGGTATCGGCGGTTGATGGTGTCGATTTCCTCGGCTATCTGCGGGTTGTCGGCAGCGCTCCAGCCGTCGGTCTTGACGTAGATGATGTCGTCGATGTCGGTGATGATGCCGTGGCCTATGGCGTTGTGCGAGCGCAGCAGGCACTGGTCGTCGGGCACGCCGGCGAGGTCCTCGTCGAGCATGAGTTTGTTGTCGACCATGGGGCGTATCTGCAGCAGGTAGAGCTCGCCTGTGCGGTCGGCGTGTATGTTGGCGGCGAGTTCTATCTCTACGGGGCGTCGCATCTCGTCCTGTCCGTAGGCCAGCACTTTCTGCAGCAGTTCGGGCAGCGGGAAAATGCCGTGCTGCAGGACTCCGCAGAAGGTGATTACCTTGCGCCCGCCCTCGTAGATGCCGTCGCGAAGGACTTGGTCGGTGGGGTCGTAGGTGGAGGCGATGTACTGCAGGGTGCCGTCGGGCTCGGCCTTGGCCACGCGCAGGTTGAGGATGTTGAAGCCGTCGTCCTTGAGGAAGGTGGTCGGCGGGTTGGCAAGGTCGAGGGCGTAGAATCGCGTCTGCGTCTCCTTGAGGGCCATCTCCAGTTCGGAGGTCTGCAGCACTTGGTTGGGGTGCGCAGGACTTAGTCTGAGGCTCTGGCCTCCGTCGACGATGTACTTACCAAGTCCGAGAGCGAGGTTCACGGTGCCCTCTTCAGCCCGCTCGTCGCCGATGGGATAGTAGTTGACCGAACGGGCTACGCCCGAGAGGGTTGGATAGAAGCGGTCGTCATGGCGCTCGCCCACTACTTCCTGCAGGATGACGCCCATCTTCTCCTGGTCGATGACGTTGGAGGTGGCTGTCATGTAGGCTTTCGAGTCGCGATAGTAGACGCTGGCGTAGACGGCCTTGATGGCGTCGGAGAGCATGTGCAGGCGTTCGTACTTATCGTCGACATGGGGTATCATATATGTGGCATAGATGCCTGCAAAGGGCTGATAGTGAGAGTCTTCGAGCAGCGAGCTGGAGCGTATGGCCAGGGGCGTGTCGACCACGTCGAGGAAAGCCATGAGGTCGCCTATCAAGCGTGCCGGCAGGCGTGCATGCAGGAAGTAGCGCAGGATTTCCTCGTCGGGGATATCCGAGAGTGCCACCTGATAGAGGCCGTTGGTGTCCATGAACTCATCGAAGATATCGGTGCAGAGCACCACCGTCTTGGGTATCATCACCTCGGCGTTGTCGTAGTCGTTGAGGTCGGGATGGCGCTTGATGATATGGTCTATGAAGGCCAGGCCGCGCCCCTTGCCGCCGAGCGAGCCCTCGCCGATGCGTGCGAAATTGCTGTAGCGGTCAAAGCGCTCGCGATGGAACACGGCCACCACGCCCTGATTCTTCATGCGACGATACGAGACGATGGCATCGAAGATGATCTGGCGGTGCTGGTCCACGTCCTGCAGCGAGTTCCACGTGATGCCTTTCAGGAACTCGGCAATGGGGAACAGGGCTCGCGAACAGAGCCAGCGCGAGACGTTGTTGTGCTGGATATGGTAGAGCAGCGATTCGCGCGGGAGGTTGAAGATATTGTCCTGCAGGTCCTTGAGGTTGCGCAGGCGTGCCACCTCCTCGAGCGTCTGAGGATTGCGG
The DNA here is from genome assembly GCA_016286165.1 of Bacteroidaceae bacterium. Lineage (GTDB taxonomy): Bacteria > Bacteroidota > Bacteroidia > Bacteroidales > Bacteroidaceae > Physcousia. The sequence goes on along the minus strand of JAEESE010000003.1, from coordinate 213,339 downwards.
AAGATGAAGTCGCCGAAGCCGAAGTAGCGCAGGATGAGCTCGCGCAGGTCCACGGCCATCTTCTTGGAGTTCTTGTCCACGAAACGTATCTTGTAGGGCACGCAGTCCTCGGCACGATAGGCGTCTGAGCTCTCCATGATGAGCGGCACGAACTCGTCGCGCGCGCGTATGTTTCTTAATAATGTGAGGCCGGCCGTCTCATCAAGCTTTCCTTCGTGGGGGAAGCGGCAGTCGGAGATTACGCCCAGCGTGTTGTCGGAATAGCGGTCGTAGAGCGCCCAAGCCTCCTCGTAGGTACGCGCCAGCACTATCTTCGGGCGTCCGCGCATACGCAACGTTTCGAGCTGTGAGTTGAGCGCCTCGGTGGCGAACTCGAGGCTCTGCTGCAGCACGAACTTATACAGGTTGGGCAGTATCGACGAGTAGAAACGCACGTTGTCCTCAACGAGCATGATCATCTGAACGCCGGCGCCCAAGTCGTGCTCGAGGTTCATCTTGTCCTCGATAAGCTTGATGATCGACAGCAGCAACTCGGTGTTGCCCAACCAGCAGAACACGTACTCGAAGGCTGAGAGGTCCTCGTCGGCCATACGCTTGGAGATGCCGTGTGAGAAGGGCGTGAGCACTATGCATGGTATCTGCGGCTGCTGGTTCTTGATTTCGCGGGCAATGTCGAAGATGTCGTTGTTGTCGGTTCCAGGCATCACTATCACCAGGTCGAACTGGTAATGCTCCATCTGGCTTACGGCCTCCTCCTCGCTGGCCACCTGCACGAAGCGCGGCGGGTAGCGCAGGCCCAGTTTGGCGTACTCATCGAAGATCTTCTCGTCGATGCGACCGTCGTCCTCGAGCATAAAAGCATCGTATGGGTTAGCGATAAGCAGCACGTTGAACACGCGACGCGCCATCATGTCGACGAACGACGTGTCCTTGAGCATCAATTGGTCTTTCTTCATCTCTGACTTCTGGCTTAATAATTTCGCTACAAAGGTAGTAATAAATTGGAGATTAAAGCCAATAAAACTTGAAAAATATAGCAAAATAAAGCCCGCAGGGAGCGAATCCCCACGGGCAGTGATATAAAATTAATAATGTTTACTCTTGTTTACTCGGCTGTTTAGTCGAGATTGTCAGCAAAAACGGATGCGTTACTGACGATAGCTGCAATAGCTAAAATTGCAAATGCGATTGTTGATGCTAAACTTGTCATAATCCTTTTACCTTTAAATGTTATCCTAAAATTGTGTTCGGTTAATGTGTTAACTTGTTAACTCGTCAACTTGTCAACTTGTTAACTTGTCAACTTGTTCAAGATTGCTGGCCACGCTTGGCCTCTTTTCTAATCTTTATTTTCTTAATAATGTTATCCTTTTTCTTCCTTTTTGCGCTGCAAAGGTACGGCGATTTAGCGGAATAGGGGCAAAATATATGCTATAAAACATAAAAATCGCCACTTTCTTTGACCTCAGTCAAGAAAAAAGGCCTACCCGCCACTTCTTGATTTATGTCGGGTCACAAGCAAACTTCCGCGTGCTGAAATGCAACCTTTTACACTGATAATCAATGGTATACACAAAAGGCGTAAAGCAGGCACGGCATAGGTGCTGGCTGCAGTTACGAAGAAATGAAGCCCCACCGTGTATTGCTACGCGGCAGGGCTATAGATGCTGGGCGTTGACTTGTTCAAGTCATTTTCCTGGAAGCCTGAACGAAATGGGCAGATTGAAGACTGTTCGGACAGGCTTGCCGCCGACCTTACCAGGTGTCCATTTGGGCATCAGCTGCACGACGCGCAGGGCTTCTTCGGACAGCAGATCGTCGGGCGAACGCTTGACTTCAGCTTGTGTGATAGTACCGTCCTTCTCCACGACGAATTGGACAAAGACGCGGCCTTGAACCTTTTTCTTAGCAGCCTCTGCCGGGTACTTGAGATGCTCAGCAAGCCACTTGTACATAGCCTCAACGCCACCAGGGAATTCTGGCATAACCTCTACAGTATCATAGATTTTGTCCTTGTCATCGTTCACCGGGGCGGTGGAGATGATGTCATTATAATCAAGCGACAGCGTTGTTTCCTCGCCGGAAATGGGAGGAACGGCCTCGGCCTTAGGTTTGGCAAAGGCCACAACGGCCATAGCCATCAGTATTGGCAAGATGACTCCTTTGGTCATCAGCCAGCGGTTGGAATTCTTTTTGTGCATCATAGTGATTCGCTTTTTGAGTGAATGGTGACTCAGGTTGTTGCCAATGGTCTGCAGCCTACCAGCTACGGCCTTCGTCACGAGTAACAGTTGATATGTCTTTGCATCAATGCCAAGTTGCAGTACAGCGCTGTCGGCTTCGTATTCGTGTACAGCCTTGAGGTCGCGCCCTAAGAGATAGACGAAGGGATTGAACCACTGAACAATGGTCACGAGTTGCAGAATCATGAGGTCCCACGAGTGACCTAAGCGGATGTGAGCCTGCTCGTGTGCAAGAATGGGTTCACGCAGCCGCTCGTAGTCCGCAGCGCTGATAATGATATAATGGAAGAAGCTATAGGGAGCGAAGTCGCCACCGCGAATGATGACGGTGTTGCCTTGCTCGTCCTTAGTGCGCAAGCCGCTCTTTGTTTCGCGCCAGAAGCGCAAGAGCTGAACGGCGAAGACCAAGAAAGAGGCGAGCACACCAATGAGGTAAACAGCCTTCACCACAGACATCCACGTTAATGCAGAAACAGGATGTTCTGATGCCAGCGAACCCTCACCGGCTATAGTAGCTGTGCCCTCGCCGATGGTGATGGTAGCAGGAGAGTCCGCCGCTAATAGAGAGTTGAGAAATGCGGGCATATTCAAGCTCAACTGTACAGCGGGCAAGACTAACGAAGCCACAAGCACACTGAGCAGAGCCAGCCTGTTGAAGCGATGAAACGTCTCGCGGCTCAGCAGCAAGGCAAAACTTCCGTAAAGGAGCGCCAGCAGTATTGTGGATTTCAGCAGATAGGTCAACATGACGATGTAAGTTTTACGATTTGTTTATCATCTCCATGATTTCGTGCAGATCCTCGTCGGAGAGATCTTCGCTCTGAATGAGGTATGAGAAAAGACGCTTGGTGGAACTGCCGAAGAGCGAATCTTTCACATCGTTGAGTACATGCGTGATATATTTCTCACGCGAGAGCATGGGCGAATAGTAGAAAGTGCGCCCTGTGCCCTCCTTGCGACGATGTTCCACATAACCCTTGGCCTCCAGAATCTTCAGGAAGGTAGCCACGGTGGTATAGGCAGGCTGCGGTTCAGCATATCGCTCCACGATTTCATTCACCGCGAGAGCCTGCGGCGCATCCCAAAGGACGTTCATGACATCCATTTCGGCACGTGTGAGCGGTTTCATTGTCTTCTTTTCCATCGTTTCAGAATTTTGACAATGCAAAAATACAAGGCTCACCAACCTGTCTCAAAGAAAAATGCAGGAAAAAGAAAATAACCGCGCAGATTTTAACATTTATGTTTAGTTTGTCGCGGTCGTTTATTAGTAGTTAACAAGTAAGTAATGGGTTCAGTTGCCGATTGTACGCTCTACGGAACGGCGGAGGCGTTCGACGGCTCGGTTCAGGGACTCGGTGGGCTCGATGATGTTGTCAGGCCCCCAGAAGTCGGGCTCGCTGAAGAGGTCGACGTTGTCGTAGAGGTTGTCGTGGCGGCTGAAACTGTCGCGACCGCGGATAGGCTTAGCATCGTGCAGAATGTTGGTGACCACAAACTCGTTGACCACCGTAAAGGGCGATGCAAACAGACGACGGCTCCAGTCGCACTTGAAGCGCATCTCATTGCGAACGTAGTTGAGGTAGGTGATGCCACCTTCGGTGCGATAATATATGCTCATCGTAAGCTCCAACGGAGTGAAACGCAGTCCGGCAGGCTTATGAACGAGAACGGCGCTGGTGGCCTTGGCGCGGTTGCGCATGTCCAGATGAAGGTCTGCACGCGTGATGGCCAATGATTGTTGGTCGATATAAAGAGTGGCGTAAAACAAGGCATATGGACGGCCGCCGTCGGGCGTCATCTGAACCACGTAGTGGGGTCTGTTGTCGAGTTTCTCTATGCCGCTGAAAGAATAGTAGTACGACGAGCGGTCCTCGGGATAGAAGAGCATCTCCTCGTTCTTGACAACATCAGCAAAGATAGGGAGCGTAGGACCGCCCTTGAGCTTCACGGCGAGTGTGTCGGAACTCTTGATGTTCATCATGCGACGCCCGCGCCGAATAGCCACGGCGTCGAATTCTATCTTCTTGTCGTAGGGTGTCTTGAACAGCTCCACCACAGCTTCGCTTATGCTGATATACTGCCGGCGCTTCTGCATCACCTCGCGATAAAAACCATAATACGAAGTCTCGCGCTGGCTGTAGTTGACATAGAACTTACGAATAGCCTCGCTGACAAGCTCTTCAGCATTGAGCGTACGCACAATGAGCTCGTCCATGGTCACTACCGACTGCTCCAGTTGCACCCTCAATTCCTGGCCGTCGCGGCTAATAGCAACCTGCCGATTGACGTAACCTATCAGCGAGAAGGTTATGGCAGTTGTTTGCGGCTGCACTTTAAGGGTGAAACGCCCTTGTTCGTTGGTTACCGTACCGACCCTGTCCGCTGTCACACTGACGTGCGACAGCGGCTGATGGGTCTGTTGGTCGGTGACTACGCCTGTGACAGTGAGATAATCCTGCGCCGCCAGAGGCAGACCGAGCATCACCAGAAGCAGGGCTATGAGGTGACGTGGACGATGCATTGTGTGTGTATAGTGTGTTGTGTTACAGTACCTGCAGTTACAGGCTGGCGAGCGTTTCGCGAATGGAGGCTATCTTCTGCTCGGCATCGGCCTGCTTCTTGCGCTCCATCTCGACAACGGCGGCAGGGGCATTCGCCACGAAGCGCTCGTTGGCAAGTTTCTTCTGCACGCTGACGAGGAAGCCTTCGATGCGCTGAAGCTCAGCCTCGAGCTTCTTGCGCTCGGCATCGAGGTCGATGAGATTGCCGAGGGGTACGGCAAACTCCACAGTGCCTACGAGGAACGAGGCGCTGCCGCCGCTCTTCTCGCTGACGACGTTGACGGCCGAGAGGTTGGCCATCTTCATCATCGGAGCATCGAAGTCGGCAAACGGGTTGGCGTTGAGCACTTCCAGCGTGAGCGCTTCACGCGGTGCGATATTCTTCTGGCTACGCACGGCACGGATGGCTGTAACCACTTCCTTGACGGCTTCAAAGTCGGCACACAGCTTGCGGTCGGCCTCTGTGGCTGCGGGCAGATGAAGTTCAGCGCGCATGATGCTCTCGCCCGGCTGACGCTCGTAGAGCGCCTGCCACAGCTCTTCGGTGATGAAGGGCATGAAGGGATGCAGCATCTTCAGTAGCACCTCGAAGAACTGGAGCGTAGCTTCGTAGGTAGCGCGGTCCACGGGCTGCGGCTTGCCATCGACATAGGCAGGCTTCACCATCTCGAGATACCAGCTCGAGAATTCGTCCCAGAACAGCTTATAGACCGTCATCAGGGCTTCCGAGAGGCGATACTTCGAGAAATCGTCTGCCAGTTCCTCGGCTGCGAGGCGCAACTTGGCAGAGAACCACTGAGTAGCGATACGTGCAGCCTCAGGCTGCTCGCCGTCGGCCACTTCCCAGCCCTTAACCAGACGGAAGGCATTCCAAATCTTGTTGTTGAAGTTACGGCCCTGCTCGCACAGGCTCTCATCGAAGAGAATGTCATTGCCAGCAGGGGCAGAGAGCATCATACCCATGCGCACGCCATCAGCACCGAAACGCTCGATGAGGTCGAGTGGGTCGGGGCTGTTGCCGAGACTCTTGGACATCTTACGACCAAGCTTGTCGCGCACGATACCCGTGAAATAAACGTGGCGGAACGGCATCTGATGTTCGTACTCATAGCCTGCCATGATCATGCGGGCCACCCAGAAGAAGATGATGTCGGGACCTGTTACGAGGTCGGCTGTGGGATAGTAGTACTTGATTTCCTCGTTGCCCGGATTGCGAATGCCGTCGAAGAGGCTGATGGGCCACAACCAGCTGGAGAACCAGGTGTCGAGAGCATCCTCGTCCTGACGGAGAGTGAAAAGCCCCTCTCCTGCTCCCCCCGTGGGGGGGAGAGATTGGAGGATGGGGTATGTTTCAAGAGCCAGCTTGTAGGCTTCCTCCTCGTTCTCGGCAACAATCACTTTGCCCCAAGGGAATCCCTCCCCCCCACGGGGGGAGCCGGAGAGGGGCTCAATATACCAAGCGGGTATGCGGTGTCCCCACCACAGCTGACGCGAGATGCACCAGTCCTTGATGTTCTCTAGCCAGTGGCGATAGGTGTTCTTGTACTTGGCGGGATAGAATTGGATATCATCGTTCATGACAGGTGCCAGCGAGATGTCGGCCATATGCTGCATCTTCAGGAACCACTGCATGGACAGCTTCGGCTCGATGGGCACACCTGTGCGCTCGGAGCAGCCGATCTTGTTGTCGTAGTCCTCAATCTTCTCCATGAGGCCTGCGGCCACCATATCCTCAGCAATCTGCTTGCGGCAGGCGAAACGCTCCATGCCGACATAACGGTCTAACCCGATGACGAAATCGCCGGGCACGCTCGTCTCTGCCAGTGACTTCTGCTGGGCTATGGCGATGCGCTCGCTGAGCGTAGCGTCATCGTTGAAGATATCGATAGCTTCGAGGTTGTACTTCTCGCCAAGCATATAGTCGTTGACATCATGGGCAGGAGTGACCTTCAAGCAGCCCGTTCCGAACTCGATATCAACATAATCGTCCTCGATGACGGGGATGACGCGGCCAACGACAGGCACGATGACCTTCTTGCCCTTCAACCACTGGTTCTTCGGGTCGTTGGGGTTGATGCACATGGCCACGTCGCCCATGATGGTCTCAGGACGTGTGGTGGCCACAACGGCGTAGTAGCCCTTCTCATCCTTGTGTACCACATTGCCTTCACCGGCGACGAAATCGCTTGGCACACTCTCTGCCAGATAATACTTCATGTAGTAGAGCTTGGTGTGCTCCTCCTTATAGACCACTTCCTCGTCGGAAAGGGCGGTGAGGGCCTTGGGGTCCCAGTTCACCATTCGTACTCCGCGGTAGATGAGACCTTTGCGATAGAGGTCCACAAAGACCTTGATGACGCTCTCGCTGCGCACTTCGTCCATCGTGAAGGCGGTGCGATCCCAGTCGCAGGAGCAACCGAGCTTGCGCAACTGCTTGAGGATGATGCCTCCGTGCTCTTCTGTCCACGCCCAGGCGTGCTTGAGAAACTCCTCGCGGGTGAGGTCGCTCTTCTTGATGCCCTGCTCAGCGAGGCGGTTCACCACCTTGGCTTCAGTAGCGATGCTGGCGTGGTCGGTACCAGGCACCCAACAGGCGTTCTTGCCCTCCATGCGGGCATGGCGAACCAAAATATCCTGAATTGTCTCGTTCAGCACATGGCCCATGTGCAACACACCCGTCACGTTGGGTGGCGGAATGACGATGGTGTAAGGCTCGCGGCCGTCGGGCTTTGAGCTGAACAGCTTGTTGTCTAACCAATACTGGTACCATTTTCCCTCGACTTCGGAGGGGGAATACTTACTACTTATTTCCATATTATTTTTCTTGTTTTTTTGCTTCTTCCCAAATCTTATCCATCTCTTCGAGAGTCATCTCGGTGAGCGGTTTGCCGATACGTATGCTGTGCTCTTCGAGATAGGTGAAGCGGCGGATGAACTTGCGGTTGGTGAGTTCGAGGGCTGTATCGGGGTTGAGTTTGTAGAGGCGTGCGGCGTTGATGACCGAGAAGATGAAATCGCCCAGTTCCTGAGTGCTCTTCTCCTTGTCCTCGCGGTTGAGTTCGGCCTCCAGTTCGCCCAATTCTTCACGCACCTTGTCCCAGACCTGCTCGCGGCGGTCCCAGTCGAAACCTACACCACGGGCCTTGTCCTGAATGCGATAGGCCTTGATGAGCGACGGCAAGGCTTCGGGCACTCCGCTGAGCACGCGTTTGTTGCCTCCCTTCTCTGCGACCTTCAACTGTTCCCAATTCTTGAGAACCTGGTCAACAGAAATCTCGCCCTTCTCGATACGCTCGGCCTCGGGGCCGAAAACGTGGGGATGGCGATAGATGAGCTTGTCGCAAAGTTTGTTGCAGACATCGGCAATATCGAAATCGCCTGTCTCGCTGCCTATCTTGGCATAGAAAACGATATGCAGGAGGACATCGCCCAATTCCTTGCAAATCTCGCCTTTATCGTTCTTGATGATGGCATCGGCCAGCTCATACGTCTCCTCGATGGTGTTGGGACGCAGGCTCTCGTTGGTCTGCTTACGATCCCACGGACACTTCTCGCGAAGGTCGTCCATGACGTCGAGCAGACGGCCAAAAGCTTCCATTTTTTCTTCTCGTGTGTGCATACATGTGCGAATTTGGGCGCAAAGGTACGAAAAAGATTAGAGATTGAAGATTAAAGTCTGATTTTTTTGCCTTACACATTAATTATATATACAAAAGCAGCGCATAGAACAAAAAAACAAAAGGCGGAGGATTGCTCCCCCGCCATTGTTTGTACTTTAGATTAGTTAATATCGCGAGCTCATGAATACCACACTGTAGCTGTGCTCGAAGCATCGTAGTAGCGGTCGTAGTCGTCGTTCAGGTAGTTGTCGAGCTCGTACTCCTCCTGAAAGTGCATTTTCTTTTTCGGTTTCATAGTCGAGTCCTCCATTAGTTTAGTGAAACGTCGGTTTGCTTTAGCTTTACAAAGATAGTTATTTTAATGGAAGCACGCCAAAAGATGTCATGTTTTTTAACATAGTTTATGTGGTTTTCAGGCTTTTAAGGTGTAAGTCAGACACGCTTGCAGTGGGTTCCGCAACAGTCTCTTTGCTCTTTGTGCTTACAGGTGTCGATGAGTGGGCAGCCCTCGCAATGCGGGTCATCTGAGCCACGCTTGGTAAAGCGCAACCACAGGCGTCGGGCTGTGTAAACCACACAGGCAGCCAGCACCACTGCTACGATGATTGTCTGCACATCCATATCTCTGACATCTTGCGTCGTTATGCTCCGAAGAGACCTATAGCAGTGCCCCTATCTGCACCACGGCAGCCGAAACTATCCAGGCCACTGCGGTAGTGTACACGGCTGCTATGAGCGCCCATCTCCATGAACCCGTTTCGTTCTTGATAGCAACGATGGTGGCCAGACAGGGGAAATAAAGCAGGATGAACAGCAGATAGGCAAAGGCCGTCAACGTGGTTACGCCATCGGCAGCCATCTGACTGCGCAGACGAGTGTATTTATCCGTGTCGCTGCTGAAAGAGTCATCGTCGGCAAAGGAGTCATCGCCAGAATAGAGCACACCCATCGTAGAAGCTACGATTTCCTTTGCTCCTACACCGGCTATGAGGCTCACGTCGAGTTTCCAGTTGAAATGCTGTGGAGCGAAAATCGGCTCTATAGCCTGACCTGCCCTACCGAGATACGAAGTTTCCATGTTTTCTGCCGTAGCGAACTTCCTGTTGTCAGTGCTCCCAAAATAGCTCAGCGCCCATACGATGATTGAAGCCACGAGGATTATACCACCCATTTTCTTCAAGTACTCCTTGCCTTTCTCCCACGTGTGGCGCCAGATAGCCTTGGCTGTAGGCCAACGATAAGGAGGCAGTTCCATGACAAAAGGTGTGTCCTCGTCCTTGATGAAGACCGACGAGAACAGGCGCGAGACAAGAACTGCCACCAAAATACCAATGGCATAAAGCGAGACAAGAACCGTAGAACGCCACTGAGCAGCGAAGAACGTGCCGACAATCATTATGTATATAGGCAGGCGTGCCGAACACGACATGAAAGGCAGGATCATCATAGTGATGAGACGCGAGCGACGGCTCTCTATGGTTCGTGTAGCCATGATGGCAGGCACGTTGCAACCGAAGCCCATCACCAAGGGGATAAACGATTTACCATGAAGCCCCATGCGATGCATCAGCTTATCCATGATGAAGGCGGCACGAGCCATATACCCTGAATCCTCCATGAACGAGATGAAGAAATACAATATCAGTATCTGTGGCAGAAACACTATCACAGAGCCTACACCTCCGATAACGCCATCGACGAGCATCGAGCGCAGAGGACCTTCGCTCAGAGTGGAGCCAATCCACTCACCCAACCAAGCCACACCAGCTTCTATCCAATCCATCGGATACTGACCAAGTGCGAAGGTTGTTTGGAACATGACATACAGAATCAGGAAGAAAATAGGGAAGCCCAAATAACGGTTCGACAGCAGATTGTCTATGCGATGCGTGGTGCGATATGTATCCTCCTTGGTACCAGCCTTGAAGCCTGCCTCGGACAACGCTCCGTTTATGAATCCGTACTTGGCATCCATAACAGCCGTTTCTGCATCTACTCCCGTTTCCTCGAGCACACGGGCTTTGGCACGGTCGCGATAATGGAGGATGTCCTCGTAATGTTCTCGCCCACGAATGAGTTCCTCGATGCTCGCGTCGCCCTCTATCAGTTTGATTGCAAGATAGCGGGTGGAAAAATGGGTGCGAAGGTACTCATCTTGCTTCAGGAATTCCTGGATACGTTCTATACCATGCTCAATCTCATGACCGTAGTTGATATGAAGGTGACGCGCCACGGCATTCTCGCCTTCGTAAACCTCGACGACAGCTGCCAGCAACTGGTCCACACCTCTGCCGCTCTTGAAAGAAGTAGGCACCATAGGCACGCCCAGCAATGTCTGCAATACGTCTAAGTTCAACGTATCACCACGGCGCTCCAGTTCGTCGTACATATTCAGCGCGCAAACCATCGGCACATTCATGTCCACCAACTGGGTAGTAAGGTATAAATTGCGCTCGATGTTTGATGCATCAAGCACGTTTATCACCACATCCGGATGCTCATCACTCAGATGACGGCGCACATACATCTCCTCAGGCGAGTAGCACGAGAGTGAATACGTGCCAGGCAAGTCAGTAAGGTTGAGCTTATAGTTGCCGAATCGTGCCGTAGCTACAGTAGCATCCACTGTGACGCCAGAATAATTGCCCACTCGGGCGTGCGCTCCACTGGCGTAGTTGAACAACGATGTCTTGCCGCAATTAGGGTTGCCTACGAGTGCTACATTGATGGTATTGTGCTTGCGATGAGCAGCCTGCTGAAGCAGGTTCTCGCCTTCGTGTTCCAATGTCAGCGGTTCGTCGGCCTCGTCGGTGGCTGCGTCTAACGTCTTGGCCTCTTCAGCACTAACCACTTCTATCATAGCCGCCTCGTCATGACGGAGGCTCACCTCATAGCCCATCAAACGATATTTCACAGGGTCTTGCAAAGGTGCATTCAACAGCACTTCCACGGTCTGCCCCTTGATGAAGCCCATCTCCACGATACGCTTACGGAAGCCTCCGTGTCCTGTCACTTTCACAATGACAGCACTCTGACCTGTCTGTAGTTCGGATAATAACATTCTATATCAGTCGTTTATATTTCTGCAGCAAAGATACAAATTTATTGTCAAACGGCCAATACACGAACGGGTTAAGACAAAAAAAATACCTACTCCGACAATCGAAATCATCAAAAGTAGGTAATGACTTTACACGCCGTGAGGCCAAACAAACTACGTTTGTTACTCACTTTGACCAACAACGGCGTCAGCCACAGCCATATCGAAAGGCGTGGTAATCTTTATATTTTCGCGGTTGCCTTCGACAAGTGTGATTGGGTGGCCAAGAGCTTCCACGACGCTTGCATCGTCAGTAAAGGTGTTGCGATAAGGCTGCTCGTAGGCTCTGCGCAGGAGGTCAAGCGGAAACACCTGGGGCGTTTGCACCAGGCGGAGAAGCGAGCGGTCGAGGGTGAAAGAGGAAGTTGCGGCATCACCTTCATCTGACTGAGAAGCGAGCGGTGACGACGCTTGCGATGCTGTGAGTGAGAGCTGGCGCACAGTCTCTACCACAGGGACTACGGGCACTACCGCCCTACCCTCTCGTGCCGTTTCATAACAACGGCGTATCACATCAACAGAAACAAATGGTCGCACACCATCATGGACACCAACAAGCGAGCAACCATCGGAAGCATCTGCCGACTCAGGGCACTCAATGTAACGCAGGCCATTGAGTACACTATGAAAACGCGTTGCACCACCATCGACAACGGTGTGCTTGAGCGCGAAGGCATGCTGACTGCAGAGGTCGTGCCAGAAGGATTGCTGGTCGGCGGGCAGAACGAGAATAAGATGTATGCCAGGGATAGCACGCTCGAAAGCCTCCAGCGTGTGCATCAGGATTGGACGTCCGCCTATGGGCAGAAATTGCTTAGGCAAGTCACCACCCATTCGCAGGCCACGGCCTCCGGCGACTACAATCACATACTCGTTCATCTCACCTCACTCCACAGCATGCCCTGCCTCAATGCATCAGCTGTAGCCTTGTCTTTCAAGAGCTCTACGATGGCATAACCGAACTCGAAGACGGCGGCAGGGCCTTTGCCTGTGACGATATTTCCGTCGACTTCAGCCAGAGCTCCCGTACAGGTAGCGCCCATGAGTTCGCCTTCGAAGCCGGGATAGCATGTTGCACGCTTGCCATCGAGCAGGCCGAGGCGGCCGAGCACGAGGGGAGCAGCACAGATAGCGCCGACAGGACGTCCAAGATAAACGTGGTCGCGAAGACGTTCACACAAATCTGCACAATCGGCAAAGTTGGTAGCTCCAGGCATACCTCCAGGCAGCACAAGCATATCAGCATCGAAAAAATCGACGTCTTGGAGCAAGGCATCGCATTGTACACGAATGCCGTGAGCACCTGTAACGATGCGTTCTCCAGTGATAGAAACTATCTGTAGGTCAAGACCTGCGCGACGAATAATGTCTGCCGTACCGAGAGCTTCCAGCTCCTCGGTGCCTGTTGCAAAGAATAGATAAACCATAGTAGTTTAAATTTGACAATTAACTATTTACTATTTTCGATAGATTATTCAATCAATCCTGAAACTAAAATGAGAAGAAGAATACGTTTCATTTTCAGTCAATTAACTTAATGCCGCACGATAACGACGAATCGTTTCTTCGAGACCGAGGTAAAGGGCATCGCAGATGAGGGCGTGGCCGATGCTTACCTCGTCAGCCCAGGGAATCTGTTGGTGGAAATAGGCGAGGTTCTCGAGACTGAGGTCGTGCCCGGCATTGAGGCCGAGACCGAGGGCGCGGGCGGCCTGGGCGGCACGGATGAATGGCGCAATGGCAGCTTCGCGGTCGGCGGCGTAAGCTGCAGCATAAGGTTCCGTATAGAGCTCTACGCGGTCGGCTCCTGCACGCTGGGCATAATCTACCATTTGCTCGTCGGCACCTACAAAGATGCTCACGCGGATACCGGCCTCGTGGAAGCGGGCGGTGACATCTGTGAGGAAATTCAGGTGAGTGCGTGTATCCCAACCGTGGTTCGAGGTTATCTGGTCGTGGCCGTCGGGCACAAGTGTTACCTGTGTAGGACAGTTCTCGAGAACTAAGGCGATGAACTCTGAGATAGGGTTACCCTCAATATTGAACTCGGTGGTCAGCAATGGCTTCAGGTCGCGAACATCCTGATAGCGGATGTGGCGCTGGTCTGGCCGAGGATGAACGGTGATACCTTGTGCTCCGAAACGCTCGCAGTCCTGTGCCACGCGGAGCACGTCTGGGTTGTTGCCGCCACGGGCATTGCGAATGGTAGCAACCTTATTTATATTAACACTTAGTTTGGTAGGCATAAGATTAAACTATTCTATTTCGAGGACAAAGATAGACAGAAATGATAAAAGAGGAAAAAGAAAAGAGAGAAAAATGACAGAAATAGCAAAAACTTTAAACTTTAAGCTCTAAACTTTAAACTTTTTCATACCTTTGTCGTGCATAAACAAGGGGATATAGCTCAGCTGGCTAGAGCGCGGCGTTCGCATCGCCGAGGTCGCGGGTTCGATTCCCGTTGTCTCCACGTTTGCGGATTTTAATGCAAAAGATTAAGGATTATCGTCACATCACAGAATATGCGTAAGCTTCGTTTCGCCCTTTTCGGGAACATCTTCCAAGCACAGAAGTCGGCTGCCGCGCAACGGCTCTTGGCCGTGTTGCTCGAGCGTCAGGCCGAGGTGGCCGTGGACACAGAATTCCATCGTTTCCTCTGCAACGAGTTGCACATGACCTTGCCGGCAGGCTTGTCGCTGATTGAAGGCAACGACTTCGATGCCGACTATGTGATTTCGATGGGCGGCGATGGCACTTTCCTCGAAGCAGCTCGTCGCGTGGGAGCCAAGGAAATACCTATCGTAGGAGTAAACATGGGACGCCTGGGTTTCCTGGCCGATGTGTCGCCTGAAGACGTGGAAGCCGTTGTGGACAATATCTACGAGGGCAAATGCAGTATTGAGGAACGCGGCGTGCTGGAGGTGCGATACTCCAAGGGCGCTTCCACCGGCTATCCATTCGCACTCAACGAAGTGGCCGTGCTGAAGCGTGATGTATCATCGATGATCAGTATCAGCGTGAGCATCAATGGCGAGTACCTTACTACATATCAGGCCGACGGCCTCATAGTGAACACACCGACAGGTTCCACAGGTTATGCCTTGTCCGTAGGCGGCCCTGTCATGCAGCCGGGTAGTCGCACGCTGGGTCTTGTGCCTGTAGCGCCTCATTCGCTTACCGCCCGGCCTCTGACGCTGACCGATGATGCCGTGGTCTCGCTGACCGTAGCTGCCCGCAATCACCGTTTCCTCGTTTCCATCGATGGACGAAGCGAGCAGTGCCCCGAAGGCATTGAACTGGAGATCCGACGCGCTCCATACCACGTGAAAGTGCTTAAGCGTCAGGGGCAAAGCTTCTTCCGCACAATGCGCGAGAAACTGATGTGGGGAGCTGATTTACGCGAGAAGGATTAGGATTTAGTGGAAATGATTGGTCTATGAGAAGGTTTACGTTAGAGAGCAAATACAGCACACGCCAACTTCTGGCTTGGTTCCTGCAGGTTTTTCGTCAAGTGAAACTGCAGTCGGCCATCAATGCCGTGAGCGCACTGGCACGTGTGGCCCTCGACTTTGCCTTCATTTGGGCCACCAAACAGGTTATTGATGTTGCCACAGGTGTGGCGCACGACAGGCCATCGACACTAATGGGAGCTGGCATCTTGCTCATCTCCATCATGGTGCTGCAACTGGCAATAGGATATCTTGGCCGATGGATAGCAGCCCTTTTAGGCGTTGATGCGCAGAACAAGATGCAGCGCCGCATCTTCAATCATTTGCTCCGCAGCGAATGGTTTGGCCGCGAGGAGCGCCACAGCGGCGATGTGCTGAACCGCCTGGTTTCAGATAGTCAGACCGTGGTCCATGTAGCTACAGACACCGTGCCGCAGGCTATGGCCGTGGTAGTGCGTCTCGTTTGTGCATTCATATTCTTATACAGTATGGATGCCATGCTGGCCGTGACTATCACTTTCGTGCTGCCTATCTTCATCCTTCTCAGCCGCGTTTACGTAAGTCGAATGCGCGCCATAACCCGTGAAGTGAGGCAGACCGACAGTCGCATTCAATCTACCATGCAGGAGAGTGTGCAACATCGCCTGGTGCTGAAGACGTTGGAGCGTGTCAACACCATGCTCGGCATACTCAAAGGTCAGCAGGATTCGTTGCGCAGTCAAGTGCGTCATCGCACGCTCTTCTCATCGACCTCTAATTTATTGCTGAATATAGGTTTCGGCGGGGCCTATCTCTTCGCCTTCCTCTGGAGCGCCAACCGACTGGCCGAGGGCAGTATAACCTTCGGCATGATGACGGCCTTCATCCAGTTGTGCGGGCAGATACAAGGTCCTTTCCGCGAACTTACACGCTTCATTCCCGTAATAATAGGCAGTTTCACAGCCGCCGAACGACTCATGGAACTGGAGGAAACGCCGCTTGAAGAAGATGGCGAACCGATTCATTTCGAAGGCAGTGCCGGCATCCGCGTCGACGACGTCACCTTTGCCTACGACAACCAAAGCCGCCAGGTGCTCAGCCATGCGTCGCATTCATTCCCTCCAGGCAGCACCACAGCTATCCTCGGCGAAACGGGCGCAGGCAAGACAACCCTCATACGCCTCATGCTCGCGCTGCTTAAACCTACCGAAGGAAGCGTAGTGATTTACGGGCATAAGCAAGCAGCTCACAGCGCAGAGGAGGACATGGAACAGATTGAAGTGTCAGCCCGAACCCGCTGCAACCTCGTTTATGTGCCACAGGGCAACACTCTTTTCAGCGGCTCCATTCGCTGGAACCTGCAGTTAGGCAAGCCCGAAGCTACCGACGAGGAGATGAATGAGGCTTTGCGCCTGGCATGCGCAGACTTCGTACAGACATTGCCCGAGGGGCTCGACACCGTGATAGGCGAAGGCGGCGCAGGCCTCTCGGAAGGGCAGGCACAGCGCATAGCCATAGCCCGCGCCCTGCTGCGTCAAGGCTCAATCCTGCTGCTCGACGAAGCCACCAGCGCCCTCGACCAGCAGACAGAGCTGACGCTGCTCAACAACCTTATCGAGCACAACAGGAGCTTTGATGTTCCTCGAACGCTCATCTTCGTCACCCATCGTCCTGCCGTAGTCAGTCATTGCGAGCAGGTAATAACTCTTGAACGATGCTCCGTTTCCTGAAGAACTGGACATTGCCCGTCGCCATCGTCGTAGGCGTCGGGCTTTATTTTATATTCGCTCTGACGCCTCAGCTTGACGCGGCAGGCGAGAGGCTTGAGCCTATCATCGAGCGTCTGCTGCCAACGACCATTTTCCTCACGCTGTTTGTCACTTTCTCAAAGGTCGATTTCCATAATATGCGACTGCGCGGCTGGCACGGCTGGCTGTTCTTGGCACAATTTCTGCTGGTAGGAATAATCCTATGTGTCATTATTCACTTTGACAAGGTGTTTGCCGCAGAAGCTGCATCACCGACGGTGATGAACGACTGGGGTGTTCAAAAGCAGTTGCTTGAAGTGGTGCTCATCTGCATAATTGCGCCTTGCGCTGCGGCTTCGCCGGTAGTCACAGGCAAACTCGGAGGCGACGTCACCCAAATGACAACGTTTGTACTCGCTTCATCGGCAGTCACGTCGCTGCTTATGTCCGCGGTGTTCCCCATCATCGAGCCGCACGCAGGAGCCACGTTCACCGTTGCCTTCGTTACTATACTCAAGCGCCTGGCCTCGGTACTCCTGCTGCCGTTGCTTTTGGGAGCCGTAGTGCGCCACCGGCTTAAGCCGCTGTACGAATGGTTTATCCGCACGCCCGACCTCGGTTTCTACCTTTGGAGCATCTCGCTTGCCATGACGGCCGGCCTTACGATGCGCAATATCGTTCACAGTCACACAGCCAGTCACCTCTTCGACGCCATAGCCCTATTGTCGCTTGCTACGGCCATAGCGCAACTAATCATTGGCCGTATAATCGGACGGGCCACTGGCGAGCACGTTTGTACGGGGCAGGGAATGTTTCAGAAAAACACGGGACTGGCCATTTGGATAGCTCTTGTCTACCTCACGCCCGAGGCCTCGATAGGCGCAGGGTGCTACGTTTTGTGGCAGAACATCATAAACTCTTACGAACTCTGGCAACACCGACGTAGCGGCGCTCCAAGCGCTTCATGATAAGCAGAGCCCACAACATGGCGAAGAAGCACACACTCGTAACGGCATTATCGATGCCGAGCGGAGCAAAAGGCACCAGCGAGAGGGCAAAGATAAGGCTGTAAGTGATCAGGCGCTGACGCTTAATCAGGCGCAGCAGTTCTGCCCTACCCCACGACACGGTGGAAAGCCACAACGTCAGGCCCAAAGCCAGCACAAACACCTTAGTATCCCACAACAAGCCTATCACCTGCGCTGTGCGGCTGGTCAGTGCCTCAATGTCGGGCGTAAGGCTTGGCAGACGGTCACGCGTGGCGAATTGCAGGATAGTGCCTATCAGCCAACCTGCCACCATAGGCCAGCACGCCAGGCGGAAGAACTCAGCACGTCGACGCCAAGCCAAAGCAAGGAAAGCCAGGCAGAGGGGCAGTGTTATACCGTCGTGAGTGAAACTGCAGAAGATACCCATCAAAAGCATGAGCACATAAGCCCTCCGGAAATTACGACGGCTGATACGGTTGTACTGCGTGAGGAAAAAAGGCACAATGCACTGCGAGCACAACTCTATAAGGCCGCTCTCATCGCGCGAGAAGAAAATCTGTGCGCCAGGAGCGAAGAGCACGATGAACGCTGCAGTCACAATCAACTCGAGAGCATTCTCGCCTGTACCTACAAACCTAGCCACCAGCCACACCAACAACGTGAACAACGCCGCTGTCGCAGGCACGATGAATCGTGGGTCCCAGACATCGCCCCCAGGTTTGGGAACGAAGACAAGCATCAGAACCACAAACAGGAATATGACAAGATAAGTGATTGCTCTCATAGTTTTCTGCCGACAAAGGTACACATTAATTATAATATAGCAGTCACAACCGACGACTTTTTTTCACTTGAATTGCACAAACGGCCAAACAGATGTTTTCACACGTCCGGTCGTACATGCGTTTATGAACGGTCATGAAGGCGTTTATGAACGGTCGTAAAGGCATGTATGACCGTACGTGTTTGCATGTATTGACTGGACGCGTTAAAACGCATGAACGAAGGCCTTTGCATCTCCGGTTTGTCATTTTTCATTTATTTCACTGCCATATTGTCAGCAACGGCAGATTTGGCACAACTTTCGCACACACTCAAGTGCAAACTCGTATAGGCACGAGCATGCAAATCTTCAGACGCAAAAACTAATAACTATAAACTCAAAAAATCAAACCATTATGAAGATTCAACCATTGGCAGACAGAGTTCTCATCGAACCCGCTGCAGCTGAAGAGAAAACAATCGGCGGCATCATCATCCCTGACACCGCAAAGGAGAAGCCCCTCCAGGGCACAGTAGTGGCTGTAGGCCATGGCACCAAGGACGAAGAGATGGTGCTGAAGGCAGGTGACACTGTACTTTATGGCAAATATGCCGGCACCGAGCTGGAGCACGAAGGCAAGAAATACCTCATCATGCGCCAGAGCGACGTTGTTGCTGTGCTCGCATAACAGATTTATCAACCGGTAAATCACTACTTATTAAACTCTAAACATTAAACCTCAAACTCAAAATGGCTAAAGAAATCAAATTCAATATCGAAGCCCGCGACCAGATGAAACAGGGCGTGGACCAGTTGGCAAACGCAGTCAAAGTGACACTTGGTCCTAAAGGTCGTAACGTAATTATAGAGAAGAAGTTCGGTGCTCCTCAGATCACCAAGGACGGTGTTACCGTTGCCAAGGAGATAGAGCTCGCCGATGCTTTCCAGAATGCCGGTGCTCAGCTGGTGAAGAGCGTTGCCTCAAAGACTGGCGACGATGCCGGCGACGGCACAACCACCGCTACCGTTCTTGCTCAGGCTATCGTTCGCGAAGGCTTGAAGAACGTCACAGCCGGTGCTAATCCCATGGACCTCAAGCGCGGTATCGACAAGGCCGTGGCCAAGGTCGTTGAGAGCATCAAGGCTCAGAGCGAACAGGTCGGCAACGACTACGACAAGATTGAGCAGGTAGCTGCCGTCAGCGCCAACAATGATCCCGAGATAGGCAAGCTGCTGGCCGAGGCAATGAAGAAGGTATCCAAGGACGGCGTCATCACTATCGAAGAGGCTAAAGGCCGCGACACCACCATCGGCGTTGTCGAAGGTATGCAGTTCGACCGCGGTTACCTCAGCGCTTACTTCGTCACCAATGCCGAGAAGATGGAATGCGAGATGGAGAATCCATATATCCTCATCTACGACAAGAAGATTTCCAACCTCAAGGACTTCCTGCCCATCTTGGAGCCCGCAGTGCAGACAGGTCGCCCGTTGCTCGTCATTGCCGAGGATGTGGACAGTGAAGCACTCACCACTCTCGTGGTCAACCGTCTGCGTGGTCAGTTGAAGATCTGCGCCGTCAAGGCTCCAGGCTTCGGCGATCGTCGCAAGGCCATGCTCGAGGATATCGCCATCCTCACCGGCGGTATCGTCATCAGCGAAGAGAAGGGCTTGAAGCTCGAACAGGCTACAATAGAGATGCTCGGTAGCGCCGACAAGGTGACCATCAGCAAGGATAACACTACCATCGTCAGTGGTCACGGCGACAGCCAGGCTATCCGCGACCGCATCAGCCAAATTAAGAACGAGATTTCCAACACCACGTCCTCTTACGACAAGGAGAAACTGCAGGAGCGTCTGGCCAAATTGTCAGGCGGTGTGGCAGTGCTCTACGTAGGTGCTCCCTCCGAGACTGAGATGAAGGAGAAAAAGGACCGCGTCGACGACGCTCTCTGCGCCACTCGTGCAGCCATCGAAGAAGGTATCGTTCCCGGTGGCGGTGTAGCTTACATCCGCGCTATCTCAGCTCTCGACGGTCTCCAGGGCGAGAATGCCGACGAGACCACAGGTATTCACATCGTGGAGCGTGCAATCGAAGAGCCGTTGCGTCAGATTGTCGAGAATGCCGGTTTGGAAGGCAGTGTCGTGGTGAACAACGTGAAGAACGAGAAGGGCGACTACGGCTACAACGCTCGCGCTGACCGCTACGAAGACCTCCGCAAGGCTGGTATCATCGATCCAGCAAAGGTCGCACGCGTTGCTCTGGAGAATGCAGCCAGCATTGCTGGCATGTTCCTCACCACCGAATGTGTGATCTGCGACGCTAAGGAAGAGAAGCCTGAAATGCCTATGGGCGGTGCTCCGGGCATGGGCGGCATGATGTAATACACATTGAATCTATATACCAGGCGGGAGGGTGCTCATTTGAGTGTCCTCCCGCTGCTTTTTGTATGCGCCGGCAAACTTGGGAACATATTGTCGCAAGTTTGAAAATATATTGTCGTAAGTACGAGAACATATTGTCACACAACTGGACAAATTGTCCACATTGAAGACATTTTGTCATTGATAATGAGGCATTTAGACCGATTTTCAACTTTGGCACGCCTCTTGCATAATAAAGGGTGAAAGCCGAGGCAAACGAGCCGAGGCACAAAAAAGAACTTAATGTTTAACCCTTAAAGTATAGGAGGTTTTAATCATGTTACCAGTAATGTTTAAGAACAGTTGGTTCCCCACAGTGTTTGACGACTTTTTCAACAGCGATATCATTCCAACAGCTGCGCACACTGCACCGGCCGTCAACGTAAAGGAAGACGAGAAAGCTTACACCATGGAGGTGGCAGCCCCTGGTTTGAAGAAGGAATTCTGCCGCATTAGTATCAATGACGAGGGCAACCTGAACGTAGCCATCGAGAACAAGTTCGAGCACAAGGAGGGGGACAAGAAGGAGGACAAGAAGGAACATTACCTGCGTCGCGAATTCTCGTACACCAACTACCAGCAGTCCTACTCACTGCCCGATGATGTACAGAAGGACAACATCTCAGCCAAGGTAGAGGACGGCGTACTGACCATCGTATTGCCTAAGATGAAGAAAGAAGAAGTGAAAGTCTCGCGTCACATCGAGATTGCCTAACACATTCAGGCACAAACCACGAGCCCCTGAGGGCCTCAAGCGAGACAAATAACACATAAGAATTAAAAGAAAGTGGCGTCCCAAGCGAAAAGGGGCGCCACTTTTTGTTTATATTTCGCAATTATTTAAACTTTTAGCACCTATAATATGTTTGACAAGAGAAAAAACATTATCTTTGCACAGACTTAATCCATGTAATATGGAAAATGCATTGTCACCACTTTGATTGCAATTGTTGCTGGTTGCACACAAGTGCTTAATGCCACTGCCGCGGCACAACACAACGCCCAACAGGTCTTTTATCATTCGACTATAAACTTCTGACTAATACATAAATATATGCGCCTCAACACTCTTGTCATTGCGTTGCTCATAGCCATGCCTATGGCAGCAGCTAAGAAAAGTAAAACTGAAGCCCCCATACGCGTGGCTTGTGTAGGAAACAGCGTAACCTACGGCTACGGCCTGCGCAACCGCGACCGCGATGCGTATCCCGTGCGCTTGCAGGAGATGCTCGACGAGCATTATGGCAGCGGCCGCTTCGTCGTCGGCAATTTCGGACGCTCAGGGGCTACCTTATTATACAAAGGTCACCGGCCATACATCCAGCAGCCTGAGTTCCATCAGGCTTTGGAGTTCAAGCCTGACTGGGTGGTTATTCACCTCGGATTGAACGACACCGACCCTCGCGACTGGCCCGACTGGAAGGAAGGGTTCATCCCCGACTACCGCGCCCTCATCGACTCGTTCCGTGTCGTGAATCCCGAAGCCCGTATTGCCATCTGCCTGATGACGCCTATCTTCGACCGGCATGCCCGTTTCCAGAGCGGCACACGCGACTGGCACGCGCAGATTCAGGACGCGATCCGCAAGGTCGCCACTGGCGCTAATGTGCAGATCATCGACCTCTACACGCCGCTGCATTCGCGCCCCGACCTCTTCCCCGATGCACTGCATCCCAATCCCGAAGGCGCCAAGATTCTGGCCACGACGGTCTATGGCGCGCTCACGGGCGACTATGGCGGTTTGAAACTTCCCGTGCTCTACTCCAACGGAATGGTCCTGCCGCGCAACGAACACCTGCTGGTTGAAGGACGCGCCAATGCCCGCCAGCACGTACAAGCTGTCCTCAGCAAGGACGGTAAGGTTGTTAAAGAGAGCGGAGCGTTCACGCGCGCCGACGGCTCATGGAGCGTGGAACTCGATCACATGCAAGCTGGAGGGCCCTACACCCTCACGCTCACGTCCAAGCCCCTGCCGCCAAGCGATTACCAGCTGTATTATCCCAAGCACTATCCCTATGACCTTCTGGCCTTAAAGCCCAAGAACAAGAAAGCTTCGCAAATAGAAACGCTGACCATCGACTCCATCTGGTTCGGCGACGTATGGCTGGCCTCGGGACAGTCGAACATGGAGCTGCGCGTTGACCAATGCAATACGCTCGACCAGGATCTCGCCGATGCACGCCGCCTGAGCCAAAGGATACATCTTTATAATATGCCTGCACGGGCAAGGACTGATGCCGTGGAATGGCCCGACAGCGTGCTGCGCTTCACCAACGCGCTGCAGCACATGGACTTCCAAGGCTGGACAGCAGCCACACCTGAGGCCGTGGCACGGTTCTCTGCCGTTGCTTTCAACTTCGCTCGCGTTCTTGCCGACAGCCTCGAGGACGTGCCCATCGGCATCATCTGCAACGCCGTAGGCGGCTCGACCACTGAGTCGTGGGTTGATCGTTCCACGCTGGAATGGGAACTGCCGAACATCCTCAGCGACTGGCGCAACGGCGACTATGGACAGCCGTGGGCTCGAGGTCGCATGACGCAGAACATCGCCCTGGCGCTCGACAAGGAAAGCGCCTCATACAACACCCTCCAGCGCCACCCCTATGATCCCGCCTACCTCTTCGAGGCTGCCGTGGCGCCGCTGGAGCACTACCCCATCAAGGGTGTGCTGTGGTACCAAGGCGAATCGAATGCACATAACATAGAGCTCCACGAGCGCCTGTTCACGCTGCTCGAGCAATCGTGGCGCGATTTCTTCGCCCGCCGCTGGCACTGCGAGTTCCAGAAGAAGCCGTCGCTGCCGTTCTATGTCGTACAGCTCTCCAGCCTACCGCGTCCGTCATGGCCCGCCTTCCGCAACAGCCAGCGCCGCCTGGCCGAGAAGTTGCCCGACACATGGATGGCCGTTTCATCTGACGTAGGCGATGCCGCCGACGTGCACTACCGCACCAAACGTCCCGTTGGCGAGCGCCTGGCACTGCAAGCCCTGTGCCACACCTATGGCAAGACCATAGAGAGCGAAGGGCCCACCCTCAGTTCGGCGGTCAACGGGCAGAACCACACCGTAGCACTGCGCTTCGAACATGCCGACGGCCTCACCTGCTCGCGCGGCTTCGAGATTGCCGGCCACGACGGCCTGTTCTATCCCGCTACGATAAAGATAGAAGGCAACAAGATTATTCTTTCATCGCCTTCTGTCGATTACCCAGCCTATGTGCGCTACGGCTGGCAAGGCTTCACGGATGCAGATTTGCGCAACGCGGCAGGCCTGCCCGCCTCCACTTTCATGACCAAGGTTCCTTTTTATGAAGAACAGGAATGAGGCCAAGCCCGTCGTGCGATAACAATAACAAATGAGGCTAAGCTCGTGCTGAAATAACAATAACAGAAAATCAACAACCAATAAAAGTAATTAAATGAAGTTTATCTCCTGGAACGTCAACGGCCTGAGAGCCGCCGACGGCAAAGGCTTCCGCGATGTTTTCGCGCAACTGGACGCAGACTTCTTCTGCCTTCAGGAAACGAAGATGCAGGCGGGTCAGCTCGATATAGTATTCCCCGGCTACGAAAGCTATTGGAACTACGCCGACAAGAAAGGTTACTCCGGCACCGCTATCTTCACTCGTCACAAACCCATAAACGTGACCTATGGACTTGGCATCAATGAGCATGACCACGAAGGACGCGTAGTAACCCTCGAATACGACAACTTTTACGTCGTCACGGTCTACACACCCAATTCGCAGGACGGTCTGCGCCGCCTCTCCTATCGCATGACATGGGACGACGCTTTCCGCGACTACCTCTGCCGTCTCGACAGTCAGAAGCCTGTGCTCGTGTGCGGCGACATGAATGTAGCACATGAGGAGATAGACCTCAAGAATCCGAAGACCAACCACATGAACGCCGGCTTTACCGACGAGGAGCGCGAGAAATTCACTCAACTGCTGGCCTCAGGCTTCACCGACACTTGGCGCACCCGTAATCCAGATGTCACTGATGTCTATTCTTGGTGGAGCTATCGTTTCCAGGCCCGGCAGAAGAACGTAGGCTGGCGCATCGATTACTGGCTCGTCAGCAATCGTCTGTTCCCTCAGGTCACTGATGCCAAGATTCACACCGACATTCTCGGCAGCGACCACTGTCCCGTAGAAGTTGACGTTAATTTATAATCACAACAGCATAAAAAACATAATGAAACGAATCGCTTGTCTTTCTGCTTTCGCAATAGCAGCTCTCGGTATCGGTGCACAAACCACATCTACCTACAAGGCCATCAAGGCCACCGAAGCCGTGCGCATTGAGTCGCCCGCAGGCACAGTGCCCCGCCTGCCCTATCAACTATGGGTAACATATTCCGACGGTACAAAGGAATACCGACAAGTGCGCTGGCAGACGGCAGCGCCTGCCGTGGAGCAGGAACTGATGAACCACGAGGTAGGCAAGAGCTATGACGTTCAAGGATATATCATAGGCGACAACACGACCACGCTGGGACTTCCGGTGAAAGCTCATGTGAAAGTAGTTGGCGGCAGCTATGCCACACCTTCGGCAAGCGCCATAGCCCAGCCTCTGCCCCTGAACAAGGTTACTATCAACGGCACTAACCGCCTGACGCACAACCGCGATCTCGACATAGACCAGCTGCTGTCGTTGGACGTGCGCCAACAGCTGTACAACTACCGCGACACCTATGGCATGCCCACCGAGGGCTATCCCGAAGCCGACGGCTGGGATTCCCCAACCACGAAGCTCAAAGGTCACGGCAGCGGCCACTACATGAGCGCCATGGCCATGGCCTACGCCTCATGCTCTGATGCCGACAAGCGCCAACGTCTGAAAGAGAATATCCGAACAATGGTCGACGAGCTGCGCGCCTGCCAGGAACGCACCTTCGTATTCGACGAAGCCCTCGGCCGTTATCGTGAAGCCCGCGATCTGGCTCCTGAGACCGAACTGCGCGAACTGAAAGGCACATGGGCCGACTTCAACAACTACAAACAGGACTATGCTCACTACGGCTACGGCTATCTCAACGCCATACCCGCCCAGCATTGCGTGCTTATTGAGATGTACCGTGCATACAACAACGAGCAATGGGTATGGGCGCCGTACTACAGTGTGCACAAGCAGCTGGCCGGCCTCATCGATATAGCCAACTACGTCGACGACAAGACTATCGCCGACAAGGCGCTCCTCATAGCCAAGGACATGGGCCTTTGGGTTTGGAACCGACTGCACTACCGCACCTTCGTCGACGCCGCCGGTTCTCAGGCAGAGCGCCGTGCCAAACCGGGCAACCGCTACGAGATGTGGAACATGTACATCGCCGGCGAGGTTGGAGGCATGGCAGAGTCACTGGCCCGCCTGTCGGAGATGGTCAAGGACAAGGAGTCCAGTGCCCATCTGCTCGAGGCCGCTACCTACTTCGACAGCCCTGCCTTCTTCGATCCTCTCTCGAAAAACGCCGATGCTATCCGCACACGTCATGCCAACCAGCATATTCCTATGGTCACAGGTGCCCTCCGCGCTTTCCGCGCAGGCGCCGGCGACTATTATTACAATGTGGCCGAGAACTTCTGGACGATGATTCAGGGCCGCTATCGTTATGCCATGGGAGGAGTAGGCAATGGAGAGATGTTCCGCCAACCTTACACCCAAATCCTGTCGATGGCAACAAACGTGGGCACTGACTGGCGCGACCGCTCGACATACCCGGAGCCTACGCTCAACGAAACTTGCTGCGCCTACAACCTGGCCAAACTGACCAAGGACCTCAACTGTTTCCGCCCCGACGACGCGCGTTATATGGACTACTACGAGCGTGTACTCTACAACCAGATTATAGGTTCGCTGAATCCCAACCGCTATTCCGTGGTCTATCAGTATGCCGTGGGACTTGATGCCTCCAAGCCCTGGGGCAACGAGACTCCTCAGTCGACATGTTGCGGCGGAACGGGTGTTGAGAATCATGTCAAATATCAAGAGGCTGCCTACTTCGTTGGTGGCGACACCATTTGGGTAGCTCTTTACATGCCTTCCACGGCTCGCTGGGACGAGCACGGCGTCACCCTACGTCAGGAGTGCGAATGGCCGGCAGAAGCCTCAACCATCAGTTTCGACGAGTGCAAGAAACCCGTCGTAGTGAAACTGCGCACTCCTTACTGGGCCACCAGTGGCTTTGACGTAAAAGTGAACGGCGAGAGCGTTTCGCAGCGTTATCAGCCTTGTTCCTATGTCACGCTGCCCGCGCGGAATTATAAGCCCACCGACCGCATAGAAATCGTCATGCCTTTCACTTCGCACTTCGATTTCGGCCCCGACAAGATGGAGGTTGCAGCCACAGGCAAGAACGAACCGCGCACTCGCTTTGAGCCCGCGTGGTGTGGAACCGTGATGAACGGCCCGCTGGTTATGGCGGCTCAAGGCATTAAGACATGGGACGAGGCGACGATTCATCTGGACAAAGGCCAATGGACTATGGACCGCGAGAAATGGATTCCCGATTACGACGTCAATCGTCACGCCACCCACTACTTCCGTTTCACCATGCCCGGCGTGCCCCTTCCCGTGGAAGGAGAAGCATCAGCCGCAGGCGTTGACGATAGCCGACTCAAGGAAGCCATGGCTTTGGCTCGCAGTCGCCGCGATGCGCAGAATGCGTGGAACGCCCTTGAAGTTAAGGTTCCTGAATATGCACCTTGGGCTAAGCACGGCTATGCCCGCCTGATGGAGCAGTTTGACCGTGCCCGCGCTCTCTACGACGATGCTGAACGCAGTCATTCGCAGGCCGCTATAGACCAGATGACCACCGACCTCAACGCAGCCATCGCCACAATGCGCCCCGGCAACCTGCCCGAACTTGAGGACTTAGACGAACTGCTGCCGCTGCTCAGCCAAGCCAAGCAGCAGGCATCGCCAAGCGCCAAGCTGCGTGAAGCCATTGATTACGCCGAGATGGTAGTGAAATATGTCAGCGACGGCTCTGGCACAGCTGACATGATTGAGCGTGCCGTGCGACAGCTCAAGACCGCCAAGTGATTCGGTTATCCGGAATATCCGGCTTCTCCGGCTTATCCGGAGTTTCCGGTTTTTCCGGTTTCTCCGGAGTTTCCTGCCTTCCAGGATATCCGGTATTTCCAGTTCTTCCGGAGTTTCCGCTCTATCCGGAACTTCCGAGAAGTTTGGCCTGCATGCACGTCAGCCTGGCTTGATTCAGCCACAAGATTAATCAGCCTAAAAAACACGACCAGTCATGAATGACGACATGACCGGTCATAAATGAAAATACGACCAGTCGAGTAGCGTTAAACGACTGGTCGTATTTTTTTGATTCGCTGAGGCGATTCAAACTACTTACGGCGCAGTGATGAATTTGCGCCCGTTGCGGATGTAGATAGTTCCCGGCTGCAGACGCGTCACGGGCCGTCCCATCAAGTCGTAGCATTTACCATCGACTGGTTTGCTGTTTACTACGTCATCCTTCTCGACTTCTTCTATGGCAGTGAGCATTTCCTCGTAGTTCTCGAGGTCGCCGACAAGAGTGCCGAACTCAGCCCAGCGCGAAGCCTTATAGTCGGCTAAGGCGCTGGCATAGACGTGGATAATGGGTTTGGACGAGAACAGGTAGTCGTTGACGGTAGGCGGGGTTGTGGCTTTAACAAATACCTCCTTGACATTAGAGCTGTAGAAGGCGCCCTTGGCAATAGTCCTCATCTTCGGCCCTATCACCACGCGAGCGAGCGAGTTGCAATATGCAAAGGCGTCTTCGCCCAGGGAGGTGACGTTGTCGGGGATGTAAATCTCCTTGAGGCCAGAGCTTGAGAAAGCGCAGTTCAGAATCCTGGTGATGCTCTCGGGCAAGCGTATGGCAATGAGTTGGCGGCACTGGTGGAAGGCATGGTCGCCTATGGCATTGAGTGCGCTGCGGTAGGTCTCATAGTAAGCCAGGCCACCGCTCTTGACGTTAGCCTGCGTGAGGTCTAAGGATGCGAGGTTGCCGTCGGCAATGAGCTGGCGCATGTATTTGAAGTCGGTGCCGTTGATCACGCCGCCTATAGTGGCCTTAATAACCTTTGCCGAAAGCGAGTCTGCCAGCGTTCCTGCGGTGTTCAGATATACGTATTCAGCCCCTTCGCCTGCCTTGGTGATTTCGTGCAACGAGCCGTCGGCATCAAGGGAATAGATGGTGAAAGCATCGCCTACGCTAGTCGGGATGCAGAAATTGTAGGCATTAGAAGCATAAACGAGCTTGCCCTCGGCATCGAGCATCAGGATGCCCAAGCCGCCCGTACCATCGAGGGCATAGAGCGAATCAGCCTGCAGATATGTGTAAGCCGATGGCTGACAACCGCCCGGCAGATACGTTGTGAACTGCCCCAATTCACCGCACTGCCCCACTCGTTCCGAATCGCGCTTCTTCTGACCGGCCTTTGTGAGAAAGTCGGTGGTCAGCACGTAATCGGCACGGTCCTCCACGAAGATTATTTCGCGGTTCTTGGGGTACTGCTGAATGGCCGAGAGCGTGCGGTTTATCTCGCTCTGACGCACGGTCATGGTATGCGAGCCGTAGTCCTCGATGTGCATATTAGTGAAGGGAATGAAGAAGCCGTAGATGGTGAAGAACTCGGTGAGGTCCTCCTGTGCTATCTCACACACCTTACGCACAAACTTCTGCGAGCTGTTGGTGCTGCTCGCCGTCCACAACTTCAACGGGTCTTCGCGCAGGGCCTTGAACAGGTTGGGGTAGAATGATGTATTCTTCTGTGCCAGATGATAGTAGAGGTACAACTGCCAGTACATGCGCAACTGGCTTTCAACGTTGCGGATGAAGAACGGCTCATTGCGAGCGTATTCCTCCATGACCATCGACAGTGGCGAGCCAACGGATGTGACCAGGCCGTCGAGGTATCGGATGTAGTTTGAGAACAAGTTGTTCGAGACCTCGGTACCGCCTTCGAGATTGATGGCACCTTGGTTGTTGTGACCGTTCTCGTGGGCCGAGCACCAGTCGTCGATTTCGTAGCGGCTAACATCGAACGAGTTGCGTATGCAGTCGACCGAGTTGTAGCATGTGCGGTAGGGTGTTGAGTTAGCATAGCCTGCGTCAGCGGACGTGCCTTCGATGGCAAAGCAGGGGTTGTTGTAGAAGATGGGATAGATAGCCTCACCTCCCGTGAGGTAGTAAGGCGCTCCGGCGCGCTGGCCTGAAGCCACGGCCACGGTCATGCCCATCAGGTCCTTCTCCCACACGGCCAGGCTGTCGAACCAGCTGATGCTCTTGTCAATGGTGCGAGGCCACACGGTCTTGTACGTCGAAGTCTTGAAGTTGAACAGCGCGTTCTTGCTCTTCACTGTGAAACGCTCGTGCTTGGCAGCTCTGAGGATAGCCTTGTAATCCGTGTCGCTATGGCGTGCCACATCATAGTAGCCGTTGACGGCTCCGCCCTCGATATGTATCTTGATGTCAGGCCATTCGTCGAGCGTCTTCTTCATGTCCTTGGTATCGGCGGTGTATAGAATATAGTAGAGTGCGTCCTTCATGCCGTCGACTATATTCAGGCCTTTCTTCAGTTGTGTGCCGGTCTTGGCGTTGGTTACGAGTGTATTGCCTTCGCATCCGGCAATGTAGAGCGTAGCGCCCTCGGGCACATCGCTGTCCACGAACACATAGATGGGATCGAGCGTTGTAGTGAAGATGCCCGTCGGATTGCCCATATACGAGCCGCCGGTACTCATCATCTTAGTGTTCCAATATGTAGCGTCGCTGAAAGCGTTGTAGTCATGAATTCGGAAATCCTTCTCGTAGGCGGCCCAGCTATCGTTCTTAATCTTCACTGCAATAGTGGCCATGAAGTCTGGCAGACCGGCATTGGAGATAGCAGCTGTGAGGTCCTCGTCGCTCATGGCCTGATATTCAGCCTTGAGCTGCGTGCAAGCCATATCCTCGAAGAAAGTGGAACACAGTTCGTTCACCACGTCGCTCGGGTCCGGTTCCTTGGGATATGTGGCCTCGAGATTGCCCACCAAAGTGCCGTAGGTTCTCCAGTCGGTGGCTTTGTAGTCGGCCAGCGACTCGGTATAGACGTATATTCGCGGGTTCGACGAGAAGAGGTAAGCTGGCGCATTAGGAGGCGTCGTGGGTTTGACGTAAGCCTGCTTGACGGGCGAGCTGTAGAACACACCCTGGTCCATCCTCGACACGCGACTGCCTATGACGACCTTGGCCAGCGATGAACAATAGGCAAAGGCATCACCACCGAGGCGCGACACGCTATTTGGGATGTCCACTTCCTTGAGTCCGGACTTCGAGAAGGCGTTTGCCAGAATGGCATTCACCGTCGAGGGCAGCGTAATAGCCTTCAGTTTCTCGCATTCGCGAAACATGAATTGCCCTATGACATCGTTCTCGCTCTTGTAGCTCGTGCCGGCCTCATCCTTGTAATAGACTTCGCCTCCGCTCACGATACGCACATCTGCGATATCAAGCGTCGTCACCTTGCCTGCGTTAATGAGTTCGCGCAGGTATTTCACGTCGGTGCCGTTGATTACTCCCGTGATGCGCAAAGTCGTTTCCGTGGTAGTAAGCTGTGAGGCCAGTGTTCCTGCTTTCTCCACATTCACTTCTGTGGCAAGAGTTTCTCCAGTGCTGCATAGAAGAATGGCAGCAATTGCCATAGCTAAGAATCTTTTCATCGTCAATATTTGGTTAGTTGTTTTATCTAAATTCCTCGCAAAAGTACACCATTTTGCTGAAACGACAATCGTTTATAACCAAAAAATATAGAATCAGTTGCGAATATGCAGAAAAGGGCGCCTAAGTTGGCGCCCTTTTCTCTGAATATTATGTTTTATTCCACGTTCGGAAGAGCTCAAGTGAGCTTGGCTCTTATCTCACTTCTTCAGCACCTTGCGGGTCTTGCCGTCAGAAGTACGAACGATGTTGATGCCGCGACCCATGTTGTCAAGCTTGCGACCAGCTACATCATAGATTTCGCTCGGACCGTTGGTTGCATCGATGCCATCGATGGCGTCTGCACCTGAACGGATGATCACTGTCTCATACTCTTCACCACCACCTATGATGTTACCGTCAGCATCGCGGAGGGCTTCATTCTCATAGACTGTGTTGCGAGGGCTGTCGATGTAGCAGCCTGAGAGCGTCATGCTGCCGAAGTCCTTGAAGCAACCGTTCTTATGAGCCTTGGCTACAATGTCCGAGTTGAAGATTTCAAGGGCCACGTCGGGCTCACCAGTGATAGCATAGGAGAAGCCGTCGCCTATCTCTATGTAAGCTTCATTGATAGCTAACTTATTGCCAAATTCCTGATAGATTGCCATATTATTAGCATCAGAATGAGTGCATTCAAGGGTGAGCTTACCACCACGGATCTCTGCGTTATTACTTAAGTAAATGAGAGTGTTCTCAGAAGCTGAGGTTATCTTGCTAGAACCTGCAACATTTATGAGCAAGAACTCTAATTCACTATTGACAATCATGCCGGAAGTCTTTGTATATTCGTAGTCACCTTTAATGGTAAGCATGCGAGAGTTATGAATATAACTGAACACACCGTTGCCGAGAATGTCGTTGCAGTTGGCGCTAGTCACCTGCGTACCGGCAATCCAAAGGTCATACTTAACGGTGGTATCCATCTCGATTAAGACATTACCAGCTGTTCCACCGGTCGACGTAACAATCGTGCCATTGCTTATTGTTGTGCCGGCAGGCTGCGTCACTGCGACGCCCTCGCCAAGGGTAATATCCTTCCAGCTGAAGACGCCACTCTCGACAGAAACCTTCTTGCCGTTGGTGAGATAAATAGCCAAGCTTGCACTCTTATTAGCGCCATTAAAGCAACCTTCCGCCTCTATGTTGACATTGTTGATGGTTATGTTGGCTCCATCGTCAGCATAAAGATCACCGCCTGAACCGGTCAACTTGAGAGTGCCGCTACCTGTGATGGTTGCATCCATTCGTAAATTCAACGAAGACCAATCTGAGGCCGAATTAAGTTCGCACGTGCCATTAACGTCGATAATCAGGCCTTTCAAGCCTTTATAGTTGGAAATACAATTGAATTCGTCGTCTTTGCCAACTGTCATCTTAGCATTGTTCAGCGTCAGCGTCTTGGTGCTGGGGTTGAAGCTCAGCTTGCCATCGCCGAGGATGTCGGCACAGTTGAGGTTGGTCACTTCTTCGCCATAAACAAGCACACCATATTTCTCCACCTTCTGTATGACAACGTTCTGAGCGAGGGTGTTGCCGACATAAACGCCGCCGTCCCTGAACTCTGCACCAGCGGGCTCTACGATAGTCTGACCGTTGTTGAGAGTGAGTGAGGAAACATTACGGATACTCCTTGCCTTCACGACAGCATTCTCACCGACAACCAGTTTGCCCATGTTTGATGACGAATTGCTACCAATGTCTGTTGTCGATTCGACGGTGACACTACCCTTAATTATGGCAGTTGCGCCATTCCATGTATAAACGCCAAACTGATAACCACCAGCTTTGAGGGTGCCTGTTCCATTAATGGTGACATTAGAACCTGCTCTGCACCATATCGTTGAGTATAGATTCGTGTTGCCTGAGCAAGTATTAGTGCCTTCCACTGTGATGGTAACTGCTGCATTCTCATCGACCTTAACAGCACCATCATTCTCACTGCCCTGATAATCTATCGTTGCATTGTTCAGCGTCAGTGTCTTGGTTGCCGGGTCATAGCAAACGGCCTTGGCTCCGCCAGCGGTGATGTACGGGCTGCCGACCTCAATGACGTCAGTTCCATTCTCAACTCTGTTCAGTTGCTTGCCGCAGATGTAGATAGGTAGTTTCTC
This sequence comes from Bacteroidaceae bacterium, assembly GCA_016286165.1. Classification (GTDB taxonomy): domain Bacteria; phylum Bacteroidota; class Bacteroidia; order Bacteroidales; family Bacteroidaceae; genus Physcousia. Next base: position 179,620 of record JAEESE010000003.1, on the reverse strand, counting down.
CTTGATGGACTTGAAACTGACTGGGGTAGTAACTAATGTTCCACCGTTCTGTTCTACTTGGTGGTCTGCCTCATCCCAGTAGCAACCGGGTGTATTAAATGATGTGCCATCTTGATGGAAGAAATCCATATTGTCCAGTACAAGTTTGCCTAGATAATAAATCGAGCCCTTTTTGCCTGAGAAATTGTACCCATAAGTGTCTGAAGACTTCTTCTTCAGGGTCAGAACATCGCCGTCAGGATAATCGCCATAGAAGCCGTACTCTGCACCCTGTGAGCCAAAGTAGCCTGGGAAGTCTACGAGAACATTTATGCCGTCCTCAGTGACGATGCCAGAACCTTTTATGGATTTAATATACACCCGGTTGCCTGTTCCGGTAAAGGTAGTGTTGGAGTACAATGTTATAGCATCACCGTTAGCCGTCAAATTGGCATCGGTTGTTGTACCCGTGAATTTAATTGTGACATCCCCTGCACCTCCGCCTACGAATATAGCACTATTATTGTTGCCTTCAGGAGCTGTCAGCGTCACGTTGTCCAGCGTCAGCGTCTTGGTGCTGGCATCGTAGCTTACGGTGCCAGAGGTAAGACCTTCGACGGTAAAGTTTGCGGCATTGAGATTCGTCACCTGCTTGCCGAGGATCCAAAGGTTATAAGGCTCGACAAACATAATGTTTACAGCCTTGGCAAAATCATCACCTTCGGCAGCCTTGAAGCCACACTTGGCACTGTCGTAGTAAGAACCATCTGTCGGTTCACAGCCTATTAGAGTGCATGCCTTGAAGCCAGCTATGGCAGCATCACCTGTTGTCGTACTGGAGATTGTAGATTTGACATTGGCATTGGAAATCTTCAGGGTCGACTGTCTTGGGGTGGAACCAGCCGTACCGCCATTAATGCCATAGTGATGACCCGTCGCTTCGAGCGTGATGTCGTGGATGAACATTTCTTTGGCATATACCGACATAGGGGTAAAATAACCATTATTAGGGTCCTCACTATTAATTATGACTTTGGTTTCTATGCCTTCGCCATATACTTCAAGATCTGGACCACTACATGATAAACCTCCAAGGGTCGCATTGATGGTGTTCTTGCCTTTGAAAATAACGGTAAGCTTTGTTGAGCCGGTGTAACGGATAGCATAAGTGGAACTAGTCTCAAATGTGACATTCTCGAGCGTCAACTTGTTTGTTGAAGCATCGTATTTAATTGTTCCTGACGTAAGTCCGGTAGGATTAACGTTGCCAGTGGAAGTCACCGTCACATTACCTACAGACAAGTCGGCCCTAGCCGCCATGGAGAGCGTCATGAGCATGATTAGTGAGGTAAATAGTTTTTTCATAATGGATTGGATTAAGTTAGTAAATTAGTAAACAATGATTGCTTGTACCGGAATAAGTATATTATCTGCTGCAAAAATACAACAATTATTTGTAATAAGGTGCAAACCTGTGTTAATAAACATTAAAAGGCGCCCCGCTTGCATTGCGGGGCACCCTTCTTATCTTCGCTTTCCCAATGTAGGGAAAGGCCAGAATGATTCTTACGTCTTCAGAACCTTGAGCTTAGCTTGAGCTGCTTCTCGTTCGGAAGAACTCAAGCGAGCTTGGCTCTTCTCTCACTTACGTAGCACCTTGCGGGTCTTGCCGTCGGCTGAACGGACAATGTTGATGCCACGGCTCATGCTGCCGAGCTTGCGACCAGCCACATCATAGATGTCGCTCTGCCCAGCTGCAGCATCAATACCTTCAATAGCATCGGCACCGCTCTTGATGACTACGGTCTCGGTTTCACTTGAACCGCCAATGACATTGCCTTCGGCATCGCGAAGAGCTTCGTTCTCAAACACCGTGCCGCGCGGACTGTCGATGTAGCAGCCGCTAAGCGTCATGCTTGCGAAGTCCTTGAAGCAGCCTTCGCCGTGAGCTGAAGCGGTGATGTTGGAGTTCTCGATGACAAGAGGTACTTCGGCCTCACCAGTGATAGCATACTCGAATCCATCGCCTGTGACGTCAACATAAGCATCCTTGAAGTTCAACGAGCCATGCTCAACATAAATACCGATAGCATCCTTGTCGGGAGAGTCGCTTACCAACGTGAGATTGCCACCAGTGAATGTCAGACCGTTCAGTGCATAGATTATTGTCTGGCTTCCTTTAGCTGTAAATGTGCAGGCGCCGGCTAACTCGATTGTCAGGTCGTCAACATAGCTGCTAATGACCTGGTCGTCGCCCATGTAGTCGCCATTGACGGTAAGGATGTTTTTAGCAGCATCATAGCTGAATACACCATTGCCGAGAATGTCGCCAGCGTTGTCGCTGGTCACCTGAGTGCCGGCAATCTTAATAGCGTAGATGTCTGCAACATGCTTCTGGATGACTACGTTCTGAGCAAGGGTGTTGCCTACATATACACCATTGTTCTTGAACTCAGCTCCGGCAGGTTCAACTATCTCATGATTGTCATTGAGGGTGAGGGTTTGGAGAGATGAAATGGTTGAAGCCTTAACTATGGCGTTTTCACCTACGATGAGTGTTCCACGAGGAGAAGCATTATAGCCTATACCACGCTCATTGCCATTCGCCTCAAGAGTTACGTTGCCTCCGACTCTTAGAGTTGCACTTGAAAGATACACAGCATTACATCTAGAATATGATCCTGACAGGCTCAGCTTGCCGTTGCCAGCGAGGGTAACGTCAGTATCCTCTCCTGACAGCCATAATGCAGAGAACATATTGTTGTTGCCTGTGATGCTGTTGTTGCCCTTAACAATGATGGTCACTTTCGCATTTTCAACTTTAATACCAGCAGAGTTGCTTGCTGTGCCCTGATAATCTATCGCGGCATTGTCCAGTGTCAGCGTCTTGGTGCTCGGATCATATTTCACCTTGCCATCACCGAGGATATCGTTGCAGTTGTAGCTGTTCACCTGATTGCCAGAGACAAAGATCGGATATTTCTCCGTCTTCATAATGACAACGTTTTGTGCCAGTTGACTGTCGACATATACGCCATTGTCCTTGTACACTGCGCCTGCGGGCGCTACGATAGCCTGACCGTTGTTGAGAGTGAGAGAGGAAACATTACGGATACTCCTTACCTTCACGACAGCATTCTCACCGACAACCAGTTTGCCCATGTTTGATGACGAATTGCTACCAATGTCTGTTGTCGATTCGACGGTGACACTACCCTTAATTATGGCAGTTGCGCCATTCCATGTATAAACGCCAAACTGATAACCACCAGCTTTGAGGGTGCCTGTTCCATTAATGGTGACATTAGAACCTGATCTGCACCATATCGTTGAGTATAGATTCGTGTTGCCTGAGCAAGTATTAGTGCCTTCCACTGTGATGGTAACTTCTGCGTTTTCGTCGACTTTGATTATACCATCATTCTCACTGCCCTGATAATCTATCGTTGCATTGTTCAGCGTCAGTGTCTTGGTGCTCGGATCATATTTCACCTTGCCATCACCGAGGATATCGTTGCAGTTGTAGCTGTTCACTTGATCGCCACAGACAAAGATCGGATATTTCTCCGCCTTCTGTATGACTACGTTCTGGGCCAAAGTTGAACCGTCAACGCTGACGCCATAGCCATTGCTGAGTTTCTGGATTGAAGCGCCTCTGGGTTCTACGATAGTCTGGCCGTCTTGCAGAGTGATGGTGTTTAATCTGCCAATGGTGCTAGCCTTCAATTGAGCGTTACCGCTAACGATGAGGGTCTCACCAGACGTTCCATTGTTATTAGATCCTACGCCAAGAGAACTACCGATAGCCTCAATCTTGACATTATCTGTTAAGGTCATCGTGCCTTTCCATGGCATCAAACCAGTGGAACCTTTCACATAGAGGGAGCCATTGCCCTTGAAGGTGGTCGATACACCAACCGCACCATTGACAATACCACTATAGTTGGATGTTTTGACGGTGATATTATTGTTGCCCGAGAGAACTATATTGCCCTCAAAGCCTGAACCAAACTCTATGGCATGGCTATTCTTCACATCTGTTAACGTCGCATTGTTCAGCGTCAGCGTCTTGGTTGCCGGGTCATAGCCCACGGCCCTGGCACCACCTGCAGTGATATATTCGCTACCGACATAGATGGTATAGCTCGTATTGGAACTAACCTTGTTGAGCTGTTTGCCACAGACGTAAATGGGAAGAGCCTCTACGATGGCGCCATAGCAGATGGTGCCCGTGGCTACAGTGCCGCCATTCTGACGCAATTCACCATCCTTGAGGTAGCAGCCGTTGATATAATCGTTATAGCCTTGCCATTCATCCATGTTGTCGAGAACGAGCGAATATAAATTATGGATGATGCCCTCCTCGCCGGCGAAGCGGTAAGCTCTCTCGTCGCCTGTCGCCTTCTTCAGCGTCAGCTTCTCGCCAGAAGTATTGCAACCATAGTAGGCATACTTCTTACCCTTGAACTCGACGAAATTGGCAGTGTTGAGGGTAACGCTGGCACCGCTACCAGTCTTGATACCTGACTCATTCGCAGACTCAATATAAACAGGAGTATCTTTTGTACCTCCAGTGAAGGTGGTCGTGCCGCCAGAAAGGTCAATAACATTGGTTTTGGCCTTCAGATATTGCTTTTCAGTGCCGGCAAAATTAATGGTGAGGTCGCCGGAAGTCTTCATGATGGCTGGGATGCCCGCATCGGTCACATCAATGTTTACCCCATTCAGCGTCAGCGTCTTGGTGTCGGCATCGTAGCTTACAGTGCCGGCGGTGATGAATGGGCTGTAGATGTTATCGTGATTACGGTTGTTTACCTGAGTGCCGCCAACTTTAATAGGATAGTAAGTTATCTGATTCTTGCAGGCAAACCAAGAACCGGTTGCCGTATTTTCCTTATTGGCCACTTCGCCTTTATAGTGCATCTTGAAGTCGCTCGTATTATAGTAGGAGTATGATGTCCATATGTCCATATCGTTCATGTTTAAGTAGCGAGTATAGACATTAGCTGTCTCACCAATGAACTTATATATGGAATTATTATTCAGTTTGTTCAGCGTCAGCGTGCCTTGAGGATTGTATATACCGTATTTACCTCCCTGAGCTAATAAAGTATTCATCGCTACAGTAATAGTCTTGTTGCCCTCAACGTAGATGCCTGCAGTAGTGGCAGTAGTTGAACTTTGGCCTTCAAGAGTCAAAGAGCCGCTTCCTGAGAATGTGGTGTTCTGCACGGTGTGGAGGCCAAACCAGTTCGATGATATCTTATATGCACCATCGGTTTTCACTGTCAGCCCGTCGATACCGCAGTTTCTTATTCCATAATAAGAACCTACACTGATATCACCGGTAATCTCCAGAGTCTTGGTGCTCTTGGTCCATTTCCAAGAATGGAGCGTACCATATTTATAGTCACCAGTTGTACGTACCGGCTCATTGCCGACCGTAAGCAGCGGCCATATCTCAAGACTCTTAAGCAATGTGCCGCTGGAACCTACATAGCCGACGGAGGATGTGTGAGTGGCACCGGAAGTGATGCACTTGCAGTCATCGAATGAAACCGACTTACATTTCTGAATTGCTCCCCCCTCGCAATTGATGGTAACCATTGAGTTGACAAAAAGCAATGTTCCGCTGGACTCGTTGCCATAGAATCCAGTTGACTTACCGTTCATAATAAGCCTTATGCCCCACACTTCGAAATGTCCTGTTTCAGTATCGATACACGCGTAATCGGAATTACTATCTGAAGTGTTGATATTCAATGTCGAGCCCTCACTACCGTAGAGCACGACATAACTATTGTCAAAGCGCATACCATGATATGAACTTTTTATCGAATTTCGTCCCGAAAGATGAATGAAATGACGATCGGATGCCGAAGTGCCGAATTTGTTACCATAGATGTCACCATTGATGGTAGCATTTTCCAAATAGAGCGTCCTGGTATTTGGATCATAAGTGACCTTACCTTGAATAGTACTGCCCGTGATAGTCTGGACAGAAGTGGCTGCCAGGTTTACAGACACACCGCCAACTTTAAGGGTTTGTGCCCAAGACGCCATGGAGAGCGTCATGAGCATGATTAGTGAGGTAAATAGTTTTTTCATAGTCGTATGAGTTTAATAGTTAATAAATATGTTAATGAAATCACATTTGAATGAAGTTAATGATAAATAAAGGAAAATGTATTCGACGTTACAAATCTAATAATAAAAAAAGTTTTTTACGCAATTATTTTGTTAAGATATCTTAAACACATGCAAGTTTGTACATAAAGTATACTTTTTGCAAAGCATAGATAGCAATAAATCCTCGCGCCGTTAACTTTCAGCGCGAGGAATCAAGCAGGACCAAGCTTTCTACATAACCGGTCGCAATTGCGAGAACAAATAGTCAAAAACACTTTTCCCACCAATGGGAAGAGCCTTTCCCACCAATGGGAAGAGCTTTTCCCACCGGTGGGAAAACCAAATCAGCCTTAAGAAATGATGATGCCTGTGCGGCAAGAGGCTGAGATACGAAGTCTTTATTTTTTGGATAAAGGCAATGATATGCCCGCTCTTCAAAACGAAGTACTAAAGGGGGTTGCGGCTCCAGAGGACTACATGACCGGCCTCGAGCGAGCGTGGCACATCAATAAGGCGCTGGTTGGCAGAGCCGCGGAAAAGGAGGTCGGTATCGCGCTGCGCTTCAATAAAAGGGCCGTCGACAAGGACGTCAACGAGCTCAAGCAGAGTCCTCTGGGCTGGCATATTCAGAAGAACCTCGAAGGTATAGCCCGTGTAGCACCAGATATTCTTGGTCGTGCGGGAGCGGATAGCCCTTGCCAGCTGGGCAAAGCCCTCGGGCTGCTGCATAGGATCGCCGCCCGTGAAGGTGACACCGGGGGCAAAAGGATCCGCCTCGATAACAGCCATCAGTTCCTCAACCGTCGTCTCCCTGCCGCCGTCCGCTGCCCACGACTGAGGATTGTGGCAACCGGGGCAATGGTGAGTGCAGCCTGCGCAATAGATGCTGGTGCGGAAACCAGGACCATCAACAGTAGTGTCGTCGACGACGGAGAGGATGCGAAGACTGGACCCTTCTCCTACGGACTCTCCCCCTACGGACTCTCCCCCCTGCCCCTCCCTTGTAGGGAGGGGAGTATAATGTTTTGCAGTTTGGTCGCAGATTGTATTCATTTCAAAAAGCGTATATTCCCCCTGTGCTCAATTCTTGAAAGCATACAACTCCAATTCTGTTCATTTTATGAAGGTATATATCCCCATTCTGTTTATTTTTGAAAGCATGCCCCTTGTATTCATTCCTTGAAAGTATATACTCCCCTCCCTAAAGGGAGGGGCAGGGGGGAGAGTCCCGGGGGTCTATTATTCCTGGAACTGCAGATAATCCGTATTATGAATCACGCGGTCGTTGAGCTCGGCGAGCTTGGCCTTGTTCCAACGCTCGGTGGTACCTACGAGATAGCCGGTGATGCGCTGCAGGCGGTCGAGGTTGGTGCTGTGGCAATGCGGGCATTCGTCGATATGGTCGGCCGTTTCGTAGCCGCAGTCCATACAGCGGACACGAGTGTGGTTGACGCTGCCGTAGCCAATGTCCATGGCGTCCATCATGTCCACGATGTTCATCACGGCTTCGGGGTTATGGGTTGCGTCGCCATCGATCTCAACGTAGAAGATGTGACCGCCGCGTGTGAGGACATGGTAAGGCGCTTCGATTTCCGCCTTGTGACGAGCCGAGCATTTGTAATATACGGGCACATGGTTGGAGTTGGTATAGTATTCGCGGTCGGTGATGCCGGGAATCTTGCCGAACTCCTTCTGGTCGCCGCGCGTGAAGCGCCCGCTGAGTCCTTCGGCTGGAGTTGCCAGGACGCTGTAGTTGTGCTGATAACGCTCGCAGAAATCGTTGATACGGTCGCGCATGTAAGTCACAATCTTCAGTCCGAGCTTCTGCGACTCAGCGCTCTCGCCATGGTGCTTGCCGGTGAGTGCCACCAGGCACTCGGCCAGTCCTATGAAGCCGATGCCGAGGGTTCCCTGGTTGATGACGCTCTCGATGGTGTCGTTGGGATTGAGCTTCTCGCAGCCTACCCAGAGGCTGTGCATGAGCAGGGGGAACTGCTTGGCGAAGGCCGTCTTCTGGAACTCGAAGCGCTCGTGCAGCTGACGTGCGGTGAGCTCAAGCAGGTTGTCCAGCTTTGCGAAGAAAGCTGCTATGCGCTGCTCCTCGTCCTTGATGTCCATGCACTCTATTGCGAGCTTTACGATATTGATTGTCGAGAAGCTGATGTTGCCACGACCAATGCTTGTGCGGGGACCGAAGCGGTTCTCGAAGACGCGGGTGCGGCAGCCCATAGTGGCAACTTCGTGGATGTAGCGCTTGGGATCGTCGGCGCGCCAGTCGGGATCCTGGTTGTAGGAAGCGTCGAGGTTCAGGAAGTTGGGGAAGAAACGACGGGCCGTGACCTTGCATGCGAGCTGATAGAGGTCGTAGTTGGGGTCTGTGGGCAGGTAGCTCACTCCGCGCTTCTTCTTCCATATCTGAATGGGGAAGATAGCTGTCACGCCGGAGCCTACGCCTTCGTAGGTGCTGTTGAGTATCTCGCGGATGATGCATCGGCCTTCTGCACTTGTGTCTGTGCCGTAGTTAATAGACGAGAAGACCACCTGATTGCCGCCGCGGCTGTGGATAGTATTCATATTGTGGATGAACGCCTCCATAGCCTGATGTACACGGCTTACGGTCTTGTTAATGGCATGCTGCAGTACGCGTGCTTCGCCTTCGAGGCCGTTGAGGTCCTTGACGAGGTAATCGTCGAGGGCGATTTGATAGAGATGGCTGTAGTCGGCGCCGAAGAGTTCCTCGAGCTTCTTCACCTCCTCGATGAAGGTCAGGCGGACATAAGGTGCAAGATAGAAGTCGAAGGCGGGGATAGCCTGTCCGCCGTGCATCTCATTCTGGGCCGTCTCCATGCTTATGCAGGCGAGCACGCTGGCCGTTTCAATACGCTTTGCGGGGCGGCTCTCGCCGTGGCCTGCCATGTAACCGCCTTCGAGCACATGGTCCAGGGGGTGCTGCACGCATGTGAGCGACTTGGTAGGATAGTAGTCCTTGTCGTGGATGTGGAGGTAGTTCTTCTGCACGGCCTCGCGGATATCTTCAGCCAGCAAGTAGTCGTCGACGAATGGCTTCGTTGTCTCCGACGCAAACTTCATCATCATACCCGCGGGCGTGTCCGCGTTCATATTAGCATTCTCACGTGTGACATCGTTGCTCTTGATGTTGATAATCTCAAGAAACATCTCACGTGTCTTGGCCTTGCGGGCGATGGAACGCTGGTTGCGATACTGGATATAAATCTTGGCAACGTCCTTGCGGGCACTCTTCATGAGCTCAAGTTCCACTGCGTCCTGAATCTCCTCAACGGTCATCTGCGGTTTGCCGCGCATGGCTACGCGGTCGGCAATCTGTTGAATGAGGTGTGAATCCTCGCCCTCGTCGGTGCGAAGCATAGCTTTGCGGATTGCTGCAACGATTTTCTCCTCGTTGAAGCCCACGATGCGGCCATCGCGTTTTACTACTGTCTGAATCATAATGGGTAAAGTTGTCTGTACGCCCTTAAGCGTTATGGGGTTAAATAGTTAGTTTAAAATACCTTGTTTGTTTCTTTTCTACTTCAAAACCGGAAGGCGCTGCAAAGGTATATAGTTTCCCCGAAACGACCAAAAGAAAGGGCAAAAATTTTTAAAAGTTTTCCAAAACTTTTTAAACCACACTTGATAATCAGCTAATTAGCATTTTTGCATCAAACAAAAGTTTTCCAAAAAGAAAACCATACAAAAAGTCAGGCTTGCACATAAATATGATTACGCAAGGTCTCTCGAGAGGCTTGAACGCATTGTTTTTCAGGCAGGTCCGAAGGGTCGCAGGCAAAGAAATCGAGGTTAAATCAACACTTTTCCGCCCTTTTCTTTGTCAGTCAGCAAACTTACATTATATTTGCAACGCAAAACGGTGCATTCCGAAAGCTTGTACGACAAAAAGAAACCAAAATTTATACGTTATGATTAAGAAGATTATCGCTTTCACAGCTATCGTAGTTGCCCTCGTGGCTTGCTCCACAGTAAGCATGACGGGCCGCAAACAACTGAACCTGGTATCAGAGTCGGAAATCCTCTCGGCCAGCCTTAGTGAATACCAAAGCTACATGAAGACGGCCAAGGTGTCGACCGATGCCAACGCCACCGCCATCGTCAAGAACGTGGCACAGCGCATCGCCGCCGCAGCTGAAGCTTACCTCACAGTGACAGGGCAGACCGCTGACCTGCAGAATTATGCCTGGGAGTTCAACCTCACACAGGACAAGGACCTGAACGCTTTCTGCATGCCTGGTGGCAAGATTGTGGTTTACTCTGGAATGCTGAACCTCATAGGCAACGGCCCCGACCGCGATGATGAGCTCGCAGCCGTCATAGGCCACGAAGTGGGACATGCCATAGCCAAGCATGGTAATGAGCGTGCCAGCCAGCAGATGCTGGCCAGCATGGGCGGCAGCGTTCTCGGAGCCGTCGTAAGCGGTGCCAGCGCTCAGACCCAGCAGATTGTGGCAGCGGCTTACGGTATGGGAACTCAGTACGGCGCTCTCCTGCCCTTCTCGCGCAAGCACGAGTTGGAGGCCGACTACATTGGCATCGTGCTGGCCACTATCGCCGGTTACGACGCAGATGCTGCCATCACCCTTTGGCAGAAGATGGAGGCTGCCAGCGGCGGCGCCAACCCCGCACCTTTCATGAGCACTCACCCCAGCAGCACCAAGCGCATCAGCGAGCTGCAGAAGAGCATACCCAAGGTGAAGGCCGAGTTCGGCAACGTTTCACAGCCGGCTGCCTCTTCGGAACCTGCCACTACTACAAAGAAGTCTACAAAAACTTCAACCAAGAGCACTGGCTTCAAGATCGGATAAATTGAAAGTTGAGAATATAAAGGCCGTAGTCTTTGACCTTGACGGAACGCTTCTCGACACGCTGGACGACCTGAGCAATGCCACCAACTGGGCTTTGCTCCACAACCGGCTGCCCGAGAGAACGATAGATGAGGTGCGACGCTTCGTTGGAAACGGAGTGCGGCGCCTCATTGAGCGTGCAGTGCCTGCAGGCACCGACAGCGCGCTCTTCGAACAGACGTTTGCTGATTTCAAGGCATACTATGTGGACCATTGCCAGGAGCATACCCGCCCCTACGACGGCATACCTGAGATGCTTCAGGCGCTGAAAGCCCGCGGCTTTCGTCTGGCCATAGTGAGCAACAAGCTACAGGCCGGCGTCGACGAGCTCTACGCCCGCTTCTTCAGCGACACCGTTGACGTGGCCATCGGCGAGAGCCCTGAAATCCAGCGTAAGCCGGCACCTGACATGGTGCTGGAAGCTTTGCGCCAACTGGGCATCACGGCCAGCGAGGCTGTGTATGTGGGCGATTCCGACGTGGACCTGCTCACCGCCCGCAACAGCGGCCTGCCCTGTATCTCCGTGCTCTGGGGTTTCCGCGACAGGGAGTTCCTCGAGAAGCACGGCGCAACATTCTTTGCCGCAGCCCCCGCCGACGTGGTCGAGGCTTTGGCACACTGATAAGCAGCGTCGCAGCAACGGCGCCGCACTTCACATCGCATCGTCATTTTTGAAATGAAAATAACACTAATCACAGGTGGTCAGCGCTCGGGCAAGAGCATGTATGCCGAACAGCTGGCATTGTCGCTCTCGCCAAACCCTGTATATATGGCTACGGCACACGTTTGGGACGAAGAGTTTCACGAGCGTGTGAAGCGCCATCAGGAGCGCCGCGGCCCGGAATGGACGAATATAGAGGAGGAACAGTGGTTGAGCCGCCACGATGTCAGCGGGCGCGTAGTGCTCGTGGACTGTCTTACGCTCTGGGCCACGAATTTCTTCTACGCCGACGGCGCCGAGGCGGATGTGGACACCGCACTGGCTACATTGCAAGCCGAGTTCGACCGCTTCACTTCGCAGGACGCCACCTTCATCTTCGTGACCAACGAGATAGGTTCCGGCGGCACGCCCGTCAACGATGTCCAGCGCCGTTTCACCGACCTGCTCGGGTGGCTGAATCAATACGTAGCATCCAAGGCCGACGAGGTTGTTCTGATGGTTTGCGGGATAGCATGTAGGATAAAAGGAGACCCCCTCCCCGCTCCCCCTTTAGGGGGAGAGTAGTCACCCAACAAGATTTGAAAGCTATTGTCGTTAAAAGAGGATTTAATAATATAAATATAGATATGAAAACTACCGCGCAAATACATTCCACTCTCCCCCTAAAGGGGGAGCAGGGAGGGGGTCTTGGAGTGGGTCTTGGTTTTGCTCTTGCCTTGCAACATAAGATCGACAACCTCAACAAGCCGAAGGGATCTTTGGGGCGATTGGAAGAGCTGGCTTTTCAGATAGGCATGATTCAGCAGACGCTCACGCCCGTGCTGCGCCATCCTGTTCATCTCTTGTTCGGCGCCGACCACGGCATCGAACGCGAGGGAGTAAGCGTATCGCCGCGCGAAGTGACCTGGCAGCAGATGGCCAATTTCACGCGCGGCGGCGGTGGTGTGAATATGTTTTGCCGTCAGCATGGCTTCGAGCTCCATCTTATCGACGTCGGCGTAGACCACGACCTGAGCGCTTTTCCCGCGATACTGAACCGCAAGGTGGCTCCTCATGGCACGGCGAATTTCCTCCACGGTCCCGCAATGACTGAGGAACAATGCGAGAAAGCCCTGTCCGTAGGCCGCGAGCAGGTGGACAGCGCGTTTGCCGAAGGCTGCAACATCATCAGCATAGGCGAAATGGGTATTGCCAACACATCGCCCTCGAGTATATGGATGAGCCTGCTCCTCGGCCTGCCCCTGGAGCAATGCGTAGGAGCCGGTGCAGGCCTCAACAGTGAAGGCATTCGACATAAATTGGATGTCTTGAAGAGGAGCATAGAAGCCATGGAGGCTATAGATGCTATAGATACTATAGAAACTATAGACGCTATAGATTCTAAACAGCCGCTGCGCTATCTGATGCGCTACTTCGGCGGCTTTGAGATGGTGGCTGCCATCGGCGCCATGCTCCGCGCAGCCGAGCTGCGGATGGTAGTGCTTGTCGACGGATTTATCATGAGCGCCTGCGCCCTGATGGCCAGCCGCCTGATGCCCGCCTTCATGGACTTCGCCATCTTCTGCCACAGCGGCGATGAGAGCGGACACCAGCTCATGCTCGAGCGGATGGGCGCCAAGCCCCTGCTCCACCTCGGCTTGCGTCTGGGCGAAGGCACAGGAGCCCTCTGCGCCTTCCCTATCATCGATTCTGCCGTACGTATGATTAATGAGATGGGAAATTTCGAAGATAATAAGATAACAAAATACTTCTAATGGGTCTTTTAGCTTCTCTGATGTTCTTCACCCGCCTGCCCTGGTGGCGGCTGTTCACGGTGCCGAAAGAAGCCTTTGAGCATGTAGTGGACTGGTGGCCCATCATAGGGTGGCTCACGGGCGGCGTCATGGGCGGTGTTTTCGTTGGAGGCCTGGCTTTAGGCCTCTCGCCTGCCATCAGCGCCCTGCTAGCCATAGCGGCACGCTTGCTGCTGACGGGCGCTTTGCACGAGGACGGTCTGGCTGATTTCTGCGACGGCTTCGGTGGCGGCACCTCGCGCGCGCGAATATTAGTTATTATGAAGGACTCACACATAGGCACCTACGGGGTCCTCGGACTGGTGTTGTACATCGGTCTGTTGTGGTCGCTCATGACGAATATCGCCAGCGCAACGCAGGCCTCATCCGCCGCTATGTGGCAGGCCGGAGCGCTTATCCTGCTGTTCGACGTGACAGGCAAAAGCGCAGCATCGCTCATCACCGGCCAGTTGCCTTATGCCCGCACGGCCGACGAGGCCAAGAACCAAGTGGTATATGTAGGCCGCTCGTGGCAGGCATGGCTCCTGCACTCACTCCGTTGTGCCTTGGCACTGGCCCTGCCCATCGCCCTATGCGTTTACCTTGGTTTGGGCGCCGTAGTGCTGTTGCTGCCTGTTCCCTTCATCGTGGAACTGCTGCTTATGTTGTGGATGCGCCGCCGTTTGGGCGGTTACACGGGCGACTGCTGCGGCGCGCTGTTCCTGCTTAGCGAGCTGTCGATGTACATGGCCTGGCTCGTGCTTACCTTAAACATTTCATCGTAAGATTCATCTCAAAAGATATGAAAAATCGTTTCTGCCTTAGTATCATAGCATTGTTCCTGGCGGCTACAAAGATGTTTGCCGCCGGCGACCCTGCGAAGCTCATTATCAACGAGATTCAGGTGTGCAACATCGATGGATTCATCGACCCGTCGTTCAACTACGGCGGCTGGATAGAGTTCTACAACCCCACCGACGAAAGCATCTCGCTGGGCTCGCTCTACGTGAGCAACGACCCTTCGAACCTGAAGATGTTTCGCATGGCGAGCACCGAAGGTTCCGTGCCCGCCCATGGTTTCAGGAACATCTGGTTCGACCATTACGACACGGGCACCAAGTACAGCACCCAGGCTAACAAACAAATCGGCTTCAAGCTGACCTACGAAGGCGGCACGTTCTACCTCAGCGATAAGAACGGCAACCAGCTGCTCTCGCAGGACTATCCGGCTGGCATTCAGCGCTGCAGCTATGCCCGCACCACCGACGGCGGCAGCACCTGGCGCTGGTGCTCCACCCCTACCCCAGCCGCCACCAACGAAGGCAGCACCTTTGCCGACGCACAATTGGACGCGCCTGTCGTCGACACCGATTCCCGCGTGTTCACCTCGTCGTTTGTGGCCCGTGTGAACATACCCGCGGGCTGCACGCTCCGCTACACCATCGACGGCAGTACACCCACGCTCGACAACGGCCAGACCAGCTCCAACGGCCGCTTCACGCTAAACAGCGGCACGGCCGTCTTTCGTTTCCGTCTGTTCAAGGACGGTTACCTGCCGAGCGCCGTCGTCACCCGCTCGTATATCTACAAGGACCGCGACTACTACCTGCCCATCGTCTCCGTAGTGACCGATGACAAGAACCTCTTCGACAATAAGATAGGCGCCTACACCGTCGGCACAAACGGCATCTCGGGGCAGGGCGTGAGCTACAACACCAACAAGAACCGCTCGTGGGAGCGACCCGTCAGCTTCGACTATCTGGTGCCCGACGAGAACGACAACGGCTCGTTCCTCATGGCCATCAACCAGGAGTGCGACTTCGAGGTCTGCGGCGGCTGGAGCCGCAACCAGTATGCGCCTAATGCCTCATTCCGCCTCAAGGGCGGCAAGTACTATCTGGGCCAGAACTTCCTACCCTATCAGTTCTTCAAGGACAAGCCCTACATCAAGAACAAAGGCGTCGTAGTGCGCAATGGCGGCAACGACGGCTATGGCCGAATGCGCGACGCAGGCACACACAAGATTATCCTCAGCAGCGGCTTTTATGTCGATTGCCAGGAGGTGCAGCCCGTACACGTGTTCATCAACGGCAAATACTATTTCACCTTTAACCTGCGCGAGCCCAACAACAAGAACCACGCCTATGCCAACTACGGCATCGACGACGACCTGTTGGACCAGTTCGAAATCAACGGTACCAAAGGCTACGAGCAGAAAACGGGCGACGACGAGGTGTTCCGTCAATGGATGGCCCTTGCCACCCGCCTCGCCAGTGCACCCACCGACGACAGCCTGTACGACCAGATATGCCAGATTGTCGACATCGACGAGTACTGCAACTACATGGCCGTGGAATGTTTCGTAGGCTGCGGCGACTGGCTCACCAACAGCAACAACGTCAAAGGCTACCGCTCCCGAGAGGACGGCAAGTTTCACCTCGTCTTCATGGACCTCGACAGCGGCTTCGGCTCCACGAACATGCTGAGCAGCCTGGCCGGCCACCTCAACGATTCGCGCTACGACACAGGCCGTAACTTCCTCATCGACATCTTCCTGAACATGCTCAAGCACGAGCCTTTCAAGAAACGCTTCATCGACGCCTTCTGCCTCGTCAACGGCAGCGTCTTCGAGGAGCAGCACGTGCGTAAAGTGGTCAACGCGCTGAGGGACGAGAAGCTGAAGGCTGGCGAGTTCGACGGCACCACCAGCAACATCACATCGTCGGCCAATACCCTCATCAACGGCATCGTGAACAACCGAACCGCCACTATGAACAACTTCCGCAACTACTTCCGTCTGCCTCAGGGCATCAACGTGGAACTGAGCAGCAATGCCGAAGGAGCCGCCTTCCTGGCCAACGGACAGGAAGTGCCCATGGGCCACTTCAAAGGCATCTTCCACACACCCATGACGCTCACCGCCAAGGCACCTGCCGGCTACCGCTTCACGGGCTGGATGCTACAAGGCGAGGGCGCCATATTGCAGTCCGACCAGATAATCAGCACCACCGATACGTGGTACTACTACGACCAAGGCTCGCTCGACGGCCAGAACTGGTATTTCCTCAACTACAGCGCCAACTCATGGCCCGCAGGCCCTGCACCCTTCGGCTACGGAACGATAGGAATCAACGGCACCTCCGACTACAATACCGTCATCGACTACGGCGATGATCCCAACAACAAACGTCCCACCTATTATTTCCGCAAGACCTTCACACTCTCCACAGCACCTGCCGACAACGAGGAATTCGTGCTGACAGGATATGTCGACGACGGCTGCGTCATCTACGTCAACGGCATGGAAGTGGGACGCTACCTCATGGCCGACGGCGAAGTCACCTACGACCAGCCGTCCACAACCTATGCCAGCTCCACCGCCGGCGTCTACACCGTCAAAATAAGCAACAAACTGCTGCGCCGCGGCAGCAACGTCATTGCCGTTGAGGTGCACAACACCCACAACCAATCGTCAGACATATATTGGACGGCCGAACTCCTTCGCAACAAGAAAGGCAACGACAAGCTGCTGTCGACAGATCCGCAGCTCGACCTGAGCACTATCGAGGACGTAGCCACCTGCTCGCTACTGGCCACCTTCGAACCGCTGCCCGACGATGAGTGCCTCGCCGCCCTCGCCCTGCCCCTCAAAGTCAACGAGATAAGCGCTGGCAACAGCGTGTTTATCAACGAATACTTCAAGAAAAACGACTGGCTCGAGATATACAATCCCACCGACACCGACCTCGACGTGGCAGGCCTCTACGTCACCGACAACCTCAACAACCCACTCAAATACCAGATACCCTCCGCCTCGGCCATCAACACCATAGTGCCAGCCCACGGCCACCTCATCGTTTGGGCAGACAAGCTCGACCCGATGACCCAGCTGCACACTACCTTCAAGCTCAACAACTCCGACAACGAGGCCCTGGCCATCATATCATCAGAGGAATTCATACAGAACAACGAGGCCTACTTCAACACACATCCCGCCCTCCAGAACTTTGCCGACGCGCTCCACTACACAGCCCACAACGGCGACCAATCCGTAGGGCGCTATCCCGACGGCGGCAACGACATCTACCATTTCAACCTACCCACCATCGAGAAGACGAACACCCTGCTCACCGCCGACCAATTCCTCATGACCGACGAAGGCATCATGGACAACAGCGGCGCAACCCTCAACCTCGATCTGGCACAAGGCTGGAACTGGGTATCCCACCCCTTCGCAGGCACCGTGTCCGTAAACCGCTTCAACAGCTATGCCGACATCATCCGCGGGCGCTCCGAGGAAGCTGCCTATAGCCCCTCGGGCGGCACCATGACAGGCTCGCTCAAAGCCCTGCAGCCCAATCAGCTCTACAAGGTTGACATGAGCGAAGCCCACAACTACGCCTTCGATGGCCTCACGCTCAACCAACGCGCCACCATCGACCTCGCACAGGGCTGGAACTGGATAGGCTATCCGTCAATGGATATGCAACCGCTGGCGTCGGCCTTCCAAGCCTCCGAGATAAACGCGGGCGACATCATCATGGGCCAGGCAGGTTTCTCCGTCTACAGCGATGCCGACGGATGGATAGGCACACTGAGCACCCTCATGCCCGGACAGGGATATATGTACTGGACCGCCACCGGCAAGAAGATAAAGTTCACGCCCGCCCGCCACACAGTACGTCTGCGCAAGCCGCACCAAGGCCTGCAGTCCACTGCCTACGGCCTTAATCCCCATGCCTACCCCAATGTCATGGGCGCCATCGCCCAGCTCTATGTCGACGACCAACCTGTCGACGTTGAGGAGTTCACCGTCCTGGCTTACTCCGACGACGAATGTCGTGGCGTTGGCGAATGTGTCGACGGCAAGCTATTCATGACGCTCTATGGCTTCGACGGCGACGCGATAACCCTCAAGGGCCTTGATGCTCAAGGCGACGAATACCCCATCCAGGAGTCGCTCGACTTCACCTCCGCCGTCCTCGGCACCCGCTCCGAGCCCCTCGTCTGGCACATGGCCAGCCCCGAGCAGGTAGGCATCGCCGCACCCGTTCAGATGGCCTCCGCCGCCGTGCCCATCGGCTACTACGACCTCTGCGGCACCTACCTCGGCAACACCCCATCCCGCCTCCGTCCCGGCATCTACATCATCCGCCTCTCCAACGGCACTTCCCGCAAGGCGCTGATAAGATAGCCCGCCCACACCCTTAATAATCATGTCAACCTAATCCGCAAATTAGGTTGGCCTAATCAGCCGATTAAAACGGCCTTATCGGTATATAAGCTTGGCCTTAAACAAACCCCGGCCTTTGCTTTTGCCTTGTCAGGGCGAGTATTTCCCCATCCTGTATACCCAGGGCGCTGCCCTGGGCGAAGAGGGCCTTTAGAGGCCATCCGTGCCCGATGAGGGGAGCCGTAACTCATACGGCGACGGAGGGACACTGCTTGCTGCCCCGTTGGGGCGCTTCGTTGCTGCTTGCTTCCGAGGCTGACTGCTCATTGGAAGATGACTTCTCAGCGCTCCACGAGAGCTAGGCCGGCTGGCCGAGCCGAAGCTGTCGGGGAATCAGCGCGTGAGGGAACGGCGGGAGGCGGGGGTTCGAATCTCGGTTCTCTACCGCAGAAAAAAAACGCTGGGCTTAAAAAGCTCAGCGTTCAGACTGCGGAGAGAGAGGGTGGCATCGAGGTAAAGATTGAGTATCTTTGCCGAAGATGACTTCTCAGCGCTCCACGAGAGCAAGGCCGGCTGGCCGAGCCGAAGCTGTCGTGGGATCAGCGCGTGAGGGAACGGCGGGAGGCGGGGGTTCGAAGACCTCTCTTGAACGAGAAAAGGCAACCGAAATGGTTGCCTTTCTGTGCGGAGAGAGAGGGATTCGAACCCCCGGTACCTTTCAGTACGTCGGTTTTCAAGACCGATGCAATCGACCACTCTGCCATCTCTCCTTGTGGTTTGCGGGCGCAAAGGTAATAAAAGATTATAGATTAGAGGTTAAAGAATCAAGTTTTTTTTCGTTTCAAGCTGTTTTTTCTCCTTTTAACAACGGAAAAACACGGAAATATGCAGAAAAACGCGGAAAAATGACCGGGTAGTGGGTAGTTAAGAGCTTATTTTGAGTGAAAAATGAAAAGTGAAAAGTGAAAAATAAAGGCAATGATATAGGAGTTGACCTATTGAGAGGAAGTGAGCCCCAGAGGGGCGTAGGAATTTAGGCAGGCGGTGAAGTGAGCGAAGCGAACGAAACCCCTGTATCATGTCAGAAGGTATATAGAGTGCCGTAGGTACGCAGGAACAAACTCAATAATTCCGTCGTACCTACGGCACTCTATATACTATGTTCTATGAACAGGGGTTCCGCTCCGCTTCACCCCTGCCTAAAATCCTTCACCCCTACGGGGTTTGCAGGTCATCTGCTATATCATTCCCATCTTTTATGTTAGAGGCTCACACAGAAATCACGGAAATCACAGCAAACGGCTGTTTGTGACACCTAACGAGATAACCGTAAATCTTTACTTTCACTCTGCACTGACTGATTACGGACTATGGCCAGACGTGTGGGCGGATATGAACAGACGTGCGGGCAGATACGAACGGTCATGCAGGCGGATACGACCGGTCATGCAGGCGGATATGATTGGTCGCGCATGAGGACATGAAGGCTTTAACCGAAATATTTATTGACAAAAATTTGGCTGAACGGCATTAAAGCCTTACCTTTGTGTGCTCTTTATTAATAATCCGCTTTCAATTAGATACATGTTTTCCCTCTACATAGCCCGCCGCTACCTCTTCTCGCGCAAGAGCCACCATACGATCAACATCATCTCAGGCATCTCCGCCTGCGGTGTTGCCGTGGCTACTATGGCTATGGTGGTGACGCTGTCGGTGTTCAACGGTTTCCGCGAATACGTTGCCTCGTTCTTCACGGCTTTCGACCCTGAGTTGAAGGTGGTGCTGCGCGAGGGCAAGAGTATCGCTGCCGACGATGCTTCGCTCACCGCCCTGCGCGGATATGAGGGGATAGACGTGTACACTGAGGTGTTCGAGGATCAGGCGCTCATCGTGGGCAACGACCGCCAATGGGTGGTGACCATCAAGGGCGTGGACGATAACTTCAACCAGCAGGCCAGCCTCGACGACATATTGTATGGCGACGGCGAGTTCATGCTACACGCCGACGTGCTCGAATATGGTATCATGGGCATACGGTTGGCGCAGCAGCTGGGTTTAGGCGCCCGCTACGAAGGTGCCCTGCCCATCTATGCTCCTCGCCGTGGCGAGCAGGTGAACCTGAGCAATCCTATGCAGAGTTTTGTGAGCGATGAGCTGTACTCGCCCGGAGTAGTGTTTGCCGTGAACCAGTCGCGCTACGACTCACAATATATACTCACGTCCCTGGCCTTCGCCCGCCGCTTGTTCGATGCCCAAGGCTTGGTAAGCGCCGTGGAACTTAAGCTGAAGCCGGGCGTGAAGCAAGGAGCGGCACAGAAAGCCATCCAGGCGCTGGTGGGCGACCGTTTCGAGGTGCTGAACCGCTATGAGCAGCAGCAAGACACGTTCCGCATAATGCAGGTGGAGAAGTTCATTGCCTACCTGTTCCTGTCGTTCATACTGCTGGTGGCTTCGTTCAATATCATCGGATCTCTTTCGATGCTGATGATCGACAAGCAAGCCGACGTGCAGACGCTGCGCGCCCTGGGCGCCAACGACAAGCAGGTGGCTAATATCTTCCTGCTCGAAGGCTGGCTCATCTCAGGCATAGGTGCCGCCATAGGCATACTGCTCGGCCTGGCGCTCTGTCTGGCCCAGATGCAATTCGGGTTCGTGAAGCTCGGGCACAGCGAAGGGTCATATATTGTAGATGCCTACCCCGTGAGCGTACACGCCACCGACCTGCTCATCATCTTCGCCACGGTGCTTGTCGTGGGCCTCATAGCTGTATGGATTCCTGTGCGCCGCATGACACGCAGCCTGCTCACCACGACCACTCAACCACAGGCATAAGCAACACAAAGACAAATAATAACCCATAATCCAAACCTACCATGGGCGTAAGATTCAACAAACGAATAAAGATCCTGCCTTACGTGACAATGAACGTGGGCAAGAGCGGCATGAGCCTGACGATAGGCCCCAAGGGCAAGACGCTCAATATAGGCTCCTCGGGCGTCAGCGTGAACGTGAGCATGGGACAAGGCGTGGGCTACTCCAAGCGCCTCATCACATGGAAGAAACTCAACCTGCTCTCGTGGCTCGGACTGGGCGGCGCAGCGGCCGCTACCAAGGTAGCCAAAGGCAAGAAAGGCAAGAGCAAGGCCTCGAACAAGAAAGAAACGGCACCACAGGGTGAGCTGTCGCTCGACGATGCTATAGCCGAGACGGAGCAGGCTCAGCAGGCGGAAGTCACCAACGAGGCTCAGGAGCAGCAAGGCTGCTCGTGGGGTTGTCTGCTTGGTGCTCTGGCCATCATCGTGATACTGGCATTAGCTGCAGCGGTGGTATATCTCTACATGACGCGGGCATAAGCTCACGGGCTCATAACCTTAAATGAAGAACAACGCGCGTAAGGCAGACTGCCCTACGCGCGTGTGTTATAATTAATGTGTCAGACGTTCACTTTGACGTAGTCACGCTGAAGTCGCGCAGCCGCACGAACTCGCTGCCGTCGGTGCTCACGGCAATGCGGAATGTGGCAGTGCCGGCCTTGAGACGAGTGTCAGCCTTGAGCGTAGCTGTGTAACGTATGGCATCGCCATGGGCAATGGTCTCAATGCTTGTCGACGGCGAGATGGTGATATGCTCGTTGCCTGACAGTTCGCTGATATACGGCACTACATCGTAGACAGCCTGCCCGGAAGCGTTGGCAAGTTCGAAGACAAGCGTGCATATCTCGCCACGGTTGATGGCATCGTTGCCGTCCTGACCTACGAAACGGAGGTTCTGGAGCGTCAGAGGCGACTTCACCGCCTCATCGGTTTCCATGCCCATAGAGTAGCCTTGGCCGTAGTCGCTCGTGCGCGCGGGCTTCTGTCGGCGGGTTGAAGGACGGTTGCGCTCCATGGTTTGCTGTTCGCGCTCCATACGTCGCTGCTCACGACGCTCGAGTTCCTGTTCACGACGCTCGAGGCCTTGCTCCCTGCGAGCAGCTTCGCGTTGTGAACCTATCACAGCTCCAGTGGCACCGCCGGCTACCATACCTACCATAGTGCCTATGCCATGTCCGCGATAACCGCCGAGTAGGCCGCCGAGGGCACTGCCGAACACCGATCCCATAGAGGCGCCGTTGATTGCTCCGCTCTCGGTAGTGTTACACGACGAGAAAACTAATGCTGCCGACATTGCGGCTATAAGAAACTTCTTCATTTGCTATACCAATTTTATTATTTGTACAACTATATCAACTAAATCTGCGGACAAAGGTACGACCTTTCGTCGAATAATCAGACGCAAAAAGTTTGCTTTTTTATCCTATTTGTCGTTTTTCAATTTTTTTAATTGCTAAAAGTATTCTATTTATTAGACAAGATTGTTACCTTTGTGGACTATGAGTCAGAATTTACCTTTCCAACTTATCAGTGTTGAGAGCGCGATGTCGCTGCTCGACACCCGCGGCCGCGTACTCAATATGATGAATGAGTGCGGCTTCTTCCTGTGCCAGCGAGGCTTTATCAATGTGAGCCTTGACGACAAGACCTATCAGATACAGGAAGGCTACATTTACTACTACATGCCGACGACCTACGTGAGCATCCTCAAGTCGTCGCCCGACCTCGAGGGCATCGTAGTGAAGTGCAACCTTGAGTTTGTAATGCCCCTGCTGCAGCTTCTCTTCGACAGCGGCAACTACATCACGATGCGCGACAATCCGTGCATCAAGCTCACCGACAAGCAACGCTCGGCCATCGAAACAATCACGACGCTTCTGCGCGAGCAACTTGATGAGCACAACCAGGAGCTCGAGAAAGCCAGCAGAGACTTAGGCGATGAATTCCCGGCTGTGCTTGATGCTAAAGCCATACGTGCCGAGCTCTCAGGAGGTGCCGAAGAAACGAAGGCAGACCCCGAGGCCTCGCCTGCCGACGTAGTGCGCAAGCAGCTCATCAGATGTCTGGCACAGAGCCTCTTCTACGAGCTTATCTACGCCTACAACAGCAACGAGGCTGTGACGCCGCAGTTGCTCAACAGCCACGACTCCATCTTCCAGAAGTTCCTCACGCTGCTCTTCCGCTACTACAAGCAGGAGCGCGAGGTCACTTTCTATGCCAACCAGCTCTCGCTCTCCTCGCGTTATTTCTCGAGCATCGTGAAGGAGCGCAGCGGCAGCTCAGCCCTGCAATGGATTATCCAGATGGTCATCTCGTCGACCAAGGAGGAACTGGCCAACACCGACAAGTCGGTCAAGGAGATAGCCCGCGAGTTCAACTTCCCCTCGCAGAGTTTCTTCGGCAAGTACTTCAAGCAGTACGTAGGCATGTCGCCCCGCAAATACCGCAACGAGCAATGGGCATTGCGCAAAGTGCTACGCAAATACGTGTAGATGCAAACTGCATAAAAAACGCTTTTTAGCCCTTTTTGCATAAATAATCGCCGTAAAATGGTGTGAATATGAAATATTATTCATACCTTTGCGGCGTTTTTCTAATAATTATACAATTACAAACAACGGACGAATGAAGAAGGATACTCGGTTGGAAGTAATAAAAATGATAGTGTCGAGCCAGGAGGTGATGACGCAGGAGGAGCTTTTGTCCGAGCTCGCCAAGGCTGGTTTCCCATCCACTCAGGGCACCGTCTCGCGCGACCTGCGCCAACTGCGTATAGGCAAGGGCATCAATGAGGCCGGACATCTGATATATATGCTGCCCGAGCAGCGCCGCTACCAACGCGTGAGCGATACGCACATGACCGTGCAACAGATGAACCGCCTCGGAGCAGTAGCCGTGAAATTCAGCCAGAACATCGCCGTGATACAGACGCCTCCAGGCCACGCCTCGCATGTAGCCTATGATATCGACAAGGCCAACATCCCTGATATCCTGGGCACCATAGCCGGCGACGATACCATCTTCATCGTATTGGCCGAGGGCGCCGACCGTCCCACTGTGCTCGACAGCCTCTCGTCGGTAGTTCCCACAACGGGCGAGGCGTGAGCATTAAGTCATACCAAAATTGCAGAATAGAGTAAACACAATAATAACAAGACAATGGATAACAAAGACATCACAGCAGAGAGCATACAGATACTGGTGGCCGATGAATCGCATGAACGATACGTCGACACCATACTACATACCATCGAGGAGGCCGCCAAGGTGCGCGGCACAGGCATTGCCAAGCGCACTCATGAATACCTTGCCAACAAGATGTTCGAGGCCAAGGCCGTGATAGCACTGGCTCCGCCGGCCGAGCCCGGAGGTGATATGCGCTTCGCCGGCTTCAGCTACATCGAGACCTGGGGCAACAAACAATACGTCACCACCTCAGGCTTAATCGTTCACCCGGATTTCAGAGGCTTAGGCATCGCCAAGCGCATCAAGGACATGACCTTCTCACTGGCCCGCACGCGCTGGCCACACGCCAAAATCTTCTCGCTCACAAGCGGCAAGGCCGTGATGAAGATGAACACGCAGCTGGGTTACCAGCCCGTGACATTCGACGACCTCACCGACGACGAAGCGTTCTGGAAAGGCTGCGAAGGATGCGTGAACATCAACGTGCTGCGCGAGCGCAACCGCAAGTTCTGCATTTGCACCGCCATGCTCTTCGACCCCGAGGAACACTTGCCCGCCAAGATTCCGCAGAACGTGCTTGACCGCATCAACCGACTCGAGGGGCGCATCACGAACAGCCAGGAACTGCGCGACTAACTCGACTGCATGAAATTACCTTATTAACTGATTAAAAGTAGTAGCCGATTGAGGCAAATAATTCAATCATTGTAAAAACGATTATTAATTAAAAACACCATAAGAAGATGAAAAAAAAGGTTGTTGTCGCTTTTTCGGGCGGCTTGGATACGAGCTACACCGTGATGTATCTCGCAAAGGAATTAGGTTACGAAGTGTATGCTGCTTGCGCCAATACGGGCGGCTTCAGCGCCGAACAGCTACGCACCAACGAAGAGAATGCATACAAGTTGGGCGCCACGCAATATGTGACGCTGGACGTGACGCATGAATACTACGAGAAGTCATTGAAATACATGGTCTTCGGCAACGTCCTGCGCAACAACTGCTATCCCATCTCGGTGTCTAGCGAACGCATCTTCCAGGCTTTGGCCATAGCCCGTTATGCCAACGAGATAGGAGCTGACGCCATCGCCCACGGCTCAACGGGTGCCGGCAACGACCAGATACGTTTCGACATGACTTTCCTGGTGATGGCTCCTGGCGTGGAGATCATCACGCTGACACGCGACAAGAAGCTCACGCGCAAGGAGGAAGTGGATTATCTGAATGCCCACGGCTTCGAAGCTGACTTCGCCAAGCTGAAGTACTCGTACAACGTAGGTATCTGGGGCACAAGCATCTGCGGCGGCGAGCTGCTGGATGCTTCGCAGGGCCTGCCCGAAGAGGCCTACCTCAAGCATGTAACGGCCAAGGAGCCCGAAAGCCTGTTGAAGATTGAGTTCAACAAAGGCGAAATCGTTGGCGTCAACGGTGAGAAGTTTGACGACCGCATCAAGGCCATTCAGAAGATTGAAGAGATTGGTGCCAGCTATGCCATAGGCCGCGACGCCAACGTGGGCGACACAATCATCGGCATCAAGGGCCGCGTAGGTTTCGAGGCCGCAGCGCCAAAGCTCATCATCGAAGCCCACCGCCTGCTGGAGAAGTCAACCCTGTCGAAGTGGCAACAGTACTGGAAAGATCAAGTGGCCAACTGGTACGGCATGTTCCTCCACGAGAGCCAGTACCTGGAGCCTGTGATGCCCGACATCGAGGCCTTCCTCACCTCATCGCAGCGCAACGTCACCGGCACAGCCATCCTGAAGCTGCGTCCCTTCGGCTTCGAGACCGTCGGCGTTGATTCCGACAACGACCTCACCAAGAGCAAGCTCGGCGAGTACGGCGAGACACAGACGGGCTGGACAGCCGACGAGGCCAAAGGCTTCATCAAGGTGCTCTCAACACCGCTCAGAGTGTACTACGGAATACATAAGGACGAACAGAGATAAAAGCCCCCTATGCCCCCCGGTGGGGGACATTAGATAATATGATTAGCAATGAATAATTCGAATTCTCAACAGCATAACGCCCCCCGCCGGGGGGCCACGGGGGGCCTTCGAGTCGGTATCATCGGTGGCGCAGGCTACACGGCAGGTGAGCTTATCCGTCTGCTGCTTCACCACCCGGATGCAGAGATTGCCTTCGTCCATAGCACGAGCAATGCCAAGAACCTGCTGACCGACGTTCACGAAGGCCTTTTGGGCGAGACGGACATGAAATTCACCTCACGCCTGGCGCTGAAAAGCATCGATGTGCTATTCCTCTGCATGGGTCACGGCAAGAGTGCTGAGTTCCTGGCCGAACATCCCGTACCGCAGAACGTGCGAATCATAGATCTGGCACAGGACTTCCGCCTCACATCCCCCGACCACGATTTCATCTACGGCCTGCCCGAACTGAACCGCGAGGAGATACGTCAGGCACGCCATGTGGCCAACCCCGGCTGCTTCGCCACGGCTATTCAGCTGGGCCTGCTGCCTTTGGCCGCCAATTGGCTGCTGCACGAAAGCATTTCCGTCAACGCCATCACAGGCTCAACAGGAGCAGGCGTGAAGCCCGCTGCCACGACACATTTCTCGTGGCGCATGGGCAATATGAGTATCTATAAGCCCTTTCGCCATCAGCACGTGCCTGAGATACGTCAGTCGCTGGCTCAACTGCAGCCAGGCTTCGGCGCCTCGCTCGACTTCATTCCCTATCGTGGCGATTTCGCACGCGGCATCTTCTGCACTGAGGTAGTGCACATTGACCCACAACTCGATGAGAAGGATATCGTGAAGATGTACCGTCAGTTCTACGAGACAGCCGCCTTCACTCATTACGTGGACCGCGACATCGACCTCAAACAAGTCGTAAACACCAACAAAGCGCTCGTACACGTTGAGAAGTTCGAGGACAAACTGCTCATCACATCAGTAATCGACAACCTGCTTAAAGGTGCCAGCGGCCAGGCTCTGCAAAACATGAACCTGATGCTCGGGCTGGATGAGCATGCCGGTCTCGACCTCAAGCCCAGCGCTTTCTGACATATACTAACATATCAATCTACCTAATCATAAAACCTTTAAAAACAAAAACATTATGTTCAAGAAAATCTTTTGCATGACTCTCATGGCCATGTTTGCTTTCGGAGCTCAGGCTCAGGACGATTGGACCAACTTCAAACGTTATCACGACGATAACGAGGTCGTGAAGACCTTGCCGCAAGACCAGCGCAAAGTGGTGTTCATAGGCAATAGCATCACCGACAACTGGTACAGCCGTCATGGCGCATTTTTCAAGGAGAACGGTTATATCGGCCGAGGCATTAGCGGCCAGACGACCTATCAGATGGTGCTTCGTTTCTATGAAGACGTAGTGAACCTCCATCCTAAAGCTGTAGTCATCAATGGCGGCACGAATGACATTGCCCTCAACAATCATCCCTATGTCGAAGACCGCACCTTCCAGAATATCTGC
The DNA here is from genome assembly GCA_016286165.1 of Bacteroidaceae bacterium. Lineage (GTDB taxonomy): Bacteria > Bacteroidota > Bacteroidia > Bacteroidales > Bacteroidaceae > Physcousia. The sequence goes on along the minus strand of JAEESE010000003.1, from coordinate 151,514 downwards.
ACAATGGCTCAAATGGCTAAGCAGAACAAGATTAAGGTGATTCTTACCTCTATTACACCTTGTGAGAAATATGGATGGCGCCCTGAAGTGAAAGATGCCATTCAGAAGATTCAAAGCCTCAATGCCCGCATCAAGGAGTATGCCAAGAAGAATAAGTTCCAATATGTAGATTACTACTCAGCAATGGTTGAGGTCGATAATAATGGAAAAGTGACAGGCAGAATGCGCCCCGGCATCTCCGATAAGAGAAACGACGGTTCTGATGAGGGCTGCCACCCCAACCTGGCTGGTTATGCCATAATGGAACCTCTGGTACAGAAGGCTATCAACAAAGTAGCTAAGTAACGTTGCAGACGAACAGACATTCATCACACCACTGAGCAACATGAAAAACGTCTGCACATTCATCATGGTGCTCCTCTGCACCATAGGCATGGCTGCCCAGGAACTCACCGTAGGCAGCTACAACATACGATACAAGAACGAAGAGGATAGCGTCAACAGCAATGGTTGGCATCAACGCTGCAAGCACATCTGCGACCAAATCATCTGGGAGCACCCCGACATCTTCGGAGCACAAGAGGTGCTGCACCAACAGTTGATGGACCTGGAGAAGGGCCTGCCCGCCTATCGGTGGATAGGTGTTGGGCGCGACGATGGCAAACGGAAGGGCGAATACGCCGCTATCTTCTACAACCCAGAACGCGTGGAGCTCCTTGAGAAAGGCAACTTCTGGCTCAGCGAGACGCCAGAGAAGCCCAGCATAGGCTGGGACGCAGCACTGAACCGCATCTGCAGCTGGGGACGTTTCCGCGACCTTCAGACCAAACAGGAATTCATATTCCTCAACCTTCACATGGACCACGTCGGCGTGAAAGCTCGCAGTGAATCTGCCAAGTTGGTGATGAAGCGCATCACCGAGATGACCGACGGCGGCAAAAAGCTGGCAGTGCTGACAGGCGATTTCAACGTTCCGCAGACTAATGAGTTGTATACCTTGTTCACCAGTTCTGGCGTGCTTAAAGACTGCTACACCAATGCAGCCACTCGGTTCGCCGAGAACGGCACATACAACAGTTTCAGACCTCAATCCTGGACCCACGAGCGTATCGATCACATCTTCGTAACTCCCTCTACCAAGGTAAGCGCTTATGCTACGCTTACCGACAGCTACTGGTCGAAGGACGAGAACGGCAAGATGGTGCGCCGGAACCTCTCGGACCACTACCCTATCTTTGCAAGAATTAGCTTCTGACACTTATGCGACGATATGGATTCCCACAGATTACATTAGTCGCTACCTAATCGGGCTTTAGGTCTACTTAATCGGACTGTTAGGCAGGCTTAATCGGACTGTTAGGCCTACTTAATCGGGCTGTTAGGCTGACCTAATTTGGATATTAGCTTGGCCTAATCTGCAGACAGGACCAGTCTAATCTGAAAACACGGCCAGACATGAGAGCCAACACGACCAGTCGTTCAAACACACACGTCTGGTCGTGTTTTTTTGTTTTTCAAATCCTTTTGCCACGAGTCCACAAGCCATTAATGACACTACTTGGGACAGCCTCTTATCCGCGGCAAATCGTGCCAATGGCAACAAACAACAGCAGCAGCCTTACATTTTGAATGAAATAAATCAATATTTTGCCCAATTTTTAAATAGTAATTATTCAAATGTAACGAATTGTCAGATATTTGTCGTATCTTTGCCCCAAATTACCAGCCTCGAACGAGGCACAAAAATAACCAATGATGCAACTATTCGACGTATACCCTCTTTTTCCCATAAACATCGTGCGCGGCCAAGGCTGCCGCGTATGGGATGACCAAGGCACAGAATACCTGGATCTCTATGGCGGGCATGCCGTGATATCCATTGGCCATGCCCATCCCCACTACGTTGAAGCCATCAGCAATCAAGTGGCCAAGCTCGGTTTCTATAGCAACTCGGTAGTGAACACACTCCAGCGTCAGCTGGCAGAACGCTTAGGCAAGGCCTGCGGATACGAAGACTACAGCCTGTTCCTTATCAACTCGGGTGCCGAGGCTAACGAAAACGCGCTGAAGCTGGCTTCGTTCCACACGGGCCGTACGCGTGTGCTGTCGGCGCAGAAAGCGTTCCACGGACGTACAAGCCTGGCCGTAGAAGTAACGAACAATCCCAAGATCATTGCACCCATCAATGCCAACGGACATACGACGTTCCTGCCATTGAACGACTTAGAGGCTTGGAAAGCGGAGCTCGCGAAGGGCGATGTAGCAGCCTGCATCATAGAGTGTATTCAGGGTGTGGGCGGCATTCAGCTGGCTACGGCCGATTTCATGCAAGGTCTGCGCGAGGCCTGCGACCAGAATGGCACGGTGCTCATCTGCGATGAGATTCAGTGCGGATACGGCCGCTCAGGTAAGTTCTTCGCTCACCAATGGCTAAACGTCAAGCCCGACATCATCACCGTGGCCAAGGGTATTGCCAACGGTTTCCCCATGGGCGCCGTGTTGATAGCGCCTAAGTTCGAGGCCGTCTACGGTCGTCTGGGCACCACCTTCGGCGGCAACCATCTGGCCTGTGCGGCAGCTTTGGCTGTGCTCGATGTCATCGAGGGCGAAGGACTTGTGGAGAATGCACGCGTGATAGGTGAATACCTGCTGTCAGCCCTCCGTTCAGTATGTTGTCATGCCATGACAACAGAAAAAAACAGAACGGATGACGAGCGCCTTAGCATAACCGACATTCGCGGACGGGGCCTCATGATAGGCATAGAGCTCAACCAACCATACAAGGAAGTGCGGCAGCGCCTGCTCATGGACGACCATGTGTTCACCGGTTGCGCCGGCACCAACGTGCTTCGCCTGCTGCCTCCCCTGTGCCTCAGCAAGTCCGAAGCCGACGAATTTATCTCGAAACTCACTAAATACTTATAAATCACTATGGACGAACAACTTAAACAAATTGGCGAACGTCTGCGCGGAATGCGCGACGTTCTTGACATCGAAGCCCAGGACGTGGCTAACCTCTGCAACATTTCGCTCGAACAGTACCTGCTCATGGAATCTGGCGAGGGTGAGCTCTCAGTGGCCAACCTGCAGAAGATTTCCAAGGAATACGGTATTGAGCTCAACGTGCTGCTCTTCGGCGAGGAACCTCACATGAGTTCTTATTTCCTCACACGTAAGGGACAAGGCCTCAGCGTAGAACGCCGCAAAGCCTATCACTACGAGAGCCTCGCCAGCGGGTTCCGCGGCCGCAAGGCTGACCCTTTCATCGTCACCGTAATACCTAAACCCGAAGATGCACCGCGCGAGAGCAACTCGCACCCCGGACAGGAGTTTAACATGATTCTCGAAGGAACCATGGAACTCACGATAGGCCCAAAGACACTCATACTCGAAGAAGGCGACAGCATTTATTTCGATGCCACCCAACCTCATGGAATGCGTGCCCTCAAAGGCCAGAAAGTACGTTTCTTTGCCATAATTTTCTGATTTATGATTGAACGATTTCTTAAGCAGACAACGTTCACTTCGTTTGAAGACTACAACGAACATCTGCAATTCAAGATACCCGAGCGCTTCAACTTTGCCTACGACGTCATAGATGCATGGGCAGAAGAAGAGCCCGACAAACTGGCCATTCTATGGACCAACGACGAAGGTGCCGAGCGTAGGACTACTTTCGGCGAGCTCAAGCAGCAGACCGATCAGGCAGCGTCCTACCTGCAAAGCCTCGGGATTGGCTACGGTGACCCCGTGATGCTCATTCTCAAGCGTCGCTATGAATGGTGGATTTCAATGCTGGCACTGCATAAGATAGCAGCCATAGCCATTCCCGCTACTCACATGCTCACGAAGCATGACATAGTGTATCGCAACAACAGCGCCAGGGTGAAAGCCATCATCTGTACCGATGATGAATACATAACAGACCAGATAAACGAGGCGTTGCCCGAAAGTCCTACGGTGAAGAACGTAGTAGTGGTAAGGCACAGCATTGGATGCAACGCCGCCGCTGAACCTAAGCCGCTGCCCGAGGGCTGGCACGACTGGCAGAGCGAGATTGTGAAAGCGCCGCCCTTCCACCGCGCTGAGCCGACCAACGAGAACGATGACACTATGCTAATATACTTCACAAGCGGTACTTCTGGCGAGCCCAAGATGGCAGCCCATGACTTCCTTTACCCCATGGGACAACTGACAACCGGAGTGTATTGGCACAACCTAAAGCCCAACAGCCTGCACCTGACCGTGGCCGACACCGGCTGGGCCAAGGCTGCCTGGGGCAAGATCTACGGCCAGTGGTTTGCAGGTGCCTCGATATTCGTCTACGACCACGAGAAGTTCAATGCCGACCAACTGCTGCGTCAGCTGAGCAAGTACAAGGTTACCAGCTTTTGCGCACCGCCCACCGTATACCGATTCATCATTCGTGAGGACCTCTCGCTCTATGACCTCAGCTCACTGGAATATTGCAGCACCGCGGGCGAGCCATTGAACCCTGTCGTGTTCGATAAGTTCTATGCTTCCACAGGCTTGCGCATCATGGAGGGCTTCGGCCAGTCAGAAACCACGATGATTCTCGGCACTATGCCTTGGATAGAGCCCAGACCCGGCTCAATGGGCAAGCCTAACGGCCAATACAAGATAGAGCTGTTGAAATTCGACGGCTCACCTTGCGAGGACGGTGAAAAGGGTGAGATAGCCATCAAGGTGGACGATGACCGCTACGTGACCGCCAGCGGTTGGAAACTCGGCAAGCCCATCGGCCTCTTCAAAGGCTACTACCGCGACCCCGAGCAGACTCGCCTGTCGTGGCACGACGGCTATTATTTCACTGGAGATATGGCATGGCGCGACCAAGACGGTTACTTCTGGTTTGAAGGACGTAAGGACGATGTCATCAAGAGTAGCGGCTACCGCATAGGTCCCTTTGAGGTGGAGAGCGCGCTGATGACGCATCCTGCCGTTGTGGAATGTGCCATCACCGGTGTGCCCGACGACATACGAGGCATGGTCGTCAAGGCTACCATTGTGCTTGGTAAGGAATGGAAAGACAAGGCAGGCGATGCCTTAATCAAAGAGCTACAACAACATGTCAAGCGCGAGACAGCTCCATACAAATACCCGCGCATAATAGAATTCGTCGACGAACTGCCTAAGACCAATAGCGGCAAGATTCGCAGAGCCGAGATAAGGCAGCAAGACAAACAGAAACACTAAACACAAGACACAATACGACAAAACATGGTAGAACGTTTCCTAAAACAAACTACGTTCAAGTCTGTTGAGGATTACAACGAGAACTTGGAATTTATAATACCAGAGCACTTCAACTTCGCCTACGACGTCATGGATGCGTGGGCAGAAGAAGCGCCTGACAAGCTCGCATTGTTGTGGACCAACGATAAAGGAGCCGAACAGCGAACCACTTTCGCGCAGCTTAAGGCCGAGAGCGATCAGGCCGCTGCATACCTGCAAAGCATGGGCATAGGCCACGGCGACCCCGTGATGCTAATCCTCAAGCGCCGCTACGAATGGTGGATTGCCATGCTGGCACTGCACAAACTGGCGGCCGTGGTAATACCAGCCACCCACATGCTTACTAAGCACGACATCGTGTATCGCAATACTCGAGCTAGCGTGAAGGCCATAATTTGCGTCGATGATCCTTACGTGATGAGCCAAGTGGAGGCTGCCATGCCCGAAAGCCCAACGGTGGAAATACTGGTCAAGGTAGGCGATACGCAGGACAAGCCGACGTCTGATGCCGGCCACTCTTGCCGCTGGCACGACTGGCATTCCGAGATTACCTCGGCACCTGAATTCAAACGCCCCGCTGCCAAGAACTACAACTCCGACACCATGCTGATGTACTTCACCAGCGGCACATCGGGCGAGCCCAAGATGGTGGCTCACGACTTCCTGTATGCCATGGGACATCTCACTACTGGAGTATTCTGGCACAACCTTCGCGAAGACTCCGTTCACCTGACTGTAGCCGACACAGGCTGGGGCAAAGCCGTATGGGGCAAGTTCTATGGTCAATGGTTTGCCGGTGCTACCGTTTTCGTGTTTGACCACGAGAAGTTTGATGCAGACATCCTCTTGCGCCAAATGGAGCGGTATAAAGTGACCAGCTTCTGTGCTCCTCCCACCATCTACCGCTTCATGATACGCGAGGATCTTTCGAAGTACGACCTCTCAGCGTTGCGCTACTGCTGCACGGCAGGCGAGGCCCTGAATCCCGCCGTATACGAGAAATTCCTCGAACAGACGGGCATACGTCTCATGGAAGGTTTCGGACAAACCGAGACTACCATGACCCTTGGCACCATGCCGTGGATGGAACCCAAACCCGGTTCTATGGGCAAGCCTAACGGACAGTATGAGATAGACCTGCTCAAACCCGACGGCACCTCATGCGAAGACGGTGAGAAAGGTGAAATAGTAGTTAAGGTAGGCGAAAAGAAGCCTGTAGGTCTGTTCAAGGAATACTACCGTGACCCGGAACTGACACGGCAGGCATGGCACGACGGCTATTACTTCACAGGCGATATGGCTTGGCGCGACGAGGACGGATACTACTGGTTCGAGGGTCGTATAGACGATGTCATCAAGAGCAGCGGCTACCGCATCGGCCCCTTCGAGGTGGAGAGCGCGCTGATGACGCACCCCGCCGTGGTCGAATGTGCCATAACTGGTGTGCCCGATGACATTCGAGGCATGGTCGTCAAAGCCACGGTTGTGCTGGGCAAGGAGTGGAAAGACAAAGCTGGTGAGGCTTTGATTGAAGAGCTTCAGCAACATGTCAAGCGCGTCACAGCTCCCTATAAATACCCCCGTATCATCGAGTTCGTTGATGAATTGCCCAAGACCATCAGCGGTAAGATTCGCAGGGTAGAGATTAGGCGGAAAGACAATGCGCAAGCCTGATTGTTCTTTATTCATCACCAAATATACATCAACATGAAATTTGCTATCATCGGAGCCGGAAACATCGGCGGCGCCTTGGCTTTCGGACTTGCACAAAGCAATTTAGTCCGTAGCGAAGACATCTGCATCAGCAATACACATCCCGAGAAGTTGGAGCGCATCAAAGCCTTCGACCCCTCCATACGCACCACCACCGACAATCGCGTCTGCATCGAAGGTGCCGACGTAGTGGTGCTTGCTATGAAGCCTTGGAAGTTGAAAGAAGCCGCCGAACAGCTGAAACCATGGCTGGACTACGACCACCAGATCGTGGCATCCATGGTAGGAGGCGTAGGTCTCAACGACCTGAAGGAAATCTTCGCTAAGGAAGGTAAGGTGCCAGTCCTATACTACCTCATTCCCAACACTGCCATCGCCGCCCGCCAGAGCATGACCTTCCTCAGTTCGGCTGGGGCCACGAAGGAACAAGACGAGGCACTGCTGGCTGTGTTCAAGGATTTGGGCGATGCGATGTTGGTTGAGGAACGCCTTATGAATGCCGGTCTCGTGCTGGCATCCTGCGGTATAGCCTATGCCCTACGTTACATCCGCGCCAACACCCAGGGCGGCGTGCTTCTGGGCTTCACTCCCGCTGATGCACAACGTATTGTGGCACAGACCATGAAAGGCGCAGCCAGCCTGCTGAGCACAGACCATTCACATCCTGAAGCTGAAATCGACAAGGTAACCACTCCCGCCGGTCTGACCATACGTGGTCTCAACGCTATGGAGCGTAATGGCTTCACCACCTCCATCATCGAAGGCCTCATGGCCTCGATACCTAAGTAACAGCCCCCCTCCCCGCTCCCCTTAAGAGGAAGAGCAGTTACCTTGATAGCACAGTTTTATTATGGCAAAGAGTACCAATAGTCAAGTACATACCACTCTCCCCCTTGAGGGGGAGCGGGGAGGGGGTCTTCGTCTTGTCATCAAAATCGGCTCCAACGTCCTTACCCGCAAGGACGGCAAGCTAGACGTAACGCGCGTTTCTGCCCTCGTGGATCAGGTGGCGTGGTTGCGGCAGCAAGGTTACGAGGTCATCCTCGTGTCTTCGGGTGCCGTAGCTTGCGGACGCCGTGAGCTGAAGGTGGATCACGAGTTAGACTCCGTAGAGCAGCGACAGCTGTTCTCGGCCCTCGGTCAGGTGAAACTCATCGGGCTCTACTACGACCTCTTCCGCGAGTTCCACATTCATGTGGGACAAGTGTTGACGATGAAGGAGAACTTCGAGCCCGGCGAGCAGTTCGACAACCAACGCGCCTGTATGAGTGTGATGCTGAAGAACGGCGTGCTGCCTATCGTCAACGAGAACGACACCGTCTGCGTAACCGAGTTGATGTTCACCGACAACGACGAACTCAGCGGCCTCATCGCAGAGATGATGCAAGCCGATACGCTCATACTCCTGTCTAACATTGACGGCATCTATACCGGTCATCCAGATGACCCGCAATCCCAGCTCATAAGAACCGTAGCTCCTGGCACAGACCTCTCCAACTATATCCGTACGGAAAAGAGCGCTTTCGGACGCGGTGGTATGCATTCCAAATACACCACCGCCAGCAAAGTACAGGCCGCCGGCATACGCGTCATCATCGCCAACGGCGAGCGGGAAAATATCCTCGTAGACCTGATGCAGCGTTCCGAGGAAACCCCACATACAATATTCATTCCAAAGCTCTGAAGAATACTACATTGAAGGACTTTTTAGACACCAAAGCAGCCAGCAGGCTGATAGCTCGCCTTTCCGACGAAGAACGTAATGCCATACTTATTGACTTGGCCGAAGCCACAGAGACTCACACGGCAGAACTGCTGGCTGCTAATGCGCTCGACCTAGGCAGAATGGACCAGGCCGACCCGCGTTACGACCGCTTGCAACTGACCGAAGCCCGCTTGAAGGATATTGCCGCAGACCTGCGAAAGGTGGCTTCTCTGCCTTCGCCGCTGGGACGTGTGCTGAAGCATAGCATTCTGCCTAATGGTTTGGAGCTCACCCGAGTGAGCGTACCCTTTGGGGTTATTGGTATCATCTTCGAAGCTCGTCCCAACGTGTGCTTCGACTGCTTCGCTTTGTGTCTGAAGGCAGGCAGCGCATGCGTTCTCAAAGGCGGCAGCGATGCCAAGGACAGCTGTAGGGCTATTGTCACCCTTATCCACGAAGTCTTGAAGCGTCACGGCGTGCCCGCAGAGGCAGCTCTGCTGCTTACCAGCCACGAGGACACAGACCGTCTGCTCACGGCTCACTCTCTGGTGGATCTTATCATCCCTCGTGGCAGCAGCCGACTGATCAATTATGTCCGTGAGCATGCACAAATACCTGTCATTGAGACGGGCGCAGGAGTAGTGCATTGCTATGTGGATCGCGCTGCAGATATGGAGAAAGCAAAGGCTATCGTCCTGAATGCTAAGACGCGCCGCGTCAGCGTCTGCAACGCCCTCGACTGCCTCATCATTCATCGCGACCGCCTTGCCGACCTACCGGCCCTCTGCCAACCATTATTGGAAAAAGGTGTTTTTGTGGAAGCCGATGAGGAAGCCTACAATGTTCTTCAGGTAATTGCTCCCTCCATAACAGTGAGGGCGGGGGAAGAGTCCTTCGGCACCGAGTTCCTCTCCCTGCGCATGTCCTTGAAGGTCGTTGACAGTTTGGACGAAGCCCTTGAACACATTGCCCGTTACGGCTCCGGCCACAGCGAGAGCATCGTGACCGAGGATGCAGATGCAGCCCGCCGCTTTCTGGATGAAGTCGATGCCGCTTGTGTCTATCACAATGCCCCCACCAGCTTCACCGACGGCGGACAGTTCGGATTAGGCGCAGAAATCGGCATCTCGACCCAGAAGCTCCATGCCCGCGGTCCCATGGCTCTCGAAGAAATCACAACTTATAAATGGCTCATCAAAGGGAATGGGCAGACACGTCCATAGTGGAGACACGCCACTTACCCCCACTTTGAGGAGGGAATAGAAACCACTCAAAAACTAACATCTTACTTTTGATTATTTTTCCTTTCTACTGTTTATGAACATCTTCACTTTCACATTAAGACTGATACATTCATCTTCCTCTCTCACAAAGGGAATGAAGGTCGGGTCTTTTATTATCGCATTTCTTTTTACAACTTCCTCTTTCGCAGCCCAGACCGCCGAGAACGATACTCTCCTACGCGTGTTGCGTGAGGAACTGGCAGCAGACTTCGAGGAGTTGCAGAAACAGGAACTGAAGCCTTACTTCATGAGTTTCCGTGTCCAGGAGAGTTTTGATGCCCACATCATAGCTACTTTCGGATTCCTCGGTGCATCTGAACAAAACCACAAACGCACCTTCAGCCCCCAAATACGCTTGGGTTCGCCGGAGCTGGACAACTTCAAGTTCAACAACCAATCCAACAATGGCCCAATACCCATTCCCCTGACAGATGCTTCGCCCGATGCCCTTCGTGCTAGCATCTGGATGATGATGCTGGATGCCTACGACCGTGCCGCCAATGCCTACCGCAACGCCCAGAGTCGCCTGCGCACACAAGCCGACAACGAGGACAAGGCTCCTTGCTTTACCGTGCTCGGCAATTCTGCTGCCGAGACCTACTACGAGCCTCCCCTCACTCATCCTTTGCTCACTCCTGCAGAGCAGCGCGAATGGGAGAAGCGCCTTTGCCGCATAAGTGCTGTGTTCTGTCAGTGGCCGCAACTCAACGACCCTGTTGTCAACCTACAGATGGAGAACCAACGCACACACCTCGTTAACACGGATGGCACAGCCATTGTGCAGAACCGTGTCAGCTACCGCGTTTTCATTCAAGCTGAGATTAAGACCGACGACGGCATGGAACTGCCTCTTACCCAAAGCTACTATGCCACTACGCTAGACTCGCTGCCCGATGAAGCCACGATGACTCGCGATGCCGAGGATATCGGGCGACGCCTCGTTGCCCTAGCCCAAGCTCCCGTAGCCGATCCCTTCACGGGTCCTGCACTGATGAGCGGCCCAGCCAGCGGTGTCTTCTTCCACGAGATCTTCGGTCACCGTCTGGAAGGTCACCGCATGAAGACGGGTGGACAGACGTTCCGCAACATGATCGGTGAGCGCGTTCTGCCTACAGACTTCCAAGTCTACTGCGACCCCACGCTGACGCACTACGGTTCCCAACCCCTGAATGGTGGCTTCCGCTACGACGACGAAGGCACGCGCGCGCGTAGGGTAAATAATGTGGTGGATGGTGTGCTCAAGGAATTCCTGATGAGCCGTGTGCCTCTGGACAGTTTCCCACAGAGCAATGGCCACGGACGAACAGCCGAAGGGCGTGACCCCGTCTCGCGTCAGTCCAACCTCGTAGTAGAGACGCGTAAGCCTTATACCGAAGCTCAGTTGCGTCAGTTCTTGCGCGAAGAAGCAAAGCGACAGGGCAAGGAATATGGCTACCTGTTCCAGAGTGTCAGCGGAGGCTTCACGCAGACAGGCGAAGGAGGCAGTATCAACTCATTCAACGTCACCCCCTTGGAGGTATATCGCATCTACGTGGACGGCCGCCCCGACGAACTCGTTCGCGGTGTGGACCTCATCGGCACGCCCCTCTCTATGTTCTCGAATATCGCTGCCGGCGGCGACACCCCTTCCACCTTCATCGGTGTCTGCGGAGCAGAGAGCGGATGGGTGCCTGTCAGTGCTACCTCGCCCATGATCTTCTGTTCCAAGATTGAAACACAGAGGAGGCAGGAGAAAGGAGCGTTGATGCCAATACTTGGCCCTGTTAGTTTCAGCGCTGTTAGCGCCGAAACGAATAGAGATTCCCTCGTCTTCTCCGCCCTCTCTTCCGAGCTTCTGCGCTCCATGGACAGTCTGCGTATCGAAGGACAGCCAGCTCCGTTCCTCATTGACTACCGTTTTATGCGCAACCGCAACTATAATATGGAAGTCCGCAATGGCGTTATTGTCAGGGATCACGTCGCTCCCTGGTTCCAGAGGTTCAATGCCGAAGTCCTTGTGGGTGACTACCATCGCAACAACAGCACCAATAGCAGTTACTCAAGTTTCACGACCAGCATACCTGAGGCCTTGGATTACAACAACTTGCGTCGCACAGCCTGGATGGTTACTGATAGAGCCTACAAGCGAGCCATAGCAGACATGGAAGGCAAGACCCAACAGAGGAACAAGGTCACACTGCCCGCAGACGAGGCTGCACTGCCAGACCTCCTGGCTGCCAAGCCCACCACCTCCATTGAGCATCGCTCACCGGAAGCAGAGGACCTACATCTGGATGAGCTCAGAGCCTACGTCAGCCGCATCTCACTCATCGCACAGGAATTCCCTGAACTCACCTACAGTTTTGCCCGCGTGCAAGGCTTTCAGGGAGATGTCTGGCGACTGACATCTGAAGGCGTGCGGGTGGCACAACCCGTAGGAGATAATTTCGAGCTCTTCTTCACCTTCTTCATCTATCGAAATGCCGGCGGAGGCAACATCAACAGCACTCATTCCAAAGCATACAGCACCACCGCCGAAATGCTGGCAGACAGCACACAGTTCATCAGCGAACTACGCTCCTATATCCGTCAACGGCTGGATCTCCTGAATCGCACAGCCGAGGAAGACTATTATGTGGGACCCGTGCTCGTAGAGGGCGATGCTAGCAAGAAGATTTACACCAGCGCAAATGGTTACATCAGCGCAAATGGTCTCATCGCCACCCACGACCCCATGAGGTCAAACCGCACGGTACTCTCAAAGATGAACCACAAGATTTACGACGATAAGATTTCCATCGCCCAGGATCCCACACTTAGCACGTGGAACGACAAACGCCTTATCGGTTACTACACAGCAGACGCCAACGGACAGGCACCTCAGGCTGTGACGCTGGTGGACAAAGGTATGTTCCGCGGACAGCTATGCGGACGAGTGCCCTCGCTCTGCACTTCACAGCCGACAGGAAACCTGCGCTTCGTCAACCCCAACGTTGGCGGTGGCTTGAGACTCAACGACATTCCTGGTGTCATCCGCGTCAAGAGCAGCAAGACTGCACCTCTCAAGAAGATGCGCCGCAAGCTGCTGCAAGCCGCCAAACACGAGGGCTATGACCACGCCTACATCGTAAGGCCTATGGGCTACTACCGCGTCGATATCAAGGATGGCACCGAGACGCTCATCAACATGAACACCCTTCATCCTAGTTCCTATCAGCTTCGCCATATCACGGCTCTCTCCTCAGAGCAGGAAGCAGTTACGGAGTATGTCAACGGCACACCCTTCTCCATCGTAGGCCCCAAGGCCATGCTCCTCACCGACTGTGAGGTGCCAGCCCCAACCACAGACCAGAAGGCCAAGCTTACGCTGACATTTCCAAAAAACAGATAAATTATGAGAATCTTCCAACACGTACAAGACATCGGTGACCTCCACGTCGCCCTCGCGGAAGCGCAGGAAGTGAAGCGCGACCGCTACCAGTGGCAGCACCTTGGCAAGAACAAGACAGCGCTACTCATATTCTTTAATAACTCGCTCCGCACACGCCTCAGCACCCAGAAGGCAGCGATGAACCTCGGCATGAACGTCATTGTGCTCGACGTGAACCAAGGTGCATGGAAGCTTGAGACGGAGCGCGGCGTCATCATGGACGGCGATAAGAGCGAACACCTCCTTGAGGCGATTCCCGTGATGGCATCGTACTGCGACATCATCGGCGTCCGCAGTTTCGCCCGCTTCGAAAGCCGCGAGGACGACTACGAGGAGAAGATCCTGAACCAGTTCATCCGCTACTCTGGCCGTCCTGTCTTCTTCATGGAGAGTGCCACAGTGCATCCACTGCAAGCGTTTGCAGACCTCATCACCATCAAAGAACAGACCCGGGGTTTGATAAAGGTTGTACTCACTTGGGCTCCTCATCCCCGCGCTCTACCGCAGGCGGTTCCCAACTCTTTTGCCGAATGGATGCTGGCCGCTTCCCAACAGGGACTTGGCATCGACTTCGTTATCACCCACCCCGAAGGCTATGAGCTTGACCCGCAGTTCGTGCAGGGAGCCCGGGTGGAATACGACCAGATGAAAGCTTTCGAAGGGGCTGACTTCATCTATGCCAAGAACTGGAGTTGTCCGGGCGTCACACGTCCCGCAGACTACGGCAAGGTATTGCATGACTACCACACAATGATGGACTGGTGCGTCAGCGCCCGTCAGATGGCCGTAACCAACGATGCCCATTTCATGCACTGCCTGCCCGTGCGCCGCAATATGATTGTGACGGACGACGTTATCGAGTCACCCCGTAGCCTCGTCATTCCCGAAGCTGCCAACAGAGAGATTTCAGCACAGGTTGTACTGAAACGTATGTTGGAATCGCTCTGACGCACGACGGCATTTTAACACTGCTATCAGGACGACCGGACGTAACGAGCTATACGACCGGTCGTAATGAACAACACGACCGGTCATACAAAGGTGTACGACCGGTCGTGTTTTTTTGTTCAAACAAAAGCTTTGAAACGCCTAGGCTCACATCACACGCTTTACCTCCTCAATACCATCGATTTTTCTTAGATTGCTGATGATAACCTCAAGGTCTTCCGTGTCGTGTACGCCCAGTTCTATATCGCCTTGGAAGATTCCTTCGCGAGCTGCTATCGAGAGCTGGTGAACGTTGACATTGAGTTGTTCGGTGATGACATCCGTAAGGCTCTTGATGATACCTACGCGGTCAATACCCTCCATGTGCAGTGTTGCAGCGAAGCTCATCTGCTTGTGTGTATCCCAGAACACGGCCAGGATTTTATTGCCGTCGACGTTCTTCAGGCGATTAGCCACGCTGCAGTTGCGCTTATGCACTATCACGCGGTTCTGGTTGTCGAGGTACCCGAGCACTTCATCACCGGGAATGGGGTTGCAAACCTCGCACATCGACACACGTCCGATATTCTCCTCACTGAGATAAAGAGGTTTCTTACGGTCTATGACAAGGGCCGGTTGCTCCTGTTCGTCCTTATGAGCTTTTTCCTTTTCCGGCTCTGCATCTCGCTTACGCTTGTAGAAAGGCAAATAGCGCGTCCAGCCTTGGCTGCGGCTTCGCTTGTCCTTATCCGAGCGCAATGCCTGAAGATCCTCCTCGCCGAGCACTATATTACCCGCTCCGAGACTTGCATAAAACTCTTCGCGCGTCTCCAACAGATGATACATGGCAAGACGGTCGAGCAGCTGGCTATTGAGTTCCAACTCGTTGTCGGCGCACCACTGTTCCAGCATCTCCTCACCTTTTTTCTGCTGTTCACGTCGCTGACGGCGTAGTATGGTTTCCACCTTGTTCTTAGCCTTTGCAGTGGTAACGAAGTTACGCCATGAAGGTTCCACGCGCAAGGCGTTCGACGTGAGTATCTCAACCTGATCTCCGCTCTTGAGCTTATAGCTGATAGGCACAAGCTGGTGATTAACCTTGGCTCCCATACAATGTGTGCCGATCACGGTGTGTATGGAGAAAGCGAAGTCAAGCGCCGTACATCCTGCCGGCATCGTTTTGAACTCTCCCTTAGGTGTTATGACAAGGATTTCTGATGAGTAAAGGTTGAGCTTGATTGTAGAGAGGAAGTCCATGGCCGACGGCTGTGGGTCATCGAGGATTTCCTTGATGGTCGAGAGCCATTTCTCGAGTTCCGTCTCGCTGGCCGACGTGTCCTTCTCGCCCTCTTTGTATTTCCAGTGTGCCGCAAAGCCCCGCTCAGCCATATCATCCATGCGCCGCGAGCGTATCTGCAGTTCTATCCATCGTCCCTGCTTGCTCATAAGCGTAGTGTGCAGAGCCTGATAGCCATTGCTCTTGGGATTCGACAACCAGTCGCGGAAGCGGTCGGGGTGAGCCTTGTAGATACTTGTGCAGGCAGCGTATATCTGGAAACAGTCGTTAATCTCGCTTTCAGGCGAATGTGGGTCGAAGATGATTCTCACGGCCAGGATATCGTATATCTCCTCGAACTTAACGCCCTTATTCTGCATCTTGGACCACACACTGTATGGGCGTTTGATACGTGCCTTTATGTCGTAGTTCAAGCCCAAGCGGTCGAGCTTCTCGCGTATAGGCAGTATGAATGTGCGGAAAGCATCGTCAAGGTGGGGGCGAATATGGTCGAGTTGCTTGCATATCTGCTCATAGGCTTCGGGATGCTCGTACTTGAAACTGAAATCCTCGAGCTCTTCCTTGATGAGGTTCAGCCCGAGTCGATGCGCCAATGGAGCGTAGATATACAGCGTCTCGCCTGCAATCTTATATTGTTTGTGAGGAGGTTGCGAGCCGAGCGTACGCATGTTGTGCAAACGGTCGGAAATCTTGATAAGGATGACGCGTATGTCATCGCTCATCGTCAGCAACAGTTTCTTGAACGACTCAGCCTGTGCCGACGCCTTGTCGCCGAAGATACCACCGGAGATCTTTGTCAGTCCGTCGACAATCTGAGCTATCTTCTCACCAAAGATATTTGTGAGGTCTTCTACGGTATAGTCGGTATCCTCCACTACATCGTGCAACAGGGCAGCACAGATACTTGTGGAGCCCAGGCCTATCTCGCCGCACACTATCTGTGCCACGGCAAGTGGATGCATGATGTATGGTTCTCCCGAAAGGCGACGAACACCTTTGTGGGCCTGCTTCGCAAAGTTGAAAGCCCGCGAGATGAGGTCTACCTTCTTTCGGTGAGGTGATGCCAAGTACGTTTCGATGAGCCGCGAATAAGCGGTACTTATCATCTCCTCGTCCTCTTGCGCCTTACGGATAGCTTCGTCGTCCATAACTTTGGTTTTATCTTATTTCACTCTTATCTTTTGTCCGGCTTTGATATTATTACCGCGTATGCCGTTCAGCTTACGAAGCTTGGCTACCGTAGTACCGTTGCGTTTGGCTATGGCGCTTAAGGTATCACCTCGGCGCACTGTAGCCGAACGGCTACCACGACCTGTGCTACGGCTACGTGTGCGGCTGCGGCGCGTGCTTATCTTAGTGGTCGCCGGTGCCGCCTGAGCCTCAGCAATCTCAATCTCGGCACGGCTAGTCATCAGTTCCGTAGCACGATAAGCGTAGATGCTGTCGCCCCATTCAATGAAGGCATTCATCGATGTGTTTGGCAGACGCAGGGAGCAGGGGTGGCTGAAACCGGGTATGAGGGCAGTGCGATATTGCGGGTTGAGGGCCTTGAGCGCCTCAGCCGAGATATTACACAGGGCCACGATCTGATCTACGTGCAGGTTGCGGTCGATCATGACGGTGTCGGTGGCTGCAGGCAGCTGCGCCGAAGCCGGACATATATTATGCTCGCAGTAGTAGGTCATGATATAGTTTGCCGCGATGAAAGCCGGCACATAACCTCGCGTTTCCCGGGGCAGGTAGGGATAGATCTGCCAATAGTCCTTAGAACCTCCGGCACGGCTGATGGCCTTACGGACATTGCCTGGACCGCAGTTGTAGGAAGCTATGGCCAGCGTCCAGTCGCCGAAGATGTCGTAGAGGTCCTTCAGATAGTGGGCTGCGGCGTAGCTCGACTTGATAGGGTCGCGGCGCTCATCGATGAGGCTGGTCACCTCAAGGCCGTACTGCTTGGCGGTGGTAATCATGAACTGCCACAGGCCTACGGCACCGGCTCGGCTTACGGCCTCCGGGTTCAGTGCACTCTCGATGACGGGCAAATATTTCAGCTCTAACGGCAACTGATAAGCCTCGAGGGCCTCCTCGAAGATGGGCGTGTAGAAATTGCTGGCGCCGAGGATGATGCTCACCGAACGGCGCAAGCGACCTGTATACTGGTCAATGAAATGACGTACGACATCGTTGTAGGGCATCTCGATGACGTTGGGCAGACGCTGAAGACGATGAATATATGTCTCGCGGTCGAAATCAGGATTGATACCCGTGTCGGTGCAGTCGCCCTCGGGAATCAGATAGGTCTTGTTGTTCCATTCGCTGAGCAGACTGTCCATCTCGGCTTCCATGCCCACGGGGATGTCTATCTCGGTGCTGGTGACATCGTCATCGTCACCTTCCTCTTCATCCTCGTCGTCAAAGTCGAGAGTCTCTTCGGTATCCTCGTCATCGATTTCCACTTGGGCACGAATCGTCGTCCAAGGCATCAAGGCGAGAACGAGAGAAGCGAATAATATCACAAAATTCTTTTTCATACTAAGCTTTTTTAGCGGCCGTCGCGGCCTGATTAGAAGTTAATGGCGAGCGAAAGGCCTACGTTCGGGCTGCCTCCTCGCAGCTGACCGAGGCCACGGCTATTAGCTCGCGGATCTGTATTTATTATTGTAGGTTGAAGTTCGAAGGAGAGGTCCTCAGAGATATCAAAACTCGAGAGCTCTGCATCGACATAAGCATCGATAACCGAAAGCGCATACACGGCAATAAAAGACAGTATACTCATATCGCGGTATTTGCGGTAATAGTTCTTACGGTTCTTGAAGATCTCTTTGAACTGCTCTTCGCGCCCTGTCATATTGAAGTTCAGAGGCAGCATCTTCTCATAGGACTTCGTATCGGGGTCATTGTCCATGATGTCGAGATAGGCTTGAGAATAGTCACTGAGCATCTGGTTGTTCCACGACAAGGCGTATGTGCATCCGAGAAAACCGCCATAGATGATTGGCAGTTTCCAGTATTTATGGTTGTATATCTGACCGCCGCCAGGCAGGATGAGTCCCAGCCACAGAGCACGCTGGGGGTCAGGCTTGAACGATGGTGCCAAGACCTCGGCAATCATCGTGGCAGCACTGTCAACATTTATAGTCCTTACGGTTTTTTGACTCAGGCTGTCTGTCCGACCAAGCAGCACGCTATCCGGCGTCAGGGCAAACTCATCGTCCACACGCAACGTATCGATCATAGGGCGCACATCCTTCAGGCCCTGCGCTGCCATTGGCTGCAAAGCCGTAACTGCGAAGGCTATGAGTAGTACTATGATGTGTGCACACTCTTTCATCATTGGCGTGTCGGGTAATAGTGTTTTTACAACCTTGAATCAGTGTTTCAGCTTGTCGAGAAGTGCCACGATGCGCTCGAGCTCCTCCTCACCGGAGAAGGGTATGGTAATCTTACCCTTACCCTGGTCATTGCATGCAAACTGTACTTTTGTCTGGAAGCAGCGCGAGAGATTATCGCGCAGCAGCTCGTAGTCGCGACTGAGCTTAGCGCGTTGTGGACGCACTTTCTGTCCGCCAATGTTCACCGCCTCGCCCGAACTGAGCCGCTTCACCAATTCCTCTACCTTGCGCACGCTCAGATGTTCGCGTTGGATTTGCGAGAACACCTTCAACTGCAGTGACGGGTTGTCGAGCGTCAGCAGTGCACGTGCATGTCCCATATCAAGCTCTCGGTTCTGCAGAGCCATCTGTATGCTTGCCGGCAGTTTCAGCAGACGCAGGTAATTGGTGATAGTAGCACGTTTCTTGCCCACGCGCTCACTCAGTCGGTCCTGTGTTAAGTCGTACTGCTCAAGCAGATGCTGGTATGCTAATGCTATCTCCAAGGCGTTGAGGTCCTGACGTTGGATGTTCTCAATGAGCGCCATCTCCATGACGTTCTCGTCGTCTGCCGTGCGTATGTAAGCCGGGATGCTCTTCAATCCAGCCATCTGCGAAGCACGCCAGCGGCGCTCTCCGGCAATAATCTCGTAAGTACCGTCGGGCAGCTTGCGCAACGTAATAGGCTGTATGATACCTATCTCGCGTATGCTGTCGGCCAGTTCCTGCAGCGCCTCAGCATCAAACTCGCGGCGTGGCTGTTTGGGATTAGGATGTATCAGCGTTATATCGGTTTCGCTTATCGACGAGGAGCCTTCGGTGTGCACTTCATCTGTGCTGATCAAGGCGTCAAGTCCGCGTCCGAGAGCTGGATATTTCTTATGTGGTGCCATAATCTAAATGTGTTTCTTATCATTTTTGATTCTTCTCAATAATCTCTTGAGCCAGAGCCAGATGGTTGCGGGCGCCGGCACTGTCGGCATCGTACAATATGGCAGGCATACCATGCGACGGAGCTTCGGAGAGCTTCACGTTGCGCGAGATGATGGTTTTGAACACTAACTCCTGGAAATGGCGGCGCACCTCATCCTTAATCTGGTTAGCCAGACGCAGGCGCGAATCGTACATCGTCAGCAGGAAGCCCTCAATCTCGAGCCTGGGATTGAGCTTTTGCTTGATAATCTTTATCGTGTTCAGCAGCTTAGAGATACCTTCAAGTGCAAAGTACTCACATTGTACAGGGATGATGACCGAGTCTGCAGCCGTAAGGGCATTCACTGTGATAAGGCCCAACGAGGGCGAGCAGTCGATGAGGATATAGTCGTAGTCTTTTGCCAGAGGCTTAAGCAAGCCGGCCATGATGCGCTCGCGACCCTCCAGGTTAAGCATCTCGATCTCTGCACCCACCAAGTCGATGTGGCTGGGCACCACATCCAGACCGGGCACGTCACTCTCAAAGATAGCGTCATGTATGTCGGCACCGCCGATAAGGCAGTCATAGATACTCGTCTCCACGGTCTTCACGTCAATGCCAAGACCGCTCGACGCATTGGCCTGAGGGTCAGCATCGACAAGCAGCACGCGCTGCTCCAACGTAGCCAGCGACGCTGCCAAATTCATCGATGTCGTCGTCTTGCCGACACCTCCTTTTTGATTTGCTAATGCTATTATTTTACTCATGTGCGTATGTATGCGTGTATAAATTGAGCCGCAAAGGTAAGCATTTTCATCGAAACAGGCACCCGATTTAAGGCTTTTTATGCTTTATTTGCCCCTTTTCTTGTTTCGCAAGGTATCATTTTGTAACTTTGCAGCACGTTAATGCTACATCACATACGACTATGGAAGAAGACATAAAATGGATGCAGATAGCTCTGGCAGAAGCACGTAAAGCAGCCGACGAAGGCGAGATTCCTGTCGGCGCCGTTATCGTGGCTGGCGGACGGATTGTGGCACGTGCCCACAACCTCACCGAGCGCCTCAACGACGTCACGGCGCATGCCGAGATGCAGGCCATCACTGCTGCTGCCTCAGCACTCGGAGGAAAATACCTCACCGACGCTACGCTCTATGTAACGCTCGAACCATGCACCATGTGTGCAGGAGCTATCAGTTGGAGCCAGCTCAAACGCCTCGTATACGGGGCCTCCGACCCCAAGCGCGGCTATACTCGTTTCGCACCTTCTGCACTACATCCACGCACACAGATCACCTCCGGCATCCTCGCCGATGAAGCGGCACGACTCATCCAACAATTCTTCCAGACAAAACGATAATGCGCCAGCACTGAATATTGGTTCCCCGCCCATATCGCAAATTCAATACGAAACGTAAGAGCACACAAAAAACCCTTGGCCCTGTCAATCACGACTAAGCCAAGGGTGACTTTTACTTATGCAAACGATTTAACTTGACTGTATGTCCAAGATTACTGAATAGCCTTGTCGAGTTCAGCACCAGCCTTGAACTTTGCCTGCTTCTTAGCAGCAATCGTGATGGCCTTCTTGGTGAGAGGATTGATACCGTTGCGCTCCTTGCGAGCTGCTACGGCGAATGTGCCGAAACCAACGAGAGCTACCTTATCACCAGCCTTAAGAGCAGCGGTGATAGCATCGAGAGTTGCATCGAGTGCCTTCTTGGCGTCAACCTTTGTCAAGCCAGCCTGAGCGGCGATGGCGTTTGTAAGTTCTGTCTTGTTCATAAATAAAGTTATTAAAAATGTTAATAAAAATGTTTCTACCAACCTTGATAGGCCGTTTTTTGGCCTATTCTTGTCGCAAATATAGATAAAGTTGTAATTCCCACCAAGTTTTTTTTGGAAAAAGACACTATTTACCGCAATTTTATTTGATTTTGGCCCGTTATCACACTAAAAATGCCTACTTTTGCGGCCTCAGACCATTAAAACGGTATTTTAAACTGCCTATGTTCAATATTCCACCGGTAACCAAGAATATCATTATCATCAACTTGCTGATGTTTTTTGGCAAGTTGGTGGCCATACGCTACGGCATAGACTTCGACGACCTCCTCGGCCTACATTTCTTCAAGGCGTCTGACTTCCGACTCTATCAGTTCTTCACATACATGTTCGTCCATGCCGGATGGGAACATATATTCTTTAATATGTTTGCCGTGTGGATGTTCGGACGTGTCATGGAACAGGTCATGGGCTCGCAGAAATTCCTCTTCTATTATATCGTCTGCGGACTCGGTGCCGGACTTATGCAGGAAGGTGCACAATGGATTGAATTTGCATATCAAGGACTCGCCAGCTACGACACCGTAAACGTCGGTGGCATGGTGATGCCTATGAGTGCTTATCTAAACAACTGGACCACCGTCGGCGCCTCAGGAGCTGTCTATGGCATATTGCTCAGCTTTGGCATGACGTTCCCCAACGAACGTCTTTTCATCATTCCTATCCCTGTGCCCATAAAGGCAAAATGGTTCGTTATGGGTTACGCTGTAATCGAATTGCTTAGCGCTCTGGGCCATCGCGGCGACAACATTGCCCACATGGCTCACCTCGGCGGTATGCTCTTCGGCCTGCTGCTTATCCTCTACTGGCGCAACAAGGGCGATGGCAACGGACGTTTCTTCGGCGGTGGACTCGGCAATATAGGTGGAGGTTATGGCAATAACTACGGTGGCGGATACTACACTCGCTACGAGGATGTAACCAACCGCGACAGCTCGGCACGCACAAGTCTTGCCACCCGTATGAAGAACTGGTGGCATGGTATAAAAAACCGATGGAATGGGCAAAAACGTACACATATGAACGTTTCCACTTCATCGAGCAAGCATGCCGCCGACATGGAATGGCGACAGAAAGATCTGCAGCGGCAAGAGGAGATAGACAACATCCTTGCCAAGGTAAAACAAGGGGGCTACAATAGCCTCACAGATGAGGAAAAACGCAAACTCTTCGAGGCCAGCGAACGATGAAATGGGTTAAATCAGCGTTGACGCACCTCTTCGAGGGAGCCAATATAGCCGTAGTATTATTGCTATGGTTATCGGTCGGTATCACATATCTCGACCCCTCGCGCTTCCCCAAATTGAGTCTGCTCCCTCTGGCCTTCCCCGTGTTCCTGTTCACAACGGTTGCATTTGTCATCTTCTGGCTGATATTCAAGGTTAAGCGCGTATGGATACCGCTGGTCGGCATAGCAGCCTGTTTCAGTTTTGTGCGCGACTACTGCCCGCTGAACCTGCCGTCAAAACCTACAGAGCCTCAGCTCTCAGTGCTCTCATTCAATACTCATGGTTTCGGCGGCAAGGATGCCATTGATGCCGACGGCAACAACATGATGGTGAAATACCTCGCCGAATGCGGTCACGACATCATCTGCCTGCAGGAGACATACACCGCCGCACATGTCAACACTTTGACCGATAGTCTCGAGCCACTAGGCTACCATCAGGCTCACTACAAAGGCCTAACACTACTCTCGCGCCTGCCCATCATCGAGAGCGAGGAACTCACCTACCCCACGCTCAACAATTCCGGTTTCCTGGCCAAGCTACTCTGGGGCGAGGACACTATCCTGCTCATCAACAACCATTTCGAGAGCAACCATTTCAGCCTTGAGATGCGTCAGAAATACGTCGACGTACTGGATCAGACAGCCAACCCAAACCGCAACCGCAGTGTTACCGACTCTCTTATCAACGACGTCAAACCGCTTTTAAGGCTGATGGCAGAAGCAGCGCCCATGCGTGCTGCGCAGACAAATATCATAGATAGCATCGTCAACGAATGGCTGCCACGGCCCGTCATACTTTGTGGCGACTTCAACGATACGCCCGTGTCATACACACATCGAGTGCTCACTCGCAACCTCACAAGTGCCTTCCGCGAAAGCGGCAACGGCCTTGGGCTGACGTTCCGCGAACGGGGCTTCCCAGTGCGCATCGATCACATACTTTTCAGCCCCCAATATTGGACGAGCCACAACACGCGAGTCGACGATGACATGAATCTCTCTGACCACCGCCCTATTTATACCATTCTTTCACAAAAAAGCGGTCGTTAACACAAAAAGCATAACAAAAAACAAAGATTTATACAATAAAAACGTGCGCGTAAAGAAAAAAACACTATATTTGCGCGCTATTTTGGCCGACTATAACTAAAAATCATTAAATAAACTCTAAAAACAACATGCAAAACAAAGGATTTGTAAAAGTGTTCGCAGTACTGCTCGCTCTGGTCTGCATCTTCTATCTGAGTTTCTCGTTCGTCACACGACACTACGAGAATAAAGCCGAGAAGATAGCCGCCCTTCAAGGCGAGGCTGCAGGACAGCACTATCTCGACTCGCTCTCAAACGAGCCTGTCTATCTCGGCGTCTGGTCGCTGAAGGAATGTCGTGAAATGGGTATCGGCCTCGGCCTCGACCTTAAGGGCGGCATGAATGTTATCCTCGAAGTGAGCGTTCCCGACGTCGTAGAAGCTCTGGCCGACCACAAGGACGAGCCTAACTTCAAACAAGCTATCGCTCAGGCCAAGCAGGAGGCCAAGGAAGGTAAGGGCGACTTCATTTCGCTCTTCGTCAAGGACTACAAGGCCCTGGCACCCAACAGCAACCTCTCTGAGCTCTTCGCTACGCAGCAGCTGCGCGGCAAGGTCAACACCAAGACCCCCGACCGTGAAGTGGAAAAGGTTCTGCGCGAAGAAGTTAAGGCTGCAATCGACAACTCATTCAACGTCATCCGCACCCGTATCGACCGCTTTGGCGTCGTGCAACCCAACATCCAGGCTCTTGAAGGTCAGGAAGGTCGCATTATGGTTGAACTGCCTGGTATCAAGGAGCCTGAACGCGTTCGTAAGCTCCTCCAAGGCTCGGCAAACCTCGAGTTCTGGGAGACATACACCACCACTGAGGCCACACCTTTCCTTGTTCAGCTCGACAGCAAGCTCGCTGCTGCTGGCGTAGCAGGTGCCGAGGCTGAAGCTGAGAACGCTGACGAGGCTAAGGAAGAGGCTGCTCCCGAAGCTGCCGCTCCCGCTGAAGAGGCTCAGGCCGACAGCGCTAAGGCTAATGCCGACGATGCCCTCGCAGCCATCGCTAAGGGTGCCACTGCAGGCTCTCCCGAGGAGAAGGCCGAGGCCCAGAGCGCCGTTGCCGATGAGCAGGCCCTCAAGCAGCACCCCATCCTCGCTCGCCTGCAAGTCCTCAATCAGGACAATGGTGCTTGCGTAGGTTATGCTAACAAGCGCGACATCAACGTCATCTCCGAGCTCCTCGAGACTCCCGAGGCTAAGGCTATCCTCCCCACCGACATGAAACTCCTCTGGGGTGTCAAGGGTATCGACAAGAACGACGAGATCTATGAGCTCTACGCCATCAAGGTTACTGAGCGCAACGGCCGCGCACCCCTCGAGGGTGATGTCGTGACCGATGCCAAGGACGAGTACGACCAGAACAGCCGCCCCTGCGTCAGCATGCAGATGAATGTTGAGGGCGCACGCCGTTGGGCTGCCCTTACCAAGGCCAACGTACACCGCCCCATCGCCATCGTGCTCGACAACTACGTCTACAGTGCACCTAACGTGCAGAACGAGATCACCGGCGGTAACAGCCAGATTACCGGTAACTTCACTGCTGAGGACACCCGCGACTTGGCCAATGTGCTCAAGTCCGGTAAGATGCCTGCCCCAGCAAACATTGTCAGCGAGGAAATCGTAGGTCCTACTCTCGGTAAGGAATCCATCCGTCAGGGCTTTATCTCCGTCATCCTGGCCTTCATAGCCCTGATGATCTACATGGTGCTCATGTACGGCTTCCGTCCCGGTATGGTTGCCAACTGCGCCCTGCTGTTCAACCTCTTCTTCATCCTCGGCATCCTCACCTCGTTCCAGGCTGCTCTTACACTGAGCGGTATCGCAGGTATGGTGCTCACGCTGGGTATGGCCGTCGACGCCAACGTGCTTATCTTCGAGCGCACTAAGGAAGAGATGCGCAGCGGCAAGCCCGTACGCCAGGCTATGCAGGCTGGCTACAGCAACGCCTTCAGCGCTATCATCGACTCCAATGTCACCAGTGTTCTCACCGGTATCATCCTCTACTACTTCGGTACAGGCCCCATCCGCGGTTTCGCCACCACCTACATCATCGGTATCGTCATCTCATTCTTTACCGCTGTATATCTCACACGCGTAGTATTCGACACCAAGATGTCCAAGGATAAGTGGCTCGACCTCACCTTCACCACACCGCTGAGCCGCAAGTTCCTCTCCAATACCAACTTCAACTTCATGGGAGCCTACAAGCGCTCGTTCATAATCTTCGGTGTCATCGTATTGCTTAGCATCCTGAGTTGGGCCGTTCGCGGCTTCTCACGCTCCATCGACTTCACCGGCGGTCGTAACTTCGTTGTGCTCTTCGAGAAGGAGGTATCACCTGAGAGCGTACGTCCTCTCTTCGCAGAGGCCTTCCCCGAGTCGAATACCAGCGTCATCGCCCTCGGTACCGAAGGCAAGACACTCCGTATCTCCACCAACTACCGTATCGACGAGGACGGTATGGAAGTAGACTCCGAGATCGAGCAGAAGCTCTTCGACGTTCTCAAGGCTGGTGGTCAGCTGAGCAATGATCTCACTGTCGACAACTTCATCAACCGCGACGAGCGTGCCGGCGGCTCCATCATTAGTTCACAGAAGGTAGGACCTTCTATCGCTGAGAACATCACCCGTGGCGCTATCGTCAGCGTCATCCTGGCGCTCATCGTCATCTTCGTCTACATCCTCGTTCGCTTCCGCAACGTAGCCTTCTCCGTAGGCGCTATCACCGCTCTGACAGTCGACACCATCTTCATCCTCGGTATGTACAGTGCTTGCTGGGGCTGGATGCCGTTCTCACTCGAGATCGACCAGACATTTATCGGTGCCCTGCTGACCTGTATCGGTTACTCTATCAACGATAAGGTGGTGGTCTTCGACCGTATCCGCGAGAACCTCGGCCTCTATCCCAAGCGCGACAAGCAGCTGCTCTTCAACCAGTCGCTGAACGCAACCCTCACACGTACCATCAACACCTCCGTATCCACGTTGATCGTTCTGCTGTTCATCTTCGCATTCGGCGGTGCCAGCATCCGCAGCTTCGCCTTCGCCATGATGCTCGGTGTTATCATCGGTACCCTCACCTCCATGTTCATTGCCGCTCCCGTGGCTTACCTCGTCATGGGTCGCAAGATCAAGGAAGAAGAAGCCAAGGCTTAATAGTACACATTAATTATATATATAAGCAGCGCGGGGATTCCCTCCCCGCGCTGTTTTTTTTCAAGCGGAAACACGGATGGTCGTACAAGCCAACACGACCTGACGTATTTTACGATACGACAGGTCGTGTTATTAGGGTATTAGAAATACTTAGATTCCGTATAATTAGCCGTAAGAGGGGGAAACGAGGTTAACGCCGAAGAAATATGTCTTACCTCTGCGGATCGTCGTATTGTATTTGGAGCAGTTCGAGGCGGTGATGCATATCGCGCTGTAGTCGTTCCACTCCGGGCTGCCCATAGAGGTTATGCATCTCATGAGGGTCGTTCTTCAGGTCGAAGAGCTCCCATGAGTTGACATCGTGGCCATAGAAATGGATGAGTTTGTAGCGGTCGGTACGGATGCCGTAATGACGACGCACATCATGCTCGGCGGGGTATTCGTAGTAATGATAGTATATGGCATCGCGCCAGTGTTTGATCTTCTGCTTATCTTGCTTCGAAGCGGCCTTACCCTTGAGCAGAGGCACCAGTGAGACGCCCTGTATGTCGGCTGGAACAGGAACACCTGCAAGTTCAAGGAAAGTGGGCGCATAGTCGATATTTTGCACCATTTCATCGATTATTCCGCGGCGTTCAAGACCTTTCGGCAGGTGCATTACGAGCGGTGTGGAGAGGCTCTCCTCGTACATGAAACGTTTGTCAAACCATCCGTGCTCGCCCATATAGAAACCTTGGTCGGAGGTGTAGACAACGAGAGTGTTGTCCAGCAGGCCCTTCTCCTCGAGGTAGTCAAGCACACGGCCCACCTGAACGTCGAGTTCGTGCACCACCTTGGCATAGTCGCGCATATAACGCTGGTATTTCCATTCGAGCAACTCGGCATCGCGACTCCCGGACATAGAGCTCTGCGACTGCTGTGGCAGGAAATTGTAATCCTTGCCCCAGCGCTCGTAGAACTGGCGAGAGAGAGGCACGTAGAAATCATCGTAGCGCTGGCGCTCACCCTTAGAGAGGCGCCCTATCATACCCTGGTAAGAGGCCGACAAGCGTGTGCGGGGCGTCTCAGTGGGCGAGACGAACATCTTCGTGTCGTAAACGATATCCATGTCCTTACCTATCTCCATCTCCGTACGCCCTGCAGCCTCGCGCCCTGCATAGTCATCATGGAACTCAGGCGGCAACGGGAACGTGCGATCTTCGTATAGACGCAAATCTTCGAGGGCTGGCAGCCAGGCACGGTGACATGCCTTATGGTGAATAAATAGGGCGAAAGGGTTGGAGGTGGGTCTTCTTCCCTCTATCCACTCTAAAGCTTTGTCTGTGATGATACGGGTGACATAGCCGCTGTCCACTGCACGCGTGCCGTCCATGTGTATGAATTGTGGATTATAGTAGTCGCCCTGCGCCGGCAATATTTCCCAATGGTCGAAACCGGTTGGCGTACTCACGAGGTGCCATTTGCCTATTAGGGCCGTTTCGTAGCCGGCGGCACGCAGGAGCTTGGGCATGGTTTGCTGCGATCCGTCGAAGATGCCGTGTTCGTTGTTGGTAAAGCCGTTTTTGTGACTATGCTTGCCCGTAAGCATACAGGCACGGCTGGGGCCCGATAGGGAGTTGGCAACGTAGCTGTGTGTGAAACGCACACCGTCGGCAGCAATACGGTCGAGGTTAGGTGTCTCTATGAACCTACGGTCGTAGCACGACATCATCTGTGCAGTGTGGTCGTCGGTCATTATATATACAATGTTCGGACGCTGATCAGGCTGAACTTTACTGCCCGAGCCGTCGGCTGTGGTTGCCCCTTGCGCCAGCAACGGCGTTGCGGGCAGCGAGATTAGCAGAAGACTTTTGTGTAAATACATATTATTATAACGTTTCATCCATACTAAAGCCTATACATTCGTCTTTCGCTCGGCGCTTGCGACGCTTCTTCGAGCGAAGCGAGTCTGAAGAATTTCCGCGGCCAAAGGCCACAAATACCAATGGCTAAACATTCGTCTTTAACTCCTTTAACTTCTTTAACTTCTTTCGCTCGGCGCTTGCGACGCTTCACGCTTGAAGAATTTACTATTTTCGTTTTATTGACCATTTGATTTTATGGCTATTTTGGCCCAAAGATGGCGCACGAAAAATAAGAAAAATAGGAAAATTGTAAATAAATAGTACATTGTAAATTGTCAAATCGTAAATATTACAGATTGTCAAATCGTAAATATTACAGATTGTCAAATCGTAAATATAATCAGTCTTTTTTTCGGCTTCAAAAGTACTAAATTATTTTAAGTGAGCACATATAAAAGCGTGAAAAACTGTTTGAATAAGATAAAAAAGTTTTTCTCGAAGCCATTTTTTCATTGTTTCTCTTTTCATTTTCAATTAATTATCGTACCTTTGCAGCCGATTTTAGGATACATTCGCCCTGAGACAGGGCCGATAAAAGCCAAAAAGACATGCTTAAGAAAGCTATTATACTGTTGTTCGGACTTAGTTCCACCACCTTCGCTAACACCCCTATCCGCCATCGCGTCGCAATGCCAAGGCCCGACTTGTTGGCTACCCCTGCTGCTATACAAGAACGTGTGGCAGAGGTTATCACGCCTGTACTGCCGGTAACGCAGGGCAAAGAGCTTGTCAACGCCGTAAGCGGTTTCACTTCCGCCATTGCCGAGGACCTCATCGAAGCTGCCAAGCGCCATATAGGTGCCCGCTACAGCCTCGGCAGCACCGGCCCCAAATCCTTCGACTGCTCCGGTTTCACCAGTTATGTGTTCAAGCGCCTGGGCATCACCCTCAAGCGTTCGTCGCGCGAGCAGGTCACTCAGGGCGAGGCCGTAGCCAGCAAGAGCGAGCTGCAGCCCGGCGATCTGGTGTTCTTCGGTCATCGAGGCCGTAAGGCCAAGTCAGTGAGCCACGTAGGCATCGTCACCGACGTAGATGCCGAAACCGGTCTGTTCAGTTTCATCCACGCCAGCACCTCACGCGGCGTGCGCATCGACAGCAGCGACGACAGCTATTGGTCAGCCCGCTACGTAGGAGCCCGTCGGTTGCTGGGGGTAGACTAAAATGATATTAATCATAATCTGTCAAAAGCCATTGCCAAACGCAATGGCTTTTTTTTATTAAAAAAGAGGTCGTAGCACAAAAACTTTAGGCATTAAACACTAAACATTAAACTTTTCATTACCTTTGCACACAAAATACCGACAGACATGAAACAATATCTCGACCTACTGCAACGTATCCTCGACGAGGGCGCAGTGAAGACAGACCGCACCGGCACCGGCACCAAGAGCATCTTCGGCCACCAGATGCGGTTCAACATGGACGACGGCTTTCCCCTGCTGACGACCAAGAAGCTGCACCTGCGCAGTATCATCCATGAGTTGCTGTGGTTCCTCAAGGGCGACACCAATATCAAGTACCTACATGACAACCGCGTCACCATCTGGGACGAATGGGCCGACGAGAACGGCGACCTCGGACCCGTCTACGGACACCAGTGGCGCTCATGGCCCGACTATGACGGCGGCACCATCGACCAGATAGCCAATGTGGTGGACCTCATCAAGCATCATCCCGACTCACGCCGCATGATGGTATCTGCGTGGAACGTTGCCGAAGTAGACCGCATGGCGCTCCCGCCCTGTCACTGTCTGTTCCAGTTCTACGTTGCCGACGGTCGCCTCAGCCTGCAGCTCTACCAACGCTCGGCCGACACCTTCCTCGGTGTGCCTTTCAATATAGCATCCTACGCCCTGCTGCTGCAGATGATGGCACAAGTGACAGGCCTCCAAGCCGGCGATTTCATTCACACCACAGGCGACACGCACCTATACCTCAACCATATCGAACAGGCACAGCTACAGCTGACGCGCACACCACGTCCCCTGCCCCGCATGCTTATAAACCCCGACATCCACGACCTTTTCGCCTTCCGCTACGAAGATTTCCAACTCGAAGGCTACGACCCCTGGCCCCATATCAAGGCAGAGGTGGCGGTGTAAATGGCGGGGCGAGAGCCAGCTAAGCTGGCGGTGAGGTCGCTTCGCGACGGTTAGAGTTGCTTCGCAACGGTTAGATGTTGCTTTTTCTCACTATGCTCAGGTACCCTCACCTCTTCGCTCGGCGCTTGCGACGCTTGACACTTCAAGAACTCTCAAATCCTAACTATTAACTATTAACTCTTAACTACCCACTACCCACTATTAACTCTTAACTATTCACTCTTAACTCTTCTCTCGGCGCTGCGCCGCTCTTCGAGCGAAGCGAGGCCCTCTCCCTAACAGGGGAGAGCGGGGAGAGAGGCCCTTAACTATTAACTCTTAACTCAACAGTGTTGTCCCTCATCTCCGCCGTAGCCGAGAATGGAGCCATAGGCTACGAGAATAAATTGTTATATTGGCTGCCCAACGACCTCAAGCGGTTCAAGGCACTCACCACGGGCCATACCATCATCATGGGCCGCCGCACCTTCGAGTCGCTTCCCAAAGGCGCCCTGCCCAACCGCCGGAACGTCGTTCTTTCAAAAAACGCCCATTTCATCGCTCCAGACATCGAGGTTTATGCTTCGCTGAACGAAGCCCTGGCCTCATGCTCCGAAGGTGAGAAGGTGTTCATCATAGGCGGTGCCAGCGTCTATCGCGAGGCTCTGCCGATGGCCGACCGCCTGTGCCTGACCATAGTCCACGATACGCCCGCCCATGCCGATGCCTTCTTCCCCTGGCTCAATCCGCTCGACTGGGAAGCTACCAACGAAGAACGTCACGTCACCGACGAGCGTCATGCCTTCGCATATACCTTTGTTGATTTCGAGCGGAAGGGGTAATCTGCCTCCCCCTCTGAACACTTCCATCATTTCTTTCTCCTTGCTGCCACAAGGCTAACCATAGTCTTATGTATAGTGGTGAGAAGTCGAAAATAAAAATGTTTTTCAAAATTGACTTCACACTTCACTGTAAGTGATTGATTGTCAATGGTAGCTTTTTTAGAGGGCACAATCAAGGGTATAATAGCATAAAAATTTTATGAATATCACCCTTGCTTCCACTTTTTGCCTGTTTTTGCCAGCTAACCGATTATAACACTGCATATTACACCCAGTGGAGGCTGTTCCCGTAGCCTCCACTTTGCCTTCACTCCAATTTATCCCCAAATTTCTCATTCATCCCTGCCTCTTAGATCAAAATAGATGAAAACGTAATTAAATAACAAGTTTTTATTTGTCAGAAAGATAAAACGACATATCTTTGCGGCAGAAACCAACTAAACATACCTAAAGTTTCATTTTACGATGAACCTGCCGAATACTATTAACCATGATTGCATGTTGAACCCCCTGAATAATAACAAATATGGAACAAGGTAGAAAAGTAGCGATAGATATCGGCAAGGCGAATATCTTTGCCGTAGTCATCATGATAGTCTCGGCTGTGGTGCTGATGGTGCCGTTTTTCTTTATTTGGGGCGGGCGCAAGCCTGCAATGGAGATCCTCGGAACAAAGGCACAATGGTTGGTGGCCTTAGTAGCCATGTTCGTAGGCATTGTGGTACATGAGCTGATTCATGGCGCCACTTGGGCCTGCTATGCCAAGAGCGGCTGGAAGAGCATCAGCTTCGGTGTCATGTGGAAATTGCTGACTCCTTATTGCCACTGCGACGAGCCGTTGCATATCCGTGGTTATATGATGGGAGCTATGATGCCATGTGTCATTTTAGGCATTGCCCCGTCAATCATCGCCCTGTGCGTAGGCTGTCTGCCGCTGCTCGCGTGGGGCATCTTTTTCATCTCGGCAGCAGCTGGTGACATCTGGATGACTTGGCTGCTGACAAAGGAAGATCCCAAGAGTATGGTGCTCGACCATCCCTCAGAAGCCGGCTTTTACATCATCGAAGGTCAGGAAATAACACAGAACACAAATGATGTATGATAGACAGAAGAACATTCATTAAACGTATGGCAGGGGCTGGAGCGCTAATAGCCACCTCCCAGCTGCCAGCACTGGCTGAGGACAATCCTGCTGTATTTCCCAATCGTGGAGGGTTTGAACGTCTGTCGCTGAGCTATGCCACGGTGGAGATAGGACTGGAGAAGCCTTTCTCTGTCCTACACATTTCAGATACTCATCTCACTGCAGCATATGACCATGAGAACGAGAAGAAACAAAAGCTTCATAGCAACCGTACCACCACTTTCGGAGGCCGCCAGGAGGAGGCCCTACGCGACACGCTGGCATGGGCAAAACAGCACGTAGACTATGTGGTTCATACCGGCGACCTCATAGACTGGCAGAGTGAAGCAAACTTCGACCTTGTTAAGAAATACTTTGGCGAGGGTATCATTGGTTCCATGGGCAATCATGAGTTCAGTACGGATATGTGGCTTAGCGAGCCCAAGGAGGAAAAGAGTGAAGCATATAAAGACAATACACGCGACATCCTTCAGGACGTGTATCCTTTCAATATTTCCCTGAGCAGTCAGGTAGTCCGCGGCGTCAACTTCGTCACCCTCGATGATGTTTACGGATACGTGACAGAAGCTCAGGTTGAACGCTTCCACAAGGAAGTAGCCAAAGGGCTGCCCATAGTCTTATGTATGCACGTTCCTTTCTTTACTGACAACATTTGGCGCGCCACCGTCCGTTTCTGGACCGATAAAGGACAGCTGACCTATCGAGAGCTCCCAAAGCCGAGCGGTGACTACAAACGCCAGAGAGAAGACCCTGTGACGCGTGATTTCATCAAGTATCTGCATGGTGAGCCCCTACTGCGTTGCATTCTGGCAGGCCATGAGCATATAACCGTAGAAGACCAGTTTTCACCAACCTGTAGGGAGTACATCGTAGCTGGAAATTTCTTATTTCATGGCCGGGAAGTACTTTTTATATAAATGATTTAACTTTCGCAAGCTCTGCTTGCTTGGAAGTTGTCGTTTTTTTGGGGAAGATAAAGAAGTTAAAGGAGTAAAGACGAATGTCTGCGCGTTGGTATCTGCGAAGCAAAAGACGAATGTTCTGCAAGTTGTATGTTTATAGCAGAAGAGGAAGGGCCTAAAGGCCTGTAGCCTGACGATAGGCGAGGAGGGCGGTTTGCAGGGCTATGTAGGCATCGGTACGCTTGTCGCGGGCCTGCTGCAGCAGGAGCTGTGCCTCGAGGAGGTCGTTCATCGTGGAGGTGCCGGCATGGTAGGTGTCGTTGTGTATGCGCAAGTTCTCGTCGGCTTGCTCGATGCTTTTCTCTGCTAATGCTAGTTGGCTCTGCGCCTCCACTACGTCGTTGAGTGCTTTCTGCGCCCTTATCTCGAGCATGGCGGCATTATCAGCGAGCTGCTCCTGTGCTTTCTGCCGTTCTATCTTCTTGCGTTTCATAGCATGACTGCCTCCCCACCAATCGGTGATAGGCACTGAGGCCGTGGCGAAGACCATGGCAAATGAGCGGTTGTTGTCGAGGAGGTTATGGAAATTGTAGCCTGCACCTATGGCCACTGATGGTAATCGTTTGCCCAGTTCCATCTTATACTGCAGACGCGAAGCCTCAACATTCTTCTCCAAGAGCTGGTATTCAGGTAATGTGTTGATGCCTGCTCCGCCATCGACGGCAGCAGTTGCTGCAGAAGTTTGCATATCAGGTTCTGCCACTTCGAAGACATAGGTATTGCTTCCAGCTGCTGTGGCTGATGGAGTGAGACCGCAGAACTGCCCCAGAAGCAACTTGACGAGTGCGCGACCGTTGGCAAGCTTCAGACGCTGGGCAGCGATATCGTTTTGTCGCAGCTGCACCTGCAAGAGGTCATTGCGCAAGGCAACGCCAGCCTCAACAGCTGTGCGTGCATCCTTCTCGGCATCAGCCAACAAGGCATCAACGGCATCAAGGGTGCGCTCTTTCTCATGCATCGATACCAGTTGCCAATAGTACTGTTCGGTCTGGGCTTCGACATCTTTCTCTGAGAGTTGCAGTTGCAGACGGCTTACCTCCTCGCCAAGACGGGCCAGACGGTTGCCGTTGATGATTTGTCCGCCGGAAAAGACAGGCAGAATAGCCTCAACACCCGCTATGGTACCATTCTTCATCATCGTCATTGTCATAGGGCTCTGCAGCGCCACGAGCGCCTCCATAGGGAGCATCTGTGCAAGGGTAGCGCCCAGTTCGGGAGTGATAAACTCCGATGGATCTATATCCATCTTTGCCATCGACTTGTTGGCATTAAACCAAAGAGCCGTTCCGCTGACGTTAGGGAAATAGTTTGTGAATGCCTCGCGCCGTTGCTCGCGAGCCGCTTCGATATCGAGACGGGCCGAACGTATGGCGATATTGTTGTGAAGGGCAGAGTCCTTAAGCTGCTGGAGGGTAAGCAGGCCGGACTGAGCCTGCGCCCCTGCGGAGCTAAAGGATAAATAAATAATAAATAACAGATGATAAACCCTTTTCATTTTCATTCTTCATTATTAATTCTTCATTCTTTTAGTTTCCCCCTATTTCTTGACACTTAGTTTCCAATAAACTACTGGCAGCACAGTGACAACGAGAATCAGGGTGCCGATGCCTCCGGCGAAGATGGTTACGCCCACGGGCATCCAGAACGATGAGCCTGCGATGATCATAGGAATGACGCCGACGGCGGTGGTAGCGGTGGTGAGGAAGATGGGCACCATGCGTCGATGACCGGCATCATACGAAGCTTCGCGTATGGCTTTATTATAAGCTTTATGGTAAGCCTCGCGCTGCTCTGCCGTAGGCGCAGCAGGCTGTGGATGTTCGGCATGGAAACGATCCATGAGCCCATCGGCGTGTTCGAAGATGAGAATCTCATTGCGCATGATGATGCCCATCAGCGTGATGAGGCCGAAGATGCTCGTGAGGCCAAGCATCTTATTCATCAACCCAAGCCCTATCAAGGCACCAGGTACCATCAGACCGAGGGCGGCCATGCATAGGAATGTGATGCCGAAGCGCTTGAAGTTGAAGAGAATGAAGAAGAAAATGATGATCATGGCAATGATGATACCATTGTAGATCATAGGCATGTTCTCATCGTTGTACTCCAGTTCGCCGCCCACCTCGGTACGCACGCCTTCGGGTAAGTCGATATCGGCCAAGGTGCGAGCGAGCTGTTGTTCAATCGGTGCGGCATAAGTGCCACGGGCAAATTCGGCCGTCACCGTGAGGCATCGCTCGCCGGCACGGTGCATGATGCGACTCTCGCTCCAACGCGGCTTCACATGAGCCACTTGACGCAGGGCAACGGTGCTTTGAGTGGACGATGGCACGCCCAGAGCTGACAACTGCGAACCCAGGGCAGCACTTGCTGCTGCCTGTGGCGAGAAGATGCCGAGGTTCTCGACATCGGCAACGGACAGCGCGAGCGTGTCCTTGACGACAATAGGTAATTCGTAGTCGTCTTCCCAGATACTGCCGACATTGAGGTCTGACGTGGACGCTGCCAAAGCCAGTGCTGCTGTAGCGCGATTTATACCCAACTGTGCGGCAGCTACGGGGTCAAGTTCTACGTTGATGAGGGGGAAAGGCTGCAGGAAATCGGAGTGCACCCATTCCAGTTCGGGCACTTGGCGCATCTTTTCCATCATGCGTTCGGCAGCTTCATGAAGCGAATCGACATCGTCGCCATAGAAACGGTACTCCAATTCTGGCACCTCGAGGAGGTCGAGGCGCTTGAACTTGACATAAGCCTCAGGGAAAGCCTCGCTCAGGCGAGGCTGATAGTCGGCAAGGAGATCGAGCGTGGCCTGCTGCGATGTGGTGTTGACGATGAACTGAGCGAAGTTGCGGCCCGCCATCTGCGGAGCATAGCATACCTGGAAACGCGGCGACGAACAACCTATGAATGACGTGATGCCCGTGATGCGCTCGTCGGAGGCCATGGCAGAGTAAACCGAGTCGGCCACCAGACGTGTATCGGCAAGGCCCTTGCCATCGGGTAGGAATATCTCTACGGCAAACTGATCGCGGTCGCAGAAGGGGAAGAGACGTATCTTAAGGAAGGGCACAATAAGCATGGTAAGCACTATCGACAGCACGCCCAAAGTCATAGTGAGGTAAGGACGGCGGAACGTCCAGGCCAGCACACGGTCGTAGAACTTCTGCACCTTATCGGTAAGTCGCTCGCCTTTCTTGGCCTTCGGCACACCTATAATCTTCACGCAGAGGAAAGGTATCACGGCCACGGCGATGGCCAGCGAGACCATGAGGTTAATTGTTATTGTCCAGGGGAAATCGCCTACGGCATCGAGGAAGGCGCCGCGGAAGGTCAGCAGGAACGGAAAGAAGATGGCACAGATGCACACCGTGGCGAGAGCCATGGGCATGAAATACTGCTTCACGGAGTGGATGGCGGCATCTTTTGGGTGCTCGCCCTTGCCTACATATTCGAGATAGCCGTCGATGACCACGATACTATTGTCGACAATCATACCCAGAACCACTATCAAGCCGGCCAGCGTGACAATGTTCAAGGGAATCTGCGCAAAGTACATGAAAGCCACGCTGATGAATGTGCTCAGCGGGATGGTGATAGCAGCCACGATAGCCGAGCGCAGGGGGAAGAGAACCATCATCACCAAGATGATGACAGCCATCGACAACAGGAGGTCGCGAAGGAAGTCGCGAATGCTGTCGCCCACCACTTTGGGAAGGTCTGCGATACGCGTTATGACGACGTCATCAGGCAATTCATCGAAGCGGAACTCGTCAATAACCTTGTCCACCTCGTCGCCATAGGCCATGATGTTGTTACCCTCGTTCATCTCGAGTGAGAGCAACAGACACGGATGACCGTTCTGCATGATGTAGCTGTCGCTGAGGTCGTACTCGCGACGCACATCGGCAATATCCCTCACACGCACGGTCTTACCCGTCGACGGATCGCTGAAGAGGATCATGTCGGCAATCTCCTGCTCACTGTTCTGCGTAGGTTCAATGTGGATGAGCGTCTGGTTGTGGTCGCTCACGAGCGAACCGGCCAATGTAGTAAGCCCTTCAGCCTGCAGGGCACTCATTATCGTTGTCTGTCCTAGGCCAAAAGCTTCGAGGCGCTGACGGTCTACGTAGAGGCTTATCTGCTCTTTCTGTTCGCCATATTGACGCACATTGGCTACCGACGGGATCTGCCGCAGGCGGTCGCTCAGGCGGTCGCTGTAGCCCTGCAACTCGCGATAGCTGCGTTCAGGGCTCTCAATGGCAATCAGCAAGGCCGAAGTGTTGCCGAAATCATCGTTGGCGACAAGTGCTACGACGCCTTTCGGCAGGCTCTGCTTGAACATCGCCAGGCCGTGCTTTATCTTGCTCCACACCTCGTCCTTGTTGTTGACATCGTCGTTTAGGTGAACCAGCACCATTGCCATTCCATTCTGCGACGTTGAAGTTGTCTTAGCACGTTTCACCTCT
Organism: Bacteroidaceae bacterium; assembly: GCA_016286165.1. Lineage (GTDB taxonomy): Bacteria > Bacteroidota > Bacteroidia > Bacteroidales > Bacteroidaceae > Physcousia. The sequence continues at coordinate 112,927 of JAEESE010000003.1, read as the reverse complement.
CCATAAGTGAACAAAAAACGCTCCAGCGGGCGCGTAACCTGCTGCTCCACCTCCTCGCTCGTAGCCCCAGGATATACGGCTATGACTACACCTTGACGTATGACGAAGGGCGGGAACTCATCCTTCGGCATCACATACATCCCAAAGATGCCGAGGCCGAAGAAGACAGCCACTATGAGGAGCGATATCCTATAATGCTCGAGCGGCCAAGCCATCCAATTTAGTTTCTTTTCCATATACAGATCAATAGACGACTTTCGAACCTTCGCTGATTTTCTGATAACCCTCGACCACGAAACGGTCGCCAGCCGACAGGCCACTGAGGATTTCTACACCGTTGCCGATGGAGGAACCTATCTCAACCGCTATGCGGTGGGCGCGGCTGTCCTTGTCGACAGACCACACGAAAAGGGAACCGTCGGGACGACGCTGTACAGCACGCAAGGGCACTGTGACAGCACCTTGAGCGGATGCTTGCCCGGCTACACTGGTCGCAGGTGCTGATGAATCCTGACCGATAGCCACGCTGGCCACCATTCCCGGCAATAAGGCCCTGCCGCTGTTGTTTATACGAACACGAACATCATAGGTATGCGTCAAGGCGTCGGCCTGCACACCTTTCTCCATACGGCCACCGGCAAACGAACGTCCGATGGCATCAACGGTGACAATAGAGGGCGTATGAGCATTGATGGCCTGCATCTCAGCCTCGGGAACAGAGAATTTCACCTTCACGCTGCCGACATCGAGAATGGTCACTACGGCCTGTGAAGGCATGGCGGTCTCGCCTGCATTGACGTTCTTACGGCCTATGATGCCACTGACAGGAGCCGTCAGCCGACAATCGGCCAGATTCTTCTTGGCCAGTGCCAACTGCGAGCGGGCCTGTGTGACCTTGCTCTGCACTTCTACCCACTGCGACTCAGGCATAGAACCTCGTTCGTGCAACAGACTGTAGCGCTGCAGGGCATCCTCGGCCTGTGTCACGGCAGCTTGCGAGCTGGCAACGACGTTGCGAGCCTGGGTATCGTCGATCTCAGCTATCAGCTGGCCACGACCTATGCGCTGACCTTCGCTGACATAGACACGCTTCACGGTGCCCATAGAGGTAAAACTGACGGCAGTGGCCTCAGCCTCCTCCACCACGCCTACGTAAGTGCGCAGCCCTTCGGCAATGCCTGCGGCCACCACTTCCGTTTTAACTCGTATCGGGGCCTTCTCCCTCGGCTCATTTTTCTGCTTGCAAGCACACATGACGAGCGCGGCAGCTATGAGAATTAAGTGTTTTGATTTCATCTTATGTGTCTTATTACTTGTTGTTTAAGCTACTGTATTCAATGGATACGACCAAAGCGGCTGCAAAGATAGACATAAAAAATGAGCGCCTTGCAAACTGCAGGGCGCTCTTTTTGTACGATTGGTCGGAAATTTATTATTCGTCGGCCTGAGGAGTTTCCTCAGCGGGCTTCTCCGTAGCGGCAGCATCAGCTGCTGCCTCTTCCTTCTTGGGAGCACGCATCTCAGCTTCCACGGCCTTGATCTTGCCTGCGAGCAGATCGAGTTCCTCGCGCAGCTTCTCGACCTTCTTGTTCATCTCGGCTACGAGCGAGTTGCCATCCTTGGATGTGGCATTCAGGAAGTTGAGGTTGTTCTCGTAGGTCTGGAACTCAGCCTTTCGAGCTTCGAAGATGCGCTGCAGGCGCTCACGCTCGCGGCCGAGAGTGCTCTCGCCCTTGGCTACAGCCTGACGTACGCTCTTCTGGAAGCCCTCGAGGCGACGGCGTGCCTGCGAAGCTCCGAACTGTTTGTACAATTCGTCGGCCACAGCACGATATTCCTTATAGAGCTTATCCTTGTCGCGGAAGGGCACATGACCTACTTCGTTCCACTTGGCTTGCAGCTCCTTGACGTGGTCAATGGTAGCATTTGTAGCGTCAGCGGCCAGTTGGCGCAACTGCTCGATAATGCTCTTCTTCTCCTCGAGGTTCTGCTTCTCCTCGGCACGCTGGTCGGCAGTTGCCTCGTTCTTAGCCACGAAGAATTTGTCGCAGGCCTCAGTGAAACGCTTCCACAGCTGCTCGCTGTACTTACGAGGCACGGCGCCGATGGTCTTCCACTGCTTCTGCAGTTCGATAAGCTTATCGGTGGTCTTGCGCCATTCGGTGCTATCCTGCAGAGCTTCGGCCTCCTCTACAAGCTTACGCTTCTTCTCGAGGTTATCGTTTTGCTCGTCCTTGATGGTGCGATAGTACTCAGCCTTGGCGGTGAAGAACTGATCGCAAGCGGCACGGAAGCGGTCGAAGATGAGGGTGTTCTGCTTATGGCTTGCGAAACCGATGGTCTTCCATTCGGCCTGAGCCTCAAGCACCTCCTTGGTCTTCTCCTCCCAAGCGGCAAAGGATGTCAGTTCGTCGATACGAATGTCCTCAACGCGCTCGCACAAAGCTGTCTTCTTCTGGAGGTTTTCTTCCTCGCGAGCCTTGATGCCCTCGAAGTGCTCCTGATGACGTTTGTTAATCACTGTGGAGGCAGCCTTGAAACGCTCCCACACCTGGTCGCGGAGTTCCTTGGCCACGGGGCCTATCTCCTTGTACTCAGCATGCAAACCTTGCAGCTTGTTGAAGGCCGCAATCACATCCTCTTCGTCGGCCAGCTTCTCGGCCAGTTCGATGAGGTGTTCCTTAGCGCTGAGGTTCTTCTTGAAGTCGTACTCACGCGCTTCGCTATTTAGTTTCAGCAGGTCGTAGAACTGCTCTACGTAGAGCTGATAGTTTTTCCATATCTCGGTGGCTTTCTCTGCCGGCACGGCACCTGTCTCACGCCACTGCGCCTGCAGCTGCTTGAACTCGTCGAAGTGCGCATTAGCCTCTTCGGGCGACGTTGCCAGTTCCTTGATGCGATCGATGATGGCCTGTTTCTTAGTGAGATTTTCAGTTTTCTGATGTTCGATATTCTCAGCTATCTCGGCACGACGCTGACGTATAGCAGCCATGGAAGCCTTGAAATTCTCTTCGGCGCCATCAATCTGAGCACGCCATTCGTCGACTTTACCACCGGCTTCGACAAAGGCGTTGAGGGCTGCAGCCTGTGCAGCACGATGTAGTTTGTAGAACACTTGCTTCAGCAGGTCGAGCTCACTCTTGTCGCCACCTGTGCCTTCCTCCTCGATTTCCTTGAGACGCTCCACTACCTGTTCCTTGGTCTCGTAGATAGTACGGGTGGGCTCCTCAGCAGCTGCAGCGGGTTCCTCAGCTGGAGCGGCAGGCTCTTCTATTTCAGCAGCGGGCTCTTCAGCGGCTGGCTCTTCAGCGGCAGCAGCCTCAGGCTGTGCTTCTTCGGCAGGTGCTTCAGCAGGCTCGTCGGCCACGGGCTCTTCGGCTACAGGTTCAGCAGCCTCGGGCTCCTCGGCGGGTGCCTGGGGTTCTTCAGCGGCGGTTTCCTCCGCTGCTGGTGCGGGTGTTTCTTGGATCTCTACGTTCTGCGTCGTTTCGGTTTGAGGCGCAGACTCCACATTAGCTTCTGCAGCGTTGTTCTCCACTTCGGGCACTTCCTGCAGTTTCTCGTTTTCGTTCATGTTGCTTAAGTTTTAAGAAGCTTAATACTAAGATTATTATGCCAAAAGGCTTGCAAATAAAAGTAAAATCTTTTAAACAGCCAAAATTATTCGAGAATATTTCACCTTTGCGCTGATTATTCGCTGATTAGCACACCTTTCCACAACGTTATGAGGCTCAGCATACAGAGGTATAAAAAAATACATACGGACGTATCGGCCTACACGACCGGACGTATCAACAAAGATGACCGGTCGTATCGCCTGATACGACCGGTCGTGTGAAATCAGATCCAAGCCTTGCGCCTCGCATACCACCAGAAGAAGAATGTGAGCAGGAGGGAGATGACGAGAGCCAGGGGGAAACCTATCGGGCGTGTCTCCATGCCGTTGATGAGGTTCATGCCGAAGAAGCTTGCCACCAACGTTGGCACCATGAGGAACATGCTGACGAGCGTGAGCGTCTTCATGACCGTAGACATGTTATTGTTGATGATGTTGGCATAGGTGTCCATAGTGGACTCAAGGATGTTGGAGTAGATACCAGTCATCTCACGTGCCTGGTTCATCTCAATGCTGACGTCCTCGATGAGGTCGGCATCGAGTTCGTCGACAGGCAGTTTGAACTTCAGCTTCGAGAGCAATGTCTCGTTGCCTCGGATAGATGTGGCAAAGTATGTCAGCGAGTCCTGCAGGCGCGAGAGCGCTATGAGGTCCACATTATCCACCTTACGGTCCAAGTGAAGCTTGGCTGCTTCGATGCGGGCATTGATTTGCTTCAGGCGCTTGAGGTACCATACGGCCGTGCTCAGGAACAGGCGAAATACCATGTCCACCGAGTCGGTAAAGCCTACGCCGCGCCGCTGCTGATAGGTCACGAAGTCAATCATCAGGTTGGTCTCGAAATTGCAAACGGTGATGCAGACCTCATCCTTGAGGATAATACCCAGAGGAATAGTGGTATACGGTGTCCGCGACTTCACTTCCTTGACATATGGTATACGCAGGATAATGAGTATCCAGCCGTCGTCGTAGTCGTAACGGGCACGCTCTTCCGTATCGGCGATATCGTCGAGGAAGTAATCGGGGATGTGAAGTTCGTCTTGTAGGTAACGGGCATCGTCCTGTGTGGGGCAGGTCACTTGCACCCAGCAGTTGGGCGTCCACTGGTCCAACGTATGCAGACCATGATTAGTGTTCCAGAATGTTCGCATAGTAGGAAAGAAAGGTTTAGAGGCTCTCGCCTGAAGCCTGCTATGCGACGCACGTGCTTCCGGGAGCCTAATTCATGTTGTTACGTTGATGATAATCGTCCATTTCGTAATGATGGATTGGTTTGACGGGCGCAAAGGTAATAAAAGATTAGGGATTAGAGATTAGGGAATAGAGTTTTTTTTCAGAAAAAGGGCAAAAAAAGTTGGTTAAGGGGCAAAAAAAGAGCAGACCGAGTGCAAAAAAGATTGCTTAGAGGTCTGCTAATACAAGAAATCATCGATATCATCGGCTTCGTCAGGCTCATCATCGTCGCGAGCTGGAGCCGTGGCATTGTCCGTTTGGTCGTCGTCTTGCTCCTGCTTGTCATCGGACTCCGGAGCGCCCTCTGCCGATTGCTTGTCCTCTGCATTCTTTGCCGACTGCTGCTTCAGTTGTTCGAAGAGGCCATAGGTAGTGCGTAGCACGCGGAACTCTGTGCGGCGGTTCAGGGCGTTGCAGGCTTCCTGCATGCTGTCGTTGGGGAGAGCTTTGATATATGCCTCGGTCAGCGTGTCGCCTTCATGCAGGAACTCATACTGCTCGGCAATGCGAAGCTTGACCACCTTCGGGCGGCTCTCGCCATAACCCTTGGGCGTGAGACGGTCGGCTGCAATGCCATGGTCTATGAGGTAACGCACCACGCTCTCTGCACGTCGCTGCGAGAGGCGTTCGTTGTACTGGTCGTTGCCGCGGTAGTCGCAGTGGCTGCTGAGCTCTATAGTTACATTGGGATTCTCGTTGAGCAAGGCCGTGAGGCTGTCGAGTGCCTCGGTGCTGTCGTCGGTAAGGGCTGCACTGTCGAACTCATAGAACACGTTTCTCACCAAAACCGGTGCCGTGATCGAGGCCAAGGGGAACTGCAGGACATGTTCCAAGCTCACCGATGACGTGTCTATCGAGATCTGTTCCACATGGTTCAGGTAACCCTTGCAGGTTCCGAGGAAGATATAGTTGACGTGAGGCTGAACGGTAGCCACGAAGGAACCGTCGCCACGAACGCTCAGTTTCTGGTTTGTGCCGTCGTCGCCAATCATGTAGACCAGACCTTCAGGCAACTCATAACCATCCTTCTCGTAAACCCAGCCGCGCACGGTCTGTTCTATCTCTGGACATTCGAAACTCATAATATGGTCCCATCCGCGGGCATCACCGCGATTAGTGGCAAAGAAGCCGCGGTTGTGCGGACCTTCGAACGTCATGCCGAAGTCATCGCCTGCTGAGTTCATGGGATAGCCCAAGTTTCGTATGGTCCACTCGTGCGTCACACTGTCCTGTTCTGCACAGTAGAGATCGAGGCCTCCCATACCAGGGTGACCGTCGGAAGAGAAGTAAAGGTCGCCATTGGGACGGAACGTCGGGAACATCTCATCGCCCGGTGTGTTGATAGGCGCCGGCAGACATTCCACGCCGCCCAGCGTCTTACCCTCCATAGCTATGCGCCAGATGTCCTTTCCGCCATGACCTCCAGGCATATCGCTCACGAAATATAGCCAATGACCATCAGGCGAAACGGCAGGATGGGCATAAGCCGAAAGCGTGTCACGCGAGATACGCAGTTCCTGAGGTTTGGACCACGAAGCATCTGAACGGTTCGACGTGAAAATCTGTGCGTAGCGAGGATAATCGGGATCTGAGGTGCAACGTGTGATGTACATCGTCTTACCGTCGGGCGAGAAACATACTACGCCCTCTTCCTGTTCGCTGTTCAATTCACCTTCGACAGGCTCCGGAGTCTGCCACTTGCCTTTGTCGTCCTTCTTCGTCCGGAAGACATCGGCGTATTTTGTGCCCGTGATGCCACTGAGGTCATCGCCTGTGGCCTGCGGTCGCGTGCTGGTCCAGTAGAGTTGGTCCCAGTCGTCGCCGAAGAGGGCCGGTGAGAAATCAGAACGGCGTGAATTGAGAGCCGGCTCTTTCTTTATGGTGTAGAGCGAGCCGCGCTTCTTCATATTGGCTGCTGCACGGGCTCCGATGAGTCCGTTGGTGGCGAGCGTATCGTTCTGGGGCGTACATACCGAAGGGTACAACGGGTACATTACCTGCGCATCCGCTATGTAACGCTCGTAGTTCTTAATAGCATTTTTGTAGTCGCCTGTTTTGTGCTGCAGACGGGCCAGTTGTAAAGTGGCATTAAGGATGGTAGCCTCAGCCGCTGAGTCAAGGGGATTAAGCTCTACATCAGGAGCTTCAAGCTCAAAGGCCTCATCATCGGCACTGCCTTTCTTGCCGCCCTTCTTACTTTTCTTCTTGGTTTTCTTGTTGGCGTTCCCTTTCTTCTGGCTGCTGGCCTCCAGCGCCTTCTTGCGGTCAGCCATTGCCTTTTCGGTATAACGTATACCGTTGTTGTAAGCACCGACGGCTTTTGCCGTGTAATTAATTCGTTGGTAGCAATCGGCCATCTTAAGGGCTCGCTCGCCTCGTTTATCACGCTGACGCATAGGCGTCTTGCCATAGGCTGTCTTGTATTCGGCGGCAGCATCGAAATACTCGCCCAAAGCGTAGTATTGGTCACCCTTCTTCAGGGCATTCTCTGCATTGCAACCCGACAACACAACAACCAGCGTGGCCGCCAAAGCCACGCCCCACAACATCCTATGCAGTGCGTTACTCATTAATTATATAACGTGTGCGTGAAGGTTTTATTGCATTTTCAAGCAGAAAATAATTATCAAAAGGGCCGGATGAGCCTTGAATATTTAGGAAAAAACAAGTTTTCCGGGTCCTTTAGTCTGCCGATTCATCGCTCGAAACCGCCTCGTCCGCATTGGCTGAGGCGTCGTGCAGCGAGGTGAGATAATCCTTGGGCAGCACGCCGTACTTGGCACGGAAACATTTTGCAAAGTAGGAACTGGACGTAAAGCCCACCTGATCAGCAACCTCGATAATGCGTTGTCCTTGGCGCAACAGCTGGGCCGCACGCTCCAGACGCTGTGTCTTCATGTAGTCGACGGGCGTCATGTCGGTGAGGGCTTTTATCTTGCGGTAGAAACTGCTTCGGCTCATATTCATCTGCTCTGCGAGCACATCGATGGAGAACTCCTCGTCGCGCATATTCTTACGCACAAGTTCCTGCAGACGCTCCATGAACTGGATGTCCTGCTGGTTGAGTCCGAAGTCTGTATCGCCGCTCACGGCTGCCTCGGCACCATCTACTTGACGCATGCGTTCATAGAATCTTTGGCGCATACGCAGAAGGCTCGTGATTTGAAGATGCAGTTGCTTCATCGAGAATGGCTTCTCGAGGTAGATATCGGCTCCGCTCTGCATACCTTCAAGTTTGGCCTCTACCGTGGTCTTGGCAGTAAGCAGGATAACGGGCATATGAGAGTAGTTGATATCCGACTTGAGATGTCGGCAGAGTTCGTTGCCATCCATGCGAGGCATCATCACGTCGGAGACTACAACATCCATATCGTGGTGGTGAAGAATGTCGAGTGCTTCCACGCCATCATGTGCTTTCATGACGTGGAACCACTTGCGAAGTCCGTCGGCCGTAGCACGCAAGAGCTCGTCGTTGTCCTCGACCAGAAGTATGCGGAAAGAACGTTTTGATTCGATGGAATCGGCATTATTTGCATTTTCCGCCATCTCGGAGCCTTCATCTAAGGGCGTCTTGAGATCTGACGTATCGGTCTCATCCTGACGTATGGGCAGCGACAATGTGAAATTGGAACCTCCGCCTACTGCGTCAGCGTAAGTGATGTCGCCTCCGTGGGCCGTTGCCAACATCTTGGCATAGGACAGTCCGAGGCCTGTGCCGAGGTGTGCCGCCGTAGCATCGCCAGCAATCTGATAGTACACGTCGAAGATACGCGGCCGTTCAGACTCAGGTATACCCGGGCCGTCGTCGATGATTGATATGGCGAAGTGTTCGTCGTCGGTCTGTTCGAGACGCATGATAACCTCAGAACGGGCGTACTTGAGTGCGTTGCCAAGCAGATTCATCAGCACTTTCGACACTTTGTCGCGGTCGAGGGTGGTGGTGAGAGGCGTAGGCGGCAGCTGCAGTTGCAACGAGAGTCCCTGCACCTTCATCGGGTCTTTGAACTGTCGGTAAATGCCATCGAGCAGAGCCGCCACTTCACAATTAGTGAGGTGCAACTGTATGGTGCCGCCACTCTCCACCTTTTGGAAATCAAGCAACTGGTTAGTGATGCCGAGCAGATAGTTGGTATTGCGACGGATGGCATGTACGTGGTTGCGGTCTTCGTCGGTGAGGTTGCTATCCTCCATCTGTTCGAGCGGCAGGTTGATGAGGCTCAGCGGTGTGCGTATCTCGTGAACAAGGTTGATGAAGAAATTGATTTTCGACTGGAAGTTATCCTTCTCCTGCCGCAGTTTGTACTCCTCCATCTGTGCTTCGTAGGAGCGGCGCAGCTTACGCTGTGCACGACTGAAAAAGAGATAGGCCAGAGCAGCTACGACAAGGGCATAGAAAGCATAGGCCCAAGGCGTGCGATACCATGGCGACAGCACTGTAATGCGTAGGCGAGCCACGCGTTCGGGATCTTCTTCGCCTGCCTCGCGCAAAAGGAAGGTGTAGGTTCCGGGCGGCAGATTAGAATAGGTAGCCTCAATTCCTGCCGAGCCTCTCGCCCAAGTCTTGTCGAAGCCGTCCATCATGTATTCGTAGCGCACTAAATTACGGCTGCTGAAACGTGGCGAGGCGAAGTGGAGAGTGAAATGGTTATCGTTGAACGGAAGGCTTATCGCCTCAGTGACGTAGAGTTGGTGGTCGAGTCCGAGACGTTTGAGTTCCGCCTGACTATCGTCAATATTGGGGAAGCTGATACCGCTGATGTAAACTGGTCGGCGAGCATCCACCGCGGTGGCCTTAGAGGGCGTTACACGCACTAATTCGCCGCCTACTCCTGCTAAGAGATGACCGTCGGCAGTGAAGCAGTTGGCATTCCAAGGGTTCTGCTCGCGGCGTTCCTGCTGGGAAAGGTGAATGTATGTGACCTGCGGGGTTCCATTGTGACCAATGCGTGCTAAGCCGTAGTCGGTGCCGAGCCATATATTGCGGTCGGCATCCTCCTGAATAAAGTATATCTGTTCGTGTTGGAGCGGGGAATCGGCTGTGCCGTAGCGTTCAAAATCATCGGTGGCTGGAGCGTAGGTACAAAGACCGCCGCCCTTGGTAGCTACCCACACCGTGCCTCTGCTGTCGCAGGCTACGCTGGTAATGGCATTGGCTGGTAGAGAACGACTATCGTCGCTATTGGAGAAATAGGCTTGAAATCCTATCGAGGCACCACGTTTGACGAGAAGGCCGTGACCGTCGGTACCAGCCCATATATTACCGCTTTTATCCTCGACCATGTCGGTGATACCCGTCATGGAGCTTATCTCAGAGAAGAACATGAAATGGTCTTGTTTGCGGTCGTAGAGGCGGAGTCCCCAGCTGGTGCCTACATATATGTCGCCGCCTGCAGTGCGAAGCAGACTGTATACCTCGTTAGAAGCTATGGTATAAGGGCGGTCGGCAGAGTAGGTATAATGGCGCAGGGCTCCAGTGCGCATATTCATAACGTATAGTCCTGCTTTCTGGGTACCTATCCACAAGTCATCGGCATCCTCCATGAGGGCACTCACTTCACTGATATTTGACGAGAGTATCGAAGGTTGATGACAAAGCGTGGAACCAGGTTCGCAAACATAGAGGCCGACATCGGTACCAACCCATATGCGGCCGTCGCCTGTGGTGCAAAGTGCCCGCACCTGGTTGCGAAGGTTACGATTAGAGTCCGGCAACGCAATTATCTCAAAGCCATGAGGGATAGCAGGTTGTGAATTAACACCTCCCCGCTCAGTCAACACCCAAAGGGTGCCGTCGTCTGAGGTCAGAATATCGTTGATGCAATCGTCGCTGAGTGATGTGGAACCCATAGCGTGCTCGTCGATACGAGTGAGCGAACTCTCGTTGAGGCTATAAGCATACAAACCATGATCTGTGCCCATGAGCAGCTTATCGTTCTGAGCCATAAGAGCACGGACATAGAAAGCATTGCCGCCGAGAGCTACGCGGTCGAGGCTGTGCGAGTCTGTATTAAGGCGAAAAAGGCCTTGATCGCAGCCCACGAAAAGGCGGCTTCCTATATTTTCGACACACATCTTGTTCTTGTCGACGACAAAGCCCGGTACCTCATATTGCCGCTGATAGTGACCATCCTGATCGTAGACGAGCAGCTGGCCGTCGAGCGAGACGAGATAGACCAACCCATCGGCAGCAATCGTCAGGTCGGAAAGGAAACTATTGTGACGACTGTCCTGCGTGAGCGTGCCGGTAGCAGGATCGTAGAGGAATAGTCCCTGGCCCTGAGTGCATATCCATATCAATCCGTTCTGCGTGCGGGCCATCTTGTCGACGGTGCAGCTGATAGGCACGCCATATCGTGTGGCTGCCTCAAAACGGGTGAAAGTGTTGTCCTGACGATGGTAAACATAGAGGCCGAAGTCGCCTCCAAGCCATATATCGCCGTCGTGCTCGAAGAGCGAAGTAATCATATTGTTCTCGAAAGCCATGCCACCGCCTACCATATTACGGTATACCACGTTACGGCGACCATCGAAACAGTTGAGACCATTGGCAGTGCCTATCCACATGAAACCATAGCTGTCCTGAAGGGCACAGAGAGCACGGTTGTCCGACAGGCCGTCGACGGTCATATAGCTCTTAAAGCTATAAGGTGCTGCATGCAACGTAGCTGCCAGCATTATAAATAATATCTGGCTAATGAAACGTCTGCGTGAAGAGTTTAGGGCTTTATACATTGAGCAATGAACTTGAAACTATAAACTAAACTACATGCAAAGATATATGTTTTGGCTCAACTAATTGCACTTTTCACTAAGGAAAATACTCGTAAAAGGGTTTTTAGCTTGAACTTTTCCTTTTCTGACTTATTTTTTTTCCTTTCTGCGCTCTAATCGGCCTACCTTTGCATTGCAAAACATGATTTATATGAAAAAATACTTATTTATCATCATGCTGGCACTCACAACAGCAGCCAGCGCACAGAGGCAGTACTCCAATCCCATCATCGATCGCAGTCTGCCCGACCCCACAGTGATTCGAGTAGGTAGCCTTTTCTATCTCTACGCTACCGAAGATATCCATAATGTGCCTATCTACTCCTCACGCAACCTGACAACTTGGAGCTATGTCGGCACCTGTTTCACGGATGCTACTCGTCCGAAAATGGTGCCGGGCGGAGGCATTTGGGCTCCTGACATTAATAAGATAGGCAACCAGTATGTCCTTTACTACTCCAAGAGCACTTGGGGCGGTGAATGGGAGTGCGGCATCGGCATAGCTACGGCCCTTTCGCCGCGTGGTCCGTTCAAGGACCATGGCAAACTGTTCATCAGTTCCGAAATCGGTGTTCAGAACAGCATCGATCCCTTCTACATCGAAGATGACGACGGGCGCAAATACCTCTTTTGGGGCAGTTTCCGAGGCATCTATGCCATAGAACTTGCCGACGACGGTCTCAGCGTTAAGGAAGGCGCCGAGAAAGTGAAGATCTCTGGCGGCATGACCGAGGCCACATACATCCACAAGCACGACGACTACTACTACCTAATAGGCTCTGCCGGCTCGTGCTGCGAAGGCATCAAAAGCACTTATCGACTCGTCATGGCCCGCTCGAAAAACCTTCTCGGCCCCTATGTCGACAAGAACGGAAAGAAGGCTATGGACGACAATTTCTCGCTACTGCTTGAAAAGAGCAGCGAGGTTGTAGGTCCAGGCCACTGCTCTGAGATAGTACAGGACGATGCCGGACAGGACTGGATCCTCTACCACGGCTTCGATGCAAAAGACCCTGATGCCGGTCGTAAGGTGTACATGGACCGCGTCACCTGGTTACGAAGCGGCTGGCCTTATATCCACGACCGCAAGCCTTCGACTACTGCCGATGCGCCCCTCTTCGGTTCTGCTGTTGATGTTGAGGATCTGCCAGAAGAGGCCGAAGGCTTTGTAGTGCGTCCCCGCACTGTACGCGACAGCTTCCTTATCCAATCCACCAGCGACCTCAGCAATTTCCGTTGGCAGCTCGTCAGCCTTCATGGCAAGGTGATGAAGCAGGGCAAGGCAAAGAAAGAAGTACGCGTGAGTGTCTATGATGTGCCGGAGGGCATGTACGTTGTCAACGTTAAGAGCAAGAAGGGACAGACAAGTCAGAAGATACTGCGAAAGCCGTAGTACTGAACTGAATAACAGGGAGGCCTGAGCCTCCCTTTTTGTTTTTATGATCTTCTCCGCAATACTTTTTCCGCGGCAAGTCACTTGATCAAAGCACACAAATTGTTCAAACCAATGCTAAAATCTTTTCATTTTGACATGACGACGTGCTTCTGAGCAGTTTTTTCCCTAATCTGACAATGTGTAATTCAATATAATACACTACTTTTGCATCGGTTTTGCCACACACTTAACTGACTTAAACGTAGTTTACATAATGAAAAAAGCATATTGCATCATAGCAGCCATTGCCTTATTTGCAATGACAAACACCACAACAGCTGCCACGCGATGGGTGGATGTCACAGCTTCATATTTCAATAACCCCTCGTTCCAGACAGGCGACAAGGGTGATTGGACATACGAAGGTGAAGCTAATTCGTTTGCACTAATCCGTGTAGGATGCATAGAGATGTGGCAAGGCTGGATGCATATGTCGCGCAAACTGTCGGTTCCAAATGGGCGCTATCGTTTCAGTCTGCAGGCTCTCTACCGATTCCGCCGCCACCAATGGGCCTACGAGCAGTGGGTAGCCGGCGAAGACGAGCATACCGCCTTCTACTATGCCAACGGTGAAGAACGCGAGGTGCCCAGCGAATACACCTTTGCCTTCACACAAAATCCCGGAGGAGCCACTTACCACCCCGACGACACTCATTGGTACTGCAATTCGATGGAAACGGCCGAGATGGCTTTCGACCAAGGAGCCTTCAAATGCGAGGTGGAAGTAGAGGTAACCGACGGCTCGCTGCTTCTGGGCATATACAACGACAGCGAGATGACACACACCGACAACTGGCTCGTCGTGGACAATATCAAACTCGAGCACCTGACAGAGTACAACGAGCCTTCGGCAGGCGACCTTTGTTTCAACGAGCTTGTGGCTGCCAACGTGGACCTACAACTGAGCCCCGCTTACAATTTCGATAGTTGGGTGGAGATATTTAATTCCAGCAGCAAATCACTGTCGCTAAGCGGTTGCATCCTCAGCGACCATGCCGGGCACCGCTGGCAGATGCCTGCCGGTGTGGGATCGATAGCGCCATACAGTTTCAAGCAAATATGGATGGGCAGCAACGACATTCGCCCTGTACAGGCGCCATTCAAGCTCGACTGCGAAGGCGGCACAATAAACCTCGAGAGCCCCGGCGGCACACTGCTCTGCTCTGCAGAATATCCCGAGGCAATCAGCCGCACATCCTATGCACGTACCACTGACGGGGGCAGCACGTGGAACTGGACGGATACGCCCACACCTGCTGCTTCCAACGCCACAGCTGATTACTCCTCAGTGCGTACCGCTGCGCCCGACGTAAAGACCGACGGACAACTCTTCGACGACCGTCTGCGCATAGTAGTACACACGCCTCTTGACGCGACTCTGCGATATACCACCGACGGCACCACTCCCACCCTTACCAATGGCGAGACGTCGACCAACGGTATTTTCAACATCAACCAAACCACGGCATTCCGTTTCCGCTGTTTCATCAAAGGTCAGCTGGCCAGTGAAGTCGTCACACGTCAATATATCCGTCGCAATCATGCTCACACGCTGCCTGTCATTGCCGTGTCAACGCCCGATGAATACCTTTATGATGACATGATAGGCGTATACACACGCGGCACAAATGGCTGCACGGGCAACGGGCAGTCGACACCGGCCAATTGGAATATGAACTGGAACCGACCTGTCAACTTCCAATACATCCTTCCCGAATCAAACACTATGGTTCTGAATCAGGACGTGGACTTCGCCATCTCCGGCGGATGGACACGCTCCAGTTCAATTAAATCCTTCAAACTTAAGGCCGACCGCGTCTACGAGGGGCAGAACACAATGCCCTACGCTTTCTTTGACGCCAAGCCATATATCCGTAATAAAACCCTGCAAGTACGTCGAGGAGGTAACGACGGCGGCTGCCGCATCAAAGATGCTGCGCTGCACGAGATTATCCAGCGTTCAGGCGTCGACATTGACGTAATGTCATATCAGCCCGCAGTTCATTATATCAACGGCGAGTACCGCGGCCTCATCAATGTGCGCGAGCCCAACAACAAGGACTTCGCCTACTCCAACTGGGCCATAACCAAGGATGATATAGAGATTTACGAGCAGAGCCCCGACTCGGGTGCCTTCATGATGATAGGCCGCCCTGATGCGCTGCTGCACCTCTACGACCTCTCGGCCACGGCCGCCAATGCCGAAACATACGCCGAGATATGTTCCCTGGTCGACATCGACGAATTCATCAACTACATGGCAGCTGAGCTATACCTCGGCTCATGGGACTGGCCCGACAACAACCTCAAAGCCTATCGTGCCAAGGATGGCGGACGCTTCCGCGTCACTTTCTTTGACCTTGATGCAGCTTTCGGCACCGACGGCCGCGGCATGGACGAGGAGGGCGAGATATACATCGGCGGCAACACTTTCCGATGGATCGACGGCATGCAATGGCATCGCTACGACTATATCTACGACACAGCAGAGCGTCGTTACGGCGAGATTAAGTTCTGCACATTCTTCCTCAATATGCTCGAGAACGATGACTTCCGCCGCCGTTTCATCGACACATTCTGCATCATGGGCAGTGTCTTCGAGCCTACACGTGCCGCTGCCATCTGCGACGAGCTTGGCGAGCGCGTACGCAAGACCATGTCGTGGGAAGGTGCCAGCCCAGATGGTTCGCTCAATGAAATCCGCGAAAAACTCAAAGGACGTGCCGAAGGATTCGTCTCGCAGATGAAGGAATACGAACGTCTGCGCCTTGCCGAAGTGGCAGAGCAGCAAGTGCGTATTGTCGTAGAACCGGCCAATGCAGGTGATTTCTACATCAACGAGGTTCACGTTCCTTATTCAGAATACGATGGCAAACTGTTCCCTCCTGTCAAGTTGCGTGCCGAAGCTCGCGGCGGTTATAAGTTCCTCGGCTGGCGTTATGCCGACAACTCTTCGCGCTTCATCACAACAAATGCCAAGATGTCTATGCCTGCAGGCGAGGACATCAAACTTGTGGCATCGTTCCGCAAGCTCTCATCCACAGAACGGAGCAAAGGGTTCCCCAATATTCGCATCAATGAAGTAAGTGCTGCCAATATCATCTTTGCCAACGACAACTACAAGCGCAACGACTGGATTGAGCTCTACAACACTACCGACAACGATATCGACCTCACCGGCCTCTACCTAAGCGACGACAAAAACGACCCGCAGAAATATCAGATAGCAGCTACCAGTGCTGATATTCCTACAGTAATCCCCGCCCATAGCTACGCCATCGTTTGGTGCGACAAGGCCGAGGGCACACGGGCTCTGCATGCTCCCTTCAAGCTCGATGCCGATGGCGGATGTGTGAGCATTACGGCTGCCGACGGTTCATGGAGCGACATCCTCTACTATCCTCCTCACGACGGCCGTCAGACCGTAGCCCGCTTCCCCGATGGCTCTGAAGATATCTTCGTCACCAATGTTCCTACGATTGCTGCCGCCAACCGTCGCAGCAGTTACCTCGAAAAGGTGGACCAAGCGGCAGTGGGCATCGAAGGCATCGCCGACAACACTGTTGCCGACCTCAGCCTGCACCGCGAGGGCAATCAGATTGTTGCCACCTCATCTACGGCCCTCACTGCACACCTTCAGCTCTTCACCTCCGATGGCCGCTGCATCCATGAAGCCAGCCTCCGTTTCAACGGAACGAAAGCCGTAGCCCCAATTCCATCGCTCGGTCATGGTATTTATGTGGCTCGCGTGAGCGACAACCAAGGCCGTACAGCGGTTACAAAATTCAACAACTAAGACATTCCACTTCCACAGGGAATAAGCCTCAAGCTATTCAGACAACACATTAATATAATTAATATATATGTTCAGACAAATTCTATTCATCATTTGCTGCTGCCTGACGGCAATATATGCCTCAGCCCAGACAGCACAAAGCCAAGTACCGCTGGCTGACCCATATATCCTGCTCGACGGCGACACATACTATGCCTATGGCACCAACAATGCCAATGGCATCGAGTACTGGAAGTCGAGCGACCTTCATAACTGGGTATACGGCGGCTTGGCCCTGAGCAAGGCAAACACCACTGAGAAGCAATGGTTCTGGGCGCCCGAGGTTTATTTCAAGAATGGGCAGTACTATATGTATTTCTCAGCCAACGAGCACCTCTTCGTGGCTACAGCCGATTCGCCGCGCGGTCCATTCAAACAGGTTGGCGGCTACATGATGCAGTCGCTCATCGGCGACGAGAAATGCATAGACTCGAGCGTGTTCTTCGACGAAGATGGCAAAGCATACTGCTTCTTCGTTCGCTTCACCGACGGCAACTGCATCTGGCGTTGCAGGCTCGACAACGACTACATCACTCCTGTCCCCGGTACCCTTAACCTCTGCGCCAGTGTAACTCTTGATTGGGAGAACAAACTGGGCAGGGTATGCGAAGGCCCATTTGTGATTAAGCATAACCGGACATATCTTTTCACCTATTCTGCCAACGACTACCGTAGTCAGGACTATGGTGTAGGCTGTGCACGCAACACACGCATCACAGGCGGATGGACGAAGAATGCTCGTCCCATACTCCAACGTGCACAAGGTCTGGTAGGCACCGGTCACCATTCGTTCTTCACTGACAAAGAAGGTAATCTGCGCATTGTGTTCCATGCCCACAACTCCACCGAGGCCGTAGCACCGCGCCTGATGTATATAGGCAGCGCCGAAGCCGAAGCCTCCACTATAAAGATTTCCGATGAGCCCTTCATCGTGCCGAAAAAGGTTTCCGTAGGCATCGAGAGCCCAACGGCTCAAGCCTCAATGCCTTACTTCTACGACCTCGCCGGCCGCCGCACCTTAACACTCCAAAGAGGCATCTATGTTGCCAACGGACATAAGATAGCACTCCGCTGATAATACTCACACAAATAAATACACCTTTATGAGAAGACTACAACACATCCTGATTGCTGCGACGTGCCTTTGCGTCGCTACAACCACCGTTCAAGCTCAGAGCGACGAGTTCTTTACGCCTTATAAAACGAGTTCTCTACGCCTACCGGCAGTACCGCTATTGACCAACGACCCTTACATCTCTTTTTGGTCGCCCTTTGACAAGTTGACCGACGGCACTACCCGCCACTGGTCGGATATCGAGAAACCTATGGATGGACTGCTCCGCGTCGATGGTAAGGCCTACCGTTTCATGGGCACCGGTCGTGGCTGCCTGCTCAATTCCATAGCTCCCATGGCCGGCGAAGAAGCCTGGGAAGGACGAGTCAGCTATGAGAGGCAATCTGGCAACGACTGGACACAGCGTACTTTCGACGACAGCAGTTGGTCTAAAGAACAAGCTGCCTGGGGAACAAGGAATGAGTATCCGAATGTTCGTAACCCATGGACCGCAGCCAATTCCGACATATATGTTCGCCGCTCAGTAACGCTGACATCTGAGGACTTGGAGAAAGACCTGTGGATTCAGTTCTCACACGACGACGTATTTGAGTTGTATGTCAACGGCTCACGTGTCGTAGCCACCGGCGAAACATGGCTTCAAGGTGAGACACACCAAATCACAGCTTCCGAGAAACGTTACTTCCGTGTAGGCGAAAACATAATAGCTGCACATTGCCACAACACTACTGGCGGTGCCTACATCGACTTCGGCCTCTTCGAGAACACTTACCAAGTGCCACAAGGCGTTCAGGTGGCCCAGCAAAAGAGTGTTGACGTAATGGCTACATCAACCTACTACACCTTCACTTGCGGTCCAATAGAGCTCGACCTGGTATTCACTGCTCCTATGGTGATTACCGACCTGGACCTCATCTCTACACCTATCAACTACATTTCGTATCGCGTCCGCTCAACCGACGGTGCCGCTCACGATGTTCAGTTCTATTTCGCCACAACGCCTATCATGACCGTAAACGAAGCCTTCCAGGCTGTAGATGTCGAACTCGTCAATGAACGCGGCGTAGATTATGTGAAGGCAGGTTCCACAGCTCAGAACGTTCTGGGCCGTGTGGGCGACCTCATAAGCATCGACTGGGGTTATCTTTATCTGCCCGCCGTCAACGGCAAGGCAGTGTTTGCGCCCACGGCAATAACGGAGAACACCTTCGTGACCACGGGCGGCCTGCCTGCTTGTGCCGACAAGGTCACTAACCAATCGCCGGCCAACACCACCACCCTCGCCTACTGCCACGACTTCGGAAGCGTAACCACAGGCTCCAGCTACATGATGATCGGCTACGACGAAGTGAAGGATATCCGCTACTTTGGGCAGGATTATCCGGGCTACTGGGCACGCAACGGCAAGACCATCACCGAAGCCTTCGATGATTTCCGCGACAACTACGACAGCAATATGCGTCGTGCCCGCGAGCAGGATCAGATTATCTACGACGACGCACTTGCCTCTGCCAACCGCCAGTATGCCGAGCTGCTCTCGGGCGTGTACCGTCAGGTGCTGGCTGCACACAAGCTTTTCCAAGACGATGGCGGACGCCTGCTCTACTTCTCAAAGGAGAACAACTCCAACGGCTGCGTCAATACCGTAGACCTGACTTACCCGTCGGCCCCTCTCTTCCTGATGTATAACACCGACCTGCAAAAGGGCATGATGACCAGTATCTTTGAGTACAGCAAAACCAGACGTTGGACCAAGCAGTTTGCAGCCCACGACCTTGGTACCTATCCTCATGCCAACGGACAAGTCTACGGCGGCGACATGCCCCTTGAGGAAAGTGGTAATATGCTGACTGTGGCTGCCATGATCTCGAAGATCGACGGCAACACCGACTGGGTTGATACGTATTGGAGCATTTGCGGACAATGGGTGCGCTACCTCGTCAGCAATGGTCAAGACCCAGCTAATCAACTCTGCACCGACGACTTTGCAGGCCACTGGGCTCACAATGCCAACCTTGCCATCAAGGCTATCATGGGTATTGCCGGATATGCCGAGATGGCTAAGATGAAAGGTCTCAACAGTACATACGAGCAGTATATGCAGAAAGCACGCGAGATGGCTGCTAAATGGATGGAGGATGCCGACGACGGTAACCACTATCGTCTGGCTTACGACCGCGAAGGCACTTGGAGCCAGAAGTATAACCTCGTATGGGATAAGATGTGGGGGCTTGACCTCTTCCCTGGCGTAGCCGAAAAGGAGATTACTTTCTACCTTAACAGACAGAACACATACGGCCTGCCTCTCGACAGCCGTCAACTTTACACCAAGAGCGACTGGATTATGTGGACTGCTTCTATGGCCAGCAACAACCGCCGCTTCCAGTCTCTCGCAAACAATGTATACAAGTGGGCCAATGAAACGGTCACCCGCTGGCCGCTGAGCGACTGGTACTACACCGACTCCCCGAAGGCCGTGGGCTTCCGCGCCCGCAGCGTTATCGGCGGATTCTGGATGAAGGTGCTCATGGACAAGTGGGCTGTCGATCCCGACGGAATTGAAGGTCTCGCCGCCCCCGCCTCTTCAGCTGAAGGCAAAGGTGTTGAAGCAGTGTTTGACCTGAGCGGTCGACGTGTCGATAATACTCAGATGTCACGTGGCCTGTACATCGTCAATGGCAAGAAGGTAATTATCCGATAATTCAAGCCTGCCCTAAACATGAAGGGGATGTGTCGAACCGCTCGGCACATCCCCTTCCTTTTTGATTTGGTATTAATAAAGAGCTCGATAGTAAAAGTCCTACAATGGTTGCCTCTGTATGAGCAATACTAATTAATTAGCGATTATCCTTTAAGCCATAGCAGGTGATAAGCGGCCTTCTCCCTGTGTCCCGCTTCTGCGGGTTATCCCCGCCGTCTCTTGAAAGGCGCATTCGTTGTTTTTTTAAAAAACGCCAAACACTCCGACATCCCGAAATCCGCTCCAGTAGAGGGCTCAGAGGGCCTTAGTGACGCGGAGTGTTGCTTCTTCAAAACATTTAAGCGGTGGCTGCCACGTAAAAAAAACCAACAGGACAGAGTATAACGGCCATTTTGCCAAGTCTAATAGCCAACACGAACCGGGCTTTCCGACTATTCTGTCAAGGCTAACAGCCAACAAGACCGGGCATTCCGGTTGTTCTGACACGATCGAACAAGCTATATGACCAGTCGTGCTGGCAGATACGACCGTTTGTGTTGGGTGGACCACCATGGTGATCCACCTCATATGACCGGTCTAATCGGGCTACATGCCTAACCATGCAAGCAGATACGACAAGCGTAATACAACAGCGTCACAGTACTTACATAAAGAAACGAGGGCACCCCGACGCGGGATGCCCTCGTTGTAATTGAGGAGCGGTTTGCTTACTTCACCACAACCTTCTTGTTGCCAATGATGTTCACACCGCGCTGCAGCTTGCTTACGCGCTGACCAGCTACGTTGTAGATCTTAGCATCGTCGGTTGTAGTTTCAATGCCCTTCACTGTTTCGATACCTACCTCCTTGTCCGGGCCGTAGTAAACAGCGCGGAAGTTATCGGCTACGATCCAGTTGCCGTCGCGGTTGCCGGCTTCCTTGGCAATACCAATGTAAATCTCGGTCTTATCCTTTTCTACGTAGATCTTGAGGGTGTTCCAGTAGAGACCATACTCGAAGAACTGTGAAGCCTGATACATAGAGTTAGGAATGTTACCGATTGCAGAGTCATCGCCTTCGCCCGGAGCCTTGTCAGCACCCTCGTGGATGTAAGCGATAGGCGCTTCGTCCATGTCAGCAAACAGAACGGGAGCGGGCATGAGCTCTTCGCCGTTAGCAACGCTTTCGGCATGAGCACCATGATCACCGTCGCGGTAGTAAGCCTGAACCTTGATTTCATAAGTACCCTTCTTGGGGAAGGTGACAGGCTGACCTAAAGTATACTCCTGGGTGTTCCAAGTCTCGGTGTTCTTGTCGCCGAAGTAATGAGTACCCCAGCCCCAGCCTTGGTTGATGCCGTCCCAAGGATTGTCAAGAGCAGCAAACTTGTTGAAGCTTGCATCGCGGATGATGACGGTAGCGTCGACGGGACTTTCAGCAGTAGCATTGTCGAGCAGTGCAAGACGATCGTCCTTTGTCACGAGAATCCACTCTGCCATCTCGTTGACAGGCTCCTCCCAGAGGCAGGTGATGGTGTTGTAGTATCTCCAACCTGTGTCAGTATTAGCTGTGGGATCGAAAGCGAGATAACCCTTATCTGCACACAAGATGTTGAATACACCGGGCTTGCCGTCAACGGGCAGGAAGGTGTAGACGCTCTTGTTACCATCAGCGCAGTCAAGATACGGACCGGCACCGCTGTTGCCGAGGAAGCGGTCGCGGGCATCGCCCTGAATGAGTTCGTCGAACTGGATATTGTAGCCACCTTCAGTCTCATAGAATGTAGCCTCGAGACCGGGATAACCGATAGCAGCGTGTGTACCCCAGTCGGCACCGTTGGTCAGGTAAGCGCCTGTACCTACATTGTAGATATAGAACTTGCCTTCGTTGACGGGATCGTGGCCGGGCCATTCGCTATTAAGATCCTTCTCGAGGTGAGAAACCTTACGCACTGAGCGCAGTTGGTCAACCTGTCCGGCGGTGCCGGCAGTACCCTCTTCGCAGAAGGCTTCGTACTCGGTGACGTCGATGCCGTCGGCCTTAGCAGCAGCAATTACCTTGCGCAGCATGGTAAGGTCGTTGTCCTTGGCAAACTGCAATGCATCTCTCAGTTCCTCAAGTGCGGTCTTCTGAGCGGCCATGTCTTCGCTGCTGAGCACTGCCTTAGCATTGGCTATAGCCTCATCGAGTACTGCCTTGATGGGATTAGGCACATCGCCTGCAAAGCCCTCTGCTTCGGGAAGGAGAAGTTCAATCTGGGGAGCGAAGGGGTTGAGTGCAGGATATTTCTCAGGATACTCGTACTTAGATACGGTGAGATGACCGAAGACGAACCAGAAGGACTTGAAATCGTCGCAGTCGCCGAACTGAGCTACGATAGTCTGTTCCTCTTGCTGAGCAGTGAAGTCAAGCGACACGTGTACAGAATTATCTTCTTCGACACCAGCGAAAGGACACTCGAATGTAGCCAATACATTGCCGCCAGGAGCCAAGGCTGATTCACTTGTCCAAAGGTCATACACGTTGGAGATGAATACGTGCATGGGCACGCCGTGCCATGAGTTGTACTCACAGCCAGCATAGTCGAACATGAAGTTGTAGTCCTCGTCGGGTACAGTAGCAATCTTAGTCATCAGAGGCTCAAAGCCGCCGATACCGGAGTAACCGTCGATGTAGTTGACATCCTCAGCCTCTTCGTAGTCGATGATGCTCTCGCCCTCAGCAGGCCAGTAAACGCTCTTGTGATCGTCGTTGGTCTGCCAGTTGTTCATGTCCTTGTATTCGGTGTACTCTACGGGAACAAGAGTGCGGTCGCCGAGGCTCACAAACTTTCCGCCAGTGTACTTGTAGAGCTTCTTGTCGGTAGTGTTGAACACCATCTTGCCTTCATACACTGTGATACCGGCAGCGCTTACAGCAGCCTCGCCATCGGGGCTGACAGCAAACTTGGCACCGTTGCCGGCAAAGAATCTCTTGCCGCTTACCTTGTCAACAAGGCCGGCATCACCGGTTGAAGCCACGAAAGGCTTGAGGTCCATTACCAGTTCCTCGCCTTCGTAGATCTTGAAGCTATAAAGCTTGAAGAAGCCCCATGAGTTGTCAAGGTTGCCACCGTTGTTAAGGTCGAAGATGTACATCGGATGAGTACCATCGTCGAAACCTGCTTCGGTGTAGATCTCAGTGTAAGGCTCGTCGAAGCCCTCGGTGAATACCTGAAGGACATCTTCTGTCACATCGATGGTAATCTTCTCGCCAAAGGGGAGAGTGGCGCTACCACGCATTTCCTGAGTGGCACGTGCATAGCAACCTGCATCGTCGCTGCTGAAACGCGAGAAGAAGATGAGGGCGTTGTTGGTGATGTTGCGACGAGCGCCGAACACAGCCTCATAAGCTTTTACTTCATTCTGAGTCAGGTTCACTTCAGCTACAATACGGGTGTTAGCCTTGTGGATGTACTCAGTATTGATGTAAGGATGAGCCTGCATGTCTGGCGTAGTCTCGATGTACTCAATCTCGGTGTCGCCGCCGCCAGCAACCTTCAGAGTGCTGACCTGCTCGTATACACCGTAGCGTTCGTACGCGTTTACGTTGTTACGAACGTAAACCTTGCCGTCGGCCTGGTTAAACACGTAGGGATCCGAGCCCTCGTAGCTGTCGATGTTCTCAACGACCGTCACATTGGGCGAGTCCTGAGCCATTGCTACGTTGAAGCCTGCAGCCCAGAGGATGCAAGCGAAGAAAAGTAAAACTTTCTGTTTCATACGTTAATAATTTGGTTAATAATGTGAATTGTGATTTTATGTTCTTACATTAACTTACTTTACTAATACCTTCTTGCCGTTGACAATGTATATGCCTTTGGTAGGCTTGCTCATACGCTGACCGGCAAGGTTGAATATCTCGGAATTATTCATTCTTAATTCTTCATCCTTCATTTCATTGATACCATCGGGTTGCGGTTCTACTACGATAGAGCAGATGCGCGAGCGCCAGGAAGCGGGCATTTGACTGACGGACTCAGTGAAGGTGTAGCTGGAACCAGAGTAGTCGGCTTTGGAATAGACGGTTATCTGGTAGCCCTCGGCTAATTGTATGGCATAAACAGTGTGGTATGCATATGCCAGGTTGTTGATGGGGAATCCATAGCCTGCGAGCTCGCCGGGAGTATAACGTCCTTCGGGCAAGCTGATGTTATAACCTCCAAATTCACTCTTGGCATAGAGCGTTACGGCAGTGGGCTGGGGTTTGCCGTCAGCAGCTAGCGGCGGCGTGGCAAAGAGCTGGTTCATACCTGTAGCCCAGTCCTTCAGGTTCCAGGTCTCGTCGTTGTACACCCAAACGAATCCGCCCACAACATTAGCATTATCACGCCATGCCTGCATCTGATTCAAGGATGTCTGCATGTTGGTTTGATAGTTGGTGCGGCCTGCCAGGAGAGGTATGTCGCCAAAGTGCCAGTTGGCAGGATTGTTCTGTGCACCGCCATCGTAGCATTGAATGAGCACGCGGTCGCAAGCTCCCGGCTTCTGGGCATTTAGCTGATTGACCAGCGACTGCCAGAAGGTCTTGTTCATATATGGTGCTATGGAAGTGCGATAACCCAGATCGTACATCATGGCATGGAAACGCACGGCAGTTGATACGTCGTAACACTGTTCGTCGTCGTTGTTCACACCGTCGATTATAGGCAACGCTTCCTTCAGCGCGCGGAAATTACGATAAAGAGCTGTCTGCGTGAGGTCGCCAGTGTTGGCGTTCAGGATAGCCTTGATATTATTGTAGGAATCGTTCCCCCAGCCACCAATGACGATCTCTATGCGGTGAATGGCAGAGTTGTCAGCCTTCAGCGCCATGATGTCATCTATATAATCAGGCTGTGTCCTATCGAACACATATTTCCCGTTCTCGCAAATGGTCTCGCCGTCAGTAAGGAGTGTGCCGTCAGGATTGACGTGAACGTTGAAGAGCAGCACATAGGTAAAGCCCGACTCCTTAAGCTTTGAGATTGTCGACGGGCGCTCACGACGAATATGTCCGCCCACGTATACCCCAGACCATGCCATATGACTGGCGGGATTCACTTCTATGGGAGTAGGCTCGGGCTCGTCCTCGGGTTTAGGTTTCTCCTCGTAAGGCAGCGTAGGATCAGTATCGAAGATAGTATTGGCAGCGGCACTGGCTGCTGTTGAGAGGCCGAAGTCGTCCTTAGTATTGTCTGCTGTACCCTTCTGCAGCCAAGCCGTAGGCGTTACGCCCTCTACGGAGCGGTTGCAATAGGCATGGAGCGCATTATTCGAGAGCCATTCCGCATAGTCGGTTTGCTCCAAATCACGCACGAAACGTCGCACATAACGCATCAGTATGCCTTTGAAGCCTGCCAAGTCGCCATCTTTAACCTGACAGGCATTCACTATGCCGTGGCTATCACAAAGATTGACTTTTGTCCACTGCATTATTTTCTTGGCATCCTTCAAGTACTGCTCGTCGCCATAATACTTATAAAGCATACAGGCCGCTCCCAGCATGGTGCCTTGATTATAGGTGGAGGCCCATTCGTTCTTTGACTTCACCTTCTCCGTGGTTGGATCCCACACTACGCTGTCCCACACCTTGCCCGTGCCCATACGGTTAGCCAGTGTGTAACGCTGCGCGGCATACAGTTCGCGCGCCTTCTCGAAATAATCTTCGCCGCAGCCGGCAAAGCCAAGATAGCATGCAGCCACCTCCGTGGGGCCTGCTATGCAAGAGTTGGTGCCGTAGCGGTCGCCTGAGCTCTCAGCCCATCGCATCAGACCGGTGAAAGGTATGTATGCGCGTTCATATATTTTATCGAAGTTGCGTTTGGCTGTACGGATATAGGTATTGTTTTGTGTCAGCAGACCGAGGCGGGCCACAGCCAAAATCTGCCACATCACATCATCGTTGAAATCGTGTCCGAACCAATGGTAGTTGTCGGTATATACCAAATTATTCCACCATGTGCCTACGTTGGCGTTAAACCAATTATACACTTCCTGAGCCAATGTCAGATAATCCTCGCGGCCTGTAGTCTCGTAGGCATCAAGCAACACTTCCATTTGCTCGGCCTCACCCCATCCGCCTCCTATGAATGTCTTGCGGTTGGTGCCTTTTGTCTCCACGGTCTTGGCGATATAGGCATCTATCATCTCCTCGCGCATCTGCGGGGTGAAAGAGGTCTTAGGTTCCACTTCCACGAATCGCCAGAGTTGGGTATTGTCGTCAGAGGGCTCAGCCAGTACAGGCACGCTACCATTGGCGGTAGTCTTTGCCGTAAGGTACAAATCCTTCGAATTATTCTTTATCTTATAAGTACCTGCCGCCTCGTCCACAGCTTCGAGCACCCATCGCGGTGCACCGCTTCGCGACTGCCTCACCTCGGCTCCGGCCGATGCTGCGGTTGCCGACATCGTCTTGTTTGAATAGGCGTTAGTGATAGAGGTGAATGTATCACTGATAGCCAGTCGCCATTGCTGCGATGCCACGTCAGTCTCATCCCACAGCACCACGTTCACCGGGTTGTCGGCAGAATGGTTGTCCATCTTGGAGTTCTGCACCATCAGCGACATCGACGACGCAGCCACGGGGACAATGCGGTACGTCTTGTCTTCTGACAACTGAGCCTTAGCAGAGAAGCAGCAGACAAGCAGCAAACAGCAGGTTATGAACAACGAATATGAGCGGGACACGTCTCTTTGAAGTTTTTTGTTTCAAGTTAGATTTAGCAGTCACTCTTTTGCGCTCTCCTGTCAAACGGAGGCAGTTAGGGACTATTTCACGGTGCAAAGATAAAACTTTTCTAATCATACAAATGAAAAAAACTTGTCAAAAGACAAAAAATATTATCAAATAACCCTATTTTACCGAAATCACGTGTTATCATGAACACCCTCAGCCCTATTTATTCGACGTTTTATACATGGCTTCAAGTCCATATTCCATCTTAAAAACGCATTCGCTTAATTCACCGATGATAAAAACTTCGGCGAATTAAGCGAATGAGAATGTCCGGTTAAGCGGCAAATACTATGTGGCAGATACTCTGATTTGAACAGAAGTTATCTTTTGCCCCTATTGAAATCTGTCACTTCAATCTGCGGCTTCTGGCCACGGCCGTCCTCACGATGCCATGTCACTGTCACTGTCTTACGCTCGCGTGGAAGCAGGGTGAAGTAGTTGTCGGAGTAGTCGGCAGGCAGGATCTGCTGACCATCTGAGCCTAAGAGATTCAGACGAAGCATAGGTACGAGCGAACGGCCTTTGTTGGTAAGCGTCACGGTGGCGCTGCACATCTCGCCCTGTTCAGCGAATGTTGTCGTTTGCTCTATTTTGGCCTCTTGCAAACTGAGCAAAGGTTTGAAATTACCTTCGACGGAGCCTACATAGTAGTCGTTTTGCGACACGGTTTTCTTACCCTCGCGCAACTCAAGACGAAGCAGAACACAAGCCTGACTGCGCGCCTTGGCGTTAATGGCAAAGAGGGGTGTAGTGCTGTCGTCGGCGCTGTTCAGGCGCTGCGTCTGCTGCCAGAGGCGACGGCCACTGAGGTCGTAGGCGGTAGCCACAGCGGTGAGTTTGTCGTGATTGCCGGCGAAGGCGTTGACCACTTCAACACGGTCAGTGAGCGCATTGAGTTGAATATGCAGGGGTTCGCAAGCCTTCTTCACACCGAAGAAAGCTGCCGTAGGCTCGAAATAGTAGTCGTAGGTCTGCCATACCATCGACGGCCAGCAGGCGTGGCTCATCCAAATAAGAAGGCCTGCGCGGCTGCATGAAGTAGACTCAAACATAGCGCGATAGCCGTTGTAGTTGATGAACTGCGCGCGGCGCGTGAATTCCTCTGCGCTCTGCGAAGGACCAAAGGCCTGATCTACAAGGTCATTGAACTCACTGGCACGCTGGGCGCCACGCAAGGTGTAGTCGTGCTGGCCCCACTGGGTGCTCTGCGGCCACAGCGAATCAGGCTCTATAGTGCGAGTGAGACTTTCAAAATTCATCACGTTAGGCATACCGCGTTCTGTGTGAATCTTGCCGGACTGACGCTCGAAATATACTCGTGCAGGTTGTGCACAATAGGGGCCATGCCCTGTTACACAATCGTCAGCTGAACTGGGTATATAACCCATGCCCGGAGTGAGATTAATAATGTATTGGCGCAAGGCACGGTCAATGGTAGCGGGCGGATAACCCTCATTGCGGCCGCAGAAGATTCCTATGCTGGCATACTGACGTATTCTACGTACATAATCATAGGCATTGCTGAGGAACAGGGGCTCATCGTAGGGATTGGGACCGTCAACTGGATTGGCAAGCCAGAAGTCTTGCCACACCATCACGCCGAGACTGTCGCAGGCGCGGTAGAAATCGTCGTCGCCCGTCATGCCTACCCAGTTGCGGATCATGGTGCAGTGCATTGAGCGATGGAAGGCTACTGCTGCGTCATACTCACGACGGCGGTAGTTGAGATTGTGCTCGTCCATGCCCCAGTTTCCACCAAGAGGCACGAAGCGACGGCCGTTGACATAGATGCGCAGGCTATCGGCCACACCCTCGTAGGTCATCTCGCGCAGACCTACTTTGTATTTGAAAGTGGATAATTGAAGGTTGAGAGCTGAGACTTCCTTAGAGAGTGTAGAGAGACGCGTAGCAGGCTTAAAGGTATAACCGGCCTCATGGAGGATAGGTTCACCATAGCCGTTAGGCCACCACAAAGGCAGGCTTACATCGGCAAGCTGCGGGAAATCGGTGGGTTGGAACTCAATCTCCTGCTCGGAAAGTGCCGGCAGCAGCACATCGCGCTCGAAATGAACGTCGGCAATCCAACCTTCCACACGACCGCGCACAGGCTGGTCGCTGTTGTTGCGCACGAAAACTGTTGGCGCCACCGACACCTTTGGCCCTATATGAGTGGCCACATAGGGATCAGAGAACGTCACGGCTCCTTCACGTGTGAGGTAGACCTCGTTCCAGATGCCGGCATTACGGCCGCGGACTGTTGTTATCCAGTCCCAGCCTATTGTAGCATGGAACGTAGGATTATCGGCCCCGAGTATGCCGCCGTTGAACTGGGTGGTATTGGCATCCTTTTCCTTAACAACGCCGAAATGTTCGTTACAAAGGATTTCAACTGCCACAGCATTCTCGCCCTCGTTGAGCAGGCCCGTGACATCAAAACGCCCACGATGGAAGGCTCCCTCTATGTTTCCTAACAAACTGCCGTTAAGCCATACACGCGCCTTCCAGTTTATTCCGTCGAAGTTGAGGAACGCTCTCTCGCCATTTGCACCGGGCTTCCATTCAAAGACATCGCGGTACCAGAAATTCGAGCGGAAGTAGGATTCCGATATCTGGTCCACCCAGTCGGCATAGTTGGGATTGGGCACTGCACCGGCATTGACATACGAAGTGAGCACTGTGCCTGGCACCGTGGCCCAAATCCATTCGGAGGAATCGAAACCGGGCATGGAGATATCCTTACCTGTAGCCTGCACCTCGGTGGAGCGAGCCAGTTGCCAACGGCCGCCACTGAGTTCATAACGGTCTCCCTTCCACCCGCGTACGGGCTGAGGAACCAGTCGCTGCGATGGACGGCCAAACACCTCTACCTCACGCAGAGCATAGTATCCAGCAGCTGAAGGCTCTTCCATGACGATTGTCACGTTTGAGCCGTCGACAGCAATATCTGCGTGCCATCGCTTCGGCTCCTCTACCCAATGAGGCACCACCTTCTCCACCTTCGCAGGACCGCCAAGATCGATGCGCAACCATTGGTGTCCGCCACCCGCGCTGCGCCACATGCTGGTGAAGCTCTGAGAAGGCTGCGCCCACACTTCTTGCCCGATTTC
Source organism: Bacteroidaceae bacterium (assembly GCA_016286165.1). Taxonomy (GTDB): domain Bacteria; phylum Bacteroidota; class Bacteroidia; order Bacteroidales; family Bacteroidaceae; genus Physcousia. The sequence continues at coordinate 82,419 of JAEESE010000003.1, read as the reverse complement.
ATCGAAAAAATGCAGGTCGTGAATGGCCCAATATTCGGCGCCAACCATCTCCACTACAAGGCGCAGATAACAGAAACTTACGGAACGTCCGAACGTGATGGTTTGCTCCAGCATCCGAGCCGGCAGATAGTCAACGGCAGTCTGTTTGTTTGGGTCGGAACTGAGTCCGTATTTTGCTTCTTGGCCAGGCAGGCCCTTTCCGCGCAATTCGCCTACCGTAGTCCATGATTTGCCGTCGTCGGAAGCCTGCACAGCAATGACGTAGCCTTCCTTCGCCTTGTCCTTATGGTATGCCACGCGGGCGTCAAGAGTCACAGCACGCGCCGTCAACGCCTCGTAACCGCCCCATCCGTAGCTTATGAACGAGCGCTCGCCCATAAGCACATTATTTGAATAGGGTCCGCCATCGAGAGCCCATTCGGCCTCACGACGCGGCAGCTTACCGGCTGGGGTATATGCCTCAAAGGTTGCCGATGATGCTTCATCTATGATACCATCAGTGACGAGGTGAGCCGTTAGGTTGTAATCGGCTGTTGACGAGGCCAAAGCCGAACGGTGCAACGCCAGATTGACGAGTGGGGCTTCGGCTGCATCCACACGCTCAAAGCGGGGACCGTAAAACTCCGACGGGCGGCCAGGGTACTGACCTATACCGCGAGTGTATGACGATGACGGCACAGTCTGAGCCATAGCACCAACACTTAAAAACAAGGTAAGAGCAGAAAGGAAAGTGCGCATAATAATGTTTATTCCTATGTTTAATTGGTTCATATTTGTCGCAAAAATAGGCATTTCAAGCCAACGACCAAAGAAAAAACTCAGAAATTCGAAACGAGAGTGCTTTTTTTAATATCTATGCTGCACTTTAAACGTAGAGATTTAGTACACATATATATAATTAATGTCATGAACAGACTTTGTATGCTTCCCTTACTCCCTCAGAACATTTAACTGGAAATACATGGAGAACCGGTAAGGCTGGCAAGTCAGGAAGAGCGGCTAGCAGTGCAGTACATATTGGACACTTTTGACAACAAAATGGACCCTACAGAAACATTTTTAAAATAAAAATGTCGAAAAATGTTTGTCATCTTGCAAAAAAACTCTAATTTTACCGCCGATTAAAGCTGTTTAGCCGAAATAATCTAATAACCATAATGTCTAACTAACTTCCTTTTATTAACCTAAAAAGAGCAAACATGAAAAAGAAAAGTTTTCTTTCGTTCTCATTGAGAGCGTGTTTGACAGTTCTGTGCATGTGCTTCGCTATGACGATGCAAGCACAGAATGTGAAAGTACAGGGTACCGTGACCGACGATACAGGGCAACCTGTTGCCGGCGCCACCGTGAAGGTAAAAGGCTTGACAACCGGCACAGTGACTGATGCCAACGGCCGTTACAGCCTGTCAGTACCCGCAAACTCCACTCTGGAAGTCTCGTATATGGGCTTCAAGGGTCAAGCAATTAAGGTCGGCTCTGCTGACAACACCTTCAATGTCGGTCTCGTAGAAGACGTGGCCGGTCTGGAAGAGGTTGTAGTCACCGCCCTTGGTATTAAGAAAGAGCAAAAGGCCCTCGGCTACTCCGTTGCCAGCATCGATGCAGACGAGCTGGTGAAGACTGGTGCTCCCAACTTTGCCGCAGCCCTTTATGGTAAGGCTCCTGGCGTACGCGTAAGTGCAGCTCCTGGTGGTAACGTTTCAGCTGTTGCCATCAATGTACGTGGCTACTCATCAATCACAGGCAATACCCAGCCTCTCATCGTCCTTGACGGTGTGCCCATTCACAATGGACAGACCAACAACGAGGGATACTGGGATAACCAACGTATCCGTTCAAACGGACTCGTTGACATCAACCCCGAGGATATCGAGAATATCTCCATTCTGAAGGGCGCTGCCGCTTCAGCACTTTATGGTTCTGAAGCTGCTAACGGCGTTGTCATGATTACGACTAAGAAGGGTGCTCAGGGCACTGGCACAAAAATAGACTTCAGTGCAACCCTCAGTTGGGACAAGGTGGCATATATGCCTTCTACCCAAACCGAATTCGGCCCTGGTTATGACAACTGGGTATTAGGCAACGACAACGAGCAGGCTCTCACTGGTTTCCGCAACACACGTGTTGACCGCAACGGCAATGCCATCATAACACCGAACCGCGAGACCTATTATTCCTATGGTGCTCGCTACGATGCCAGCAAGTCTGTCACTTATTTCGATGGAACGGTTCGTCCGTTTACTGCCATCTGTGAAGATCCTTGGTCAGAGATTTTCCGTACAGGTTTCAACCAGAACTACAATCTCTCACTTACCAACAGCAGCGACCGCAACCATGTACGCGTGTCTTACACCTACACGGATGTGAAAGCAATGCAGTACAACTCCAACAACAATCGTCACAACTTTAACCTAAATGGTACATTTGATGTAACGAAGACTATTAAGTTGAACTACACGGCTAACTATCAGCATCAATACATCAAGAACCGCCCATATCGTATCACACGACTTGTGCAAAACTATTCAGGTATGGCTGGCAGTTTCACCGACATTGCATACATCCGCGATCACACGATGACCAGCTTAGGCTATAAGAACAGCATCGCAGCTGTCAACGGTGGTACAGATCAGACTCTGACTCCCGACGAGCAGTTCCTCTATTCCCCCATGGGCTCCACATCACTCATCGATGAGTATTTCTGGAACATTATGGGTAAGGTACAAGAAGAAGATCACAACCGCTTCATCGGTAGCGTGAATCCCACTTGGGAAATCATCCCGGGTCTGGTTCTTGGTGCCCGTGCAGCTGCCGACTTGACCATTGACAAGATTGAGAACAAGAACTATGCAGAGAATGCACACATCTTCTCGTCAAATGGTGAATACAGCGACGGCTACGCCTTGCAGAACAGCAAGTATCAGATTTACTACGGCGACGTCATGCTCGGTTACGATAACACATTCGCCGAGAAGCACAACGTTACGGCACACGTAGGTTGGAATGCTCGTCAGGAAGATTATTATCGTACCAACGTAAGCACCAAATCGGGCCTGACTCAGGAGAACTGGTTCAACCTTGCTGCTTCAGTAGGCACTCCGAATGCTGGCATGGATCGTCAGAGCCTTCTCCGTACCGGTCTGTTCTTCACTGCAGGCTACGGTTTCGACAGCTGGGCATATATTGAGGGAACAATGCGTCAGGAAAAGATTTCGACGCTGAAGAAAGGCAACAACACCTTCTGGTATCCCTCAGTCAGCGCTAGCTTGATCTTCTCAGAGATGTTGAAGGACAATCGTCCTACATGGTGGGATTATGGTAAGCTGCGTGCATCATATGGTGTCGTAGGTAATGCGCCAGAAATCTATCGCGCAGTGGTAGCCTACAGCCAGGGCAACCTGCAGAAGGCCAATCTTGCAACCAAAGGTAACTCTTTCATACAGAACTACATCGACACAACTGTTGGTAACGAGAGCATTAAGCCTGAGCAGAAGCGTGAATTTGAACTTGGTCTCGAAGGCAAGTTCTTCCATAACCGCTTTGGTTTCGAACTCTCATACTACAACAACACCATCAACGACCAGATTCTGGCCACCACAGCAGCTCGCTCAATGGGTGCGGGCAGCATGTTGATGAACGTCGGTAAGCTGACCAACCGAGGCGTTGAGTTTGCTGCTTACGGCACACCCGTCCAGACCAAGGATTGGCGTTGGGATGTTCGCGCAAACATCGCCAAGAACAAGAATGAGGTTAAGAAACTGGCTGACGGACTTGATGTATTGGCTCACCTCGATGGTGATGTAGGTGCTTACAGCCTTGAATCACACGTGGGTCAGCCCATGGGTGATTGGTATACCTACGTACACTCTCACCTTTATCGCGTTGAGGACGGCAGCCTCATGCAGACAGGCCCTGCACTCGACGAATATCTCGAGAATGGCGGTAAGATTAAGGAAGACCTCGGCAAACTCGTTGGCGCAGATGGTCTCTACGTAACCGATATGTCTAAGCGCCGCAAGGTGGGCAACGCTATGCCCAAAATCGTCGGCGGTTTCGGCACCAGCCTCTCATATAAGAACCTGACCCTCGACCTGACCTTCGACTTCCGCGTAGGCGGTGACATGTTGAACCTTCCCTGGCAGTACTATATGGATACAGGTATCATCGAGGATGGTCTCGGCGTTCGCGATGGCAAGAGTGGCGGTATGTACTACTACAGCACTACCGAGGACGAAAACGACAAGGGATCCATCGTCCGTGTGACCGATCCTAGTGTCATAGCCAACTACCAGCGTGGTACTACCAAGGTCGACGGCCATTATGTTTGGGACAATGGTCTTGTTCAGGAAGGCGTCAAGGCTGACGGCACACCCAACGATATCATTGTTACCCAATTCGAGGTCAATGATATGCAGTATGGTTGGGGTGCAGGAGCTAATCAGACCTATGCAGAAGCCGTTCAGAAGAACAGCTACGTGAAGTGCCGTGAGATCAGCTTGGCATACACACTTCCCAAGACTTGGACGAAGAAGTTCGCTTGCGACAACCTCACCGTTTCTGCTTTCGCTCGCAACCCGTTCTATCTCTATCGCACTCTTAAGGACTTCGACTGTGAAACAGCCGATGGTATGAACTGGATTTATCAGTCTATGGTTGGTGGTTCTTCTTCGAGCTCACGCACCTTTGGTCTGTCGCTCCGTGCCACTTTCTAATGAGACGATATTTGTGAACATCAACCCTATTAAACCATTAAAAAGACTAAGGATATGAAAAAGATATTTTTACTGGCCTTGGCAGCTGTGGGACTGATGACCGCCGTCTCATGTTCTGACGAGGACTACACCAGCAAATATGCTAATCCCTCCAAGACCAGCACCGTCGGCGTTCCGCAGGTATTCACCGGTGTGCTTAAGGCTGGCAATTCATGGATGAACCCCATGTACTATCGCTACTACACACAATCACCCTCTGAAGGTATGTTCGCAGGTATCATCGGCACACAGAACGGCCGCGGCCGCTATCGTGGTGCTGGCGAAGGCTGCTTCAACACCCACTGGAGAGACTTCTACAACCAATTTACTCAATACCGTCTGCTCGAAGATACCTACAACAACCTGCCCGACGACCAGAAGACAGCTAACAAGGTGTTCTACCTCTTGGGGCGTACGGCAGCCGAGGCTCAGGTACATGAGATGCTTTCCATATTTGGCGACATCCCATTCTCAGGTGCCGGTATGCTCTGGAAAACGGGCGACTACGCTGCTGCTAAAGCAGCTGTCAGCTACGACGATGACGTTGAAGTGTACAAGCAAATCCTCACAGACCTGAAAGAAGTAGGCGACTTCTTCGCCAACGAAGGCGTTGATGGCAACATCCAGAAGGCCTTAGAGCGTCAGGACTTTACCGCTGCAAACGGCAACATCGACATCTGGCGTCGCTACGTCAACTCTCTGCGTCTGCGCATCGCCCTCCATCTGGCAACCAACGGCGACCTCACCGCCACTGCTCATGCAGCCATCAAAGAGATTCTCGAGAACCCCTCAAAGTATCCCGTCATCGAAACAAACGATCAGAACCAAGGCGTCAATGGCGACACCCAAACCGATGATTTCAACTTCGGCAAGAGCATCGCTCAGGCGTTGGCTGGTCGTAGCGAAGGTTCAGGTTCCAAGGCTATGCTCGATGCCATGAATGTCCCCGCCAACGGTATACCCGATGCCAATACCGACCCGCGTCTGGCCGCTGTCTACGACTGCAACCCCGATGGTGAGTACATCGCTTACGACAACTCCCTCACCGAGTCGCAAATCAGCGATATTGCTGAGAAGAAGAACAAAGAGTATCTTGACCGTAGCGACAACAAGATGATTGCCAACTACTACTGCTACATCGACTCCGTCGCTTTTGCCGGCCATGCCACCTATCAGGGTAATGCCAATCTCAACGGCGTGTGGATCAATGCAGCCGAAGTGGAACTGAGTATGGCTGAGGCTTACCTCATGGGCTATGGCGTAGCTAAGAATGACGCAGTAGCCAAGGCACACTTCGTCAAGGGTGTAGTACTTTCTGAAGAATACTATTGGAATATGAAGACTACCTCCTCGCTCTATGTTGCCGGCAACGACAGCTACAAGGGCTTCCGCGCTCTCGTCGTTCCCACTGCTGAAGACTTCGAGGCTTATGCCAATAAGATCTGGGACGGCTCGCAGAAGGTTGTGGCCACACAGCTATGGCTGAACTTCGGTTTCATGAACGAGACTGAGGCTTGGAACGTCGTTCGTCGCACTGGTTTCCCGACCGTCAAGTTCGCTCGCGATACTCAGGAAGCAAGCTATCCTACTCCTCCCGATCGTCTGCCTTATCCCAGCGACGAGAGCAACTACAACAAGAGCAACTACGATGTAGCTGTAGCCAAGAACTACTCCGATAAGACTGGTTTCTACGGCAAACTCTTCTGGGCCAAAGCTAACTACTACTCGCTCTACTAATCCTATTATTTATAATAATGTATGTGCCTCGCCTCGTAGCGAGGCACTTTTTTTGTGTTTATTAGCTTATGCTTCAGATAAAGTTTGTATATTTGCACAGCAAATAAACCTTAACAGCTTATGAAACGTCTTCTCACTATCGGCCTCTGCCTACTCACTGCCTCTTTAGCCCTGGCACAGGAAGAGGCTCCTGCACCCATCGCTCCGCTGCCCACCAAGTATCAGGTGGCTTGGCAGCAGATGGAGACCTATGCCTTCATCCACTTTGGCACGAACACCTTCCTCGACCGTGAATGGGGCTATGGTGATGCTCCCCTGAATTCGTTCAATCCGACACGTCTCGACTGCGAGCAGTGGGCTCGCACGCTCAAGGCAGCAGGCATGAAGGGCGTCATCATCACGGCTAAGCACCACGATGGCTTCTGCCTCTGGCCCACGCAATACACCGACTACAGCGTTCGCAACAGCCCCTTCCGCGACGGCAAGGGCGACGTAGTGGGCGAGCTGGCTGCTGCATGCAAGAAATACGGATTGAAGATGGGCGTCTACCTCTCGCCCTGGGACCGTCATCAGGCGTTCTACGGCACGCCCCTCTACGTTGAATATTTCCATGCTCAGCTTGAAGAACTGATGACGCAGTACGGCGAGCTCTTCGAGGTATGGTTCGACGGCGCCAACGGCGGCGACGGTTATTATGGCGGAGCTCGCGAGGAGCGCAAGATCGACCATCGCAAATACTACGACTTCCCACGAGCCCATAAGATGGTCTTCAAGCACCAGCCGCAGGCTATCATCTTCAGCGACGGAGGCCCCGGCTGCCGGTGGGTGGGCAACGAGAAAGGCTACGCCTTCCCGACCAACTGGTCGTTTCTCCGCATCAACGATGTCTATCCCGGCTATGCGCAGTTCGAGGAACTGCAGAGCGGACATGCCGACGGCGACACATGGGTGGCCGCCGAGTGCGACGTCTCGATCCGCCCGGGATGGTTCTACCACGAGAGCGAGGACGACCGCGTGAAGACACCCGAGTACCTCACCGACCTCTACTACCGCAGCGTGGGCCACAACGGCACGCTACTGCTCAACTTCCCCGTCGACCGCGACGGCCTCATCCACCCCAACGATTCGGCCAACGCCGTAGATTTCCGCAAGCGCATCGAGGCCGAGCTGAGCAACAACCTGCTCGTCAAGGGCGCTACCGTCAAAGCCTCAGACACGCGCGACAAAGCCTTCCCCGCCAAGGTCCTCACCGATGGCAACTACGACACCTACTGGGCCACGCACGACGGCGTGACCTCGGCCACCCTCACCTTCACCTTCAAGCGTCAGCAGCGCGTCAACCGCCTCTCGCTGCAAGAGTATATTCCCCTCGGCCAGCGCGTGAAAGCCTTCACCGCTGAATACCTCGACGGCAAGCAGTGGCGCAAGCTCGACACAGGCGAAGAGACGACCACAATCGGCTACAAACGCCTGCTGCGATTCCCCACCGTGACGACCAAGGCCCTGCGCATTAGCATCACCGACTCGCGCGGACCTGTCTGCCTCAACGCCGTAGGCGCCTACTACGCCGCCGGCGCCGAAGCCAGCTACAAAGCCGACACCCGTAAATACGACCAACAGAAGCTGCTGCGATGAACAGATCCGTACTCCTATCGCTCACCCTGTATGCCACTGCGGCCGCCCTGTTTGTTGCGACTTTGTCGCAACCTTTTCAAGCATCTGCCGCTACCAAGGCTAAGCCCAAGGAAGTTCTTCCCTACAAGAATGCCGCGCTGCCCACCGAAGAGCGCGTGGCAGACCTCCTCAGCCGTATGACACTCGAGGAGAAGGTGGGGCAGTTGCGCTGCACTATGGCGTGGAACTATTACGAGATTAAAGACGAAGGAGCAAAGATTAGGGATAAAGCCACTGTCGTGCCCTCGGAATCATTCATTAAAGATATCAATGAGGAACACATCGGCATGCTCTGGGCCACCTTCCGTGCCGACCCGTGGACACAGAAATCTCTCGCCAACGGACTCACGCCTACGCTGGCGGCCAAAGCCGCCAATGCTCTGCAGCGCTATGCCGTGGAGCAGACACGCCTGGGCATACCGCTCTTCCTGGCCGAGGAAGCACCTCATGGACACATGGCCATCGGCACCACGGTATTCCCTACGGGGATTGGCATGGCAGCCACGTGGAATCCTGAACTCGCCCGTCAGGCCGGACAAGTAATAGGTCAGGAGGTGCGCCTGCAAGGCGGGCACATCAGCTACGGACCTGTGCTTGACCTGGCACGTGAGCCGCGCTGGTCGCGCGTGGAAGAAACGATGGGCGAGGATCCGTGTCTCACGGCCCAGATAGGAGCAGCTGTCATCCAAGGCCTCGGCGGCGGCGACGTCACCAAGCCCTACAGCACTATCGCCACACTCAAGCATTTCATTGCCTACGGCGCCAGCGACGGCGGACAGAACGGCGGACATTCATCCATAGGTTTGCGTGCCTTGCACGAGGATTTCCTGCCGCCTTTCCGCGCGGCAATCAAGGCGGGAGCACTCTCAGTGATGACTTCCTACAACGCCATCGACGGCATACCGGCCACCGCCGACAAGAGCCTGCTCACCGACCTCTTGCGCCACGAATGGGGCTTCAACGGCTTTGTCGTAAGCGACCTCTTCAGCATCGACGGCCTGTCAGGCACCCACCACACGGCCTCGTCACGTCGCGAAGCCGCCTGTCAGTCCATTGATGCAGGCGTTGACGTGGACCTCGGGGCACAAGCCTACCGCCAACTGATTGCTGCCGTGCGCGAGGGCGAGGTATCCGAAGCGGCTGTAGATACAGCCGTGGCACGTGTGTTGAGGCTTAAGTTCCGGATGGGCCTGTTCGAGAATCCTTACGTCAAGCCTCAGGAGACTGCCGCCGTGGGCTCACACGACAACCGCACAGTAGCCCTCGAAGCCGCCCGGGCATCCGTCACCTTACTAAAGAATGGTCCCCTACCCTTGTCCAAAGACCTCCGTGTGCTCGTCTGCGGCCCTAATGCCGATAATGTCTACAACATGCTGGGCGACTATACCGCCCCTCAGGCCGACGACGACGTCACCACCATACTCGAAGGTATACGTTCCAAGCTGCCCGCCGGCCAAGTGGAATATGTCAAGGGCTGTGCCATTCGCGACACCACTGCTACCGATATTGCCGATGCCGTGGCGGCAGCCCGCCGCGCTGATGTAGTGGTCTGCTGCGTAGGCGGCTCCAGCGCACGCGACTTCCGCACTAGCTACGAAACCACAGGTGCCGCCACTGTCGATGAGACAGCCACCGTAAGCGACATGGAGGCAGGCGAAGGCTTCGACCGCGCCACGCTCGACCTACTCGGGCGCCAGCAGCAACTGCTCAGTGCGCTGCGCCCTGCTGCCAAGCGCCTCATCGTTGTTTACATCGAAGGCCGTCCGCTTGACAAGCGTTGGGCTGCCGAACATGCCGATGCGCTGCTCACAGCCTACTATCCAGGTGGCGAAGGCGGCATGGCCATTGCCGACGTGCTCTTCGGCGACTACAACCCTGCCGGACGTCTGCCCTTCTCAGTGCCGCGCCACGTGGGACAGCTGCCCGTATACTACAACCACAAGGCTCCTGCCGCTCACAACTACGTCGAGATGAGCGCACAGCCGCTCTACCCCTTCGGCTACGGACTGAGCTACACCACCTTCGACTACAGCAACCTTACGGTGGATGCCCTTGCCGACAACACATTCCGCGTGGCATTCGACATACGTAACACCGGACAGCGCGACGGCGAGGAAGTGGCACAACTCTACATCCACCATAGGCAAAGCTCTGTGGTTCAGCCCCGGCTCGCACTCAAGGCGTTTGACCGCGTTGCCGTACCGCAAGGCGAGAGCCGCCATGTTGAGTTCACTCTCACGCCCGACGACCTCTCAATCGTCGGCCGCGACCTACGCCGACACCTTGAGCCCACCACCATTGACCTCCTCATCGGCTCCTCATCAGAAGATATCAGGCTGAAGGGTGAGGTAAGAGTGAAGAGTGAAAAGTGAAGAGTGAAAAATGAAAAGTGAAAAATAAATTAACTCCAAGCGAGCTTGCGATAACACAATGATCACTTACACCCGAAAGGAAGAACGCATAAACACATGGTCACATGCCGCCGGCATAGCCTTGGGCGTTGTCGTGGGCATAGGTTTCCTCGTCTGGTGCCATCGTGCCGACGACAGCTGGGCCACGACCTCCGTTGTGCTCTACCTGGCAGGCATGCTCGGTTCATATATAGCCTCAACCGTCTACCACGCCCTGCCTCAACACTGGCGTGCGCGCGAGGTACTGCGCCGCTTCGACCATGCCGCCATCTACTGGCACATAGCCGGCAGCTACAGCCCCATCACCCTCATTGCCATGCGCGATGCAGGCCTGTGGGGCTGGGGCTTGTTCTGTTTCGTATGGCTCTCTGCCATAGCCGGCACCGTAATGAGTTTCATCAACCTCAAGGAACACAGCCACATCGAAACCGTGTGCTACGTCCTCATGGGCCTCTCGGTGCTCGTAGCCTTCAAACCGCTGATGGACTGTGTGAGTCCGGCTGCCGTGGTATGGCTAATCGCTGAGGGTGTGATGTACATCACCGGCGCCGTCTTCTATGCCGTAGGTCCTCGCAGACCCTACGCCCATAGCGTCTTCCATTTCTTTGTCCTCGCCGGATCCCTCTGCCACATCATCTGCGTCTGGGACGTCTTCATGCAATATCTCTGAAAACGCCCTACCTATCATCATCAAAAACACAAGCGGTCGTGTTTGGGGATACGACCGGTCGTATCAGCACTTACGAGCGGTCGTATCTGCCAGCACGTCCAGTCATATTGCCTCGCACGTCCAGTCGTATCATCAGATTAGACCGGCCTTATCGCCTAATTATGCCAACTTAATCGCCCAATTAAGTCGGCCTAATTTGCACATAAGGCATAGCTTGTCGGCAAACTAAGCCTATAGTATCGGCAAAAAGAGCCATTGAGCAGTTAGCCCAGGGCATGCAAGACGGGGGAAATACGCGCCCTGAAAGGGCAATGAGCAGTGCCCCTCCGTCGCCGTAGGAGTTACGGCTCCCCTCATCGGGCACGGATGGCCCAAGGGCAATCCTCTAAAGGCCCTCTTCGCCCAGGGCATCGCCCTTAGCGTTTATTTTTTCAACGCAGAGGCGCCGAGCCGCGAAGTTTTTTGAGGTTTTGGAGTTCATTGCAGCTGACCTCGGTGAGTTCGCGGATAATCACAGCGCTTCGCGAGGCTGTGATTACGGAGAGCGCAGAGCCATCCGGCGGGGAAACATCTGCCCGCAGGCCTCTGCGCACTCTGGAGAGCACGAAGCCTGGCGCTTGCGCCGTTCGTGCGCCCCTGCGTCCTCACGCGAGAGCGTCAATGGCTATGCCTTCGCGTTCTCTCATTATCTCCAGAGCCTCTGCGCCTCCGCGCCTCTGCGTTGAAAAAACAAGAGAAATGCTTATGCTCGGCGTTGGGGTCAAATTGTATATAAATTCCAAAAAATTTTATGAACTTAGGCCTTGCTTCCACTTTTTGGGCAAAAACACCACCTAACGCCCTAATCTTCATTTAGTTACACGAGTGGAGGCTATTCGTTTTGCCTCCACTTTGCCTCCACTCATTTTCGTTGCCTGTGGAAGCAGAGTGGAGGCTACAGCAGTAGCCTCCACTCACATAATCGAAACAAAATCAACGTGTTAACCTCCGTTTTTGCCCAAAAAGTGGAAGCAGTGCTTGTATTCATAAAAAAAAATTTCAAGGACCTTAAGGGAAAGCCCTTAATTTCTGACCGCGAGTAATTTCTCGCTGCTATCCGCGTCAATCAAGAAACATTTCTGGGAATCAATCATGGCCAGGTTCTCACAGCGAATCATATCGTGAACTCTGCCATCCAGCCTCGAATGCCCAAACACCTGAAACACATGGTCCAAATCATATACCTGTTGCGCCACCGGCAATGAATGCTCATTTATATCAGCCCACAGCACGCTCCCAGTCTTCTCGCCGCCATACCAATTACGGCAACTTCCTATCACGCCCAGCATTTCCACGCCCTCTTCATCATTCTCCAGCTCGTTTATCCTGTCGATAACCGCCTGGTCGGCAACAGACAGCTCGCTGTCGATCAAGTGCCAGAGATTTGCGTTCACCTTATTCAGCCAAAAGGCCGTCAGGCCTGCGTGCGAGAACACATACGGCATACCATTTACCACTTCCAGATGTGCAATCTTGAACAACTCCCGATTCTGGCTGAACGCCTCATGATATTTCTGCCAATTCGTCACATCCATACGCGAGCCGCCTGCTATGTCGCGAAACAGCTTTGAAGCATAATGCTCGTCGTGGTTTCCCTTCAGCAGAACCACCTTTTCCGGGTTCGCACGTTTCAGTTCGATAATCTCCATCAGATTCGCATAAAGCTCCTCCGGCCTGTGCTTTTCATACGGGTCAAGATAATCGCCCAAGAACACTACCCTATCCACACTCTCCAACAATCTGCCTACCGGCTTCTTCCAAAATGTCCTACCATGAACATCCGGCACAACTAAAATCTTCTTTGTCATTACTGTAATGTTTTTAATCACAGTACAAATATATTGTTTTTCACGAATTATGCGGAAAAGTTATACCTATGAATAAGTTTTTACCAGCCGCTAAATCGTCATCCCCACTTAATTTCTTATCCACTCTGCCATATTTTACTTTTCAAACCTATCCTTCATCGAAGCGAAAAATGCGTAATACACTTGCATAGCTTCCAGTTCTTCGAATTTGCTTACACATGCAGGTGCTCCATCAAGATTATAAATCTTGGCATAAGGTGTGGAAAGCAGGAACGGAGAGTGCGTTGCCATGATAATCTGGGTGTTATTATAACGAGCCATATAGGCAAGCAGGTCAGACAGTTTAATCTGCATTTCAGGCGACAGGCTATTCTCTGGCTCGTCAAGTAAATACAGACCTTCCTTCTGCAGCACCTTAGACATATAGACAAAGCTGTTCTCTCCATTAGACATACCAGGTTCCTCATTGCCAAGTTTTCCCCTGAGGTACTGGGAGACACTCTGTTTCCTGATTTCAACAGCATCTTTGTATTGCTGTACATTTTCTCCCGTCTCAAAATCAAGATGCCTGGAGAACTGAAAATCTGCCCAACGTCCACTTTTGATTGCACCTGCCTTGTCTGTCAGCATACGGCTTTTCATCAAGGTCTGTTCCCTGCTGACACGCTCTTGAAGCAAAGCCTTGAAAATATCATCACTGGTTATCATACATGATATCTCGCCTATATCATATCGGCCAGAACGATGACCTGTCATACTAAACTCTTCCCCCGTCCACCGCATGTCTGTCTCAAAAGAACATAGATCTACATAAGCATCCATCAACTCACCAGAGTTATATGCACTTTGCCGCTCTATATGTAGTTTTTGAGAGATCACGTTCAATGCAGTTGATTTTCCGCTACCATTTCCTCCATATAAAATGGTTATTGGCTCAAAGTCCAATCGAAACATCCCGATTCCAGACAGCACCCTAAACGGGTACATATTGGTATGGTATGTATTACCGACTTGCTTACTGTAATATCTGTCAAGGAAGTTTTCTTCCGAATGCTCTGACGGAAAAATGAAATTCTGAAGATATATCATAATTTATTAATGTAAAGCAAGGGATTATCCATCTAACTGACTAATAAACCAAACAACATGCAAAATAAAGAGCCAGCACCCAAAATTATCGAAATGACCAGAAGGCAACCCTTTGATGGCGAAGACTGATTAGCCGATGAAAGATTGTCCTCCGTCGGATAAACAATCATTTGGGACATAGCAGGTTTAATAATACCACGATCAAAAAGAATCCAAAAGCACTCCATCGCAGCCTCAGTATCCGCCATTGCGTTGTGGGCGTTTGAGATGGCTTCTCCTTTTAAAATCATGTATAATTCTCCGAGCCTTGGATTTTTATTGTTAGGCAATCCACAAAAGTCCTTTGACAACGTCATTGTACAATAATATGGCTTCGAACTGACAGGAAGAGTAGAATTATACCTGTAGAACTCTGCATCTAATACGTTGATATCAAAAACCACATTGTGACCAACAACATAATCACATTCATCTACGATGGCTTTTATCTCATCAAGTACCTCTGAAAGAACACGCCCTTTCGATGTCGCCTCTTCCGTTGTAATCCCATGAACCCTTGTTGATTCTGGGGGTATGATGAAACCGTCCGGTTTTATTAAGCTATATTTTTGACTTACAATATTCTTTTCATCACACAAGATATATGCTACGCTGACCAGCCTCGGCCAGTTGTCTAAAACCATAGGGGAAAGATCCCTATTTTTGGGAAGTCCCGTTGTCTCTGTATCAATAAATAAGTATTTCATTCTTTTATATCTGTTAGTATTTATACAACCTTCCGCTGACTCCTTTCAAGATATCCTCTCGTGAACATTCGGAATAACTAAAATCTTCATTGTAATTACAGTTTTGTTTTAAATACACTGCAAATATACGGTAAAATTTTGGATTGGGAGGAAAGTTATACGTATTTTTTGAAGCAGTTTTGCCAACCGCTAAATCATCCCCACTTTAATATTTCCCATTTATCTCAATTATTCGCGGCTTATGGCATGCCTCGTAGTAGTTGTCATTCAGCGATGAACCGTTTGAGAAGGTGATGCCATCTATCGTTTCCTCACCATATGCCTCATGAGCATGGCCAAACAAGTGATATTTGGGCTTAACCTCAAACACCCTGTTCCTCAAAGGTGAATTACCCCAATGAATCCCGACCGTCTCATCAAGAATCATGATTGGCGGCTCATGCGTAATCAAGACATCTACCTCATCAGGGATGAGCGATTCTGGATGGTTGTACGCCAGCCCGAAGAAACGAATCCCGTCAATCTCACAACTTCGGTCTTGCAGAAAATGGACATTCTCAGGCAAGTCCTCAATATCCTCTGCATCCCATAGGCATAGATCGTGGTTGCCCGTAACAAATATCTTGTGATCATAAGGCAACATGATGAACCAGTTGAGGAAATCAAGCACCTCCTCTTCGCGCCCCATATCTGAGAAATCGCCACAATGAACGATGACATCACCTGCCGGCAGATCCTTCAGCCACTGATGACGATTATGTGTATCGGATATCTGTACTATTCGCATTGTCTATTCCTTTAGCACCAAGTTGTCTAACATACCATCTCTTCAGAAAACGAAAATCCCTGTAAAGTCATCATACTTTCCAGAACATCTTCCAATCTATTTTTATGAACTAAATCCCGAACATATTCTTTGGGAATCGCTTCAAATCCAAACTTTGCACCTAGTATAGCGCAGGCCACAGCTGCATTCGTATCGGCATCGCCACCTGCATTGACGATGGACAACAAGCCTTCCTCAAATGTAGTTGCGTGCCAATAAGCCCACAAGGCTGCTGCCAACGTTTTCAACGTAAATCCCATGCTATTGCTGTCTTGCAAGTCTAATGCTTTGAGGTTTTCCTCTTGTGCCAAGTCGATATACTCTTTTATCCTGTCATCGTTTTTTTCACCCCAATCCACAATCTGCTCATATGCTGGGGTTATATCATCATAGACTAAGGAGTGAATAATATTTGATACGATGACACAAGACCCAACACATCTTGGATCATAGTGTGTCAAACGGCATATATTGGCAGCCCACTCCTCTACATCTTTTGGAAAAAGCCCAACTATAGAGGTGCGCATCACTCCACCATTGCCAGCAGTCCTTCTGCCACTTATTTCCCATATCAATTTTGATACTGCTATTGGTCTTTCCTCATAGTCACCAACCATAAGGACCTTATAGGTATGTCCTCCTATCCCTCTAGGGCTACCGAAAAACCATGCTTTGAAGCAGTGTGCGATATTTGACAAAATATTATTGTCGTCTGTACATCCGTCGGCTATGCACAGCATCATTTCCGTGTCATCTGTCCATTCACCTCTTTCCCATCTCCCGCGATGTCGGTCTCGAACAATGTCTCCAAAGTGTTTCAAACCATGGGGATAACACATTGACATTTCAGCATCGGTCATGAATTCGGTACCGAGTCCAAGCGCATCACCAATGGCTTGCCCGTATAAAACGCCCTTTACCTTGTCTATTGTTATCATTCCTTTATTCCTTTATTGGTTCACTTTTTACCAAGCCCCACTAATAATCACGCCACGTTTTTCCCCCCTTGTCAAGGTAATGCAAAAGATTCTGTCATCATTTTCGTCCTCGCCTTTCGGCGCGGGCATACCGTTACCCCAGAAGGCAGGAAAAGAATACTCGTTGCCCTTTTTCTGCCAACTTGTTTTGCCTGTTGAAATCATTTTTTCTATCTCGTCAAACAACTCATCTGATGGCATTTCCTTAAATTCGATCTCAAACGTATCTTTATAATCACCTGGAAATAACCACTCCCACTCGTGATACTCAGTCACGTTATAGCTTGGCACTCGTATTCCTGTAATCCGCTCTATTCTGGCAGGAGGCCATTCTTGCCAAATCCATTCAGAATACACATATAATCCTAGTAAAGCTATAAGCGATATTCCAAATAGCATTCCCAAACAGCCCAAACTACCTTTTATTATTTTGTTCATATTACACTTAAATCAACTGAATGTTTTTTAACAGCATTAATCTTATTTGTCAGTATTCCATTCTGTTCCTCAATACAAGCGTCCATCAAACTGTTTGTACAGGATACCCTGCCCTTCAGATTCCAAGGGGGTGTCCCAAAGGCGCTCAGCATCAACGATGAAACGCGAATATGATTACTTTTTTGAAATTCAGTTTATTCCTCTTTCTTCTTCATAATCATCAACATCTTAAGGCGTTGTACCATTTATGCAACTATCACAGTCCGTGGCTGGATGGCTATCAGCCCAGCAGCATAGAGCTATGAATGATCCTATCACAAAGACTATGCCGGATACAAAAACCAGCCAGAATTTATTATTGTATAATCGTCCCATGTTTCTTATGTCTTAAGACTATTCTATTGTATTGCATATCATTCTATTAATTCCTTTCACTCCGGCAGATCCTTCAGCCGCTGATGACGATTATGTGTATCGGGAATCTGTACTATTCGCATTATCTATTCCTGGTTATTATTAGCCTTAGGTGAGGGATACTTGTGTTAGGACTGCGCTCAGGATCTCCTTTATCTTACTCCTTTCTATTCTTATCTCTGAATTTTTATAGTCTATGACTGCTTCGTAATTATACAAGAACTCTCCACCCAGAATACCAGTTACCTCACCAATGTCGGTGAACTTGGGTAATGTATCGCATAAGTTCCCCAAACACGAGAATGGGCAACAGAAGCGTTCATCGCCAATTTGAAAAAACGCCATGATAGTATTACCGGCCACCTGTGAATCTCCCAATCCGACGAACTGCTCTTCAGGACCAAGCATATCGTCAGGGATGCTGACATATTTCTTATCAATCAAGCATCCATAGGCACCACTATCAACAAGAAACAGCAAATCCTTACCGTCAAGGTTTATTGTAACAAACGGAGAATTCCTATATATCGTCATAGGAATCGATAATACTTGAGTCACATTCATTTCCATAGGACTATTCATTGATTATGGTTGTCGATTGAATTCCGCGCCCAACACACTATACTCTTTTCCTTTTATTCCTATAGTGTTCCCGATATACCTTCTTTATATCAGGATACCATTCATCCTCCAGAATTTGGGGATTGGCCTTAATGAACTCTTCTGCTTTTCTGATGAAAGTTGCTGTGTTTACCATATTCTTGCTTTTGGATTTCCGCTGCAAAGGTAATATCTAATTGCGAACTCAATGTTCGTGACATAAAATTTGTTTAAAACAAGCAGCCATAACTCATTTCCATTATAAAGACTTCATAATCCGCTTTACTCGACAGAGTGATGATTGGGCCTACTTTCATTGAGGACGTTTTCTTCAATCCTATTATTTGTCCTAGCCCTTCCCTTCCTCTTTCTACAATCAAGCGGTTTGCACCGAAGGATTCTGACTTATACTCTGTAGACGTGGGATAATGAATGACTCCTATAGGGCGTCCTAATTTAGCAAATTTAGATAATGTGTATTTAGAACCGCCTTCAACCTTACTTTGAACAAGTATAAGACCATGGGATAGACCTGCTTGGATCCTACTTGCCTTGCTTCCAGAATACATATCCTCTTTTTGGCGTGGATAATATTCTGAAATAATAAGTCCACCGGCATTCAACACGTCGTTAATTACATTGATATGATGAGCAGAGCATGTTTCATTATAACAAAGACCGCCTGATATTATTCCGACCACATTTGACAGCACCTTACCTTCAACATAAATCGAATGCTCATCAATACCCTCAACGAGGCCGTTGCATATAGAGAAATAATTTGCAAAATAGCAGCCAACTCGTTCTGCTATTTTGTTTCCCAGATCAGAACTGTGTCTTGTTCCTATTATCGCAACAACATGGTTCAACAAAGAATGATTGCCTTTTAAGAATAATATACTTGGTGGATCCCCAATTTCTTTCAATTGTGAGGGGTATTCAGCGTCAATGATACTAATCATCTTTATGTCATTCGCCTCACAGTCAGACATTATCTCATTAGCTGTCTTGGCATAAGTAACAAGATTATCCAATTCTTCTGGTTTTGATTCCTTGACTATTTGGTCACAAGAGCTGTCATTTATAAGTCTATGACAGTTCTTCTTTATGAAGGCTGGACCAATACCCTTAACCATTGACAAAATTAAAATATTTCTTATATCCATATTTGCTTTATTTAATTCTGATCAGGTATGTCTTGAATATAACCACAACCGTCACCTCTATATTCTGGCGGTGTGCATGAGTAGAATCTATGTCCGTCTGTTCTCCGGATCTTTATCAACATTGGCTTTCCACATCTTGGACATATCATGCCATTACTTACGGATAATATCATTTGGAACATTGCGATGAACAATACGTTTCTTGCGCCCTTTTCTTTTAATTTCCTAATCACATGCCACGCAGTTGCTGCTGTTGTCAATTGATCGTCAAGGACGATGATATTCTTTCCAGAAAGGGATAAAGCCGTTTGTTGTTCTTGTCCAAACATATCAATAGAAGTTACAATTGGACATTCTACAGATAGATAATTCTGTAAGAATACCTGTCTATCACTATACAGGTTTTGTTCACGTAATGAGCCATGAACATTATCAGCCCACTTCAGTAATTGAACTTTCGGAACTGAGGTCTCAACCGAATCAAAGATATCTTTCATTTTATTAGGTGGGGTAGTAAACCTTTTATCCGTTAGGTAGGTGAAATAATCCCAACCCTGAGAAATCAATGCTGGCTGATTTATATAGTTAGAAATGCCCTCAGCAAGAGTTCTTATGAATTCTTGCGTTCGTTGTGGGTTAGACATTATATAATATTTGTCTGCTCTGGCGTATTTGTCACAAGCGCCCTGTTCTTGGCGAGCTAAACAACGTATACAAACATAAGAACCATCTCCATATCGGTTGTCGTTTAATCTTACAGCTCTATATGAAGTGGAATTTGCAAATGTAGCTTCGATAGAATATAAATTTGCCAAGGGAGCATCTATTATTCTCTCCATCTCGTCAAATGTCTTGGCAGCAAATGTGGGGCCATATTTCTTGCTCAGCATCTCATCTCCAATTCCATCGCGCTCGTCCTTTATCTCCTCAGTGATCTGGTATGGCAAAAACCAGATAGTCATTGCGCCAATTTGCCGTCCCAATTCTATGTCCAACCTGGTGTCACCTATGACGAAACAATCTCCATTGTCAAGTTCTTGCTTGTAATTTGGATGGGAATCTAAGTATTGATACAGTTTAGAAGTATTAGGCTTATCAGCTAACGAAACGCATTCAACTCCTAACATCCTACAGATAGGATTGACATAGCGATAATGTGAGTCCGAGACTACAACAATATTATCTCCTTTCGCTTTCCTAGAACTTAGAAACTCTCTGGCCCCATTAAAAACAGGTAGTTGGGCAAGATAATTGTCTATTATACAATCTTCTTGTCCATCCTTATACGGTTTCCATGTTGGATGCACCGTATTGATAAGTGTTCCGTCGAGGTCGATAAGTATCAGCATCCTATAACTAAAAGTATTTTCTTCTTATTTATTTGCATAAAGCGAAAGGAGAAACTATCTTGATTATTTATCTGAAGATTAAGATTTTAACACATCCCAATTCAATGCATTAATTTCTTCATCATCATGTTCTTCAAGATATGCAGCATACCATAAAATGATATTACACAACTCCATAACCATTCCGCGAAGCAGGTATGGTGCATTGCCTATCTTATCCAAGAATGCAGATGTTTGACGAGAGTTCTTTTGTTGTTCTTCACTCGCTCCCTTGTTTTCTGCATGTTCATAGGCTGCAGAGATCTCTATCAGTCTCTGAAAACTGTCTTTCAAAACATTAGGCAAAATGTTCTTATAACTTTTAATAGTTATTTTCTCGCCTTTCTTTATATCAAGACCAGAGATAATCATACTGCACCACGTGTTGTTTATACCACCTCTTTTATCAACAAGGATATCATGCACAATTATGTCTTCTCCTTGTTTCTTATTTGGAAGAAGACCATGTTGAGCCATAGACTGAAAAATCATTTCAATACATTTCCTCACTTTAGTCATCTTGTCATTGTACTCTATGCCAGAATAAATCATAGCATGAATAGGCAACAATAATTCTTCCATGTGCCTTTCCATATTTAAATCCAGCTCGACCTTTTTTATAGCTCTAAAAACGTCTGGATAGTAAACAAGACGAATTTGCATTTCAGGAGATATTTTTGCATGGCATGGAATTTTACGAAAAAGGATTTCTCGGTCTGTTGTCTTGCTATAGTATTTTTTCTGTTTCCAGTCACCATCCCATTCTTCACGGCTGTCAATGATAAGGTCATTAAGTTCCTCTTCACTGCCGCCTGAAAGAACATACCACGGAAGTATTCTATGATGATTGGCACAGATTGTGTCTATAGCATGGATTGCCTGAGTAAGGAATACGGCAGCATTATCATGGCTGTCGTGCTTGTATTTACACTTAGCATCCAGCACGATGGCTGCCCAACGTTTAAAATCAGAGACAAGAGCCTTTTCGGCATCTTCCCAGCAGCTAAATGGTACTAATTGAATGCCATATTGAGCAGCTTCTATTGGATAAGTAAGTGTAATCTGGGGATCGTCCTCTACCCACAATACCTGAATTAAATTCTCAACCATTTTTCTTTTTTATTGTGAGGCAGACGAATCTGCCTCAGATGAAACATTAGTAAATACTAGCCAAGGGCATCGTCAACACGTAAGTGACGGTGAATTTTTTATCCGGTGTCGAAATAACACGGATGTCACCTCCAAACTTGTGCATGATCTCTGCCATCTCACCTCCACCAATACCGGAATGGCCATGCTGATTCAACGCTGTCGTGTAGCCGTACTCCAGCACTAAATCGGTATTCAGGTCCGATGGGAGGGCAGCTCCATTATTGGCAATCTTAATGAGCATATTAAGACCATCAGTTGTCCAGCTCGTCTGAATCACATAATCCTGTCGGTTTTTATCGGTAAAGCCATGCTCTCGCGCATTGGATACGATATTGTCGAATACCTGTTGCAGAGCCTTCCTTGGGAACCAAGCAGTATTCATCGACTCGCCTTCGCGAAAGACTAATTTTCCAGACTCTTTGTCAAAGAAATCCTTCTCGAAATAATTGGTTTCGAAAAAGTCCCACATGTGGTCGAAACGGAATTCTGTTCCAGTATGGTGCTTTTCGTAGTCCTCAATGAACTGCTGGGGTTCTATAGCTTCGCAAGCTCCCCAATCCTGGTCATCCGTCAGATGATTTACCCGTTCACTGATAACTTCAAGATTCGAATGGAGAATACCCATAGCATCTGCAACAGTCATCGGACTAACTGGTGACAATTGTTCGCTCGCTTTTAGTACTCCCTTATGTTCGCTCATGCAATGTTCTAGTGTGCGGAACAAACTGTCAAAAGCCGAGATGTTCTGGGACAAAGCATGCTTACGCAGTCGAATGGCATGCTTAAAGCCCTTTTCCTGAAGAGCCATAAAGTGCTCTTGTGCTGCATAGTCCTTTAAAATAGCGTTCTGAACAATCTTTTGTTGCTCATGTTCTGTATGTAACTCCATCATTGTGTATTCACTCCAATGGGATGCAAGTTTTGCAAATATACCTTTTCCAAATACCAGCCTGATCAACTGCTCTCTGACAGAGTTGCTGATAAGTATACTTGCAAGATACTTAACATCGATTCCCTCTAAAGGCTTTAAAGCATAGAGATTGCGGGGAACCAGGAAAGATGAACGGTCAGCAGTATATCCAATTGCGATGTTTTGTTCTGAAACCGCCATTATTACTGCTGGGCCTTCCACCCTATAGTATCGTCTCATGCGATCAAGATTAACACAGGCTAGATCCACAACCTTGAAGGCTCCTTTTGTGAAGACGTTTGAAAGATGGTTGACTGTAACCACTTTTTCTGAAGGATTGCATTCGTCGGAAAGGATAAAGTCTTCGGCCACTTTTACGACCAGACTCAAAGGCGTCCCAGTACTAGGCCGTAGATAGTACACTGGCAAAAACATGTTTTCGTTGACCTTGTCGTATGAATAGCGACGGATGATAGGACAATCCTCACGTTCTGGCAAATCTGCCATCTTAACCTCTTTTTGGAAGGCATCAACATCCACGACTCTCTCATTACTTCTTTTTGAGAGACCAGAAGCATCGCACATCACTACAGAATCGTGATCCTTCTTGACACAGTGAAGAAGGATATTGCCAGAAGGTAACTGAATGACTTCCTGCAATGTTTTGCTTGCTACAATCTGACTTCGCAAAGAAGATGTTTCCTTGCTTAAGGCAGCTTCTTTCGAAATACAAAGAAGTAAGTCTCCGCCGTCTTTGACAATCCGAAGGAAATCACCAAAATGTGTTTGAATATCGCTTTTGGAGTTACTAAAGTCAGCAATGACAGCATTGAACTGCTCATCCTCAAAATCAGCCAGAGAAGATTCTTCGGAATCTCTGAACTTATGGGACTGAACACTCAATCCACAGGCCAATGCCCTGATTGCAGCATCAGCAAACCCATAACCAACGGTTAGGTCGCAATTGTTCAACCCAACGAATTCTCTTCCCTTATCGGAATGGGGAATGAATATCTTACCTGATTTGTTTTCGAGCAAATATGGAACAAGACAACTCCACTCAGAGGGTATGTCGTATGTCCATGAAAATTCAAGAGACGTATTAAAATGCTCAAAAGCAAAGTCCACAAACTCATCGAAATGATTGATAAGATAATGCTCCTCTTCCTCATTCAACAAACCTTTGATGTAGTATGAGGATGCTCGTGAATAATTCTTTTTCACATCTGAGTTCACGTCCTTCCCAGCGCGAAGCTCGTAGATGCGGGCGATAAGCTGCTCTCCAAATTGTAAACGATCAATGTCGTCTGGAATGCAAAAGCCGGAGTTTTCTTTGCATTCCTTCTCGATTGCCTTTACGCGATTGGTATTCGATGCAAGGGTTTCGTACTTGGCCACGATGGCCTCTACCTGACTGTACTGCTGTGTACGCATGTTCGTTCTTTTTGGGATTCTACTTTTATTTTCCGCTGCAAAGGTAAACTCCTATTGCGAAATCTATGTTCGTACTTGAGAATATTTTTCATTTGTCTCTAAAATCCTCTTCCTGACATCTTCTGCTATCGTTCCATCGGAACGCAGAACGATGAGGTCTTTACCGAAGGAGGTGAGCTCACGGATGAGTTCGTAATTGGAGATGCAATCTATGGAAAAGAAGGCTCCTCCGTCTAAAGTGGGGAATTCTGAGCGGAACTGTTGCTCCTTGTCCCCATGAAACTGCTTTTGGCTCTCGTGGATGGGCTTGGTAGTTACATACCCCTTGGATGAATCGCTAACCCAGAAGAGGATATGTTCAATAGCCCGGTCTTCATATAGGGTAACGCCCACAATATCATCAAATCGTTCGGAGAGGCTTTTTGAACATCTGACATATTTCTTTGCAGGCAGTGGTTCTACATCGTCTATCCTATCAAGAGCGAAAGTGAGTATCTTCTGGTCGCTATCAGCTGCTCCGATGAGGAACCAACGATCGTTATACTGCTTCAGCAGATAGGGATGGAATACTATGTCACGGACTGTACTGTCTGCAAAAGTATGATAATACAAGTTGATGACGACCTCATTGGATATGTGGTCAAAAAGCGTTCCGAGCAGGTTAGAGTTCTGCAGGTATGGATTGTTGCTGAAACTAATGATTTGCCTTTGGCTCTTCACCCCAAGATCGGACTTCAACTTGTCGAGCCACTCGAAATGGTCAAGGCCTTTAAACTGTCCAATGGTGTTTAACACCTCACGCAAAAGGTTGATCTCTTCGCGGCTAAGTTCCTCTTTGAATATTGAAAAAGTCCTTTTGTATTTGAGGCATGTTTTACCATTCCAAAAATACTCTTCAATAGGAGCATTGAATGGAGCATCTTGAAGGTCTTCGATATCTGTCTCGATACAGCGACGAGTGACTTCCTTGAATCCTGCATCAAGAAGCATCTCATTCACTTTCTCCCACAACATTCTTCTGTCGTAGCAGTGGTTACGATCAGAGAGCAGTCTGTCCAGGAATTTATACCGTATAAGTGCGTTCTTATTTGTAGGCATACCTATAGTTAGTTATTGTTTTCAGCTGCAAATATATTGTATTTTTGCGAAATCTATGTTCGCAGATGCGTTTTTTTTCATTTATGGCGAGAAACTATGGGGGTTGGTGGCGCTATTAGCGACTCGTTTGAAAAAAGATTGGGGAAAGGGGGCTTGTAAGTAATTGATAATGAGGCGGCGTTGAAAAGGGTGATGATTCACATGTTAAAAAAGGTGCAAAAGTGCATTTTGCCTCTTGCAGGTTCCAAATAATTGTTGTACCTTTGCGGCGTGATTCGGAAGTGGGTTAGCGAGCCGCTCCGACACAAAAACCTAAACCAACCTTAAAATTTATTACTTCATGGAAAAAACACATTTCCGTTCCCCCGCAGAGGACACAAACGTGTCGGGGGTGCTCTTAGTAGAGCAGTTCCTCAGCGAGAACTATGAGTTCCGAAAGAACGTTATCAGCAACAAACTGGAGGTGCGTGAACGCAGCAAGGAGGGTGCTATCTTCTTGACGCTGACCACCGAAGTGGAGAACAGCATCATCGTGCGAGCCCGCAAGGAGCTCGACGAGGTGAAGGGCCTGAAAACGCTGCTCACGGAACAGATTCACAGCAACGAAGTGACGTTGTTCGACCCTGTAGAAATATGGTTGCACAACCTCCCAGCCTGGGACGGTCGCGACCGTGTGGCAGAGTTGTTCGGACGCCTGCCCGGCATCTCCGCCGAACAGGTCTACTGGCTGTCTATCTGGTTTCGTTCAGCTGTAGCCCATTGGCTGAAGCTCGACCACATCCACGGCAATGAGTGTGTGCCTACGCTCATCGGCGACCAGGGATGTGGCAAAACGGTGTTCTGCCGACTGCTGCTGCCTGAGCATCTACGCGAGTATTTCCTGGATCACCTGAATCTGGGTAACCGCTTCGATCGCGACATGGCATTCACGAACAACCTCCTGGTGGTGCTCGACGAGTTGGATCAGATCAAGGCCGGACAACAAGCGGCTTTGAAGCAATCGCTCTCGAAGAACACCGTGAACGGACGTCCTATCTTCGGACGCGCTCAAAGGAATCGCCATCGCTATGCCTCGTTTATGGCTACCACCAACAACCCTCGTCCACTGAACGACCCCACGGGTTCACGCCGCTTTATCTGCGTGCGTATCCCAAGCGGAACGCTCATCGACAACGAGTTGCCCATCGACTACGAACAGCTGTATGCTCAGATCGTGTATGAGGTGGAAGAACGCAAGCTGCGTTGGTGGTTCACGCCCGACGAAACGGAGGCTATTCAGGAGGCCAACCTCGCCTATCAGCATGTGTATAGCGTGGCTGATATGGTGAGTGCCTGTTTCCGCCTTCCGCGTTTCGGTGAGAAGGCCGAGCCCCTGACCATCAGTCAGATCATGGACACCATGAAGGAACAGTATCCTGAGATGGATATGGCTCCTAAGATGAAGTCTCTGGTGGGTGCTACGATGAAGCGCATCGGTTTCGAACAACGCCGACGCAACGAAGGTAACTGCTATGTGGCTGTGCCACGGGAAGTGAAACACAGCTAAAGAGTGAAGGCAAAGTGGAGGCTACTCTCGTAGCCTCCACTCGTCTTATTTAACAGTGTGTCAATCAGTTAAGAGCTAAAAATAGCCCAAAAGTGGAAGCAAGGGTGATATTCATAAAAAAAGTTGAGATAGACAATAAACGAAACACTCCGCAGACGCCTGTAGTGGGGCGATGCGGAGTGTTTTGCGTATTATAGTGAGCGATTACTTCTGACGTATGAAGATATTGATGGGTGTGCCGGAGAAGTTCCAGCGCTCGCGAATCTTGTTCTCAAGGAAGCGGCGGTATGGTTCCTTGATGTACTGCGGCAGGTTGGCATAGAATACGAACGAGGGGATGCGAGTGTCGGGGAGTTGCGAGCAGTACTTGATCTTGATGTACTTACCCTTCATCGATGGTGGTGGGTAAGCCTCGATGAGCGGCAACATCTCAGCGTTGAGACGCGTGGTGCCGACACGTGCACGACGATGCTTGTCGACCTCGGCTGCCGTTTCGAGCACCTTGAAGATACGCTGCTTGGTGAGAGCTGAGGCGAAGATGATGTCGAAATCGGTGAACGGTGCCATGCGTTCGCGGATGGTATCCTCGAAATACTTAATAGCAGTATTGGACTTGTCCTCGACAAGGTCCCACTTGTTGACCACGACGACGAGTCCTTTCTGGTTGCGCTGGATGAGCGAGAAGATGTTGAGGTCCTGTGCTTCGATGCCACGTGTGGCATCGAGCATGAGGATGCAGACGTCGGAGTTCTCGATAGCGCGAATGGAGCGCATTACGCTGTAGAACTCAAGGTCCTCGTTGACCTTGGACTTACGGCGTATACCGGCTGTGTCGACAAGCAGGAAATCGAAACCGAACTTCTGATAGTGGGTATAAATACTGTCGCGCGTTGTGCCTGCTATATCGGTAACGATGTGACGTTCCTCGCCGATGAAAGCATTGGTGAGGCTTGACTTGCCGACATTGGGACGCCCGACGACAGCTATACGAGGCAGGTCGAGGTTGTCCTCCAGTTCGTCCACCTTAGGCAGTTTCTCAAGGATGAGATCGAGCAGATCGCCCGTGCCACTGCCTGTGGCGGCACTTATGCAGAACGGGTCGCCCAGTCCGAGACTGTAGAACTCGGCAGCTTGCCACTGCTGGTTGCTGTTGTCGGTCTTGTTGGCCACCAGGATGACGGGCTTCTCGGAACGGCGCAAGATGCCGGCTACAGCCTCATCGAGGTCTGTGACACCCGTGTTGACGTCGACAAGGAAGAGGATACAATCGGCCTCCTCGGTGGCCAAGGTCACCTGCTTGCGAATCTCTTCCTCGAAGATATCATCGCTGTTGACTACCCAACCGCCAGTGTCGACGACCGAGAACTCACGGCCCACCCACTCACATTTGCCATATTGGCGGTCGCGTGTGGTGCCCGCCTCCTCAGAAACGATAGCATGACGCGTCTTGGTGAGGCGATTGAAAAGAGTTGACTTGCCCACATTGGGGCGTCCTACGATGGCTACGAGCATTATTTAAGAGTGAAAAGTGAAAAATGAAAAGTGAAAAATGAAAAGTGAAAAATAAGAGTTACTTTGGAGAGAGCGAAGAGTGAAAAGTGAAAAGTGAAGAGTGAAGAGTGAAAAATGAAAAGTGAGAAATAAGGGTTCCTTATCTGTTGTCAATTGTAATTTTAATTTTTCACTTTTCACTCTTTCATTTTTCATTAATTAAGGTCATACCCGTACTGCTTCATGGCACGTTCGGAGCTGCGCCAGTCCTTGTCCACTTTGACGAAGCATTGCAAGTAGATCTTCTTGCCGAAGAAACGCTCGAGTTCACGACGGGCTTCGGTGCTCACACGTTTGAGTGCTACTCCCTGATGACCTATGATGATGCCTTTCTGGCTCTCGCGCTCTACGTAGATGACAGCGTTTATACGGATGAGCGTATCCTCCTCCTTGAAACTCTCGACGACGACCTCTACCGAATAAGGAATCTCCTTATTATAATATAGTAGTATCTTCTCGCGGATTATCTCGTTGACGAAGAAACGAGCGGGCTTATCGGTCAGTGCATCCTTGTCGAAATAGGCAGGCGATTCGGGCAATAACTCCTTGATACGGTTGAGGACTTGATCCACGCCGAACTTGTGCAAGGCCGAGATGGGGTAGATTTCGGCTTGCGGGAGGATGGCATGCCATTCTTCGACCTTAGCTGCCAACTGTTGCTGAACACTCCCCTCGCCTTTCGGAGAGGGGTCGGGGGTGAGGCTGTCTATCTTGTTGATGAGAACCAACACGGGCACGCTCATCTTAGCTACTTTTTCGATGAAATCGGCATTTTTGTCGGGCGTTTCCACCATATCAGTCACGTAAAGCAGCACATCGGCATCCTCCAAGGCGCTCTCGGAGAAATGAAGCATCTGCTCTTGC
Source organism: Bacteroidaceae bacterium (assembly GCA_016286165.1). Lineage (GTDB taxonomy): Bacteria > Bacteroidota > Bacteroidia > Bacteroidales > Bacteroidaceae > Physcousia. Next base: position 53,130 of record JAEESE010000003.1, on the reverse strand, counting down.
AACTTGTAGTTAGGCTTGAGCACACCGGGGGTGTCGGAGAAGCAGATCTGCATCTCTGGCGTATTGAGTATGCCCATAATGCGGTGGCGCGTAGTCTGTGCCTTGAAGGTGGCAATAGAGATGCGCTCGCCCACGAGGAGGTTCATGAGCGTGGACTTGCCCACATTAGGGTTGCCTACTATATTTACGAAACCGGATTTGTGCACCTTAGAGTTTAAAGTTTAATGTTTGAAGTTGGGCAATGATATAGGAATTGACCTATTGAAGGGGAATAAGCCCTGGAGGGGCGTTGGAATTTAGGCAGGGTGTGGAGTGAGCGAAGCGAACGGAACCCCTGTATCATGTCAGGAGGTATATAGAGTGCCGTAGGTACGTAGGAGGAAGTTCAATTATTCCGTCGCCCCTACAGGGCTCAAATAATTTGCCTTCATGGAGCAGGGGTTTCACCCCTGCCTAAAATCCGCCGCCCCGACGGGGCTTGCAGGCCGTCTCCTACATTATTGCCTAAACTTTAAACTAAGCTGAAGCTGGCTTCAGGCTCCATCATATCCCCACTTCATATAGGCTGCACCCCAAGTGAAGCCGGCGCCGAAGGCTGTGAAGATGAGGTTGTCGCCCTTGCGGAGCTGCGATTCATAGTCCCACAGAGCCAGAGGCAGGGTGCCACTGGAGGTGTTGCCATACTTCTGTATGTTGAGCATCACCTTTTCCATAGGAACTTCCAGACGCTTGGCCACGGCTTCTATGATGCGAACATTAGCCTGGTGAGGAATCACCCATGTGATGTTGTCCTTGGTCAGGCCGTTGCGCTCGGCTATACGTGCCGTGGCGTCGGACATATTGGTTACGGCGAACTTGAACACCGTGCGACCCTCCTGATGCAGGTAGTGCATACGATGGTCGAGGGTGAAATACGACGGAGGAGTGGCTGAGCCACCGGCCTTGAGGCAGAGGAACGGCAGGCCCTGACCGTCGGTGCGGAGATAGCTGTCCTTCCATCCGAGGTCCTCGGTGGTAGGCTCCACGAGCACTGCTGCTGCGCCGTCGCCGAAGATGGGACATGTCTGGCGGTCAGTGTAATCGATGACGCTCGACATCTTGTCGGCGCCGATGACTACTATCTTCTTATAGCGACCGCTCTCGATCATGCAGGCAGCCTGTTCCATGGCATATAGAAATCCCGAGCAGGCTGCAGAGAGCTCGAAGGCATGGGCATTTGTCATGCCGCATTTGCCAAGCACGATGCTTGCCGTTGAAGGGAAGTGGTAGTCGGCCGTCGAGGTGGAGCAGATGACGGCGTCGACAGTGAGCGGGTCGGTGCCAGTCTTCTCGAGCAGTTGCTTCACAGCCTTGCGCGCCATGTAGCTTGTTCCCAGTCCTTCTTCATTGAGGATTCGACGCTCCTTGACACCTATGCGGGTCATAATCCACTCATCGGAGGTGTCGACCATGCGGCTCAGTTCTTCGTTGGTGAGAATGTAGTCGGGCACGTATCCACCGATGCCGGTGATTATAGCGTGTAGTTTTTCCATATCAAATAATTAAAGAAAGCCCCTACCCTAACCCCTCCCCTGTTTGAGGAGGGGAATGGAAAGGGAGGGGCCAACTTTTTTAGTCCTTGATTTAAGCTTCTTCCTTCTCGATTGCTACCTTGCCACGATAGTATCCGCAAGCGGGACATACGGTGTGGTAGATGTGGAATTCGCCGCAGTTGGGGCATACTGCCAATGCGGGAGCTACGGCCTTGTCATGAGTACGACGCTTAAGAGTGCGTGTCTTGGATTGTCTTCTTTTAGGATGTGCCATTGTGATTTACTATTTAATGATTTATTTATTATTCAACAGGTCTTTTAATGAGGCGAACGGGCTCTGGGTGTTGTCGTCGGGCTCCTCTTCGGCTTCGTCGCCTGTGAGGAAGGGCACGTCGACAGGGCATTGTCCGTCGGGGTGACTGTGTTGTATGGGAATCCCGAGCACCACTATCTCGTAGAGGTTCCAAGCCAAGTCCACTTCCGCCTTGTCTGCGGGCACGGTGATGATGTCGCCATCGTCGTCGTATTCCTCACCAAGCTTCACTATGAGTGTCGCCTCGGTGTTTATGGGCTGTGTCATGGGTTCCAAGCATCTGTTGCATGGTATCTCCACGTCGCCGACCATAGTAATGTCGAGCTCGTAAGCGCCTGCCTTTTGTCTCACCCGAAGCGTGGCATCGAGGCTTGCGTGCTCGATTTCGTGCTGGTCCAGTGCCTCAAAGAAGCTGTCGCCAAGGTGCCACGTAAGGGCTGTCCCGTCCGTAGGCACATCGCGTAAGGCTATGTTATAGAGGCTCAAACATTCCATACGGGCGGCAAAGGTAGTGCTTTTTTCTGTAGTGGCAAAGGATTAGGCTAAAAAGTTTAGTTTTTAGGGCTTAATGTTTAAGGTTTTTTGTATTTTAAGCCCTTTTTTGCATTTATTTCTTCGTTAATTCGATGCGGAAAGTGGTTCCTTTGCCTAATTCTGACGACTTAACGAAGATGCGTCCGCTGTGATAGTCCTCTACGATACGTTTCGCCAACGAGAGACCGAGGCCCCAACCACGAGTCTTGGTAGTGTAGCCCGGCTTGAACACGCTCGAGAACCTGTTCTTGGGTATGCCCTTGCCCGTGTCGGACACTTCCACCACGAAGCGAGCTGCTTCCTCGAAGGCTGTGATAGTGATGTTGCCGGCTCCGTCCATAGCATCGACGGCGTTCTTGCAGAGGTTTTCCACTACCCATTCAAAGAGCGGTGCCGAGAGGTTGGCATACAAGGGCTGAGCTGGCAACTGAGTCGTTATGATCACCCTATTGCTTGTTCTGCGGCTTATGTAGTCGACCACATGGGCTATCACTTCGTTTATGTTCTCGGGCTGCGGTTCCGGACGCGAACCAATCTTAGAGAAACGCTCTGCAATCATCTGCAGACGGCGGACGTCCTTGTCCATCTCGGGCAACAATTCGTCGGTTGGATAGTTCTCGCGCAACACTTGTGTCCAAGCCATGAGCGATGAGATAGGTGTACCGAGCTGGTGTGCTGTTTCCTTCGAGAGGCCAACCCATACTTTGTTCTGTTCGGCACGATTGCTACTAAGCAGAGCGAATACAGCCACCACGAGGAAGATGAGCACTATGCCCAACTGGATGTAGGGATAGCTTGCCAGGCGCTTGAGCATCACACTCTCGTCGTAACATATCTGCATCACCTCGTCGTCGGCCAAGTGTATATCCACGACATCGCCGGCATTGCGCCGTGCTTCGGCCCATGCCAACAACTTGGCATTGAGTTTCTCCTCATCGGCTTCCTCAAGGCTGATATTACGACTAGTCTGCACTGAGCCGTCAGGTGCCAGCACTACTACGGGAATAGTGTTGTTGCCATTGATTACCTTAAGCACCAATGCCAAGTCGGTCTGCTCGTCCGCCTGCTCAAACGAGCGCATAGCCTCGGCCCACACCTCCATGCGTCCACGCTCTTCGCGAGCCAGATCTTTGACGAGAATGTGCGACCATACGAGCGATGCTATACAGATAACAACAGCGCTCGATACGAGCAATATTTTAACCAAACGAATGCGGTCAGTCCAATGCATAAATACTTTTTTTATTAAAAGAACGTAAATGATTGCCATTTTAGTATGCTGTTTAGTCAAAAAAAGGTAACTTTGCACCCATGAAACGTTGTAAAACCATACTTTTAGGTCTTCTGATGTGCCTCGCGGGTGCCTCAGTGGCACTCACATCGTGCCATCGCGACGAGCCCGATGAGCCGAGAGTACGCCACAACCGTCACACCATATTATTATATATTGCCGCAGAGAACACGCTGGGCAGCTATTTCCGTTCCGACTCCCTGGAAATAGTTAAGGGCCTGCTACAACTCCCCGACACGGTGCAGGTGGCCCTCTTCTTCGACAACACCAGCAGCAGCACGCTCTACTACGGATCGTCGAGGCATGAACTGAAGCCTATCAAGACCTACAACCACAACGTCTGCTCGACCGACAGTGCCGAGATGGAGATGGTTCTGGGTGACGTGTTCCGTTTCTTCCCTGCTGAGAGCTATGGCATCGTGTTCTGGAGTCACGCTTCTGGATGGGTGCCTTCAAACTACAAGAAAGTCCGCCGCCGCACATTCGGCATAGACAACGGTGAGCGTTCGTCGCGGACAGACGTGGGTCCACAGATGGAGATTACTACGATGGCCAACGTACTGTCGCACCATCCGCACACCAACTATCTGTTCTTCGACGCCTGTTTTATGCAGTGTATTGAGGCAGCATACCAATTGCGTCATGTAACCGACTACGTCATAGGCTCCCCCGCCGAGCAACCGGCCAATGGAGCTCCTTACGATCAGCTGCTGCCCTTGTTGGCTGCCGGTGATATCAACGGAGCACTGCGCAACTACTATGAATACTATGTCACAGGGGATGGAAGTCGCGAGTATGGCGGTGCCATCATCTCGGCCATACGTACTGACCGCCTCGAGGCGCTGGCTGCAGCCACACGTCCCCTAATTCATCAGCTCTTCGCCGACCGTGGTGTAATCGCTACAAGCAACGTACAGAGGTATTATCCCGTGAATGGTACAGATGCTTTCACTGAGTATTTCGACATCGTGAACCTCATGTACAAGCACATCGACACCGACATCTTCGAGGAATGGCGCCGCACCTTCGATGAAGCAGTGCCATATCAGTACATCTCGCAATACTGGGCCTCAGCCGCCAGATCTTGGCTGCAGAAGGTCTCCGACCCTGAGCATTGCGGTGCCGTGTCTATCTTTGTGCCTTCGGAATATTACGAACAGAAAGGATGGAACGCAGCCTTCCACACCTATGACTGGTACGTGGATGCAGGCTTCAACACAACTAATTGGTAAGATTGCAATGTCAGAAAACACTCTTTTTAAGAAATCATATACGCGTCAGGAGATTGAAGAGTGCTTCCAATGGTTGGAGCAGCACATTGACAGTCTGCCTACATCGATGCGCCTGAGCCCGTCGATCAATATCCCCGACGTACGCCACACCGTAACTACATCCATATTCAAGTTGCGCCATCAGATGGGCGCCAAAACCATCTACTCAGGACAATTCTCTATTCTTTGCATGATTCGAGAAAAGGCAGCTGCAGCTATGGAGAAGGACAACCAAGCTTAACAACCTATAAAACTAAACAGATACACATTAATATGTTATTCTCAAAACAAACCTATATCGATCGCCGCAATGTCCTGCGCCAGCATGTCGGCCACGGACTGATCATACTATTCGGCAACAACGACTCGCCCGTCAACTATCCCAGCAACGGCTATAAGTTCCGTCAGGACAGTTCGTTCCTCTATTACTTCGGTCTTCAGCGCGACGGACTCGTCGGCGTCATCGATGCCGACTCGGGCGACGAATGGCTCATCGGCAATGATATCGACATCGAGGACATCGTGTGGTTCGGCAGCGTGGACAGCGTGGCTGACATGGCCGAGCAGACCGGTGCCACCAAGAGCGCTCCCATGAGCCGTCTCGAGAGCCTCATCATGGATGCCCGCGACCGCGGACGCCAGATTCATTTCCTACCGCCCTATCGCCACGACATCATGATCCAGCTCATGGATCTCACCGGCATACATCCGCGCGACCAGCGTGCTGCTGCCAGCCAGCAGCTCATCGAGGCCGTGATCGCCCAACGCATCGTGAAGACGCCCGAAGAGATTGCCGAGATCGAGCGTGCCTGCGCCATAGGCTATGAGATGCACACCACGGCCATGCGCATGTGCCGCCCTGGCGTTACCGAACAGGAGATAGCCGGCCGCATCAGCGGCATAGCCTCGTCCAAGGGCTGCATCGTCAGCTTCCCCAGCATCCTCTCGATGCACGGCGAGATCATGCACGGCTATCCCTCGCCGCAACCCCTCGAGGCGGGACGCCTGATGCTGTGCGACTGCGGTGCCGAGACCAACGAGAACTACTGCTCCGACAACACCCGCACCACGCCTATCAGCGGACGCTTCGATGCCCGCCAGCGCGACATCTACCAGATTGTCGTCGATGCTCACGACCGTGCCTTCGAGATCGCCCGTCCCGGCATGAAATGGTGGGATGTTCACTTCGAGGCTGCCCGCGTCATCACCGAGGGTCTGAAAGCGCTCGGCCTGATGAAGGGCAACACCGACGACGCGCTCGCCGCCGGCGCTCACGCCATGTTCTTCCCCCACGGCCTCGGACACGCCATGGGTATGGACGTGCACGACATGGAAGGCTTAGGTCAGACGTTCGTCGGCTTCGATGCCGAGGTGCAGCCGCGCCTCGACCAGTTCGGCACCAACTGTCTGCGCTTCGGCCGTCGCCTACAAGAGGGTTATGTCATGACCGACGAGCCTGGCATCTACTTCATCCCTGCACTCATCGACGAATGGCGCACCACAGGCCATTGCCGCGACTTCCTCAACTTCGACCGCATCGAGACCTACAAGGACTTCGGCGGCATACGCCTCGAGGACGACCTGCTCATCACCGCCACTGGCGCCCGATACCTTGGCGAGAAGATGATCCCCTACCACATCGACGAGCTGGAAGAGTTCCTGGCTAAAAGATAATTATTTATGATAAGGCTTATGAATAAGCTACGTAATTACATACTTCCAGTTGTGGCCATCGTACTCTTAGCCATCATTGCCGGGCCATACATGCTGCTTCTGTTGCTCGTCATTCCCTTGGGCTACTATACCATCAAGCTCAAGGAAAAGAGAGAGCCTAAGCGGAAGATGTATTCCACCATGGAAGAGGTGGAGGGAGAGTTTGGTAAGCCCGATGATGTAGTGGTGCTTGACGCCTCCCGTGCTAACGAGCTGCCAGCGCTTGTGTTGTTCTATCCCTCACAGGACTTGATGATAGCCGCTGGCGAACCGATTAAACTTAGCGACCTCGTCAGCGTAGCACCGAAAAATATGGCAACACCATATACTATCGACGAATACGCAGTAATTCTCTCCACACGCATTCCTGACCGTCCCACTATTCCGCTCCGCGTTGGATATGACAATGGTCTGGCATTGGAGATTGCCCAACAAATCGACGCACATATTGTTGAACACAAATAACTATTTTCAATCTTATTCTACACTATGTTTAAAAACTTATTAGCAAAAGTAACCCTTCTCTCTGTCATGGGAGCCTTGATAGCCGCTCCCACCTTCGCTGCCGACAAGAAGAAGAAGGAAGAGAAATCCAACAAACCCGTCTTCACCGTCGTGAAGCAACTGCCCATCACCAGCATCAAGAACCAGAATCGTTCGGGCACATGTTGGGCTTATTCCACACTCAGTTTCTTTGAGAGCGAGATTCTCAAGAAGACCGGCAAGACCTACGACCTGGCCGAGATGTTCGTGTGCAACAAAGACTATCTGGAGCGCGCTGAGGTCACCGTGCGCATGCATGGCGACTGCGACTTCTCGCAGGGCGGTTCCGCAGGTGATGTGCTCATCACTATCAAGAACCACGGCATCGTTCCCGAGGACGCTATGGCCAAGCCCGGCACGATGATCGGCGACTCGCTGGCCAACTTCAACGAGTTCTTCAGCGTCATGACACCTTATGTCAAAGCCGTAGCCGAAAGCAAGAGCAAGACCATCTCCACACAGTGGAAGCCCGGCCTACAGGGCATCCTCGATGCATACCTCGGCAAGACGCCTGAGACCTTCACCTACGAAGGACGCGAGTACACCCCGAAGACCTTCGCCGCAAGCCTCGGGCTCGACTGGAACGACTATGTCAGCATCACGTCATACACCCACCACCCCTTCTACACCAGCTTCGCCGTAGAGGTACAGGACAATTGGCGTTGGGATCACAGCTACAACGTGCCAATGGACGAGATGATGCGCATCATCGACAACGCCCTTGCCAACGACTACACCATAGCTTGGGGCGGTGACGTCAGCGACGACGGCTTCACGCGCAACGGCCTCGGCATCCTCTACGACCTCAAGGCAGGCGGCGAGAGCCTCACAGGCAGCGATCAGGCCAAGTGGCTCAAGCTGAAGCCCACCGAGCGCAAGAGCCTCGCCGAAGAGCTCGGCGTCAATGCCCCCGAGGCTAAGCCCACGCAGGAGCAGCGCCAGAAGGACTTCGACAACTGGGAACTCACCGACGACCACGGCATGCACATCTACGGTTTGGCCAAGGACCAGAACGGCCGCGAGTACTACCTCGTCAAGAACTCTTGGGGCGAGACCGGCGAATACAAAGGCACGTGGTACATGACCAAGGCGTTCATCGCCGCCCGCACCATGGACTTCCTCATCAACAAGAATGCCATCCCCGCTGACATCCGTCAGAAACTCGGCATCTAAACTCCAAGTCACATTTATCAACTACATCACACACGACCGGTCAGCATCAGCATGTTGACCGGTCGTATTCTTTTGTATGACCGGTCATGCAGCCCTGCACGACAGGTCGTGCTGGCCAATACGACCAAAGGCCTTCCTTAATATCTATGACATGTTACAATAAAATCTATTATGGACGAATTTTCGCGCGCGCGCAAAATTATTAAGGTATAACGCGCGTGTATAAGAAAAAAAGGTTAACTTTGCACCGCAAACGTTTCAATAAACCATCCTAACCCAATAAGTCATGAAGAAAATCCTGACTGCAATCTTAGCACTGATTGCATGCGCTAACGTAAGCGCTCAACAAGTTGACTACAACGTCATTCCAATGCCTAAGACGGTGAGCGTGGACAGCACTCAGTCTTTCACTCTGCGCTCTGGCATGGGCTTAGCCTATGATGCAGGAAATCCCGAAGCGGCACGCAACGCACAGTTTCTGCGTACTTGGGTAGAAGAGGCTACCGGCATTAAACTGCAACTAACACCCGACGACAAGAAGGCTGCAGTGCGTATGACACTTGCACCAGCTAAAAAGCAGAAGAAAGGCGTAACACCCACACCTCAACAACAAGAAGCCTACACCATCACAGTGGACAATAAAGGCATAGCCCTTAGCGCCACACAGAACATAGGCCTGTTCCGCGCAGCACAGACCTTGCGCAAGGCATTACCCGTGGCCAAAGGCCTCAACGAAATAGCCCTGCCCTTTGCTATAATCGAAGACCAGCCACGCTTCGAATATCGCGGCACAATGCTCGACTGCGCTCGCCATTATTTCGCCATTGATGTAATAAAGAAGTTCATCGATGTTATGGCATTGCACGGATGCAATCAGCTGCACTGGCATCTGACCGAAGATCAGGGCTGGCGCTTTGAAGTCAAGGCATTGCCCGAACTGGCCAAGAAGGGCAGCGTGCGCCAGAAAACCGTGATAGGACACAACACCGATATCTACGACGACCAACCCTACGGCGGTTTCTACACGCAGGCCGACTGCCGCGAAATAGTCAACTACGCTGCAGAACGATACATCAACATCATCCCTGAGATAGACCTCCCGGGACACATGATGGGTGCCTTGCACGTGTTCCCAAACCTCGGATGCACAGGCGGCCCGTATGAGGTTAACCCACGCTGGGGCGTGATGCGTGAGGTGCTTTGCGCCGGCAACCCTGAGACCATGACGTTCCTCAAGACAGTTATGGGCGAGTTGTGTGACGTATTCCCTTCAAAGTTCATACACATCGGAGGTGACGAATGCCCCAAGGACCGTTGGAAGAATTGTCCCAAATGCCAGGCAAAAGCCAAAGAACTCGGCCTCAAGGACGATGGCAAGCACAGCGTGGAGAATCAGCTGCAGACTTGGATTAACCACGAGATGGAGAAGTTCCTGAGCGAGCGTGGCCGCGACATGATAGGCTGGGACGAAGTGCTCGAAGGAGGTCTCACCGACAACGGCATCGTAATGTCGTGGCGAGGCATCAATGGAGGCATCGAAGCTGCCAAGCAGCACCACCGCGTAATCATGAGCCCGACAACTTTCTGCTACATCGACTACTACCAGCTTAAGGATCAGAACCGTCAGCCTCAAGGCATCGGAGGATACCTGCCTACATCTAAGGTATATAGCTTCGAACCTCTCGTGCCCGAAGCCCTCAACGAGGACGAGCAGAAGTACATCCTCGGACCACAAGTGAACCTGTGGACAGAGTATGTGGCTTACCCGCAACACCTCTTCTACATGTTGCTGCCTCGCCTTGATGCCATCAGCGAAGTGCAGTGGTGCAGACCCGACCAAAAAGACTTCGAGAACTTCAAGGCACGTTTGCCCCGTATGAAGCAGCTCTACGACCGTATGGGCGTTACCTACTGCCGCGACTTAGAATAAACCACAACCCTGAAGAATGGATTACCAACTTAAAAAACTTACTACGGGCTACCACACAAAACGTGGAGAGCGCGTAGTAAGCAATGAAATAACAGCTACACTCAAAGCCGGAGAGCTCACTTGTCTGTTAGGGCCAAACGGTGCGGGCAAGAGCACACTGCTGCGCACACTGGCCTCCTTTCAGCCACCGCTCGGCGGCACTATCGAGCTCGACGGCCGCGACATCAATACATTCAAGCCGCAGGAATTGGCACGGCACATAGGAGTAGTGCTTACCGAGAAACCCGAAGTGCGAGGAATGCGGGTACGCGAAATGGTAGCCATGGGAAGAAGCCCGTACACAGGCTTCTGGGGAAAGCTTAACGACGACGACAACGTTGCCGTGGACCAAGCCATAGCTCAAGTCGGGATAGGGCAACTGGAACGTAGAATGGTATCAACACTCTCCGACGGTGAGCGTCAGAAAGTAATGATAGCGAAGGCGCTGGCTCAACAAACACCCGTCATCTTCCTCGACGAACCGACAGCTTACCTTGATTTCCCATCCAAGGTGGAAATGATGCTCCTGCTGCGACGCTTGGCACGTGAGATGCAAAAGACCGTATTCATGTCCACTCACGATCTTGAGCTCGCGCTGCAGACGGCCGACGGCTTATGGTTATTACCTGGCAGTAACGACGAGCTGGCAGGCAAGCTGCTTGTAGGCACACCTCAAGAGCTGGCCGACAACGGCACTTTGGCCCGTTTCTTTGCGGGGCCAGGCATAACCTTCGATGCCAACGAACTGCATTTTCACATCAAGGGGTAATTCAAAAACCAAGACGACAAATTACACTTCAACTTTGTAGAAAGGTAAAGAGCTACAATGTTAAGGTGTAATTTGTCGTTTCAATAGGGCAAGCACGTTGCCCAACCTACCACGTCGATTAGGTTAACCTAACAAGCCGATTAAGCTAACCTAATTGGCCTTTAAAGTCAACCTAAATGGCAATATGGATATACGACCAGACGCTTAATCCAAGTGGAAAACTTCCTGGATAGGCACCGTCACAGGTGAATTGTCGGGATTCGTTTCCATGATATCCTTCATATAAGCCCACCAACGCTGCGTAGTCTCGTCGGCACCCATATCCTGGGAGCTCTGTTCACCCTCTATCTCCTGATAGCCGAAGAGGATATTCGTGTCGCGATCCCAAAAGATGCTGTAGTTGCTGACACCTGCATCTTTTATGCCTTTCTTCAGTTCTGGCCACAGTGCTGCATGGCGACGTTCATACTCTTCCTCAAAACCAGGTTTGAGGTACATCTTGAAAGCAAATCTTCTCATCTTTGTAACATTTTTGAGTTAATTTCTTAAAAACTGCTACAAAAATAAGCAAAAAGAGAGGACCAAACTACTCTTAGCATATTTTTTTGCAAAAGAATGTATTAAAAAGGCCCTAACTTACACATTTTAAGCACAAAAACAAGGCCGTAAGCAACTTTGGTCCGTAAAACAAATCGGTATCTATATGAAAATTTTAACTTTGCAGCGCAAGAGTGGAAGACCCAACGCGTCCGTTAACTCTACATAGTTTTTTATTTTTGTTAACTCAAACAATTTTTATGCCCGATACAAACAAGATAACAGTTCCGGCAGGCACCGAAGCCACTACCCCTGAAAAGGACAGGCACGAGTACCAGACCCATCGAGGCAGCAAAATAGATTTGCACGACTTCATGGAGCGTAACTATCGGTGCGATATGTCGATGACCGAGTTTGCAAGGGCTTCAGGACGTAGCCTATCGACCTTCAAGCGCGACTTCAAGAAAATGAGCGAACTATCGCCAGAGCGATGGCTCACAGACCGTCGTCTGCGCGCGTCGTACGACTTGCTTGCCCGCGGCCTACGTGTTTCAGACGTTTGTTTTGACGTAGGTTTCAAGAACGTTTCACATTTCTCAGCCATCTTCAAGAAGAAATTCGGCTGCACACCAGGCGAAGTAAGGAAGAAGATGCGTCAGTGAACTTAATGCATTAAGCACAAAAACAAGGCGCACGGCAACGAACTATTCGTTGCCGTGCGCCTTGTTTCATTACCGGCGACCGCCTCCGCCTCCCCAGCCACCGGGACCGCGACCACCGCCGCCACGGCCAGGACCACCGAAGCCAGGACCGCCCCAGCCTTCGCGGCGCATATCGCTATTGCCTAAGAGGTTAAGCTGATAGATGACGTGTACCATAAGGTATGAGTTGATGGAGTTGCTCCATGAGTCGGTGCGCGAGAATGCGCTGATAGAACGGCTGATGTTGCTGCGCTCATGCAAGATGTCATACCACTGCACACTGAGTGTCAACGACCTATTCTTCAAGAACGTCTGCGAGAGTTGAGCATTCCAGATGAGTTCGTTTGTGTTCATCGAAGCATCCTCGAAGCCTCGGCGACTCTCCTGTGAGATATCAGTGGACAAGCTGGTGCCCCAAGGTGCTGTGACCTGAACATTGCCGCCATAATCGAAGTTCCAAGTATCGAGGTTAGCGCTCTCGCGAATGGCATTGCGAGCGTGGCTGAATGTGAAGCCGCTATTGACGCCAGCATCAAAGCTCCATTCGCCGAACTCATTGCGGTAGTTAAGGCGCAGGTTGTCGTTAACTGATGTGTTCTTTGTGGTCGACTTTACTGACGACGAGGCCATATCAAGAGCCATATAACCTACACTATTTGAATAGTTGACGCCAACATTGTTTGAGATGTTCCAATTCTTATTACGGTCGATAGCCGTATTAAACATACCCCAGAAATCTGCATTCCAGTTACCATTGATATTATCGGGCGTCGTTTCGCGCTTACCTGTCTTCATATCATAAAGCGTGCGACTGGAGATGGAGTTCAACGTATTACTGAAGCTGGCATTGATATTCCAGCCCATCTGCTTATCCACGAGGTAGTTGTTGTAGAAGATGTTGAAATTGTTGTTCCACGAAGGCTTCAGACCGGGATTACCGTGACTGACGTTCATCGGGTCGCTGGTATCGTCGACATCGAGCAACTGTGTCATCGAAGGCTGGCTCATTCGAGCATTGTATCGAGTACGCAACTGACTGGTATTTGATATTCTCCAGCGCAAGTCAATGCGTGGTGCCCAGTTGAACACATGACGTGTGACTGTTGTATCAAGACGATGCTTGGTATAATCCATGTGCGTCGTCTGAGGCTGGAAACTTACACCGGCATTCAGGTTGAAATCACCAAACTGATAGCGCAACATGACTGAAGCCTCATGATTGAACTCATTGTAAGTGGCATACTGTGAATTCTCGATATTCTTAAGGCCTGCAAGCAGAGCATCCGAAGGCTTATAGCCCAGCACCAGCTGCTGGATGATCTCCTCGTCAGTGAGGTCACCCCAGAGATATGCGTATTCGCTCTTCGTCAGCAGCGAGTCGATACTGTACATCGAGCGGTCGCTATCAGAGAAGCGGCGCTGAAACTGATATGAGAACTGCAGGTTGGCACCTTTGAAGATGGGCTCGGAGTAAGATGCGCGCACTCGATAGTTCCAGTTCTTCGAAGGATTGTCGTTATACTGATTTGTGAACGTATACGGACGCTCCTTATCCTGGAAGAAATTAACGAGCGAACGGCTGTAGCTTTCATTGGAGTTCTCGCCAAGTCCGCCACTGAAGTCAACAGTCATATTTCGTCCGGGCTTAGCAAGACGACGGTTAATCTGCAGTGATCCGTTGACATTGTAGTTGTGGCTGTCGCTCATATTCTGACGGGCGTTGTCATTGACAAGGATGTCTTCATATACGAGCTCGCCAGCTGCACTGCGCGTGTCATATTCATCCAAAGGATTCATCATGCCTGCGTCATAGGGACTGTCGTTGAATGTCACACTCTTGCTCTCGCCTTCGCCGTTGCTTGTATTATAACTATAGTTCGGGCGGAAAAAAATATTCGTCATCGAATCGGGTTGCCATTCCAAGCGGAAGTCGGTGTTTACACCCTTCGATTTGTTTAGGTTCTGGCTGAGGCTGTTCACAAACTGCGATGCCGTAGAAGTAAGGAAGTTCTCACTGTTGGTTCTCGATTGCACATCGTTCTTGCGGTAGTTATAGCGCACATTGCCACCAACCTCGAAGCGTCCTTGCTCATTTTGTTTCTTACCATTTTCCCAAGCAAAGCTGGCACCGGGATTGACAACGGTCGTAAGGCCATTGCCTCCACCGCCGCCCCAGCCACCGAAACCGCGGCTGTTGACGTTGTTGGCATTACCCGTGAGGAAGAAATTAAAGTTGTCGGTAAAACGACTTATGGTGACGTTCTCAGCAAACCGGTCGTGAGTACCATAAGCCAAGTCGGCATTAATGAACCAACCCTCGGTCATACCCTTTCTGACGGTCAGGTCGAGCACGGTCTCTTCCTCGCCATCGTCGATGCCCGTGACACGCGAGTAATCGCTCTGGCGGTCATACGCCTTCACCTTGCTCACCATCTTGGCGGGCAGGTTCTTAAGAGTCATCTGAGTGTCATTGCCGAAGAACTCCTTCTCGTTGACAAGGATCTTCTTCACTTCCTTACCATTAATCTTAATGGTGCCTTGCTCGGTAATCTCTGCGCCAGGGAATTTCTTGAGAAGAGCCTCAAAGTTAGAACCTTCAGGAATACGGAAGGCATCTGAATTGTAGACAAACGTGTCAGCCTTCATCTCCACCTGTGCCGCACGAGCCGTCACTTGCGCTTCCTTCAGCATCTTGGCATCATCATCGAGAACAATCTCGCCGAGTAGCATCGCCTTGTTCTTCTTCGTGAGTTCCAGTTTACGCCAAGCGGTTCTATAACCTATGAAAGAAGCGCGGAGCAGGTAGGTGCCTACTTTCACGCTACTGATGCTGAAACTACCGTCAGACTTCGTTTGCTGACCTGTCACCTGTGTGCTGTCAGGGTTCATAATCACGACAGTAGCGCCCGGCATAGGCGAACCTTCGCTGTCGACGATTGTACCGCTGACTGTGACTTTCTGAGCACTAGCGGCCATGGCAAGGCATAGTGCAAATAATGAAGTAAGGATTCTATTCATCGGTGTGTAATATTAAAGCCGTCGAAAATGTGACGGCCTTAATTCTATTACGTTTAATTGTTAAAGTGTATTTTTAACGTTTATTATAGTAGCACTACCGTATAAAGATAAGCTACTGCAGCAGGGATAGCAAGCAAACTGCTGTCGAAGCGGTCGAGCATGCCTCCATGGCCGGGCAGTATATTTCCGCTGTCCTTGATGCCTAATTGCCGTTTGATAAGACTCTCCACCAAATCGCCCCATGTGCCGAAGACTACTACCACGAGAGCGAAAAGTACCCATTCCATCGGACGTAGTATAGGTAGATAATGAGCCAAGAGCAATGACACAGCTATACATACTACTGCGCCGCCTATGCTACCCTCCCAAGATTTGCCTGGCGACACACGTGGAAACAACTTGTGACGTCCGAGGAGCGATCCCACACAATAGGCACCTGTGTCGTTGAGCCAAAGGAAAATGTATATCGCAAGGACAAGCCAAGAGCCGTGAACTGCGACATCCGTGGAATTGGTGGTTTGCAAAGCGCTGCCATGGAACTCAAGCAGGCAAAGCAACGAGAAAGGCAGCGCAACGTATATCTGCGACATCATAGCATAAGCCCAATTATTCAGTGGGCTCTCGCGCTGCAGATATAACTCGCCTACAATCATGTATATCATACTCAGCAACCATGGCACAAACAACACGCCTGCTCCTGCGATACCGGCAGCATAGCCAAAAAATCCTACAAACAAACAGCCGCCTGCCACGGTGCAGATGAAACGGTTCACACTGACATTGGATCGCATGTTAACAATGCCCGTAAACTCCCACACTGTGAACGATGTGATAATTGTGAACAACACGCCAAATGTGACTGGTGAATGTAGTATGCCGATAATCATCACGGCAAGGAACACTATGCCGGTAATGGTGCGGATAATAAGATTCTTCATATTGGTTTGCTATGTATTAATCGTTTACTGGGGTGTCCTGGATGTCTGACTTCTCTTCACCTTCCGGAATATCCGTATCTGTTTCTTCTTCCGTTTGGCTTGTCAGCAGTTCCTCCGTGCGGCTCACCCACGGACGCTTGCCGAAGATCTTCTCCACGTCCTCAGCATATATAACCTCACGCTCAACAAGGAGGTCGGCCAGTGCCTTATGCCCTTCGCGCTTTTCCATGAGCAGTTGCTTTGCACGCTCGTACTGTTCGGCAATCATGCGTTTCACTTCCTTGTCTATTAGTTCAGCCGTAGCTTCGCTATAAGGACGCTGCCATGAGTATTCGTCGTTGCTGTAGTAGCATATATTAGGCAACTCATCACTCATACCCATATAGGCTATCATGCCATAGGCTTGCTTCGTCACGCGTTCAAGGTCGTTCATGGCACCGCTTGAGATATGACCTGTAAAGAGCTCCTCGGCAGCACGGCCTCCAAGCGTAGCGCACATCTCATCGAGCATCTGTTCGCGAGTCGTTATCTGTCGCTCTTCAGGCAGGTACCAGGCAGCACCGAGCGCACGTCCGCGCGGCACTATGGTTACCTTAATAAGAGGATTGGCATATTGAAGGTTCCAGGATATGGTAGCATGACCGGCCTCGTGCAAGGCTATGGTCCGCTTCTCCTCCTCGGTCATCACCTTTGTCTTCTTCTCCAGACCGCCTACGATGCGGTCCACTGCGGCGAGGAAATCATCCTTCGTCACCGCCTGCTTGCCATGGCGCGCAGCAATAAGCGCTGCTTCGTTGCACACGTTGGCGATGTCAGCCCCGCTGAAGCCTGGTGTCTGGCGCGCCAGCAGGTCAACATCCAATGAGCTGTCCACCTTTATGGGTCTGAGATGCACCTTGAACACAGCCTTACGTTCGTTCAGGTCAGGTAAATCGACATGTATCTGACGATCGAAACGACCGGCACGCAACAATGCCTTGTCAAGGATATCGGCACGGTTTGTGGCAGCCATGATGATAACACCCGAGTTGGTTCCGAAACCATCCATCTCGGTCAACAACTGGTTGAGCGTGCTCTCGCGCTCGTCGTTACCGCCCATCATGGCGTTGCGCGAACGGGCACGGCCCACGGCGTCAATCTCGTCGATGAAGATTATACATGGTGCCTTTTCCTTGGCCTGACGGAACAGGTCGCGCACGCGGCTGGCGCCTACGCCTACGAACATTTCTACAAAGTCCGAACCGCTCATCGAGAAGAAAGGCACGTCGGCCTCGCCGGCTACGGCCTTTGCCAATAGCGTCTTACCCGTTCCCGGAGGGCCTACCAGAAGTGCTCCCTTGGGAATCTTACCGCCCAGGTCCGTGAACTTCTTCGGGTTCTTCAGGAACTCCACAATCTCTTGCACCTCCTGCTTGGCTGAAGCCTGACCGGCAACGTCCTTGAACGTTACCTTCGACTCGTTCTCGCCACCTTTCTCAACAAGTTTTGCACGCGAGCGACCAACGTTGAATATGCCGCTCATGCCGCCACCGCCACTGTTCATGCGACGCATGATGAATATCCATACAGCTATGATAAACAGCAACGGAAATAGGTTCCAAAAGACCTGCATGAAAGTGTCATTGGAACTCTTGTAGCTGAGTTCGCCTTTGAAATTCCCAAGCTCCTGCTGTGCACTGATAAACTCATCGAGCTTATCGGCCGAAGGATATTCCGCCTGTACGAAAGGCTGCTTGCCCGTCTGCTCCACACCTTGTTGGAACACATCACGTATATGCTCAGGCTTAACATACATCCGCACCGTGCCTTCATCCTTGCTGGCTACCACCTTATTAGCGTAGCCTTGCTCGACATACTGCTTGAACACGGTGTATGTCACATTCTTCGATGCCGTACCCGACTGTTGCATGTCGCCTCCTGCGAAGAAGAGGTAACCCAGGGCTATGGCTATGACGATGTATATCCACGTCAGGTTCACACGTGGCATCTTGTTCTTGTTGTTGCGGTTGCCGTTATTGCGATTGCTGTCCGGCTTATTCTGGTCTGCCATTTTCGAAATTCAATAATCAATACAAATCCGGTATCTCGGTCAAAGCCGCATCAGCCCACAGGTGCTCGAGATCATAGAACTCTCTGGCCTCGCTGAGGAAGATGTGCACGATAACCGCGCCGTAATCCATGCCTACCCATTGAGCATTGCGCAAGCCGTCGACGGCCGACGGACGTGCACCGGCATTCTTACGGACGAACTCCTCTACAGAATCCGTCAGTGCCTGAACATGGCTCGGCGAATTGCCTGTGGCAATAACAAAGGCTCGGCAGATGGCATCGTCAATCTCCGAGAAATCGGCAATAACTATGTTGCGGCCCTTCTTCTCTTGCAGGCCCGCCTGAATCTGATCGATAAGTTTTTCTGTCTGTATATCCATAAGCGGTGTTTTCAAGTTGCAAAGATACTTATAAGCGCACATACTAAAGAGAAAAAGAGGAAAAATAACGCGAAAATTTAATTTTTTTAGGGAAAAACTTGCACGTTTGACAAAAACCAACTACTTTTGCACCCGCAAATGCAAGAGTATTGGGCTATGGTGTAATGGTAACACTGCAGATTCTGGTCCTGCCTTTCCTGGTTCGAGTCCGGGTAGCCCAACACCAAACGAAGGAGGTTGTTCAAGGGAACGACCTCCTTTCTTTTGTTAATAAGCATAGAACAAAGGAGAATGAATAATTGCCACGTCATACATCTCACCGAGACTTCGTCCACCAACACTTTCCTCACTTCCTACACTCCCTCCGAGCCAACGGATATAACCATCGTCACCACCGACTATCAGAGTGCTGGACGCGGACAGGCCACGAACCGCTGGGAGAGCGAGCGTGGCAAGAACCTATTATTCAGCATCCTCGTCACGCCCGACAGCTTGCCTGCAACACACCTCTTTGCACTTTCAGAAGCCATAGCCCTAAGCATACGGGAAGCCATTGCTGCCACCCTCATTTCTTCGTCTAAGGCCTCTACAAACAATGAGGACATCTTGTGTGAAACAGTAAAGTGGCCCAACGACATTTACATCGGCGACAGCAAGATAGCCGGCATACTCATCGAGAACAACCTTCGCGGGCAGTACGTTCATCGAAGTGTTATCGGCTGCGGCGTGAACATCAATCAGAGCTCCTTCCTATTTCCTTCGCTCGCAACTACTGACCTGTCAGCCTCTAATATTCCACACCCCGTTTCCATGCGCCAGCTTTTAGGCCATGACATAGACCGTCAGGCTATCCTTGACGCCATCATCGCCCACTTCATACACCGCTACAAAAGCATAAGCAACGGGCAACCCGAAGCCCTCGCTTCCATCCATGCCGAATACCTGGCAGCTCTTTACCGCCGCCAAGGATTCCACCTCTTCGCCGATGCCCAAGGATCATTCAGTGCAGAGATTGCCGACGTGGAGCCGACTGGACATCTGCTATTGCGCGACACTTCGGGCCACCTACGCCGCTACGCCTTTAAGGAAGTATCTTACTGCTGATACGTATATAATAATATGTAAGCAGTTTCATGCCATAAAGTTATGATTTGTGAGTAATTCAAGCGAATTGATTGACATCTCTTTGACTTATGTCAATAAAAGAAGAAAAATATCAGAAAAAGGCCTTGAAGAGTGTTGCAGTTACACGAAATAGGCGTACCTTTGCAGCGTCAAAGAGATGACAAGGCCTCGCGAGAGGCTCACACATATACGGTTTTTCATGGTATTAGGTTAGTTTTAAAGGTTTTCATCCGAAGAGTAGCAACGGCTACTCGACTTTAGGTAAGTTAGTTAAGGTAAGTTGATTGCAGGATTACCCTCACCCTCCAAGAGGGTATCCCCACAGAATAACACAAGCACAACTGTCGCAGTGATGCGATAGAAAAAGCAAAGAGACACATTACTTCATCATTATGTGTATCAATGTAGTTATTCTGAGAGATTCAACAGAAAGATTTGTTCATAGCTTTGAGCGCGGTTCTTCGTGAGAAGAGCTGCGTTTTTTATTATGAAACACAGAGAAGAGCTTGCTTACGTACATAAAAAAAGTAAAAAAGCATAAAATGAAAAAAAACTCCATGTTCGAAACCTTAAACTCTAAACTTTTCCTTACCTTTGCACCCGAATAGAACATGTAACAATAATTGTCAAACATAAAACTGCGGGTAAGCCCGCCTCAACACAATATGAATACATTAGAACAGATTTTCGCAGCAAAGCTGCTCAAAGTGAAAGCTATAAAGTTGCAACCCACCAACCCATTCACATGGGCCAGCGGATGGAAGTCGCCTTTCTATTGCGACAACCGCAAAACGCTCTCCTACCCTGAGCTCCGCTCGTTCGTTAAGATAGAGTTGGCCCGCATCATCATGGAGCGCTTCCCCGAGGCTGATGCCATAGCAGGCGTAGCAACAGGCGCCATTCCTCAGGGTGCCCTCGTGGCAGACGCTCTCTCGCTTCCTTTTGTATATGTACGCTCAAAACCCAAGGATCACGGACTGGAGAACCTTATCGAAGGCGAACTGAAGCCTGGTATGAAGGTTGTCGTGGTCGAAGACCTCATCTCAACGGGCGGCAGCAGCCTCAAGGCCGTGGAGGCCATCCGTCTGGGTGCATGCGAAGTGATAGGCATGGTAGCCTCCTACACCTATGGCTTCGATGTTGCCACCAAAGCCTTCCGCGAAGCAGGCGTGAAACTGGTTACGCTTACCAACTACGAAGCCGTAGTGTCTGAGGCTCTGAAGATTGGCTACATCAAGAAGGAAGACGTTGCCCTGCTCGAAGAGTGGCGCAAGAACCCCTCGGAGTGGAGAAAAGATTAGGGATTAAAGATTAGGGATTTAAATTAATGACTACATACGAAAGCACCGTAAAGCAGGTGCACTACCCGCAGGCTTCTATCTTTGCGAAGCTTGCCGACCTGAGTAACCTCGAGACCTTAAAGCAGCGCGCTGCCGACCCCGAGTTCATCGACCGTCTGCGCGCTTCGGGACAAGTGCCTGAGGACAAGATAGATAAGATTGTTGAGATAGCCTCCAAACTGGAACTCACGCAGGACGCT
The DNA here is from genome assembly GCA_016286165.1 of Bacteroidaceae bacterium. Taxonomy (GTDB): domain Bacteria; phylum Bacteroidota; class Bacteroidia; order Bacteroidales; family Bacteroidaceae; genus Physcousia. Next base: position 31,734 of record JAEESE010000003.1, on the reverse strand, counting down.
ATCACCATACCCGATACCCCGCTCGGCCCCATCGCCCTGCGTATAGTGGAGCGCGATGAACCTAAGTGCGTGAAGTTTGCTGTCGAGGGTGCGCCCGTGGCCGCTAACCTTTGGATACAGCTGCTGCCCACCTCGCCCTACGAGAGCAAGATGAAATGCACCGTGGGCGCCGACCTCAACTTCTTCATCAAGCAAATGGCCAAGAAGCCGCTACAGGAAGGCATTGAGAAGCTGGCCGATATGCTGGCTATGATTCCTTACGGAATGTAGGACTTTGGGATTAGAGATTAAGGATTATTAGGGACTAAAGAGAGAATTAAGGCATGGCAAGTAAACTCTGGGAAAAGAACATCAGCGCTACTGCTGAGATAGAGCAGTTTACCATAGGACGCGACCGCGAGCTCGACCTCTTCCTGGCCGAGAGCGATGTGCTGGGCTCTATGGCTCACACCACCATGCTCGAGAGCATCGGACTCATCGAACCCGATGAGCTGAAGGCCTTGCTTGCAGAGATGCGCAACATCCTCGCCGACATACGCGAGGGGCGCTTCGAGATAGAGGAGGGCGTCGAAGATGTTCATTCTGAAGTGGAACTGCTGCTCACGCGCCGCCTCGGCGACATAGGCAAGAAGATTCATAGCGGACGCTCCCGCAACGACCAAGTGCTGCTCGACCTTAAGCTGTGGACGCGCCGTCAGCTGCGCGAAGTGGTAGAACTCGTCGTCCAGCTCTTCAACGAGTTGCAGGCACAGAGCGAGCGCTACAAGGAAGTGCTCATGCCAGGTTACACTCATCTCCAGGTGGCCATGCCCTCCAGCTTCGGACTGTGGTTCGGGGCTTATGCCGAGAGCCTTACCGACGATGTCCGTTTCCTGCAGGCCGCCTACCGTATGGTAGACCGCAACCCCTTAGGTTCCGCTGCCGGCTATGGCTCATCCTTTCCCCTCGACCGCGAGATGACGACACGGCTGCTCGGGTTCGAATCCATGGCCTACAATGTTGTCTATGCCCAGATGGGCCGCGGCAAGATGGAGCGCAACGTGGCCTTCGCCCTGGCATCCGTCGCCGGCACCCTGTCCAAACTGGCCTTCGACGCCTGCATGTTCAGTTCGCAAAACTTCGCCTTTCTGAAGTTGCCCGACGATTGCACCACAGGCTCAAGCATCATGCCCCACAAGAAGAACCCCGATGTCTTCGAGCTCACGCGAGCCAAATGCAACAAACTGCAAGGCCTGCCCACTCAGCTGACGCTTATCATCAACAACTTGCCATCGGGCTATTTCCGCGACCTGCAGATCACAAAAGAGGTATTCCTGCCTGCCTTCGACGAGTTGAAGGACTGCCTGCGCATGGCCATCTACATTATTGAACGTGTACGCGTGAACGAACATATTCTCGACGATCCGCGCTACGACCTTATGTTCTCTGTCGAGGAAGTCAATCGTCTGGCAGCCAACGGCATGCCTTTCCGCGACGCCTACCGTAAAGTAGGACTCGACATCGAAGCCGGCCGTTTCCAACCCGTAAAGGAGATTCACCACACCCATGCAGGCAGCATAGGCCGTCTCTGCAACGAAGAGGTGAAAGCTGTCATGGACAGCATCATCGCCGAGTTCCATTTCGAGCGCGCCATGTCAGCAGAGAAGAAATTATGTGAATGATGAAGAGCGAAAAATGAAGAATCATCCCTTCCATAAACCATTGTTCCTGCAGCCTCTGACGAGCCTACGGAACATACTCATATTCTTCATTCTTAATTTTTCATTATTTATTCTACCTTTCTCTTGCCAGAAGGCTGAAAACATCTATTATACCGGTGCCCGGGTAAGTTTCACCTACACCTACACCAACACCGTGCCCGAGCTCAATGCAGCCCTCGGCGGCTTCGGCGAGTTCTGTTCCGTGCGCCTCAACGGCAACAACTTCATCTTCAAGGGACTTAAATCCACAACCACGCGGCCGCTTACTGCCGTCGATACTCGCGTGCACCCACAACTCGGCCTCAGCGGCCTCATCGTGGGCTGCCCTAATATCCCCGAGATGGGCTCTGATGTAGCTCGTGTAGTGGCCTTCGACCTTGCATGTCCCTGCTACAACGACTTTTCCAGCACACGCAACCTCGACCTCCAGGCCGGAGGCCTTGCACATTGTAGCCGTTGCGACCGCACCTACGACCTCAACAACCAAGGCATAGTAGCCAAAGGCGAGAGCGGCCGCCCGCTCTTCCGTTACCGCGCCAGCTACAACCAGTTTGGCAACACACTCGTTGTGAATAATTGATGAGTATTTAGCTATTACTGGTTAGTGTTTAGTGATGTGGCCTTGGCCACGGAAGTCCATATCTAAAACCACCTGCAAAGGTATCGTCTTTAACTTCTTTAACTTCCTAAAAAAGATATGAAAACCATCAACTTTGCCGAACAAAACACCATCATCAACCGTTACGTAGCCGAGCTACGCGACATCAGTATCCAACGCGACCGCCAGCGCTTCCGCCGTAACCTCGAGCGCATAGGCGAGGCTATGGCCTTTGAGATTTCAAAGACACTTAACTACAGCACCAAGTTCATCGAGACGCCCTTAGGCACCGCCAGCGCCTCCACCGAGGACGACCGCATCGTCATCGGCACCGTGTTCCGTGCCGGACTGCCTATGCACACAGGTTTCCTCAACGTGTTCGACCACGCCGACAACGCCTTCGTGTCGGCATTCCGCTACTACAAGGACAAGGAGTGCCGCGAGGTGGACGTGCGTATCGAATATATCGCCACGCCCGACCTCAACGACAGCACCTTGATGCTCGTAGACCCGATGCTCGCTACCGGCGAGTCCATGGAGCTGGCCTACCACGCCTTCATCACCAAAGGCCAGCCGGCCCACACCCATTTCTGTGCCGTCATAGCCTCACAGCAGGGCGTGAAACACCTGCAGGACGTCTTCGGCGACCGCAACGACGTCACCCTGTGGTGCGCTGCCATCGACCCCGAACTCAATGCACGCTCCTACATCGTGCCTGGCCTGGGCGATGCCGGCGACCTGGCTTTCGGCGAGAAGTTGTAACCCCCAGCCTATTCCAGGCTTAGCTATGCGACCCAAAGGAACAGTGAACAGTGAAGAGTGAAGAGAGAAAAGAGAGAAAAATAAAATGTTTTTCAAAATTGACTTCACACTACACTGTAACCGCTTGATAATCAATGACGGCATCTGAAAAGGCCTCCTAAAAGCCACTGAATGTCAGGAAAGGACAGTGGTCAAGAGTGGTCATTAAGGTCATTAAGGTCATTAAGGATTTTGGATGCGGTCATTAGCTCACTATAATAATAAATATTTATTTATTATATATAGTGCCGTTCCTGACCAGTGTGAAAACGTTAATGACCTTAATGACCTTAATGACCATAATGACCTCTCGGCTCCCTCATTGCAGCATTGAACAACAGCAAGTGTGTCTCATTGAAGTCATCGAAAAAAAAATGCACACGCGCCTGATTTTTTTACACTAAAAATTCGTTTACCGCAATGTTGATGTTGTATCTTTGCAGCGGAAAAGAGGGAATGGCAGAATGTCGACACTGCCGCTTCTTCCAGCCATATCTGCAAGGACTTTAGCGCTGAAATCCAAGCAGCACGGCGGGCTGGCGCCGCCCGCCGCGAATGGCTGCAGATAGACCTTGACCTTAGATATGAACGGACGTGTAGACAGATATGAACGGTCATACAAGCAGATATGAACGGACGTGTAGGCAGATATGACCGGTCATGCAAGCAGCTTGCGGAGGTTAAATCCGTGGTTTCAAACAACTGAGTGCTTTTGCGTTATGAATATGTGAAAGTTGAGTTATTGGGCTTATATCTGTGTGCCAACTGAAAAAGGGGGCGGATGGGAAGGTTTTTTTAGCTAAAAGTTTGGTCATAAACTGATATCGCATTACCTTTGCGCGAGCAAAAATGCCACAATAATTAAATAAGATGACTGAACTCATTGCCAAAACCTTCCAGGGACTGGAGCCCCTGCTCGCACAAGAACTGACGGAGCTGGGTGCTACCGACATACAGATAGGGCGCCGTATGGTAACTTTCGCGGGCGACAAGGAGATGCTCTACCGAGCTAACTTCTGCCTGCGCACCGCCATTCGTGTGCTAAAACCGATTAAGAACTTCAAGGCACGCTCGGCCGACGACGTGTACGAAGCCGTGAAGGCTGTGGACTGGAGCCAGTATCTGACGCCGCAGACGACCTTTGCCGTGGACAGCGTGGTGTTCTCCAATGAGTTCCGCCACAGCAAGTTTGTGGCATACAAGGTGAAGGATGCCATTGCCGACCAGTTCCGTGAGCGCACCGGCACCCGCCCCAACGTCAGCATTTCGAACCCGGACATTCGTCTGCACATACATATAGCCGAGTATGATGCTACACTCGCCCTGGACAGCAGCGGCGAGAGCCTGCACCGCCGAGGCTACCGCCAGGAGAGCGTGGCGGCACCGCTGAACGAAGTGCTGGCAGCCGGCATCATCATGATGAGCGGCTGGCACGGAGAATGCGACTTGCTTGACCCGTTCTGTGGCAGCGGCACGTTCTGCATCGAGGCTGCCCTGATAGCCCGCGGCATAGCGCCAGGCGTGTTCCGTCAAGGCTACGCTTTCGAGAAATGGCCGGACTTCGACCGCGAGCTTTTCGAGCGTATCTACAACGACGACAGCGGTGAGCGTGAGTTCGAGCATCATATCTATGGTCGCGACATAGACCCGAAGGCTGTGGGCATTGCCCGCCGCAATGTGAAGGCCGCCGGCCTGACAAAGGACATCACCATAGACATTGCCGATTTCAAGGAAACTCCGCTTCTACCCGTCCCGGCAGCCGAAGAGACGGAGGTGGAACAGGCACAGGCACTCCCCATCATCATCACCAATCCGCCCTACGGAGAACGTATTTCAACGCCTGATATCCTCGGTCTGTACAAGACGATAGGCCAGCGTCTCAAGCGCGAGTTCGCTGGTGGCGAAGCCTGGATATTGAGTCTGCACGAGGAATGTTTCGAGCAGATAGGCTTGCGTCCTTCGCAGAAAACACCTCTCTACAACGGCTCACTTGAATGTGAGTTGCGCAAGTATGTGATGTTCGACGGACGTCTTGACAGCCATCGGGCTGCCGGAGGCGAGATAAAGACGGGCGAGGACCGCCGCCACAACGCTTCGCGCAAGCCGTTTAAGCAGCACCGCGACGACAACGACGGCGAAGCCACAGGCTTTGGCCGCAAACGTCATTTCGGCGATGAACGTAAGTCCTTCGGCGGTGAGCGTAAGTCCTTCGGCGGAGAGCGCAAACGTTTCGACCGCGACGACCGTGATTTCGGCGGCAAAGGCAAGGACCACGGAAGCCGTGGGCGTGATTTCGGCAAGAAAGGCAAAGGCGACCGCAAAGGCTTTGGCGACAGGCCGAAGCGCTTCGAAGGCGATGACCGCCGTGCCCGTCAGGAAGCCCGCCGCAGGTTCTTCGGAGGCGAGGATTCGAGGGGGGATGAAGAGTGAAGGCTGCGATTAAGCGAGGGGAAAGTGGTGCTTGCATCAACTTTTCCGAGTGTGAGCAGGCTCGACCGAAGGTCAAGAATGAAGAATGAAGAATGAAGAGTGAAGAATTAAGAATGAAGAATTAAAAATATGAAAATGATTAGGAATATTTTTGCGTTGGCTGTGGCCCTGCTTATGGCGGGCAACCTCTGTGCCGACGAAGGTATGTGGCTGTTGGGCCGCACGGACAAGAAAGCCATGGACATGGCGCGCAGCCTTGGACTGCAGCTTACCGATGAACAGCTCTATGGCGAGGACGGCACGAGCCTGAAGGACTGTGTCGTGGATTTCGGCGACTATTGCTCCGGTGTCATAGTGTCGAAGGACGGTCTCCTCTTTACCAATCACCACTGCGGCTACCGTGCCATCCAACAGCTATCGACCACTGACGACGATATCCTCGGCAACGGCTTCGTAGCACGCACCCACGAGGAGGAGCGCCCCGTAGAGGGACTCTACGTGAAGGTGTGGCAGCGCGCTGAAGACGTCACCGCACAGGTCAATGAGGAACTTGAGAAGATCTATGCCGACGAAAAGCAGGGACGCAAGCTCGGCAAGCAACGACTGGCCGTGCTCTACAACGAGAACATAAGCCGCGTGCTGATGACGATAGCCTCAAACGCAGAACGTAAGGCAGAAGCCGACGGCCTCAAAGGTATCGTATGCGAAGCGAAGTCCTTCGAGGGCGGGCGCCTTTACCTGCTCAACTACTACCGTCAGTACTCAGACGTGCGCCTGGTGTTTACCGTGCCTCAGTCGCTGGGTAAGTTCGGAGGCGACACCGACAACTGGATGTGGCCTCGCCAGACAGCCGATTTCAGCGTGTTCCGCATCTATGCCGACAAGGAGGGCCAGCCCGCTGAATATAGTGCAGAGAATGTGCCTCTGCAACCCAAGCGTTGGGCTCGCATAAGCATCGACGGCTTCGACCAGGGTTCCTACTGCATGACCATCGGCTACCCCGGCTCCACCAGTCGTTATCTCTCGAGCTATGGTATCGACGAACGTGTAAACGTTACGAATATCCCCATGATACAGGTGCGCGGCAAGAAACAGGACGTGTGGTCGCGCTGGATGCGCGAAGACCGCTCGGTAGGTATCAAGTATGCCTCGAAATATGCCAGCAGTTCCAACTACTGGAAGAACTCACAGGGCATGAACGAGGCGGTGAAGCGCCTGGGCATCATAGAACAGAAGGAGCAGAAGGAACAGGATATCCGTCGCTGGTTCTCGGCCGACAAGGATCTTAAGAAGCGTTTCTCGAAAATGTTCCCCACGCTGAAGAAAGAATATAAGGCACGCCACGACGCCCGCTACGCCAGCGGCTTCGCCAACGAGACATTCCGCGGCATAGAGATAATATCCTTCGGACGTATGGCCAGCACCTACGCCCAGTCTCACCCCAACTACCGCGAGACAATCCTCGACTACGTAAGAAGCGCCTACAAGGACTATGACCCACGCGTCGACGAAGAGACGATGGCCGTGCTCCTCGAGAACTACGCACAACAGGTCGGCTCGAAATACCTGCCACGCTTCTATTCAGATATTCGCAAGAAGTACAACAACGATTACCGAGCCTACGCTCACGACATCTTCTCGAAGACAAAGCTCACCACCTTCGAAGGGTGGTATGGACTGGCAAATGCCAAAGTACGTTCATCGAAGCAGATAGCCGACTCGCTGGAACAGGCCGTGCTCGACGAGAAAGCTTACCTCAGCTATGTTGAGAGCGACCCGGCAGCAGCCCTTGCCAAACAGGTTCAGGAGATGAGCGAGAGCGTGCTCTCGGCACCGCTCCGCCGCACGGCACCCACAATCGCCTACAACGAGAACCTACTCACACAGGCTGTGCTTGAGATGGAGCAGGACCAGCCCCACTATAGCGATGCCAACTTCACACAGCGCATGAGCTTCGGCATTGTAAGCGACTACACCAACGCCGGCACTCACCACGACTTCCTCACCACCATGCCGTCGCTCATCGAGAAGATAGAGAAGCACGGCGATAACCCCGACTATGCTATGCAGGCCGAGATACTCGCCCTGCTGAAGTCGCACGACTATGGTCGCTATGCCGACCGCCGTACGGGCGAACTGCCCTTGTGCTTCCTCACCACCAACGACATCACGGGCGGCAATAGCGGATCGCCTATGTTCAACGGCAAGGGAGAACTTATCGGTCTGGCCTTCGATGGCAATTGGGATGCCCTCTCGTCAGATATCTCATTCGACGGTGCCCTCACCCGCTGCATTGGCGTAGACATCCGTTTCGTGCTTTGGCTCATGGAGAAATGGGGCAAGGCCGACCATCTCATCAAGGAATTAGAGTAGACCCCCTCCCCGCTCCCCCTTTGAGGGGGAGGGTGATTACTTAACCTTGTTCGCCATCAAATCACTAAATAGAGATGTCTGAAAGAGAGAAGATTACGACCTCGCTAAAACATTCCACTCTCCCTGGGGAGCGGGGAGGGGGTCCACATCCTCTGCACCAATTCCTGTTCTGTCCCAAGTGCGGTTCGCAATGTTTCGTGGAGCATAATGCCAAGTCGAAGCATTGCGAGGCGTGTGGATTTACATATTACTTCAATCCGTCGGCCGCTACCGTGGCGCTGATTGAACGTGAGGTGCCAGGCAGCGAAGATGAGAGAGGCGATGGTAAATCTGTGGAATGGCTGTGCGTGCGACGCGCCAAGGAGCCGGCACGCGGCACCTTGGACCTGCCGGGCGGTTTCTCAGATATGTTCGAGACCAGCGAGGAGGGCGTGGCACGTGAAGTGCTTGAGGAAACGGGGCTCACGGTAGTGAGCACAGAATTCCTCTTCTCGCTGCCGAACCAATATCTTTATTCCGATTTCCTCGTTCACACCATCGATATGTTCTTCCGCTGCCGCGTAGCCGACAGCACCTGTGCCCGGGCTGCCGACGATGCAGCGGAGCTGCTATGGTTGCGACCTGAAGATATCAATCCCGACGATTTCGGTCTGAAGAGCATAAGAGCCGGAATCATAAAGCTGATAAGCAGCGCAAAGAACAACTAACAACACAAGCACACTCACCACGACAACGCCGTTTTCACCGTCGCAAAGCCACTATCAACTATGTCACAGATACTACACACAACGTACCTCGGGCCAGTCAGTTGGTGGCAAGTAATCGCGCATGCTGAAGCAGTAAGCATCAACACGGCCGAACACTATGTGAAGCAGACCGTGCGTAACCGCTGTCGTATACTTATGCCCGACGGACCTGCAGACCTTGTCGTGCCGGTTGTGGCGGCTCCGAACCATACACCCATCCGCGATATCCGTATCAGCGACCATGGATCGTGGCGACATCACCACTGGAGCGCCTTGCGCACTGCCTATGGCAAGAGCCCTTTCTTCGAGTATTATGCCGACGACTTTGCACCCTTCTATGAGCAGCGTTATGAGTTCCTCATTGATTTCAACGAAGGACTCCGCGCTCTCGTGGCTTCGCTCCTCGACGTAGACACTCCCGTGACGCTTGCCGAGCACTACGAACCTCTCTCACCACTGCCCGAACCGTCGCTTCGACCTTATTATCAGATTTTTGCCCATCGCCTCGGCTTTCAGCCAGATCTCAGTATCGCGGATCTACTTTTCAACCTCGGTCCTGAAGGCTTGTTGTATCTATAGTTTTGTGTATAATAACACTACAAAGCAAAAAAAATCTAATCTCTAAACTCTAATCTCTAATCTTTTTACTACCTTTGCGGCGATTTATAAAAACTTGAATGCCAACGAGGCACAGATTATTGACTGTTCATTATTCATTGTTCATTAAATAATTATGGCAGAACAATTAGACATCCAAGAGCTGGAGCAAGTGGTGGTCCGCTTCTCCGGCGACAGCGGCGACGGTATGCAGCTCGCCGGCAACATCTTCTCCACGGTGTCTGCCACCGTGGGCAACAGTATCTCTACGTTTCCCGACTACCCCGCCGACATCCGCGCCCCGCAGGGCTCACTGACGGGTGTGAGCGGCTTCCAGGTGCACATCGGTGCCGGCAAGGTCTATACTCCCGGTGACCTGTGCGACGTGCTCGTGGCCATGAACGCTGCTGCCTTCAAGACGCAGCTGCGCTATGCTAAACCCAATGCCACCATCATCATCGACACGGACTCGTTCGGCAAGAAAGACTTGGAGAAGGCTGAGTTCAAAACCGATGATTATATCGCAGAGATGGGCGTAGATCCAGACCGCGTTATAGCTTGTCCCCTGACTACAATGGTCAAGGACGCGTTAGCCGACACAGGCATGGATATGAAAGCTATCCTCAAGTGCCGCAATATGTTTGCGCTGGGTCTGGTGTGCTGGCTCTTCAGCCGCGACCTGGATGTAGCTTTCAACTTCCTGCGCGAGAAGTTTGCCAAGAAGCCGGCCATCGCCGAGGCTAATATCAAGGTGATTCAGGCAGGCTACGACTACGGCCACAACACGCACTCGTCGGCAATGAATGTCTATCGCATCGAATCGAAGGTGAAGGAGCCCGGACGATATATGGACATCACGGGCAATAAGGCCACAGCTTACGGCTTCATCGCAGCCGCCGAGAAGGCCGGTCTGCAACTCTACCTCGGTTCCTATCCTATCACGCCTGCCACGGATGTGCTGCACGAGCTGTCGAAGCATAAGAGCCTTGGCGTGAAGACAGTGCAATGCGAGGACGAGATATCGGGTGCTGCCAGCGCAGTAGGTGCCTCGTTTGCCGGTGCCTTGGCCGTCACTTCCACCTCTGGCCCCGGTATCTGCCTGAAGAGCGAAGCCATGAACCTGGCCGTCATCATGGAGCTGCCTATCGTGGTGCTCGACGTGCAGCGCGGCGGTCCCGCCACAGGTCTGCCCACGAAGTCGGAGCAGACAGACTTGTTACAGGTCCTCTTCGGCCGTAATGGCGAGAGCCCGATGCCTGTGATGGCAGCCCTGTCGCCCACCGACTGCTTTGCCGCCGCTTACGAGGCCTCGAAGATGGCGCTTGAACACATGACACCTGTCGTACTTCTGACAGATGCCTTCATCGCCAACGGCTCTGGCGCCTTCAAACTTCCCGACCTCAACAAGATGCCTGCCATCAATCCGCCATACGTTCCTGAGGAGCTGCGCGGCACTTGGACACCATATATGCGCGCCGAGAACGGCACACGCTACTGGGCTGTGCCGGGTCGCGAGGGCTTCGAGCATATCCTCGGCGGACTGGAGAAGGACAACAAGACAGGTGCCATCTCCACGAATCCCGAGAACCACGACCTGATGACGCGTCTGCGTGCCGAGAAGGTGGCGAAGATTGCAGTCCCCGACCTCGAAGTGGAAGGTGACGCCGACGACGCCGACCTCCTCATCGTAGGCTTCGGCAGCACTTACGGACATCTGCATGCAGCGATGGATGAACTACGCGCCTCCGGACACAAGGTGGCCCTCGCACAGTTCCGCTATCTCAACCCGCTGCCCGCAAATACGGCAGAGGTGCTGAAACGTTACCCGAAGGTTGTAGTGGCAGAGCAGAACATGGGCCAACTTGCCGCCTATCTCCGCATGAAAGTCGACAACTTCGTACCTGCCCAGTTCAACCAAGTCAAAGGCCAACCCTTCGTGGTTTCAGAGCTCACTGCTTATTTCACTCAATTACTACAAAAATAAGTTTTTTTATTTCATACAACGAATTATACGAATTAAAAGAATTTTTAAAGCATGGAACTGATCTGCAGAGAAGAAGCTTATGAGATTCTCGGGGCGGCGATGGCTGTCCACCGTGAATTGGGGAGTGGATTCACTGAAAAGGTCTATCAGGATGCTTTGGAGATAGAGTTTCAGGAGCGTGGAATCCCCTATAAACGGGAGGCCTCTATTCATGCTTCGTATCATGGGATTGAATTGAAATCGGAATTTATTCCTGACTTCGTTTGCTTTGATCGTGTCATAGTGGAGCTGAAGGCGGTTAAGGAATTGGATGACATTTTTCGTTCTCAGACCATTAACTACATGAAAGTCGCAAACATGGATTTGAGCCTTCTCATCAATTTCAGGTCACCGTCATTGCAATATGAGCGTTTCCCAAACTATGATAAATTCGTATAATTCGTGTAATTCGTTGTTAAAAAAGAAAAGATATGTATACAGCACAAGATTATAAGAAAGGTCAGCCGCGTTGGTGCCCTGGTTGCGGCGACCATTTCTTCCTGGCCAGCTTGCATAAGGCGCTGGCAGAGATAGGTGTGGCACCCAAGGACATCGCCGTCATCAGCGGTATCGGCTGTTCCAGCCGTCTGCCCCATTACATGGCAACCTACGGCATGAATACCATTCATGGTCGTGCTGCTGCCATCGCCACCGGCGCAAAGGTGACGAATCCTAAGTTGGATGTATGGCAGGTGAGCGGCGACGGCGACGGTCTCGCCATCGGCGGTAACCACTTCATTCATGCCAACCGCAGGAACATCGACCTGAACATGATTCTGCTGAACAACCGTATCTACGGTCTGACGAAAGGACAGTACTCGCCGACCTCGCCTCGTGGCTTCGTGTCGAAGTCGAGCCCCTATGGCACCGTCGAGGATCCGTTCCGTCCTGCTGAGCTCTGCTTCGGCGCTCGCGGTCATTTCTTCGCACGTGCCGTGGCTACCGACGCCCCAGGCACCATTGAGGTGCTGAAGGCAGCCCACGACCACAAAGGAGCCTCCGTAACCGAAATCCTGCAGAATTGCGTCATCTTCAACAACGGCACGCACGACAGCGTCTATGACAAGGAGGGCCGCAAGAAGAATGCCATCTATGTGCGTCACGGCGAGAAGCTCGTCTTCGGCGAGAACAACGAGTTCGGCCTTGTGCAGCAAGGCTTCGGCCTGAAGGTCGTGGAGATCGGCAAGGACGGTTACACGCTTGACGACATCCTCGTGCACGATGCCCACTGCGAAGACAACACCCTACAGCTGAAGCTCGCCCTCATGGGCGACGGCGACGGCTTCCCCATCGCCCTCGGTGTGATTCGCGACGTGGCAGCTCCCACCTACGACGAGGCTGTCGAGGCACAGATCAACGAAGTGAAGGCCGCAAAGAAATACCACAACTTCGCCGAACTGCTCGAAACAAATGACATCTGGGAAGTGAAGTAACACCCAGACATACCTGACATACAAAAGCGAGCCTCCGATTTGGAGGCTCGCTTCTTTAGTATATATGAGTTGACAGAATTACTTAATGTACTCTGCGAGGTCAGTGAGACGCATATCGCCCTTGCGGAGGAAGGTGTCGTGCATGGCGAAAGCAGCGCTGAGGCAGTGGTGTGTATGACCGCTGTACTTCTCGGCGTACTTCAGATAGTCGCGGAGCAGGGGCTGGTAGTCGGGATGAGCCACCTTGATGAGCTCTTCGGCCTTCTCCATAGCGCACTTACCGCGCAGGTCAGCAACACCATATTCAGTGATGACAGCGTCAACGAAATGGCTTGTGTGGTCGATATGGCTTGCAAAAGGTACAATCGACGAGATCGCACCGCCCTTGGTGGTTGAACCGCAGGTGAAGATGCTGAGGTATGCGTTGCAAGTGAAGTCTGCTGAGCCGCCGATACCATTCATCATCTTAGTGCCACAGATCTTTGTGGAGTTGACATGGCCATAGATGTCAGCCTCGATGGCTGTGTTCAATGAGCAAACACCGATGCGGGCGATAACCTCGGGGTTGTTGGAAATCTCAGAGGGACGCAGCACGAGCTTGTCCTTGAAGAAATCGATATCATCATAAATGCCTTTCAGACATTCGTTGGTTACGGTCAGCGAACAAGCAGAGGCGCTGAGCACACGGCCCTCACGCATAAGCTGTACAGGAGCATCCTGAAGGACTTCGGTGTAAATGTTGAAGTTGGGAACTTCGGTGCTGTGACCAAGGGCTCCGAGCACGGCATTAGCACCGCTGCCCACGCCAGATTGAAGGTTAAGGAAGGTGGGAGGAATCTTGCCCTCGCGCATGTTCTGGACAAGGAAATCGGCAACGTTCTGACCTATCTTGGTGGTGATGGGGTCCGGATCTTTGAATGAACGAGCCTCATCGGGGATGTTGCACTCGATGATGCCTACGATACGGTCGGCGTCAACCTCTACATAAGGCTTACCGATGCGGTCGTTGGGGTGACAGATGGGCACAGGAGTGCGGTAGGGATGATACTCAATCTCGTAAACATCATGCAATCCCTTGCTCTTGGGGCTATGGAAAGCATTAAGCTCCACGAAGATTCCACGTTTTGCCAAGCGGCAAGCTGTAGGACTGATACCACCGGCGGCGGTGAGGAAGATGTGAGCCTTTGAGCCGTGAATCTCCACATCGCAAGCCTCGATAATAGCCCAGTCGATATCGCCGAGGTAACCCTGGCGAATCTGGGTAGCCATGTTAGAGAGGTTGAGATCGGTGTAACGAATCTCATTCAAGTTAACGTGCTTGCGAAAATCGGGGTTGGTGGTGTAAGGTGCACGCAGACCGAGAGCCTGTTCGTTGGCGAGTACGCCATCGCAGCTCTGACCTGTGCTGGCGCCGGTGAAGATATTCACCTTGAAGGGGCGTCCTGCCTCGTGCTCTACGTGAGCCTTCTTGGCTACTTCAGCCGTTACACTTTTAGGTACACCAGCAGGCGTGAAACCTGAAAGACCAAGTGTGTGTCCATTCTCGATTTGTGCTGCAGCTTCGGCAGCAGTAATACGTCTGATCATTGTATTGATATTGATTATTTAGGATTTGCGGTTGCAAAGGTAGTAAAAGATTAGGTATTAGAGATTAGGGAATAGAGTTTTTTTCATTTTTCATTATTCATTTTCCATTATTCATTATTCATTCCTCATTTTCCACCATTCATTAGCGATTCATATTCCCCATTTTCATTCTTCACTTTTCATTTTTCACTATAACCTCACAACGGGTCCACATCAAAGAATATTGTGGCAGAGGCATAAGGTTTCTGTGCAAGAAGCTGATTACGAAGGTTGCTGAGTTGTTCCTTAATAGATGAAATAGGCAAACGATTCTCAAGTTTCAACATTATGCGTCGGATGTAGAGGTTGTGCACACGCCCTACTGGCGGCTCATCCGGTCCGAGCACACGTGTGCCAAGCAACTGACGCAGACTCACCGTGACCTCGCGGGCGAGGGCTTCTACAGTGGAGAGCTGACGATGTTTCACATAGACAACTACGAGGCGTGTGAACGGAGGATATGCAAACTGACGGCGCTCGAGCATCTGATCGTGGTAGGCAGCGCCGTAGTCGTTGGCTACAACTTGTGCTATAAGTGGCAGTTCCTTGTTCATTGTTTGCAGGATGACGGTGCCCTGACGAGCACGGCGTCCTGCACGTCCTGCTACCTGTGCCATCATCTGGAATGAACGCTCGTAAGCACGGAAATCGGGTTGGTTGAGCATAGTATCAGCCGAGAGAATACCTACTACGCTGACGTTCTCGAAATCAAGACCTTTCGTCACCATCTGCGTGCCCACTAGGATATCTGTTTCACCGTTGGCGAAATCATGTATTATCTGTTCGTAGGCCTGACGTGTTGTGGTAGTATCGAGATCCATGCGAGCTATTCGTGCCTCGGGAAACAGTTTTCGTATGTCTTCCTCAACGCGCTCGGTGCCGAAGCCGTGCTGACGAAGGTCTTTGTTCTCGCAGGCGGGACACTGATTAGGCACAGGAACCGTGTAGCCGCAATAATGGCAGGTCATCATACCCGAGCGGGCATGCATAGTCATAGGCACATCACAGCGCGGACAAGTGGGCACCCAGCCACATACGTGGCACTGCACCTGAGGAGCGTAGCCTCGGCGGTTTTGGAAGAGTATTACCTGCTGATGTGTGTCGAGAGCTAAGCGTATCTCTTCGATAAGCCGCTGCGAGAAAGCCCCATTCATAAGCCGCTTGCGCCGCAACTCCTTCACATCCACTATCTCAATACGCGGCAACTGAACCTGTCCATAGCGCTCGTTGAGCTCAACGAGCCCATATTTTCCTGTTCGGGCCAAGTAATAACTCTCGAACGAAGGAGTGGCAGTGCCCAAGAGAGTGAGAGCTTTGAAGCGCGAAGCCATAATCAGAGCCACGTTGCGTGCATTATAGCGGGGCGCCGGCTCTTGCTGTTTGAAGTTCACCTCGTGCTCCTCATCGACTATCACAAGGCCCAGCCGCTGGAAGGGCAGGAATACGGATGAGCGCACGCCAACGATGATATCGAAAGGCTTGTCGGAGAGTTGCCGCTGCCATACGTGAGAGCGCTGCACATCGGTAAACTTGCTATGATACACGCCCAAACGGTCGCCGAAGACTGCCTGCAAACGGTCGGTAAGTTGGGATGTGAGCACTATCTCAGGCAGCAGGTAAAGCACCTGCTTACCTTGAGCTATCGCCTCAGCGATAAGGTGTATGTACACCTCGGTCTTACCTGATGAGGTTACGCCGTGCAACAGACACACTGGGTGTGCCTTCCAGTTCTCTTTTATCGCTGCTAAGGCAGCGGATTGAGCTGGCGAAAGTTCAGGAAGCACACCATAGCCCTGCTCCCCTTCGAGGGGAAGAGTATAAGAATTCTGTGAAGAGGCTTGCCCCTTGGCATTACCCTTCCCTTTGTCCGGTATCGAGGCTTTAGCCTGTTTCCTCAATTTCGCCGGCACGGCAGCCTTGAATACCTCGCCGATAGAGCAGACATAGTAGTCGGCTATCCACTGCCATAGACTCAGCTGCGAAGGCAGTATGCAAGGCTCTTCATCGACAATCTCCATGATGTCCTTGACATTCACCGTAGGATCGGTGGGGGGATTATCATGGAGGCGGACAATAATACCCGTTGTGCTGCGTTTATTGCCGAATGGCACAACGACACGGCACCCTGCCTGTGCTTGCTTCTGCAATCCCACGGGCAGGGCGTATGTGAACAATCCCTGTAAAGGAACAGGTATGATGACATCGACAAACGCGGCCATCGGCTTCGTTATAAATCCATTTCGGTTATTATGTCACGTCTTAGAAGAAGTAGCAGAGGCGTATCTGCCACTCTTGGTTCTTGATTTTGATGTTGCCGGCGACTTGGTCATAGACATTGCGCACCGAACCGGCCTTACTCATAGGGATGCTGTAGCTCGCTCCCAGTTCTACATGTTTGGCGAACATAAGACCGGCACCGACATTCCAACTGAATATACTATGCTCAAACGTTGCCTCCAGGCCATCAAGAGTCTTAAGGTCGGAATTGCCTATCAACCAATCCCACTGAGGACCGGTAGCGGCATATACGCCGATAAGGCTGGTACCGATATCCCATCGCAGGTTTACCGGCAGTCGGAGATAGCTCATGTGCTTGGTACGCGACTCTGCTATCTTTGCTTTATTCATGGCATATTGCAGGGAAGCATCCACACCGAGGCCGAGAATGGGTATCTTTGCTTTCATCTTAGGGCCTACGAAGAAGCCGGTGTAGTTGTCGGCCTTATAGACATCCTTTGAGAAAGTCATCTTCTTGATCCCTACACCTCCTTCGAGGCCAAACCGTGCCTGTGCTGAAGCCATCGCGGCGAAGGCAACAACGGCGGCGAGAAGTGTTATTAAACGTTTCATAATCGTTCGCAGTATTAAGTGATGGCTGTTGGTAGAGACGTTATTGGGGATGTTATATGCCGATGAAGAACTATCGGCGCTGGCGGCGAGCAGATACACGTGGTGCCGAGCCCGAGCTTACCTTGGCTTGCTTTGGTTCCTTGGCAGCGGCTGAGGAGCGGCGCGAAGTAGTCTTCTCACTCTTGTCGTCCTTGGCGGCATCACTCTTCTTGCTGCGTGAGGCACGAGCCACCTTCTTGTCAACGGCCTTCTCTGCTATAGCTACGCTGTCGGTAGAGTCTACCTTTGCCTCCTGATGCCAGATGCTGTTCTCGAAGTCCACAAGCTGCTGTTCGATACGCTTCTGCTCGGCAGTCATAGCGGAATCGGTCTTGGCGTAATCGGCCAACAAGCGTCCCTGCAGGTTTGTGGTCTTATAGATCTTGCCGTTGTAACGGTTCATGGTGAAGTAGTCGTCAACGGTCATATTGGTGACATTGTTGAAGTTTGAAGCCATGACAGGCATACGCGACAGGTAGGTAGCCACATCATCATACTTTACCCAGAACAAAGGCTTCGAAGTAGCGGTGCCTGCCTCGTTGTCGATCGACAGGAATTCATCCTCATCCATAAGCACGGGGCATAGAGCTGTTACGCGCGTCTTATATGTTGCAGAGCGCTGATCGAAATAGCTGCTCTCCTTCAAGTAGAAACGCTTGACAAAAGCCGAGGGGATATCACTCTCGGGCACGGTAATCCTACCTCCCGACTCTTCGTAATATATACGTTGGTTGTCCAGCAGGTCCTTCACGCTGACGACGTCCTTCTCGTCGAACGATTCGCCGCCGTCATCGGTGGGCTTGTAGCCTTTGATGCGGCCTGACACGAAGAGACGGAACAGATAGGTGAACAGGTTCTGATCCTTGCCGCGTGGTTCTACGGGATAATACAAAGGTGCGTTCTCGTCCTTCAACAAGTCAAGCTGACGATAGATATCACGACGCCAAACCACGTCCTCGGGCATCTCGGCCGACGTGGGGAACGACAGTGCCGCACGGTCTGCCTGAGGCTTGGCGGACGATGTCTGCTGTTTGTTGCTCGAACGTGAAACAACCTTGCCGTCCTTATCCTTAGTGTTCGATGCCGCAGTACGACTTCTTGCAGGCTGAGCATTCAAACCAATCGTGCATACCAGCACGCTGAGAAATATCAGTAATCTTTTCATGTCCTATATTTCGGTTGTTCTATTATCAATGTTAGTTCACTGTGATATCCATGGCGCCATCCAGAGTGCGTTCCACACCGTCAGGTCCTATAGCTTTGATGCGCGTAATGAAAAAACGTTTACCGCGCGAGAGGCCACGGAACATACTTTTTTGTCGTTCTGTAAATTCTGCCGAGCCGGACACTTCCGGGAAGGCATTACCCATTCGGTCGTAGGACACTGTCTCAAAGCCAGTTACGCGGAAGGGGATATTCAACAAGCCATCATCGACGGCAGCACCGAGCGAATTGACGCTCATCAGCACCTGCTTCGATAGTTTACCGCCTTTGAAGCGGTTCTCGCCACCCTGTCCGTCGCTATATGCGATATATGCCGTCGGGTCGGGCAGTTTGCGAACACGGAAGGTAAACTTACCCATCTCCTGCAAGCGGCCCTCGGTCTGAGCTGCTACGGTGAATACGGCTTCGCCGCCTACCTGAGTGGGACGCGCTACATACTTGCCTTCGCCCTTAGGCGTGAGGCCGCCGCCGCTCATCGACACCTGCAACTTATTGGCCGGCACTCCAGGCACACTCACCGACATCGGGTTGTCATAGCCTGCATAGAGCACGTTCATCAAGTCGGCCGAAACAGTGGCCGATGGCGCTACAACAGTGTATTTCTGCTCGAAGTTGCGGCGCACCAGTTCTCCCTGAGCATTCATCATCTCAATGTATCCCACGAGATTGAAGTCGCCGGTTCGCGAGCAAACGGTTTCGTAGATGCCGCGGTCGCTGTTTATCTTCTGACCGCCTATATAGATAGTCGGGCGGTTGGTAGTATCTACAGCAGCCATCAATATCTGTGCCGAGAACTTTCCACCCTGCACTACTGTCTGCGACGATGGTATCACATAAGCATTGAGCTCGTTGACATGGATATCCTTCACACCGATATTGGCTGCCAAGCCGTGCAGCACTTCACCCTCAGCATAACGCACGTCGCTTTGCAGTTTGGTGAGAAGTGTCACGGCAGCTGCTGTAGGCATCGACTCGAACATATACTCCTGCCAGTTCTTGCCCAGTGTGCGAACGCTCTGGGGCACGTCGGTAGAAAGGTTCGAGGCTATGATACGGCGCTGCGCCGAGTCGGTCACCATCTTAATGATACGTTCACGGTAATCGTTGATACCGTCGTAGAGGGCCTTGCCGCGACCTGTGCCTGGGGCGAGCATCACACTGGTTGCTGCTTCCAGGTCTTCGCGGTTCTTTATGTTCTTCACATCTCCGTCGTCGCCATCACTCTTCTTCACAATGAGTTCCTTCAGCTGCTCAGCAAAGTTGAAAAGCGAATCCGACATCTGACGTACCACCTGAGCCTTGTCGTACCATTCCTTCACCTTCTTGGGATTGGCCTTCATCTGCTCTTCGAAGTCGTCGTAGATGCCGCGGTTCACCTGACTTGCATTCTTGGTAGTAGTCTGCAGGCTCTTGTCGACGAGCGAGAAACCATTGAGCACGTCGCTCGACACGTTGAGTGCGAGCATCGCCATCAGGACGACGTACATCAGGTTAATCATCTTCTGACGCGGAGATATGGGTCTTTTCTTAACGGGCATAATCGTAATTTACAATTAGACAATTTACGATTTACAATTTATGCTTGCGCAGCTTTGGGCATATTCACGGTCAGGGCCTCAATCATGCGGGCATATACACCGTTGAGTTCCTCGATATTCTTGGCCATCTTATGCGTCTGGTCGGTAATCTGGTCGATAGTACCCACCTGCTGACTGATGCTCTTAAGCTGCATCTCGTAGATGGTGTTGATGCCGGTGAGCGTACGGTTGAGGTTTACCATCTCCTCGCTCTCCTGCGTCATGCGGCTGGCCTGTTCGCGCACCTTGGTAAGCACCTCCGTGAGCTGCGACAGCTGGTCGACATAAGCCTCGATAGCATCTTCCACCTCGGGGGCGTTGGCTGCCTGAGCGTTGGCCAACATGCCTTGAGCATCCTGACTGAGCGTGGCACCCACGTTGGCAGCAGCCTGGGCTGCTGCGGCCAGATTGGCAGCATCTTCGGCTGAAAGGCCGGGGCCTCCACCGCCTACGAATCCGCCTCCGATGACTCCGCCGCCACCGCCTACGACCGTAGTACCGCCTTCAACAGCCTCACCGTCGGCAACTACGGGTGCACCGCCACCGCCGATTACTACTGTACCACCAGCAGGAGCTCCGCCGCCGATGATGACTGTGCCGCCACCACCGCCGGTAACTATTGGGCCACCGCCAGCTACCACTGTTCCTTCGCCTGCCGCAACGGCGCCTTCGCCTGCTACAACAGGGCCGCCAGTAACCACTGGACCGCCACCACCTACAATAGTGGCTCCGCCACCGGCTGCTGCGGCTGCCTGGGCAGCTGCTTTCAGAGCTTCGGCTTCCTCAAGGCTTACGAAGTCCTCGGCAAGCTCTGAGTCTTTCTTAGCATCGAATGGACGGTCGAAACCGGAGATGAAGAACACGAACACCTCAGTGCCCATACCTATAAACAGCATGAGGTTGGCACCGGGGATGTGTGTCAGTTTAAACAATGTGCCGAGGATAACGACGGCAGCGCCCCATGAATAGGCGTAGTTCATAAAAGTCTGGCCGGGCACTGAGTCCATCCAGTGCTGCAGACGTGCTATAAGTGAGAACTTACTCATCTTTATATTCTAAGGTAATTACTTTAAACTTTAAACCTCAAACTTAAACTTCGCACATCATACGAGTTTATTTCTTTCCCTTGTTCTTTATGCCGCTGGCATCGCGAACCATAGAACGCACGCAGCGGAAGCCTATGTAGGATCGAGGCTGGTTTTGGTATTCATACGAGCGCCAGGCCGAACGTATCATCGACTCGGGGTCTTTCCACGAGCCGCCGCGTATGCTCTTCTTCTTCAGGCGGTACGGGTCCTCCTTGGCTGCATTATAGCGCAGTTCGGGATTGAGGTCGCTCATGGCTTCCACACCGGCCTCGGTGTAGACCGTTGAGGTCCATTCGGCTACGTTACCTGCCATGTCGTAGAGGCCGTTGCTGTTGGCCGAAAAGATGCCACATTTCGATGTTATGAGCGAACCGTCCTTGGTGTAGTTGCCGCGGTCAGGCTTGAAGTTGGCATAGAAGCAGCCCTTGTCGCTCTTCACATCCTCTGCCTCCCATGGGAACGGGTTGCCGTCCTTGCCGCGCGCTGCGTACTCCCACTCAATCTCGGTAGGCAGTCGGTAAGGCTGAACGTCGGCTATGTTCTGTCCAAGGCCCTTGGCCAGGAACTCCGTGCGCCAGCGGCAGAAGGCCATAGCCTGCTCCCACGACACGCCCACAACAGGGTAATCGTCGTAAGCGGGGTTCGAAAAATACAGGCGCATATAGCGTTCGTTCTCAGCATTCTGGAAGTCGTTCACCCAACAAGTAGTGTCGGGGTACACATTAATAATATATGTGTTTAGGAAATCCCAAGGTCCCGACAGCGGACGTGTAATGGTCTGACGCACTATCTTTCCATCGTCGTCGATATACGCTGTATCCTTGGAGATGATGACGTCGGCCGTAGACACGGCATGGTCGGTATTGAGGTCACGCTCCTCGGGGTTGAGGCGGTACTTACGCAAGGCAGCTGCTGCATAGTCGTACACCTCAAAGCGGTAGTTCATCTGGCTTGCATCCAGCATCTTAGTGCCGTCGATGGGGTGAGTGACGTATACGCTCTCTATGGCACGTGCCTCATCCTCGGTAGCCTTGCGCCAGGGAATAGCCTTGCTCCAGTTGAGGTGCGGAGTGATGGGGTTGCCCTCCTTGTCCTCCTCAATCTTATATGTCTCATCGCCGCCGAAGGCAGGGTCTGCCAGACGCTCACGGATGATGCTGTCGCGCACCCACATGACGAACTGACGGTATTTGGCGTTCGACACCTCGGTCTGGTCCATCCAGAAGCCATCGACAGAGATATCACGGCTCGGGAAACCGGCGCCCCACAATGTGTCACCTTCCTCGAAGCCTACGCGCAAGGAACCTTTCTGCACGGCAACCATGCCGAAGGGCGTCGATTCGCTGTACGATGTGCCGCGAACGCCTGTCACTTCGCCGCCCTGCGCCATAGCGCCAGACTTGGCTCCAGCACAGGCGCCGAGCAAAACTGTTGCAAATAGCAACACTACAATAGCCTCACCCCCGACCCCTTTCCAAAGGGCGAGGGGAGTGTAATGCTTTTGTGAATTTCTATTATTCATATCGTATTTGAATACCTGATTCTAAACTTATGATTACAGTATGCGCACGCTCTGATGCCGGTTCTTGCCTTTCTTGAACAGATTCAAGTCAGTGGTGTAGCCAAGCGTCACTTCATGTGTGCCCTGCAGAGGTCCTATACCCGAGGTGTACATCTCGTATGCATAGCCCAACTGCACACCATGGAAGTCGCCTCCGATCAACACTGAAGCTGAGATTGTGGGGCTGTAGCCCACACCGACGTACATCTTACCTTTCGGTCCGTTGTAACCCAGTCGTGCCGTGACGTCGCCACGCCAGGCCGACAGGTCCGTACGCAAAATGGCAGAGGTGTGTATTTTTAATAACGGATTTTTCAGCCTAATATTGTATCCGCCTGTCAAATAATACGTTCGGGGCACCTCAAATTCATTCGCCTTGCTGTCGCCGAGCGTCACTGTAGGCTGCATGATGTGCAAGGCTGAAACGCCGGCATACCACTCGCGACCGTCGTAACGCAGGCCTGCTTCCACATCGAACTTGTTACCATTCACTTCCGATGTGGGGAAAGCGGGATCGCCAGGGTCATTTATGTCAAGTCCTGTGCCGTCGAAAGTCTCGTTGAGCAAAGCTCCGCGCACGCCGGCGCTGATACGGCCGCCCCATAGTTTCAGGTGCAAAGCATATTCTATGTAGAATTTCTTATGCTCAAACAAACCTATCTTATCGTTCACAAACCCGGCTCCTACGCCATGCGCACGGCCTATCATCCACAAGGGGAGGTCAGCCGTCACCACCATAGTTTGCGGAGCACGCGTATAACCCATCATCTGCAACGAATAGGCTCCGTTGACATTAATCTGCTCCGAGAGGCCAGAAGCGGCAGGGTTATACAGCGACTGCAGCGTCCAATAGTGGTTGAACGCCGGATCATACTGGGCCGCGGCTCTCGATGCCACGACCAGCAGAGCTGTCATACAAAGGGCTTTCAGATGGCTCATTGCATCAGTAATAACGTATTAGCCAGGGCTCTTATTGCCTGTTTCGACCTCTTTTCCGCCGCAAAATTACTATTTTTTTGTTATAACGACGCCCTTTCGCCTATTTTTTTAATGCAACAGCCAAAAAAACATAGCAAGTTCAAGAACTTTACAAGTTCTGGTTTCAAGTCAGCATCAAAACTAACGCCTAATCATTCGTCTTTCGCTCGGCGCTTGCAACGCTTATTCGAGCAAAGCGAAGCACTCTCCTTTGGTGGAGAGCGGGGAGAGAGGCTCTCTCAATACGCAACCGTACACCTCAGCCCCGCCGCCCGCACTCGCTCAGCAATGCCATCAAGTTCCTCGGGACAAGCCTTTTCAATCGATGGAATGGGCGTTTTTCGGTCCACAGTGTAAATCATCACGCTCTCCGGACGAATACGTTCGAGGGCTTTGAGCCAGGGTTGCACGAAGGCGTCGGAAGTGTTTGAGATGTCGGCTCCGTCGGCATCGGTTCCTCGCATGAACATAGTCTGAATGATCACGTGCCCATTGAAAGCTGCCAAAGCTTCGATGATAGCCTCAAGATCATAGCGGCCCGTGGGACGGTCCACGCGGCGGATATAGTCCATGTCCACCGTGTCGAGTTTTTGTATGTTGTTATCCACACGCATGAGGGCGGCGTGTACCTCTTGGCGCACTACCAGCGTAGCATTTGAGAGCACGCTGATGCGAGCCGCTGGACAGAAACGGTCACGCAAACGAATTGTGTCGTCGATGATACCGGCAAACTCGGGGTGAGCCGTAGGCTCCCCATTGCCGGCAAACGTGAGAACATCGGGTACCACACCCTCAGAATGCATACGGCACAACTGGGCTTCGAGGGCCTCAGCCACAGCTTGACGGCTCGGGCGCCTTTGCTTGGGTCGTCGCTCGGCATTGAGACCGCACTCGCAATAAATGCAGTCGAACGTGCATACCTTGCCATCGGCAGGCATTAGATTGATGCCCAACGATAGCCCGAGGCGGCGGCTGTGCACCGGCCCGAAGATAGGAGATGGATAAATAACAGTGTCGCTCATAACGGTGCAAAGATAAAAAAAGATTAAGGATTAGGGATTAGAGATTAGAGATTTTGTGATTGAGCCCTTGTTTTTATGCCTTTTTTGTGGTCTTCATAGTAAAAACTTTAATCTTTAAACTGCAATCTTTAAACTTTTTCTTACCTTTGTCCACTGAATTATGCTACATAAGATACAACAACCCATAGCCGCCGACTTAGAGCGGTACGTCAATGTGTTCCGCTCGGCACTGCAGAGCGACAATCCTTTGCTGACCGCGGCGCTCAATCACCTCACCCGTAAGTTGGGCAAGATGATGCGACCCACGCTGTTGTTGCTGTGCGCACGCGAGGGCGGCGCTGTCACCGACGAAGCTCTCCACGCAGCCGCCGGCCTTGAGATGCTGCACACGGCCAGCCTCGTGCACGACGACGTTGTCGATGAAAGCAATATGCGGCGTGGCCAGCGCTCGGTCAACGCACTCTTCGACAACAAAGCCGCTGTGCTCGTGGGCGACTTCATTACCTCCAAGGCCCTTACCGAGGTGTCGCTCACCCATTCCTTAGAAGCCGTGGAGCGCATGGCGTGGCTCGGACAGACGCTCGCCGACGGCGAGTTGCTGCAGCTCAACAACACGCAAAGCACCGTCTTCAGTGAGAGTGCCTACTACGATGTCATAGCCAAGAAGACGGCTGCGCTCTTCTCCACCTGCGCCTTCCTCGGGGCACGACTCGGAGGAGCAACCCACGATACCGTGAACCGTCTCGAGCGTTTCGGACATCTTGTAGGGCTCTGCTTCCAGTTGCGCGACGACATCTTCGACTTCGACGAGAACATCGACGCTGGCAAACCCAAGGGCAATGACATGCACGAAGGCAAGCTTACCCTGCCCGTAATCCACACCCTAAACACGGCTACCGATGCACGTTACTATCGTTTAGCCATGCGTGTTCGCGGCCGTGAAGCCTCTAAACTCGAGGTGCAGGAACTCGTGGAATTCACCATTGCCGGCGGAGGTCTCGACTATGCCGAAAGCGAGATGCAACGTCTCCGCACCGAAGCCCTCACCATGCTCGACGGCCTTACCGATAAAGAGGTGGCCAAAGCCCTGCAACTCTACCTTGATTATGTCGTAAAACGAGAGATATAGTTTGAAGTGATTGATTTTCAATAGTGGTGTTTTTTAGAGGCCACAATCAAGGGTATAGTAGCATAAAAACTTTATGAATATCACCCTTGCTTCCACTTTTTGCCTGTTTTTGCCAGCTAATCGATTATCTCACTGCATATTACACCCAGTGGAGGCTGGTCCCGTAGCCTCCACTTTGCCTCCACTCCAATTTATCACCAAATTACCCTTCATCTCTGCCTCTTAGATTAAATAGAAAAAAGGTTAAATAACCCGATTTAATTTGTTCAAAAGATAAAACAACTTATCTTTGCGGCAGGAACCTACTAAAAAATAAAAATATGCTTATGAATAGAGGTTATATCATATTTGTTATATTTGTATTTCTTTGTATATCCACTTTGACAAGAACAAAGTTGTCTAACATTCATGAGGATATGCATATAAATACGACACTGATTGTACCCATCCAGTCACATTGGAATAATTCGAAAGATTCCGTAATGATGGTCAGAATAGTGAAAAGTAAGTATTTTTGGGGAGTCATATACCCGGAGAAATCACTATTTTCCAATGTTACCAACCGGTATATGCTGACAAATGATGAGGTGGAACTTGCAGAGTGCATTATTCGCAACAACATCCAAGAATTCAATGATATGCTTGCGAAACGCACTTATGTTGAGAATAAACCGCAATCAATTTCCTATAAGATGTTATCGGGCTATTTCCGCCAATATGAAGGAGAACGTACAAAGAACGGTTCCGTTGTGGTTCGAATCTATTTTGCGAAAGAACCTTTGGGGGAATTTCTTATAGAAGTTTTTAACCAATGGATTACGGAAGGGGCATCATATGAACATTTCGGCGTTACTGTTAATTTGTCCGACGGCAAAATGGAATCTTTTACCTATTAACTTTATGGACTATTACACCGTATTTCAACACTATAAAGGCATTCCAAAAACCGAATGGCGTGCAACTTATGGTGAAAATTTGATTCGTAAAGAACTGAACTTACCTTTACGTAAATATTATAAACAAGTTGAAGAAGAACCTGTATTAATTACGCCAAATAGACTCCCCATAAATTATCCTTAATGTTATGATTAAATATTCAAACCTGCTTCCAATCCTAATGCTCTTAAGTGTTCTTTTTGACTGGAATCCAAATTATTACAAGAAATCCGATGAGAAAATACCTAAGAAATATGAGATATCCTCAACGTTTATCTCAAGGGTTTATTATGAGAAAGGAATAGACTATTCAGAAGATTCAGTGGTAGTGTTTAGAATTGTAAAAAATGACTCTTTTATGGGCTTTGTATTTCCAAAAGAAAGAGGACTTGTCTTTTCACCAAGCAAGAATCGTTATACCTTGTACAATAGTGAAATATCTTTAGCGGAAATGACTATTGATAAAAATATCCGATTACTCAATAGTATATTAGCCAGCCGAAAGGCTGTGGACCCATATAGCCATCCTCCATATTTGTCTTACAAAAAACTGAGAAAATACTATAGACAATATATTGGTTATGAGTGCAAGGATGGAGATATCTTAGTTCGGATTTTTTTTATTAAATATCCTCATCCTCCTTTCGAAGATGATATAGCCGGTTTCCACATGTGGATGGATGGTGGTCAATCTTATGATTATTTTGACATTACAGTTAATATAAAGGAGAAAACTTTAATGCTTACACCATCAAATATTAATGATATGTAAATTTAAATTTGAGTCAGTGATTACGCATGAGATACCCAAAGGGAGTGGAGCGAGAGAAAAAATATTGAAATATGAGAAAAAACGTGCAGATGAGCTTCGCCGTCAAGGTCATCTTCATGACATAGACAAACATCAAAAACCATAGAATCATGAAAATTAGATATATCGCATTGTGGATTAATCATAGCCACTATTCTAGTATTGACGACAAATTTCGTGACAAGTTCAACTACAATACTCGGTTTGTCAATAACTACCTATCCCGTCAAGTCCGAAAGTGTAAGATTGAAACGGGTGACTGGAACATGATATCCGTACAATTGTCTAAGAATGTGGATGCAGATTGTGCCAAATTGTCGTTGGTCTTTAAATCTGTTTCTATCATATTGAAAACGACCGATGAAGAATTAAAGATGTACTCAATGATGCCAAAGTCTGAGCAATGTGAGTTTTACTTACAGAAGCTGGAGCAGGGGTATGAATTGGCCCGCTCTGTATGTGATTTCGACACCTCTATGTTATACACCTTACATAATCAATTCCGGAGCCAAGGTTGCAAGAACGAATGGCTTTTCAAGAAGAAAACGCTGAAGGATTATGGTATTCTGGTTTCTCTCGATTGCTCATTGACGTATGCTGAATTTAACCTATTCCTTTCTGTGTACGATGTGAAGACCAAAGATCTTATCGCTCGCAAAAGTGTCTTTCGGACCTTTCCCGATGAGATCTTTTTTTCCAAAAATATTCGTAAGGCCTCATTCGGTACAAATAAACTGGTAATTCTGGACTTTTTGGAGAGGCCCGAATGTGTATTTCACTACAGGGATTTAGCAAAAGGCAATATCATTGTTAACATCTTGGATGAGGATGATGCAAAGTACCAGTACAATGAAGCAAACAAGGATGAGTTTGAATGGATAAGACAATAAGCAGATATGAAACGCCATAGTCTCTTTTTCGCCATCGCTGCCTTGTGTATAGCACAACTTTTCCTGACTAATTGTTCTGTGAGACAAAACTTGAATAATGTCTGCGGAACCTATGTTGATGATTGGAGCGGCGGTCTGCTCTCTATTGCTCTGAAAGAAGATAGTTCTTTTTATTGCAGGAACATCTGCGATTTTCATCTAACTCATTATGATATTACGTGTACTGGCAATTGGTCGATTATTAATCAGAAATATCTATCCTTTGATTGTACCAAAGGTCATCAAGACTTATGGGACAGCCTTTCATGTATAGAGAAATTTAGAGAAACCCATTATATAGATATTAATGGGGATTCCTGTTTGGATGACGGCCGTCTTAGAATCACACGTAGATACTTAAAGAATAATGTTATTAAACTAAAGCGAGTGAAACCGTGACTGCTGGTCTTCAATAAGTCTATCCACCTTCACCGCACAATAAAAGTATTCAATGATACGTTGTATCATCAAGAAAAGACAATCGTAAGATGAATAAATCATGTGGCATTTCATTACATATATAGCTTTGTGGTTCTTATGGTGGCTTGCGTCACCTGCAATCTATGATTTGTGGGATTCTATGCGACCTCAGCCCACGCTTTATCAACGTAAAGTTTTTAACGGCACCGCCGTTGAGGAACTCTCCAGATTGGTTAAGGCTGATGATTCTGTCAAAATAGTGCAATATCTGCAGGAACATCCAGATATAGACGTGGATACACCAGATAGGATCTTTGGTTGTTCCCTACTCCAATATGCGATACAGAACTATAAGCCACATGCCTTTCAAGCCTTGTTAGAGAATGGGGCAAACCCCAACTACGTCTCTAAAAGAGGCACAACGCCCTTGGTTTTTGCAGTAGTACGGCCAGACTGGGAAACTTGGGGAGATACATGTGATATATTATCCATGATTTCTGAACTTCTCGATGCAGGAGCAGATCCGAATTTGTTAACACAAGATCCTTTTGAGCGACATTCATATCTGCCAATAGTTCATGCCGCATATATCGGGCATTACCATTATGTAAAGAGGTTGATGGAAGATGAACGTACTGACGTGAATCTTGTATGTGACAATTACAATTTGCTGCGGGAAGCAATAGAAAGTAAAGAAATAGAATTGGTGCATTATTTGGTTACTTCATGTGGAGCCGATTTAGACTTCTCTTTCCCTGAGGTTGAGATGTTGGGGTGTCACAGACGCAAGAAGTGTACTTTATTTGACCTTTTACGGGATTCTGAATATCAAACTCCTAAAGAGGATTCCCTGAAACAAGAAGTCCTTAACTTCTATTTTAATCATACTGAGAAAGGAGGTGAACAATGAAACTAAAATATGAACGAGTTGTCATAATATCACTTCTCGTGATTATCGGGTGGACGTCCCTCCTCCTGTTTCTGGCGCTTTATGGTCCCTCTCCGCGTCGATACGCCTATGTAACTCCTGACATGGGCCAAGTGGAATTAAGGGATAAGTTAGAGGACTTAGCCAAAGAAGATACCTCTTTATTGTATCAGCCTGATTTTATAAGAGAGAATTACCAGTATAGATATACCTCTTTAAGTTATTATGGCAACTATATTCTATCGTCTTTCTTGTACCTGAAAGACGTGAATTGTTTTCTCAATATTGAGGGTAGGAGGGGATATGGTAAGGACAAAGTGATTATAAAGCAGGTCTCAGATTTAGACCAATTCCCAGATGTTGATGATTATTGTGAAGGTTATCATTTCTATCATCTATCTGAAAAGGATAATGGCCCCAAGCCATCTAAGGAAAGGATGGAAGCCATTCAAAGGTCATTTGAACAAAACGTCCTATCGAAGGTCGGATTGTATCACAGAGATATTCAAGGCCTAATTGTCGGCTCTATAAGTGAGTTCGTTGACAAAAACTTCAGGACCATCATATTTTTAGATGTTTTCTTTGTTGTATTGCTAATATCCATATTATTTGTCAGAAAGATGAAACAAAAATGAATCAAATGAATTATTTTTTCCCTTATGGCGGTTCTTGGTACTACTTCAGCACCAATCGGGCCTTCCAACCGCAGTCTTGTGGAATAAGTCTATGCCGCAGACGGGCGCAAGCTGCGGGAGAAGCACACGACGGCCGTAGAAGGGTTGCATATGAATATGGGGCAGACCTTAAATCTCCTGCCATCACAGATACACCGCTTTGTGGCGGTGAGAAGCCGAAATTAAAAATGTTTTTCAAAATTGACTTCACACTTCACTGTAAGTGATTGATTTTCAATAGTGGTGTTTTTTAGAGGCCACAATCAAGGGTATAATAGCATAAAATTTTTATGAATATCACCCTTGCTTCCACTTTTTGCCTGTTTTTGCCAGCTAACCGATTATATCACTGCATATTACACCCAGTGGAGGCTGGTCCCGTAGCCTCCACTTTGCCTCCACTCCAATTTATCCCCGAATTACCCTTCATCTATGGGCACAAAGGGTACGGAAAAAGGGCGGATTCAGACACCAAAAATAAGCTATTGCTGATTATCAGGCAGTTACAGTGAAGTGTGAAGTCAATTTTGAAAAACTTTTTGTTTTTTGCCCTTATCTGTGCTAAGAATGCAGGGGAGGGCTTTATTCTACGTCAATCAACGTCAATCTTTTCGTCCGCTGGGACATTGGGAAGTTCGGTCGGGACTGAAGAGCGATATGACCAGGCGTGCGGGCATATATGAGCGGTCATGAGGGCGGTTACGAACGTTCATGCGGACAGATATGACCAGACGTGCGGGCAGATATGAACGGTCGTGTAGGCAGATACGAACGGTCGTGTAGGCAGATACGAACGGTCGTGTAGGCAGATACGAACGGTCGTGTAGGATGACAGATGCGGGTAATCCACCTGATACGTCTAGTATAATCCGGCTAAAAGGCTAATCTAATCGGACAACATGGCTGGCATTACATGTATATTAAGCCAGTCTTACAGGCAAATTAGGCCGGCCTAATTGGTCGATAAGCCCGTACTTATTCTGCATACCCTCTATGGAGTCTGCGCCAAGTCTCTATAGAGACTGCGCTTACCCTCTATAGAGTCTTTGCTCGCCCTCCCGTACTGTCACATTTCTTAGCCTGATACTTCAATCCCAGTCTCAAATCGTTTGGTAATGATATAGGAGTTGACCTGCAAACCCCGTAGGGGTGGTTGGAACTTAGACAGGGTGTGGAGCGTAGCGGAACCCCTGTTCCTAGAGCATAGTATATAGAGTGCCGTAGGTACGACGGAATTATTA
>JAEESE010000042.1 GCA_016286165.1 Bacteroidaceae bacterium | reverse complement strand
CGGATGGCCCAAGGGCAATCCTCTAAAGGCCCTCTTCGCCCCCTGCCTAAATTCCAACGCCCTTCCAGGGCTTATTTCCCTTTGAATAGGTCAACTCCTATATCATTCCCTAACACAAAGCCCTCTGTCCGTTGGTGGGCAGAGGGCGGGGGTAGGGTATTGTGGTTTTAAGTGTTGGCTTTCAAAGTTTAATAAGCCGCTTGCAGACGTAAGGTGAGGGCTGCCTTGTATTTCTTTTCGCCTGTGATGTTTGTCGACAGCTTCAGGTTGCAGAGGTTGTTCTTGAAAGCAACTTTGACTGTGGTACCGTCGTCGAGGTATTTATTACCCATAGAGCTCTTAACGAAGGTAAGCCTGAATGTGTCCTGACTACTTGGCTGCCAAGCGTAAGAGGCCAAATCAACAGTTCCGTCGGAATAAGCAATAAAGAACTGGTTTGTTTGGGTGATGAAGATACGATCAATCGACTTGTCAAACTGCTTCTTCTCATCTTCGGTAAGCGTAGCTCCCTGACGGATTGCCTCGTCGCAGATGGGCTTGAGGTTGCTGCCGTTGAACTCTTTGTAAACGGTTACATCGCCTTCAAGGTCCAGTATGCTACCGAGCACTTTCCATGTGCGGCAGAGGTTCTTGGTGACTGACGTGCTTTCCGTGTGCGGGCCGCTATTCACTTCAGCTGTGGCTTGTGCACCTTCGTTGCTGAAGGCGAATTCGCCCATCTCGGGGATGGTGAAGTCCACGTTGACAACCACATTTGCGTGTACGATAGTTCTTGTAACCTTGAGGATGTCCACGTAGCCTACATTCTTGTCGAGGATCAGGCGCTGGCCGTCGAAGCTTTTGGCAGCCTGCTTAACTACGATGGTCTCTTCATTCGGCTCTTCGCTGGGCTGAGGCGTAGGGTCCTCAACGGGTGTTCTCTTGATGCTGAAGAATACGTCGCCGTCCTCAGTGATGGTGAGGCTGTTCATGGCAAGTTCATATTTGCTTGAGAGGTTTTTGGGCTTGCCCTTGACAGGCTCGTTGAAGATGATAGTGGCTGCAAGGTCGGCATACTTAGGTGTAGGCAGGTTTACGGAGGTGTCCTTGTCCTTGCCGGGGTTGTCGTCGCCGTCGTCGCTGCTGCTGCACGAAGGCAAACCAACGATAGCCATGGCCATTACGCTGGCAAATAATAGGAATTTTTTCATAAGGCTTGTAGGATTAATGATAAGAATGTGATGATTTAACGCTTAGAACAGACGCCCGCAGATACGGATGTTGAGCACTGGATAGACAATGATTTTCTCCATAATGTCGATGGCTTTGTTGGCGTCGGCGCTGTTGCTGTCGTCAGTGGAGAAATCCTGCTTCTCGAGCTTGGTGTAGTGAACCTCGCCCCAGTCGTCCTTGCTGTTGGCCCAAACGCCGGGCTTGCCCCAGAACTGCACGCCGAGGTCGCACATCACGCCCACTCGTTTGTTGCGTGGCATGGTGCGGCCGAAACCTATTCCGAGGTATGGCTTGAAGGCGTTGACCCTGATGTCGGCTTTTACGTTTCCCTCGTCGTCGGACGTTACGCGATAGTCGCCTATCTTGACGCCTGTTACGCCCCAGTCCTCACGTGCCAGGAACTCGTTCTTGTTTCTCAGCGAGAGCACCCGATTGCCTCCGATATATGCACCGGCAGTGATGTGGAAGATGCTCTTGCGGAAGGGGAAGAAATCGAAGAGCACTTTGGCGTCGGCCTTGTGTAGCTTGCCCTCGATTGTTACGGTGTTGCTGGTGATGGAAGCACTTTCGGAATCGATGTCGTAGTCGCCCGAAAACTTCAGACGTGGCATGAAGGCTCCGCCAACGCGTATGCCGAGGAAATCGGTGGCCTGGGCCGCCACGTCAAAGCCTATTCCGTCGGTTCCTGCGCTCACGCCCAGAGCCATGTGATTAAACAGCGTTTTCTCCTCCTGGGCGCTTGCAGCCATCTGCATGGCAAAGCATGCGATGAAAATGAGTATAGCCTTTCTCTTCATGATGTTATTATTTAATTAATGTGTAACAACTGCCATATTTGTCACAAAAATAAGCTAATGTTCCATATACGCCAAATTTTAAGCGAAAAATATCAAATCGGAGGTCGTTTTTATGCTTATGCCTGCCGATTAGTGGGAATTTTATGGCTGTTCATAGAGAAAACAATCATTAATAGGATGTTGTTTACAGTATTTGTCTTACCTTTGCACAAGAAATCAAAAGCAGTACAACTATTTCAGTCTAAAATAAACACTAAATCATCATGAGCGAAAAACAGAAACGTTTTTTCCTGAAAGAAAGCGAAATTCCAACGCAGTGGTATAATATCCAGGCCGATATGCCCAACAAGCCGCTGCCTCCAATCCATCCTGCAACCAAACAGCCGCTGAAGGCAGAAGATCTGTTCCCCATCTTTGCCGAAGAGCTGGCACGTCAGGAACTGAACCAGACGGATGCTTGGATCGACATACCAGAGCCCGTGCGTGATATGTACAAGTACTATCGTTCCACACCTCTCGTTCGAGCCTATGGCTTGGAGAAGGCTCTTGGAACTCCCGCACATATCTACTTCAAGAACGAGAGCGTAAGCCCAGTAGGCAGCCACAAGCTCAACTCTGCTCTGCCGCAGGCTTATTACAATAAGATTCAGGGCGTGACGAATATCACCACCGAGACAGGTGCCGGCCAGTGGGGCGCTGCCCTCTCTTACGCCGCCAAGGTCTTCGGTCTGGAGTGCGCTGTTTATCAGGTTAAGATATCCTACAACCAGAAGCCCTATCGCCGCTCAATCATGCAGACCTTCGGTGCTACCGTAGAGGCATCGCCTTCGATGTCGACACGAGCCGGTAAGGATATCAT
Organism: Bacteroidaceae bacterium; assembly: GCA_016286165.1. GTDB lineage: Bacteria > Bacteroidota > Bacteroidia > Bacteroidales > Bacteroidaceae > Physcousia. The sequence goes on along the minus strand of JAEESE010000042.1, from coordinate 2,220 downwards.
CACCCGCGATCCCATGAACCAGGGCTCGCTCGGCACTGCTATCTCCGAGGCTATCGAACTGGCCATGTCGACGCCTAACTGTAAGTACACCTTAGGTTCTGTGCTCAATCATGTGGCGCTGCACCAGAGTATTATCGGTCTCGAGGCAGAGAAGCAGATGGCTATGGCCGGCGAATATCCCGATATGGTGATTGCCTGCTTCGGCGGCGGTTCCAACTTCGGCGGTGTGGCCTTCCCGTTCATGCGTCACAACATTCTCGATGGCAAGAAGACACGTTTCATCGCCGCTGAACCATCATCATGTCCGAAGCTCACGCGTGGTGTGTTCCAATACGATTTCGGTGATGAAGCAGGCTACACTCCTCTGCTGCCTATGTTCACACTCGGTCACAACTTCATGCCAGCCAATATCCATGCCGGCGGTCTCCGCTACCATGGCGCAGGCGTCATCGTAAGCCAGCTGCTGAAGGACAAGATGATGGAAGCTGTGGATATTCCTCAGCTCGAGACTTTCGAGGCCGGTCTGCTCTTCGCCCGTTCCGAGGGTATCATTCCCGCTCCCGAGAGCTCGCATGCCATCGCTGCCACTATCCGCGAAGCGCTTAAGTGCAAGGAGACAGGCGAGGAGAAGGTCATCCTCTTCAACCTCAGCGGCCACGGACTCATTGACATGAGCGCCTACGACCAGTATCTGTCGGGCAACCTCCAGAATTACGAGGTTACCGACGAGCAGGTGGCAGAGAACATCGCAAAACTCGAAAAGGTTCTTTAGTTGTTATTCGAAACGTCATAGGTAAAGCACAACACAAACACAGAATTTAACTTAATTAGTTTACACAAATGCCTATGATAGGGCGGTCGTGGCATGCGACCGCCCTTTTTATCAAGTTGAGCGAAAGAATTTGTATTTTTTTTGAGGAGTTAAAGAAGTTAAAGGAGTTAAAGAAGTTAAAGACGAATGTATTGCAAATAGTTCCCACTTCTAGACTCCTGACCAACTTAAGGATGATAACTCGTCTTGAAGCATTCTCTAATTTACAACTTAATGCAATTAAGATGCCATTTGGCTAATATTTCCTAAAAAATAATGCTGGAACGCTTGGCGAATTAAAATAATTGCTACCTTTGTTCCCAAGAAAATGAATCATATATGTAGTGGTTCGCAAACATTAAACAAACTAAACCAAAGAAAACTATGAAGCTCAAAGCCTCTGTCACTATCTTTACTTTTGCCAGCCTGATGCTCTTCGCAGCTTGTCAGGACGGCGACAAAATCATTACCGTAGACCAGCTGCCGGCTGCTGCCAAGACTTACATCGAGCAGAACCACGCCAACGAGCAGATTCTTTACGTCAAGAAGGATGCCGAACTCTTCAACACCAAATACAAGGTGCAGCTGAGCGGTGGAATGGAACTCGAGTTCAATAAAAAGGGCGAGATCCAGGACATCGACATGGAAGACTGATCGGCCATCAGCGAGTAACAACCTTTAATAAAAACTATAAACCATTTATTCACAATGAAACAGATTAAGTTTTTGTTCATGGCAGTGGTCTGCCTGATGATATCAGCCGTAGCAAAGGCTGACGACAAACCTATCGCACCCGACGCTTTGCCCCCTGCCGCCAAGGCTTTCATCCAGGCTAACTTCCCCGGCAAGAAGGTTATTTATGCCGAGAAGGACTTCAATATGTACGAGTGCCGCCTCAGCGACGGAACAGAGATTGATTTCAACAAGAAGGGCAACTGGGACAAGGTGGACTGCAAGGCCACGGCAGTGCCCGCAGCTCTGATTCCCGAAGCTATCAAGAGCTATGTGAAGGCTAACTTCCCCGACTGCATCATCACCAAGATTGACAAGGAACGTTATGGTATTGATATTGAGCTCTCTAACGACCTTGACTTAAAGTTCAACTATCAGGGCCAGCTGCTCGGAATGGATGATTAATCAGGCATAAGGGTTATAACTCAAAACCTCAAGATAAAGGGGCTGTGTCATAGGTTGACACAGCCCCTTTTTTCTTTGGCGTGATATAGCAGATGACCTATTGAAAGGGGAATAAGCCCCGGAGGGGCGTCGGATTTTAGGCAGGGTGTGAAGCGAAGCGAGAACCCCTGTTCAACGAGGTAAGGTATATAGAGTGCCGTAGGTACGCAGGAGCACGCAAGATTGTTCCGTCGCCCCTACAGGGCTCAAATATTTTGCTGTCATGGAGCAGG
>JAEESE010000017.1 GCA_016286165.1 Bacteroidaceae bacterium | reverse complement strand
GTCTATGAAGTGGATGAAGCCCTTATGGCGAATATATCACAAGTGGTTAGTGCAGAATATTACGTTCTAACACTATCATCTATTGAAATAGATAAATGATGTCGAAGTGAATTTACCTATAGTCTGGTCAAACCAGGCGATGATTGGGCGTAATGTCACTACAACCAAACCCCAAGGCCCTGTCATTGTGGAAAAAGATCAGATGACAATTAAAGCCCCCAATGGTGTTACTCTAAAGAACAACTTCACCCTTAAAAAAGGAGCGTCTTTGGTCATTGATCCAACCATCCAACACATAATCCATGCTCCCGTTGAGCAATAAATCAATAAAGAAAATGTTAGTATAACATTTTTGTTTTGTGAATAGAATAATAATCCTATCTTTGCGGCAGAAAACAAACCGACCACATGAAGAAGGCTCTGCTTACACGTATCCTAACGCCTGCCGTCATCACAATTCTAATGCTGAGTTGTTCCGGCGGGTGACGATCGGAATTGGTATTATTCATATCATTATAAAATATTTTTTAAATTCATACCATAATATGCTATACTTTGTTGATAAATTCCCAAATGTGGAGTGCGATGCCAAGACAGTAATTGTCCAAAAGACAATAATGGGGAAGCAGCAACTTTTCAAGCGCTACGGGGATAGCCTACAATTTCCAGACTGGTTCGGTAATAATTTTGATGCATTCTACGACATTATGGCACAATTATATTATTATATTCAAGAATCATCTGTTAATATTTATCATGATGGCCTGCCCTCTCTTCTTCCTAAAGATATGCATAATTATATTGACATTCTAAATTTAGTTGATGTAGAATGGGAAAAATTTACAGAGCGTGCAAACATTACCAAACAATATGCGACAGAACATCCCGAGAGATTTATTTCCATTGATGGTGTTTCTCCATGGTGGGATGAAAAGCCTATAAAATTCAACGTATATTTCCGAAAGCAAGACGAGGCTTACGTAAAGAATGTATTGTCGAAATATTCTTGGGACTACCGAAAGTGTATGCATTTCGACGAAACTGGCATGATGAAAATAGACTACAACGAACGTTATACATCATATTCAAGACTCACCAGAACTATGAATATTAGAGAACTTAAAAAACAGATTTACAGGCGAGCCAATAAAGACATTCCTTTTTGGCATCAAATTAACTTCTCTTTAGCCAAATGGAAGTTTGATACACTGTACATATACGTTGGTCATAGGCCAAGTTCAGAATGGATGTATGCCGTTCAAGAAGTCGTAGAAAATAAAGCTTGGATTGTCTATGAAATGGATGAAAGAAGCCATTTAAACGAAATTTCTTTATATAAAGATTCTTCTGAAGCAGAGTCCGCATTTCTTTCTCTTTTAGAAAAACATAGGATTATTTCTTAAGATTCACAGCCCAACATTGGGCCTTACCATCTCGAACTTCGCCGCTACGAGCTGACTCGCGAGTGGCTCGAGGAGCATGACTGGACGGTGGTGTATCCGTAAGGACAGCTGACAACCATTAACTATCCCTTTCAACTCCGGGAAACGACGATGTCACCATGAATTCAATCTTCGCATTGTACAACCTGTGAGGAATAACCCAGATATGCTATATAATAATTATTGGAAAAATCCAATAAAACCATAAAATTATTCGATAATGGAAACTATAAAATTTTATGAAATTATTGTTCGCGGCAACGCTAAAGGTGGTGTTTTATACGCACCCAAGTCATGGGTACGTCCCATTGCTCGTGATGGAGAAGTCGTACTCAATTGGCAATCACTCAAAGTTGAACTAAGAAACGGTCCTTATAGGAATTTCAATATGTGCGTAGGAACAGCCAATGTCATAAGCGAAGACTTTAAGGCCGCAATCCAAGAAGTAATAGGTGATGTCCCAGACTTGGAGTTTCTCCCAATAATGGCAACCAGCAAAGAATATGGTGACCGGCGATATTTTATAATGCACTTCACGAAAATATTTGATGTAATTGATGAGGATAACACGATTTATGTACCAAACTCAAATTCAATCATTAAGTTATGGCTTGATTATGATAAAGTAAAAGATTTAAAAATTTTTAATTCGCAGCCCTATATTAATGATGTGATTGTATCCGATAACATCCGAAGGCTGCTAAAGAGAAAACATTTAGATGATGGAATAGAATTCATGCCTGTTTATTGTGAAATTAAAAGACATAATAATGCATGAACCGCCTAAACTCAAATATCGTTACAATCCAATACCTCACCAGTAAGGCAACATGGCCCATTTTTAAATATCTTCAGATTTAAATTTTGATTATCATGAAGCAAGACAAAGAGAAAAAGAAGCAAATAATAAAGGATTGGAACAATGAGTTCCCCATGTTAAAGTATGTTCCTACGACTAAATTGCTTATGCGACTAGATATTATCACCATAGGGATTTGGTTCTTACCCGGCAAATACGACGGAAATGTATACGACCCAATCCTTATGTGCGGCTTTCTTTGGAAAGAAGAACCATTTCAGCCACATTATATTCAGTATTTAGAGAATGTTCAACGAATAGAGTATTCAAAACACGATGATATTTTCTACGCATCAACAAAAGAAGTAAAGAAGCAGTGTGGGAATCTATTTAAGGGCGAGGTCGCAGTGAGTGATTTATTTCGAACCATCAAGGCTAAATATTTCTATAAATTCAGTTGTGGCCCTTTTCTTTTTGAGAGAGTGATCATGTGCGAACTGATGCTTGCATTAGCTGCATATTTCCATGAAGACCACGAGCTTTCCCTCGCTGTGAAGAACGAGATAAAGAAGGATATGCGAAATTGGAGCAAAAAGCATTTTCAGCGACTTTATGATAAAAGTCCAAATGAATGGTTCGATGAAATGATTGAACGTTTCAGTGACCATGATGCTTTTATGAAGCTTGTGAATGAGAATTCTTCGAACCCTAAGGTCGCACGACTTAGAGAGGGGCATCTCTATAACGATGGAGTATCGGCAATTGAAATACTAAAGAAACCTAATTATCCCCTGAAGAAGAGGATTTATGACTGGTTGCATTATTTATTGTGGAAATGATTATAATCTAACTCCTGAAGATGAAATTCGGCATATGAATATTCAATTTTACAAAAGGGGAGTCGAAGGCAAGTATGATGGTAATGGCTTGACTATGGGCCGTAATGTCTATGTTAATAGTAAGTATAATGATAATACCGAATTTCATGAGAACTATCACATATATCAGCAAAACACTATGGGTTGGTCTGAATTCTATGTCAATATTTTTACACAATATATAGGATGCCTTACACAATTAAAGCATCCTATGAATTGTACTTTAGAGCAAGATGCATACAACTATGCAAATGACAAGGCACCGATAAAATACTAATTGCTAGAACATTATGCACATACGTTTATTTATTTTTTTAGAGCTTTTGCTGTTGCCGTATTGTTCGAATAGGGCGATGTCGCAAACATCAGAAAATGAAATCTATAAAGTATATTGCGTCCCTTCACTTGAAGTATTGAAGATGAACTATTTAGCAGACATTCCTTATGATGAAGCCTCCGACACGTTGTCGTCTTTTTTTACACACTTGGCTGAATACAGTTCAAAATGGCAAGACAAATGGTTTCCATCATCATTTGGTAAAGGACTATTTGTAGAAAGGAAAATGAATGGAAGCAGGCCTTTGGGTTGTTATATGACAAGTAAGTTTTATACCTTTTTCTCCGATTCAATCAACCTTCCAATATCATATAAATATCCGAAACGATTCAAAAGTTTGGCAAAGGCAATTATTGAAAATACTATTAAAGAGGATAATCAAGACTATTATTTTGTTCGGTATAATCATTTACCAATGAACATGACATGCGATTTCGAGGTTACATGTGGCTTGGGAATACTGTCGAAAGGGCAATACTTCCGTTTAATATTCTATGCCGTACGGGATTCATCCGTTGTCGTACCAATAATCTACAGAGTATATTGCACGAAGAAGGGACTCAGAGATGTTAGGCGTTTTATCCCAATGTGGCACGAACTGCCGAACGCCGGAGTGGATGATGATGGTATGATATATGTGCGCCGTAGCAACGGAGAATTAGAGTTCGTAGGACAACACACCAATGTAGAGGCCGAACAGCGACTGGCGTGTTATCTCCCCGCATGGTCCAGTATGACCGATCATGAGCGCATGCGGATGCTAGATGATTATATATTAAGGGAACATGATATGGTGTGGCATTATCATCAAGAATGATTTCACACTCAAAAAGGTGCGGCGGAGCCGCTAATCGTTTATCGTTTATGGTTTAGCGTTTAGAGCGGGACGGCCGGGGGGCGTTTTAAATGACGAATGACAAATGACAAATGAAATAATCCTAAATTTATAGACTTAAATGACATCCCCGAGGAATAAAAATCAAGAATTATTTTGCTAATCAACAAAAAGAAGATACTTTTGCGAACAGGAAATAACATAAAAACTTCTGCTATGAAACTACAAAGATTTGCATTTATCATCTTTGCTCTATGCCTTTCTGCAACCATACACGGGCAGCTTTTCCGTCCGCTTGAATTAGGAGACGCGATGGGTGAGCAGATTGGGCCTTTTTCTCGCCCCACGATGCACATTGAGGATGACATCCTCTATGTCTGCACCAAGCAGGGGCTTTATTCCAAGTCCTTGTCTGACGACGCAAGCGGCTGGCAGCTAGTCGGGTTCAAAAACATCCCCCTGCAAGACTATGTCCGCAGTGGTGAAGACCTTCTTGCCTTGCAGTACAGCACGACCGATGAATTCCTGCTATTGTCGCACGACGGCGGCAAGACCTACGAAAACATTACGCCCACATTGTTTAAAGGATATAATTGGGGCCCCCATGTGCTAAAACGCTTTTATCAGTCGCCAACTGATGCAAACACCCTGTTCGTCTCATCGTCCGTCATGGGGCTACTTAAGTCCTCTGACTTCGGACGGACGTGGACTCAAGTGACCGATGCCATTCTTGGCGACAGCGAGGTGTCATTCCACCCTCTGAATCCCAATATTATTTGTATCAGTGGTGAGAATATCGGCATGCAGCCTTTCTTTGATATCAGCTATGATGGTGGAAACACATGGAAGAACATCTCGCCAGAGTCCAACGGAGAAAACGTAGCCGGTAAAGTAGCTTTTCATCCCAACATTTCAGACCAGTGGATATGCGGAACTTTTGGAGCAGTCTACAAGTCTTCCGATAATGGTTACACATGGATCTTACAGGACTTTTCAGACTACGCCGTAAACTCATTCTCTGCCTTTTGGCATTATGCCATGTACGATGATGGCAATCCTGATGTTATTTATATGGCAGGAGATGCAGAGCCTGTCCGGCTAATGTGCTCAACCGACGGGGGTAAATCATGGGGCATTCCCAGAAACTGTCCATCCCAAGGCTTGATAAATGATTTCCTGCAATATCGTGACAAGCTACTTCTTTTCACCGAATCAGACGTCTATGAGATATCGAAAGAGGAATTACAGGCGAATGCTTGCCGCCAATTGCTCGTAGAAGGCAAGGAATGGCAGGTGGATGGCATGAACTACCGCATAGCCGGCGACACTATCATAGGCGATGAGCCGTGGAAGAAGCTCTGCTCCAATTATCCTTTGGGTGGCGACCACGATGCATTTCTTGCAGCCATGAGACAAGAGGGCGATAAGGTGTACGCCATCTTCAACGGAGAAGACAAGAGGCGCTTGCTCTACGATTTCGGCTTGCAGGTCGGCGACAGAGTGCGCACCATCATTCAGGCGTGGCCGACAATATTGGTCCTGCTCGAGGCGGACGAGGAATACGAAGGTACGGCACAAGAGATAACCTTGACAGACATCGACACCATCGACGTCTGCGGCCAGGAGCTGAGGCGCTTCACCTTCAAAACCGACAGCCAGCTTAAGGCCCCGTCGAGGGCTGGTGGCGACGGATCATACAAGAACTTTGTCTGGGTCGAAGGCGTTGGTTCGGAGAGAGGCCTGTTGAAGAGCTGGTGCACCATCCACGATGAAGGCACGATGGACTGCTGCACCCTCGATGGCAACATCATCTTCCGCTACGAAGATTTCTACAAAGAGAGCATCCTCACCGCCATCCCTTCAATTGTAAATCCTAAATCTTTAAATAGCAAATTCTACGACCTCTCCGGCCGCCCCCTCAACACCTCACATCCAACCCACCGCGGAGTTTATATTATTGGTGGGAAGAAAGTGGTGGTGAAGTAATCATCTAATATGTAATATCGGAATATCCAGTGTGCGGTGCTTTGTCATAGATAATATTTACTACCTTTGTACACTCAAATGAACCTTACAATGAAAACAAAACTACTATTTCTTTTATTATCCCTTGTGGCTGTTTCTCCAATTAAAGGGCAAAATGTATTTACGGACTATCGCCCTTTTGCCGTGGATGGTAAGATCTGGGAAACGCAAGTAGGCATAATCATGGAAAACATGTATGGCTATCGCATCGAGGGAGATACTGTGATAGGCGGAGAATACTGGATGAAGGTTTTCAGCTATTTGTTTCCTGACCTCAAGGGCTCCTATTTCGTGGCCGTCCGAGATGTTGGTCATAAAGTATATGCTATAGCCAGAGGAAGCAATAGGCCTCGGCTACTTTATGATTTTGGTCTTAAAGAGGGTGAAATGGTAAGATGCGGCATTGAAGGTAACACTTTCGGCTGTTTGCTTGATTCGGACGAAGAGCCCGACTCAATACTCGGATTCCCCTTTATTAACTATCTCCAAGTGGAGCATATTGACACCGTCGAGGCACGTGGTCTGCGGCATCGTCGCTATACACTCAAAATGCTAGATCAATTCTATGAGCCAATGGTGATGGCTGAGAAGATAGTTTGGGCTGAAGGAGTCGGGTCGGGGGCAGGGCCATTCTCACCTTGGATGCCACTTCCTCCTCAAGATACATTCCTCTTGCATAATGAGATAAACAAGACGTGTATATTTGGATTTGAAGATTTCTACAACGCTGATGCTACAGATGCTGTAAGCGACATCCAACCTCAGAACAAAAAGATACTTAATACCTTCGACCTCTCCGGCCGCCGTCTCTCTTTGACCTCTGCCAACTCTGTGCCCTCTGTGCTCCCGAAGAGAGTGTATATCATCGATGGGAAAAAGGTGGTGGTGAGATGAGGGCTGCTTTGCGGCGTTGATAATCCGAAAAATAAAATGTTTTTCAAATTTGACTTCACACTTCACTGTAAGTGATTGATTTTCAATGGTGGCGTTGTTTAGAGACCACAATCAAGGGTATAGTAGCATAAAAACTTTATGAATATCACCCTTGCTTCCACTTTTTGCCAGTTTTTCTTAGCTAACCGATTATATCACTGCATATTACACCCTGTGGAGGCTGGTCCCGTAGCCTCCACTTTGCCTCCACTGTTAATTATCCCGGATTACCCTTCATCTATGGGCTTCAAAGGGTACGGAAAAAGGGCGGATTTGGAATCCGGAAATATGCTATTGCTGATTATCAGGCAGTTACAGTGAAGTATGAAGTCAAATTTGAAAAACATTTTATTTTTTCCTTTATCTGTGCTAAGAATGCAGGGGAGGGCGATATCCTACGTCAATCAACGTCAATCTTTTATGTTAGAGGCTCACACAGAAATCACGGAAATCACAGAAAACGGCTGTTTGTGACACTTAATGAGATAACCGTCAATCTTTACTTTCATTTCGAACTGATTGATTACGGACTATGACCAGACGTGTGGGCAGATATGAACGGTCGTGCAGGCAGATATGAACGGTCATACAAGCGGATACGACCGGTCATATAGGCAAATTAGGCCGGTCATGCAAGCAGATACGACCGGTCATGCAGGCAAATTAGGCCGGCCTTATTGCTCGATAAGCCCGTGTTTGTTTTGCTACACTCTATGGAGTCTGCGCATACCCTCTATAGAGACAGCGCATAGTCTCTATAGAGTCTTTTCCCATCCCTTTCCGTCTCTAATCTTCTCGTTATGTGTCAAATGTAGTGTAAACGAACGTTAAATATACCTTTTGGGTGCAATTTTTCGCTTTTCATTTTTCACATTTCATTTTTATTCTTTACCTTTGCCGCGCTTTTAGAGATAAAAGCCATGGGATTGGGATATGGTGTAATGGTAACACAACAGGTTTTGGTTCTGTTTTTCCTGGTTCGAATCCGGGTATCCCAACCAACAACAGCGAGGCTGTGTCAAACGACACAGCCTTTATTTTGACCTATCCCCCGACCTTGCCGCCCTCCGCAGAAGAGGCCTGCTTCGGCAGCTCAGGGTCGATTGACATAGTCAATCGCCTTTTTTCCCCTTCGCTACCCTCTTAGGGAGGGGCTTTTCGTGTCCTCGAGTGGGGGCTACTCAATTCTTGTAACCTTAAGGAGTTGGCGTGTACCGTCGGCAAGGGTAGTGGCGATGAAATGCGCTGTGCCCCCTTCGCGCAGGCGCAACTGGCGGCGCAGGACAGCTACACTCATGGGGAATCCGCGGGTGGTGAGCTCTGCAGCTGATATGCCCGCAAGCATGGCGCGGAGGTCGGACTTCGAGAAGGAGCAGTGGCTGATGAGGCGCCAAGTGCGGCCGGGGAAGTCAGCGAAGAGGGTGGGGGAGGTGTAGAGATGGGTGTCCGGTGCCAGTTTCCTGAGGTCTGTATAGAGTGAGCAGAGCGTGCGGAAGGCGCCGCCTTTGAGTATTGCGGCCGATGGCTCGTAGATATATGTGTCGAGGTCGTCGGCCAAAGGCAGCGGCAGTGCTGCTTCGGAAGCGAAGGTGAACTGTATGGATTGGCGGCCCTCGGTGCAATAGATGGGGATGTCGGCAAGCTCTGTGGCGCAGTGCTCTTGCATCACGAGGAGGAGTTCCTTGCATTCGCCTTCGGCACCAACCACGTGTACCTCGCTGACGCCGGAGAGGGCACGTAGGGCGGCCTTGATGTCGAGCATTGGCGACAACTTGATGATGACGTGCCGGGCATGGCGGCGAAGCGAGGCCTGCAGGGTGCAGACGTCGGGCGTGCAGTCCTCGATGAGCACCGTCTTGCGCCCTGCCGTATCGCGCCGCGCAGGATCAATCATGATGAGGTCGGCCTGCCAGTCCTCATTGAGGACGTCCTCGGCTGTGCTTTCGCGGACGCAGGCGTTGTCGAGGCCAAGAAGCGGGAAGTTGTGACGGGCCAGTCGGCATAGCTCAGGGTTGAGCTCAACATAGGTAGCCTTGCCGAAAAGTGTGGCAAGGGCTGCGAAGTCAACGCCGAAGCCTGCGGTGAGGTCGATAAATAATGAAGAATGAAGAGCGGAGGATGAAGAATCATCGCTCAGCAGACGTTTGGCGAGAGCTTGCTTGTACTCTGCCGTAGCCTGACTGGAACATTGCTCCATGGAGAGGCGGGGCGGGAACCATAGGCCTTCGGTGGCAGCCCATTGGGGCAGCTTGCGAGCCGCCAGCTGACGACCTTCGATTTGCTGAAGTGCCCAGCGCAAGTCCACGTCGGCCGGTGCCCGTTTCAGCGCCAGCTGCCTCACGTCGGCATTGGCGTTGTCGAGTATGAACTGCTCTGTAGCCGTCATGGAGCGTTAAGGTTTAAGGTATGGGTTTCAGGGTGCGGCGCGCCTCGGCACGTGTGATGAGGTTGAAGTGCCACCACTCGGTGCGAAGTACTGTGAAGCCGGCGGCATGCATCACTTCGCGCAGCAGTTTACGGTTCTTAAGCGTCTCGGGCGTGATGACATGACGTCGCACGAGGTCTGCCTCGGCATCGGTGTGAGCGGCCGGCCCGAGATGGTCCACGAGTGTGCCCATAGGTATGCTGTCGCCCGTGGCTGCATCGCAGAGCGTGATATCCACAGCCATGCCGTAGTTGTGCAGCCCGCCGCCATTGCGCGGGTTACTGACATAGTCCTGTTGAGCTGTGCCTTTCACCACATCCCACATCTGTTGCTGGATATGCATAGGCCGTGCGGCATCGTACACCTTGAGGCTGAGGTCGGGGCGTTTGGCCTTTAGCTCGCGTTGAGCTTTTGCCAGCGCTTTGGCAGCACGTGGATGTAGATAAGCCTCGCGGAGGTCTTTGTAAAGGAGTCGTCCGGTGAAGTTGTCGTCGCGCGCATACATTAAACTAATGTGTATGCCGGGCACAGCCTTAGCCACGTTGACATATCCGGCGCGCTCCATGGCCTTGGCCGTGGGGCTTAAGCCGCGCTCCTCCTGACCCAAGCAAAATGATGCATGAGCCAGGAGGAGTGCTATGAGAATAGAAGAATGAAAGGTGAAGAATGCGGAATCCTTCATGATGTTTTTTGGTGGAAGTTCTTCAGACTCGCTTTGCTCGAAGAAACGTCCTTCGGCCGAGCTAAAGGAGTTAAAGGAGTTAAAGAAGTTAAAGAAGTTCTTCAGACTCGCTTTGCTCGAAGAAGCGTCGCAAGCGCCGAGCGAAAGACGAATGTCTAGGAGTTGGTATTCCTTTAACATCCACAATATGCGAAACTTTAATCTTTAATCTTTAATCTCTAATCTCTAATCCTTAATCTTTCAACAGTTCCTCTACCTTCTCGGCGAGCTTGTCACCGCGGAGGTCGCGAGCAACAATCTTTCCGTCCTTGACGAGCACGGTAGCAGGAATGGCACGCACGCCGTAAGCGGCAGCACCTTCGCATTCCCAACCCTTGAGGTCAGAGATCTGAGGCCATGTCATGCCGAGGTCAGCGAGAGCCTTGGTCCAGGCATCCTTGTCGCTGTCGAGGCTTACGCCGATGATCTCAAAGCCCTGGGGATGGAACTTCTCGTAGGCGGCCTTTACGTTGGGCATCTCTGAGCGGCAGGGACCGCACCAGCTTGCCCAGAAGTCGATGAGCAGCACCTTGGCGTCCTTGGCAACCTCGCTCACGGCGAGTTCCTTGCCATCGGGGGTGTTGGCCTTGATGTCCTTGAGCGGCTTGCCAACAGCTGTCTCAGCCTTCACGTCGTAGACTTCCTTCAGTTGCTTGATCTGTTCACTCTCGAACATAGCCGGCACCTTAGCAAGCAGCTTCTGCACCAGTTCGTCGTCAAGGGCTGAAGCATATTGTGCGAGGTAGTTGACGCCGGCGATGTTGCCGATGTTCTTCTCGATGAAGTCGGCATACATCTTGGTGAAATCGTCCTGCAGCTGCTCAATCTGCTTCTCAGCATCAGCGTGCTGTTCCTCGGAAGCTGTGGAGTCGAGGAATACCTTGTATATTTCCTCTGCGCGGTTGTTGATTTCCATTTCAGCCTCACCGAGCTTTGTGAGAGCTTCGTTGGCTGGTGTGCCAAAGACCTTTGCGATAGAGTTCTCGGCGGTGTCGAGCTCAACGGTGATGTCGGCATTCTCAAGAGCTATCTGTGTGGCAATGCGTGTGTCGGGCAACGTGTTGGAAGACCAAATGACAAGACGCATAGCGGCGGTGTCCTGAACGCCGGTGAACTCGAAGCGGCCGTCCTTGACCACGGTGGTAGCGATGGTGTCGAGCTGTCGGCCCTGATAAGCAGCCAGGATAACGGTGTCGCCGTCCTCGGCGCCTGTAGCTGTACCGGTAAGTTTGTAACCGCTTGGTGTGCAGGCCACTATACATAGTGCTGCAACAGTGATTGCGAATGAAAGAAGTTTTTTCATAATTGTTTAAAAAATAAGTAGTTATTAATCCGTAATCTTTAATCTTTTAATCCCTAATCTTTAATCCTCCAATAACATTCCAAGCGCTTTGTCTTCGGCCGCCTCCATGATCTCGCGCTCGCCTGGACCTTTGTCGTTGATGCCGCAGAGGTGAAGGATGCCGTGGATGATTACGCGGTGCAGCTCCTGCCGGTATGGCTTTCCGAGCATCTCAGCGTTGGAGTGCACGGTGTCGAGGCTTATGATGAGGTCGCCGGCGACGTGTGTTGGCGAACCGCTGTCGAAGGTTATTATATCGGTATAGTAGTCGTGGCCGAGGAACTGACGGTTCACGCGCAGAATCTCTTCGTCGTCGACGAAAACGTAAGCCACATCACCTGTCGTGCGGTGATATGAGGCAGCCACAGCCGTTACCCATCGGCGGATAAGCTCCTGGTCGATGTCCGGCAACTCTACGTTTATAGTTTGAAAGGTTATCATAATGAGTTTCCTGCCTTTACATTCGTCTTTAACTTCTTTAACTCCTTTAACTACCTTAACTTCCTATTTCTTGCACAACTTGCAATCCTCGCAGTTGCGAAAACGTTTTTCGATAAGGGCTGCCAGGCGCAGACGCAGAGGTTCGAGGGGCACAGCGGCCAGCACCTCACTGGCGAAGGCTTGCTTGAGGAGCATGCGTGCCTCGGCATCGCTCACGCCTCGCTGACGCATATAGAAAAGTGCCTCGTCGTTGATTTGTCCTACGGTGCTGCCGTGGCTGCACTGGACGTCGTCGGCGTAGATCTCGAGCATCGGCTGCGTCCACATACGGGCCTCGTCTGTGCAAACGAGATTGGCGTTTCGTTCGATGGAATCGGTCTTTTTTGCTTCCTCGCGCACAAGAACGCGCCCAGCGAAAGCTCCCGTCGACTGCTGGTCGATGACATACTTATACAGCTCACGGCTCACACCTTCAGGGGCGCGGTGGTCGATGAGCGTGTTGTTGTCGACATGTTGGTTCAGGTTGGTAATGGCGCTGCCCAAGAGCGTGGCCTGAGCCTGAGGACCTACGAGGCAGACATCCGTTTGGTTGCGGCTGAGTCCGCCTGCCAATGTGAACGTGGCATGAGTGAAACGCCCTCCGGCCTGCACCTGAGCAAACACCTGATGGAAACGGTGGCAGCGCTCGTGCGTGTCTTCTATATCGTAGAACTCAACGTTTGCGCCTTCGCCCACGAAGAGCTCTGTGACCTGAGTAGTAAGGAAGTCCTGTCCTGCCTCGGCATGGTCGTTTAGTATCACCTGCGCTTGCGCGCCCTCTTCAGCTATGATAAGCAGCCGTCGGTTCTGCATGAGCGGTACCGATGAGCGCAGGGTATTAGTGAGTTGAATAGGGAGTTCCTTGGTGGTGTTTGCAGGAATATGGATGACCACGACGTCCTGCACGAGCATGGTGTTGAGAGCCGTAATGCCGTCGGCCTCGACGTTGGCAAGAGTGCCGTAGTACTTGCGTAGCAGTTGCTCGTCGGCTTGCAAAGGTTCTGCGTCGAGCTTGAGACCATAGTTGGGCGCGAAGGCTTCGGACACATCAGTATATTTATAGCGCTCCACCTTGCGCGACGGGAAGCCGAGGCGGCGGAAAGCCTCCGCAGCAAAGGGGCGGCGGTCGTTGAGGGGCGCTGGGGCATGACTGTCGATGCGCTGGCGTTCGGCCTCGAAAAGCTCTATATATTGTGTGGCAGCGTTCATTGTAGGAATTGGTCGAAGCCGTGTGATTCGATGTCGGCGGCCAGTTCCGGGCCTCCGCTTTTGACAATTCGGCCGTTGATAAGCACGTGAACGAAGTCTGGCTTAAGGTAGTCGAGCAGGCGTTGGTAGTGGGTAATGACTATGGCTGACGTTTCGGGCTTGCGCAGACGGTTGAACCCTTCAGCCACAATGCGCAGGGCATCAACGTCGAGGCCGGAGTCGGTCTCGTCGAGAATGGCAAGGCGCGGCTCGAGCATGGCCATCTGGAAAATCTCGTTGCGCTTCTTCTCACCGCCGCTGAAGCCTTCGTTGACGCTGCGTGAGGTGAGCTTGCTGTCAAGTTCCACAACCTTACGCCGCTCGCGCATCAGCTTGAGGAAGTCGGCAGCGTTGAGCGGTTCCAACCCCTCGTACTTGCGTTTGGCATTGAGAGCCGTCTGCATGAACTTGGCCATAGGCACACCGGGGATTTCCACCGGCTGCTGGAACGAGAGGAAGAGACCTTCGTGCGAGCGCTCGTCGGGCGAGAGGGCGAGAAGGTCTTTGCCGCGGAAGGTGATGCTACCCTCGGTCACCTCGTAAGCCGGGTGCCCGGCAAGGACGTATGAGAGCGTCGATTTGCCAGCCCCGTTCTGTCCCATGAGGGCGTGCACCTCGCCTTCTCCTATGGTGAGGTCAATGCCCTTGAGTATTTCTTTGCCGCCAATGGTGGCGTGCAAGTTGCGTATTTCTAACATTCTTTTTGTAGTGTCTGATTGCAGCCGCAAAGGTACAAACTCTTTTAAGATTTGCCAAACAAACGTTACAAAAGTGTGATTGAAAATTAAAAGTTTGACTTCAACATAATTTTTTTAGTCATTTCTCTTCGTTACGTCGTGGGAAATCACTAATTTTGTGCCGCTTTTAAGGCAGTATATTCAGTTTTAACCAATAAAAATACTTTAAAGAAATGGCAAAATTCGATGCTTCAGTTTTAGAGAAGTATGGCATCAAAGGTTCTACCGTGATTGCCCACAACCCCTCGTATGAATTCCTCTTTGCAGAGGAGACTAAGGAAGGTCTTGAAGGCTTCGAGGTTGGTCAGGAGACCGAACTCGGTGCTGTGAATGTGATGACAGGTATCTTCACCGGCCGTTCACCTAAGGACAAGTACATCGTCGATGACGCTCAGAGCCACGACAAAGTGTGGTGGACCACTGAGGGTTACAAGAACGATAACCACCCCATGAGCGAAGAGGTATGGGCTAAGGTTAAGGACATCGCCGTGAAGGAGCTCTCCGGCAAGAAGCTCTATGTTGTTGACGCTTTCTGCGGTGCCAATGAAGCTACCCACCTTGCCGTGCGCTTCATCCTCGAGGTCGCTTGGCAGGCTCACTTCATCAAGAACATGTTCATCCAGCCCACAGAAGAGGAACTGGAGAAGTTCGAGCCCAACTTCGTCATCTACAACGCCTCCAAGGCTAAGGTAGAGAACTACCAGGAGCTCGGCCTGAACAGCGAGACTTGCGTAGCCTTCAACACCACCAGCCGCGAGCAGGTGATCATCAACACATGGTACGGCGGCGAGATGAAGAAGGGTATGTTCTCCATGCAGAACTACTACCTGCCCCTCCAGGGTATCGCCAGCATGCACTGCTCGGCCAACACCGACATGGAAGGCAAGAACACCGCTATCTTCTTCGGCCTCTCCGGCACAGGTAAGACCACCCTTTCCACCGACCCGAAGCGTCTGCTCATCGGCGACGACGAGCACGGATGGGACGACGAGGGCGTGTTCAACCTCGAAGGCGGCTGCTATGCTAAGGTTATCAACCTGAGCAAGGAGAACGAGCCCGACATCTACGGCGCCATCAAGCGCGACGCTCTTCTTGAGAACGTCACCGTGGACAAGGACGGCAAGATTGACTTCGCCGACAAGAGCGTGACCGAGAACACCCGCGTGAGCTATCCTATCGAGCACATCGAGAAGATTGTGAAGAAGGTCAACGGCAAGAGCGCCGGTCCCGATGCCAAGAATGTCATCTTCCTCAGCGCCGACGCTTTCGGCGTGCTGCCTCCCGTGAGCATCCTCACCCCCGAGCAGACAAAGTACTACTTCCTCAGCGGCTTCACCGCTAAGCTCGCCGGCACAGAGCGCGGCATCACCGAGCCTACTCCTACTTTCAGCGCTTGCTTCGGCCAGGCATTCCTGGAGCTGCATCCCACGAAGTATGCCGAGGAGCTCGTGAAGAAGATGGAGAAGAGCGGTGCCAAGGCTTATCTGGTCAACACTGGCTGGAACGGCACAGGCAAGCGTATCTCTATCCCCGACACACGCGGTATCATCGACGCTATCCTCGACGGCAGCATCCTGAAGGCGCCCACCAAGAAGATTCCTTTCTTCGACTTCGAGGTGCCCACAGAACTGCCCAACGTGAATCCCGCCATCCTCGATCCTCGTGACACATACGCCGAGGCCAGCATTTGGGAGGAGAAGGCTAAGGACCTTGCCGCTCGTTTCATCAAGAACTTCGGCAAGTACACCACCAACGAAGCCGGTAAGGCTCTCGTTGCAGCTGGTCCCCAACTGTAATAGTTGACAAGTTGACAAGTTGATAGTTGACAGTTGACAGTTGAGGCGTTATTACGTTATTACGTTATCACGACATAACGACATAACGACTTCACGTCATCACGAACACGTTAACCAACTATTTAATCACAGGAAAGGAGGTGCCGAAAGGCATCTCCTTTTTGTTGTTATGTTCTTTGGCGTCATACCTTATTACATTAGTTTGCATCGGTAACCACGTTTTTCAGTATTATAGTTGGCTCATAATCATTTTTTTTGAAAAAAGAAGTGCTGTTTGCAGAAAAGAGTGTAAATTTGCCACCGAAAATGGCTTTGACTTTAGCTAAGTCTAAACGCAAATGATGAAAAAGCATTTACTTTTGTCCGTCCTGCTTGCCATTACGGTCCAAGCACGCCTTGCTGCGCAGGAGTGGATGAACATTTATCACGAGGCCCAGTCGACACATTGGATGATGCCCATCCTTGTCGACAGCATTGATTTTGGAGTGCTCTCGGCCGACGGCTCATTGCTGGCGACACGTCTGAACGACGGCTTCGTAGTGCCAATGGCTACCGAGATCATCGACAGCCTGGGCTTCTATACAGCCCCTGAGGACTCGGTGAAGGATAAGTATCAGACGTTTCAGATGTTTGTCTTCACTGAGGGCGCACGTCCCATAGACACTCGCGACAGCTACATCCCTTGCTACATATCACTGAACGCTCGCGGCAGCTATAGCAACCGCTGGGTGCATGCCGGCATTCGCGGGCGTGGCAACTCGACTTGGAACTGGTACGATAAGAAGCCTTATCGCATAAAGCTCGACAAGAAAGAGAAAATGCTGGGCATGGACAAGGCCAAATCATGGGTGCTGCTGGCTAATTACCGCGACATCACAGATGTAATGAACACTTACGTTTTCGAACTCGGTCGCATGATGGGTATGCCTTATACCAACCACACCCGTTACGTTGAGCTTTTTGTAAACAATGAATATCTTGGAGTGTACCAACTGACCGAGCAGGTGCAGCAAGGGAGCAACCGTGTGAATATCAGCGATGACCGCGGCATACTTATCTCGCTCGACGTGGACGACGGACCTGCCGAGGCTCCTGATGCAACTGACAATTTTTGGACCAAGGGCTATAACATGCCGGCAACAGTGAAATATCCAGAGGACGATGACCTTACCGACGAACGACGCGACAGCATCCGTGAGGTGTTTGCAGAGCTTGAAACGGCAATAAAGAACAAGAACTATGCTAAGGCTTCGCAGCTGATGGACATGGAGTCGTTTGCCCGCTACGTGATGCTTCAGGAGTTTATCTACAATGTAGAGTTGTCGGCTCCTCGCAGTGTCTTTATTCATAAGGACGGCGACGGCCCTTGGGTGATGGGTCCCCTTTGGGACTTTGATGCCGGTTTCGACTTCGATTGGAGTAATATGTACACCGGCCACACTTTCTTTGCCAACTACCGCGAAACGGTGATGGGCTCTAATCCTGTGCGCCGCAATGGCAACTACAGCTATGTTCCTGCCTTCTTCACAGACCTCTTTGGAACGCCTGAATTCGTGCAGTTGTACAAACAGACATGGCGGCAATATGCCGACAGCATAGTGTCGCGACCATGGAGCGAGGTTGAGAAATATGTCAACGGCTTGCGCCGAGGTGCAATGCGACGTGAATCGCGCCGCTGGCCCGTCAACGGCAAGAGTTTCGAAACAGAGCTCGCGAAGATGAAGACGTGGCTCGACAACCGCGCCTCTTACATTGGAAACCTCATAGAGAATATACCTGAGCCGCAACCTGTAGTACCTATCGACAACGAACGCCTGTGCGGAACAATCGATGTGAACACCTCCATGGAATGGCGCTTAGGCTATTCGCAGGGCAGCCAGGTGGAGATTGACCGAAACCAATTGTTCCAACTTCTCGAAGTGGACGAAAGCACTTTCAATAAGGGCTTTGTGAAGATAGTGCCCTTGATGACCGACGGCAGCGAAGGTGCAAACCGTACCAATGGTGTATATGGCGGATGGTTCGATGCTAATGGCAATCCCGGTCAGTATGCTCAAGGCCATGTGTATATCGAGGTATTCAATGACTTGTTCAATTGGGACTGCGGCCTCTACAAAGAACAGTGCAGCCACAGCGCTCACACCGTGACGATGCAATATCAATGTAGCGTAGGCAGTGAGTTGCGCAAGGTAAACATTCGCGTAAACTTCACTATTAGCAACTCCGGCGGAGGATGGTGGTGGTGATAATGGATTAAGGATTAAAGATTCTGGATTAGGGATTAAAGATTAGGGATTAAAGCAGGGTCACCAACCGAGCATAATGACATAAATAGCAAACAAGACTTGTTTATACATAAAAATCATTTATTATGAAACTACGAAAGATTCTTTTGATGGCAGCCCTCACAATGGGCGCTTTTGCAGCTCAGGCCCAGGATATGAGCCAGCTGATGCAGCCGCTTCCTGTAGATCAGAAAGTGCGCGTAGGTCACCTCGACAACGGTTTGACCTATTACATCCGTCACAATGAAGAGCCAAAGAATCAGGCCTTCTTCTACATCGCACAGAAGGTTGGTTCTATCCAGGAAGAGGAGAGCCAACGCGGTCTCGCTCACTTCCTTGAGCATATGTGCTTCAATGGCACAACCCACTTCCCCGACAGCTCGCTGATTGAATATCTTGAAAGCATCGGTGTGAAGTTCGGCGCTCAGCTCAACGCTTACACCAGCGTCGAGGAAACTGTGTATAATATAGATAATGTACCCGCGCGCGAGGGAGCTATCGACTCTTGCTTGCTTATCCTTCACGACTGGAGTCATGATCTGACGCTCGATGGTAAGGAGATTGACAAAGAACGCGGTGTCATCCATGGTGAATGGCGTATGCGCAACACCGGCTTCACACGCATCTTGGTCAAGCACCTTGAAGAGCTGATGTCCAACGGCCGTCACGGTCGTCGCTTCCCCATCGGTTTGATGGAAGTGGTTGACGAGTGCCCGTATGACACGCTGCGCGCTTACTATCATAAGTGGTATCGTCCCGACCTTCAGGGTATTATTGTCGTGGGCGACATCGATGTAGATCAGGTTGAAGGCAAGATCAAGAACCTCTTCGGTCCTATCAAAGTGCAGCAGCCGGTGGCCAAGCGTGAGTTCTACGCTGTGCCCGACAATGCCGAGGCTGTAGTCGTTGCTGATTCCGATCCTGAAGTGACATCGCAGGTAGTGATGATTTCCATGAAGCACCCTGCCATCCCCGACAGCGTGCGTAACACTCTGCCTATCTACATGGCCGAGACTATGGTTTCGACTGCTGCCGGAGTCATCAACCAACGCCTGAACGAACTCTCGCTCAAGGCCGACTGTCCCTTCCAGGGCGCCAGCGTTGACGATGGCTCATTCTTGCTCTCGTCCAAGGTGACAGGTGCCTTCAACATTGAAGTAGTGCCAAAGGAAGGCCGCGTAGAGGAAGCCGTCAAGGCAGTAATGGAAGAGGTGTACCGGGTGGATCAGTTCGGCTTCACCAAGGGTGAGATCGACCGTGCCGTGCTGAACCGCCTCTCAAGCATGGAGCAGTCGTTCAACAATCGCGACAAGCAGCGCAGTATCAGCTATGCTCACGAGTACTACAGCTCATTCCTCAACAACGATCCTATCCCCGGCATCGAGTACGAGTACAATATCATGAAGCAGATCCTGCCTCAGATTCCTACCGAAGCTTTCAGCCAGACAATCCAGCAGTATATTAGCCGCACAGACTCTAACCTCGTAGTGCTCTCTCTCAATCCTGAGAAGGAAGGTCTTGCCATCCCCACTAAGGAGCAGCTCCTCGGTGCCATTCACGCCGCACAGCAGAGCCAGCTTACCCCATGGGTAGATAATGTGAAGACTGGCCCGCTGATCTCTAACCTGCCCAAGCCCGGCAAGGTGAAGAAAGAAGCCGCAGGTCCCTGCGACTCCAAGATTCTAACACTCAGCAATGGTGTTAAGGTAATCATGAAGCAGACCGATTTCAAGGATGATGAGATTCGCATGATGGCTTGGAGTGAGGGCGGTATGGGCCGTTATCCCGACTCGGAGCGTATTAACCTGCAGGTATTCGACGGCGTTGCCGGACACTCTAAGATTGGTGGTTTCACCTCAACAGAACTCTCTAAGGCTCTTGCCGGTAAGAACGTGAGCAGTAGTGCCGACGTGAGTCTGCGCGAGGAGAGCTTCGCTGGCTTCTCTTCGAAGAAGGATATCCAGACGCTCTTCGAACTCATTTATATGACATTCCAGCCCCGCGAGAAGGATGAGGACGCTGTAGCTTCATACCTCAACAGCCTGCGCGAGAACCTGCGCAACAAGGCTCTTGATCCTATGTCAAGCCTGCAAGACTCCATCCAGGCTACGCTCTACGGACATAACCCACGCATCAAGCCCATTACCGAGGCTGAGGTTGACCAGGTTAACTACGACCGCATCCTTGAGATGTGGGCCGATCGTTTTGCCGATGCCAGCGACTTCACCTTCTTCTTCCTTGGTAATATCGATGAGGCTCAGATCCGCGAGCTCTCGGCTCAGTATCTGGCTACGCTGCCCAAGGTGAAGCGTAAGGATAAGGCTGTTGACCCAGGTCTGAAGATGGTTACCGGTGATGTCACCAACCGCTACCAGAAGAAGATGGAGACACCCCAGAGCTTTATCGTATGTGCTTGGACGGGCGACACCGAAATGACAGTGCGCAATACCGCCCTCATGACAATCCTCGGCAACTGCGTCTCCGAAATCTACCTCAAGAAGATTCGCGAGGAACTCGGTGCAGCATATTCCACCAGCGCCCAAGGCGTGGTAACTCGTGGCAGCGATGACCGCCCACGTTACGTGCTGCAGACGGCCTTCCCCTTGAAGCCCGAGATGACCGACACCTGTCTGCAGATTGTGCAGGATGTGTTCGACGATGTCTGCGAGAACGGCGTAAGTCAGGAAAGCCTTACCAAGGCAAAGGAATATTTGCTTAAGACTTTTGCTCAGAATCAGCGTGAGAACGGCTTCTGGATGAATCGCATTGCCAGCATAGTACGTCGCAACTACGACCCCGCCGAGAACTACGAGCAGGTAATCCAAGGCATCACAGCCGAGAACGTTCGCCAGATGGCTGTCACTATAAAGGCTGATGGCAACCGCGTCCGCGTCGTCATGGAGCCGCAAGCAGAGTAATCACTGATATAAAGCGAGAGAAGGACCCGACAAAGGGCTTTCTCTCGTTTTTTTGTAGTTGTTTAATTTACTTTGGAACGCTTTTTTTTAAACTAACTTACTTCTAATAAATGAAACAAAAGACATATAGAATACTCATTGCTGTGGCGTTGTCGATGTCGTCGATGGCAGGCTTGGCAGTGAATACACGTCAGGCTCTGCAGAAGATGACAACGGCCGTGCGAGCCTCATACAGCGAGCCAGGTCATGGCGTGGCCGCTATCAATGATGGTGCTGCCACGTCGTCATCGTCCTACTGGAGCGGTTATCGCGACAACGAGCACCTCGGGCAATGGGAATATGTAGAGTACAACTGGGCTACACGTGTAGTCATCAGTCGTGCCGTGGTGAATTGGTTCAGCGATGCCGACAGACTGGCTTTTCCCGGCGAAGCATATTTCTCAACTTGGGACGGCCATGAATGGACACGCTCCCAAGATCTCACAGCGCCTAATGGCTCAGGTGTCTCTACTAATTCAGGTTTGGACATAGAAACCAATCGTTTGCGTCTTTATATGCGTAGCACTGCAGCTTGCGGCATCCTGGAGCTCACGCTTCAAGGATATCCTGTTGAGGATTGCGGTGCGCCAACGTTGAAAGCTGCCGAAGAGAAAGTAACGATCAAAAGCGGCGAGAGCGTAGAACTGTCTGCCACACTCACGTTGCCTGGCGGCGCTACCGAAGAACCGAACTGGTACTGGCTCGATGAACAGGGCGAGGTAACGGCAACAACGGCCACTATCACTGCAACAACCAGTGGCTTCTATACACTATGTTACGAACGTCCGTGCGGAGCTGTAGCCACACAGACATTCACTGTGAGCGTAGATGGTGAGTATGATCCGCGCATTGGCTATCAATGGCCCAGCTATTCACCTACGCTCGACTACGACTTCCGTTCCGAATATCCGGCTCTGCCTCCACCATCCAAAGGCCCGTTGCCCGAGAATGTCAACGTGGCTAAACGCGTCAATGGCGAATGGTGGAGTGTGGCTGTTGGTCCCAAGGCCAACTCGCTCATCACCGAGGAGTCCATGCGCCGGCTGGCAAAGAAGATGGACGAGGACTTTGCCTATTTCCGCGATGAGATGGGATGGCCGCCCGACAAGCGAGCACGCAACGGTTACTATAGTCAGGTATACGGCTATGGCAGCGGTCTCAGCTTCGACGCCAACACTCCAAACACCGCTACGGGCGGTTGGCAAAGCGCTACCAACTATCAGGGATCATCGTGGCCGATGGTATTCTTGAGCTATTATCCTATCTATAGTTTCGACCCGAGCTGCACTTACAACGACCGCGTAGCACAGCAGAATGCCTGTGTGCACGAGGGCATCCATGCTACTTTCGCCGACCTTGAAGGATGTAAGCAGTCGGCCTGGTTCCATGAGGCAGGCAATACGTGGCTGCAAGCCGAGGCTGAAGTGCGTAAGAGCGGTAGGGATCCTTCGTCAATGGGCTACCTTAGTGCTGGCAATATGATAGCACCGTTTATGCCTATCGAGTGCTATTCGGGATGGTTGCAGGACGACTCGTTCGGCGGTCCTGCTGCCGAAGGCGTGAATATGTACGATGGTGGCCAGCAAATCTGCACTTGGCGAAATATGTTGGGCGGCGTGCAATACGGCGAACTCTTCCCCCACGTATTGAATGCCATCTTAGGCAAGGGCGCTGTGCCTTGGATATGGCGTTATTGCAAGACTCGCGTGCTCGAGGGTATGGCAAAGGGTATCACCGAGAACGGCAAGAAGATTCCAGGACTTGGCGAGGTGCAAATGCGCCATCTTATAGTAGAATACCGTGCCCGTCAGGCTATGATAGATATCGGCAAATGGTCTAAGGCGTGCGAAGCACTCATCGACAACAACTGGCTTGTTGACGTGCATTCGGAATGGAAACCTTATTGGATAGAGGCTAAGAGCTGGAAGGCTACGCCCTATGCTCAGATGACAGCTATCGCCGATCCCGACAGCGCAGGATGGTACAAGCCGGAATGGCGCACCACGCCTGGTTGGAGCGGAGCCAATCAGATTCCTCTCCACACCAGCGGCCGAGCAGGCGATGAGCTGAAGATGACTTTCAAGGCTTTCGGTACCAATATGGTCTGCATGCTCTGCTACCGCACAGCGCAGGGTAAGATCTATTACAGCCAACCCTTCAATGGCCGCCGTGGCCGTGATGTCGAGGTGTCCATGCTTATGCCCGAAGCGCCCGCCAACGGCGTTGTCTTGGCATTAGTTGTCAACACCGATTACATATATCAAGGCGAGCAGACGCGCAAGGCTCATTACTATTACCATATTCGTATGGGGCAGAATGTTTGGCAGCCGGCATCGCCCAAGTTGAAGTGGTACAAGTATGCTCAGACCATTAAGGACAATACCTTCGACTATACCGGCATTGATGAGACGCCTGCAGAGGAAACCGTAGAGTTTGCCGTGAAGCCTGCACATAATGCAGTGCGCGCCGGCGAACGGCTGCCCGTGGTCATTACTGGAGCAGACCGCTGGCTTGTGCCTGTGCAGATTGTCTCTGCATCGGGAGCCGTAGTTTACCAGCAGAGTTTCCCTCGCGACGGTGACCTTGAAGTGCCTGCTTCGTTACGACCGGGCATCTATGTCCTACGTGCCATCAGCGGCAGCAAACAATCGACGGCCAAGCTTGTTGTGAAGTAGAATCTGTATGCCCAACCTGATTCCGTTGTACCTAAATGAACTTTATGACCAGTCGTGCTTGGCTTTATGACCGTATGTGCAAGGCTTTATGACCGTATGTGCAAGGCTTTATGACCGGTCGTGTTTTAGAGTGCGACAACAAGACTTACATTGAGGCAAAATGAAAAGCCCCGCTGGTTGGCGGGGCTTATTCATTTCTTTATTCATTTCTTAAAGGTTATCCTTCTCGATATCCTTGAAGTACTTGTAAGTGCCGTGCTTGATTTCCTCTGTGGCTGCTTCGTCGCAGACGATGATGCCGTGGGGATGGAGCTGCAGTGCGCTGATTGTCCACCACTGAGTGACGGGACCTTCGATGGCGGCTTGGAGAGCACGGGCTTTGTTGTGGCCGTTGCAGAGGATGAGCACCTCACGGGCTGCCATCACAGTGCCTACGCCTACGGTGAGTGCCGTTGCGGGAACGTCCTCAGGGCGTCCGCCGAAGAAACGGCTGTTGGCCACGCGTGTATCGGTGGTCAAGGTCTTCTGACGTGTACGGCTGTTGAGGCTTGAGCCGGGCTCGTTGAAGGCAATGTGTCCGTCGGGGCCGATACCGCCGATGAAGAGATCTATGCCTCCGGCCTCTTCAATCATTTGCTCGTAGTGAGCGCACTCGGCCACGAGGTCTTCGGCGTTGCCATTGAGAATGTGGATATTCTCCTTGGGGATGTCGATGTGATCGAAGAAATTTGTGGCCATGAAGCTGTGGTAGCTCTCAGGGTGGCTCTCGGGCAGACCAACGTACTCGTCCATATTGAATGTGAGGACGTTCTTGAACGTTACGCGCCCAGCCTTATTGGCCTCGATAAGAGCGCGATACATGCCGATGGGGCTGCTGCCAGTAGGCAAGCCGAGCACGAAAGGCTTCTCGGCAGTGGGTGCAGCAGCGTTGATTTTGTTTACGACATACTCAGCGGCCCACTTGGACAGCTGGTCATAGTTCTGTTCAATGATTACTCGCATAGTATTCTCGTTTTGCGTTTATAGATTAACGTTTTTAGTTTATGGTTTATTGTTCGATGGCTTCACTTTTCATCGGTTTAACGTCCATGTGGCACCGTCCTTGCCGTCCTTGATCTCGAAGCCGAGGGCATTGAGCTCGTTGCGGATCTTGTCGCTTGTAGCCCAGTCCTTGTTGGCTTTGGCAATGGCGCGCTGTTCCAAAAGCATATCTACGACATGACCGAAAGCTTCCTCACGAAGCCCCTCTCTGCCTCCCCCCGTGGGGGGGAGAAGACCGAGGATGTCCTCGGCGAAGAGGTGCATCGTCGAAGAGAGTTCTTCGAAGTCCTCGGCAGAAATACTCGGGGCAACGGAGCCCTCCCCCCCACGGGGGGAGCTGGGAGAGGGGCTGCTGATGAGTTTATTAATTGTCGAGCACGCTTCAAACAAATGGCTGATGACGGAGGGTGATGCCAGGTCGTCGTTCATGGCGTCGTAGCACTTCTGGCGCAGCTCGCTGACGACTTTGTGCGTCTCGGCATCGCTCTCCTGGGCGGGGCTGATGCGCTTGAGGTCGGCGATGGCGGTCATCAGGCGCTGCAGGCCCTTCTCTGCGGCTTGCAAAGCTTCGTTGGAGAAATCAACGGTGGACCGGTAGTGAGCCTGCAGGATGAAGAAACGAATGGTCATGGGCGAGTAGGCTTGCGTGAGCTTCTCGTGCTGACCGGTGAAGAACTCGTTCAGCGTGATGAAGTTGCCCAGGGACTTACCCATCTTCTGACCGCCGATGGTCACCATATTGCAGTGCATCCAGTACTTCACCATATCGTCGCCCTGACTGGCCACGGCCTGAGCTATCTCGCACTCGTGGTGCGGGAACACGAGGTCCATGCCGCCGCCGTGGATGTCGAAATGGTTGCCCAGGTACTTGCGTCCCATGGCGGTGCACTCGCAGTGCCAGCCGGGGAAGCCGTCGCTCCAGGGTGACGGCCAGCGCATGATATGCTCGGGCTGTGCGCATTTCCACAGGGCGAAATCGACTTGGTTGTGCTTCTCGCTCTGGCCGTCCAGCTCGCGTGAGTTGTTGATGACGTCGGTCAGGTTGCGGCCGCTGAGCTTACCGTAGTGGTGTGTCTCATTGTATTTCTCCACGTCGAAATAGACCGAGCCCTGGCTCTCGTAGGCATAGCCGTTGGCAAGGATTTCCTTGACCAGCTGAATCTGTTCGATAATATGTCCTGTGGCGTGCGGTTCGATGCTGGGCGGCAGGCAGTTGAGCGCCCGCATGGCATCGTGGAAGCGGTTGGTGTAGTACTGTGCCACTTCCATGGGCTCCAGCTGCTCCAGGCGTGCCTTCTTGGCAATCTTGTCCTCGCCCTCGTCGGCATCGTGTTCCAGATGTCCCACATCCGTGATGTTCCTCACGTAGCGCACCTTATAACCGATGTGCTGCAGGTAGCGGAACAGAAGGTCGAAGGTGATGGCGGGACGCGCGTGCCCCAGATGAGCATCGCCATAAACTGTGGGGCCGCAAACGTACATGCCTACGCGACCCTCTACTACAGGGGTAAATAATTGCTTAGTCCGCGTAAGGGTGTTATAGATTAAAAGCCCCTCTCTAACTCCCCCCGTGGGGGGGAGGACTGCATTTCCACTTGTATCCATATTGATTACTATAATTTATTTCAAATATTCTTTTATGTTAGAAATGACAGAATCGACATCACCGATGACCTCTTCATTTGTAAATCTGATGACTTTGAATCCTTGTTGCTCCAACCATTGTGTTCGATCTGCGTCGCTAACCTGTTGGTTGGGCAATTGATGGTAACCACCATCGATTTCGATGACGAGCTTTTTAGGAAGACATGCGAAATCCGCTATGAAGTTCCCGATGATATGTTGTCTTCTAAAGGGATAATTTAATGAATAGCCTTTCAGATAATCCCATAGAATCGATTCTGCTTCTGTTGGGTGATACCGATTTTCGCGAGCAAAATCCTTAAGCAAAGGATAATTCATTGTATCAGCGGTCTTATACACAGGTATAGCCCCTCTCCCCGCTCCCCCCGTGGGGGGGAGAGCCGCATAGCCGCTCGCTGTGTTTTCAGAGGATAAGGCGGCCCTCCCCCCCACGGGGGGAGCGGGGAGAGGGGCCTCTATGAGTGCAAGAAGTCTTTGGGGAGCGGATTCCTCATCTATATTCTTTTCCACACATTCTTTGCCGCGATAGAGGCTGACTTTGCCGCGGGCTGCGCCGACGTAGCCGTAGTCGGCATCGGCCATCTCGCCGGGGCCGTTGACGATGCATCCCATGATGGCAATCTTCAGCCCTGCCAGCCGCTCGGCAAGTTGCTTGTCGGCCTTGCCGGCCTGCTCAAAAGCTGCCTTGACGCGCTGGATGGTGGCGGGCAGGTCGTAGAGCGTGCGGCCGCAGCCCGGACATGAGATGAACTCGGTCTTCGTGGTGCGTAGGCGTGCTGCCTGCAGCAGACTGTAGGCTACGGGTATCTCGTTCTCGGGCGGCTCGCTGAGGCTGACGCGGATCGTGTCGCCGATGCCGTCGATGAGCAGGGCACCGATGCCTACGGCACTTCGCAGTCGGCCGTCCTCGCCCTCGCCGGCTTCCGTCACACCAAGATGTAGCGGAAACGTCATGCCTTCGGCATCCATGGCCTTGCACAGCAGACGCACGCTCTCCACCATCACCACCGTGTTCGAGGCCTTGATGGAGACGACTACATTCATAAAATGTTCGCGCATGCACACGCGCAGGAATTCCATACACGACTCCACGATGCCGGCAGGCGTGTCGCCGTAGCGCGACATGATGCGGTCGCTCAGGCTGCCGTGGTTCACGCCGATGCGCACGGCTGTGCCATGCTCGCGGCAGATATTTAGGAAAGGCACAAGGCGGTCCTCAATCTTCTGCAGCTCGGCTGCATATTCCTCGTCGGTGTATTCGAGCTGTTTGAACTTACGTGCTGCATCGACGTAGTTGCCTGGATTGATGCGCACTTTCTCGCAATAGAGCGCTGCAACATCGGCCACGGCAGGGTTAAAATGCACGTCGGCCACGAGCGGCACCGTGCAGCCTGCTGCCCTCACGCGCTCGCGGATAACCTTCATGTTCTCCGCCTCGCGTACGCCTTGCGTTGTCAGGCGTACCAGTTCGCCGCCAGCCGCGGCAATGGCCAGAATCTGACGCACACAGCCGTCGGTGTCCATCGTCGATGTAGTGCACATCGACTGTACCCGCACAGGATTATCGCCTCCTATGCCGATATTACCAACACGCACTTCATGGGTGGGTCGTCTGCGACCATAACCTCCGCTCCGCTCCCCCTGGGGGAGAGTGGAATGTACTTGAGTGGATGATGTTTCTGACATAGGCAATGTCTTTCTATTCTTTTGAGGTGACTATCCTCCCCTTAAATGGAAAGTGACGAGGGAACCCTGAACTTATAAGTCACCTCAGCCAATGCCTGATTCGCTTTCACGATTTTGGCAGAGAGGCCGTCCTTGTAAGCATGCATACGCTCAGCCAGAGTCGGGTCAGTAAGCGCCAACATCTCACATGCAAGCACGGCGGCGTTCTGTGCGCCATTCACACCTACTGTAGCTACTGGGATACCTGGAGGCATCTGGACGATAGACAAGAGAGCGTCCAAGCCGTCGAGCATTCCCTTGATAGGAACGCCTATGACGGGTAGCGTGGTCTGAGCGGCTATCACTCCGGGCAGAGCAGCAGCCATGCCTGCGGCAGCTATAATTACCTTCAGCCCGCGCCCCTCAGCCTCTTTGGCAAAACGCTCCACCTCTGATGGTGTGCGATGAGCCGACAGGGCATTCATCTCGAATGGCACTTCCATATCGTCGAGGAACTGCGCAGCTTTCTCCATTACGGGCAGGTCGCTGGTGCTGCCCATGATGATTGATACAAGAGGAGACATAATTGTATAGTATGATTTGATTTCGT
The DNA here is from genome assembly GCA_016286165.1 of Bacteroidaceae bacterium. Taxonomy (GTDB): domain Bacteria; phylum Bacteroidota; class Bacteroidia; order Bacteroidales; family Bacteroidaceae; genus Physcousia. The sequence goes on along the minus strand of JAEESE010000017.1, from coordinate 51,449 downwards.
TTAACGACTGGCGTTGCGGCCTTTTACGTGACCGTTGTCATTATTCTCGCCGCAAAGATACGTGTTTTTTCTTAATTATGTATGGGAACAATAAAATATTTCCACTAAGTCACTCCTTTTCTAACATAAACAATTACAGACCACCTAAGTCCGCTCATTAATGTAGCCTCTTAACCACTCTACACTTGTATGTTTTCATTGCTCCAAGATAAAAAACAATGGAAAACGACAGAAAAAAGAGGTAAATGGCAGAAGATAAGCGGAAAAATAAGTACTTTTGCACTCGAAAAGGTATACTCGCCTTTACTCTATCATTTGTCACTCATAATTCATCGTTTATGGATTGGCTCATTAGTCTCTTTACCAACTCCGACAGCATTGCACATATCGTGTTGCTGTATTCGCTTGTGATAGCCGCGGGCATTGCACTCGGGCGCTTCAAGATTTTCGGTATCTCGCTGGGCGTTACCTTTGTTTTGTTTGCCGGCATCTTGGCCGGTCATATCGGTTTCACAGGCACACCTGCCGTTCTCAATTATGTCCAGGACTTCGGTCTTATCCTTTTTGTCTATTGCATAGGCTTGCAGGTCGGTCCTGGCTTCTTCGAGAGTTTTGCCAAGGGCGGAATTCGTCAGAATGCTTTGGCTATGGGCATCGTGGGCTTGAACGTGATAACCATGCTCGCCCTTTATTTCATATTGTTCTACAAGCCTGAGATTAAGGGCGGCGAGAACGTGTGGAACCTGTCAATGATGACGGGTGTGCTGTGCGGAGCTATCACCAACACACCGGGTCTTGGTGCCGCATCCGAAGCCGTTGGCTCTATCTACAAAGGGGTTTCTGAGATGCCCCAGATAGCTTCAGGCTATGCTTGTGCTTATCCTCTTGGCGTAGTGGGAATCATAGGAGCAACGATAGCCATTCGTTATATCTGCCGTATCAGTCTTAAGAAGGAGACCGAGCAGATAGAGAGGGAACTCAATGAGAACCCGCACGCCAAGCCGCATCGCATGACGCTTCGTGCCGAGAACAAGGCACTCAATGGTCGTACAATACTTCAAGTTCGCAATTTCCTTGGCCGTAACTTCGTTTGCTCGCGCTTCTTGCACGACGGTCATGTGTCCATACCTAATCGCGACACCGTAGTGAACGTGGGCGACCTCATGTATATCACCTGTGCCGAGGACGATTGGGAGGCTATTTCTGCCTTCATAGGTCCCGTGGACCATGTGGAATGGGCAGAACAGGACGTGCCTATGGTGTCGAAGAATATCCTTGTCACTCAGCCCAGTGTCAACGGCAAGACCTTCGGTCAGTTGCATTTCAGTTCGGTCTATGGCGTCAACGTCACGCGTGTACGACGCAACGGCGTCAACCTCTTCGCCGACCAGAACCTGCGTATTCAGATAGGCGACAAGCTCGTATGCGTAGGTCCCGAGGACGCTGTCGAGCGCGTGGCAAATGTCATGGGTAATGAGGTTAAGCGCCTCGATCATCCCAATCTGGCAGCTTTGTTCATCGGTATCGTTGTAGGTATCCTTTTCGGCATGATGCCTATCGCACTGCCTGGTGTGCCTACCCCTGTGAAGCTTGGTTTGGCTGGCGGTCCGCTGATCATCGCAATTCTCATCGGACGCTTCGGCTACAAGGCTCACTTGGTATCATACACCACAACGTCGGCCAATCTAATGTTGCGTGAGTTCGGTCTTGTGCTCTTCCTCGCATCCGTGGGCATCAAGGCTGGCGCTACTTTCTGGCATACGGTAACCGAGGGCGATGGCCTCACCTACGTGTGGACAGGCTTCCTCATCACCGTGATACCTATTATTATCATAGGTGTGCTTGCCCGTCTGCGCTATAAGATGAACTACTACACGCTTATGGGCCTCATTGCCGGCGCCACCACTGACCCGCCAGCCTTGGCTTATGCCAACCAGACAGCAGGTAACGATGCTCCAGCCGTAGGTTACTCCACCGTCTATCCTCTGTGCATGTTCCTGCGCATCCTTACTGCTCAGCTCATTATCCTGCTGCTTTATAGCTTAGTATGATTGCTCTGCCAGCTGGTTTCGAGGACTATTTTCGCCGCGTTTGGGACGGTGAGATGGTTGACGCCCTCGTGCGAGGTCTCGATGAGGAGGTTCCGGTAAGCATACGAATTAATCCGGCCCGCCTGCCAGCAGATGCTTGGCCTGAGGATGGTGAAAGTCGTGTGCCGTGGTGTTCCGAAGGTATTTACCTTAACCAGCGCCCGCAGTTTACTGCCGATCCTCTTCTGCACGCAGGCGCCTACTACGTTCAGGAAGCCAGTTCTATGTTCTTGGCACATGTGCTGCGAAGGCTCAACGTCTCCATTAACTTTCAAAAATCAGCGTCCACGGTTCTTGACCTATGCGCAGCCCCTGGTGGTAAGAGCACCATCCTGCGTTCATTGTTGCCGCCTGAGGCTATGCTTGTAAGCAATGAACCATTGCGCCAGCGCGCTCAGGTGCTTGCCGAGAACATGGCGAAGTGGGGGAGCGGGAATGTCGTTGTTACGCAGGCTTATGCCAAGGATATTGCCCGTGTAGCCAACCGCGACCGCTTGTTTGCAGGCTTCGACATTATTTTGGCTGACGTGCCATGCTCCGGCGAAGGTATGATGCGTAAGGAAGATGAAGCGCGTCGGCAGTGGTCGCCTCAGTTCGTGGCCGACTGTGCAGCCTTGCAACGCTCTATTGTCGAAGATATCTGGCCGGCATTGCGCCCGGGAGGTTTAATGATTTACAGCACGTGCACCTTCAATCCTGAGGAAGACGAGTGCAACGTAGAATGGATAGCTCGTGAACTTGGTGCAGACATCATACCCATTCCCGTGGATTCATCGTGGCACGTCCTCGGTGATCTTCGCCGGCATTCTCTTAGCGCAGCCCCGTTGACAAATCCTTCTTCATTGGCAAATGTCGATGATCAATTAAGTTCTGCCCTTCCTTTCTGCCATTTCATCCCAGGCCTTGTGCGTGGCGAAGGCTTTTTCTGTGCGCTTTTGCAAAAGCATGGCGAATCTGATGAGGGATCAAAAAACGCCCATTTCATCGATTCGATTGCCAAAAACTTGACAGTTTTACCAACCGATTTGCTTGATTCGCCAGAGGGTGCCGTTTCCTCTTCTAAACGGGTAGGGCAGGGTAGTGATGCTGCTATTCCTCGTGTTGAAATTTCCCTTGTTGATGCCTTCCGTTATCTACAACGCGAAGCCATAGCTCTTCCACCAGATGCTCCTCGTGGCATAGTGCAGCTTTGCTACCACGGCCAGCGCCTCGGCTTGGCAAAGAACATAGGCTCGCGTGCCAATAACCTATACCCCAAGGAATGGCGCATCCGCAGCGGGCATTTTGCCCCCCATACATTATTCCCATAAAAAACCGATTGTTTCGGTACTAATCCTTATTATAACAAAAGCCCGCTTTTGAAGCGGGCTTTGTCATATTTAATCCTCTTTCTTATTCCTACCCTTGAAAATGCTCCATCCGATGAGGGCGAGCACGAGAAGGGCGAGAAGTATGAGGGCGGCTGTGGCGATAGCCTCAGTGGTATGGAGGCTTTGCGGGTCGAAGCGGAACTCTATCTTATGCTTTCCGGCGGGCAACACTACAGCGCGTAGGACGTAGTTGGCACGGAGAACATCGGCAGGTTGGCCATCGACCAAGCATTTCCAACCAGGATAGTAGATGTCCGAGAAGACGGCAAGGCACTGGTGGTCTGTTTCAGCTTCGTATGTAAGGGCGTTGGCTTCATAAGTGAGAAGCGTGACGCTGTTTGTACGAGGAGCGGCAGCCAGCGAGTCGGGACCTCCTGCACTTATTAGTTCGGCTGGAATCTTGTCGGTAAAACGGCGGTCAACAATTGCTGCAGTGTGCAAGTTGAAGGCTGAGAGTGATGCCAGTTCCTCATCGGCATTGGCTACGAGGAATACGTCGTCCACCATCCAGGCGTTGCCCATGGCCCAAGGATTCTGAAGGGGCATTGTCTTACCGTCCTGCAGCGGCATGATGGCATACTTCATGTTAAGCATATTGAGGACGGGGAAGATGGAGTCACCGTTCACTTCTTCGAGTTGGCCGGCGGCCTCGGCTGCAGCCTGATGAAGACTGATAAGCTCTGGCTGGATATAAGCCTCTATGAGTTCCTGATAGCGACGCAGCTTGGCAGCATGATAGCCACCTATAGACTTATGCCAGTAGCTGGTGGTGTTGTCGTTGAAGGTGGATACGGCGAGGTTGGCCACGCGATAATAGAGGTCGGTATCTTGGAGAATGGCCTCGTCGGTTGGCGTCTTCTGGAAGAACTGCTGTGCGGGCTGCGGTTCCGAGAACATAGCATCGTTGAGATAGCGTTTGTTGACATCCCACATATCGGCAGTGCAAAGCAAGATGAGGCAAGCGACAGCGTGCCATGCCTTGATCTTCTTAAAATAGTAAGCCAGTAGCACGGCGCAGCCCACAAGGATGATGATGAGCGAACGGCCTGCATCAGCACTGAACACAGCGCGGCGCATATCATTGAGGTTGGCCATGATGGGCGCCAACATATCCTGCGGTATGTAGCCTTGCTGGGCTGCCGATGTCAGCATCTGCTGCTCGGAAGAACTGATGTAGTTGCCAAAGAACGCATCGGGCATGAGCCAGAAGAGGAGGCAGGGAAGGGCTGTCAGCGCAAGGGCAAAGCCACATTCCTTAAGGCCCACCTGACTCGATGGCTTTATTATCTCCTTCAATGCAAGCATGGCAAGCAGAGGAATGGTGAACTCGGCAATGACGAGTATGGAGGCCACAGTACGGAATTTGTCGTACATGGGAACATAGTCGAGCCATAAGTCGGTCCAAGGCATGAAGTTCTTACCCCATGCGAGGGTTATGGAAAGCAATGTAGCGATGAAAAGTGCCCATTTCATCGGTCCTTTTACTATGAATAGGCCGAGGATGAAGAGAAACATGATGAAAGCTCCTACATAGACAGGACCGCTGGTGCCAGGCTGCTCGCCCCAGTATTGTCCAAGGCTTTGGTATACGGGCAAATACATCTGGTCTGCCTTGCTCATAGCTGTCTTGCTTTGTGTGAGAGGCTGTGAGGCACCGCCCTTCACATTGGGAACGAGCAACGACCATGTCTCACCAATGCCATAGCTCCATGCTGTGATGTAGTCGCGTTCGAGACCGCTGGAAGTCTGGTTGGCGGGATCTTTGGTTTTCTGTGTCAATTCGCTCTTTCCGCGCATCGACTCTTTTGAGTATTCCCATGTGTGGTACAGGTTGGAAGCGTTGATGGCTATACCTATGATACAGCCGAGGGCAAAGGTCGCAGTGCCTTTGAGCCACTTCACGAATGATGAAGAGGCTTTGCCTTCTGCTGATGAGGCCGACTGAGATCCTTCTTTCGCTTCAAACAGGAACGCCAGCGCCATCAAACCGATGACAATAGCGAAGTAATAGCTCATCTGTACGTGGTTCGACAAGATCTGAAGAGCCATGAAGAAAGCCGTTACTACGAAACCCCAGCCGTAGCGACCGCGGTAGCAGAGTACCATGCCGGCTATCGTGGGCGGGATGTAAGCCAGAGTGTAGAACTTCCAGATATGCCCTGCGCCAATAATGATAAAGTAGTAACTTGAGAATGCCCATACGACGGCGCCCAACGCTGCCATCCAAGCCTTGAAGTCGAAAGCGCGCAGTAGGATGTAGAAGCCCAGCAGCATGATAAACACCAGCACTACGTAGTCGGGCAGGAAAAGCTTGTATACGCTTTCCACCTTCTGCAGGTTGTCGGTAGACGGATAAGAGGGAGCCATCTGGTAGGTAGGCATGCCGGAGAAGAGGGTGTTGGTCCAGCGTGTACGCTCGCCATTGTGTGCTTGGCGATAAGCCTCCATCTCTGATGAGGCGCCTACTCCGCCGCTGTGGTCGTGGCCGGTAAGCACGAGGCCTTCGCTGACAGGCTTTATGAAGTAAGCAAAGGAGAGGCCAACGAAGAAGAGGATGGCCAGGAGGTCGGGAAGGAACGACTTCAGGGTATTCTTGCTCATAGTGGTTGGGTGAATGGAATGGTTCTTGTTTTGTTTAAAAGCAAAAAAGTGAGGAGTGCGAGCACTTCTCACTTTGGTTAAGACTTCACTTCTTGAAAAGTGACCGCTCCCTCCGAAGAGGGCGTGGGTGGACTGCCTGATTACTTACGCAGACCCAGAGCCTTGACGATAGCACGGTAGCGTGTGATATCGCGCTTCTTCAGATAGTTGAGGAGCGCGCGGCGCTTACCTACGAGGCCCGTGAGGGCGCGTTCTGTGCTGTGGTCCTTGCGGTTCTGCTTCATGTGCTCGGTGAGGTGAGCGATGCGGAAGCTGAAGAGTGCAATCTGGCTCTCGGCGCTGCCAGTGTTGGTTGCGCCACCGCCGAACTTTTCAAAGAGCTCGGCCTTTTTAGCTGAATCTAAATACATAATGTATTGGCTGATTAAGAGGTTTGAGAATTACATCCTTTAGGTGGAGAGCCGTCGTCAGCCTGTCGTCGCGCACCCACCCTCGAATGCAGCTATTTTTGTTAGCGGCTGCAAAGGTAGTAAAAAGTTTATTGTTGGAATGTAAAAGTCGGAAGTTTTTTTCGTTTTCCGTGTATTTTTCTCGTTTTACACCCACTTTTTCCTGTTTATCAGACCTTTACTTCCCCCTTACTTACTTTTACTCCCCTTTTTACTTCCCTTTTTACTCCCACTTTTTACTCCCACTTTTACTTCCCTTTTTACTCCCTTTTTTACTCCCACTTCTACTCCCTTTTCCACTCCCACTTCTACTCCCTTTACCACTCCCACTTCTATTCCCCTTTCTCCACCCTTCGTCTGAGCGCTCGGCAGTGCCAACCTCCTCAGCTATATCAACGCCCACGCGACGGCCTTTGAATGAAAAGCCTTTGAGGCCTTTGAGTACGCGTTCAGCCTCCTCTTCAGGCACTTCGAAGAACGAAAAGGTGGGGCGAAGGTCAATACGTCCCATTTCTATCTTCGGACCTGGGCAACGGTTGTTGACAAGACCTATGATTTCGCGGGCATAAAAGCCGTCTACTTTGCCCAAAGTGATGAAGATGCGGGTGTATCCCTCCTCGGGCGAGTGATCGCCAACGGCACGGCGGCCGCTGTTGCTCGTCTTTTTACTTTTGGTCTTCGCGGTTTTATCCTGAGGGTTCACATCTTCTATCTCAGGCGCGTTGGCGTAGTAGCGCAGGAAGCGACTGAACTCACGGCTGATGACGCGACGCAACAGGTCATCCTTGTCGAGCCACTCCAATTTGCGACGTACTTCGGGCAGGAAGTCTGCAATTTCCTCTTCGTCCACCTCCACGCGTTCGATGTCGTCGATAACCTTCCACAACTGCTTGGAGCATATTTCCTTGGGCGAGGGTAGTGTGCCGCGCACAAAATCCTTCTTGATAGTCCGTTCCACATCGCGTATGCGACCTCGCTCGCGGCTGTGAACGATGCATATGCTGGTGCCTTTCTTGCCGGCACGGCCTGTACGACCGCTGCGGTGTGTGTAATTCTCGATATCCTCGGGCATACCGTAGTTGATGACATGGGTGAGGTCGTCAACGTCGAGTCCGCGTGCTGCCACGTCGGTAGCCACAAGCAATTGTATGCGGTGCTGGCGGAATCGTTGCATGGTGAGGTCGCGTTGCTGCTGCGACAGGTCGCCGTGTAAGGCATCGGCGTTGTAGCCGTCGCGAATCAGGTTGTCGGCTATTTCCTGGGTCTCGAGTCGTGTGCGACAGAAGATGATGGCGTAGATTTTGGGATAGTAGTCCACTACACGTTTCAGGGCGAGGTATTTGTCGCGCGCGTGTACCATATAATATATATGATTCACATTCTCGGCTCCTTCGTTGCGGCTGCCGACCACTATCTGACGGGCATCGTGAAGATAGTTTTGTGCAATCTTCTCTATTTCGCGGCTCATTGTGGCGGAGAAAAGCAGTGTGGTATGTTCGGCGGGCACGCCTTCGAGTATTTGGTCAATACTCTCGGAAAAACCCATTGAGAGCATCTCGTCGGCCTCGTCGAGAATAACAGTGTGAACGTTCTTGAGCACGGCAGCACCACGCTGCATGAGGTCTATCAGTCTGCCGGGCGTAGCCACAATGATATCTACGCCCTGCTGAAGGGCTCGCAGTTGCGGCATGAAATCGGTGCCGCCATAGACGGGCAGTATTCGTACTTCAGGCAGATATTTGGCAAACGCTTCAAGGTCGTCGGCAATCTGCAGGCAGAGCTCACGTGTTGGCGATAGCACTATGGCTTGAGGTTGGGCGGTAGGTGTGAGCCGCTGCAATAAAGGCAGTCCATAAGCGGCAGTCTTGCCCGTGCCTGTTTGTGCCAGTGCTACGAGGTCTTGTGAGGACTCCAGTTGGAGCGGTATCACAGCTTCCTGGACAGGCATTGGCTTCTCAAATCCCATCTCTGTGATGGCGCGCAGCAACGGCTCGCTTATCTTTAATTCGTTGAATGTCATGGAATAATGTTTTTTAGAAATTAATTGTTTAGGGCGTTAACGATGATATGTAATGAAAAAAAAGTCCGCAACCTCCGAGGAGAATTGCGGACCAACGCCCTTGCGCTTCAGGATGGGCTTGAACCAACGACCCCCTGATTAACAGTCAGGTGCTCTAACCAACTGAGCTACTGAAGCAGTGTTTCCGAGACTTGTGCGCTTCAGGATGGGCTTGAACCAACGACCCCCTGATTAACAGTCAGGTGCTCTAACCAACTGAGCTACTGAAGCTTTTTTTGCCTCTTCAAAACTTTGCAGTTTGGGCGTTTCGACGAGGCTCTTAGCGAAAAAAAACGCTTCTTTCTCGGAATTGCGGGGCAAAAGTAGTGCATTTCTCAAAAATAAACAATACTTTTGCAAAAAAAATTCAGTTTTATGGTGAAAATAGTAGGAATTGGCAATGCTTTGGTCGATGTTTTGGTGCATATCGACGATGAAAAGATGCTTAGTGAGCTCTCGCTGCCCAAGGGTGGAATGACGCTCGTCGATGCATCAGGCTTAGACCGTCTGAACGACCTGACAAGAACGCTGTCCAGCGTGCGTGCCACAGGTGGCAGTGCCTCAAACACTATTCATGCCCTATCACATCTGGGTCATGCCACCGGCTTCGTGGGTTCAGTGGGCGACGATGAGATGGGTGCTTTCTATTTGTCTCAGATGCAGGCGCGCGGCACTGTGGCTTCGTTGCAGCGCAAGCCTGAGATGTCAACCGGCATCGCTACCACGTTCATCACGCCCGACGGTGAACGCACCTTTGCCACATACCTTGGTGCAGCTGCTTGTGTCAGTGCCGACGGCCTTCGAGCTATGCTCAAGGCTCATCCAGAGGTGGAGCTTTTGCACGTCGAGGGCTATCTTCTGCAGGACCATGCCCTTATTGTCGACGTTCTGTCCACGGCTCGTGATGCAGGTCTTGTCGTGAGCTACGATTTGGCTTCGTGGAACCTTGTTGAGGCCGAACGCGAGTTCATCGTAGAACTGGTTCGCGATTATGTCGACATCGTCTTCGCCAACGAAGAGGAGGCTGCTGCTTTCAGTTGCCAGCGCGATCCCGAGGAGGCTTTGCGCCAGTTGGCATCAGTGGCCGGTACTGCCGTAGTCAAGGTGGGAGCCCATGGAGCATTTGCTATGCAAGGTTCTGAACGTGCTTTTGTGAAAGGTCTGAAACGTAAGGTCGTCGACACCACTGCCGCCGGTGATTTCTTTGCTGCCGGTTTCCTGCACGGCTTTGTGGGCGGCGAACCCCTCGAGCGCTGCCTTGATTATGGCAACCACCTTGCCGGCGAAGTCATTCAAGTATATGGTACAGCGCTCACACCTGAGCAAATCCGTGCAGCGGTGATTAATGGTAATGGATGTTAAGGAAGTTCTTCAGACTCGCTTCCCCCAAAAATAGGAACTTCCAAAAATCTTGTAGATTAAAATAATTAATGTATGTATAGAAAAGAAATTCGTTTAGGTGTTCTCGCGTTATGTTTGGCTCTGTCGTGCACTCCTTTGTGCTCGCAGCAGCGCCAGCAGACCGGCTTTGATATATCTCGTAACCTCGATATTTTTGCTGACATATACCGTCAGCTGGATATGTATTACGTTGACACACTCTCGGCCGACACCGCTGTGGAGTGGGCCATAAATGGAATGTTGGCAGAGATAGACCCATACACAAAATACTATCCCGACGAGGATCAGGAGGAGCTGCGCCTGATGGCAACAGGCCGTTATGCCGGCATCGGAGCTCTCATACGTATGCCCAAGGATGCGAAACGTGCCATCATCGAGGAACCTTACGAGGGGCAGCCGGCTCACGAGGCTGGCGTGCGTGCCGGCGATGTCATCCTGAGTATCGATGGTCGCGATATCGAGGGCTGGGACGTGTCGCGCGTGAGCAAGAACCTTCGCGGTGAGCCCGGCACTACCTTCGAGTTGCGTGTGCAGCGGCCTTCAGAGCGTAAACCGCGTGCGTTCAAGATAACGCGTCGCCAGGTCCAACTACCCTGCCTGCCTTGGTATGGCATCATAGATCCTACGGAACATGTGGGTTACCTCTATCTCTCGGAGTTCACCGATAAATGTGCACGCGAAGTGCGTCATGCAATCCTCGATATGAAGCAGCAGGGCATGAAGCGCCTTGTGTTGGACTTGCGCGACAATGGCGGCGGTTCGGTCAGCGAAGCGGTGGAGATAGTGGGCATGTTCGTGCCACGTGGCAGTCTGGTGGTTCGTACCAAGGGTAAGCGCCCTGCTACATGCCACGATTATCTCACGCCGGCAGAGCCTATCGACACACTGATGCCGCTTGCTGTGATGATTAACGCCAACACTGCGTCGGCATCTGAAATCGTGGCCGGCGCCTTGCAGGACCTCGACCGCGCCCTCATCGTCGGTCAGCGTAGCTATGGCAAGGGCTTGGTGCAAGGTATCCGCGAGCTGCCTTATCGCGGTCAGCTGAAGATAACCACTGCGCGCTACTATATACCTTCAGGGCGCTGCATACAAGCCTACGACTATCGTCATAGGACGGCAGACGGAGCGGCTACCACCTTGCCCGACAGCCTCACCAAGGTGTTCTACACCCGCTTGGGCCGACCGGTGCGCGATGGCGGCGGCATACAGCCCGACTCAGTGCTTGCCATCGACTCGGTGCCTACGATGGTTTACGACCTGACGGCCTCCGATGCTTTCTTCGACTACGTTACGGGCTATGTTCAGCGTAACCCCCAAATCGCCGATGCTGCCGATTTCCATCTTGCCGATGGCGAATGGGACACTTTCGCTGAGGCTATCAAGGCCAGTGGCTTTACCTACAATGGCCGTACAGTCACGGCTTTGAAGCAGTTGCGTGAACTCGCACGCTTCGAAGGTTATGACGAAGAGACACGCGAGGAATTTGAAGCTCTCGAAGCTAAGTTGAAGAACAACGATTTGGCAGCCGACCTCGAACGCTTCCGCTCGCGCATTCAGCCGTATCTCGAGACGGAGATAGTTAGCCGTTACTATTATCAGCGTGGCGCTCTTCGCCATACGCTCACCTACGACAAGGCGCTCAAGCGAACGGTGGAGATGATTATAAACAAATGAATTTAAATCTAAACACAATATCACATGAAACGACGTAAAGCACAACGTACTAACCAAAACATTATGCGAGGCATTGTGGCCATGGCCCTTGTCGTGTTGCTCGTGGCCTGGCTCTTCCTCTCACTTATCTCGTGCAAAGGCTCTGGGCCTACATTCCGCGTGGATGGTGCCATCACAGGCGCTGAGGACTCAACATTGATTGTCGAGGCCATGACGCTCACGGGCGTGGAGGCTCTTGATTCGGTGAAATTGAAGGCCGACGGCTCCTTCGCCTTCGACCTGCCCCTGGCACCTCTCGACTCAACCTCATCGCCCGAGTTCTATCGCTTGCGCATTGCCCAGCAGGTGATTAATTTCGCCCACGACTCCACCGAGGCCATCACCATTACGGCTCCTTTCGCCAAAATGGCCACAGACTACGATGTACAGGGCAATGAGGCTTCACGCACTATGAAGACCATATCGCTGCTGAATATTCAACTGCAGCAACAATTCCATCGCCTGCTGGCCGACGGCTCGCTCTCTGAACTCGAAAAGAGTGAGCGCCTTCAAGTGCTCGTGGACGAATACAAACAGACACTCAAGCGCGACTATATCTTGTCCGACCCTGCATCTGCCGCTGCCTATTTCGCTCTGTTCCAGACGATAGGCTCTCAGATGCTTTTCGACCCCGAGCGGGATAAGAACGACGTGCAGTACTTCGCAGCCGTGGCTACCCAGTGGGATTTGCTCTATCCAGCATCACAACGCACCCAGAACCTGCGTAATATAGCCATTCGCGGATTGCGCAACACGCGTCCTCCACAGCCCATTAGCATTGAGATTGACAGTGATAAGGTGACCGAAGTAGGCGTCATCGACTTCGGCTTCCCCGACATACGTGGCAACGAGCGCCGCCTCACCCAGCTGCGCGACAACGTGGTATTGCTTGATTTCACAGCCTATGCCCTGCCCAATAGTCAGGAACGTAATATCAGGCTGCGTGAGCTGTACAATAAATATCACAGCCGCGGACTTGAGATTATGCAGGTGTCCCTGGATGCCGACGAGCATTACTGGAAAACCATGTGCGAGCGCTTGCCTTGGGTATGTGTCTATTGTGCCGAAGGCATTACCAACGACATAGTGCGTCTGTATGGCGTAGAAAGCCTGCCTGCTTACTTCCTCGTGGGCCGCGGCGCAGAGCTCAAGGCTCGCGGCGAGCAGATAAAGGATATCGAGAAGGCTATCGAAGCAGAGTTGTAGTTGCAATTAATCAAGCTGCTGATTGCCCTGATTATCATCTTAAAACAACGAATTAAACGGATTAAACTTATTCTTTATTCGACCGCAGATTGCGCTGGTTATTCTTGGACATGAATTCTGGACTTATGGAAATTATGGTCATTCATGTTCAATTTCATGAAAAATTCATGGTCATCCATGGTAATTCATGTTAAAGAATAAATTTTCCGTGTCTTTCCGCATTTCCGTTGTCCAAAACATACCCAAAAGCTCAAAAACGCTCCGCTATGAGTTGTTTTTGAGCTTTTTGTTTGGCGGATTAAACAAAAGACTCTACCTTTGCCGTCGATAAAACCGAAAGTGAAGGGTTCTGCGAACAAAGCGGAGCTCTTTTCCTTTTGTCTGTTTTGTCATTTACCTAAAGCCCTTCGGCCCAATGGGCTGAATAGAAGAACAGAAATAACTAAAATCGTAAAAATAAATGGCTTACATGACTCAAAAGGGCTACGACAGACTCGTAGCCGAGCTTCAGCAGCTCGAGGCTGTTGAACGCCCGAAAGCTTCGGCAGCCATCGCAGAGGCGCGCGACAAAGGCGACCTTAGCGAGAACGCTGAGTACGAAGCTGCCAAGGAGGCTCAGAGCCTTCTGGAGATGAAGATTACACAGCTGAAGATGACCATCGCTGATGCCAAGATTATCGACACAAGCAAACTCAATGCCGACACGGTGCAAATCCTCACGCGCGTAGAACTGAAGAATGTGAAGAACAACGCCAAGATGGCTTACACCATCGTCAGCGAGACAGAGGCTAATCTGCGCGAGGGTAAGATCAGCGTCAAGACACCTATTGCCCAGGGACTCTTAGGCAAGAAGGTGGGCGACGTAGCCGAAATCCGTGTGCCGCAGGGAATCATCCAACTCGAGGTGCTGAATATCAGCTACGAGGAGTAGTTTAGAGATTAAGGATTAGAGATTAAGGATTAGAGATTAAGGATTAAAGATTAAGGTTATGAGTATTTTCAGTAAAATAGCTGCCGGCGAGATTCCCAGTTATTGCTGTGCCGCCGACGAGGAGTTCTACGCATTCCTCGATATCAACCCTATGGTCAAAGGCCATACGCTTGTTATTCCACGTCGCGAGGTTGACTATATCTTCGACCTTGAGGACGATGAAATCGCCCGCCTCCATGTCTTCGCAGCACGTGTGGCGCGTGCCATCAAGCAAGTGATTCCATGTGTGAAAGTGGGTGAGGCCGTCCTTGGTCTTGAAGTGCCCCACGCTCACATCCATCTCATCCCGATGCAGAGCGAGCGCGATATGCTCTTCTCCAATCCCAAGTTGCAACTTCCGGCAGAGGAGATGCAGGCTATAGCCGATGCCATCCGCAAACATTTCGAGGAATAAGGCTGCTACTTTCAGGAAACTAATCTACCACGTCATTGCTGCTTGTCGGCTTTGACGTGGTATTTGTTTTTTCCGACTCACATGCCAGAATGCTACGGCACCTCCCAATTGGCCGCCTCGCTGAATTGTCGTACCTTTGCAATGAATTCAAAAGCCACGCGCCAAAGGCCACGGCGCACCGCACGAACGCTCGTAGTGCGCAATACGAACGGACGTGCGGGCCAACACAACCCAACCCCTCGGCTCGTTTGAGCCCAGCTTCGGCAGCGGAGGTGCCAAGACCACGGTCGTATTAAGGTTTCCCACTGGTGGGAAACCTTTTTCCCATTGGTGGGAAGAGCTCTTCCCATCGGTGGGAAAGGTTCTTTCTTCCAGCCGTAACGTCACCCTCCAGTGCACCTCACTGTGCTGCACAGGCTGCTGCCCTCAAGGCCGTGAACGAAAGCAAGACTGCTGCGACTGGACTCCGGAAGTTGAAAAGGGCGATGAACCCTAAAAAGAAAAGCCCCTCCGCCTAAGGGGCAACGCTCTGAAAAGAGAAGCCTGAGGGCGGTGGGGCTTAGGTGTTGCGATAAGGAAGTTGGCTTATGGGCCAGCTTCTTGTTGGTTTATAGTCCGAGCTTTTTCTTGGCTGCTGCTGCAGCATCGTCGATGGCCTTGTTGGCGGCATCGGTGGCCTGCTTCTTAACGGCTTCGGTCTGTTCCTCGACCTTGGCTTTAGCGGCTTCCTTGACAGCCTCGGGGGCAGCCTCGGCAGCAGCCTTGGCATCGTTGGCCATCTCGGTACCCTCGGCGGCTACCTCTTCAGCGGCTGCCTTGACGGCTTCCATTACGCTCTCGCCCTTGGCGATGGCGCTGATGGCTGATGTGAGGGCTGCGCTCTTGACACCGGTCACGGCCTCGGTAGCTGTCTGGATGATGTCGGAGGGCAGACCTTCAACCTGACTGAGGGCAGACTGAATGGTCTCTGAGGCACCGATTTCCTTCAGCTTGGCGGCATTGTCGGCGATAAAGTTGGAGATGAGGGCTGTGTAGGTCTCAGCGGACTCGGTATCGCCCTTGGCCAGGAACTGTGCCACCTTCTCGGCGATGGTGTTGGCAATGCTCTTGATCTGCTCGGGGTCGGCACTCTTGAGTTGTTCGCCCAGCAGGGCTACTACCTCGTTGGCCTGTCCCTTGGCGCACTTCTCAACGCATGAGTCCTGCGCGCAGCTGAGGGAGTCGGGTTCGGCGGTTGTTGTTGTCTGGCCTCCGCAAGAGGCGAGGCTAATGGCTGCTACAGCCATTGCCATAGTGAATAGTTTCTTCATTTTTGCTTTTTGTTTTAAAGTTCGTTCTTAATAGTACGATTCATGTCGTACGGCGGGGCAAATGTAATAAAGATTGGGGATTAGAGATTAGAGAAGGAAGTTTTTTTTCGTTTTTTTGGTTTTTTAACTGAAATCACCCGTTTTCTCCTCTATTTTTCTCGTTTTCCTTGATTTTTCTTCATTCTCTAATTCTAATCTCTAATCTTTTTGTACCTTTGTCGCCAAGATGAAACCTCTTAAGGCGTTAATGCTCGCCCTCTTGTGCCATGCCGGTGCTTGGGCAGAGGGCGTGGACAGCATGGCGGTGCGTGACCTGGCAGCCGAGACGGAGCTGATGCTCGAGACCTCGGCGACGGCAGCGTCGGGCACCTTTGCGCCGTTGTGGCTGACGTCGAACCGCTATGGTCTGGGCAGCGTGGAGCCGTATAGCAATTATGAACGTGCGCGCGTGGAGAGGCCTATCGGGAATGACGACGCCCGCAAATGGGGCTTGGGTTACGGCTTGGATGTGGCAGTGGCTTTCGGGCACGCGCGTTCCTTCGTGCTGGAACAGGCCTATGTTGAAGGGCGCTACCGCAAACTGGGCATCACGCTCGGAGCCAAGCAGCAGCCCATAGAAGCGCGTGATGTGGAGCTGACGAGTGGAGGCCTCAGCCTGGGTGCCAATGCGCGTCCTATCCCGCAGGCACGCCTCGACGTGGATTGGTTCGGCATTCCCGGCACGCGCGGCTGGTGGCAATGGAAACTGCACGGCAGCTTCGGTTTCACTACCGACGGCCGCTGGCAGCAGGCTTGGCACACGGGCCTGGAGCGCTACACCCATAACGTGCTCTATCACGAGAAGGCTCTCTTCTGGCGCTTCGGGCGTGTGGATGTGCTGCCGCTGACCTACGAGTTCGGCTTGCAGATGGCGACTCAGTTCGGAGGCTCGACGTACAACGGTCAAGGCCGCGGATTCACGGAGCCGACCACTTTCCACCACCCACACGGCCTGCGGGCCTTCTGGAACGCCCTCACCTGCCAGGGCAGCGACCGCACCGACGGCCTGCAGCCCAATACCTCGGGCAATACCCTTGGCAGCTACGTGATGGCGCTGAAGTACCACGGCGAGCGCTGGCAGGCGCGTGCTTATTTCGAACGTTTCTTCGAGGACCAGTCGATGCTTACCGTTCAGTACGGCATACGTGATATGCTTATCGGCGGCGATGCACAGTTGCCGCAGAATCCTTTCGTCACGAAAGTGGCTCTGGAATTCCTCACGACGACGAACCAGAGCGGAGCTGTGTACCACGACCGTACGCCCAATATCTACGATAAGATGAACGGGCGCGACAACTACTATAACCACCTGCTCTATGCCGGGTGGCAACATTACGGCCTCACACTGGGCAATCCGCTGCTGACGTCGCCGATGTACAACGAGGCTTTCGGGCATGAGGGCTCTATAAGGTTCTACAACAACCGACTGAAGGCCTGGCATGTGGCGCTGACCGGCGACCCGTCGGAGGAATGGCACTGGCGTGCAATGCTTACATTCACCCGCAACTGGGGTACGTATAACGTGCCGTTGCGTGACCGTCTGCGCCAGACCTACGCCATGGCGGAGTCAACCTATACTCCACGCTGGGCAAGCGGTTGGCAGGCAGCCCTTGCCGTAGGCCTCGACCACGGAAAGGTCTTAGGCAACAGCTTCGGCGGTCAGCTCACGGTGAGGAAGAGCCTGCGCCTGAAGCAATAAGACAAATTGAAAATGAAGACAGCGCTGAACCATAAACGATTATGCATGAGGGTGCCCGTAGTGGCATGCCTCGTGGCAACGGTCATACTATTCCCCGTTTTCATTTTCCTCGCCTGCGACAAGACGCCTGCCAACGGACCGCTCGACGGGCAGTGGCAGCTGATGAGCATAACGACGCGCAACGACATACGTGCCACCAAGGCCGACCAGACATACCTCTGTTTCCAGCTGCAGCTGACGCAGTGGTTCCAGGCGGGCCAACGGAGCTATTATGCTCATTTCACTCATCGTGCCGATAGCATCCGTTTCTTTGATTTCGTGCATACCTCACGTCAGACGGCGGCTGGCGACAATGATGAGTGGATAACGCCGCGCGAGATGAACCAGGGGATTATGGATGCCTGGGGCATTCACTCAACGGATATCACCTATCATGTCAGGCAACTCAACGGCAACAGCCTGGTGCTGGAACGTGAGGATACGGTGCTGACGTTCAGGAAGTTTTGAGAATAAGAGATTGAGAGAATAAGAAAATAAGAGATTGAGAGAATAAGAAAATAAGAAAATAAGAGATTTAGAAAATAAGAGATTTAGAGAATAAGAAGGAACGAAATATGAAGAATATATTCGATAAGGCATTGGGAACGGCATGCGGCGCAGGCTACTGGCCGTGGGGCCCCGGCACCATGGGGGCTGCGGTAGGCGTGCTCGTGTGGTGGCTGGCCAGTCTGGTGCTGGCGTGGCAAACCCTTTTCTTCGTGACTTTGGCGGCTGTGGTCGTGGTGACATTGATTTCCGTGCCCAGCATAAACCGATTGGAACGGGAATGGGGACCAGATCCGAGCCGGGTGGTCATTGACGAGGTAGTGGGCGTATGGATATGCCTGCTGGCAGTGCCCGCTCCATATATCTTGGATGTTCTGAACACTCCCGCGTGGTGGTGGATATTAGGTGCTTTCGTGCTCTTCCGCTTCTTTGACATAGTGAAGCCCTTGGGCGTGCGGAGCATGGAGAAACTGCCCGGCGGCTGGGGCGTTATGGCCGACGATATCCTGGCGGGCATCTATGGCGCTGCCGTCATGTTGATAATAGCATTTGTCATGAACATTAGCTAACCCTCGCTCGTGATATGAAGAAACCGTCGCGTGCAACACAACAGCAGTTCCTGAAAGCCCAGTTCTCATCGCTGGGCGCATCGGCTGTGGACCTTACCGTGGCGGCATTGCTGTTTCGCCTCGCGGGGTTCTCGCCCTTCTGGAGCACGGTGGTGGGCGCTATCTGCGGCGGTGTGGTGAACTGCATCACCAACTACGAATGGACGTTTCGTGGCACCGAGCGAACCCGCCGCGGCGTAGCCATCCGCTATGTGGTGGTATGGGTGGGAAGCATCTTGCTGAATGCCTGGGGCGTGAAGCTGGCGGTAGCATTGCTGTCGAGCAACGCCAGCGTTTCGCTTACGCTGTTCATGACCTTGCGCATCATCGTCTCTATCCTCGTCGCCATCTTCTGGAACTTCAACTTGCAGAAGAGGTGGGTGTATAGGATATAAGGGAGCGGCCGCTGGATGAAGAATGAAGAATGAAGAATTAAGAATAAAAGTTTCACTCGGGGAGAGGCCGCTGGGATTGGGCTAATTGTAAGTTAAACAACATATTATGAAAAAAATTGTACTCTTATTTTTGTGCTTGACGGTCATGAGCGTGCATGCTGCGCGCATCGTTGACGGCATCAACTATGAGCTGAATCGCGAAGAGATGTATGCTCTCGTTGTGAAATTGGACTATCCCAACAAGTATTCCGGCGATATCGTGATACCCGAAACGATTGTCATCGGTGAATATGAATTTGATGTCTTAGGCATTGACGAGGAGGCTTTCGAAGGGTGCCCGATAACATCCATCTCGTTGCCAGAGTCTATTCAACTAATCGACGATAACGCCTTTGCTTCGTGCACGAAACTGACGTCCATTAAGCTGCCGGATTCAGTATGGGGAATCGGTAATGAGGCATTTTACAACTGCCGCAACGTAACCGAACTCAAACTGCCTCACAACGAGGTTCTGGTGCTGGACTGTGCCTTTGCCTATATGCAAAGCCTCAAGGAGATAGTCTTCCCCGACGAATGGACTATGATAGGATATCCCGAGACGGTGACAGACTTCTTCAAAGGCTGCACATCGTTGAAAAAAATCGTTCTAGGAAAAAACATACAAGCCATATACGCAGGGGCTTTCAATGAATGTGAATCGTTGAAAGAGGTGATCTGCCCTGCCGACGGTGTGCTCGAATACATAGGTGAAGAGGCCTTTGCGGAAACAGGCCTTGAGAGCATGAGGTTCCTGCCTAAGACGGTGAAGCACATCGACACGGATGCTTTCAGCGAGTGTCCTAACCTGAAGGAATTCTTCATCCCTGCCAGCGTAGAGCAGCTGGGCGGCGTGAATTCGTTGGACTATAGGTGCACGTCATTGGTGTTTGAAGACACTAAGGTGCCCCTGAAACTGTTGGGCATGGACCATTCAGCCTTCGAAGAGATGTATCTGGGTCGTCCCATAGAGAGTTCACAAAGCTATCTCCCTTGCGGACGGAATATGCTGGCCCTGAAAAAACTCGTGTTCGGTGCCTCGTTCTCGGCTGGCACAAACTGGTACTTCGGCAATCACGTGACGGATATATATTCGTATGCCAGCAACCCTGCGCCTATAGAGTGCAAGTTCACCGATCAGACCTACGACAACGCAACGCTTTATGTGCCCAAGGGCACTAAGTCTGCTTACGCTTCGCAGTCGAACTTCGCGCCGTTCTTCATCATCAACGAGATGACCGACGAGCAGACAGGAATCCATGATATGAGCGACATGCATGCAGGAGATGCAACCGTATATACGATGGGCGGCTCACGAGTGAGAAGGCCTGTAAGAGGCTTGAACATCATCAACGGCAAGAAAGTGCTGGTGAAATAGGCTTAGGGATTAAAGATTAAGGATTAAAGAATATAATATGTCATTCAAAGAATTTCGCGATGGAATCCAGCATGGAGTCTATCGTATCATCGACCCCGCCGTGCGGGCATTGATCAAGATAGGTGTTACGCCTAACATGATTACAACACTTGGCCTCCTGGGCAATTTGTTGGCCGCTTATTTGATTGTAAGAGCTGCCGACACGGCTTCCCTCACCCTCTTGGGCTGGGCTGGCTTCGCTATCATTGCATTCTCCATCATGGACATGGTGGATGGTTACATGGCTCGTACAGGCCATTTGGAAAGCGAGTTCGGAGCATTCTATGACTCAGTGCTCGACCGCTATTGCGAACTGGCGACGCTGTCGGCCCTGGCCTATTATTTCATGCACACGGGGCATCTGGTATTCGCCCTCTGGACCTTCCTCGCGCTTATCGGCAGCATCATGGTCAGCTATATCCGTGCCCGCGCCGAGGGCTTGGGCAAGGAATGTAAGGTAGGTCTTATGCAGAGGCCTGAGCGCGTGGTGGTTACCAGCCTGGGGCTGCTGCTCTGCGGCCTCACGAGCGGCGTCCAAGGCTTCGATGCCATCTGGTGCGCTGTTGTGCCTATGATCCTTATTGCTGTTCTGGCAAACGGCACGGCCATAGTCCGCATACTGCATGTACGAGGGCAGATGGACGGAAGGAACAGACTCACCAATGAAGAGTGAAGAATGAAGAGTGAAGGATGAAGAGTGAAGGATGAAGAGTGAAGGATGAAGAGTGAAGAATGAAGAATAAAGGAATGAAGAATATTGGGAATGCTGCGTTAGTTTTCTGTAAATTAGTCATGGCGATGTTGCCCTTCATCTTGTTTGGGCTGCTCTATGACTCCATGCGCTATTATCCGAACTATCTGTTCGGCGACATCGACATTCAAGGTATCTACGACACTGAGAAGGCTTGGTTCGGCATTGGCGACGGAGCTGCTCGGCTGACGCCTAATGAGTGGTTCACGTTGCATGCCACGGCAGTGGCGGACTTCATAGCAGGCATCTTCTACTTATGTTGGGTGCCCTTGCCCGTAGCATTCGGTTTCTACCTGTTCTTCAGCGGGCGCCGGCAGCAGGCTTTCCGTTTCGCTTCTGCCTTCCTTTTTGTAAATATCATCGGTTTCATCGGTTATTATATTCATCCGGCAGCTCCACCATGGTATGTGGAGAAGTTTGGATTCGAACCGATTTTCAACACAGGTGGCGACACTGCCGGCCTCGGACGTTTCGATGCCTTGGTGGGTTTCCCGGTATTCGGAAGCATATATGTCAACAACTCCAATGTCTTTGCTGCAGTTCCTTCGCTGCATGCAGCCTATTGCCCGATAGCGTTCTTCTATTCCCTGTACGCTTCTCGTCAGGACAGGAAACAGGGCAGGCAGGTTTCGGCTCTGCCCGTGTGGTCGATAGTGCTCGCCATTTTCAGCATAGGCATATGGTGGACAGCCGTTTACTCTGGTCATCACTATACCATAGACGTCCTTCTGGGTATAGCAACTGCCATCATCGGGCTGACGCTCTTCGAGTGTTGGTTCGCACGAACAGGATTATGGCAACGTTTTGCTGCTTGGTTTTCACATTTTTATTTGTAAGAAAGTAGAATAAAACATCAGGCTAAGACTTTTCGGACAAAAAAGAAGTGTTTTTGATTATGGGCATACAACTTTTCTATTGAAAATGTTGACAAAAATGTGTTCTAATAATAATTAATGTGTAACTTTGCAGCCGCATAACAACTAAATACATTATATCAACACAATGACTCAAACAAAAGTGAAGCCCGCTGAAGGTAAGTTGGGCATTCTTGTTGTCGGCAACGGCGCCGTTGCCACAACCTTCATGACTGGTGTGCTTATGACTCGCAAGGGTTTGGCTAAACCCGTCGGTTCAATGACTCAGTACGACAAGATTCGTATTGGAAAAGGTGCTGACAAGAAGTATCTGAAGTACGACGAGATCGTGTCGCTGGCTAAGCTCGACGACATCGTATTCGGCTGCTGGGACGTATATCCCGCTAATGCCTATCAGGCTGCCATCTACGCTGAGGTACTCAAGGAGAAGGACATAGAGCCCGTACGCGACGAACTCGAAGCTATCAAACCCATGAAGGCTGCCTTCGACAAGAACTATGCCAAGCGTCTTGATGGCGACAACGTAAAGGTCGGTCTCACTCGTTGGCAGATGGTTGAAGCTCTTCGTGAGGACATCCGCTCGTTCAAGGCAGAGAAAGGATGCGACCGCATCGTAGTGCTTTGGGCCGCTTCCACCGAGATCTATGTTCCCGTGGATGAGAAGGTGCATTACCACCTCGCCGATCTCGAGGCTGCCATGAAGGCTGACGACCGCGAGCACATCGCTCCTTCCATGTGCTATGCTTATGCAGCTCTCGTTGAGGGCGCTCCCTTCATCATGGGTGCTCCTAACACCACTGTTGACTTCCCCGCTATGTGGGAACTGGCCGAGAAGACCAAGATGCCTATCGCAGGTAAGGACTTCAAGACCGGTCAGACGCTGGTCAAGAGCGGCTTCGCTCCCATCATCGGCACACGCTGCCTCGGCCTCAGCGGTTGGTTCTCAACCAATATCCTCGGCAATCGCGACGGCTTAGTGCTCGACGAGCCTGCTAACTTCCGCACAAAGGAAGTGTCGAAGCTTTCCACACTCGAGACCATCCTTAAGCCTGAGATTCAGCCCGACCTCTATGGCCACGGCAATGACGAGGATACCCAGTATTACCACAAAGTGCGTATCAACTATTATCCTCCCCGCAACGACAATAAGGAAGGTTGGGACAATATCGACATCTTCGGTTGGATGGGCTATCCCATGCAGATCAAGATCAACTTCCTCTGCCGCGACAGTATCCTGGCAGCACCGCTCTGCCTCGACCTGTGCCTGCTCTCAGACTTGGCAGCCCGTGCCGGACGCTATGGCACACAGCGCTTCCTCTCATTCTTCCTCAAGAGCCCGATGCACGACTACACCCAGGGCGAGGAAGCCGTCAACCACCTCTATCAGCAGTACACCATGCTGAAGAATGCCATCCGCGAGATGGGCGGTTACGAGGCTGACGAGGAAATAGACTAACGCACGTTTATAGAAACTCAACGCACTAAAAGGCGTTGGGAACATCATAAGCCCAGAGCATACGCCCTGGGCTTTTTTATTGCATACATTTCTACCAGTTTAGGCTCCATCCCTAATGCCAGAATAGCCCTAGTAAGAAGAAACTTTGATTCAAGAGCTTATACGAGCTCAATAAGTATCTTTATGAAATATAAACAGTTACTTGTGTCTCCTCCCTGTACGAAACCATCTTGATGTGTTTTTGATGAGTTTTTTTTTGCGAAAAAAGTTTGTGGAGTATTGTATAAAGGCTTAACTTTGCAGCAGAAATCAACAAAATCGATACTGTTATGAATAAATCTGTACTTACTTTTATCTTTATGGCGTTCTCCTTGAATGGGATGGCGCAGGATACTGATGCTCAACTCACGAGGTCCTATCAGCATTCGGCCTTTGCGCTGTTTAATGCTGTGGCACAGCAGGAGACGGGCAATGTTTGCTTCTCACCGCTGTCGGTTCAGATGGCTTTGTCCATGGTGCAGAACGGTGCTGCGGGCAACACTCTAAGCCAACTGCAACAGGCACTAGGGACAACGGGCTTCACGAATGAGGAGATTGGACAGTTCAATGCCAAACTGTCCAAGGCGCTGACCGAGCGTCCGGCAGAGCTAGTGCAAATTATTGAGGAGGAAGCGGAGTGGGAAGGCTTGGATCCGCAAGATATGTGTGACAGTTATTTCTCTCGCTGTGAGTTGGCCAACGCCCTGTGGACACGTCCGAACGTGCATCTCTACGACACTTTTGTTGAGGCACTCCGCACCTATTACGATGCTGGCGTGGATGCTGTATGGTTTGACACTTGGGAAGGAATAGATAAGATTAACGATTGGGTTAATGAGCGTACACACAGTCTTATACCTAAGCTATACGATGAACCGCAATCTGAAGAACTGGCTGTTGTGCTGATGAATGCTCTCTACTTCAAGGGCTGTTGGGTAAAACCATTCCTACTGGAAGACACCGACAAGGGACAGTTCCTGCTGAACGATGAGACCTACGCGAAGGTCGATATGATGTTTTCACGAGACCGCTTTGACTGTGCCATCACCCCTTCGTTCCGCACTATCACACTTTACTATGGCGCCGAATGGGACTTCTCGATGACTCTCTTCGTTCCGCTTGAGGGTACGGCACTGCCTCCACTCACCTTAGATGATTGGGCTGCAGCGATGAAGCCAAAGTATCTGCACATCAACCTGTATATGCCGCGTTTCGAGATTGAAGGAAGATACGACCTCATAGAGGTACTGAAAAGCTTGGGCGTGACGGATGCTTTTGATGACAGGAAGGCTGACTTCATGAAAATGTGTGAGGTAAATCGTGCCATTGGTCAAATATATCAGCTGAGCAAGATTATCATTAATGAAGAGGGTACCGAGGCCTCGGCACTGACGGTCATAGAGATGTCTGATGGGATAGATCTCACTAAACCGGAGGATTACCAGGACTTCAAGGTGGACCGACCGTTCTACTTCACTATCCAGAGCCGCAAGGCCAACACCATCCTCTTCGTTGGACGCGTGACGCAGTTGGCTGGCGAATTAGGACAGATTGATGGCGTGAAAAGACCCACCCCCGACCCCTCCCGTGATGGAGGGGAGAAGGCTGGCGCGGTGTATGACCTCAATGGAAGAAAAGTAAACCTCATCACCAGCCCCTATCCCGTGGGCGAGGGGAGAACATTGACTCGCGGTATCTTCATCATCGATGGTCGGAAAGTGGTGGTGAAGTAAAAAAGGTAAAAGATAGCCTCTGATGTAATGTTTCCATCGAAACGTGTGTATATATAAATAGAAAGGAATCAATAATCATAATACTTCGATGAAAAAATCATTTTATCTATTGTTGGCTCTCCCATTACTGCTGATGTCCATGACCTGCGTAAATGATTATGATGATGTGGATACGGCATGCATCCTTAGGAATGAGAGTATGGACACGGTGACGGTAGTAGTCAGCGAAGAGTACCCCGATACGCTCTATCCGATGAATCCTACGCACATCTATAGCGACATCCTTCCAGGTGACTATCAGGGCATTCAGGTGGACTATGGAAACTGGAACTATCGTAAGGATTTTGTTCTCCAGCTGTTTGTCTATGACAATGCCGTACCCCGTTTCGGTGCTTACCTTCGCGACAAACACGTGGAGCTGGCACGCTATCGGTTGACAAGGGACGAGGTCAAAGCCATGAAAGGGGTGGTCATCTACCCGCCTCAGCATAACGGAAAAACAGAATAGCCATGAAGAAAACCGTCTTACTTGTCGTGTTGTTGTGTGTGGCAGCAAGCACATTCGCATGGAATCCTTTTACATACCATCGCGAGAAGTACTATTTGCATGATTTCGGTATCGCCATCGGTGCGTTTCATCCTGATCCGCTGGAAAAAGACAATGAGGATTTCGTCCTACGTATGCGCATGAAATACCTTATGGATGAGTCTTATCATAGTAGTGAGGACCCTTCGTCTTTGACAATCAGCGGCTACTACCTTTACCACTTGAGTGAACGCCTCAGCATAGGTGCCACAGTGGGATGGAACGGGATGAGTCACTACGAAATGGATCGTTACGATTTCTATCAGGACGAGAACAACAAATGGAAGTTCGATGGACAATCACATGCGAAGATACGTTCGCGCGCATTCCATTTTATGCCAACGGTCAAGTATATTTGGTTCAACGCCCCGAGAATCAATTTTTATTCGAAGGGCGGTGCAGGCATCTATTATCGCTATCTGGGCTTTGACTACCATAAGGAAGGCGAAAGCATCCATGCACCCGAGAAAGATGTGCTATTTGCCTATCAAGTGACACCTTTCGGTCTAGATATTGGCGATGGTCCCGTCCGTTTCTTCTTAGAACTGGGCTACGGCGCATCTGGTGTTGTCAAAGCTGGTGTCTGTTGTAAGTTGCACAGAAAATGGCGCGATGACATGAAGGGAAAATAATAAAGTAGAAAAGGCTGTCTTTCCATCAACAACATAAAAAGATACTATGATGAAAAGATATTCGGGAACGATGATTTAGCTGAACGGTTACTTATTAAAAAGACAACACGACCGTACATGTGAGCGCACATGTACGGTCGTGTTCTACTGTCTCACCAATGAGACTATTTTTTCTCACCGGTGAGACAGCGCAGTTCCACCGGTGGAATAATTATGAAGGGTAGGCCTCTGGTGGACTTCCGTCAGAACCCTTAAGGGTTATAGGCAAAAGGCTTAAGGGTTATTGGAAAAGCCCTTAAGGGTTCAGGCCCTAACCCTTAACCCTTTTTTCGCAAGGATAAAGCATAATTCAGTTGTTGGTCGAATCTTGGATAGAAGGGGGCTTGCGAAGAGCCTAACAGCGAGCCGCTTATGTGCTAATAACTACATAAGCATTGTTAAGAAGGATTAAAGGATTTGGGGGTTACTACAGATTGTAGTTACTTTGCAGCAGAAACTTCAATATATAGTTCATAATAATAGAATAGAACATGAAGAAACTGACAGACAAGGAGCTTACAATCATGGAAGCGTTGTGGGAGCACGGTGAGCTGTCCATCCGCGACCTCATGAACTATCTCCCGGAGCCTACCCCTCATTTCAATACGGTAGCCACATACGTGCGCCGCTTGGAAGTGCATGGCATGATTCGTCATCGGGAATTGAGTGCGAAGTTCTATTTGTATAATGCTGCCGTCGCACGTGAACAATATGTCAATGCCATTCACAAGGAGAATGTCAACAAGTTCTTCGGTGGTTCATACATGGATTTTATCTCCAATCTGGTGAAGGAGCATGACGTGAGCATTGACGAACTGAAAGAACTAATCCGAATGATAGAGGAGGAGTGATATGGGCAGTTTCGTTGTATATATTCTTGAATGGGCACTATGCTTATCGGCATTTCTGTTGTTGTACAAGATGTGCTTCAGCGGGTGTACGTTCCATCGATTCAACCGCCTGTTCCTCTTAGGCAGTGTGGTGGTGTCGGCGTTGCTGCCGCTCATCCATATCACCTTGGGCGAGCAGATGGAACCCATCGCCGAGTTATGCCGGGTTAACACATCGCAAATTGAGCCGCTTCCTGTCGTCTCGCAGCTGCCGATTCGGACGTCAGAGGCACAAGAGCGGCTGACGGCCAGTCAGAAGGTGTTTGTTGCCATAGCCATCACATATCTTATTTATATTGTGATACAGGTCATCGGTTGGCTGAGATCGCTGGTGAAGATGCGTCTCTTCCTGCGCGGCAAACGCAGAAGGAGGGTGAGCAGATGGGTCCGGCTCGTGGTACATGATGAGGAATATGGCCCGTTCAGCTGGATGAACTATCTCGTTATCTCTGACAAGGAAACGGGTTTCAGCCGTCGTGCCAGCATGCACCACGAGTTGTCGCACATTGTGCTGCTACACCCTGTCGACCTGGTGTTCCTCCTGTTGTGCACGGTGATCAACCCGATATGTTGGTTTGTAATGAAAGAAATCAAGGTGGTTCACGAATATGAGGCAGATGATGAAGTGATCAATCATTATCACATCAAAAGTCGTGACTATCAACGATTATTAGTCCTGCGGACAGTCGGAGCGGAGGCCTACGCTCTGGCTTGTTCGTTTAATCTCAACATTAAAAAACGTATCATGATGATGAAGAAGAAACAATCACACTGGTGGCGCATGATGTGGATTGCCGTCACCATTCCGCTTGTAGGCATTGCGCTTACAGCGTTCTCGAAACCCAAAGAGGCCTTGAAAGATGTGGTGGACAGTAGTGTCAGAGTCATCGAACAACCTTTTGTCAACGCGTTCTCGTCAGACGTGGAGGAAGTTGCTATAGTAGAAACTCCAACTCCCACAATGGCGGAAATCGTGGAAGATGTTGAAGAAGAAATGGTGGAAGTCACGCCAGAGGTCAAGCTTGGCGATCAGATTAAGGGTCATATCAAAGACGAAGAAGGCAGACCTCTGGGGGCGGTACATATCTTCCAGAAGGATGAACATGGTCGTATCGTGTCTGCTACGGTTAGTGACCTGAATGGTAATTTTGCTTTCTGGCCCAAACTGCAGTTTCCGCTCTATATCTCTTGTCCAGGCTATGAATCACAGACCCTGGACATCAAGGCGACAGAGTTGAACGTTACACTAAAAAGAAACGCGCAACAGCTCAAAAACGTAATCAAGATGAGTGGTGCAAAACGTATCGATGCTGACGACCTCCATTACAGGGATAAGACTTTTCCGCCGGCAGGGGACGACACTTTCATGATTTTGGAACAGATGCCCGAATTCCCAGGAGGACAAGAAGAGCTCTATAGGTATCTGATTGCTCACCTGCACTATCCTGCCGTAGCAGTCGAAATGCAAGTAGGGGCGGATATCCTTGTTGAGTTCACCGTCGACAAGACAGGACTGGTGCGCTCGCCCAAGGTCGTCGGAGTCGAGCCGCTGTTGACTGATGAAATACAGAATGCAGTCAGTGGTGACAACGAGGAAGCCAAAGAGATGATGAAGGCCTGCAACGATGCCATCGAAGCGATGAAAGAAGAAGCTATCCACCTTGTGCGCAATATGCCACGATGGGAACCCGGCCGCAGCAACGGAGTGCGCTTCGCCACAGATATGCGTATTCCTATTTCATTCAAGATTGCCGGTTCGTAACAAAGAACATCACATCGTAGCAACGATTATTCTTATCGCCTGGTTAACTGCTAAAATAGTGAGCCTTAAATTAAAGCCCCGCGGTCAGTAGTGAGAACTGGCAGCGGGGCTGTTCGTGCGATGAAATGGGCGTTTTTTGACGCTAATCGTTAATCGCTCGCTCGGCCCGAAGGGACGCTTCTATGAGCACAGCGAGTCTGAAGAAACGCAAATCGCTAAACGCTAACCGCAAATCAGTTGATGAGATAGGTCTTGGTCTTGCCTTTATAGGTGGCACGAACGGTGGCGCGGCCGTCGGCAATAGGACTGATGTCGAACGTCACGGCATTGTTTGCTCCGCCAACCTGTGGGAACTCTGCTGTAGCTTTAATCTGTGAGTTGGCCTTCAGAGGTGCATAGACCTGATAGTGGGTGCAGTCGATGTAGCCGTTGGCATTGGTGCTGTAGATGGGTGTAGCAGGGATGTTCAGGCGCTGGCCGTCGACAGTGATAGTGACCTGAGGCGTAGGCATGGGCAGTTGGAAAGAACCTCCCTTACCAAAGCCTATTCCGTGTAAATCAAAAAGACCCTGCGGGCGCTGAGGCTGCTGGCGGCGACCAAACTGCTGACGTCCTTGCTGCTGCTGCGGTTCTTCGATTTCAGGGCCTTCAACGACGAGATAGATGGCATGCTTGCCAGTGAGGCCTTCGACGCTTGGAACGGGAATGCTAAATCCCTGTGCAGCCTTGGCTGCGTCGGCCGGCACGTCGATGACACCAATCTCACGTCCGTTCCAGGTGCTGTTGGCGTAGGGACCGTCGAGCATCACGTGAATCTTGAAGGCGCCGCGTCCGCTGGGAGTGAGGTGCAGGCAGAACCAAGGGGCGTCGCCTTTCTTGATGCCCTCGAAGGCTGGCACGCCTTTGGTAGTCTTGTCCAAACCTCCGAAGCCGAAGTATTTGAAACCTATGATGCCGCCGTTCTTGATGCCGGCGAGGTCCATATGATTTGACCACACATCGTGGTTGTCCTGCATCCATTCGTTGGAACCGCGACCTGTCATGTAGCAGGCGATGCCTGCGCTGTAGTACTGATAAGGCGGCAGACCGAAGATTTGGAAGCCTTCGCTGGTGACCTCACCGCCACGATATTCATTGCCGTCGGAAGCCTTGGCAGTCCATTTCTCATCCTTGGCGAATGGGTCGTAGCCCGTGATACGAACCTGTCCGCCCTTGGCCACGGGCTTCTTGTCCCATTCAATCTTCACGGGAGCTACCATGGGCTGGCGGGCATTGCCAAAGCCGCGTGGCGGACGGTGGTAGAAGATGTACCATTGTCCGTTGATCTCCTGGATTGAACCGTGAGTGTTGTGGGCTGCGTTGCTGGTGATGAGGCGTGAGCCGTCCTCGTTGGGAACAACGCCGCGTGAGTCAACCACGCAACCTCCGGCGCGCCAAGGGCCGAGGGGCGTATCGCCGTAAGCATAGCGCAGAGCGCTGTTGGTGTTGCCGAGGCCGTATTCCTTGCCGCTGTAGCCAGAGAATACCATTACGTATTTGTTGCCTACCTGACGTATGCTCGAAGCCTCGAAGAAATTGAAGTCCAATGGATTCTGACCTTCATAGAGCGCCTTGTACGTTGAGCCTTCACGGTCGAGCAGACGGCCGTCGGCTGAACTGGCAGGAATAAACGGGTCGATAAGCTCGGTGCCGGGGCGTTTTGAGAACATTGTGTTCTGGTCGAGTTGGCAGGCCGTGGAGTGTTGGAAACCATAGAAAACGTAAGCGCGGAAACCCTTGTCGAAGTCGGGGTCTTTCTTATCTGTGATTTTTTCTACGAAGACGCTGGGGTCGAAATCGATGAGCGAACCCTCGACACAAGCACGGCCGTCGGGCGTCAGGTTCACGGGTGTGAAAGGTCCGTTGGGGCGGTCGCTCTTGCAGACCATGGCCACGCGCCGCCATCCGCGGCTATGAGGGTAGAGCCAGTATGTCTTCTTGCCCGTGGCCTTATCTACTGTTTCCACGAGATCGGGGGCAAACATCGTGTCCCACTGTCCATCGACGAAGTAAGAGAAAATGGGGCCTTCGTCCCTCCACTGCGTGAGGTCCTCGACAGGTGCCGACCACATTCGGATGTCCGGGCCGCAGTAGGCGGTATAGGTTACATCGTGAGAACCGATGATATAAGCACGTAGCTTGCCTGGGTTGTCAGGGTCTTCGAAGACGCGTGGCTCACCGTCAGGCAAATGTTCCCATAGCGGGAGATAGGGGTTCTGGGCACACAGCGCCAATGAGGTGCCAAGAAGCAATGCAAGGAAATAGAATCTTTTCATAACTTGAGATATTGATAGGTTATTTGTGCAATTGAAGCTTGTTGTTCTTTATTATCAGCCCCTTGGTTCTGTCACTTCGAACAGGGCGCCCCGACAAATCGTAGGCGGCGTCATCCTCGTTCTCAGTCCTTAAATCCTCATTATTCATTTGTACATCGTTTATGCCGTCGGCCTCGAGGAGCTCAAGCGTCATGCAGTCGATGTCGGGCATCCAGGCAGTGGTGTTGGTAAGACGTATGGTGTTGGTACCGGCGTTGAGTTGGATGGTGGCCGTTTTCTTGCCTACACGGTTGAACCCGCCAGAGTTGAGCGACGTGAGATTCTTCGCCTGCTCGCCGTTGACAGTGAGCTTTGCCGAGCGGTTCTCGCCGCTGACATAGTGCAACGTTAACTTGTACTTACCTCCTGTGATGCTATACACATCACGCCACTCAAGATAGTTGTCGGCACTCTTTCCAAGCCAGCCTACCTTCATGCCACCGGAACAATAGGAGGCATTGTCATCATACGAGCCGCTGGGCAGTGCCTGGTTGTTCTCAACCTCCTGATAGTTGCCGATGAAACCGGTCTCAGCCTCGTAGATTGTACGTTCAAGTCGTTCCTTGGCTGTGGCGGTGTAGATAGCTGTGCCGTGAGCAGGCAACTTAACCTCTAAGGTGCCTTCGGCAGTGCCTGCAGCGCGTTTCTTGAAACAGTCGCGCAGTTCGATGGTGCCGCCGAGATCCATCTTGGCGAAGTCCACGACGACGGTCTTCGTCTCGTCAGTGGGGTTGTACACAGCAAAGGCGCGCTTGAGTCCAAAGCGTTCTTCGATGTCCTTCACCAAGACGTAGCAATCGTTTTCGGTCTGACAGACATAGGCCTGCAGGTGCAACGGGTCTTGGTTAAGGGCGATGAGATCCTTGTTCTTCAGCAGGTTGAGCGCCGTGGAGTTGATGTTTGACATATCGCAGCCTATGAGCAGCGGCGAGCTCATGATGCACCACATGCCGAAGTGCGTCTTGTCCTCTTCAACGGACAGGTTGCGGCCCACCTCGAGCATGTCCATGTCGTTGTAGTGGCCGTTGTAGCAGTAGGCTGAGAGGTATAGGTTTTCCTTGATGATGCCCTTGACGCTGCCCCAGCTGGCGTTGATGTCGCCCGTGGTGCGCCACGAGACGGCGGCATCGTTGATCCACGTGCCGGGATAAGCCCATCGGCAGGCGTTCATGCGGACGTCGGTTCGACCTGTTTTGCGGATAGCCTCGGCAATGGCGGTGTAGCGCTCGCGCTCGTTGAGGTAAAGATGATCCTCGTTGTGGCCGGGAGAGCCTCCGCAGAAATCCACCTTGATGAAATCGAACCCCAGTTCCTTAAAGAAGAAATCTGCGTCCTGTTGGTCGTGCTTGTATAAACCCACACCTTTGCCATTAGTATCGCCACCAAACATTGAGCCGCAGGTATTGCGGCCTGCATCTGAGTAGATGCCAGCTTTCAAACCCTTGTTGTGGATAAAATCCACAATGCCCTTCAGCCCGTTGGGAAAGCGCGTAGGGTGAATCTTCAGCTTGCCTGTTTCATCGCGACCTCCGAAGTAGCCGTCGTCGATGTTGATGTATTTGTAGCCGGCGGATTTCAGTCCTTTGTTGACCATCGCCACGGCCTGTTGCTTGATAAGGGACTCATTGATGTTCAAACCATAGGTGTTCCACGAAGACCAGCCCATGGTGGGTGTTTCGTTGTCGGCCGTTTGGGCGGAAGCGGAGAGGGGAAGTTGCGATAGAATCGCAACAGAAAACACGGCGACGAGGAGGGATGAGAGTTTATTCATTGATGGGATTGTGATATTTGACGTTTAAGGGATTATAGTGAAAGGGATTACGGGGAGCGAGAATTAGTATTTTAAGGTCACGGCCTTGCCGTTGTAGTCCACTGTGCGCAATTTGCCGTTAGGCTCCTTGATGACGAAACGGCGCGTTGCGGGCATCGAGGGATAGGAGCCGCGGCGGCGGTCGATGGTTAGCTGCTGCTTCTGCTGGTTCCAACGGAAGGTGATGCGCGAGCATTCGCCTCGTTCGTAACCACGGCTCACGCCATCGTCCTCGTAGAGCGTGAAGGCGGCGTCGGCACCACGCGTCAGGGCGATGGTGTCGCCTGCCAGAGGCACGATGCTGCCGTCGCGCAAGAAGACGGGGATAGTGGCATTGTCAACGGGAACGGTCGTGTAGCGTCCTCCTTCGTAGTGACTGCCCGTGTGCCATTCCGTCCAACCGCCTTTGGCCTTGGGCAGATAGGCACGCCACGTGGTGACGTCGGGTGCCGTGACAGGGCAGATGAGCATCGAAGGACCGAACATGTATTCCGTAGCCTGCTTCAACGCCTCGGCATCGTTGGGGAAATCAAAGACGAGGGGGCGCATCATCATACGGCCCTCATTACTGACGTCGGCGGCACACGAATAAATATAAGGTAGCAGGCGCTCACGTTCACGCAGACAACGGGTGATGATAGCCTGTGCCTCCTCGCCGTAGCGCCATGGTTCGGTGTCGCTCTGATAGCCGTGGACACGCATGAAGGGCAAGTAGGTGGCCACTTCAATCCAGCGCAGCATGCGACGGATGTAATCCTGATCGGTGTACTGGTTACCTGGACGGAAGAAACCGCCGGCATCGAAGGTCCACCACGGCTGTCCGGCAGCGGCCATGCCCAAGCCGGCTGTGATCTGACGGCTGAGCGTCTGCCAGTCGTTGCCCACATCACCGCTCCACATGGCAGAGCCATAGCGCTGAATGCCAGGGAAGCCGCAGCGCGTGAGAATCATGGCACGCTCGTTGGGACGTGCAGCGCTGAGGCCTTCGTAAACGGTCTTGTTGACCAACAGCGGATAGACATTACGCACCTGCTCGCCAGCCCATTTACCGCCGTTGACGCGACGGCCTGCCAGGTCGTCGTTCTCAGGCTCGGTAGCGTCCTGCCACCAGGCATCGATGCCCGTAGGCACGAGGCGTTCGTTGAAAGCTTTCCAATAGGCGGCAGCGGCAGCAGGCGAGAAGAAGTCAATCCAGTCGGTGCCGGGGATATAATGGTTGGCAGCGGTCATCTCGCGGCCGAGCTCGCTATTCTTGTCAATCTTAGACCACACGCTCAGCATCAGCCGCACGTTCATGTCGTGAAGGCTGTCGGTGAGCGCCTTGGGATTGGGGTAGAAACGCTCGTCGAACTTCAT
The DNA here is from genome assembly GCA_016286165.1 of Bacteroidaceae bacterium. GTDB lineage: Bacteria > Bacteroidota > Bacteroidia > Bacteroidales > Bacteroidaceae > Physcousia. Next base: position 16,839 of record JAEESE010000017.1, on the reverse strand, counting down.
GGCGTTCCAACCGTGACGGCCCCACCACTGCCAATCCTGCACGATGACGCTCAAGGGCAGGTCCTCGTCGCGGAAGCGCTGTGCCGTTTCGATAATCTCCTTGGAGGAATGAAAACGTTCGCGGCAATGGATATAGCCGAAGGCCCAGCGCGGGAGCATCGGGCTGTGACCTGTGAGGTCGTGGAGTGAACCGATGATCTCATCGGCTGAACCGATGAACACGGTGAAATCGACGATGTCGGCATCAGGCGAGCGCAGGGTGGTGGTGCCGTCCACGATGCGCCAATGGAGCACAGGGTGGTCGTTGGCCTCGAGTTGTGCCGTGACCTCGTGTGTGCCGGCTTTCAGTTCCACTATGGCTGACGTGGTAGGCGGCAGCCACATGTTGCGGGCATCAAGCACTGTCTTGCCGTCGATGGCGAGGTTATGACGACGTGCCATCTTCTGCCCCACATCGAGCAGCAAGGCATAACGACCGTCGGCAGGCACGGTGAGCTGAGCCTTGAAGGCTCCACGTGTGCGACGCTCGCGACGACCGCCCTCGGTGGTGGTTACGTTGACGATTTCCTGTTCACCCGCCTCGCCCTGAGCCGTAAGCGGTAAGGTATTGTCGGCAGGGTTGAAGTCCACGAGACCGTAGCTGTTCCATAAAAGGCCATAGCCGCTGGCGCTGATGAACATAGGGATGGAAATCTGCGTGTTGACCTGCGTGAGACGACGCGTGAGGCCATTGATGTCGGAGAAACCGTCCTGGAACTGGCCGAGGCCGAAGAGGGGGGACCCACCCCCCTGCCCCTCCCTTGTAGGGAAGGGAGTGGTTACCTTCAAGGAGTTGTTTTCTATTTTTCCTTGGAAGACGGTCTGTCCGGACTTGCCCTTTATTAAAACGGTGCGGTTTTGCTGGTCCACGTCCACCTTCAAGTCCTTGGCCTTGACGTTATCGTGTTTCACATATATCCAGTCGGGCAATTCGCTCTGCGTCGCTTTTTCGGCATAGCGGATGCGCACGGCGTTGTGAGCTACGGGCTGTACGGTAATCTGCGCGTTCAAGGAAACGCTCATTGCACTCAAGAATAGTGCAATACATCTAAGATGTCTCATTTTCAAATGGTATCTACGTCCTTCGCTTAGTGAAGGGACTGCAGTCAGGTTATTCTGTTATTTCTTGAATTGCCACCAATCCAGTCGCACGTCACCCTTTGCACGTTCGATGCAGAGGTAGAGGTCGTGGAGACCTGTGGCGAGTTTTGGTTGGAGTGAAGTGGTGAAGGCGCGGTAGTTGTCAGCGCCGTCGGTGGAGGTAATCTCAAGGGTGCCGAGCAACGGTCCGCCAGGGGCATCGAGATGGACGCTGATGGTGGCGGAGGACTCGCTCATGGCACCTCGTCGGCCTGGCACGGGAGCTGCGGCAGCAGTCATGCTGAAGCTCTTGGCTGCTTTCTTGCCGAAGTCTACGGCACGCAGGCGGATGAACTCGCCCTCGTTGAGGTCGTAGACATAGAGGTTCTTCTTGCCTGTACTCTCGGCAAACTGATTGACAATAGAGGCATTGCTGTTCTCGCGGCGTGCCTTGGCCACGAGTTCACGCGTGCCGGCAATGCCGACCTTCTCGGTGCGCAGGCCGTAGCCCCAAGCCATCGTTTCAGCTTCCACGCGGTTGTAGGGGTTAAGGGTTCCTGCAGGTTCGGGCAGGCGCAGGTCGAGCCAGTAAGGCACTTCCTGAATGGTGCCGTCGGCATTGTAGTGCATCTCGGCAATGTTGACGCTACGGCGCTCGTAATGGGTTCGCGTCTCATGGTGCAGCAGGTCATAGCTCTGTCCGAAGACATAGCTCTTGCCCTTGAAATCCATGATGCCGGGATGGTTGCCGCGGTCGCGCTCCGTGGGTGCCATGATATAGCCCTTCGAAGTCCAAGGACCCGTGGGCGCATCAGCCATAGCATAGCCCAAGCCTTCGGGACAGCAGGTGGAAGCATAGGCAAGGTACCAATGACCTTGACGCTCGTAGAGCCACGGGCCTTCCTGATAGTGTTCGATGTGATAGTCGAGTTTCACGATGTCGCCCTCGGTGTGGATCATGTCCTTGGCAAGTCGCACGTAGTAGGTGTTGGGGTTGCCCCAGTACATCCACGCCTGACCGCTCTTGTCGATATAGACGGTGGGGTCGATGTCGTCCCAATGCTCCTGCTGCCAAACGAGGGGCTTGCCCAGCGGATCGCGGAAGGGACCATAGGGTGAGTCGGAAACGAGCACGCCGATACCGTGGCCATGCAGGGGAGCGTAGAGGTAGTATTTGCCGTCGCGCTCAACCGTTTGTATAGCCCAAGCTCCGTTGTCGCGCGAACGCCACTTGAAGTCGCGCAGCGAAGCCACTGGACCGTGATCCGTCCAGTTAACCATGTCGGTGGTGGTGTACAGCAGCCAGTCGTACATGAAGAAGCCGGCGCTGTTGCGCTCGCGGGCATCGAGTATCTCATCGGGATGCGAGTCGTGGCTGACGTACAGGAACACGGTGTCGCCGATGACCAGCGGCGAGGGGTCGGCAGTGTAGTGGGTCTGAAGGATGGGCAGGTTGACGTCGGCATCGTCGGCCATCTTCCACCATTCGAGGTTGAAGAGTTCAGGACCCTTGCGGCCATGGAACACGAAGTAGAGGTCATGCACACCCGTGGCGATGCGCGGCAGCGAGATGGTGAAGTTATTCCATTCCTCCCAACTGCCTGTGCCGCCAATCTCTATGCTGCCCAAGCTGCGTCCTTTGAGGCTGTCCACGCGCAGCTCGATGCGTCCGCCACGCAAACCCGAAGCGGCACGAACGGTGAACTCGCGAGCGCCGAACTGCCCGAAATCAACATTGTCCAGTCGCATCCAGTCGCCGTCGTGGATAGAGGTGACATAAACATGGACCATCCGTGAGGCATCGGTGGGAGGCCCTGTGTAGATACGCCTGTATTGCTTCGTCTTCAATCCATAGCTGTAGGCCATCGTGGCAGCCGACACGGCGCGATAGGGGTTGAAGGTGGCGATGGGCTGCACGCCTTCACGTGTCGGCTTGATGGTGGGGAAACGTCCGTCGTCGGTGTATTTGAACTCCTCCACGGCAGCGCTACGACCGAAACCGCCACCGCCGGGCAGATGGCCGGTGTGGTAGAAGAAATAATGATGTCCCTTGAAGTCGGCTACGCCGCAGTGGTTGGTAAATGAGTCGGTGCCGCCAAGGGGCATGATTTCGCCTTCGTAGTGCCAGGGGCCGAGGGGTGAGGGCGCCGAGCTGTAGCTGATGTGCTCGGGCACGCCGCCGGCAGCATAGAGGAGATGCCAGAGGCGCGGGTTCCGCTGTATGAGCCAGGGACCCTCGACATAGCTGTCCTTGTACTTCTTGCCCTGCTCGCGATCACGTCCCACGGGCGAGCCGAAGCCCTCCTCGGTCATGTCCACTAATTGCACGTCGCCCTTGGCATGGATCATGTCGTCCTGCAATTGTAGCACATAGACGCGGGGATTGCCCCATGCGAGCCAGGCCTGTCCCTGGTCGTCAATCCAAACAGTGGGGTCGATATGGTCCCACGAGCCGTTCTCGTACAACGGACGACCGAGTGCATCGCGATAAGGTCCTTCGGGGCGGTTAGCGACAGCCACGCCGATGGCCATGCCGCCCGAAATCGTAGAATGAGCGCATACATACCAGTAGAACTTGCCGTTGCGTTCAATCACCTGTGCAGCCCATGCGCGGTCATCGGCCCACGAGAAACTCTCCAAGGCCAGGGGCGAGCCGTGGTCTGTCCAGTTGACCATGTCGCGTGTGCTATAGACGCGCCACTCCTGCATCCAGAAAAAGTCGGCGCCCTCCTCGTCGTGACCTGTGAACACGTAGAGCACCGAGTCGCCCACGTTGAGCGGCGCAGGGTCGGTGGTGTAGCATGTCTGCACGAAGGGGTTGCGGTAATGCGCCGCAGCTGTCAGTTCGGCACGTGTAGGTTTCGGAGGCTGTTGCTGGGCGAAGCTAAGTGCTCCGAGGAATAGCGTAAAGCAAGAAATGAGAAATGTTCGTTTCATAAAGCTTATAGTTTGTCGTTGTTTGTATTGCGCTACAAAGGTAGTCATTTTTGTCGGATGCATCTTAAGATAATGTATCAAAATCTTTTTGAATTGTCACATAACATCCTTTTACCCTTCAATACACGTCCTATGCAAGCCGTAAGGCCATTCCGGACATCGGTTGGAAATAAGAAATCGCCCGTTCGGAAATCCAGAACGAGCGATTTATTCAGTTATGCAATCGGTATCAGTTATTGAACTAAAATCTTGCGTCCGCTTCTTACGTAAATACCCTTTGCTGTAGGGAAAGAGGGATGGGGAATACCATTGAGGTCGTAGATTACATTAGAGGTGGGCGCTTTAGGTTGAGGAAGTATGTCGATTGCGGTGAGGTCGTCATGCCCGAACTGCCAGCTGTCGAAATCGAAGAGTGTACCACTGCCGGAGAAGGTGAAGAAGAGGTCCACGACACCTTTAATGGCAGCCGAGAGCTCGCATGAGACGTCGGTCCATTCACCTTGATTGGAGGCATCCACTGTGACTCGGCCTTTGATGGAACCGGACTTGCTGCCTACGCGTATGGCAAGGGTCCCCTTACGTGCTCCGCCGCGCACGCGTGCAGTAAAAGAAGTGGCTCCCTCTTCTCCGAAGTCCACGTTACGCACTTTGATATAGTCGCCCGAATTGATGTTGGTAACATAGCAGCCGTTGTAGTCACCTTCGCAGAGGATGCCGGAGCTCTGGTTGATGGTCTCAGCTTGCTGAAGTTCGAAGGGGTTGACGGCTTGCAGGGGCTGCACACCTTTGGTCGTAAATGAAATGAAGGGTATGGTGCCGTCCTCGTTGGGTGTGAATTCCTCTACACAAGTTGCGCGTTTGAAACCTCCGCCGCCAGGCAGCTTGCCGTTGTGATAGAACATGTAGTGATGCCCGCGGAACTCCACACTGCCGCCGTGGATGGTAAAGCTGCCGTCGGCTTGCCCCATAATTTTTCCTTGGTAAGTCCACGGCCCCGTAATCTTATCGGCAGTGCTATAAGCCCAATACTCGGGCACACCGCCCGCGGCATATTCGAGATAGTACTTGCCATTGCGCTTGTAAATCCACGAGGCCTCCTCGAAGTTTGTCTTTGGAGTTCCATTGTCTTCGTAGCCTTTAAAAGGCCCGAAAGCGCTCTCGTCCTTCGTCTTCACCTCTATCTCACCACCGCTTATTGCTGTCATGCTACGCGTCAACTTGGTGTACCACAGCATGTTGTTGCCATAGAAGAGGTAGGCTTGATTATTGTCGTCGATGAAAACTGTGGGATCTATCTTGAACCAACCCTTCACCAACGGCTTGCGGATGGGATCCTTATAGGGACCTGCCGGTGAGTCAGCCACGGCAACGCCGATGCCAGGGTAAGCCTCTCCTTTGATCGTTGCGGTAACGTACCAATACCATTTCCCGTTGCGCTCAATACACTGGCTCGCCCAGCAGTCGTTGTCTTGCTTTGCCCACGCCGAGAACGTTTTTGACGTGAGAGGTGTACCACGATATGTCCAGTTGACCATGTCCACGGTGCTGTAGAGCAGCCAGTCTTTCATTGTGAAATAACCGTTGAGTGTTACGTCTTCGTCGTGGTCGACAAAAAGGTAGAGTGTGTCGTTGTGGACGTATGGCGCTGGATCCGGAGTGTAGCGGTCGCAGATGATTGGGTTCTGAGCGGAGGCTATGAACGGAAGTGCCAAGAATAGGAGAGAAACTATGATATGTCTAATCATATTGGCAGCAGTTACAGTTAAATCATTAACAGGTTGATTATTTTACCAATATCTTACGGGCCTTGCCATCAGGTGTGGCAACGATATTCAAACCGCGGCGTAGCGAAGGCTGACGCAAACCGAGGGTGTTGAAGATGGCTTCGTTGTCTATTGCCTGTTGCCCATCGTTGATTCGCTCAGCGAATATTCCATCGATCAGGACAGAGTTGACGCGGCATTCGAGGAGGAGGAACTCATCGAAGCCTGTACCGTTGTTGACAAAACTGATGACGTAGTCGCCTTCGGTGGTAATCTCGAAAGGCAACTCGTATGTCTTTGCCGAGGTAATGTTGGCAGCAGTGTTGCCGTTGACATTGGGCGTGGCGCTGTAGACGGGCGATTGGGCTATAATAGCATCTGCAGCTCCGAGAATGCGTGCACGGTACTTCGGGGTGCCTTTCCATGCGGCGCAGGCAAAGGTGAGTTTGTAAGAGCCGGGCACCAGATGCAGCTTGTATGCGCTCTGACGACCGTATTCGGCGCTTACCACACGCCAGTAAAGTCCCTTGCCCTGATAGCCTGTGAAGCCTGTCATGACACGAGAACCGCCGCCAGCACCGTAAGTATTGGGGTATTCGTGGATATCATTATCGCCTTGTACCACACGCCAGCCTTCAGGAATGGCGCCGCCGAGGACGTTGGTGTAGTCGAGAATGTAAACAGCCGTCATATCGACAAAGATTGGGGCTATGGTGACGTTGTCGTCGGGCATGGTAAAGGTGTTGTCGTCGGCAATGGTGATGTTGCCGTGTTCAACAACCCATCCTGTGAGTGCATAACCAGCCTCGGGCTCCGCCGTAAGGTGAACTACTGTGCCTTCAGCTGCTTCGACTACGTCAGCTGTGGCGGAGCCGTGCTCAGTGTCGCGAATGGTTATGGCAAACTTCTCCACTTCGACACCGGCAGGCATGTAGGAGATCTGATCGATGTACATACTGATACCCTTGTTATTGGTTATAGTCAGTGTGTTGCTGCCTTCTTTGAGCGTGGCACTGACAACAGCCTTGCGCCATTCGTTCATAGGCACTTTGTCGATGGTGATGTTGGAACGTGTGCCATTGACATTGACGTTGAGGGTTGCAGCTTTTGATGTGTTGGAGTATCTGATGGCAATCTCATAGTCACCGCCTTGCTGCAGCTTCAGTTGGTGGCGAAGAGCACCTGCTGTATTGGTGCCCATATCCATGAATCCGTTGCCGGCATGACCACGTACATCTGGGTACCAATTATAGGGATCGAGCACGCAGCTCTTAATGCTCTTGTAGTCCATATCCTCGGCCTCAATGACGATTTCGCCGAAGAAAGGCTCAGGCTGCTTGGGCAGTTCGAGTGCGGCATTTGGTAGGAAATCAGTAAGGCGTTCCTCACCGGCACCTGAGCAGTTGATGGTGACATCGACAGGCCCCATGTGTTTGACACTAAGTGTGTAGAGAGCATTCTCGGCATCCCAGTTGGCCGTAGCTGTAGCGGGCGTGCCTAAACGCTTAGTAAGTTTGAACGAAGGCTCGGTTGTTGCACCTTTGATGATCAGTTGGTCAACGACTTGCGTGGTAGTGTCGGTGCGGAAATTGTTGAGATAGAAGTCGATATGGTCGGCATATTCGCGCACGAGACCGCTGCTAAGCTTGCCATAGGTAAGGTAGAGGCTATCGCACGTGTTGTATTGACACGGAATCTTTGCTGATGCTGTGGTTTTCTTGTTTAAATAGGTGTAGGGTGTGTAGGTAACGAGTTGGTTGCGGTAGCGGTTAACGTAGAGGTCACCAGTTGAGACCTCAGGATATTGGTCGTTGAAATCCTTTACCTTGCGGGCGAGAGTGCTCCAGCGCGAAGAGCGTGCCGTCTTTTTGACTTGCACAGGAATAGCCTTGGCCAAGTCATCATAGAGCTCAATGGCCACGGGAATGGCTCCGTAGCGGCCAGTCTTCTTGAAATAGCAGAAGTTATCCATCCACTGGCCATTGCCGCGGTTGAAAGGATCGTCCTGCTTGTATAGGTTGTCGTAGAGGTCGCCCCAAGCTGCATACTTGTCCTCGTCGTTGCCGGAAGTGACGTTGTTTATCACTACAATCTTTGTCTTGCCCACCACTTCTTCACGCGTGGGGATATAGAGGGCGCCGTCGATTATCTTCTCGAACATGTCAAGCCAAGCCTTGTTGAAACCAGGGTAAGTGGTCCAGTTGCGGCGTGTGAAATTGCTGACCGTGGTCTTATCTGTTTCCTTGAAGTCTTCTGTCCAGATAAGCTCTGGACCGTCCCAAACGGCACCGCCGTTGACGGCTGTCTGTTCCATTACGGTGCCAATGCCGGCGGCAATGGGGTATTTCTTTCCATGATCTTTGCCGAGGAGCGCGTCGAGAGCGCCGTTCCAACCGCAGTTGTCATAGCGCACACCGTAGTTCTTGGCCAAGCCAGATATGAAGGGCGAGAAAGTGACGCTCTCGTTGTTGTAGAAGCACGACGAGGTGGTGTACTTGTATAGCCACAGGATGGCCTCAGGATACTGGCGGCAAGCGTTCAGGAGGTTGCGGTTGCGCTTCATCATGCCTACTGGGTTCAGAAGATGTGACCAGATATTACCGCAGAACGATATTGTAAGGAAGCCGCCATATTGATGAGACATCTCCACGAGCTTGGCGAAGAGGGCAATGCGCGATGTCTGCGTGCTGGAGCTGCGGTCGCCGGCCTCGTCGAAACCCCAAAACTGCTCGGCATAGTTCCAACCGAGGAAGTTGGGGTAGCGCTTGAAGAAATATTCAAACGTCTCGAGGTCGTTGTCCTGAATGTGCGTGTGGCCTCCGCTTGCCGGCTGGCATGTGAACCACAGGCCGTTTTGCTGGCAAACGGAAGCCCACGACTTGTAGGTGCGCACAGCATTCTGTGGCATCTTGTAGACATTCTTCTCCTTGTCGTATTGGCAGGAGAGTGAGAGGTTCATGCACACGTACGGCTTCACCTTGTCGGGGATTAGGTCGATAATCTTCTGTGGATCAGCCTTGTTCCATACGTCCACGTGCACGAGCCATAGTGGATGCTGTGCATCTATGGGTCGCCGCTGTTGGGCAGAAATGGTGAGGGTTAATGCCAGGCAGAAGATGATGAAGAGTACTGAGCGTTTAATAATTGTTGTGTGCATGATTTTTGCGATGATTAATTAATTATTTGAACAAAAGCTGCGCCATCTGATAGAGGCTGCGGCGCCAGGTGAGGAACTCGTGGGCTGTGCCGTTAGAGACATAGCCTACGGCGTTGTAGCCGGCTGCTTTCAGGGCAGATACGGAGCTGTTAATGCCATCGGGATTCTCCTTGCTGCCGCAGCTCTCGAATATGAGCTTCACCTGGTTCTTGTCCTTGATATCCTCGGGGGCGTAGGTGCCGCCGCTGAACAGACCATAGTAGCCGAACACCTCGGGGCGGCGCAGGGTAATGGTCTTTGTTTCCATGCCACCCATCGAAAGGCCTGCCATGGCACGAGAGCCCTTCTTGGCGATGGTGCGGAAATTGTTGTCGATGAAAGGCACCAGCTCATCAACCAGCACTGTTTCGAAATCCTTGGCCGTGAAATCGCCGAGACCGCCGAAACGTACTTCGTTGGTCATGCCATAGGTCATCACGACGATGAACGGCACGCATTTGCCTTCGGCAAGCAGGTTGTCCATGATGATGCCGGCGCACCCCTGACGGCTCCATGAAGTCTCGTCCTCACCCCAGCCATGCTGCAGGTAGAGCACAGGATATTTTTTCTTGTCCTTGCCATAGGTGGGCGGTGTATATACGAAGGCACGGCGCATCTGCTTTGTGCTCTCGCTCCAGAACAGCACTTCGCTCATGTTGCCATGCGGAATATTCTTGATGGCGTAGAAATCCTGGTCGTGGGCTGGTACTTCGATACCGCTCTCGTAGCGTGCGCCACCGGCATAGATATGCGTGCCGGGGTCAGTTACCAAGCCGCCGTCGACAGTGAGATGATAGTAGTGGAAGCCCTCGTCCTCGGGTTTCTGGGTCTGTCCAACCCATGAGCCGTCGTAGCACTGGTGCAGCGGTGTGCCGCCGCCTCCGCCTATGGTGCTGACCACCGACTTGGCTTCGGGCAGCTCAACGCGGAAACGCACGTAACCCTGTGAGTTGACCTGGGGATAGTCCTGACGGGCAAGATTCGTGGCGCAGGGCTTGAAGTCCTCCTTCACATCGGCTTTCTCGGGGAAGGCAAGGGCGGCATTGAACGGCGCGCGCTGCTGTTGCTGACCACGTTGTCCGCGACGGCGCTGATTCTGCTGGTTCTGCTGTCCCTGCGGGCGTGGCTGACGGGGAGGACGCTGCGGCAGCTGCCATTCGGGATTGCGCATATTCTTGATGTAGTCGTAAGCCATCTTGGGCTGATATTCGGAATCGAAGGGCAGGGGATAGTTGCGTGCACCAAGCCATGAATCGCGGTCGGAGAGGTTCCAGAACGTCACGTTGTCGATGACGTCCTTGTGCTTGCGCAGAACGCGGAAGATACGGGCATACTGGTCGGCAAGGTGCTGCTTCAGGGAATCACTCACTGCCATGCCCTCCTGACTGAACTGCAGGGCACCGCCCATCTCTTCGTTGGCGCGCACGTCGAGCTCCGTCATATGAATGTGCTTAACCACCTGCTTGTAGAGCGTGATGGCGGCGTCGATCTCGTCCTCCTTAGGACCGTAGATATTGTAGTGGCCTTGCATGCCGATGCCGTCGATGGGCACTCCGTTGGCTTTCATCTTCTTCACCATCTCGAAGATGCGCTTACTCTTCACAGGGTCTGTTTCGTTGTAGTCGTTGTAGAACAGCAACACATTGGGGTCTGCTTCGCGGGCAAAGCGGAACGCCTGGGCGATGAACTCGTCGCCGGCAATCTGGTAGAGCTGCGACTGGCGATAGGGGTCGGTGGCGTTGCGGTCGTCGGTCATGGCTTCGTTGACCACGTCCCAAGCGTAGACGACATCCTTGTAGCGGCTGACGACGGTGTGGATATGTTCGCGCATACGCTTGAAGAACTCTTCCTTGGGCAGCAGGTTACCCTGCTCGTCCTTGTAGATCCATTCGCCAATCTGTGAATGCCACATCAGACAGTGGCCACGCATCTTGATGCCGTGCTGACGGCAGAAGTTGGCGATACGGTCGGCACGCGTAAAGTCGAACTGACCCTGTCGCGGCTCCGTGGGCTGCGGCTTCATGTCATTCTCAGCCGTTACGCTGTTGAACTCGCGGGCAATGAGTGCCTGCTGTTCGGGGTTAGTGACGTTGCGCTGGTTCACAGCTACGCCAATGGTGAAATACTCTTTGTAGGCATCCTTAAGGCCCTGTGCATTCACGGCAGGGAAGATGCAGGATGCAAGCATCATGAGACTGATGAGTCGTTTCATAGTTGTTTGGTTTTATTTGTGGTTGAGGGAATGTGTTATTTAACTTCTGCCTCGAAAGGCAGGGCGGGGTTATTGGTGTCTTTTGCTGAGCAATCGGCCTCAACGGGGTTGTCCTTCCAAGCATAGCGTACGCGCTGACCTTTGGCGTGGAGCAAGACTTTTGAGCCCGTGGCAGTGGCTGCGGTATTAGCAAAGCGGCCAGTGGCATCAGCCACTTCAAACCCGACAACAGGCCCTTCGCGCAGAGGCTGGTCAAAGGTTATCTCTATGCCTTCGCCTTTTGAGCTTACGTTTGTGATGGAGGGGAAAGGCTGCGCTGCACCCTTCTTGCCGGTCAGATATTTGAAGATTAGAACGGCGCGTTCGGCAACCTCTTTCTTGCGCAGGGGATGTATATCATTGGCCTCGCCAAGATCGTGGGCTGGTACTATGGCAGCATGAGCATCGGCGACGGCTGCACGACGCTGGCTCTCGCGCAGGCGAGGCCAACTGCTTTCCTGAGGTTCGGCGCTCGGTGCCATAAAGCCTGCGAGTTGCACTATGGCAAACGGTAGCTCCGGCTGTTCGAGACGTTGACGCCATGAACGCATCAAAGCCCCGAGCTCGCGCTCGTAAATCTCGGCTCGGTCAATATTGCTCTCGCCTTGATACCATACTACACCGGACAGGGCAAGCGGGCCCAGGGGTGCCAGCATAGCATTCCATAGTACGCTGGCATTGTACTGGTTGCCAGCTGGCATCGAAGGCTGTGGCGGCATGCAGGCTCCTTCGTGTACGCGCCACGTTTCGCCTATCGGCACGCGTACGCCGTCGGCAAACTCCAGATAATAGGGTTTTTCTGATATGAACTTAGGATTCAGACCATGGCAAACGAAGCGCACGGTGAGTACGTTGTCGCCTTCGCGCAGCACTCCTGCCGGCACTTGGTAACGGCGTGGCGGGTATTGATAACCCGTGTGTCCCACAAGGCGCCCGTTCATATACGTGTAATCGGCATCGACGAGAGTGCCTACGAATAGCTTTGCAGCCTGGCCGGCATGGGACTTGTCTATCGTGATGTGGTGGCGTGCCCAGTAAGAGCCGCTCAGGTTGGTACTGGCAAGAGGCAACGCGAACTGGTTGGCTTGGTGCCATTCGCTATCGTTGAAATCAAGAGAGTTCCAGCCTTCGTGCATGCCGGGGTCATTCTCGTCGAGCATCGCAGACCAGCGTTGGGCTGCGCGGGCATTTGCTGCTGCTGCACGTCTGTTGAGTTCATCGTCAGAAAAATAACGCGTCTCTGCTGCCATCATCGGAAGGATTGCCTCAACAGAATCCAGGGGCAACCAAGCCTCTATGGGCGTTCCACCCCAACTGCTTTGTATTATTCCTTGCACTACTCCAGTTTCTGCAGCAAGCTGTTTGCCAAGGAAATAACCGAGAGCGGAGAAATGCCAGGCATGAGCCTTGCTGAGGGTTTGCCAACGGTCACGGCTGTGCACATCGTCGGCTTCTCCGACAAAAGCGGTAGTGTTGTCGACCTTGAACAAACGAACACGCGTGGTGCTGTCGCGTTCGATTTCGGCTGCATACTGAGGATATACACGCTCTATGTGGATATCAATGTTTGACTGGCCGCTGACCATCCAGACGTCGCCCATCCATACATCTTTAACCTCTATACGTTCGGAACCGCTTTCAACGGTAAGTGTCAAAGGACCGCCGGCCTTCTGCGCGGGCAGTGTAACCTGCCATCGTCCGGAGGGGGCTGCTGTGGTCTTGAAACTCTTACGCCCCAGATGTACAATGACATCAGCACCGGCCTCAGCCCAACCATGAAGAGGTAGAGGACGGCCGCGTTGAAGCACTGCACCATCGGACAGCAGTGCAGGCAGGCGTAGTGATTGGGCTGTGGCGGTGAAGCCAAAGCTAATAATGAATAATATGTATATGAAGAATCTTATTCGCTTCATAAATGAAGGACTTCATATTACTTGGTCTCGTAAACAAACTCATCTACGTCTACGTAGCCCCCGGCCTTCTTGGTGGCGTAGCAGAAGATGCCGAACTTAGTGCCCATGAAGAAGCGTTGCCAGTCAAAGTTCATGCGGTAGTTCTTCGTGCCGATTGCCGTCCACTGCTGGCCGTCAAGGCTGTAGTAGAAGTTGGCCACGTCATGTTGTCCGGGACGGAAATCGCCGTCTAAGCGTAGGTAAATGAGCTTCGGATTCTTGAGGTCTATGGCTTCAATGCCTCGCTCTTCAACGTTTTCTACAGCTTTAGAGCGGTTGTTGAGTTTTACCTTCTGTTCGCTCATGGTCAGAGAGAGACGCTTACCGTCCTTCTTGATAGTGAGCACGCCAGAGTCACTGTTGAAGGCTGCAAGTCCTGCGCAGTCGCCATCCTTAAGATGAGACACGTCAAGAACTACAAATCCGCTGCACTGAGGTCCTCCCATGCGCTGTGTCAGCGTGTTCGGAGCCAGATAAAGGTTCTCGACGACACGGTTGGTCTTCAGGCGCAGCCAGCCCGGACGTTCAGTCAGCGACCATGCATCATCAATGGGGTTATGATTCCACTGCCAATGCAGCCCTAACTTCGTTGCCGAGAAATCGTCGCTGCAGATAATCGACTTCTCGGGCTGCCCACTCTTATAGGGGCGCATAGTGTCGGGCACTTTACCGTTTTCGTCGCCAAGCATAGGCCAGCCGTCAATCCACCGTACGGGAGAGAGTGTAAGAACACGCCCAACACCGCCGCGGTCTTGGAACATAATGCCGTACCAGTCGCCTTCCTCGGTGTCAACAATCGTACCTTGAGCCAAGTATGAGAAGCCTCCGAAGTCGCTCTCCAAGATGACGTTCTTTTCCCATTTGGCATTGAGGTCCTTGGTGCGATAGCAGACTTCGCGGCGATGACGGCCGGGAGCATAGACATGCGAGATAAGCAATGCGTAGTAAGTGCCGTTGTGTTTGATAACGCGAGTGCCCTCGAGCAGACCGCGCTCATCTTCCTCGCGCTCGAAGTAGTGGCGGTAGCTGCCTTCCACTACGCTCTTCAGGTCGCGCGACAATTGGCACATTTCGCCAGTGCCGAAGAACACATAAGGTGTGCCGTCGTCGTCAAAGAATAAAGTGGCATCGTGAAAATGGCGGAGACGTGAATGAATAGTCCACGGCCCCTCAGCTTTTGGAGCTGTGCAGATATAAGTGTCGGCCATCGGACCTCCTTCGTTAGGAGCGAAAAGGGCCCAGAACTTACCATCGTGGTATTTCAGCGAAGTAGCCCATTGGCCGCGGCCATAAACAGTGCCCTCTTGGAGGTCGTATTTCGGGGAATCCGTCAAGCGGTCGAAAACGTAGCCTACGGTTTCCCAGTTTTTCAGGTCCTTGGAGGCCATTATCGGTGCGCCGGGCATTAAATGCATCGTTGTGCTTACCAAATAGAAAGTATCACCTACTCGAATGACATCAGGGTCAGGCACGTCGGCCCAAAGCATAGGATTTGAAATCGGTTGTGCGTATGCACCGATAGTCATCAACAATGAAAGAAAGAACAATTTTGTTTTCATAGGACGGTGGTGGTATTTAGTGATTAATGACGAGTACGAAACCGCCGCGCGGCAGGCAATGAATGCTGGTAGGCAGGGTCGCAGATTTATTCAACTGCCAGGAGCGCTCCTCTTTGCCATCGAGGAAACAGCTGACGTCATTTGCGCCGGTGACAATTGAAGAAAGGGCTGTAAGGTCGAACTGCCTTGCTTCATCACGACCGTTGATTCCTGCCACGTACCAAGTCTGGCCACTGCGGCGTGCTATGATGGCATATTCGCCGGGATAGCCGCTCACGAGGCGGGTTTCATCCCAGGCGACAGGCAGCTGCGAGAGGAATTGCTGCACAGCTTGTGGCTGCGCAAGGAAACTCTCCGGGCGATCGGCCAAATGCTGGAGCCCACTCTCGAAGAGCACCGTGAGAGCCAGTTCATGGGCATGGCTTGTGATATGTGGGTGTTGTGAGTCTGAGAACGCGCAAGGCGTGTAGTCCATCGGGCCTATCACGTTACGGGTAAAGGGCAAAGTGGCGTTGTGCACTGCTGCGCGGTTGGTGAACGTCGGCACGTTGTTGTACCACTCGGCACCATAGACACCCTCGGTGGTAAGGAGGTTGGGATATGAGCGTTGCCAGCCACGTGGGATGGTTGCGCCATGGAAGTTGATGAGCAGGTGGTGACGGGCTGCACTTTGAATCAGGTCAAGACAGTAGTCCATATTCATTTGGTTGTCGCCAGAGAAGAAGTCTACTTTCACACCGGCGACACCGATGCGTTCGCACCAAGCGAACTCACGCTCACGGTCTTCAGGCTTGTTGAGACGGAACTTAGGGCCTGGAGCGCCGTTTATCCAACCTACGCTGGAGTTGTACCATATCATCGGACGGACACCTTTCTGGCGGGCATAAGCTACGGCGTCTTCAATGGTTTTCCCGTCTTTCATCTCGTCCCACTCGGCATCAATGAGCACGTAGGGAAGATGCAATGCCACTGCCAGGTCTACATATTTCTGAATGATAGTGTAGTCGTTGCTGCCATGGTTGTAGGCCCAATAGACCCATGACACGACACCTGGGTGAATCCATGAGGTGTCGGTGAGTTGCGTAGGTTCTGCCAGATCGGTGACAAGCGTTGATTGTACGATATCGGCCAGTGAGCCTACAATGACAACGCGCCAGGGCGTGTGCCATTCGCCTGACAATGCTACTTCATTCTTGTCGGGGAAGACCACATAGTCTGTTACCGCGCCTTCATTCTTCAGTGAAGAGGCGCTCTGACGGCGTTCGATATTGGATTCAGAGATGAGCGCGAACACGCCATCGGCCGGCTCGATGAGTGCCGGATAGCCCCAATGCCTGTTTCTTGCCTCGCCAGTGGTGGAGAGTGGGAAGAAGCCTTCGTAGCCATCGGTCCACCTCATCATCCAGCGGCGTGTACCTTCGGCGATGCGGTAAGTGGTCTGCTCGCCTACGAGACGTTCATCGCGCAGGTCGCTCAATTCATAGCGGAATGCCATGCCGTCGTTGAACAGGCGTACTACCAGGCGCAAGGGCTTTCCGGCTCCGTCCTTGTAGGTGTATACATATTCGCGACCTTGGTTCAAGCAATGCAGACGCTTGCCGGCAAGCATCTGATAATCTACGCGGATAGTCCCGGCTGATTTCATGCGGGTGAAACGAAGGTCGTGGCCACGGGTTGTTGTGGTAACACCTACCGATGGCAGCGACAGCACAGGTTGCCCTCCGTAGCTGAGGCTTAGTTTGCCGTCCGTCATCTCCAGGACAAGCCGCCCGTCGGGTGAAGATGCCCGAGAGGGGCGGGCTGTCGCTGGAATACTGACGATGAAATAGATTAAAAGAATTAATAACGAGTGCCTCATTTTGTGTCTGTGGGCTTTAGTTAGTAGTTTTAACTTTCGCGAATTAGCTTGCTTGGAAGTTGTTGTTTTTGGGGGAGTTGTTTTTGGGCGTAATATAGCAGTTGGCACAAAGCCCCAGAGGGGCGTAGGATTTTAGGCAGGGGTGAAGAAGGCCTTTAGAGGATTGCCCTTGGGCCATCCGTGCCTGATGAGGGGAGCCAGAAC
>JAEESE010000016.1 GCA_016286165.1 Bacteroidaceae bacterium | reverse complement strand
CAAGGACTCACCGCCGTATTCCTCGCAGACAACAGCCATAGCCTCTGGTGGTACGTGGCCCTCTCCATCCTGTTGCTCTTGTTGGTGCCGGCCCTGAACCTCAGCGGCATGGTGGCCGCCCGGATGCAACACCGCCTGCCGGAGATGTCCGTCCGCAAGGCCTTCGGTGCCAAGCGGCGCACACTGCTCAGTCTGGTCATCAAGGAGAATCTGCGGCTCACGCTCATCGGCGGAGCCGTAGGACTCTTTCTGGCCTGGATGGCCATCTACGCTTGGCGCGACTGGGTCTTTGATCTCTTCGCCACCCGCAATGGCATCTACGCGACGGTGCCTGTGTTGAAAGGCGAGATGCTCTTTGCTCCCGCCATCTTTCTCACGGCATTGCTCGTATGCCTGCTGCTGAACCTGCTGGCAGCGGCGCTGCCTGCCTGGCTCAGCCTGAGACAACCCATTGTGAAAGGCATGATGAAAGAGGAGCAGGGCGAAGGCGGCGGATGGCGCTCGAAGGTGTGGCTGGCGGCCGAACTCACGCTCGTGACGGTGGTGTGCTGGTGGACACTCGACCCTGTTATCGTGAACACTTTCATCACACACATGCCTTTGGGCTATGATGCTGAGAAGGTGGTGCAACTGCAAATCGCCAGCAGCCATCGCCAACAGGAGTCGGACCATCAAATCTATTCCTACGACGACGAAATACGCCACCTCCTGGAAAAGGTGAAAGAATGTGAGGAGGTGGAGAGGGCATACGTCGCCGACGGGGTGGCTCCCGTGTTCTACACTACAACAGTAGCACGCGAGTATTGCGTCGATGGCGACACACTCACCGCCTTCCATTACTCGTTCCGGCCGGACTCTCCGCTGTTCGAAATATTCGGCATTCAGTCCCTCACGCCAGGTGTTTCCACAAGCGAGCTGTCCCAGGGCTGCGAGTATGACCGGGACATCATCGTCACCCGTTCCTTTGCCACTGCGCTCTTCGGCACTACAGACGTGGCCGGCCGACAGGTGCAGAGCTACTTCTGGGATTGGGACGACGGACAGCAGCAGCACTGGCAACCCTATCGTATCCGTGCCGTGGTGGAGGATGTGCGTGCCAACGCTTTCGACCGCGACCGCTCCATGGTGTTCCGATGCACCACCGAAGGAACGACAACGCCGCCGATCATTCTTCGGCTGCGCGATGGCGTGAATGCCACCCGCTTCATCGAGGAGCGTGGAGAGGAACTGATGCGTGGCTTGGTGACGGAACACCTCTATATACGCCAGATGCAGCCAGGCCAGCATGCTCTGGAGCAACGGACGGAGCGTATCGGCGTGAACGGTCATAACCGCCGCAACTTGCTCATAGCGGCCTTCTTTGCCGTGAACCTGGCCTTCGGTGTCTTTGGTTCCCTGCTGATGTACACACAACAACGACGCGAGGAGGCTGGTGTGCGGCGTTCCTTCGGCGCCACGCGGCGCAGCGTATTCCTCGGTTTCCTGCGCGAAGCATGGCTGCTCACGTCCGTCAGCGTCGTTCTCGGCTGCATTATCTATTTCCAGATAGCGGCCTCCAAAGGGCTCTTCACCGGAGAACTCGTCGCCTATGGTCCCAAAAAACTCTGGTTCGACAGCTTCGGCACCCACTTCCTCGTCGTCTCCGCATGTGTGTACCTTATTATATTAGGCACCGTGCTCGTGGCCACGGCCATCCCGGCGTGGAGGATAAGCAGGAGTAATATTGTGGAGGCGATAAGGGAGGAATAAAGACCCCCTCCCCGCTCCCCCTCAAGGGGGAGAGTGGTCACCTTCAAGAATTGAAAACAAACTATAAACCAATAAAGTATAAAAGTATGAATACTCAAGTAAATCAAAACGACTCAACAAGAAACCAAACGAGTCAGCCCGCTCAAACGTCCTCTCCCAGTCAATCACATTCCACTCTCCCCCTTGAGGGGGAGCGGGGAGGGGGTCTTGTTATCCGCCTCACTGGCATCAACAAGATCTACCGTACCGACGAAGTGGAGACACAGGCGTTGGAGAATGTGAATCTCGAAGTGCAGAAGGGCGAGTTCCTGAGCATCATGGGACCTTCGGGCTGCGGCAAATCGACGCTGCTCAACATCATGGGACTCTTAGACGAACCCACCAGCGGCGAGATAGAGTTGTGCGGTCAGGTGATAGACCCGAAGATGAGCGACAACCGTCTGGCGGAGATCCGCAACAAGACGCTGGGCTTCGTCTTCCAGAGTTTTCACCTCATCCCGACGCTGAACGTACTGGACAACGTCATGCTGCCCCTCATCTATCGTGGCGTGGGTCGCAGCGAGCGCACGCGTCTGGCCAAGGAAGTCATTGCCCGCGTAGGCCTCTCGCATCGCATGAAGCACCGCCCAACGCAGCTCTCCGGCGGACAATGCCAGCGCGTAGCCATCGCCCGCGCCATCATCGGCAACCCCGAAATACTCCTCGCCGACGAACCCACGGGTAACCTCGACTCGAAGATGGGTGCCGAAATCATGGAACTGCTCCACAAACTGAACCGCGAGGACGGCCGCACCATCGTTATGGTGACGCACAACGAGCAGCAGGCCGCACAGACCGATAGGATTATCAAGTTCTTGGACGGACGGCAGATACAGTAAAAAGACCCCCTCCCCACAGACCCACCCCCCGAACGAGTCCAGCCAGAACACTTAATAGTTCCGTCTTCCTCGCACCCTGTGAGGGAGGGAGTGGTTACCTTCAAGATTTAAAAACATATTAAATGCCAATAAACATAAATGATAATGAATACATCCAGTCAAATACATTCCACTCCCTCCCTTATAGGGAGGGTGAGGGGTGGGTCTGTTTGGGGTCTTCTTTCTCACTCCTTTGCCTTAATCCGTGAGGACAAGCTCTTCTCCGCCATCTACATCGCAGGCACGGCTGTGGCGATTGCGTCCGCAATGGTCATCGCCATCGTGCTAAATATCATGCTGGCGAATATCTACCCCGAGACACACCGCGACCGCACACTCTATGTCACCACCGTCCACTTCAAGGACAGCGAAGCCGGCGGGACTTACCATGGCGGTTGCAGCACCCTCGCCATCGACGAGCTCTTCAGTCGGCTGGAGTGTGTGGAGGTGGCAACCGGCGTATTAACGGGTATGCAGACCATTACGCTGAAAGACTCCCTCACTTCCGACCCATCATTGAAGGACTGCATCTACTGCGACCCTCGCTTCTTCCAGCTCTATGACTTCCACTTCCTCGAAGGGCGTCCGTTCAACGAGCAGGAGTTCCGCAGTCATGAACCGGTGTGCGTCATCACGGAGGCACTGGCCCATAAATTGGGAGCCAGCCTCGGCTCTACGCTGCAAATCTCGAATGCCTTTTTTCGAGTTGTCGGTATTGTAGAAGGAGCCAGCCAGCTCGTTGGGCTCTCATACGCAGAATGCTATACTCCCTACTTCCTTAGTGACGCTGCCAACAGCTATGAAGGTGACTTGAACGTGCGCGTCCTGCTGAAGAAAGGTTTTTCTCGGGAAGACTTCCTCAAAGAAGTGGAGCCGCTGCGCCGCCGCTATGAAGCTACGCAGACCTCTGCCGAAGGCGAACCTGTACATTTCGTGATGGCTGCACACTCGCATTTCTTCGTCCGCCTGAATTTCTTCAACCCAGATGAAGAGTCCGCGACTAATAAGGCGAAGAACCTGATGCCGCCCGCCATTCTGATGCTCATCTTCCTGCTACTGCCAGCCCTGAACCTGACGGGACTCGTCTCGAACCGCATGGAAGCCCGCCTGCCGGAAATGGGCATCCGCAAGGCCTTCGGCGCCAAGCGGCGCACGCTGCTCTTTGAGGTCATCCACGAGAACCTCGTCCTTACACTCTGCGGAGGTCTCGTGGGCTGGTTGCTCTCCTGGCTCTTCCTCATCGCCGTGCGTTACAGTGACTTTGTCCGTGTAACATTCCTGAGGAACTTCTCAACTGTGGATAGCGTCGCCATAGAATTTGATATGTTCTTCACGCCCACGCTCTTCCTCATCGTCTTCCTCTGCTGTGTCGTCCTGAATCTCATGGTCGCCCTTATACCTTCGTGGACCTCGCTCCGCAAACCTATTGTAGAATCGCTAAACCAGAAGAAATGATACTCAAGAACCTCTGGTCCCATCGCCGTCAGAACGGCTGGGTCTTTGCTGAGATTATCCTCATCACCGTCCTCAGTTTCTACTTCATTGACCACTTCGTCGTCACCACCTACGACCGTTATTTCTGTCGTCCCGCCGGGGAGTTCGAGAAGGAGCACTTGTTGGTGGGGCAGACGGGAATAGCCCACCCCCAGCCCCTCCCCAAGGGAGGGGAGCCCCCAGAGGTAGAAAACAACTCAGTAGCGAATACCAGCGGAAACGGATTCCCCTCCCTTGGGGAGGGGTTAGGGGTGGGCCAAGAGGGTCTCTCCTCCCTCTATGCCCTGCGCGACCAGATCCGTGCTCTGCCCGAGGTGCAGCATGCAGGCTTTGCCGGGCTCATCATCGGCCAAGGTACCTACAACATCAGTTCTTATGCTTCCGAGACGGATTCCACGCGCAGGTGCGGAGCCTACATGCAGGGGTTTCTGCTGCATGAACAGTTCTTCGAGACGCAGGGACTGACGCCCATTGAGGGCAGTCCTTCGGCAAAGGAACTCTCCGAGGATTGTCCTTTGGACGGTGTGGTCATCACCCGCAGTCTGGCACAGGCCATCTTCGATACCGACCAAGTTGTGGGGCGCCACATAGTGGAATGGGACTTCAGCGACCGTGCGCTGCAGGAGCAAGGCGGGCCGGTCATCGTCAGCCGCTACACCATCGCGGGCGTCGTGGAGGATTTCCGCTTGCAGCAGAATGATCGCTATGCCTATTCCATTCTGACTCCTGTAATCCAAGAGAATGCAACCCCTCAGATGCTCATCCGACTGAAGCCCGAAGCCGATGCAGAAGCATTCATCAGCCAACTCACAAGTCCCTCTGCTCTTGCACTAAGGCAAGCCGGCAATCGCTTCCTCGTCTCTCTCCAGACCTATAAAGATTGGCAGTCGTCATGGAGTGGCAACAGAGACTACAACCTCACCAACACCCTCCTCGGCATCCTCCTGGCCCTGTTCCTGCTGAACGTCGTCCTCGGCACCCTCGGCACCTTCTGGCTGCAGCTGCGCAAGCGCACGGAGGACATCGGCATCATGCGCAGTTTCGGCGCTAAGCGGCGCGACATCTTCAAGATGATATGGTCGGAAGCAGCCCTGCTCACCCTCGCAGCCTGCATCGTCGGCCAGCTCATCTGGTTCCAGTTCGCCATCAACATGGAGCTCTCCGATGGCCTAAGCATGAGCGGCACGGGACGGGAGCGCAATTGGGTGGAAATCTTCTGGATACACTACCTCGTCATCTGTGTCATCCAGTACCTCATCCTCCTCGCCGTCGTCACCCTCGGCATCCTCGTCCCAGCCTGGCGCGCTTGCCGCAAGCGACCCGTCGAAGCACTACAGCACATGTGAGGAAAATGCAATAGATGACAGGCCTCGTCTGACTGAATCTTTCAGCCGACGAGGCCTGTCTTTTTGGTCGCTGCATCCTAATCGTTCAATCGCTGCATCCTACTTTTCTAATTGCTGCATCATGATTAAGCAATTGCTTCATCATCATCAAGCAATTGCTTCATCATCATCAAGCAATCAACATTCCTTACTTTTTCGGGTCATACATTTGTTCTTACGAGCTGAAACGACTGTTCATAATCGGCTACAGCACAGGCCATAAGAATCAACGAGTCCTGACGTCGGCACCGAATAAACAATAGCCCCGCTACGTCGTGATGGCGTGGCGGGGCTTTGAGCTGATGAGCAGCGGCTTTCCGCTTCAGGGCGAACTTATTGTCCGAGGTCGATGCGTGCGCACCAGCCTCCGTTGCGGACCATGTGGATGGGTAGGGTAGTGGAGCTGCTGACCTGGCTCTCCTGGCGGAGGTAGTCCATAGCCATGATGTGGGCGTTGACGCCGTCGGCGAAGCTGAGCATCTTGTACTGCTTGCCTGCGGGCAGGAAGTCGAGCTTGATGGTGATATCGCGTCCGTTGTTGTTGGTGATGGCTCCGATGAACCACTTGTCGCCTCGGCGCTTGGCGGTGATGCAGTACTGCCCCGCTTCGGCTGCGAGAACGCGCGTTTCATCCCAGTTGACGGGCACGCTGGTGAGGAAGTCGCGGCAGTCGGGCCACTGGTCGTAGCGGCACGGGTTGTCCATCAGCATCTGCAGGTTGCTCTCGAAGAGCACGAAGACGGCCATGTTGAAAGCCTTCGTGCCGACACCGGCGCAGATGGGGCGGTCGCCATGATGGTGCTCGGGCTGGTAGTTGAGCATCGAGCCGGGCGTGTAGTCCATAGGGCCTACGGCGTTACGGATGAAGGGCAGCCACAAGCTGTTGTCGGGCTTGCATTGGCTGTTGAACTCCATGCCGCGCACACCTTCGTAGGTCAGCACGTTGGGGTACTTGTAGTCGAGTCCGCTGGGGTGGAAGGCGCCGTGGAAGTCGATGAAGATGTGGTGCTTGGCGGCTTCACGGGCAGCGCGCTCGTAGAAGTTGACCATCCATTGGTCCTGACGGTCCATGAAGTCAATCTTCACGCCCTTGATGCCCCACTCCTCGAACTTCTCGAAGAGGTCCATGTTATGTTCCACGGTCAGCCACGGCAACCAAACGATGATGCCCACGCCCTTGTCCTTGGCGTAAGCGAGGAGCTCGGGCAGGTGTACATCGGGATTGGTGTGGAAGGGATCACGCGTGTTCAGCGCCCAACCTTCGTCCATGAGAATATAACCCACGCCATTGCGGGCTGCAAAGTCCACGAAGTACTTAAAGGTGTCGAAGTTGATGCCTGCCTTGAACGTGATGTCGGGCCCGTAAGGGATACCGTTGAGCCAGTCCCAGCATGTCTGACCTACCTTGATCCAGCTGACGTCGCCGATGGCGTTGGCAGGAGCCAGGCGCACGGGCATAGTGTTCTCGGGCAGTTGGGTGTCGCTCTGCGTGATGTACATATATCGCCAGGGGAAGGAGCGCGTGCCGGTGGTCTTGGCTACATAGTCGGCCTCCTTGAGAATCTTGTGGCTGCGGTCGCTGCCGTCCTCAAATTCAATGGGTGTTTTAGGCTGTAGGATGGTGAAGGCGTTGTCGCCTGCGGACTTGAGGAAGGTGCCGGGGTAGTCGAAGAGGTCGAACTCCGAGATGAGCACCTTCTGGCGCTCGCCAATGACGAGGATGGGCAGTTCGCTCATCTTGTCGTCGGTCTTCCATTCGTTGCTGGCTACGACGGAGTAAAGCTCCTCGCAGCCTGTCTTGAAACCGCCCGTCTGCTGCAGCACGAGCTTGGCGGGAGCTGCCAGCTGCCACGTGCCGTCCTCGCTCATCACCTCGATGTCGCCCTTCAGGGCTGTGACGAAGCGGTAGGCTACGCCGTCATCATAGACGCGCCATTCCACTTGGTAGCCGCCGCCCATCGTGAGCGTGAGCAGCGTGTAGTTGTTCTCTACCTTATTGAACTTCAAGGGGTGGATGGGCGTGATGGTCTCGCTGACCTTACGCACCTTCTTGCCTTTCAGCACAGGCTTGGCACCCAGGGTGCGATCGCGGAGGGTCATGCCGATGTGGCATTGTTGGAAGAGCGTCTCGCCGTGGCTCTCCACGTCGTAGTAGATGCGGTCGCTGATGGTCACCGTGACCGTGGTCTGTCCGTCGGGACTGCTTGCGCTGACGCGTTTCTGCGCAAATGCGATGGTGGCAACGAAGCCCAGCATCGCCAATAAAAGAACTCGTTTCATAGTGGTATGGTTTTAAAGATTGGTTTTTCTTCTCGAATATCTTCAGCCGTCAGAGAAAGGCACGCTTGAGGATGGCCATGATGATGTCGGCCGGGAAATCCTCGTAGCGCTCCAGTATGCGCTGTGACGAGTGGTTCATGAGCCGCGACAGGTAGTCCTCGAAGTTGGCCACCACCGAGGCGTTATCCTTCGGTTCGGTGGCATAAACCCCTATGCAATGGCCGCGCTTGGGATCGCAGAACGAGGGTTGATAGTTGCGTGAAAACCACCAATAGGTCTCGTAGAAGAGCTTCTGCTGTTTGCCCGTGAGCACAGGCTCGGCCAGGAACAGCACCTGCTCATTGTCGAGGAAGGACGGTGGCTCCTGCCCTGCGGAGCGCAGCCCCAGCACTATCGAATGCTGAGCCCGATAGTAGGACGGAGCCGACAGTATCTTACCCACGAGCGTGTACAGGTCGGAGCGCTTGCCTACTCCGAGTTGGTCCAGCGTTGTCAGGAAGGAGATGGCGTCCGTGGCCGTCCGTGCGGCAGCGATCATCGCTGCTTTCTGTTCCGCATAGCGCACATGTCCGAGGCGGTAGGCCAGCAGGATGGTGTCGATGAACACGTAGTCGGGGGCGGTGGAGCACAACTCATTCATGATATGGGGAGACTATAGTCTGTTGTAAATTGTCTGTAATTAGTTATGTAAGTTGTCATATGCAAAGGTACTGCTTTCCGCTTGAATGCAAAAGGTTTTTCGCTATTATTTGTTCCTAAATCCCTCAATGAAAGGTCTTTTAACATTTAATGCTCTGTTTCGTAACTACTCAGTCATGTGCCCATGGCTTCTTAGGGTGCACCAAGCGTACCTCCTAAGAAGTAATAGCTTCGATAAAGCTACTGTTAGTCATAGCCCGTTAATCTTCCTTAAATTATCGCCTTAGGAGTGTGACAAATGCGAACGTTCGGCGTATTATAAGTGTAAGCAGTTGTGAAGCATCGCAAATCTATACACATTGAATTAGGTTAGTAAAATGAAAGAAAACGCAAAAGCCTAGGCATTTAGGTGAACTCATTCACCTGAAGGTAAATTTTCTTCAATCGCCCCGATGGGCTGTGAAGTTCGTCGGGGATTTTTCATTTTCAATCTGATATCCCCTCTAAGCGTGGAAACTTGAAAGCGTGCTTCAGCGCTCAGGTGTAGAATATCCGTTTATCTTCCTTAAAATATCGGCTCTTAGTGTGACAAATGCGAACGTTTTGCGTCTTATAAGTGGAAGCAGTTGTGAAGCATCGCAATACAAAAACAGTTTACTGAATCAACTACGATTAATGAACTAAAGTGAAGTTTTTCTTGATGAATAAGTTTTCAAACCTGACTATTATTGTACTTTTTGCAGCGGTTCAATCTCTAAAATATAACCTATGACTTTCATTTTACATCATCTGGAAATAAGTCTTAATCGCCTCCCTTCTTTTCGGGAGCAGTTAATCCTAATGTGCCTCCTCCTTCCCCTCTCGGCGAAGGGGCAGACGGATACGCTCTCGACCAAAGAACCGGAAACGACCATGAGGGAGATGACGGTGAAGGCATCCAAGATCCTGATGGTGCAGAACGGCGATACATTGGTTTACAATGCCGACCTGCTTCAACTGTCTGTCGGTGCGATGCTTGATGAGCTGATCAACGCTTTGCCGGAGGCGCGTATCAGCCCCGACGGGGTGATTTCAGTCAAGGGTGAGCCTGTTGCCGAGCTGCTCATCGAAGGACGTGACTTCTTCCACGGCGACCCCACGATAGCGCTGAAGAACATGCCGTCATTCACGGTGAAGAAGGTGAAGGTCTATCGCAGGGTACCTCGCAATGCCTATCTGACGCGCGAGGACAAGGGCAAGAAGGCTCGCGAGACGGATCCGTTGGTCATGGATGTGCGCCTGAAACCGCAGTACCAGAACGGCATCATCGCCAATGTGGAGTCGGCCAGCGGTGTGCCCACGCAGGGCGAGAGCAAATATCTCTATCTGGAACGCCTGTTTGGCCTGCACTACAACGAACGTCGTAGCCTCTCGGGATATGCGGGGCTGAACAACGTCAACGACAAAGGCAAGCCCCGTTCCAAGGGGATGTGGAGTGATCAGACGGACGAGATGGGTGAGCAGCGGCACACCATAGCCGGCCTGGACTACACCTATGAGCGCCCCGAGAACAGGTTGAAGATCAGCTCGTCGCTCAAGTTCGCCGACTCCAAGGACATACAGGAGAGTGAATCATCAAGCATGAGATACCTGACTGACGGCCAGTTGCACAGCCTTTCTACTGCACAGACCGACCGTCGCAGCCTCTCGCTGTCATGGAACGGCTCGTGCTTCTATCCTGCCAGGGCTTTCACGCTGGAACTTCAGCCACGGTTGACCCTGTCCAAGGCCAAGTCACAGTCCTCACAGCGCTCAGCCACCTTCTCAGACTTGCTGGATGAATCGCTGCACGAGCTGGTGGACAGCATCAACGGCCTGACGACCGACGCATTCATGTCCTGCCCTAATGCCATCAACCGCCAGGCTCAGCAGAGTGAGAACAACATGAACGGCGTTGACCTCGGTCTCATCGCCCGTTCCACAATAAAGCCGGCTTCCTTCAAGCGCCCTTTGAACCTCTCTCTCATGGGCAATTTCTGGTCTAATGCGACGAAGGAAACTCAGGAGAATAACATAGATTACACAGCGGCGACAAGTCCGTCCTACCGTAAGCGTCAGTATACCAGGAATCCTATCAGTCAGGGCACACTGATTGTGGATTTGAACTACAACGCATGGTCGTTCATCAAAGGCGAGAAGACGGGGCGCGTGGATTTGTCCTTCAAGTCAGACCTCCGGCACGAAAGCCGTGAGAGGCGGCTCTATAACTTAGACGAGCTGATGGAGGCGTATGCATGGGGAGCATGGGGAGAGCTGCCTGATGAGGCGATACTGCAGTCTGTCCTCGACCCGAAGAACAGCTACCAGAAGCTGACTGCAGAGTATAACCAGACGCTGAACGCGCGGGGAACCTATAATTTCTCGAAGAACTTCGGCTGCTCCTTATCCCTGCCGCTTATGTTGAAGAACAGATGGCTGCGTGACGAGCGGCAGGTCTCGGACGTGGACCTTTCAAAGAGCAATGTCCTTGCCAGCCCGTCCGTTTCGCTGCAGTTGTGGCGTATCTCGCTGGGATATTCCTACAGCACGCTCCTTCCTGAGCTTGAGTCGTTGGCAGACCGCACGGATGACAGCAACCCAATGTTGATCAGCATCGGCAACAAGGATCTGCGTAACGGTCACGTCCACCATCCGTCCATCAACTACTCGCATCGTTACGACAAGGCACATGCCTTTGCGTCGCTGCGTGTGGATTGTCTGCTCAAGCAGCACGTCGTCAAGCGTATGTTCTACAACAATGCCGCGACGGGTGTCACCACCGCCCAGAACCGCAATGTCGATGGCGACTGGCAGGCAGACGTCAGCGGCCGTTTCCAGAAGGATTTCGGCCGGCAGCGTCAATGGCAGTTCGTCACGGATGCGAACCTGACGCTTGAGAACAGCAACGAATACGACCGCAGTGCTTCTGATGGCGAGGCGATCCTGTGTGCGGCAAAGAGGCTCGGCCTCTATGGCAATGCAGAGCTCACCTACAGCCATGAGGGCTGGCTCGTCAGCCTGCACGTCAAATACAACTGGCGTCAAACGCGGAGCATGCAGCAGCGCTTCACGGATTTGAACTACATCAACCTCCGCTACGGTGCCGCCGTGCGCACTCCCGTGTGGCACGGCCTGTCCCTCACCACCACCTTCAACGTGACCACCGACAGAGGTCTTGTCAACAAGGCTCTGAATCGAAGCTACCTCATCTGGAACGCGGATGCCAGGTATGACCTCAACGGTCACTGGAGCTTCCAGTTCGAAGGCATCGACCTGCTGCGCCAGCTGACCTCCGTCAGCATGGGAGGCAGCGCAACAGGATGGTCGGAATCCCGTCGCAACACCCGTCCCTCCTACATCCTGGCTCATGCCGTATATAGGTTCAACCTGCTGCCGAAGAATAGAAAATAGGTTCTGCGAGCGCGTGAAGATGTGAAGGAGCTGGAGTTCCTTTGTGCCCGAGTGATGTCGCGATGCTTCCTTGAGGAACTTGGGAAAAAGCCTAAAGGGTTTGCGGAGAAAGCCTAAAGGGTTTGCGGAGAAAGCCTAAAGGGTTCAGGCGGAAACCTTTGAGGGTTCCAAGTGAGGAAGGCTCCATAATTTCTGGTAAGGCAAAAAAATTTTTGTTCAAAACAGACTACAGACTACAGCACAGGGAA
Source organism: Bacteroidaceae bacterium (assembly GCA_016286165.1). Classification (GTDB taxonomy): domain Bacteria; phylum Bacteroidota; class Bacteroidia; order Bacteroidales; family Bacteroidaceae; genus Physcousia. The sequence continues at coordinate 70,925 of JAEESE010000016.1, read as the reverse complement.
TCCATTGCGGCTGTAGTCTGTAGTCTATTTGTGTTAAAATTTATTTTTCCCCCTTTTCCTTTGACGTATTAGACCATTAACAAAGTCCTGCTCACCCTGTTGTGGTTCTATTGATTAGAGAGCAAGCTCTCATGGCTCTCGCTGCTTCAAAAGTTCAACTCGCCCCGATGGGCTGTGAAGTTCGTCGGGGATTTTCTATTTTCAACCTGTTTTCCTCTCGATTCGGGCAAGCGTCAGGCAAATGTCAGACAAATGTCAGGGAAAAAATTTGCAGGGAATCAGGCATAAAATGTACCTTTGCAGCCGCAATGCCAAATGAGCTGGCTTTGCGCACGTATTATAATAAGGTATAACCCAAAATGAATGAACAATGAAACAGAACTTTCTGGCAGCAGTGCTGCTGATGATGCTTGCTTTTTCGACACAAGCGCAGGAACTGAAATGGAAAGTCATGGGGCGCGTTGCAAACGCTGAGGCTCAGGACACCCTGATGGTCATTGATGTCAAGACGCAACGCTTAGTGACTACGCTCAACGTTAAGGACGGACAGATAGAGCCTATAGAAGGGATCCTAACGGAGCCTGCCTTCTGCGCCATCCAACGTGAAGGCAGAACAGGCTGGATTATGTCTTTCGTGCTGGAGGACGGAACCGTCAACTTGGACATCGATCTCGACAACAGCGTACTCCTCAATACCAGTGGAACGCCGATGAACGATGACCTCTCGCCCCTTCTCAGTTACCTCGCTCATCCCGTTGACGGCTATGATCCTGCAAAAGACGAGGAGCATGCACGCCACATCCTTTCACTTGTTCGCGAAATCGTCCTACGCCACGCTGGCGATGCCCTCGGCCCGTTCATCATTCAGATGACGCAGACGCGCTACACACCCACAGAGACTTTGGCACTCATCAGCCTCCTAAGTGAACGACAGCAGGGCGACTTAGATATACAACGTTTGAAAGAGAATATGACGCTTGCAGCCGAGACCGATGAAGGATGCCTGTTCCGTGAACTGACGGGAGTGGGACGCGATGGTCATCCAGTACGTCTCTCGGACTTCGTAGGTCGCGGGCAGTATGTCCTTGCCGACTTCTGGGCTTCGTGGTGCGGTCCTTGCATGGCACGTATGCCGCAGGTGATAGACCTTGCCCGCCGCTATGCCAACCGTGGTTTGCAAGTCATTGGCATCACCATGAAAGAACCCGTCGAGGCCTCCGAACGTGCTGTAGGACAACTCGACATCCCCTTCCCGCAAATCTACCAATCCACACCTATGTCCACTTACGGCATCACCGCCATCCCTGCCTTCATCCTCTTCGCCCCCGACGGCACCATCCTCCTGCGGCGCACCATCAGCCCCGAGGCTGTGGAAGCAAGGCTCGAAAGCCTGCTGTCAACGTCTGGAAACGTTAAATAAAAAGCAAAAAGAACCTGGCGCATACAATTAATCCGCTCATAATCTTTGCAGAAGAGAAACTTTATGTAAATATGGAAAGGAATTCCGATTTTGCATAAACAATGGACAATACGTTTATAAATAGAGAATAAGGAAGTACGTTGGCATAGAACCGTTAATCTTCCTTAAATAATCGCTTTCGGAGTGTGACAAATGTGAACGTTGTGCGTTATATAAGTGTATGCAGTTGTGACAGCATTGCAAACAAGAGGCGTGTGCGAATCTGAACGCTGAGTGTTCGGAAATGAACACCTGGGTGTCCGATAATGGACAGATGAACTTCAGATGCTTGCTCATAATCAAAGCATTATCGTTTTGGCATCCTTCTTGCTATCATAAAGATGAATAATATCAACCATAAAGAATAGATTCAATGAAGAAAACCATCATCACCATCCTGCTCACCCTTGTCGCCGTGGCAGGGCAGGGACAAGTGAAATCCGGCTTTGACCTCTGTCTGAGAGATGAGGCGACGGGCGAATGGCTTATAGGGCTGTTCGATGAGTATGCCATCTATGACTGCGAATATTGGATCTATGCAGAGGTGGAGAAAGGGCGCGTGGTGCTGACTAAGGACGGACAGCGGAAGGAGATACGGTTGAAGAAAAATACGATTACCATAGACGGCAGGAAACATAAGACTTCAGTGCTGACCGCAAGGAGTCTGCCAGATTACCCGTCCAAGGATGAAACAGCATGGCCAAGCGGCATACCAGCAAAGGAGGATAGTGTCACTCTGCGTGTCTGTGTGAACACATACAGAGAGAAGGCTGAATTTGTGACATTCATTAACCGAATGTTCAATGATAAACAAGTCAAGGAACTCACATCGGTGGATGCGCTTGGCCGCTTCGAGGTCAGGATGCCTGTGGCGGGACCTGCGGTGATGGGCATCTTCAGCGACTCCCAACATCCGTTGGAGCACACCTTATGGAGATTGTTGGCAGTAGAGGGAGGCGACACGCTGTTGTTTTACATTGATGATAAGAATGACCGTACCTACGTGATGGGCGGCAAATTTTCCCGATTCAACAATGAACTGATTGGCAGTGATTTCCAGCCAGACTTCGTGAGGACCGACGAACTGACCATTGACAGCACCATCGTGCAACAGCGGCATTATATGGCGGTGTGTCATGAAAGGATGGATTCTTTGTATGCTTCCCGCCCCAATCTCTCCCGTCGTTTCCGGACTTATTATCAAGATGACATACTGAATCAGTTTGCCCGTCCAATGCTCCTGAAATGCTGCTGGCCGTCGGCTGGTGAAAACCAAAGAGAACTCTTGGAGAAAACAGAGGCAGAACTGAACCCATTGAAGTGGACACGCTCGGAACTGCCTTTGATGTGCCGCTATGGTTTTGGGACTATTATCAAATATTATGTCTCTGCACTAACAGACATCCGCCAAACACGCCTGACCGATCCCTCTGATTTCATTATGCAGCTCTGCCAGGACGGTAAAGTGCAATTGAGCGATGACGAACTGCAGAAGGTAAAGAGTTTCCAGACGTTGCGCGCCAATTATAACGGGGATGTTGACCTGAACGATGCTTTTCAGTCGGACATAATCCCTATCTTAGGCAAGCCTCTCATCACACAATACTGGGACTGGGAACAGAGCGAACGGAGCGTGCCTATTGAGGTGAGTGTCATCAATTCACTTGATATGGACGATGCCTCCCGAGAAATCCTCAAAACACAGACTTTCATGAAAGCCATCGACGGCAAGAGTCATGTTGCTTCACCACGTGTGATGGACCTGGCTCATCAGGAGATTCAACACCCCCTGCTTCTTCAGTCCATCGATAACGCCAATCAAAGAATCAAGGATTTCATGGAAGAGAGTCTGTGGAAACAGGCTGTGGCAATACCCAAGGAGGGAACGCCCGCTTCACTACGGGTGTCGGATGAAGAGCTGAAGGAGATCACCAACGGAAAGCAGCTCTTCGAGCGTATCATAGCACCTTTCCACGGTCACGTTGTTTATGTGGACGTATGGGGAACATGGTGCGGCCCTTGTCGTGCCGAGATTGAGCATGTTCCCGACCTGAAGAAAAGGCTGGAAGGCAAGCCCGTTGTCTATCTTTATTTCTGCAACAACAGCCCCGAAGATGCATGGCGTACCTTCATCAGCCAGAAGCATTTGGACACTGACAACGCCGTCCACTACAACCTGCCTAAAGTACAGGAAAGTGCTATCGAGCAATATCTGGAAGTAAGTGGCTTTCCCACCTATCGACTTGTAGATACTGCGGGGCGGCTCATGCCAGGTGCTGCACCCCGGCCTTCCAATATCAGCAGCGTTGTCGCAGCCATAGAGCAACTGCTAACGCACTGACTGACCATGTAACACACGAGATGAATTATTGTTTTCATACCACAATAGAACAATGAACAAGAAAACCATCGTCACCATCCTGCTCGCCCTTGTTGCTATGGCGGGGCAGGGGCAAACATTTACACCCATCGTGGAGGACAGCATCAACTTCGTCATTACAGGCACGACGAATGCTGAGGTCGATAGCGTAACGTGGTGGCAATGTGCTCCATATCCGCAAGGGGTAAGCAAGGATTATTACGCACCAGTAAAAGATGGGCAATTTCGTATTGAGGGACGATTACCGCGTCACCATTTCATTCAGATTGGCGATGATGAGGGAAATGACCTTCACTTCATTGTGGAAGAAACACCGACACACATCAACCTTGTCACGGGTGAGGTGATGGGCAGCGATGTACAAAGCCGTTTCGTCCAGATACAAATGCGAGAACGCGAGATAGAGCAGCAGTTGTGGGATGGGTTGACGGAAGACGAGCAGATGAATGTCATGCAAATGATCTCAGGAGAGGTGCCGACGAAAACGGCAGAAGACAGCATGCGTGTACGTCGCTACAACGAGGTTTGGTCGAAAATTGACTCGCTCCGTTTCCAGAGTTATAGTCAAAACCTCGACAACTGCTTGCCTGCATACTATCTTTTCGTTAACCACATGAATATGACGTTGAAAGAGCTCGCTGTATTCATGCACGAGGATGCTCCCTATGCGCATCTTCCAGCGATGAGCCACGTGTGGAAACAGTATTGGGGGTTGCAAACGAAGAGCAACCTCTCGAATAAGAACTTCACCGATTTTGAGGCGGAAACGACAGACGGACAGCTCCATCATCTCGCCGAATATGCAGGTCACGGGCAATACGTACTGTTAGACTTTTGGGCTTCGTGGTGCGGTCCTTGTATTGCCTCATTTCCTTTGATGAAGCAGGTGCATGAGATGTTTGGCGAGCGCGGCTTGCGCATCATCGGCGTTTCCGTAGACCAAGATAAAGATAGTTGGTTGAACGCCGTTGACAAGTATCAGCTTCCATGGCTGCAACTGCGAGAGACCCTTGCCTCGCAGAGCAATCGGACTTCCGCCTCTGAAAAGTATGGTATTACAGGAGTTCCAACTCTTGCTCTCATCGCCCCCGATGGCATCGTAATCTCTACAGACTTGGATCGGAAGGAACTGAAAACAAAACTTGAAGAAATCTTTGAAGTGAAATGAACAAGAAAACGATCATCACCATCCTGCTTGCCCTCGTTGCAATGACTGTGCGAGCACAAGAGATCACAATGAACGAGCCATCGGGTGGTATGATGTTGATAGCGACGTTACGCGCTTTTGTGGTGAGAAATTCATAAGACCCGACTCCATTAAGCGCAGAGCCACAGAGAAATAAGAGTCAGAGAAAGGCTCGCTTGAGGATGGCCATGATGATGTCGGCCGGGAAATCCTCGTAGCGCTCCCGTATGCGCTGTGACGAGTGGTTCATGAGCCGCGACAGGTAGTCCTCGAAGTTGGCCACCACCGAGGCGTTATCCTTCGGGTCGGTGGCATAAACCCCTATGCAATGGCCGCGCTTGGGATCGCAGAACGAGGGCTGATAGTTGTGTGAAAACCACCAATAGGTCTCGTAGAAGAGCTTCTGCTGCTTGCCTGTGAGCACAGGCTCGGCCAGGAACAGCACCTGCTCATTGTCGAGGAAGGACGGTGGCTCCTGCCCTGCGGAGCGCAGCCCCAGCACCATCGAATGTTGAGCCCGATAGTAGGACGGAGCCGACAGTATCTTACCCACGAGCGTGTACAGGTCGGAGCGCTTGCCTACTCCGAGTTGGTCCAGCGTTGTCAGGAAGGAGATGGCGTCCGTGGCCGTCCGTGCAGCAGCGATCATCGCTGCTTTCTGTTCCGCATAGCGCACATGTCCGAGGCGGTAGGCCAGCAGGATGGTGTCGATGAACACGTAGTCGGGGGCGGTGGAGCACAACTCATTCATGATATGGGGAGACTATAGTCTGTTGTAAGTTTTCTCGCTATTCTTCCAGGCTCATGGCTCGGAGGAACTCGCGCTGGGCGGGAGAGGGATTGTCCACGCGCCGGATGCTCCATGAGGTGGTGTCTATGCGCAGTCCGGCATCGGTGAGGTAGCTCTCGTAGGGGATGTCGTCCGTGGTTTCTACGAGGTGCCGCACTTCCGCCAGGGGTTGTCCGGCCACTTCGGCGCAGGCACTCCAGAACTCCTCTTCGGTGAATCCGCGATGGAGCTCGTGGAAGAAGCGTCGGTAGAGCAGGCGCATCACGTCGTCCAGCGATTTCTGTTGCTGCGTCTTGCGGCGGATGTCAATGTCCATAAGCAACCCGATGACGGGACCCTTGAAGTAATAGTTGATGCGCACGTCGCGGGTGTTGTCGTCGGAGTTCATGAAGTTCAGCCAGATGTCGTAGCTGCTCTGGCGCAGGCTCTGGTGGTGCTGACCCTCGTAGGGCGCGTAGAGCGAGAAGTAGGTGGAGATGAGTTGCAGCGCCTCGTCCGGTGTGGTGATTCCGGCATTGCGCAGCAGCCGGAACTCATAGTAGCAGGTCAGTCCCTCGCTGACCCATAGCATAGGCGTAATCGCCTCGTGGTCATAGTCCAGCGGCCACAGCTCGGCGGGCCGGATGCACTTGACGTTGTAGAGGTGGAAGTATTCGTGGGCCACGAATGCCAGAAACTTCACCTCCTGGCGGCGTGTGTCGAAGCGGTAGGTGCCGTCGGTGTAGCAAGCTTGTGAGTTCAGGTGCTCCAGTCCGCCTTCGCCCTGTCCCATGTGGATGAGGCAGTAGTTGTCGTATGGCACGTCGCCCATCATTTTCGTGGCGGCCGACACGATGCGCTTGAAGTTCTCTTCGAGTTCCATCTCCTCGGCGCCGTCGGGTGTCTCCAGGGCGAACTCGTAGTCGTGGCTCTCGTGCGCGAACCTTTTTATATAGAAGTTGCCCAGCAGCAGGGGCGAGTCGTAGAGGACGTCGAAGTCCGGAGCGGTGAAGGCGCAGCTGTCGTCGGCGTGCGGTCTCATGCCCGTGGCGATGTGTTGCCATCCGTCCGGCAGCATGAAGCGCACGCTGACGGGGTGCGTCTGCTCGCCGGCGACGTACATGAACACGCCGTTGGGTGCCACGAAGGCGATGTCCCTCTCCACACGGCTTGAGGCCACGTCGCGCCCATTAGCATAGACGCGGTAGCTGACCTCCATGCGTCCGTCCTTGGGCAGCGCCACGCGCCAGCGGTTCAAGCCCTCCTTCGTCCAGGCGAGTTCTTCGCCCTGCATGTCCCGTGCGCAGAAGTCCGTCAGGTGCTTGGCGAAGTCCAGCATCTCGTAGTACCCTGGTGCCCAGCGTGGCATGGTCAGCACCACGTCGGCGGAGTGGGGCAGGGTGCTGTCAGCCTCATATGTGAGGTGGACGTTCAGGTAGTGTCCTGCCGTGTCAGGGCTGACCGTGTAATCCAACTGATAGTCGGCTGCGGGTCGGTGGCTGCAAGCTGCGACGAGCGCCAATAGGCACATCGCGAGAAGGGCGTAGAGGCAGCTGCGCGTATTGTTGACCTTATGGATGATGTTGTTTACCACATAAATATCATTTTCGTTCCTACATGAACTAGGTTCGCAATCACCAGTCGTCGTCCTCGTTGCCTACGATGCCGCTCTTTAAGGCTTCTTCCACCTTGGCGATGATGGCGTTGGAGTAGGCATGAGTCATCACGAGCGCCTTGGCGCAGGTGCGTTTCTGAGCGTCTTTCTCGACGAAGGGATAGTGCTTGGCAATCTCCCAGTGCTCGTCGTAGAGGTTGTTGTTGGTCTTGTCGTCAATCTTGCGCTTGGCGTCGCCACCTGCCTTCCCGTCGGTGTCTGGGGGGCTGAGCCATCCACCGCTGATGTCGGCCAGCACGTCGTAGTTCTGCACGGTGTAGGTCACGCGCACGCGTCCCTCCTTGATGTCTAAGCGTATGACGGGTGTGATGCTGACGGCATATTTGTTGAGCGTACCGGTGTGCTGGGCGATGCCCTTGATGGTGGGGGATATAATGATGCACCCGGCCTCCTTGTCGTTGAGCGTGATTGCATTATTGTCCTTGAAGGTCGCCGTGGCCCAATAGTTGAGCGCCACGTAGAGCTGGTCCTTCATCTTTCCTGCCACCTCGATGACCTGCTGGTAGGTGAGGCTCTGATTCTTGTCGAGCGTCAGTTCCTTGGACAGGTTCTTGGCAGCTTCGAGCCACTTGGTGCCGTACCTCTCCTTGGCATATTTCTCGAGGTCGGCTGCTTTCATCACTTGTGCCTGTGCACTAATCGCGCCGCAGAGGGTCAAGATGGTGGCGAGCATCCAAATGAAATGTTTCTTCATCTTTTCGCTATTTTGTGATCACATAATGTCTTCGGGGCAAGCCATCATGGGCTTTTTCGCGTGTTCTGACTGCAAAGGTACAACAAATTGCGGATATGCCATCAAAATACAGGTAAAAAATCTATTTTCGGCTTCAAGAACTTCATTTAACGCAAATCGGTCACTAGGGGGCGATGACAGCTGCGGTTGAAATCGGGGAAAAACACTATTTCTTCTGAAAAAAATTTGTGGAACCAAGGAATTGTATGTACCTTTGCAGCAAATATAGCGTTATGGATATCTCTTACCTCTCGTTGGCCATCGGCCTGCTGTTGCTGCTAATCCCGCTGTTCTTCCTGTGGAAACTGCGTACGGGTCTCGTCCGCGCGACGCTCATCGCTGCGGGTCGTATGATTGTGCAGCTGTTCCTCGTTGCCATCTACTTGCGTTACCTGTTTGAATGGGACAACCCGTGGATCAACACGCTGTGGGTCATCGTGATGGCTGTTATTGCGACTCATACTCTGGGTGAGCGTACGAAGTTGCCGCGTCGCATCGTGGGGGTTCCCGTGTTCGCGAGCTTCTTCGTGGCCGCTCTGGTGGTAGGCTTCTATTTCCTGTGCCTTGTGCTGCAGCTGGACCATCCTTTTGCAGCGCGCTATTTCATCCCCATCATGGGCATCCTGATGGGTAATATGCTGGGCGTGAATGTGCTGACGCTGAGCACGTTCTACAGCGGCATCGATCGTGAGCAGGCGACGTACTACTATCTGCTGGGAAACGGCGCCACGCGTTTCGAGGCTTGGCTGCCCTTCATGCGTGAAGCCGTTATCAAAAGTTTTACGCCGTGCATTGCCAATATGGCGGTGATGGGTATAGTAGCTCTGCCGGGCACGATGATTGGTCAGATTCTGGGCGGCTCGGCACCAGATGTGGCTGTAAAATATCAGATGATGATTGTAGTCATCACCATGTCAGCCTCGATGCTATCCCTGATCCTTGCTCTGTGGCTCTCCTCGCGCCGTGCCTTCGATAGTTTTGGGCGGTTGACGCTTTGAACAAGGTTATTTTATTGTGGAATATACCTTATTGTTGCCTCCTTCATCACAGATGAGATAGACTTCTATCTCGGGGTGATGCCGGAGGATTTCTTTTGCACCGTCAAGGCCCATGACCATGAAGGCTGTGGCAAAAGCGTCGGCCTGTGCACAGGTGGGCGCCAGAACGGTGGCGCTGAGGATGTTGTGCTGCACGGGATAACCGGTGGCTGGGTCGATGGTGTGAGCCACACGGCGACCATCCTCGGTGGTGTAGAAATTGCGATAGTTGCCGCTGGTGGCCATGGCGCGGTCGGTGAGTGCAAGCACCGTGTCAATCTCGGCAGACGTGCTTGTAGGGTCGTCGACGGGTTTGTTTACGCCCACTTGCCATGGCTTGCCTTTGGTGTTGTTGCCACTGACGACGACTTCGCCTCCAATCTCCACCATAAAATTATTAATGTTCCGCGCGCGTAAGAAATCTGCCACTACGTCAACACCGAACCCTTTGGCCACGGCAGAGCAGTCGAGCACGATGCGTGGATCGGCCTTGTGCAAGAGCCCCTGCTCATCGAGACTGAGGCGTTGCCAACCTACGAGCTGACGCAGGCTGTCGACGGTGGCGCTGTCGGGTAGCGCTTGGTTCTTGAAACCGAAGCCCCAGGCATTAACGAGTGGCGCCACAGTGATGTCGAAGGCTCCGTTGGTGGCCTCAGACACTCTCATGGCCAGCTTGAACACCTCGCGGAACAATGAATCAGTGGCCAAACTGTCGCCTTGGTTTATACGGCTTAGGGTGCTCTGCTGATTGAACATCGAGAGGCTGTTGTCCACTTTTTGCAGTTCGGCTTCGATTTCCGTCTTGAGGTTCTCGCGCGACTGATAGCTGATGTGGTAGAACGTGCCGAAGACAGCTCCTTCGTCGTGCTGGAAGGGAGCTGGGGCGTTCTGCTTCTGTATGATTAGGTAGGAGCCTATGGCCAGCAAGGCGAGCACGGGCAGGTGCCAGCGCCGCCACTGACTCTTGGGGGCGTCTCCGGGCGTTAAAGGCTCGAACTTTTGATCTGAATCTACGGGGTTGAGGGGATCGGTCATTGGGGGAGGGAAGGATTAGGTGGGGAGTTGCCGTAAAACGGCAACATAAAAGACGGGACGATTCGCGGGGGATGGGACGATTTGCGGGGATGGGACGATTTGCGGGGAGGGGAGGATTGGGAGCGATTTGAAGGGAAGGAGAGGAATTGAGGGGCGCGAGGATTTGAGGGTGGGGCTTCGCAGGGACTATTTGAGTGTGGACTTATATGTCAAACAAGAGCTTGAAGGAGCCGCCCCAGCAGGTGCTTCCGTCTGTCTTGCCGTAGCCTGGGATGTACCAGGGCTGGCCTTCGGGTGCTTTCTTCTGGCTGAGCTTGGCTTTAATACGAATATCCCAACCGAGGTGTACGATGGTCCACACGCGTGTCTCGAGGCCGAAGACTACTTCTAACCAGTGGCAGCGGCCATCGCGCCCTGTGAGGTCAAGCTCTTCGGAACCTCCCCAGATGGGGTCGGTGAGAGGCTCTGCCACGAAAAGGTCGTAGTTGTATTTCGAAAAACCATAGCGCAAGCCGCCTGTCATGCGGTTGCCGTTGTGCTTCTTGTTGAAGTTGTAGTCGGCACCTACGCGGAAATAAGGAGCACGCACTTTGAAGCGGTTCTCCAGGTCGCGCCCTTCGTGGTTGGCCTCGCCTATGCCGAGTTCGGCAATAGGGAAATATCTGTCGAGTATATTGATGCGACCAAGCACCTCCATGTGCCGCCAATCAGAGCCTAATGCTTTCATGCCCCATCCCACGATGTCAGCGCCAACGGCTGCACCATTGATGAAGTGTATCTTCTTCTCGTGCTTGCCTTTGACTTTATCAGCAATGCTGTTCACCAAATCGCCCACGGTCACAATGCTGTCCGACGGCTCCACGGCCGTGGTATCAGCAGGCGTCTGTGCGTCAGCTATGCTTATGGCAAGGCTAAGAAGCAGTGCGGAAATATATCTGAATGTTCTCGAGGCCATCGTAGTTGACGGTTGGGTTGGTGATGATAAGAGTGTCGATGAGGTTGTGCGTATAGCGCACTGATGTTATGGTGTGCCACATGTGCACAGGGCACGAAGGATCGTCCCAATGGCGCAGGTTGGTCTTCGTCACCCTAATGGTGTCGTGGGCTATGCGTTGTTCTTGGTCGGCAAACCGAAACACAAACACATCTTCGTCATTGAAGAAGCTTACGGGCAGAGATACACTGTTCTTGTTGACGAGTTTGTTGGCGAGCACGGTATCAGGGCCGAGGGCAGTGACAGTGATGGTGTCGCCCACGCTTACGGCTCTGCCTGTTATCAGATCACCCGCGTCGTCGTAATTAGCGGCGTAGAAACCGTAGACGCTCTCCACTGTGTTGTTGAGCGGGCATGAGACATTGTCGCAACTGGCGAATAGCAAACAGCAAACACACAGCCAAAGCACTCCCGCTAAGGAGGGCGACAGACTATGTGATGTAAGTTTGAAACTCATTCTGCGTGGATGTTTAAATCTCCTTGGAAATCTGATAATCGTTGCGCTGCTCGCTGTTGCGGCTGATGAGGTCGCCAAGGAAACCGGCTACGAAGAGCTGTGTGCCGAGGAGCATCATCGTAAGTGCGATGTAGAAATAAGGCGAGTCGGTAACCAAGCGTGCAGGAATACCTTTGGACAAGGCATATAGCTTGGAGGCGCCTACTACGATGACGGCGATGAAACCGATGAAGAACATCAGCGTACCCCAAAGGCCGAACACGTGCATAGGCTTCTTGCCGAACTTGCTCAGGAACCACAGCGTCATGAGGTCCAGGTAGCCGTTGACGAAACGGTCGAGGCCGAACTTGGTCTTGCCGTACTTGCGTGCCTGATGGTGCACCACCTGCTCGCCTATCTTATCGAAACCGGCATTCTTGGCGAGGTAGGGAATATAGCGGTGCATTTCTCCGTAAACCTCGATATTCTTGACCACATCACGGCGGTAAGCCTTAAGGCCGCAGTTGAAGTCGTGCAGGTTCTTGATACCGCTTACGGCTCTTGCCGTGGCATTGAAGAGTTTGGTGGGAATGGTCTTCGACAGCGGATCGTAGCGCTTCTGCTTGTAGCCGCTGACGAGGTCGTAGCCATCCTCGACAATCTTGCGGCGCAGTTCGGGAATCTCGTCGGGCGAGTCTTGCAGGTCGGCGTCCATGGTTATTACCACATCTCCCTCGGCCTTGCGGAAACCGCAGAAGAGAGCAGGGCTCTTGCCGTAGTTACGACGGAAGCAGATGCCTTTCACTTCTTTATTCTCGGCGGCAAGGCCTTCGATTACCTGCCACGAAGTATCGGTTGAGCCGTCGTTGACGAAGATTATTTCATAGGTGAAGCCATGCTCGTCCATCACGCGCTTAATCCAGGCGTGCAGTTCGGGCAGCGATTCGGCTTCGTTGAAGAGCGGAACAATTACTGAGATATCCATTCTTGTTTGTCGTTTAACGTGTGTCGTTTAACGTTTATAGTTTTAATGTTTAGGGCAAATCCCTTGAGAATGAGAAGAGGGCGGTGGGGAATGCGAAGAAGGTGGCCAGCAACACATTCCAGAACAGGAACTGCAACGCGAGTTGCGAGGGTGGGGTAGTGCTGAAAGCCGTCAGCGCCTCGTTCATCATGGTGTCGATATCCTGCCCGGGCATCATCTGCTGCATCATATCATGCAGCTCGGGTTGCTGGAACATCTCACCATAGGAACGCACAAACTGTCCGCCGTCGAAGTAAGCGAAATAGACGAATTGCGTTGCCGTGCAAATCAAAGCTGCGCCGAGGAACATCATCCATGCCATGTGCCATGCCCGTCGGAGCGGCAGAGGTGCTATAGTCTGGCGAAAGCCGCGCATAAGCCATACGCCAAGCGGCAAAGAGCAAAGCCCTAAGATGAGGCCGAGGCTACCCACGCTGGGGTGAGTCAAGGCATACATCGACAGGGCAAAGCTGGCCGCCCAACACAAGCCTACCCACAACCCATAATAGGCTGCGTAAGCACGTGTCTGCCGGCTATCGGAAAAGGTGGTTTTCTTGTCGTCCATTGCGCGGGTACATTAATATCGGCCGCAAAGGTACGACATTTTTTTCAATTAAGCTGTTATAAAAGATTTTTTTTCGAATATAGTGGCTTAATGATTACGTCTTATTGAGAATTAATTGGAGTATAAAGGGAAATCAATCGTTCCATTCACAGAATAAACGCATGAGTGGTCGATAGCGTCGAACTTGAAGTCGTTCAGTTCCAGGGTCATTATCTCTTGCCCGTCAACAGCCTCCTTGTTCGCTATAGTCATTTGTCCGGTCAACGCTTTCGTTCCCTTCAATATGGCTTCAGTCCATGTTGGGGTGGAGTAAGCCGAAATATTACATCCCACCCTACTTTTTTCATTTTTATCCCGGAAGTCGATAAGGTGTTCAAATGACTTCCACGAATGACCTAATTGAAATCGACAATCGTGATGCCGGCGCCGCCAAACTGAACGTGCTCGTCGCGGGCATCACGCACGGCGGGAATGGTACGCAGGTACTGACGTATTATCTGACGTAGGGCTCCGGTGCCGGTGCCGTGGAGGATGCGCACGCGGTCCACGCCAACTTGGATAGCATCGTCGATGTAATGTGTTATTGCGTTGAGAGCTTCATCACCCCGCATGCCTCGTACATCAATGTCTTGCTTGAAATTCAATGACTTCTCGCGCATGAGGTTCTGGGTATCGCGGCTGACAAAGGTGGCGCCCGTAGGTGACTCCTGTTTTTGAGGCTCCTGTGCCGGCACCAGCCTATCAATCTTCACCGTCGTCTTCATTTGGCCGAATAGCACCGTGGCGTTCTTGCCGTCAACTGAAAGGAGTCGACCCACGGAGGTCTGGCCTTTGAGGCGGACATAGACGGGCTCCAGCCCGGACTCTCCCACCGCCCTCCCTAGAGAAGGAGTGGAATGTGTAGAGCTGCTATATGGCTGTCCGCTGATGTTCGAAGGTGATTGTTCCCTCCCTAAAGTCCTTTTTCGTTCCTGCCTCCTCCTGATCTTATCCATCTTGCGCTCTATCTCCTCGTCGCCCAGTCCCTCGCGGTTTTCAACTTCTTTGATGCGGAAGTCCTCGAGTTGCTGGCGAACGCGGCGCGTCTCTTCCTTCTCGGCCTGTGACTCGCGTATCTCGCGGATAGTGCGTTCGATGCGAGCATTGGAGTCGAGCAGCAGTTGTTCGGCTTCGTCCTTCGCCTTACGGATGATTTCCTTACGCTTGCGTTGTAGTTCGGCAATCTCTTCTTCGTATTTGGCTATGGTCTGCTCCATCTGCTTCTCGCGGCTATGGATGTTCTCGCGTTTCTGCTGCCAATAACGGCGGTCGCGCACAATATCCTGCAGCCATTTGTCGGCGTTAATGTAGTCGCGGCCAACGATGTCCGAGGCGTCGGCGATGACATCTTCTGGGATGCCAATCTTGCGAGCTATCTCTACGGCGAAGCTTGAGCCGGGCTGGCCGATCTGTAGCTGGAACAGCGGCTGCATCAGGTGGCGGTCATAGAGCATGGCGCCATTGACAACTCCCTCCGTTTCCTCGGCAAAATGTTTGAGGTTCTGGTAGTGAGTGGTGATGATGCCGAAGGCTCCGCGCTCCACGAAACGCTTCATCACGGCCTCGGCCATAGCACCTCCGATTTGAGGTTCCGTCCCGCCGCCGAACTCGTCGATGAGCAGCAGCGTGGCAGGGTCGGCGTGGCGCATCATCTGCTTCATATTCAGCAGGTGAGAACTATAGGTTGAAAGTTCATCTTCAATGCTCTGCTCGTCGCCTATGTCAATCATGATGTGTTCAAAAATGCCCAACTGCGAACGCTCGCCTACGGTGATGGGCAGTCCGCATTGAAACATGTATTGCAGCAGTCCCACCGTCTTCAGGCACACGCTTTTGCCACCGGCATTGGGGCCAGAGATGAGCAGGATGCGCTGGCGACGCGTCAGCTCGATTTCCAGGGGCACGACCTTGCGTCCGTGCTTCTCCAGTGAGCGACGAAGCAGTGGGTGCACGGCCAGTGTCCAGTCGATGAGCGGGTGCTTAGCTATCTGTGGCTGCGTCGTGGTGAACGCCTCTATCTGTTTGGCAAAGTGTGCTTTAGCCCGCACGAACTCTACGTCGGCAAGCATCTCGAAGCTGTCTAAAAGTTGTGGCACCATCGGTCGAACCTCATCGGTGAACTCGCGCAGGATGCGCAAGATTTCGCGCTTCTCCTCGCCCTCGAGTTCACGGATACGGTTGTTAGCCTCGACTACTTCCTGCGGCTCTATGAACACCGTCTTTCCAGTGGCGCTCTCGTCGTGTACTATACCCTTGATTTTACGTTTCAGGGCAGGTGCCACAGGGATGACCAATCGTCCGTCGCGCATCGTGGGAGCCACGTCCTGTGCCACCGTTCCTTCCGCCTGCGCGTTCCTTAATATATTGTTCAGCACGCGGCTCACGCTGCCTTCGGCGCTTGCCAGCTCGCGACGAATCCGCGCCAGCTCCGATGATGCTGAATCTTTCACGTGCCCGAATTTGTCGAGGATTTGGGAGATGCGACGTAAGAGATGAAGAGCAGACCCACCCCCTGTCCTCCCTGTGAGGGAGGGAGCGGCATGTAATGGAAATCGAGAATAGACAAGGCGTGCGAGAGCGGGGTATGGCACACTTTTTTGCGATGACAGCCATTCTTGTTCGGTAATTGCTCCCTCCCGAACAGGAAGGGCGGGGGGGGAGTCCGGGGCTGGTTCCGCTATTACTTTTCTTATCCCTTGAATGCATTCCAACGCCCTTTGCAGCGCAAACATCTCATCCACTTCGATATATGTTCCTTCGATGCGGATGTGTTGAAGGGTGGGGCGGAGGTCATAGAAGCCGCTGTCGGGCAGGCCATCGGCCTCTTCCTCCATACGCACGAACTCGCCTATCTGCTGGTGCAGTTCCTGTAAGAGGGTAGCATCGGCGGTGAACGCCATCTCATCAACGCGCTGCTCGCCCAGCGCACTAAGGCAGTGGCCGCGCAACATGGCGCGGATCTCCTTCATCCCTATTTTCTCTTCAAACTTATCAGGATATACCATTTAGAGTTCAAAGTTTAATGTTTTAAGCTTAATGTAGAATGTTTTTGGTCTGCAAAGGTAGCAAAAAGATTGCAAATGAGGCGAAATATATCAAGAAAAGAAAGCAAACGAAACAAAAACTTTAAACTTTAATCGTGAATCTCTCGTTTTTTTACTAAATTTGCAGCCCAGAAGCAAACAATCAATTGCCTATGGAAGCAAGCGCCATCTTGTTGCTACACTGTCCCGATCAGCCTGGAATCATTTCCGAGGTGACTAAATTCATCACCGATAATCAGGGCAATATCATCTATTTGGATCAGTATGTTGATCGTGAGGACAGTATGTTCTTCATGCGCATTGAGTGGCAATTGGATTGCTTCCGCATCCCCCGCGAGAAAATCAGCGAATACCTTTCCACCCTCTACGCTCCTCGTTATCAGATGACTTTCAATCTGTATTTCTCCGATGAGCGTCCCCGTATGGCTATCTTCGTAAGCAAGATGAGCCACTGCCTCTATGATCTCTTGGCGCGCTACAAGGCGGGCGAATGGAATGTGGACATTCCCTGCATTGTGAGCAACCACGAGGACTTGCGCTTCGTGGCCGAGCAGTTTAGCATACCTTATTATGTAAGGTCTATCAATAAGGACCACTCGAACAAGGCCGAGGTGGAAGCTGCCGAGAAGGAACTGCTGGAGCGCGAACGCGTGACGTTCATTGTTCTGGCACGTTACATGCAGATCATCAGCGACGACATGATAGCACGCTATCCACACCACATTATTAATATACACCACTCTTTCCTGCCTGCCTTTGTGGGCGCTAAGCCTTATCATCAGGCGTGGGAGCGTGGTGTGAAAATCATCGGTGCCACCAGTCACTACGTGACGGCAGACCTTGATGCTGGTCCCATCATCGAACAGGATGTGACGCGTATCAGCCACAAGGACACCCCCGAGAGCCTGGCCAACAAGGGCAAGGACTTGGAGAAAATCGTCCTCTCAAGAGCAGTAAGCAAACACATAGAACGGAAGATTCTTACTTACAAGAATAAAACCATCATTTTCAGTTAACAAAATAGCTTTACACACATGAAAAAAGAAATGAAGAAGGTGCTGGTCTTAGGCAGCGGTGCCCTTAAGATCGGACAAGCTGGCGAGTTCGACTACAGTGGTTCGCAGGCGCTGAAGGCGCTACGCGAGGAAGGTATCTCCAGTGTACTCGTCAACCCAAACATCGCTACTATTCAAACCTCTGAGGGCATTGCCGACAAAGTTTATTTCCAACCGGTGACGCCCTTTTTTGTAACTGAAATCATCAAGAAAGAACGCCCCGACGGCATTCTTTTAGCTTTCGGCGGACAGACAGCATTGAACTGCGGCACGGAGCTTTACCTCAACGGCACGCTGAAGGAATACGGCGTCGAGGTGCTCGGCACCAGCGTTGAGGCCATCATGAACACCGAGGACCGCGACCTCTTCGTCAAGAAGCTGGCTGAGGTGAACCTCAAGGTGCCTGTTAGCCACGCCGTGGAGAATATGGACGATGCTTTGAAAGCTGCACGCCAGATAGGCTTCCCCATCATGATTCGCTCGGCTTATGCACTCGGCGGCCTCGGCAGCGGTATCTGCCCCGACGAGGAGAAGTTCATCGAGATAGCCGAGAGTGCCTTCACCTTCGCACCGCAGATCCTCGTCGAGGAGAGCCTGAAGGGTTGGAAGGAGATTGAGTTCGAGTGCATCCGCGATGCCAACGACCGCTGCTTCACAGTGGCCTCGATGGAGAACTTCGACCCACTTGGCATTCATACCGGCGAGTCAATCGTGGTGGCGCCCACTTGTTCGCTGACTGACGAGCAGGTGAAGATGTTGCAGGATATTACTATTAAATGTGTAAAGCACCTTGGCATCGTGGGCGAGTGCAACATACAGTTCGCCTTCAATGCCGTGACCAACGACTACCGCATCATCGAGATCAACGCACGCCTCTCGCGCTCCAGTGCCCTGGCTTCCAAGGCCACCGGTTATCCGCTCGCCTTCGTCGCTGCCAAGATAGCCCTCGGCTACACCTTGGACCAAATTGGCGAGATGGGTACCACGAACTCAGCTTACGTAGCACCTTCGCTCGACTACATGATTTGCAAGATTCCGCGTTGGGACCTCACCAAGTTTGTCGGCGTTTCGCGTCAGATCGGATCGTCGATGAAGAGCGTTGGTGAAATCATGAGCATAGGCCGTTCGTTTGAAGAGATGTTGCAGAAGGGCCTGCGCATGATAGGGCAGGGGATGCACGGTTTTGTGGGCAACGAGCATGTTCATTTCGACGACCTCGACGACGCCCTCGAGAATCCTACCGACCTACGTATCTTCGCCATCGCACAGGCCTTGGAGGAGGGTTATACCGTGGAGCGAATCGAGCAGCTGACAAAGATTGATCCATGGTTCATCAAACGCATGAAGCATATCGTGGACCTCAAGCACCAGCTTGAGAGCTACAACAGCCTTGAAGAGCTGCCTGACACTTTCATGCTCGAAGTGAAGCAGGCCGGCTTCAGTGATTTCCAAATAGCACGTTTCGTGCTCAAACCCGCTGGTGGTAACCTCGAAAAGGAGAACCTCGAAGTGCGCCGCTATCGCAAGCTGCGCGGCATTCTGCCTTCAGTGAAGCGCATTCCCACTGTGGCCAGCGAGCATCCCGAGCTCACCAACTACCTCTATTTCACCTACACCCACGTTCCCGCATTCCAGGATGCCTTCAGCCTTGGCTCCGCCGCCAACGGTTCGCCCGTCGAGAAATACCAACCCCTCCACGACATCAATTATTACAACAACGAGAAGTCCGTCATCGTCCTCGGCTCGGGAGCCTATCGCATCGGCTCTTCGGTTGAGTTTGACTGGTGCTCTGTCAACGCCATCAACACGGCGCGCAAGCTTGGCTACAAGAGCATCATGATCAACTACAACCCCGAGACCGTTTCGACCGACTACGATATGTGTGACCGTCTTTATTTCGACGAGCTGACCTTGGAGCGCGTCCTCGACGTCATCGAACTCGAGCAGCCTCGAGGTGTCATCGTCAGCGTGGGCGGACAGATTCCCAACAACCTCGCCATGAAGCTGCATCGCCAGGGTGTACCTGTTTTAGGCACTTCGCCTGTAGATATCGACCGCGCCGAGAATCGCGATAAGTTCTCGGCCATGCTCGATAAACTCGGCGTGGACCAACCCGCTTGGCGCGCCTTGACCAGCCTCGATGACATCAAGGAATTTGTAAGCGAGGTGGGTTATCCCGTACTCGTACGTCCCTCCTATGTCCTCTCGGGCGCTGCGATGAACGTGTGCTATGACGACGAGGAGCTAGAACGCTTCCTCAACATGGCCACCGAGGTGTCGAAGGAATTCCCCGTAGTAGTGTCGAAGTTCATGACCGAGACCAAGGAGATAGAGTTCGACGCCGTTGCCGACAAGGGCGAGATCGTAGAATATGCCATCTCGGAACACGTGGAATATGCCGGCGTTCACTCTGGCGACGCCACGATGGTCTTCCCGGCTCAGAACGTCTATTTCTCCACTATCCGTCAGATGAAGAAGATATCGCGCAAGATTGCTGCTGAGCTCAATATCAGCGGACCGTTCAATATCCAGTTCCTCGCCAAGAACCGTGAGGTCAAGGTTATCGAGTGTAATCTCCGTGCTTCCCGTTCCTTCCCCTTCGTGTCGAAGATCCTGAAGCGCAACTTCATCGAG
The DNA here is from genome assembly GCA_016286165.1 of Bacteroidaceae bacterium. Lineage (GTDB taxonomy): Bacteria > Bacteroidota > Bacteroidia > Bacteroidales > Bacteroidaceae > Physcousia. The sequence continues at coordinate 50,860 of JAEESE010000016.1, read as the reverse complement.
ACTGCCACGAAGATCATGCTGGACGCTCCCTATCAGCGAGCCGAGAAGAGCGAGTTCGATATCGACCGCATCGGAGTTAAAGCCAGCCAGTTCTCGTTTGCGCGTCTGCAGAACGCCGACCCCGTCCTGGGCGTGGATATGAGCTCCACAGGTGAGGTAGGTTGTCTGGGCGATGACCTTCATGAAGCTCTCCTCAATGCCCTCATCGCCACAGGCTATCGCATCCCGAAGAAGGCTGTGCTCATCTCGTCTGGTGGTGTCAAGGGCAAGCTCGACTTGCTTGAACCTGCCCGTCAACTGGTGCAGAAAGGCCTCGACGTCTATGCCACGGCCGGCACGGCTGCCTTCCTCAACGAAAACGGCGTCTTTGCACGTTCCGTGAGCTGGCCCGACGAGGAGGACGACCAGAACGTCCTCACCCTTATCGCCCAGCACCGCTTCGACCTTATCATCAATGTGCCGAAGAATCGCACCAAGCGCGAGCTGACCAACGGCTACCGCATTCGCCGTGCAGCCATCGACCACAATATCCCCTTGATGACCAACACCCGTCTGGCCAAGGCTTTCATCGAGGCCTGCACCACTATGGACCTCGAGGATATAAAGATTAAGAGCTGGCAGGAGTACAACGCTTAAAAGCGATGACGCTCTAACAGCTTAATTCATATTTCTCATAACATCGGCCCTCTCGTCTTCAATGATGAGGGGGCTTCTTTCTACATATTGACGAGAAGATTGATATAAAATCCCCCCCCCACAATCAAAGTTTTTTTATTGTCAATATACATCAATCTATTTGTCAATCTTTGGCAATTGCCTTATTGGAGAGACTATGCTTTCCTACCTTTAATGTTAAATAACGTTATTTTATCGCATTTTATTAGTACTATGTATTGCAAGGTACTAATATTTAGCCTACATTTGCCACCGCTTAAGCTAAGGTTTTCATGCAAGTAAGGGACGCCTGCTTGTTGAAGAATTGCGAAAACCATTGGAAAAGAGAATGTTAAACATTAAAGAAACGCTAATGTTATGACACAGAAAAGACTGACTCGCTCACGCAGCAACAAATGGCTGGCAGGTATCTGTGGCGGAATGGCCGAGTATTTCGGATGGGATGCAGAGCTGCTTCGTCTACTTTGGGTGTTACTCACTTTCTGCACCGTCTTCTGCGGCGGCATAGTCTACCTGATTCTTTGGATTATCATGCCACAAGACTGAGTGAAGTCCACGCCGTCCCCTCCTTGATGAGGTGTGATACACATGGCAAATAACTGACAGCAATGAGCTCCCTTTTCCAGGGTGTGGCTGATCTGTATTTTATCTCAATTTATTGATTATATGATTGATGTAACAAATGCCAAATCTCAAATGCGCAAGGGGATGCTTGAATACTGCATTCTATTGCTCTTGAAGCGGCAGCCGGCCTACGCATCTGATATCATCCAGCAGCTGAAGGAAGCTGAACTGCTGGTGGTCGAAGGTACCCTGTACCCGCTGCTGACGCGTCTGAAGAAGGACGGCCTGCTCGCCTATGAATGGCAGGAGAGCACGCAAGGGCCGCCTCGCAAGTACTACGAACTCACTCCGCTCGGCCTCCAGTTCCTCGATGAACTGGACAAGGCTTGGAGCGAAATCTCTAACACTGTAAACTACTTGAAGAAATGAAAAAGAATATTACCATCAACCTTTGCGGACGCCTCTTCGCCATCGACGAGGATGCCTACGAGATGCTCGCTACCTACGAGCAGTCGCTCCGTAATTATTTTCGCACGCGTGAGGGAGGCGAGGAGATAGCAGAAGACCTTGAAGCTCGCATCGCCGAACTCTTCGACGAATTGAAGGCACAGGGAGTAGAAGCTGTGACTATCGAACACGTCACAGAGATTATACATCGGATTGGGAAGCCGGAAGAGATGGAGGAGATGGCCCCCCATTCAGCCCCCGAGGGGGCTACGGATGCTTCATCCTCAGCCGGCAATTCAACAGAAGCCCCCTCGGGGGCTGTAGGAGGGGCAAGTAAGGCTTCCAAGCGCCTCTATCGCAACCCCGACGACAAGAAACTGATGGGCGTCCTCTCTGGCTTCGCCGCTTACTTTGGCGGCGATGTGCTCTGGTGGCGCTTGGGCTATTCCGCCATTGTACTGCTGTCGTTTGCAGGTTCGTCGTACAACTTCTTGTGGTTCCTGCCTCACCAATACCTCTATTTCCACATCTATTTCTGGGGCATCGCCCTCATTATCGCCTACGTCCTCCTCGCCGTGCTCATGCCTGTGGCCGAGACACCGGAGGATAAACTGAGGATGAAGGGTAAGGAGGTGAATCCGCAGAATCTGGCGGAAGAGATTACCAGACCCACCCTTGACCCCTCCCGCCAGGGAGGTGAGACCCCCGGTTTGAATGCGGATAGCTACGCACAGTCTAACCCTTCCCTGACGGGAGGGGACGGGGGTGGTTCTTGGGGTAAGGGCCATCGCGGTCCCTCTGGCTGCATTAGCGGTACAATCGGATGCATCGGTGGCTTCTTCACTGCCTTGTGGACGGTTATCTCGACTCTTTTCCGCTGGTGTATATACGCTTTCGGTGTGTTCGTGGCTGGATTGTGTCTTTTGGGCATTGTATGCTTGGCAGCAGTAGCTCTGAATCCAATGGACTCTGCTTTCACTGGTCGCGGATTTCCGCAGTCGGAGGAGTTTGCTACTGTTCTGCCGCAGCTGCAAATACCGATCTATATTTTCGCAATTGCTGCCTCTGTTGTTCTCGCCATCACAGCTTATGCCATCATCCACAGCCTCTTGAATGAGTTCAAGCAGATGCAGTCGATGCCTTATCGTCAGCGCATCGCCCTGCTCGTGATGTGGCTCTTAGGGCTCATCGTAGCAGGAGCCGCAGCAGGCTATGGCATACCGAAGTTCATCAAGGCTGAGGACGAGTACAGCCAAAGAACATGGGAGGAGTTCAATTTTCGTGATCGTGTCGAGAACACGCACGATGGCATCTATGTCCAGCCCCATGAATGGGAATTCCTGCAGGACAATGGCTGGCGCATTCTGAATGCTCAAGGCTGCAACGACCGCTTCACGACAAAAGGCCAACACCTCTCTGGCGACCGCGATGTCCGTTACCTTGACTGCTACGATGACAACCATCGTCAGCGCTACCGCGTGGAGCGGACTGACACCCTACAGCCCGGCACCTACCGTATCACTTGTGCAGCCCGTTCCGACGGCACCGGAGCTTGCATCTACGTCATCGTTGGCGACCAGAAGCCTCAGTTCAAGGAGATTCCTGCTACGGGCAACACGGGAGGCGATATCTGGGTAGAGGCCGACAAGTTCGTCCATTACCACAAGGACGTTCCTATTCCCTCGGACTCTGTCGCTTATGGCAATAAGCAATGTGAATTGGTTGAGGTCAACAACCACAAAGGCTACGGCTGGAACCGCATCACCTTCGCCATCCATGTTGCCGCTCCCACTGTCATCCGTTACGGCCTCACCTCCGACGATGCCTTTACGGGAAAGACCTGGCTCGGCAAGTGGTTCTCTGCCACCGACTTCGAGGTCAGCCGTGTGGATAAAGAATAAGACATTCAAGAATATGAGAAAGAATAACCTTCTTTTGGTGGCAGTGCTGGCATGTGCCAGCCTGCTCACCAGTTGTCTGAAGAAGAGCACAACGGAAATCACTATGATGAGCGACGACGCTGAGTGTTACCTCGGCACGGTTGTCAACGAGCCCGACCATTCATCAGGCAAGGAGTGGTTGCTGCAGAACACAGGGCCCACGACTCTGCGTATCGACAGCGCAATAACCTCCAGCGATAGCGTGGATCTGTTCCTCCCTTATCTCAAATCGGTTACGACCGTCAAGAAGTCCCACTTCCTCTGGTGGTCCAAGAAGACCATACGCGAAACGGCCATGCGCACCTACGATAAAAATACAACGGTGGAAATAGCGCCCGGCGAATACCTCCCCGTGCGTGCCATGCTTCATCCTGCCGAGGGTCAGCAAGGCCGCTTCTTCTACACTATCACTCTCTATGGCAATTTTACCACTTCACCTCTCCGCCTTACCTTAGATGGCAACTACGAATTGCCCGATTCGACAATGGCTTCCTCAGGCCTATAGAATTGATAGCTCTTCCGTTCATTTATGCTTAAATGCCCATGATGGTAGAATAATTGAATAATATGTTTCAATCAATTGAACCAATCGCGTCGATTGCTCAATCATGATGCAGCAATTGCACGATCATCATCAATCAATCAACGAATTTGTTTTTTTCGGGCAAACGATTGGGTTGAAGGGGCTGGGTTGATTAGTTGAGAAGAACGAGGGAAACTTGTGTATAGTGGCGAACAACTGTTCGCCACTATACATACGCACTTCCTCCGCATGTCAGAAAACTCGTTGGACTCAGGAGTCTTGTATTTAAGTTTCGAAAGTCCAAAGGGTTCGTATGAGGAACTGGCTGAATAGCTTTTGCTTACTCAAAGCTTCTCGCCACAGTGAGAGCAGAATTTGTCGCCTTTACGCACTTTGGAATCGCAGCGAGGGCAGCGGCCGTTGCGGACGGGGTCACGCGTTTCATCGATGAACGAGGCGGAAACGATGCCGGTGGGGATTGCGATGATGGTGTAGCCCAGAAGCATGATGAAACCGCTGAGCAGACGGCCAAGGAAGGTGACGGGAGTGATGTCGCCGTAGCCCACAGTGCTCAAAGTGGTTATGGCCCAGTAGATGCTGGTGCCGATGTCGGTGAAGGCAGAGCCTGGCTGACTGCCCTCGATGATGAACATTATGGTTCCGAGGCAGCAAGTGAGGATGAGCACGAAGAGGAAATAGACGGTGATTTTGTTTAGGCTCCGTCCAACAGCTCGGAGCAGCAGATGCCCTTCGTTGATGAAGACGAAGGCTCTGAAGATGCGGAAGATACGTAAGAATCGTATGCTGCGGAGCATGAGCATATATCTGGCTCCGGGCAGGATGATGGCCAGATATGGCGGCAAGGTGGCCACGAGGTCGATAATGCCCCAAAGTGATAGGGCGTAGCCGCGGCGGCTCTTGGCGCAGTAGAGGCGGAGGAGGTACTCTATGGTGAAGAGCACGGTGAGCACGCCTTCCATCCACGTGAGGATGAGCTTGAAAGTTGGCGGCAGCGAAGGCATGCTCTCCACGAAGAGTATGACTAGGCTGATGGCAATGGCAATGATGATTGCTATGTCGAATTTGCTATCCGGGCGGTCGTCTTCTCCGAAAATGATAGCTCTCAGGTTTTCTTTTTCAGTCCAGGCTGGGCGTTTCATATCGTTTTTGTTCGTTTAGGTGAGTGATTCCGACAACAAAAGTACAATAAAAACCGACATCATCATAAAAAAAAGCACGAAAAGATTCATTCATCTGTTTTTTCACATCTGATGTTCATGAGTGATTCCCCGATAATACACATTATTTATGGCAATAATGTAGCAGAAGGCACATACTTTTCTTTGTGTTCATTCGGGTGAACAAATGCGAAACGACGATTTATGAAAAGAAGAACGGAGATTGGTGAGTGTATCCACCCGCCAATCTCCGTCAATTATCAATAAGAATTTCTGTAATTCGTTGTTTGAAAAAATCTATTTATCTGCAAACGCTGGGCGAACCGCCTACATATAGATAGGTCGTATGCCTGTCTCGAGTGGATCGTAGCGGATGATCTTGCATCCGGCAGGAAGGTCGTTGAAGGCCTTACTGCTTGTCTTGGCATTTTGGTTAATGTAAATCTCTTTCAGGTTTGGCGCGCCCGTTATGGAGAAGTCCTCAAACTCCAAGGTGGCTGGGTCGAAATGGATTATCTCTACGTTTGGCAGTTCCTCGATGAGCTTGCTTGAAATCTTGGCCATGGGGGCAAAGTTGATTTCGCGTTTGCCGCCTGGGACGTAGAGCAGTTTGAGGAAGGTAGTAGTCTTGTTGGCACTATTGTATTTGATGCTATAGACGCAGCCATCAAATTCGTTGATGTAGCGGTTGCTGGCATTGAGTACATAGACGTTGGTGAGGTTGGAACCATGCTCACGCAAGCCCTGAACATATTCGCCGATAGAGAATATGTTAGAGCTCAGGTAGAGCTCGCGCACATTCTCGTTTATGCCGCCGATGGGGTTGAAGGCAGTGATACGATAACCGAGAGCTCCGAACGGCACGCTTACCAGTTCGTCGCTGGTAATGACCTGCCGGATATTGAAATGTTTGTCGCGGAAATCGTAAACGAATTTGTCGTCCTGTGCCAAGGGCATGTCAATGTTCCAAGGTTGCAGAGTGCCTTTGTATTGGTTTATGTCAGTTTTCATTCTGTAGACGGTGTTGCGGTTTGTGGGGTCAGCTACAAACCATGTGCCGTCGGCCAGGGCATACACCCAGGCATGACCGCCGGTATTAGCCAGAAAACCAGTGGCCACGGTAGCTTTGATGTCTTGAGTATGGAGCATTGCCACCATCAGGTTGGAATAGCCTTGGCACACCGCTACCCGGTTCTTGAACACGCTGTAGGCGTCCTGGTCATTGTAGTCGTATTTGATGTTTGCGCGAATCCACTTGAGTATAGACATCATCTTGGCGTACTGCCTGGTTTCGTTTGTGAGAATTGTGCTTTCGACAAAACTCTTCAGTTCAGCTAGGTGTTCGTCGGTGATTTCCACACTGTTGAGGCCTGCGGCCATATTCGTGTCTGCTTCACACATCAGGCGGTTGACGTGCTCAGCTATTACGGGGTCGTTGTAGTAGTGACTGTAGTCGGCGGGGTCTGTGTATGCTCCGGTAAGCAGTTTCTCGCCGTTGCGCTGTGCAAACATTTCATCGTCGGGCGCCGACTGCATGGCCTGTGCGCTAAAGGTTTCAGAAGGCGTCATTTCGCCGAGGTCGTCGGCATTGGAGCAGGCAGCCGTCAAAGCAGCGATGCTCACGAGGTAAAGGTAGTTTTTCAGATTCATATAACTTGCATGGTTAGAATTTTGGCGCAAAAGTAGAGAATAATATGATTAGAGCAAAAGAAAATGTGAATTAATTTTGAAATTGTAGGGAAGTAGTTTCTTCTTAGGGAGTTATAAGGGAACTGACCTTACAAAAAAAGCCTCCCCATGGGAGGCTTTGGTGGAAGGTATGTTGTTGTAACTATTGCAGTTGCAGTGTCACGTCAATGCCCTTGAGTAGCGGTGTAGTGAAGTGGACTGCAGGAGTGGCAGAGGTGGGCATAGCGGCTGCACCTTGGCGCTGCGGCATTGACGCTCTCTCCACGTAAGCTTTCAGGCGCCCGCCCTTGGCGCGGCGCGAGAAGGAGTTCTTGTCGCCGGTGTCGCGGTTGTCTCCGTTCTCAAGACCGATAAGTCGAAGTGGCGGATCTGCAAAACAGCTTATATTGGCATCTGAGAGCGAGACGAGATGGCCATCGGCATCAACCACTTCGATGTCGATGATGGCAACGTCACCCTGACTAAGCGGCTGTTCGTTGACCGTCTTTGCGCTTAAAGCGACCGGCTGCCCGAAACTTGATATCTCGGCAGTGGCGCCATTGCCGGCTTCGCAACGGAGCGTGCCGGCAGCGTAATTGATGTCCCAGTAGAGTATCTCGGTTTGAGCATCGCGCACCGGCTCGCCGCCTATGGGCTGACCGTTGAGGAAGAGGCGGGCGGTGGGAGCATTGGTGTAGCAAACTACGCGCACGGCCTGACCATCGGCGTAGTTCCACGAGGCTGGTGCTGATGATGATACGAAGTCGCCGCCCCGACGTCCACGGTTACCGCCTGCGCCACCACGTCCCTGTCCGCTGCGGGGATAAGCTCCGATATAACACACGGGCTTCTCACTCCAGAGCGATGCACGATAGTGGCCTTGAGGCTTCACATAGCCGGCGAGGTCCACCAAGCCAGCCTCCGAGCCTCGTGCCGGCCATGCACCGCTCTCGCCGAGGTAGTCGATGCCTGTCCATAGGAACTGTCCGAAGATGAAATCGTTGTCGCGCACTGCTTTCCACGCGGGCATATCATGGCGGTTCTCGGAGCCGTAGATGACGCGGTTGGGATAGCGGCGGTGGTCTTCGGCATAGCGGCTCTCGGTGTAGTTGTAGCCCACTACGTCAACGGCCTCGGGGTAAGCCGTCTGGTTGCTCATTACCACGCCGGCGAGGGCTCCGGTCACAGCGCGTGAGTCATCGAGGCTTCGCACCACTTTGGCCAGTCGCTGAGCTATGATGCCTATGCGTTCGGCATTAGGCTGCGAAGGCTTATATCCACCGTACATGGGCTGGGTGAAGCCTTCGGTACCGCCGTCGAGGATGGGATGTGAATATGGGTCGTTGGGATAGTCGACCTCATTACCTATGCTCCACAGGAAGATGCTTGGATGGCAGCGGTTCACTCGCACCATGTCAGCCACATCGCGGTCTATCCATTCCTCGAAGAAATCGTAAGAGCCTTCGAAGCCCGGGCGACCTTGGTTCCAACCCTTCAGCCACTTGCGCTTAGGCAGTTCCCATTCGTCGCTCGCCTCATCCATAACGAGCAGTCCGAGGCTGTCGCAGAGCGAGTAGACAATGGGCGCATGTGGGTTGTGGCTCATGCGTATTGCGTTAACGCCCAAGCTCTTGAGCGTAGCAAGACGGCTGCGCCAAACAGCTGCGGGAACTGCTGTGCCAAGCACTCCAGCATCATCATGCACGCAAACGCCTTTGACCTTCATCCATTGGCCGTTGAGGGCAAAGCCGCGGTCGGGTGAGAACTGGAAAGTGCGCAAGCCAAGCGGTACCAAGGATTCGTCGACCACACGGCCCCCGACCGTTAAGCGCGCGCGAATCTTATAAAGATAGGGTGTGTCAAGTGTCCAGGCGCGGGGCTTGTTCACCGTGAGCTTACATGTCTGTCCCTTGCCGCTGGCCACCACTTTCCCATTGGCATCCAGTATGTCAATGGCCACGTTGCTACCGCTGGCGGGGAGAGCTGTTTCTGCTGAAATTTCAACTACAGCCCTGCTGGCGGTAAGGCTCTTAACCTTCCACGATGTGCCCCAAGGAGCAAAGTGATTCTTCGTGGCGCTGACCAGCCACACGGGACGATTGATGCCCGAACCGGTATACCAGCGTGAATCATTTTCACGGGAATGGTCTACGCGCACACTTATGACGTTGTCGGAGCTCAGGTGTGGCGTGAGGTCGTAGAGCTGCGGAGCATACCCGCTTGGCCGATAACCCAACCGATGACCGTTGATATAAACAGTGGCACGGTTGTAAATGCCTTCGAAATAGATGTATGTGCACTCGGCAGTGGGAGCCTGAAAATGGCAGCGGTACCAGCCTATGCCTCCGTGAAGATAGCCTTGGCAAGAGCCTGCGTCAGGCGACATGGGGAGAGAACGCCCCCAGTCGTGTGGTAGACGCACGCGCTGCCATCGGCTGTCATCGAAGGCTGGTGCTATGGCGGCGCTGTCGTCGTCGAGCGTGAATCGCCAGTTATCGTTCAATGGTGTAGCCTCGCCAAAACCTGTTGGCGAATAGCTTTGTGCCAAGGCGCCGCAGGCAAAGGCGACGAGGAGTACAATGTGGGTTAGCAGTCGGTTCATAGTTATTCTGTGTTTGAAAATCTTTCTTAAGAGGTAGGACTGGAGTGCCTGTGAACAGCCTTCATGTGAAGGTGACGCAGGTTAGGCGTAAAGCGAAGCGAGATATTTCTCGGCCTCAATGGCGGCTTTGGCTCCGCTGGCGGCAGCGATGACGGCCTGACGATAATGCGGGTCAGCCACGTCTCCTGCGGCGTAAACACCGGGAATGCCAGTGCGGGGCGAATCGCCTTCGGTGATGATATAACCTATCTCGTCGGTCTTAACCCAGGGCAGGAAGATATCGGAATTGGGCTTGTGACCTATGGCGAGGAAGAAGCCGTCGATAGGCAGGTCATAGCGGCGCTCGTCGGCTTCGCCCTTGCGGAACACGAGATGAGCGCCTTCAACACCCTCTTCGCCATAGAGTCCGAGCGTGTTGTGCTCGAATAGGACTTCAATCTTGGGATTGTTCAGCACGCGGTCCTGCATAATCTGTGAAGCACGCAGATAGGGCTTCCGCACGATGAGATACACCTTCTCGGCCAGTCCGGCAAGATATGAGGCTTCCTCACAAGCTGTGTCACCGCCGCCAACAACAGCTACGCGCTTGCGACGGTAGAAGAAACCATCACAGGTGGCACAGGCAGATACGCCCTGGCCGCGGTATTTCTCCTCGTCGGCAAGGCCGAGGTATTTGGCCGAAGCGCCAGTGGCTATTATGAGGCTGTCGCATGTGGCTTCGCTGCCGTCGTCGAACCATACGTGGTAGGGGCGCTGGCTGAGGTCTGTGCGAATGGCCATGGCTTCGCGGATGTCTGCTCCGAAGCGGATGGCCTGCTGGCGCATGCTGTCCATGAGCTCGTTGGCGTCAACTCCTTCGGCAAAGCCAGGGAAATTCTCCACTTCGGTGGTGGTGGTGAGTTGTCCGCCAGGCTGCAGACCTTCGTAGATGATAGGTGTGAGGCCTGAGCGGCCGGCATAGATGGCAGCTGTATAGCCTGCAGGGCCGCTGCCGAGAATAAGTAATTTAATGTGTTCCATTATTTTGGTTGGGGATTATTGAACGGTAGTAAATAATCAGATGGTGAATGATTTTATCTCAGGTCAATCACTTCCACGTTGGGATAGTCCTTGGCGGGGAAAGTGAATTCAGAGGCAGGTAGGTCGAGGCCAGTCGTGAACGAGAGCACAGACAAACGCATCCAGTTGCCATCGTGCTTGGCGCGGAAGCACAAGGGGGTATAGGTGCCTTGCTCCACATCGATGAAAATCTCTGGATAATAAGCCTTTTTGTTCTTGGCTATCAGATGCACCACGAAGGTCTTGTGGCCACGGAGTGTGGACTTGTTCAGTGTGTATTTGTAGCCTTTCTTATAGATGTTGATAAGTGTTGCGGGGTTAAGTTGAGCCTGCTCGGCTTCGCTAGGTGTGGTTACGTTTACCTCGTCGCCACCGCGCATCATGGACCATTGTGTGGTGCCGTCATACCATGTGAGTAGCTCGTTGGTAGTGACCTGGTAAGCCCGGCCGCGTAGCAACAGTGTGCCAGTGGCATTGCCTTCAGCGGATGTGCCGTTGAATTGTGTTGCCTTGAACTGGGCTTTTATGCCGCCCGGAGCAGACAGGCGGGCTGCTGTGGAATCGAGAATATTTCGCGCACTTTGTGCGGAAACAGTGAACGGCATCAGTGATGCAATCAGGAATGAAAGGATGTATTTACGCATTTTCTTAACTTTTAACTATTAACTTTTAACTCTTACAACTGCTTGATTACTTTCAGGAGTTGCTCGCCCAGACCGATGGTATAGCCCTGTTGCACATGTACGACACGATTGAAGGAGTCGCAGATAAGGAAGAGGGGCAAGGCAGAGGTGGTCAGGTGCTGATGCTCTATGGCCTCCTTGAGTATGGCGCCTTTAATGTCGCAGCCCCAGGCTACCGTTGCAGGCAGGCCTGAGAATTCAGCGGTGTTGAAGCGTGCTGCTGCATTTTCGTTCTCAAGCAATAGAACGATAGTCCGACCCCAACCTTCCAAGTCCTTGTTCACGAGAGAGATATCACGCAGGGCATGGTTGGTAGGCTCGTGGTTAGGAGCCACAAAACCGAGGATATAGTAGCCACGACCGCAGGTGGCGAGCAGCGAGGTCGGTGCAGCGCCGGCATGAAGCTTATTATCTGTTGTCGAAAGCTCTAAGGGTTTATATAAGTCCTCGGCGTTGAGCGAGCCTATAACTGCTATCTCATCGGCATTCTCGCGCAGGGTGAAGGCCACTTCGGTGAGGCTGTCAGCACTGATTTCGAAGCTTTGCATGGAAGCCAGCACGCCGCCGTTGGCCATGCGAGTGCCACATGTGAGGATGTATGAGCCTATGTCTAGTTCAACACCTTCGGCGAAGGTGTTTTGGAATGTGGATTCCTCTGGGTAGGTGAGCAGCTGCAGATGGTTGTCATCGTCGAGGCGCGAGATGGTGAAATGAGTGTAGTATTTGGCATCGGGAACAAACTGAGCAGGCGTGTACGATAGGCGCAGAACACCTTGAGGCGTAGCAGCGGAAGCGTAGTCTGACGGCGAATCACCTGCTAATAAAGTGGAATCGGCGGGCGCATCGAAGGCTACGTCAATCCACTGACCAAGGGAATCGACATACTGCACCTTGGAGTTTATCTCGTTGATACGCGCAGGTATCCCTACCGAACGGCAGGCAGCAACGAAGAAAATGTCGCGACCAAGGGCATCGGCCTTGCGGCTGTTGAATACGCCAAGAGGTGTGATGCGCAAATGCTGCGGATTGCGCCCCTCGATGATTTCGATACTATTCTTTGTCCAGGCTATGATAGCTGCGGCGTCAAAGTCCTTGAAGTTCTTGTTCAGGATGGCTTTGAAAGGCGTCAAGCGCTCGCGCTCGATTCGAGGAGACAGTATATAGGAACGCTCTAACTCAGTGAGCACTGCGTCATGCTTGGCTGTAAGGTTGTCGATAAGCACGTCAAGAGTGACGTCCTGTAGGTCCTTGTCCGGGAGCGCGGCGATGAGTTGCTCGGCCATAGAGGAGAAGCCGCGGGCTTTGGCGCTGTCGCGGAAAGTGGTGATAACGGCTTGATTGCCCCGTATGCGCTGGTCTTTCATCGTGGCTTCATAGGCGTGTCGGATGCTATCCTCAAGTGCCAGGCGGCGGTTGTTCTCGGCTCTTTGTTTGTCGCTTACCTCGGGCAACTTGGCTGAAGGTGCTGGTGGCGTGATGTCCAACGATGACGGCATAGACGCGAGCACCTCAGCTGTGGGCCGTAAGGTTAGCGTGACGAGGTCGTCGGTGGCAAAGCTGACGCGTTGGTAGGCTGCTGCATCTGCTGTGGAAGTCCAAACCATCATGTCGCCCAGACCTGCGCTGAACGAGCAGCGACCCAGACCGTCGGTTTGTTTAGTGGCTACGGTGTAGAACTCGGCGTAATTGTAGACCTTGAACTCTACCCTGGCGCCGTCAACGGCTTTGCCTGTTGAGTCGACCACGGCAACGGTTACGCGGCGCGTAGGAGCATAGTTGTCGGTGACGTTTATCTCGGTGAGATTGTGCTCTTGGTTCACCACATCTTCCGGGCCATCATAGTTTCCGAATACTTTAGTGTGCATGAGTAATCCGCGCGAAGCACTCTCGTTGAACCATCCAAGGTCTAGAACGGGCTCGGGTTCACAAGCGCCGAGGAAGTGCCATCGGCCGTTGGCCCAAGCTTCAACCCAAGCATGATTGTCATCGGTGTGTGCCCATCGCGGGGTATAGACCTGTCGGGCAGGAATTCCAACAGTGCGTAATGCTGCTACCAGCAGCACAGACTCCTCTCCGCAACGGCCATAAGCCGTGCGAATGGTGGATGCCGGTCCCAGTGTGCGAGCACTCGTGGGGCGGTAGGTGACATGTTCATGGCACCAGTGGTTTACCTCGAGGATAGCATCTGCAATACTCATGTCGGCCACTCGTGCAGAGAGTTCCTCGTAGTACATCCCCCTGAAGTTGTCAAGGTCCTCGTTGTTCACTCGTGGCGGCAGCACGAAATGGCGGAATTCGCGTTCGGGCACATCCTCGCCCCAAGGCATTTCACTCCTTGCCTTCAGTGCCAGAGAGACTTGTTCTTCGTAGTAGCTACGCGGATAGTCGATGCTGTCGGGAAGCGACATATTGTCGTAGAGGAAGGCTACATATTCATCGTCAGAAGGTTTCTGACAGGCAACCAATGTCGTGAATAAGAGCAGAAAAAAAGACAGTTTCTTCATAACAAGCTTCTTTCGAAAAACAAAAACCCAGGGCTTGGCCCTGGGCTGTTATTAGCTGTCGGCCGCTTGGTCCTTAGCCGTTCTGCAGCCATTTGTCTGCTTCCTCGTAGAGAGTGGTTAGGTACTCGGGACGGCTCTTGCCAGGCAGTTCCTCGAGTATGGTAGTGCATGATTCGATGAACCATTCACCTGTGTCACGAGTGAGCTTGTAGATGTACTGCGAATCGCCCGTTTGGTTGAACGTTACGCCGGCAATCTCGGTCTTCACGGGAAAAGTGGTTTCCACGATGGCCACAGCACGGTTGCCGTGTGTCCAGACGAGGCATGCGTGAACATGATATGGTATATGGTCGGTGCGAGCGGCCAGAGCTTTGGCAAACTCGGCTACAGAGCCTTCAAACCATGAAGCCTTGACGCTAGCTCCCTTCACGTAGCAGGCAAGCATCTGGTCCCATAACTGATTGTCACGTGCGAAACGCTCGAATGTGAGCAGTCGGCGAACGGCTTCTTTCTCGCGGCGTGCTTCGAGTCCAGTGTGAACCGGTCGTTTAAGTATTAATTTAGTTTCCATAATTAGGTAATGTCTTTTGCTATCTAAACTTTGCAAATGCAAAGATACAACTTTCTTCGTATTGCCGTATCTTTTGGGCTAAAGATTTACATCTTTTAATATATTAAGGCCTATTTTTAATGAAAACACCCCTGTTGGCGGACCAACAAGGGTGTTTTTTGGTAGCGTGTGCTTATAAAATAATTTAATGTACGCGCGTGTGCGAGAATTAATAGAACATGTAACGCTTGTCCTTGATGCCGGCTTTCTGGTACAGCTCCTGGATGAAGCGTGAAGCGGCACGCATGCCTTGCTGGGCAACCTGTGTGGCAGCACTTTGCTTTGCAGCGTCGTCGAACTTGGCGCCGTTGTTGGTCTCGTTGGTGACCTGGAAGGCATAAACACCAGCGTTACCCTTGACGCCCTTGGCGAAGCCACCCTTGGCTGTCTTGGCTACAGCACCTGCGAGAGCACTCTCGCTGGCTCCTGTACCGGGAACGAAAACAGGAGCTCCAAAGGTGATGTGCTTAACGGTGTCAGCGGGAGCAGCTCCCTTGATCTTAGCCACGGCAGCGAGGTCTGCGGCTGAGGCCATCATCTCCTGCAACTTGGCAGCCTTCTTATCGCGTGTTACCTCGGTGGTAAGAAAATCTTTCACGCTCTCTTCTGTGCGGTACTCGCCGTCGTTCTTGGCAGTGAGCATCACTACGAGAAGGTGGTCGTTGTTGCCTACAGTGTAAATATCGGAAACGTCACCGACCTTGGTGTCGCCGTTGAATATCCAACGGAAAGCCTCACGGGTGGAACTCAGACCGGCCACGTTGTGCTCGCTGGCAAACATGCTTTCGCGTTGCTGAACCATATAACCTGCCTTCAGGGCGTTAGCTTCGATATCCTCGATGGTCTTGTTAGTAGCAATGAATTGAGAGAAATCGTTGAAAGTCTTGTTGAAGGTGTCATTGGAGAAGTCGAGCGGGCGCTTGACAACAGCCACCTGATACTTCTCAACGGGGTTGCGGCGGTCTGTGACACGGAGGATAGCGATGCCGGACATGCCGAGCTTCACCTGCTGGGTTGAGCCTACAGCCTGATTCTGCAGAGCGTTGATGAACTTCTGGTTGTTCTCGTCGAGAGTGGCATTCTCATACTGAGCAGAGCTGATCCACTGCTCTTCGCCTGTCTGGTTGAACTTCTTGGCAATGCTGTCAAAGGGCACACCGGCGGCAAGCACTGTCATGATGCTGTCGGCAGTCTTCTGGGCTGCAGCCTCGTCAGCTCCGCCAACACCAATCTGACGGAATTGGATGCTGTCGGGCAAGGTTGTTTTTGCGATGAAACGGATGATGTTCTGAGTGTTGTCCTGAGCATTGAGGTATGGACCCTTCTGCTGACCTACGCTCATGGAATCAATCTGTGCTGCGATGTCGGTGGGCAGAGCCTGACGGCGAACGGGCAGAGCCTGATAGGCAACTGTGCTACCGCTCTTTCTGACGATGTTTGCGATGTCTGCATCATCAGCAGCGAGCTGAGTAGCGATTTCCTGCATTTCAGCATTAATCTCATCGCGGTCGGCCTTGCTGGCCTTGATGGCAACGTCGATATACTTGATGTCGCGAGTGGGCTCCTGGATGCGGAAGAGCTCCTTCATCTCATTGTACTTGGCTGTCAGCTCATTGTCCTCGGGCTTAACTTCCTCGTCCTTGATGGTGGTGTAGGGGAGTGCTACGAGCATAATGTCCTTCTCGTTGCGTGAAGCGTTGAACGCGTTCTGTGCGCTGACGGGGTTGGCGATGAATGACTTAGCGAGCAGACCTTGGAATTTCTCAGTCAGAGTCTGCTGGCGCAGGTTCTTCTCGATGAACTTCCAGTAGTTGTACATCTTGGTGTAATACTCAACAGCTTCTGCTGGCTGACCGGCCTGACCTTTGATAGCGTTGTATTGAGTGAGGAACTGGTTGAGCTGCTCTACGTCGAAAGCGCCTGTCTGCTGGTTACGGAAAGGAGTCTGAGCTAGCATGGGGTTGCTACCAGTCTTGATGATGTCCTGAATCTCAGCATCTGTCACGGTGAGTCCGAGTTCTTCAGCTTCGTGGTTGAGAAGTTCGTTCTGCACGTAAGTCTGCCACACCTGGTCGCGAACTTGTTGCATCTGCTCTTCGCTGAGGTTGTCGGTGCCAGAGGTGAATTTCACTACGTCGACATATTCGTCAACAAGATCGTTGAACTCCTGGATGTTGATTGAATTGTCGTACACTTTACCGATACGCTGGTGGCTCTCGGTGCGTGATGAGGAGAGCGAGCGAACGGCTTCCTCGGCGATGAAAGCAAAGAGAGCCAGACCTACGAATAGGATGAGCAATGCGCCTTTGCTTCTGATTTTCTGTAATGTTGCCATTGATTAATTAATTTATTTTGTTTTGATTATTTCCTACATTTTTATTCAAAAAGCGCACGAAGGTACACAAAAATTGTCATACGACAACTCTTTTTCCCCGAAAAATGCATTTTCGAGGTTACTATTATGTGTTTTAGGCTTACTTTTCTAGTATTTTCAGTCTTACGAGCTCAATTTTGGTGCTTGTATTCTTTAAAATCTTGAACTCGAAATTGTCGAAGGTTACCACCTCGTTGAGCTTGGGGAATCGTTGTATGCGATGCAGGATGAGTCCGCCCACGGTCATATAGTCCTCGCTCTCGGGCAGCTCCAGGTCGAGCAGCTCATTGGCTTTCTCCACTTCAAGACGTGCCGAGATATCGTACTCGCCCGAAGGCAACTTCTTGGCGATATATGACTGCTGGTCGTGTTCGTCCTCGATATCGCCGAAAATCTCTTCTACAAGGTCCTCGAGTGTGCATATTCCGCTGGTGCCGCCGAATTCGTCGACGACAACGGCCAGCGACAGTTTCTGCTGCATAAGCGTCTGCATCAGCTTCTGTCCGCTCATGCTCTCGGGCACTATGGGAACTTCGCGTATGTGGTCGGTCCATACGTCGGTCGGTTTCATACGGAACATTTCCGACGAATGAATGAACCCGACTACATTATCTATATCATCGTCAAAGACAATAATCTTCGAACAGCCGCTCTCGATGAACTTGGCTTTAAGCTGTTCGAGCGACACTGTCTTGTCCACTGCTACAATCTCAGTTCTAGGCACAATACAATCCCTAACCTTACACGAACCGAAGTCGAGGGCATTTTGGAATATTTTTACCTCGTCGGTAATCTCTTCCTCATTGTCTGTCTGGTCTATAGTGGTCTGTATCAGATAGTCGAGGTCTACCTTCGTGAAGGCGCGATCGCTGTCGTCGTTGTTCACTCGCAGACCGAAGATGCGCAGGATGCCTTTGGCAAGCGTGCTGGTGAATTTGGCGATGGGGTAGAGTATGATGTAGAAGAAATATGCAATAGGCGCGAAGAGTGTCAGCGCACGGTTCGGATTTATCTTGAACAACATCTTAGGCAAAAACTCGCCTGTGAACAGCACTATGATTGTGGAGATAATGGTTTGCGTCAACAATGCCAGCCATTCGTTGGTAATGCCCAGTGGCTGAATGACCAGTGGGTCTAAGATACGAGCAATTAGTATGCCGTAGATGACGAGGGCTATATTGTTACCCACAAGCAGCGTCGAGAGAAAATTGTTGGGATGCTCAAAGAACGTGGAGGCCATTCTGCTGTTGAGACCGCTTTGTGAACGTTCCATCTCAAAGCGTAGTTTGTTGCTCGACACGAATGCTATCTCCATGCCCGAGAAGAACGCGGAGAAAGCCAATGTGATAGCTATGTAGATAAAAAGTGTACTCAAAACTTGTCTTATACCTTATTTAATTATTTTTGAATGCTGACCCAATCCTTAATATCGAATCCTTAATCCTTTTGAATGTTAACCTAAACTTTAGAAGCAGTGCTGACAACCATCACAAATCTTTAATCCTTAATCCTTAATCCCGAATCTGTTAACTTGTTAACTCGTGAAGCGAGTATACCTTCTACCTCCTATGATAATCCGCCTGTGAAGGACGCTGGTAGGTCTGACCAGTAGAAGTCTGTGAGTCAGAGTCGTCCTTCTTGTCGTTCATAGGAGTGTAGCCGGCCGAATTATTGATGCTGTACTTAGTCATCTGTTCGTCCGAACGGAAGCGGTAGCCCTTGAGCTGTTGGTTGGTCGATGGCTTGGTAATGCACATGTACACGGTGTTCCACATCTCATGGGCGTCCATGTCCCAGAATAGCTCCTCGGTCTCGAAGAGGTCGCCTTCGCGGTTCAGTACGACCACGCGTCCGCGCAGTTCCCATGTGCGGTTATTGTGGCAGTAGGCGGTATCACTTTGCACATACCAGTTGACGTGGAATGTAGTGTCGAATTTCTCAAGGAAGAGGCCCTTGGGGAAGTACCATTTCGACTGGGGCTCAGTGTAGATGAACCAGTCCTCAGCCACAATCTTGTAGCTTATAACTCCTGAATCGGAGATCAGGTTCGAGATACCATGAGCGGTGAGGAAGGGCAGCGAATCGTTTTCGTTGACGGCAGGTGCCAGATGCTCGTGCCGGCGCTCGCAAGACTCAAACAGGAATGCCACTGCTGAAATAGCCATGCCTGCGAACAGAAGTCGCAGGCGGCAGGTATTGCGCAATGTCAAAGGCATGAAAAATCCTGTGGTCATCATGTGGTGCTGTATAGTCCTTCTTACCTGAACTTCCATCTCTGGAACCACAGTTCGTTGAACGTTATGCCGATATTGATTCGCATAATGTTCTCGGCAATCAGCTGGCTTGACGAAGGCTGGCGGCGCGCCCATTCCAC
Organism: Bacteroidaceae bacterium; assembly: GCA_016286165.1. GTDB lineage: Bacteria > Bacteroidota > Bacteroidia > Bacteroidales > Bacteroidaceae > Physcousia. The sequence continues at coordinate 31,659 of JAEESE010000016.1, read as the reverse complement.
GCCAATGTTGACATACGATGGCGAATAGATATTGAGCACCGTATTGCGTGTTATGCCGTTGGCGATGGGCAATCCGATGCCTGCGGTGATGCCGAATTGTGCCGGACCATCGAATTTGCCGTTGTTGGCGGTGGTGATATTCTGATACGGTGTGGCGTAGTATGCGCCTGCACGGTAGCAAATACGTTTAAGGTAACTGTGGTCTAGGCGCGAGGGCAGGTATTGCACGCCTGCGTTCAACCGCAGACGGTTCTCATATTCTCCTTTGGCAGCGGCAAAGGAGCCAGTGGCGGCGTTGAACTGCGGAGTGGTGCAGGCACCCCATTGCTCGAGTGTGGCATCCACGGCCACCGTGAGGCTGTTGGCATGGTTCCATGCGGCACCGAAGCTATAGGTCATTGGCAACTGGAAGGCATTGTTGGCGGTTCGTTTGATGCTGTCGCCCGAGAGCACTGTGCGGAGAAGCGTCGTCTCGCCGCCCACTTTATGTCCGATACCTACTGTGGCGCCCAAGGTCAGAAGGTCTGTCTTGCTCACGGGAATCTCAGCTTGTACGCCGATGTCACCCTTCCATGTCAGAAGCGATGAGCTGTAGTACGAGCGTAGGCTGCTGTAGCTAGTGGAGTTGGCGGTGCCGTTCTCGGCAAAGGTCTGAACTACCTGATGGTCTATGGAGCCCCATAGTAGCCCGGCATTGGCACCGAACGAGAACCCTTTGAACGGTCGCCAGCCGGCACCGATATATGCTTCATGCAGACCGCCGTTGCCGTCGAGCGCGAAGCTGTTGCTGATGTTCTGGCCGGTATAAGGGTCTGTACCCACGGATTGTTCTTGCTGGAAGCTATAGCCGACCGATGTAAACGGTTGGAAACCTACGCTCATGCCTAGGTTCTTCACCACACGGAAAGCGGCATTAACGTAGTCGAAGTTTGTGTTGTTGGCACTTTGGTGTGCACTGCCAAGCTTCATCTTAGTGCGTTGCAGGCTCATACCGGCATCGAAGATGAAGGTCAACGAGTCGATGGCCGAATAGCTGGCGGGATTGAGCTTGTTGACGCTGAAGCCCGAACGCAGGCCTTGGCTTACGCCGCCCATCGAGCGGTTCATGCTCTGCGACTGGTCGCTGAGCAAGCCCAGGCCGAAACGCGAGTATGACGAATTGGAACCGTTGGTCTGGGCGTGCATGTTGGTCATTGTAGTCAGCCCAAGCAGCATCAACGCCAATATCTTGTTTTTCTTTTTCATCAATGTGTTGTTTGTAAAAACTCTGTTCCTTTGTCTCTAATTCAAGTCGAGCGCAGCGTTCAACGTGGCGTTCAAACCCTTGGGTACGAGAAAATCGTCGGCAAAGGTACGAGAAGTTTGCGTTATAGCCAAGCGTTTTGCGTCTCCGCCCGTTAAAAAAACCAAAAGTGAGCGATATTTCTTACGAAAAGCCTGGATATACCCCTCTAATTCGTGACGCATTCCGCATATCACGCCCGAGCGGATGGCAGTCTCGGTGTCATAGCCTACCTCGGGGACATCGCCTTCGGCGTCGACCAATGGCAGACGTGGGAAGTAGTCGTCGATGGCTCGCAGACGGGCATGAAGGCCTGGAGCTATGTTTCCGCCCAAGTATTCGCCGCGAGCACTCACGAAGTCATAGGTGACGCAGCTGCCTACGTCAACAATCAGGATTGGCTTGCCCGGGCATTGTGTCCAGGCGCCCACGGCGGCTGCCAGGCGGTCGGGACCAAGGGTCTTGGGCGTGTGATAGAGGTTGCGCAGGGGGGTAGGTGTGGTCGAAGAGAACCTCACCAGCGGATAGTCCATCGTCAGCAGCCGTGCTTCTGCCTCCTGAGGTAGGTCAACCACTGTAGAGATGATTGCAGCATCGGGCTTCTTGTCGAGGCTGTCTAGCCACGAGAGTGTATGATCTTCCTCGTGGTGGTAACTCAATAGCTGCCCGTTGTTGAACAGATAGTATTTAGCGAGCGTGTTGCCTATGTCGATAATCAGGTTCATGATGCTGCTTGACTTGGCTTTGTTCTTTGCTTTAAGTATAGTTGCTTATATTCTTGGCGTTCAAGTGATTATTGCAGCAGAATATTCTTTGCTTATGCAGGCTCTTGAATAGATTCCTTTCGCCGCTTTCTGAGCTTGCAGCTTTCTTCTTTTGTTTGCGGCTGCAAAGGTAGTAAAAGTTTATGGTTTACGTTTTATGGTTCATGTTATTTTTTTCTTTTTTCCCACTTTTCATTGATTCACATCCCGTCCAAACAAATTACCGTATTTCCGTTCTTTTCCGTGTATTTCCGTTGATATAAGGCCGTTTCCGATACTTTTTTTGTGCCAAAACGCAAAAACTTCACATATTTAATCCTCCGTCTCTAATCTTTTTCGTAACTTTGCAGCCGTTTATGAAACGTCTACTACATATTATACTCCTGGCATTGCTGTTGCCCATGGTTCCTTCCGCTTCTAGCGGACAGGTACCCAGTGATGGCTTCACAGTCGTGGATACCAGTGTCGTGGCCAGTCTGCTCACATGTTCTCCCGGCGAAGAGATCTATGAGTTGTATGGCCATACCGCCATCCGTATGCGGTGGACCGAAGCCCGCGGCGACTCGGCATTCACGTATGATGCAGTATTCAACTTCGGCGTCTTCGATTTCAACCAGCCTCATTTTGCTTGGCATTTTACATTGGGCGAATGCAATTATATCGTCGCCCCGGCTCTCACATCACAGTTCCTCATGGAATATGAGCGACGCGGCTCGTCGGTTACCGAGCAGGTGCTAGCCTTGCGCCCCTATGAGGCAGTGGGCCTTCTGCATGCTCTGGATAGTGTCAGCCGTCCCGAGAATCGTACATATCTCTACAATATTTTCCGCAACAACTGCACCACTAAAGCACGCGACATCATCGAAGAGAGCATCTATGGTAAGGTCCGTTATGCCGTGCAGCCTCAGCGCAACACATTCCGCACTATCCTTCACGAGTTCACCGAGGGTCATCCCTGGGCTCGCGAGGGCAACGACCTGTTGCTTGGTGCCACTGTTGACACCGCCATCACAGAGCGTGATGAGATGTTCTCGCCAATTTATATGATGCACTATGCCGACGGCGCCTTCATCGATGCAGACCAGTTGGGCATGAGACCCTTGGTAGCGGAGCGGCGCGAGCTCCTGGGTGCCAACCCCGAACGCCAGGCGGCAGTTGCTGCGCGGCAGTCATCCATACCTCTCACGCCAGCAGTGGTGGGGTGGGGCGTGTTGGTGCTCGGCTTGCTCATAGCCCTGTGGGAATGGCGCTGTGGTCGCGTATGCTGGCCTGTGGATGCAGTACTAATGACGCTGCAGGGTTTGGCGGGTGTGCTTCTCACGTTTATGGCCCTCTTCTCCCAGCATCCCGGCGTAGCGTCAAATTGGCAGGTATGGGTGCTGAACCCTCTGCCGCTGCTTTTCGTGCCGTTTGTGCTGCGTGCCGATATCCGCGGCGAACGCTGTATGTATCACCGTTTTGCCGTTCTATGGCTAGGTGCCTTCGTGGTGCTATATTTCATTCTACCCCAACATTTCAGTCAAATAATCTTGCCTTTGGCACTACTTTTGCTTAGTCGTGCTATAGTACATCTTTTAACACCCACAAAGTCATAAACACACATTCTTCTTTATCACGCACGCGTTTGTTAACGTCCCTCGTGGCGCTGCTGTCGCTCATGGGTGCCGATGCTCAGGCTCCTACCGAACTGCCGCGTTTGGTGGTCAATATCCTTGTCGACCAATTGCGCACTGATTATCTCGAGACCTTTGCGCCGCTCTATGGCGAGGATGGTTTCAAACTGCTAATGAGTCAGGGACAATACTATAGTGATGTGCAGCAGCCCTTCCAACCAGTCGATCGCGCTTCGGCAACCGCCACCATTGTCACCGGCGCCGTTCCGCGACAGCATGGTGTGCCGTCGCTCTCGTGGTTGTCGCGCAAGACGCTGCAGCCTGTCTTCTGTGTTGACGATTCACGCTACACGGGTTTGGAGACCAGCGAGAAGAGTTCACCCAACTACCTTGTTGCACCCACCGTTACCGACGAGCTCAAGTACGCCACCGCGCGCCGCGCCATCGTGGTAAGTATCGCTCCCGAACGTGACATGGCTGTGCTCTTGGGTGGTCATGTCGCCGACGGCGCCTTCTGGCTCAGCGACGAGCGCGGCCTATGGGCAGGCACTTCGTTCTATGGTCAGATGCCGGCATGGGTAGCACAGTACAACGCTTCCGAGTCGCCTGCCAAGCGTATAGCCCGCATGACGTGGGAATCCACCTACGACAACGCCTATCCCTCGTTCCTCTATTATCACGCTCTTGCCGACGAGAAGGCCAAGAACTTCAAGCACACGTTCTCAGGCGACAACCGTTATCGCGATTTCAAGACATCGGCCTTGGTCAACGACGAGGTGGTTAGCCTTGCCTGTCACTGCGCCGAGGCCACTAGGCTCGGGCTCGACCACACGCCCGATTTGCTCGCTGTAGGCCTTTATGCCGGAACTTTCCAAGGTCAGGAACCTGCCCAGTGCCCCTCGGAACTGCAGGACACCTACGTCAGGCTCGACATCGCCTTGGGGCGTCTTATCTCCACCCTTCGTCAGCGCCTGGGCAAAGATAGGGTAGTGTTTGTCGTCTCGTCCACCGGATACGACGGCTCCGCTTACAATCCCACCATCGCTGCCGGCACGTTCAACGCCGACCGCGCCGCCAAGCTGCTCAATATGTACCTGTCTGCCAAATACGGTCAGGCGCAGTACGTTGAGGCAAGCTTCGGCTGCCAGATATATATCGACCATAAGGTTGTGGAGCAGCATCAGCTGCTGGTCAACGATGTCCTTGCCGAATGCGAGGCTTTTCTGTCACAGATGGAGGGCGTGGCCGATGTATACAGCCCGCGTTCCTTGGTCCTCGGCGGTTTCACGCCCGAGCTGACACTCATTCGTAACGGCTGGTCGGCAGTTCGTTCCGGCGATCTCATCGTGGACGTCTGCCCGGGTTGGAAGATAGTAACCGAACAGAATACAGAATACTACTACAAAGGTCATCCCTATACTTCCTATCCCCTGTTCATTCTCGCACCAGATACGGAGCCGATGAAGGTGACCGAACAGACTTCTGCAGACGTGATTGCGCCTACGGTGGCCAGTTGCCTGCGCATACGGGCCCCCAACGGCAGCCGTGCAGCACCGCTAAGGTCGACACGATGACTGGTTGACATGTTATTTCGTTATTCCGTTATCCCATTATTACTATTACGATTAACTCTAAACTCTAAACTCATAACTCAATAATATCCTGTGGATTTCTTTAAACTCCTGCGCAAGCTCTTCGGTAATAAGAGCGACCGCGATATGAAAGCGATTCAGCCGCTTGTAGATGAAGTGCTGAAAATTTACCCTGAGATTAACGCGCTCTCGAACGACGACCTTCGCGCGCGAACATTAAAGTTGAAAGAACGCATACGCGAGGCCGGTGTGCCCATTCGCAAGCAGGTCGACGAACTCAAGGCCAAGATCGAGCAGACAGCCATCGAGGACCGCAAGCCAATCTTCGAGAAGATAGACAAGCTGGAGAAGGAACAGCTCGAGGTCTTCGAGAAGGTGCTTGACGAGATTCGCCCCGAGGCCTTCGCCATTGTCAAGAGCACTGCCGAGCGCTTCACCAACAATGAGGACGTCGTGGTCACTGCCACCGACTTCGACCGCGAACTGGCTGCACGCCACGACTTTGTCGACATCGACGGCGACCGCGCCATCTATCACAACCACTGGGTGGCCGGCGGCAACGAGACCGTGTGGAACATGATCCACTACGACGTGCAGCTTTTCGGCGGCACTGTGCTCCATCAGGGCAAGATCGCTGAGATGGCGACTGGTGAAGGTAAGACCCTTGTGGCAACGCTCCCCGTGTTCCTCAATGCCTTAACAGGCAACGGCGTGCATGTGGTCACCGTCAACGACTACCTCGCCAAGCGCGACTCCGAATGGATGGGGCCGCTCTATATGTTCCACGGCCTCTCCGTCGACTGCATTGACAAGCACCAGCCCAATTCCGAGGCACGTAGGAAGGCTTATCAGGCCGACATCACCTTCGGCACCAACAACGAGTTCGGTTTCGATTACCTTCGCGACAATATGGCTACATCGCCCGAGGATCTCGTGCAGCGTATGCACAACTACGCCATCGTCGACGAGGTCGACTCCGTGCTCATTGACGATGCCCGTACTCCACTTATTATCTCAGGTCCCGTGCCAAAGGGCGACGATCAGATGTTCGAGGAATACCAGCCCCTGGTTGAGAAACTCGTAGGTGTGCAGCGTCAGTTGGCAACACAGTACCTTGCCGAGGCCAAGAAACTCATCGCTGAAGGTCAGGCCGAGGAAGACAAGGAGAAGACCGCAGCCGGTTTCCTCTCGCTCTTCCGCTCTTACAAGGCCCTGCCCAAGAACAAGCCACTCATCAAATATCTCTCAGAGCCCGGAATCAAGAGCGGCATGCTCGCCACCGAGGAGATATATATGGAGAACAACAACAAACGCATGCCCGAGGCTGTGGAGCCTCTCTATTTCGTCATTGATGAGAAGCTCAACAGCGCAGACCTAACCGACAAGGGCAACGCATGGCTCTCAGGTCAGGTCAACGATGACGACTTGTTCATCCTGCCCGACATAGCTGCCATGATGTCGGCCCTCGAGGGCGACACATCACTCACCGACGAGGAGCGCGTGCAGAAGAAAGACCAGCTATATACCGATTACGCCATCAAGAGCGAGCGTGTCCACACCATACAGCAACTGCTAAAGGCTTACGCCATGTTCAACCTCAATGAGGAATACATCATCGTCGATGGCGAAATCAAGATCGTGGACGAGCAGACGGGCCGCGTCATGGAAGGACGCCGTTGGAGCGATGGTCTCCACCAGGCTGTTGAGGCCAAGGAGCACGTCAAGGTGCAGGCTGCCACACAGACCTTCGCTACCATTACCCTGCAGAACTACTTCCGCATGTATCACAAGCTGGCCGGTATGACCGGTACAGCTGTCACCGAGGCAGGCGAGTTCTGGGATATCTACAAACTCGATGTCGTAGAGATTCCTACCAACCGTCCCGTCATCCGCAACGACCAAAACGACCGCGTTTACAAGACGCAGCGCGAGAAGTACAACGCCGTCATTGCCGAGGTTGAGAAGATGCGCAACAGCGGACGGCCTACCCTCGTCGGTACCACCTCCGTCGAGATCTCCGAGCTTCTCTCGCGTATGCTCTCGCTGCGTAAGATACCGCATCAGGTTCTCAACGCCAAGCTCCACCAGAAGGAAGCCGATATCGTAGCGCTCGCAGGTCAGTCCACCAACGGCCTCGGAGCCGTCACCATAGCCACCAACATGGCAGGTCGTGGTACCGATATCAAGCTCTCGCCTGAAGTGCGCGAGGCAGGCGGTCTCGCCATTATCGGAACCGAGCGCCATGAGAGCCGCCGCGTAGACCGACAGCTACGCGGTCGTTCCGGACGTCAGGGCGACCCGGGCTCCAGCGTCTTCTTCGTGTCGCTCGAGGACAAGCTCATGCGCCTCTTCGCCTCCGAGCGTATCGCCAAGGTTATGGACCGTCTGGGATTCGAGGACGGCGAGATGATTGAGCACCCCATGATTAATAGCTCCATCGAGCGCGCCCAGAAGAAGGTCGAAGAGAACCACTTCGGTGTGCGTAAGCGCTTGCTCGAGTACGACGATGTGATGAACAAACAGCGCACCGTGGTCTACGAGAAGCGCCGCCACGCTCTCATGGGCGAGCGCCTTGGCATGGACATCGCCGATATGCTCTATGACCGCGTCTGCAGCATCATTGAGAACTGTGCAGACCACGACCAGATGAAGGAGCAGTTCATCAGCCTCTTCGCCATGGACGTGCCCTTCACCGCTTCCGATGTCATCGATATGCGTCGCGATGACCTTGAGGAGAAAGCCTACCAGGCTGTACTCGAGCGCTTCCAGCAGAAAACCAACCTCATCGCATCCGAGGCCTTCCGCGTCTTCAAACCCATCTTCGACGGCCCCAACGGACAGGAATGGAAGGACCGTCCCGTCATGGTGCCCATCGTCGACGGTCGCCGCGTCTACAATATCGGCGGCGTTTCTCTAGAGCAGACCTGCAAGACCGAGGGCCGCGCCATCGTCACAGCCTTCGAGAAAGCCATTATGCTCCACGTCATTGACGAGGCATGGAAGGAGAACCTCCGCGAGCTCGATGAGCTGAAGCACTCTGTGCAGAATGCCAGCTACGAGCAGAAAGACCCGTTGCTCATCTTCAAGCTCGAGAGCGTACAGCTCTTCGACAAGATGGTTAACAAGATTAACAACCAGACCATCTCCATCCTTATGCGCGGTCAGGTGCCCGAACAGCAGGTCGAGGCTCCTGATGATGCTGCACAGCGTCGTGCCGAATACGAGGCTCAGCGCCGCGCCCGAGCCGCTGCCGCACAGCGTGCACAGTACACCGCAGGCCGAGGCGGAGGAGCACCTGGCACCACACCTGCTCCCAACTACGCCCGTCCCGACTACGCCGGCGGTGCGCCCACCGACCTCACAGATCCTGCACAGCGCGCTGCAGCAGCCCAGGATACCCGTGCCCAGCAGCCCCGCACGCCCTTCACGGCTGAGAAGTTGCCAGGCCGTAACGATCCATGTCCTTGCGGAAGCGGAAAGAAATTCAAGAATTGCCACGGCCGCGACCTATAACTACCACAAAGGTGCTCATCCTCAGGGTGAGCACCTTTGATTTACTAACATCATGAAATAATTCGGCAAGAATATAATAGTTGTCGCATTAAGATAGCAATAAGCCCCTGAGCCTGTTGGCGTGTTTTTGCCTAAATGGAATTGATGGTATTTGTACGATTCCTGCCACGAAATAGTTCTCTAAATCAAATACTTATACATTTGCGATTTCTCATTTTTGATAGATATCTTTGCGAAGCAAATGATTTGGTATTAGGTTATATCGGACCCATACATATCATAATATGCTTAGCGCCAACCTTGGGCTGGCGCTAAACTTTATCTGAGGTATTTCTTACCTTGGGAAATGAAAACACCGGAGCGAGGTTCACTAGCCAATCTACGGCCATCGATGGAATATACGGCAGTGTCGGGGGAGTGAGGAGCAGGCTCAATGGTGTTGATTGCTGTAGGACCAGGGGTGAAGAGGCCTTCGATTCGCACTTCACCATTTACTTTGGCTGCTGGGATATTGTACTCATCGTCGGTATTAAATGAGGCTGCTGGGATACTGTCGACATCAAACTGCTTGTTGCCGTGAACGTACTGCGGACCATCGAGGTTGTAGCCGTGGGTAAGCACGATGCCTGTGTAGGTGAAGCCGGGCGCGGGAACAGCCTTGACTTTGTAGGACCTGCCGAAGGGTATGCGTTTGTCGCTCAATGCCATGTCGTCGGCTGCCGACAACACGTCGCCATTGAGCTGGTTGGCTGAGATATCGACATTGTCATCGTGCACATTGAGCAACACATCGACAATGCAACCGCCGTTGTTGACGAGCAGGTTGTTGGCATTTATGTTGCCGCCGGCATCGTCGTCGTTCCAGTCTACCTTCAGACGCATACGATAGATGCCGAAGGGCGTGTCCTCGGGTATCTTGAATGCAGGACAGGTGATGGTGCCGCTGACGACGCTGTTGCCGTTGGCCTGTGTGGTACCGAGGCTATTGTAGCCGTCTAGGTAGGTATAGCTTACCAGCTCGCTGCCGACAGTGGGGACGTGGTCGGCAATCAAGGGCTTGAATTGCCCATCGTTGTCCCAGTCGACATAAGCGTATCCGCTCATCCAGTTGCCGGAATAGGACATCTTGACGGTGACTTTGCTGCCGGGCTTGGCTTTGATGAACTTGGTCTCGACTTGGTTGTTGTAGACGCGCGACTTGTTGACGGTGATGCTCTGAGCAGTTTCGCCAGACACGGTGATGCTGATGCTATTAAGCTGCCGGTCGGAGCGGGTGGGTGCCTGTTCGGCGTCGAAGTTGACGGGGTAGAATGTGGTGACGATACGTGGTTTGGGATTGTCGTTGACTTCGATATTGTCGATATATGCCACGAAGTCGCTAGTGCGCAGGTGTGGAGAGCTGAGGTCGGGTACGATGACGAGGCTGTGAATATCTACGTATTCGTTGGTTGCTATGGGGAAGACGAGGTCATTCCATCGCCCGTCCGCGATGGTGCCGGATGATGGTTGCCAGAACTGCTCGGTGTCGGGGCTCTGGTCGTCCCAGTCGCGCCGCTTGCCCAGACCTATGACCATGACGTTGGAAGTCTCGCCCAGCGGTTTTAGGACCATGACATGAACGTAGCGAGTGGCGGTGGTCATCTCTATTTTCTCGGCCAGGTCGATGCGGGCACCGAAAGTGTTGCTGCCGAAGCGTGAGCGTTGCACGGCGAGCACCTTGGCACTGGCATTGGGGGCTATGGCGGTCTCTTGGTCGGGTGTGGTGTCGGGGTTGTCGGTGATGCCGACGTAGAGGCTGGGCGAGGCGATGGCTCCTGTGCGGAAGGGCGACTGTTCCCATGTGTCGTAGACGCCAAGGCGGCTGTAGCCTGTGGTGCTCTCGAAGTCTATCGTCTGTGCCATAAGGGTGGCATGATTTGCCCCTGTGCTCCCTATGAATGATGGTGTGAATACCTGTGCCCAAGCAATGAACACGGTGATGATGAGTTTATATTGAGTTTTCATTGTCGTGAGGTATTGAGGGGGTTAGAAAACGGAGAGCGTATGCAGCGTGGGACAGCCCTTGGCATCGTTGACGGTGATGCGCAGGTACTTGGCCTTGACGGCCGAATAGTTGGATGTGCTGCCGCTGAGCGGCACGATGCGTTTGTAGCCTATGGTAGTGGTGGAACTGGCGGCACGCTTGGTCCATGTGCTGCCGTCGATGCTTGTTTCTATGGTGAAATTCTTGACGCGTTGTCCAAGCTTGATGTACTCCATGAGCATAACGTAGTAGAGCGACTGCTGCTCTTCCCATTCCAGCGTGATGGTTGCTGAGAGGGTATTGTCGTCGGTGGCCCAGTAGGTGTCCTTTTCGTCATCGGTAAGGTTGGCCACTTCGTAGTTGCGCGTGCTGCCTGCGGAGCGTGTGGCAGAGGCTTCCACGTGTGTGGCCGTCTTAGCTTTGTCGGTGCCTAACCGATCGTTGATGAGTTTGCCCAACTGCTTCAGCACAGTGACGTCAGCTGCAGGCAGTTCGCCGCTCTTGTCGGGCGGGAAGTTGAGGATGAGCGTAGCGTTGCGCCCAACGGTCTCGAGGTATATCTTGAAGAGCTCGTTGGCTGATTTGGGGCTCTCGCCGCTGTGCCAGAACCACCCCATATTGGTGGCTTTTGCATCGCTCTCGCCCGCTTTCCATTTCCATCCGTTGATATTGCCGCTCTCGCCTGAGCCCATAGCCCAGTTGGTCTCGCCGGCCCATCCGGCTTCGTTGCCTATCCATCGCGCTTCGTCGCCGACACCCCAGATGACGCAGTTGGGGGCTATTTCGTGCACTTTCTGGCGGAGGTTGGGGATATCATAATATGTGGCGGCATTGGCGATGGTGCGCGTGGTGTTGGCGCCGCCGTAGTAGCCGGCATGGTCGCCGCCCGTGGCGCCGTCGAACCACATCTCAAACTGGTCGCTGCCATATTTGGCCAACTCAATGCACTGGGGCAGGAACACTTTGTTGACGTAGTTGCTGGTGCCGTCGCCCCAGTACTGGCTATTCAGGTCCCAGGGCGACACGTAAAAGCCGTATTTCATGTCCAGCTCGCGTGCAGCAGCGGCGAAGGCTTCAGGGATATTAGTGTTGCGCCCGTTGTCGTTGCCGGCATTTACCACGCTATGTGTGGTGGTGGCTGTGGGCCATAAGCAGAAGCCATCGTGGTGCTTCACCACGGCGATGCCCCCCTTCATCCCGGCCGCCTTCACGGTTTCGAGCCATTGTCTGGGGTTGGGCACTTTGGTGGGCGCGAATTTCGACTCGGCTTCACCGCCATTGCCCCATTCAGAGTTGGTGAAGGTGTTCATGCCGAAGTGGAAGAAAGCGTAAAACTCTGTTTCCTGCCAAAGCAGCTGCCTATGGCTTGGCACAGGGTGCACTGGCGCTGGCTCGTTGTCGGCATAGCTGTAGGTCTCAGTGACAGGTTCAAACTGACTTTGTGCCTTTAGGCTAGTGGCGCAGGCAAGGCAAGCGACTAACAAATAAGTTTGCAGATGTTTCATATTTCTCAGTATTTATAAGCGTCTCGCTTCGTTCGAAGAAACCTATTAATTTGACAGTAGATAATTGACAGTTCTTGAAAGAGCAAGCGTCGCAAGTTCCGAGTGGACTAAGGAAGGTTTACAGTTGACAGCCTTTCCGCCGCAAAGATACACATTATTATAATAACGTGCGTAAGAGAGGGCAGAAAAAAAAGAAAAAGTTTAAAGTGCGACTAATGCACGAAACAGCCGCTTAATGCTTTTGCCTGTTAGGGCGAGTATATCGTTGGATACAATTAGCCCAGGGCACGCCCTGGGCTAACTATACCCTTCTTTTTGTACGTCCTCGACTTAGGAGATAAGTCTCGGTCGCTCAGGGCCGATTGACATTTAGTCCATCTTCTTTTTCATTCGCTGCCCCGTTAATGGGGACTTTCTTGCCCTCTGGAGGTGGAATATTTGAGCTATACGCCTAAAAAAAGAGTCCGCAGACTTTTCTACGGACTCTTAGGAAACCATGGGATGATTGGATTATTACCTTACCTTTTCTTTATGTATCTCCGCTTCTTTACTCCTTCTCATCCTTCACGATGAGGGCACCGCGGACACTTTCATTCTTTTTCAAGCCTGAACGGACCTCTATGTTTATTCCGTCGGAAAGGCCTGTGGTTACGAGGCGTCGCTCGTAGGTAGGCTGCTTGGCGTCAGGCTGACTGATGACATAAACGAAAGTGCTGTCGCCCGAGAACTCGATGGCGGCTTCAGGTATTGCCAGTACGCCCTTGGCCTGATCAAGTACAATCTGTGCCGTGGCGCTGTAGCCGCTACGTATAGCTTCGGTCGAGACCTCCTCGGGCAAGCGCACGGCAGCTTTTATCTCAAACTGATTGGCACCGCCCGTGGTGGCTGTGGCTTTAGGACTGATATACTCGAGGGCAGCTGCGAAACGCACATCCTGCATAGCACCTATGGTGATTTCCATAGGCATGCCGGTGGTAAGGCGTCCCACATCGGTCTCGTCGATATTCCCTCGGAAAATCAAATCGCTCATGTCGGCGACTGAGGCAATGGTAGTACCATCGTTGAATGTATTGCTTAGGATGACCGAGTTGCCCACTTTCACGGGGATGTCGAGGATGATGCCGCTGATAGTGCTTCGCACGAGGGTGTTCGAAGATGAAGCATTCGAGGCAGAGACGCCGTCGCGTGTCAGCTCGAGCTGCTCCTGTGCCACCTTGACCTCCTCGCGAGCCTGGTTGTAGCTTTGCCGCACTTTCTCGTATTCGTTGGCCGAGATGAGGCCTTTGTCGTAGAGTGTCTTCTGGCGCTCGTAGTCGGTCTTGGCCTGCTCACAGTTGAGGCGCGACAAACGGACACGGCTCTGAGCCGAAGCCAGTTGGTTCATATCTGGGATAACCTTCAGCTTGGCAATAATCTCGCCCGACTGCACAAACTGTCCTGCCTGCTTATAGAGTTCGGTGATGATACCCGAAATCTGAGGTTTCACAGCCACCTCGTCGCGCGGCTCTATCTTGCCTGTCACGATGGTGGTCTTGCTGATATCCATTACCGTAGGCGTAAGCGTCTCATAGCGGTTGGGCTTAGGACGCGAATTTAAGAACAGGAACACGAATGTTCCCAGGAAGATGAGTGCTACAAGCACCGCAAGAATCACACTAATTACCTTTTTCATTATGTTTCAATTTACTCTTAACTCTAAACTCTAAACCCTTAACTCTCCTATTCTTCCCTCATCGCATCCACGGGCTTGATGCTCATGGCACGCGCAGCAGGAGCAAGACCTGCCAGCACTCCAAGGGCGGCAAGTAGGGCGGCGGCTCCGATGGCCGTCCAGAAGCCCACTTGGAAATGGGCCGTGACGATGCCGTCCTCAGTAAATCCCAGCTCCATCATCTGCAGAATGAGAACGGCAAACAATATGCCGCTCAAGCCAGCTACGGAGGTGAGGAGAATGCTCTCGGAGATAATCTGGGCGAGGATAGTTCGGGGTGTAGCACCTATGGCGCGACGGATACCTATCTCCGTGGTGCGCTCCTTAACGGTCACCATCATGATGTTCGACACGCCTATGGCACCAGCCAGCAACGTGCCTATTCCCACGAGCCATATCAGCAGGTCCACGCCGTGGAACAGGTTGTCCAGCAGCCCGAAAAGCACCTCGGTGTTGAACACCGTTACAGCTTTCTCGTCGGTAGGATCTACGTCATGAGCACGGGCTACTACTTCGCGTATCTGAGGTGTGATATCACTCATCGCCACGCCCGGTCGAGCCGTGATGGCAATGAGGTCAATCCTGTCGCCCATATTGAACGCACGCTGCATAAGCGATAGCGGCACGACGACGCTCTCCTCTGCCGAGCCGTTGACGTTCATATTGCCACCTCCGTAATCAACGCCGATGACAGAATAGTAGGCCGAGTCAAGTCGCACGAGCTGTCCGCAGGGGTCTCCGCCGTTGGGGAACAGCGTCTTGTACACTTTCTTGCCGATTACGCACACCTTGCGCTGCTGGGCGATATCCATCTCGTTGAGGAAGCGGCCGTAGAAGATCTTAGGTGCTTCAACGCGAGCATAATCAGGCAACTCGCCTTTGACATTGCTATTGAACTTATGGTCGCCGTTCACGGCTTGCACGCCCCATTTCGAGGCCATCGGCGAGATGACGTCAAGCTGAGGCACCTGTTGGCGCAGACGTTCGATGTCGCCTGTATTGAGCGACCACATTCTTCCCTTGCGGAAGCCGTGGTAAGGCTTGGTCGTGGGTTGCTCAAAGATGAGCGCAGAGTTTGTTGCGAAGCCCTCGAAATTGCTGTTCAGCATCTCTTTCATTCCGTCGCCGCCGCCTATGAGGGCAATGAGCATAAACACGCCCCAGAACACGCCGAATCCCGTGAGGAAAGAGCGTGTCTTGTTGCGCAAGAGCGTTTGCAGCAACTCGTGGAAGGAATCAAGGTCTATCAATTATAGTTTAATGTTTAATGTTTAAAGTTTAATGTTTGATGAGGCTGCGCAAAGAGGTTTTCAAGCTGGGTGGTTTTTCAACCTTAAACTCTGCGAAGCACAACTATGATCATTCTGCCATCAGCGCTACTATCGGTCTGATTCTTGCCGCTTTCAGCGCAGGCACGAGGCCGGCGATGGTGCCGGCTATGATGAGCACTATGGTCACGGCAACACATGTGCCTATTCCCACGGTGGGATTCACGAAGACGGTGGTGGTGAACAGTCCCGTTTCGATGGGTTTGGAGCCGAGTGTGGCGTCCATATATAGGTTGGCAAGTATGCCGAGTATCATGCCTATGTATCCGAAGAAACCTGTAATCACTACGCTTTCGGTGATGATGATACGCAGTATGCTGGCGGGCGAGGCCCCGATGGCCTTGCGGATGCCGAACTCGCGCGTGCGCTCGCGTACCGTTATTAACATAATGTTCGACACGCCTACTATACCGCTCAACAACGTGAACAGTCCTATAATCCATAGCGCCGTCTGGATGATATTAGTGCCTTTGGCCATCTGCAGAGCCTGCGTGAAACGGTTCCATATCCATATCGACTCCTCGTCGTCGGGCGCAGCACGATGCTGACGGTTGATGGTGGCGCGATAACGCTTCTCGAAGGCTTCGTTGTCGGCCTCGCTTTTCAGCCCGTGGAACGAGAACACGATGCGCCCTACGCGGTTGCCGCGGTTGTAGATGGTCTTCAATGTTGTAAAGGGCACGCAGACGTCCGAACTCATACGGCTCTTATCCTCCTGTTCCAAGCCTACCACCGTGAACGCCATATCACCCACCTTTACGGTCTTGCCCAGCAGCGCATGGGCGTTGTTGGGAATCAGCTCGCGAGCCTGATTCTCGGGCATTACCAGCACTTTACGCTGGTCCCGTATGTCTATGTCGTTGATGAAACGTCCTGCGGATATCTTCGTCTTGTTGACATCTGCAAACATAGGATAAACGCCCTGCAGACTGCTGCTCACATAGTTCTCGCCGTAGGTGATGGTGGCGCCGCCCTCGTTGATGATTGCTCCGGCCTTGTCGATATTTTGCTTGAAGCGCGACTGCGTCACCTGAAGGTCGTTGTCGTCGAGCGACACCTGGCGGCCTTCCTTCAAACCATCGTAGGCCTTTGAGGTCTGACCGCCGAATATCATCATGGAGTTGTCCACATAGCGGTTGTTGTTCTCATTGCTGGCATTCAGCAGCCCGTTGCCGGCCCCGAGCAGCACGATGAGCATAAAGATGCCCCATGCCACGGCAAATCCCGTAAGCGAAGTGCGCAACTTGTTGCGCTTCGTCGTCTGCCATATTTCAGCAATGAGTTCTAACATGAGTAGAAGTTATAAGTTTAAGAGTTAAGAAGCCTCACCCCCGACCCCTCTCCAACGGGCGAGGGGAGTGATTACTTTCAAGATGCGTGGGTAGTCATGAGTTAAGAGTTATGAGTTGTTTTTGGGGAAGTTCTCACCGCCGGCGCAGCTGGCTCTAACCTCTGACCGTCGGGAAGCTAATATCGCCGTTCCGTAGGGACATAGGCCTATTCCTCAATCACTCCATCCTTAATTCTGATAATCCTGTTTGTTTGCGCTGCTACGTTGGGATCGTGCGTTACTATGATGGTGGTGATGCGCTCTTCGCTGTTCAGCTTCTTGAGCAGCTGCATCACTTCCACGCCTGTCTTGGAGTCCAGAGCACCCGTGGGCTCATCAGCCAGGATGATCTTAGGATGAGTAACCAGCGCACGGGCTATGGCCACGCGCTGACGTTGACCGCCCGACATCTCGTTGGGGTAGTGCGTAGCCCAGTCGGTGAGTCCCATCTTCTCCAGTTCCTCCATTGCCAGCTGATGGCGCTTGCGGCGCCCTACGCCCTGATAGAACAGGGGCAGCTCCACATTCTCGACAGCCGTTTTGAAGGCTATGAGGTTGAAGCTCTGGAATATGAAGCCGATCATTCGGTTGCGGTAGTCGGCGGCACGCGTCTCGCTGAGGTGCTTTATCAGCGTGCCTGCAAGATAGTAGTCGCCCTCGTCGTAGTCGTCGAGGATGCCTAAGATGTTCAGCAGGGTGCTCTTGCCTGAGCCCGACGCGCCCATGATGCTCACCAGCTCTCCCTCGGCTATGTCAAGGTCTATGCCTTTGAGCACGTGAAGCGGCTGAGCTCCGAAATACGTCTTGTGTATGCCTTTCAGTTGTATCACTTTCTCTTCTAAACGTTATACTTTGTGCCCTAAACGAAATTTTCTGCAAAGGTAGTGCATCTTTATAGTATATGACGAAAAAGAAATGTGAAAAGTTGCAATCATAACAATAATCTTTCTAAAAAAAGTAGAAGTGGGAGTGGAAGAGGGAGTGGAAGGGGGAGTGGAATGTGGAGTAGAAGGGGGAGTAGAAGGGGGAGTGGAAGGCTCTAACCGTCCATCGAAGGTGGAACATTAGCCCATGTGTACAAACAATTAACCCAAGGCTATGCCCTGGGCTAATTGCTTTCTTGCTTTCCTGCAACCTTAAATCTTTAATCCTTAATCTATAAAGAAGCTATTTCACCAAAATCTTCTTGCCATTTCTGATGTAAATGCCCTTGCGCAATACACCATTCGACGATTTGGCATTTGATATTATCCGCCCGGAGAGGTCATATATACGGCCGTCGGCAGGAGTCTCGGCAGCCATATGTCTGACGCCGGTCGGGTAGCTGATGCTGATGTCGCGCATCGAACAGCCCCAGAACACGCTTGGGTCGCTGGACACCTTCTCGTCGTCGGCCTTCACCAGCCAGACGTTCTTCACCCTCACGCTGCCCTTAGCCTTCATGCATTGTAGGGTGACGCGGGTTATCGTACCCATAGCCGTGGTGAAGGCGACGGTGGACGTGGCCGTAGAGAGCGGGATGTATTCTTGCTTAGTGCCGTAGACCTTAACCTGCAGCAGCCCTGATGCCGGCGCTTCTTCCAGCTCTATGATAATCTTTGTGTAGTCCTTGGCGGTGAAGCTGCCCGACGTAAGGTTGAGCTCCGACCATTGCTGGTTATAGTCCACGGTGGCTGAGATACAGCTGGTGCCGTAGTCGCTGCGTTCAGGCAATACCGGGTTATAGCTGTTGCCATAATAAGCCTGCAACAGCCATTTTGCCAAGTCAGCCTGGCTGAAGGCGGGGAACAGACGTGCCGAGCCGTCGGAGAGGCCCATCCAGAAGAAGGTGGCGATGTCATTGGCCTTGCACTTCTGCACGAAATACTGGCAGAACTGCTTCATCAGCGCAGGCCTCTTGGCATAATCCGTTTCATTGGCATCAACATTCGACGTGCCCCATTCTCCGAATATCACGGGCGCGCCCTTGGCTACGAGATGAGTCTTCAGCAGGCCTATCATGTCGTCCACTTCCTTCTTGATGTCGGCTATTGGGCGGTCGGTGCCGTTGCTGTTGGCTATCGACGGATAGGCGTGCACCTGAAAGGCGATATGGTCCGATTCGCCTTCGGGCTTGTTGAGCTGCGTAAGGGGCTCCACGAGGTGGCTGCTCCATGTGCCTAAGCCGTTGGCAGCAGCATAGGTGTTCACTATCAGGTTGCGCTGTGCATTGTTGCCGCCCGTGCCTCTCACGGTGGTCACAAAGCTTCGTGCATAGCTGTTGATGGCGTTGTAAGCCGAAGTGGCATCGGCAGCATTATACCGCGCCGGCGATGCAAACGAGGCGAAGCACCACGAGCTGTACTTGTCGAGCATCTCGTTGTAACTCTCGAAGAGCAGCAGCTGCCCATAGTCCTTGAATTCCTCGGCTATTTGGCGCCACAGCTTCTCGTAACGGGCTTTGTTCTGCGCATAGACGGACTCGTCGGCCTTGAGCCACGATTTGAAGCTGCTGCCGTCGGCGCCCGTGTCGTGGTGCACGTTTATTATGCAGTACATGCCCTGGCTCACCACATAGTCCACCACTTCGTGCACGCGTGCCATCCACGCAGGATTCACGTTGCCTTCGGCATCCATGTGGTTGTACCATGTCACGGGCACGCGAATAGCTCCGAAGCCGGCATTCTTCATCATTTTCATCAACTCGGGCTTGGTGACAAACTGCCCCCAGCACGTCTCCGACGACAGGTCCTGCTGTCCCCAGTATGCGGCGCTGGTGACGTCGGTCACCGACTGGCTGTTGGCATCCAGCGTATTGCCCAGATTCCAGCCCAGTCCCATATTCTTCACAGCATTAGTGGCCGTCTCGAAATCAGCAGCGGCCGTAGGAGCAGTTCCCACGAGGAGCAAGCCCATGATAAGCGCGGATATTTTCACTTTCAATAATCTTTGTTTCATTCAATAATCTTTGTTTCAGTTGACTTTCACTTCAACTTCGCTATGCAAAAGTAGATATTAATCTCATTTCCACCAAATTTATGCCGAATAAATTGTGTAATCACCTATAATTGAATCTTTAGCGCCCTTTCAGACCGTTAACATGATTGCAATATCATTCCCAAAAATTAAAAAATCGACAAAAAAAACGTCCCTGCTGTAATATTTTGGCGAAAAGGTGTGTATATGTAAATAGAAAGGTGTAATTTTGCATCGTTAACCTTGACGTTGACCTTGACGTTGACCTTAACCTTAACCGCCTTTAAGCTTTAAACTTTTACCGTTTACTTGGTATTTGAAACATGAAACAGATTCGTTTTTTGGTAATGACCGCCATGTTTGCAGCCGCAACAATAGGCACAGGCACGACAATGACCTCGTGCAGTAGCGAGAATAACGACGAGCCCGTGATAGATCCCGTGGTGGAGCCTGTGGTGACTCCCGAGGACAATGAATTGAAACCCATCACGCTGACGCGCGCTCAGCAGGAAATGGTGCAGGCCAACAACGAGTTCGCCTTCAACCTGTTCCGTACTGTCGCGCTGCCCAGACCTGCAGGTCCGTGCTTTGCCAAGCCTCAGAGCATCATCCTCTCGCCCATAAGCATCACCTACGCCCTGGGTATGCTCAACAACGGCGCCACGGGCGAGACCGGTCAGCAGATCAACGACGTGCTGTGCTTCGCCGATACCGGCGCCGACGGCATCAACTCCTTCTGCAGCAAGATGCTTACCGAGGCACCGGCGCTGGACAAACTCACCAAGGTGATGATTGCCAACACCAT
This sequence comes from Bacteroidaceae bacterium, assembly GCA_016286165.1. Classification (GTDB taxonomy): domain Bacteria; phylum Bacteroidota; class Bacteroidia; order Bacteroidales; family Bacteroidaceae; genus Physcousia. Next base: position 11,238 of record JAEESE010000016.1, on the reverse strand, counting down.
CTACATGAACAAGCCCTACCAGCTCAAGCCCATGTTCGTGGATTTGGCCAAGCAGTACTACGACGCCGTGCCCGAGACGCGCGACTTCCACGACGGCCTCACCCGCTCGGTCATCAACAAATGGGGCAACGACCACACCGAAGGTATGATACCCGAGGTGCTCTCCGAGTATGAGTTCGACCCAGGTGCCGTCAGCTATCTGCTCAACGCCATCTATTTCAAAGGCACGTGGTCTCAGAAGTTCGATAAGGCCAATACCAAGGACGAGACATTCAAGGGCGAGGACGGCTCCGAGCGCCAACTGCCTATGATGCACATGAAGGACCACCAATTCAACTATGCCAAGACCGAGCTGTTCGAAATGCTGCACCTGCCCTACGGCAACGGAGCCTATGCTATGAATATCCTGTTGCCCGCCGAAGGCAAGACCTTAAACGATGTCATGCGCGGGCTGACTAATGAGACATGGCGCCAATACCGTTTCGGCAGTCCTGTCATAGCGGATGTCAAGCTGCCACGTTTTGAATCCAACACCAATCAGGACTTAGTGCCCATCATGTCGGACCTCGGCATGCCTAGGGCTTTCACCCCTGAGGCTGAGTTCCCCGACTTCTGCAATGTGCCTACGTATATCGGTATAATGAAACAGGTGGCCCGTATCAAGCTCGACGAAGAAGGTTCCGAGGCGGCTGCTGTGACGGTGATAGGAATAAAATTCACGAGTGTCGGAGAACCTCAAGATCTTCCGCATGTCACCTTCCACGCTACGCGCCCGTTCCTATATATTATCAGCGAACAGAGCACGGGTGCCATCTTCTTCATCGGCTCTTATGTGGGCGACTGATAGTGGGTAATAAGGTTTGTAAATCAATAGGTTAGATATTTGTCAGGCAAATGTCAGACAAATGTCAGACAAATTATTTCGCAGGATAGAGCCTTTTTCGATACCTTTGCAGCAAAAAAACAAAGGCAACGATGAAAAAGGTTCTATTCACTATGATGCTGACGGCGATGGTCATGAGCGCCACGGCACAAAACGAGAAAAAAGAAGCACAGATTCACGACGAGAAAAAGGATTCCGTGACTCAGGCAGCTGAGCTGAACACCACGATGAGCGAAGTGACCGTGAAGGCGGCTCGGACGGTGCAGAAGGTGGACGGAACATGGATTTTCCCCACTCGCCGGCAACTGGAGAGCTCGCCCAACGGCTATTCGCTGCTGGCAAAACTCGCGCTGCCGCATATCCGCGTGGACGAAGCCTTGAGCAGCATCACGGCGCTCAGCAGCATCGGAGGCGTGCAGGTGCGCATCAACGACGTAGCGGCCTCGAAGGAAGACCTGTTAGGGTTGGACATGGCGGGCGTGCAACGCGTGGAATTCATCGACAACCCCAGCCTGCGCTATGGCGAAGGCGTAGCCTACGTGATTAATATTGTGGTCAGGAAGGCTGTGAGCGGCTACGTCCTCGGCGCCGACCTGACGAACACGCTTACCGTGGCAAACGGCAACGAGACGCTCTACGGCAAGGTGAACCGCGGGCGTAGCGAACTGGCCTTCACCTACGATTTGAACTACAATCGTTTCCGCGGCGAGGAGTACGACGAGCGGGCGACGTATCACCTGGAGTCGGGCGAGGCTGTCAACCTACATCGCCGGTTGCTCAGCAAGCAGGACCGCGGCCTCGATCACAACGCGCAGCTCACCTACAGCCTCAGCGACAGCAACTACGTCTTTCAGGCAAAGCTCTCCGGCAACCAAGCCCTGCGCCCCAGCGAGAGCACAGCCACGATGGCGCTTGACGACGTGCCTTATCACAACAACTCATCTTCGCGCGGCAACTCGCCCTCGCTGGACCTCTATTATCATCAGGACTTCCGTCGCCATCAGTCGCTGACAGCCAACGCGGTAGGCACGCTCATCAAGACAACGGGCGACATCGTGCGCGACGGGGCTGAAGCCTACGCCTACGATACCGACGGCCGTACGCGCTCACTCTGGAGCGAAGCCCTCTACGAGAACCGCCTCAAGCCCTTCACCGTCACCACGGGCGCGCAGTTCGGGCAGCGCTACAGCCATAATGTCTACAGCGGCGACGTCGAAGCCACCAATTCGATGCACACGTCGGACGCCTATCTCTTCGCGCAGCTGCAAGGGCGATGGCAGCATCTCACCTACATGGGAGGTATGGGCTCCAGCCTGCGCTGCTACCGTCAGGGCGAGCGCCGCCAGCACTTCTGGCTCTTCCGTCCTAAGTTCATGCTCTCCTATGCCATCACCGACCACCTGCGGGCACGCTATGCCTTCGAGGTCTCGCAGCACGTCTCACAGATAGCTCTTGTGAGCGACGTCAGCATCCGGCTGAATCAGATGGAAACGCTGGTGGGCAATCCCGATATCCATCCCAACCGCGTCACCAGTCACGACCTGCACCTGACCTACACTCGCCCGGGCTTCACCACCGACCTGCAAGGCTACTACCGCCTCAACGCTCATTGCAATATGGAGCAGTACATCCGTCGGGACGGCCATTTCTATCAGACGCAGACCAACGCCGACAACGCCTGCAACTTCTTCTATATCCAAAGTTACAACCAATGGGACATCGTGCCCGAGCGCCTCAGCCTGTCTGCCTACGGCGGCATCTACCGTTTCTTCAACTATGGCGAGGACTACGCCCACACCTATACCGCCTACAACGGCGGCTACTCCCTTCAGGCATATCTCGGCCGCTGGACGTTAGGGGCATATGCCGACCACGGCTGGAACTTCATGGAGGGCGAGCATCGCGGGCATCAGGGAGCGACGTGGTACCTCAGCACCTCCTACCGCACCAAGTTCGGTCTTCAGGTTGCCCTCTTCGCGCAGAATCCCTTCTGTAGCAATCCGCGGACAAACAGAACGGAACTGCTCAGCCGCCACATCCAAAAGACCGTGGTTCAGCACCAGCGTGACAACGGCAACATGATTACCCTCCGCCTCACCTACCGTCTCGACCACGGGCGCCGCTACCGCGACATCGAGCGTAAGATGGAGCACAAGGACACGGAAACGGGAATCCTGGGAAAGTAGGGTAGTGCACCTCTTTGGTCGCATTTGACGTCTGTCGTTGAAAAAGACAGAAGGGCTGGATAATTACTTAAGAAAGATTATAATTATACATGAAGGGCCGCGCTCACACAGCGCAGCCCTTCCTTCATATATTTTTCTCAACATTTAGTAGAGTATATCATAAAATTGTCCGCTAGAATTGGGAAAGCCCTTTGCATCGGCAGAATAATCATTGTTATGCTTGTTAGTGTAATGAATGAAATAACTTGTTCCCTTTTGATATTTATTGATAGAGATTGTATTTTGCTCTTGACATCCAATCTTGACATTCTCTTTAACCTCATCTAACTTATAATTGGTAAAACCGGAAACATAGAAATCGTTGGTTATATGATAATTGTTTCCATTTTCGCCAATTTTATATGTAATATAGTTCCCGAATTTCAAAGGGGAGTTATCCTTAGTGAAAGACATGGACTCCTTTTGTTTCCTTTTAGGGAACAACTTAATAGAGCAATCTTGAATGACATCATCCCAAATTTCATATTCATCAAAGTACTTCCTACTATGAGGAGGCACAACGGAAATCTCCTTCTCTTCATATGTGAGATTTGAGGTAGAACCTATAGAGGCACCTTCAGTTTGGATGAATGATTTGCTTCCGGGAAGATTAGACAGAGCCCATATTCCAAAAACATTTGCTGATGCGGACTTTCCAGACGTGCTGATAGCGGATTTGCCTATACTATAACTTCTGTTAAGAAAATAGTCATATGCCATTCCATTTCTATTGAAAAAGGTATTTGCAAGGTTAACATAAAGCATTTCATCTGTTTTGTTTTCTATCACAAATCCAGGCTTTCCATGACTTCCCCAGAAATTATATAAAATCTTGCAATTGTCATCCTCATAGATGTAGTTGTTCTCTTTCTCTGTCAGGTTATTACTCTGAATGTCTACAATTTGTACATATTCCATAGTTGAACATGCTGACAAAAGGCAGCCAAAGGTGATGGCTTGAATAATTTTTTTCATCGTTTTGATTGATTAAATTGTTAAGTTTTATAAGTTATGTTTTGTACCTTTTCGGCGACAAAGATATTGATTTAGCTGATGAACAAAGAAAAAATGAGTTAAAAGTTTCAGCTCTCTGATAATTATTATGTATTTTTGCGGGCTGATAAAAGAAATAATGCTATGTCATACGACTTACATATAGATAAAACCGAAGAGGAACTAAGCCAGCTGAGAGATGTTTACGGGAATAGCGAAGTGGACCGCTTTACCGACGGCCTGGAAGCAGGAAGAATCACGAGCGAGGAGAAAGTGATTGAATTTACCAACTACATCCGAAACAGCGACGGCCTCACGCAGTTGGAATATACTCGCTTGAAGAAACTTAAGGACGAAGGATTCGTCGAGAAGTTTGCCACCAACTACAACAAACGTTACAGCACATGCCACATGCTCATGAACAAGATGCGCAGCGGCATCAGTAGGGGCTTGCACATGCTGGAGCGCTTGTGCGAGAAGAAGCGCTCGCGCGGTAACAGCAACTCTAAGCGCAGGGTAATCGACAGCTCAAAAATGGGTAAAGGTCCTTACACGCCCTCGCTATGGGGATTGGAATATCACAAGGAATCGGTTCGCACGTTGTACAACGAGATTGTCTGCTACGAGCGTCACTTGAAGGCGTGCATAGATCTGTGCCTCGGCATAATAGAGGAAGTAGAGTATATCAGGGCCAATCCCGTTGAGGCCTACGACAAGCACAAGAAGAGCCGTAGGGTTGTGTTGCAGAACAACCGCTCGGTCATCAGGCGCTTTATCGACATGAATGCCGACATGGAGAACGACCTCATGAAGAAGGTGGAAGCGTGGAAACAGGAAAAGAAGAGCATGGAAGAGATCAGCGCCTTGCTTTATCACAAGTTGGACGAAAACGAATACAACGACTGGGTTATCAGCGAAGAGGTGATGGCGGCGCGCCGGCAGGGCATCACCAACCAGGAGCGTGCCCTTTGGGGCGACGACAAGCAGCAGGTGATGCGCTGCCGAACGGCCTATTCGCATATCGACGAACTGAATCCCGGAGGGCAGGAGGGGCGCATCGGAGGCAAGTTCCTGGCTATGCTGCACAAATGGTCCAAGGTGAACGCCTCGCGCGGTCTGGAGTATTGGCTTACGTACTTCACCGACTTCTATACGACCAATGGCGGCAAACTGGCACCGGTCAAATTAGGCGCGCTGAAAAGATGTTCGACCCAGATACTGAAAGAAGAAATAGCAAAGAAAGAAATCGAGAACTTTAATCAAAAGATGGACAATCTCGTCAGGAAATACATGGCAAAATCTCCTGAGCAAGAATAAAAATGTGGAAAGAGCGGTAAACTTTTGACTTTTTTCATTCCAAACCACAACGGCAGGGTTGGCTCCTTCGAGGGCCAACCCTGTTTCTTTTGACTGGTTTTTATATGTGCACGGTCAAAAGTTTGCAGGCTTTTGACGGCTCTCATTTGTAATCGGTCAAAAGTCTTTTCGGGTTTGTACAACTCCATTTCGCAGGGCGTCAAAAGAGGTGTTCAACGGCAGCTAAAACACGTGATAATCAGTCAATTCACATCGTTTTAACGAGTCAACAATATCCTTTGTGCGTGGGATAATTCTCCATACCTTTGCAGCACCAAACGACGAGGAAAAGGGTCAAGCGTAGGACCGTAGGCCAGTCTCACTTCCTCAGTCGCGCGGAGGGCCCCTCGTGTGAGACCGAGGGCATCCCGACCACAATTATAATTATGTATAAAAAGCATTCAACCATCGAGGCAGGTTCACGCGAATCTCACGAACCTCGCCTCATCGGAAGCATCGTGGATGAGATGCTTCAAGGCTGGAACCGCAACACCGAATTGTGCGTCGACCTGAAAACCATCCTGCATAGCGACCGCAGGCTCCAGTACGGCAAGGATTACCCGGGCGTGCTGCGTCGCGACTGGGCGTACCACTACACCTTCGTCGAGACGATGCCCGCAACCGCCGGCAAGCGCAACCCTCACGTCTTCCGCGGCCGCTACATCACCGTCACACGACGTGACGACGGCTCGCTACGCCCCAACTTCCGTCCGATGCCAGCCAGTAAGGACTTCAACGTGGACACCTATGCCATCTGCGTGTGCAACGAGCTGCGCCAGGCACTCAGGGGCCTCGTAGAAGAGGGCGAGTAACCGACTGCCGCAGCGTTTCAGCGTTTCAGCGTTTCACGCTGAATGAAGGGTATGCACCGCTCCTTATTATTCTATATAACTATTTAATAATAAGTAAGTTATATATAAGGAAGAGGGTTGTGACACCCCCCATGGTTTCAACTGAAACGCTGAAACGCGAAACGCTCGGTTAAATAAATTTTAATCTAAAAAGCAGAAAAACAATGATTTACGACATTAAGAAACAAACGGCCCCCGAGATGCCTAAGCTCGGTAAAGGCCTTGAGGCGTTCCGCCTACTGCTCTCGCAGACATCAAAAGACATGCATGCACCCCTGTTGCCTATGCTTTTTCCTGTATTAGGCACCAAAATTAGTCAGGCTGAATTTCAATATCCCTCGGGCCAATGGCTCGAAATGTGCGGCCAGCAGGCTGCTTTGATAGCCGACAGCGCGGGAAACAAAGGTCAGCTGGGCTTGCTGGTGGAAGCCTGCAACCGCGATTTCCGCCAAGCCGATGCCGAGGAGCTGAAGAAATACCTCCAGTACCAGAAGACCTACAAGAAGCGCTCGCAGTCGAAGGAGCGCCCGGAAGAGGTGTTCCCCCTGCTGCGATTCCTGCCTGCCGACTGCTCGAAGCCCGGCTACCTGAAGGCGCAGATGGCCTGCCAGGAACAGGGCGGGCTGACCACCTACATCGACCTGAAGGAGATTGAGCAGCTCGACAACCTCTGCGGCTCCCACAAGCAGGTCACGCAGATGCTGCGCCTGATGTGGGACAGGGAGGTCTATAATGCTCTCAGAGCTACGGTGGACGGCATCACGGGGTCTGCCCTGCTGAGAACCAACCTCACCATCAGCACGACGCCCGTCCGTGCAAGGCAGTTCTTCAAGTACAACCTCTTCGACGGCACGCTGGGACGCATGGTCTTCTCCTATAAGCCACGCGCCGGCCGCGACGGACGCATCCCGCGCATCGGCAAGTTCAACGAAGAGTTCTACGGCAAGCTGGATGAGTACCTGGCACGTCTCGACAACTGCAAGGGCTGTTACATCATCAAGCCCCTGAACAAGCTCATCGAGCGTCTGGCAAACGACATTGCAGAACTGGGAGACCTCACCGACAACGATTGTCTATGGGACATGGGCAAGCGAAGCCTGATTTCGGCGTGGAAGGCGGGCTGCATCATGTGGGCACTCAACAACATGACCTGGAGCCGTGCGATGGCCGACGTGGTGGAATACTTGGTTTTTCACGATTTGTGGAGCAAGTTTCAGGTGGTGGGCGACATGCTGAAAGACGGCGATACCAGCACAGCTGATGCTTTGAAGGCCGTGCCTGCCAATATGCTCGACGACATCAAGGGCGACACCTTCAGCGAACAGCAGTTGGAGGCGCTACGCCTGCAGCTCGGGAAATCCAAAGAGGGCACCAAACGACAGCTCCGCGTTTGGGTGCACCGAGGGCTGATAACGCAGAATGAGGATACAGGTCTTTACACCAAGACCGAGGCTTATCTCAACCGTACTCGCTGATGGACCGATTTGAACTTCAAAAGCTCCGCGACCTCCCCATCGAGGGGGTCGCAGGGCGACTCGGGCTCGAGGTGGTAAAGCACAAGTGCCTCTGCCCGTTCCACGACGACCATCACGCCTCGCTCTCGTTCAGCGTGCGCAGGAACACATATAGATGCTTCGCCTGCGGCGCTCACGGCGGCGTGATAGACCTGGCGATGGGGCTCCTGAACAAGGGGTTTGTCGAAGCAACAAAGTGGCTGGCCGACGAGCATAACGTGATAATTACGGACTGCAAGCCTCACGAGGTGCCGCCGCCGAAGCCTTTCGATGCCCAGCGCTATGAACGATATTTTGAGCACCCCTGGCTGAATGAGGCAGCCCGTCGTTTCCTTTTCGATGAGCGACGGCTTGACCCGAGGGTGGTGCGTTGGTGCCGCCTGACTTCATGGAAAGACAAGCAGGGCACGCCGTGGCTGCAAATCCCGTACTTCGACCGCGAGGGCAAACTCATAGGTATACAGAACAGAAACCTAAGCCCCTCTCCCCGCTCCCCCCGTGGGGGGGAGGGCCTCGCAAACGAGGGTGCAAGTGGACAGGGCGGACAAGGGGGACAGGGCGGACAAGGGGGTGGGTCTTCTCCCCGCTTCCGCTTCCCTGCAGGCTCCGAGTGCGGCATCTACAACCTGCCCGTGCTGAACCTGCTGAAGCCCGGCGAGGAGCTGTGGATCACCGAGGGCTGCTCCGACTGCTGGTCCATGCTCTCCGCCGGGCACAAGGCCATCGCCATCCCATCCGCCACCCTGCTCACGCGCAAGGACATGGAACTACTCTCAACTTTCAACTTTCCGCTCGACCTTGGTCGCTCCACACTTGGAGAACTTTCAACTAAATTCCACATGTACCCCGACTGCGACGAGCCCGGCGAGCGCCTCTTCCTGCAGCTCAAGCAGGTGCTGCCCAACCTCGAGCACCACCAGCTGTCGCCCGGCTGCAAGGACTTCAGCGACTACTACCTTTCCGCCGGCTTGGCTAAGTTACCCCGCTGACTTCGCCAAGTCACCCCGCCTCCGACGTCCATACGTACAAGCCTCTACGTCCAGACGCTCAGCCTCCGACGTCTATACGTGCAAGCCCCGACGTCCATACGTGCAAGCCTCTACGTCTATACGTAAAAACTGCAGAAATATTGCAAAAAAAGTTGAGGAAATGTTTGGCGGTTTCGGGAATTTTGCGTATCTTTGCAACGTCAAAGAGGAAGGACAAAAGCGGCTGATGCAGCGCGCGATGCAGAGGACGCGAGGACGACTCCGAAACAACCGTTAACCCCTTTTCATTAACCCTTAAATCTTTTTACAATCATGAAAGAGACTATTAAGTACTCGTTGGCCATGCGTGCCAACCCCATGAAGCCCGAAGAGTCCAAGAAGGCTTATGCCACCCTCCAGAGCAACGGCGTCGTCACCCTCGACGACCTCACCGAGCACATCCGTGCCCACGGCTCCAACTTCTCCGAAGGAACCATCATCGGTGTGCTGCGCGACATGGTCGTCTGTGCCCGCGAAGCCCTCATCGAAGGCAACTACGTGGAGCTCGGTCGCCTGGGCAAGCTCAAGCTCACCATCTCCAGCGAGGGTGCCGAGACCTATGACGCTTTCTCTGAAGGCAACATCACTGCCCTCAACGTGTTGTTCGAGCCCGGCAAGGGTCTCCAGTGGAACCTCGACGAGGACGTGAACTTCGAATTCACCACCTCCCGCGCCGCCCAGGCTGCTGCCAAGAAGGCTGCAAAGGAAGGCAAGACCACTGCAGACTGGACGCCCAAGGAGGAGGAAGAGCAGGAGCCTTAAGGAGCGAGGGCTTCGGCCCTCACTCTTTGAATGAAGAATGTTCGCTTCGCTCAGAATGAAGAATGAAAAATGAAAAATAGCTAAGTTATGAAAGAATCGACGAAGAAAACTATCAAGCGCGTGGTGGAGATCGTCATCACGATCCTCACGGCGCTCATCACCACGCTGAGTACGCACGCCGCTGTGTGCTGAAAATCTCGCCCCCGACGGCAGACCCCCTCCAGGGTTGTCACCTTCAAGAAGAGACTGTGTCTCGACGACGCAGTCTCTTTTTTGCATATGTTTGACGCCGCAAGGACAGGTAAAAATGCGGTAATAAAAGGTTAGTTAGGAATATTTTTCATTGTCCATTGTCCATTATCCATTAAAAAAGCGTATCTTTGCGGTCGAATGCAGAGAAAATGGTCGATAGGAGCCCTTGTGGTGGCGTTGGTGGCGTTGTTTGCCGCCAACGTGTACTTCGGCGCTGTGTCGATTCCGGCCTCGGCGGTGACGGACATCCTGCTGGGTGGCGATGGCGGGCGTGCGGCGTGGAGCTTCATCGTGTGGGAGAACCGCGTGCCGCAGGCGCTGACGGCCGTCATGTCGGGCGCCGGTCTGGCGGCGGCGGGTCTGCTGTTGCAGACGGCTTTCCGCAACCCTCTGGCGGGTCCCAGCATCCTGGGCATCGACGGCGGTGCCAACGTGGGCGTGGCCGTTGTCACGCTGGCGTTCGGCGGCACGGTAGCTGCGGGCGCTTTCTCGCTGAGCGGTTTCCTGCTGGTCATCCTGGCGGCGATGGCAGGTGCGTGGGTCGTCATGGCCTTTCTCATCATGCTCTCGCGCGTGCTGCGTTCGAACACGATGCTGCTGATTGCGGGCGTGATGATCGGTTATCTCGCTTCGTCGGCCATCTCGCTGCTGAACTACGGCGCTACGGAGGAAGGTGTGCGGTCGTTCATGGTGTGGGGGTTGGGCAGTTTTGCCAACGTGACGGTGGACCGTCTGCCTGTGTTCTGCGCCACGATGGGCGTGGGCATCGCGGGTGCGCTGCTCTTGATTAAACCCCTCAATGCCTTGCTCTTGGGCGAGAACTACGCCGCCAATTTAGGCATCAACATTTCTCGCACACGTACCCTGTTGTTGGTGGTCACGGGTTTGCTCACCGCCACGTCCACCGCCTTCTGCGGACCTATCGCTTTCGTGGGGTTGGCAGTCCCTCATATTGCGCGTCTCATCCTGGGTACGGCCAATCATCGCACGTTGCTGCCAGCCACGCTGCTGACGGGTTCGTGCCTGACGCTCGTGTGCAACCTTCTCTCCACGATGCCTTCCTCGCTCATTCCTGTCAACGTGCTGACCCCCATCCTCGGCGCCCCGGTCGTTATCTGGGTGATGCTGAAGATGAGGAATGGGTGAGTGGGGTAGTGGAGCGTTTAGCGGGCGGCGCAAAGGGCTTCGGCTACGGTAAGGTCGAAGGGCGTGGTGATCTTGATGTTTTCACGGTTGCCTTCTACTAAAGTGATACCGACCCCCTCCAAACCTCCCCGAGGGGAGGCTTCTTGAGAGGCGGTTTCGGACTCTCCCCCTCGGGGGAGTTGGAGGGGGGTCTTTAACCAATAGGCTTCTACAACCGAAGCATCATCG
>JAEESE010000032.1 GCA_016286165.1 Bacteroidaceae bacterium | reverse complement strand
ATATGTTCCACCTTCTTCGTTTCTTCAGTTTGATTTTCCATTTGTTGCGATGTATCCTTGTTTCAGAATGTTGATGAATCCCTTAACGTGTTGGGGGAAGTAGTTGAGCTGTCGCTGCACATGGGCGTCGTTCCAGTTGACGAGCGATGCACCAACAAGCATTGTGCCGAGGTTGAAAAGGTCAATATCATTGAGTCCTTTTTCCTGTGCTGTTTTGACGACAGAAGTGTACAGGTCAATAGTTGTTTCAGGTTGTGGTTTGTATATCATAGTTTAGCCCCTCTCTAACTCCCCCTCAAAGGGGGAGGACTCATTGCATTTAGGGGTGATGGAGTCTGGGTTAATTGATTAGTTGAATTGTTTTGGTGTTGACTCACCCTTCCTCTCGGAAAGAAAGGGTGAGTCTGATTGTCTATTCATCCTCAGGGATGGGTTCTTCTTCATATGCAATCGGCTCCGGATAGCTTTCCACGCCTTCAATTGGAACGAAGTCGCACCATCCGATAAGGCCATACTTTGAGAAACAGCGCCAGCCGTGCGGTGTGCCGTCGTAGTTGTACTCAAAGAACGTGATGAGGTGTGGCTTGCGCGGTTTGCCTGTCCCTTTTGGCATTTGGTCCAGTGGAACGTATTTTAGGTTCGTTGTGGCGATAGCCTCACGGATAACCATAGGACCTTTGGTCTTCACGAACAGGATGCGGGCAAAGCCTTCACTCATCGTCTGACGTAGTTTCGGCACTGACTGCAGCAGCTTTTCTCTTTTCCACATAGTCGTTAAATTCTTTCTTGTTTTTGAATACGTTAAAATGATAGATCTCGTTCCATTTCAGCACGAGCCACAGGCTGTTGATGATGTCGTACATACCCACGTAGGGTGCTGCCGACATATCCTTCTTTACCCGTCGCCACAGCTCCTTAGGCATGAACTTGCGGCGTCGCGTCACCACTGTGCTCTTGAACTTCTCCTTTGACGTGTGCCTCCTGAAGAGGATCTCGACGCGGTATTGCTTCAGCATTTCGTTCAGCTCCTTACGCCTCATCCGCACCTCCTTTCTCATCGAAACGAGCCAGGAACTCATCCAGATTATCTTCGTTCTCGTCCAACAGCTGAGTTACCTGTACCTCTACTTGCTTGCGCGTGGCATCGGGGCCCAACGCGGCTATCACATGCAGACGCAGTTTGTCGATGCGCTTTTGGCGAGCCTGGGCAACGCGTTGTTTTTCACTATTATTCAATCTGTTCATCTCCTTGTATTTGCGGCTCATGGCCAGATTCTCTTTCTGCGTGCCCCATTCGAGGTTCGAAGGTCGGTCGTCCATTTGGTGGTCGTTCAGGTGCATCACCACGTTCCTGCGTCGGTCTTGCGGCTCGAAGGCGAAGATGGTTTTTACCGTCAGGTAGGAGCAGTAAACATCAATTTGCTTACCATGGTGTTTGAAGTGAAGCCTTCTTCGATACTTGCCTCTATAGCTATTGGTCCAAACGACACTTGGATTCACCTCATTGCACACCCACCGCTTCAATCTTTTATGATAGTAGCAGTGCCAGAACCGCAGCGGCACATCTTTCTTCAGGTCATCGGGGCAGTACTTCAGTTTTCCCTCCCACAAGGGCACCCACTCTAAGTGGAGCCCTTTAGGTTCTTCGCTGTGAAATTTTTTCATGCCCTCAACTATACATAGTAGTTAAGTCCACTCGTTCCCACAGCTCTTTCATTGTCGAAGTGTTTTTGCCCATTTCAGCCGTGTTTCGGCTGATGATGTTGTTCAGATACTCCTCCCATCCAGGCATCTCGCTGAGGACGAGAAGCGTTTCATACAGGTGTTTTGCATTGGCTGAAAGTTGGTGCACCTTTAGAGGGTGCAGCCCACTGGTAGCCTCTTTGCACAACGTCTGGAACGAATCGCGATTGCAGAAAGCGCCGTCGTCCTGCTTCGCGATGGACTGGATGTCGTCAACCATCTTCGCCACATTCGTGTTCTCGGCAATCAGGTCGGCATTGCTCTCGGTGAGAGCCTTGATTTTCAATAGAATTTCTCTTTCGTTCATAAATGATTAGTTAGTTAATGTTAGTACGTAAAGCCTTCCACATACGGACGTATACCGGTTTACGACCGCACGTAAAGGCACTTATGTCCGGACGTGCAAGTGAAGCGCAAGGTGAATGCAGAGCCGAGCCCGCTCGAGCTATGCTGAGCCGCAGCCTTCACTCGCGATGCATCCTCAAATGCAGTGCAAAGGTAGACAACAAAAAAACGTCCCACAAGGAGTGGAACGTTTTGGTAATGGTTTGGTAATGGATTGGTAATCAGATTGGTAATTAGATTGGTAATGGAGGGTACCGATTGGTAACGGTTGGTAACGTTTTGGTAATGTTTTGGTAATGTTTTGGTAATGTTTTGGTAAAGTTTTGGTAATCGCCCTAATTAAGTTTTGCCAACGCTTCAGCCAGCGACCGTACTACAGCCCGGCACTGCCTGAAATCGGCCTCATCGCTGCGGCTTGGTTTCACGCTATCCAGCTGTCGCGCATCCTGATTCATAAACGACAGAGTCACCAACTTTCGTATATTATTATAGCAGCATTCAGGGTCCAGTTTCTTCGTAAACGGCAGGCTGGCAATCCGTTCGCAAAACTCCGAGCCCTTCACAGGGTAGTTGCACTGCCAGCGCAGATACCAATACACCGCCGCCCATTTTTTCTTCGTGTCCAGAGGCCTGCCCTCGCCGCAGATAGCCTCAATGGCCCGCGCCACCTGCTCGTCGGTGAAGCCCTTTCGTACAGGCATCGGGGCGCCGTCGGCCTCCTCCGTAGCAGGCTTGGCCACTTCCTCGGGCTCTTCCTCCTCCGGCGTCAGCTCCAGCCATACCAGGCACGCCATCACGCGTCGCATATCTGCGCGCGGCAGGCGCATACCATAAATCACTCGCGCGAAGGCACCCACGTTCGTCTGCCACAGGCGGTAGAGTTTGCCCGGCAGCGCCTGCGCCTCCTTCACCACCTGGGCGCGCGTCACCTCGATGGGCGTGTCGGACAGCAGCAGGTCCGCCTCGAATGTCTTCGTCAGCTCATCGTGCAGCCATCGTCCCACCTCGTCCATCTGATGGTCGCCGCCCATGCGCTGACTCGCCTCCGAGAGGCGTTCGGCAGCGCGCTGCAGCCGTTCGTCATCGGCTTCGGTCAGCGCATTGAACATCATCAGCCGCTGCGCCTGCATATCACCCGAGAGGTCGTAGCGCATGATATCGAAGAGCCTGTCCACTACGTCAACCACGGCCTCCACCCTGCCCGAGTGGAAGTAATGCCAGAACAGCTTCTGCATCGTCTCCACCTCCAGCGGCAAAGCCACCGAAAGCGCGAACGGAGCCACCGAAGTAGTCCATGTGCCCAGCCCCAGCGGCAGGGCGCGCTCCACCTCCTCCTCGCTCGCCAAGGGCCGAGGGCCGAAGTCCGCGAGCAGTTCGTAGTCCGAAGCTTTCGCAATTCTGCCCGTCACCGTGCCGCACCCCGAGGCCATCAGCATGCGTTGCGCCATCATCACATCATCGCTCCGCACATTGCCGATGCGCAGAGCATTTACAAAGGCCCCTACACACCGCACGTCATGCGGGCTCGGCTGGGCCGCCAGTGTCACATTCAAGCCCGCAGCTTGTGCCACGAACTCCTCGCGCCGCGCCGCTATGGCGTGGTGAGTCATACTATTGATTCGCAGGAAGATAGAGTCCATTTTCAGGTAGTAAATCAGTTGTTTTTAAGACTTGTCGCTTTAAGGCGTTGCGGCTACAAAGGTAGCAAAAGATTACGGATTAAAGAATAAAGATTAAGTTTTTTTTTCCAACTTTTTTTCGCCCTAAAGTCAAACCCTTTGACTATTAGCACTTAACGAATTTAGGTGACTTTTTAGGACGAAAACACCACAAAAAAAGCGAAGCGACTCATAATGAAACGCTTCGGGGAAATGATAGAAATTCAAAAGGACTGAAGAACTATTTTACTTTCGGAAGTTTGTGTTCAACAATGAACTCGCGAAGTTGTTGACGTGAGGTTCTGTCCTGAAGAAGAGTCCACAGATCATCGTCAAACGATGCATAGTTGACGTTATCTTCCAGCCATCGCACTGACGGAGTATTAATAATTGTAGGTTGTGCACCATTATAGTGCAAATGCCAAAAGCCATCGCTCTGCAAGTGCCAGAAGGGATTGTTGATAGGTGTTATATTATCAAAGATGGACTGTTTCGTATACTTGCGCATCAGTGATTCATAATGTTTCTTCAGCCATTCGTTCAACACGAAGCGGTTATTTCTGAACAACATTTCCCTGACTCCGTCTAATAAAGCTAAAAGCAATACAGGTTTAGCCAGAATAATCTCCCCATGAATTTTAGCCTGCTTTATGTTAGCAATCCTCTCACAATATAATGGAAAAGATTGATGGTTTAAGGCCTCAACTTTATTACCCGCGTGGTCAAACCATACACCTGAGACTTTAATTACAAATTCTTCAGGATTATTCTTTGAAGGTTTTATTTCTTCTAATTGTTCTATATATGATTTTGGATCTAATAACTTATAGAGTTGTGATTGATACTTAGCAGATAATACGTCCTTTCTAGCAACATATTCATCATTACTTTGTTTTTCAATTAACGTCATGGTAATTCGTGAATATGTATAATTAACCCTAAAGTATAATCCACTTACATTTGCGATTTTGCCAGAAGACGAGTAAACTACATGCCTATTGGAATTAATTAGGCAACACCCCCAACCACTGTTCCTTATGATATAAGTATCAGATGGTAAGGTTGATTCAAAACTCTCTACGCTTTCTTTAACCTCGGTTGGGCTCTCTTTTACTTCAGCGTCTTGTACTAGACTAACAGTTTTATCTGCAGTTAGAGAATCATTCTTCACATCCTCGTCAGTCTTTATACGAAGAATGACATCTTTAAGACGCTCAAGCTCTGAATAGAAGAAATCGCGGCTCAAACTTCGGAGTTGCTTTACAGCTCCGACTTTATTAAAATATTGAGATATCCACCTTGACCTTTGTCGGAAGTGTTCACTTGCTACATCTTCGTTGTCCATCAAAAACTGAAGGATTCCAAATACCTGCTCTTTATGTCTGAACAAGGCATATCGGCCCATATAAGTAACTCGTAAACCGTAGTCTCTAAACAAATAATCAGTATACTTGTATGGATAGACGGAGTCATTGTCTATCGTGCAATGAACATCCCACCATAATCCTGCCAAGGGATGATATATCAAACCACCATTCCCATGAAAGAAATAGTTATCAATATACTTTGCGTCATTGAAACCTTCTTCCAATACAGCATTATTGCGTTGCTGAACGTATGGGAACAAGTCTGCGTGAGTGAGATAAGTCCAAAAGCTCTCATCTGAAGCTTGTAATGGAGTCAACTTTACATAAGCCTCATAAAGAGCTTTTGCAGATTTCAAATCATCCTTGGCATCCATTCTTTCTAGCAATCCCTTAGGTTGTTCTAAAGTTGGGATAATAAGAACTTGTCCTTTATCATATGTGAACTCCGGCTTTGAATACCTTTCAATACTTATACCATGTTTGGCTTCATATTGTAAGCGATTGGCATAAGACTCCTTAAATGTTTTCTGAAGTGCCATATTAGTATCCTTGTTGTGAAGTATCAGAATCTATAATATCATGCATTGACTGAAGCAACTTTTTGTATGGATTATCCAAGAGAGCTTGAGCGAATTCCAATATCTTTATTGGATCTTTGTTTTCCAATACATCATCAAATTTTCTTAGACGCGGTTCCAGTTCAATCCTGTATTTTAATGTCCTTGCCCACAAAGTATTCCCGTACTGTTCGTCATCATAGTTTAATAAAGCATAAACAAGAGCATTCAAAACTATTGAAGAGTGGAAAATATTTACATGTTTCCCCGGACCATTAAAACTGACCTTATAATCTTCGTATAATTCTTTTGGCAGTTGGATTTCAATTTTAGAACTTCGTAAATAGTATACTGTGTTCTTTTCATCGTGCCCTGGAACAATTGTCATAAACGAGCCAGCAGATTGGAGCTTATCATATTTGATATCTGCATCGTAATGCATTTTTCCAATAAAGGCGAGTAAATCTCCAGGTTCAAGGTTAAATGAAAAGCCTGTATAATCAGGATGGAATTGACTATTTGAATAATTCTTGATACTCTTTAAGGCAGTAACAGTGCATTCAATAGTTACCCTCCTCGCAATCTCTTTACGATTAATCCTAACGTCAAAGGTCGTTTCTTTCGGATAAAGGATTCGTCTATAAAAAGTGGAAGGACAATCAATTTCACATGCGAAGGTTGCATATTCGTCATGAATAAGCTTCATAATGTCTTCATTCTGCATCAGAAGAGTAATAGTAACGACTAAATCATCACCTTCTTCTCTGATCTGAGGCACAACTGAAGGCATTGGAGAAACAGCATCACCAATACCAAGAACAGGGTGCGGAAAACTGACATCTTTATTCTTCATAATACAATTTCGTTTGAACTGTGTGAGGCATGTTATCTGCAAATCGGATTCTTACCTTGACCACTTCATTGCCAAAAGCCATGTTTGTTATTGTATTCTCTTTCGGCTTTCCATTGTCAGTATCTACCACCTTTATTTGCATATCATATTGTTCACCACAAACAATTAATTCCATTTTTCCGTTTTCGACTTCTCGGTCGGAATGAATAATTACTATATGGTAAATAGTGCCATCAATATTCTGGGCGAAAACACGGACTGGGACATTCATTGGAACGAAGTGCTTTCCCTTTGTCTCATCAATATCTGTAATATCAACATCAACACCTGGTGCAGGCTCTTTACCTCCTTGGCGTTTCCCTTTTCCATGGCCAGTGCCTGCTGTGGTTTTTCCTGTAGGCGAGCTCTTTGCTTTGCCTGGGGCTTCGACCATAATTGTACCAATAGGTAAAGGGTCCTTTTGTTTGTTGTCTACATCTATTTTTTCTGTTGAAGTAGTAGGTGATCCGTTTTCTTCGTCATTATTGTCAATAGGCTTTCCCAATACAGATTGTCTATCATCATCTAATAAGGAATCTGGAACATATAATAAATCTTCAAGGCCAGGTATAGATAGTTCATTATTTGGATTTTCACCAGCAATCTTAGCAATACACTCATCACAGAATTCTTTCAATTCATTCATTGCATCGACGCCTTCTTGTATACAGTCACTGGTTATTTCATCTCTATAGAAATCTCTAGACCATTTGCTATGTGAAGAGTTCTCCAATTTACTCAGTAAAATATCCCCATTTTTGTCATCGCAAATAAAGACACCATAGAAGCCCAAACTGGATTGTGCCTTTTGTGCATATACAAGCATTCTTGGTCTACGCATAAATACAATCTTATCCGTAGCACCTGGTACTTTTTTAATAAACATCTTCACTTTCCCAAGGTGTTCCTTCTCGCCTTCGAACACTTCGTAACCTTTTCCTTCTCCTTTATGAACAAGAGCATCATAATAAGGCCTTGGATTTAACGTGCGGTACTGGCCTGAATTATCTAATTCATCAGGGAATTCTTGAATTATATAATCATTAATGGATTCTTTCGTGATATTTATAATGCCTTTTGTAGAACGAATTTCCACTTCTAGCATTCCAGCTTCTACAGCGGGGTGGAAACTACGAAGAACTTCATGCATCATTTTCTTTAAAGCACTATCCATGTCAGAGGGATTAAATCCAAGGATGTAAAAGTCCGTTCCTGATTCATCCCTACGAAACATCTCAGGAATCTCACTCACTTTATCAATTGGTCTCTCCCCGTTAGTATTATCAAAGAAACCTACGGAAGTTTTCTTCTCGTGTTTATAGAGGTGTGTACATAAAGCGGATTTTCCTTCGAAGAAAACTTTTCCCTCAGGCGTTTGAGTCGAAATGAACAATGTATTAATAGGGGAAAGTTGGAAATAGGCAGCCTTGCCAAAACCATATGTTCCACCTTGGAACGAACCGCCTTTTACACTAATTTTAGAAGCTCTTACGAAAGCATAGAAAGGACAGTTGTTGTCTCCATTCTTATAATCCATACCTTGTGTATTATAGTCTGACACTTTCAGATATGGCATGTTGCTTATTAACCCATTATCAAAGCATTCTAACTTTTTTTGGTATTTTGCAACGATATCCCCTTTTGCATGCCAAAACTCCATACACCCTTTGATATGATCTTTCAAATCGAAAAAGCCTTCAAGGCTATCCGAATCTATATTCCCAAAAGAATATACCACTCTTACAGGAGAACCATTTTCCAATGGGACATCCAAAGAATTTTGGATGGATTCTCGCACAAGGGCTGCATATGGCTCGCCTTTAAAATTTTGTCCTAGTGCATCACCTGGACCTTGGTCTTCTCCAGTTTGTTTGTCGAAGTGCCATTTGCATTTATTATCTGAATTGCTCATAGACCATATTATAATTAATCCCTAAATATCCGTCCTAACAAAGTATCTTTGTACCAGTATCTGGTCAACGTTATCATTTCATATTCAGGAAGGCTCTCCAAATATTCCAGCTCGAACACTAAGCGCGGTTCCTCATCTTTGGACTCCGGATGGATTTCTGCCTTGTTGCCGATTCGAGCGACGGTAATCAAGTACAGGTCACGCACTCCCTTCTCCTTTATATAAGGCATAAAGTAGTACAGTTTGTTGAGGGAAACCGTAGATGGGAATGTCTTTGTCTTGCCTGTGTAGTATATCTTTTTCGGCTCTTCTTTCAGGAAGTACTCCTCGTTGTCTTTCTTTACCACACCTATCAGGAGGTGCTTGGCCTTGTCCAACGTATACTGCTTCTTTGGACGGTTTACCACGAGGACTTTTTCCTCATCTGCAAAGAGCCCAAGGTCGAGCATTGGCCTGGCTTCACGAGCCGTGAATATGGGTTTGGAAGATACTGGCGCTTCATCATAGATGAACTGATATAGGCTCTTGCCTATTTGTTCCACTATTCCGCAAACAAGCGCATTACCCATCAGGAACGCGCGCCGACCATCTGTGACCTCAGGGTGAAGAGTGTGATTGTCGGGGAACATATTCATACGCTCCAACTCAATCGGGAGCAAACGACGATAGCGTCCTGACTTCGTCTTAACAACGTGTTTGAAACGCGAGGGTGAAGAACCTCCTTCGCCTGTGATGATTGTGCGCGAAGGCTGGTCAAGGTAGTCAGGGAAGGCCATTCCTCCTTCGGAGAACAGGTACTTGTATCCTTCCTTGGATACTCGCTCTATTTTCTTGGCTCCTTTTTCGTATTGCCACCTGGGCAGTTCCTCTTCTGAAATGAAGAAGTCTTCGGGCACAAGCTTTTCGTCAATCAGGTTTCCGCCAAGGGTCTGACGTGGGCCATCATAAACAGGCTCTGCATCTACGGAATAGACATGGCGGTCCATCATCATTCCTGCATTGCCGAAGGGACTGTCTTTCCTTCCTTTGTTGAATCCGTCTGAAACCTCTTTGATTGTGCCTTCAATGTCGAAAGAAGATACAGAGTTTGTCTTAGGCCTGAACTCAAAAGCCTTTGCCATAACGCCGTCGAACTCTACCCAGTCTTCCATCCGCTCAACCTTCTTGGCCACAACGGAATTCTTCAAGTATCCAACGATGTATGTTCTCCGCCTGCGCTGCGGCATGCCATAGTCGGCAGCGTTGATGATACGCCATTCAACAACATAACCAAGGTCTGCCAAAGAAGCCAGGATGATAGCAAAATCACGACCACGCTGACTAGCCGGTGAATTGAGCAGGCGGTCAACATTCTCGAAGAAAATATACTGCGGCCGTTTGTCTCCCTTCTCTTGTAGGATGCGATAGATTTGCCACCAAAGCACACCCTTCTTACCTTCAATGCCTCCAGATTTGCTCAGCGTAGCAGCTACTGAATAGTCTTGACATGGGAAGCCGCCGACCAGCAAGTCATGATCAGGAATTTCGGTTGTCGGAACAAGATTGATATCCTTGTTACTATGACCTTTACGACCGAATCGGGCTTGATAAACGAGCGATGCGTCCTGATGCTGAGTTGACGGCTCCCATTGGTTGTTCCAAATGGTTTCATAAGCATCTGATGCACCTTCAAGGCCGATTCGGAAACCTCCAACACCGGCGAAAAGTTCTACAACTCGGATTATATGTTGTTGCTTCATTATAAATACTCTATAGTTTTTAATTTGTTTGCAATAAATGAGCCCTTCAACCAGAAGTATTGAGGGAGCATCTTTATCCCATTAACCACTTCGGTTTTAGCGTCATCACTAGAATCGGTAGCACCACCTCTGAAGAAGACCTGATAGTCTGCACTTTTTGGGAAATTAGGAGAGCCTATATATGAGCCACATTTATTCTTCCTCTTTCTCCCATTATTGTCATATTTGAATTCCCATTTCAGTTCCTTCTTATGAATCAAGTTTCGTGAGTCTTCCCAAGTCCGTTTGACCTCGTTCTCTATAAAACCTTCATCAAATGCAAAACGCTTAAAACCTTCAAACGTGGTTTTATTGGAATCTTTGCTGTCATTCTCACAAAAAACAGGGCATAGGAAACTGTGCTCGCAGAAGTATGAATAAACATCTGAATCTTGGAAATCGATGTCTTTGTCTGCCCATTCTTCAAAGTCAATGTGATGGAGCTTCATATCTTCCGTCCTTCCACCTGTAGGAGTGATTGTTATGGTCTTTGCAATGATGCCAGCTTTCGTGAAATCAGAAATCTGATTTAGTCTGCTGCAATTGGCCCCAAACATTTTGAGAACACATTGAGCTCCGAAGCTTTTGTTTGAAATATCAGCTTCCACGCCCAATTCTTTTTTCAGTTGGGCAAACGTCTTCCCCTTGTATTTTACAGATAACGCATGACAACGAGCATCCAATTCTGCGAAACTTGAGAAAGACTCCTTTAAAGATATCTCAGTTGCTGCCCGGCTTTTATCAAAATGACCTCGAACAATGTAATCAACAAAAGTCTGCTTGAGCCGATATCGAGGTTTTTGATAAGAACCAGTTGATTTCTTCTTAAACCCGGGAACCAATTCAATCAATAGGAGGTTGGGGCGGAGAAGATGCGTAAAGCCTACAAGCTTCTCATATCTTTCGCCAAAAGTAGGATACCCAGTGTAGATTTCATTGAGGTAATCACGCACTATTTCCCAATCATTACGGAGTTTTGCCCGCTCTTCTTCGGAGAATGTATTGTAGCAATAATCTACAATGGGAAAATCTGCATATT
The DNA here is from genome assembly GCA_016286165.1 of Bacteroidaceae bacterium. Classification (GTDB taxonomy): domain Bacteria; phylum Bacteroidota; class Bacteroidia; order Bacteroidales; family Bacteroidaceae; genus Physcousia. The sequence goes on along the minus strand of JAEESE010000032.1, from coordinate 15,963 downwards.
CGGATGCTGGTACTGCTTCGTAAGATTTATATTCGTAGAACACGATTAATAGACGCTCGGACTTCTCCCAAAAATGAGAGCTGTTGAAGTCAGTCTGAATCCAAGGTTCAAAGGTTACGCCAGTGATACTTATACCTTCTTTGGCACCTAAATACAAATTATATGCTTCTCCGACTTTTCCCCTGACTTTGGGCAAGTCAGCTTTAGGAACTCTAACACCTGTTGTTTTTAATTCGGTTAATACGCCGTCAATCTCTATATCGCATTCTTGTTTGCTGTCTCGCTTATATCCAAAGACCGATTGCTCGATTACATCACCAGCTATGCCAGTTATTTTATCGTTTGCTTCAGTACGAGCAAATTGGTGAGATTTGTCAACCTCACCAAGTTTTTTGCCCTTTACACCTTCTAAAAGCATGTGAACAAAAGCCTTTGTATATTTCCTGTCGTCTGAAACAGCCATAACTATGATGTAATGAAGGAATATATTACCTATTCAACTACAAATGTTGTATTTGCGGCAACTGTAGCTAAGACTTCATATCCAGCAGGCATGACGGCTTTCGTTCCGGGAATAAAAACACAAGGCCATGCTAAAAATGCCAATGTTACAGCTAAGGGTGTCCTGTTTTTCCCGTATATTCGGACATCAGTATTAGCGAAATATAGAGGGTCACCATTGGGGAGGGTCAGATAGTTAATGGCAATAACCAGTCTTCCCTTAGTGCCGGCAACTGTACTTTTCCTAGCTTCAGTTACTTTACCCTTAACCAAAGTGCCGCGAGGAATAGCGCAGACTCCATTAATTTTCACATCTTGTACCACTGTGAAATCTACGACCTCGCCTTCTGTTACATCAGCGGCCATCACCTGGTTGACTGATTGTAGTGGAATGACGGTCCCCGCCTTGATTGTAACTTCTTGCTGGGCATAAGACACAAGGGCTGGCATAACTAGTGCTAACGTAAGAAGAACTCTTTTCATACTGTAATTCGTTTTTTGAGGAAGTTTTAAGTTTTACGGCCACAAAGATACACATTAATTATAATATGCGTGCAAGAAAATGGGAAAAAATTCGGCGAAGCCGAAGGAGTTAGCTGCTACGCAGCGGTTAGAGCCCTTCGGGCGGTGAGGGGTTAGAGCTGCATCGCAGCGGTGAGGAACAACAAAAAAGGGCTGCGCGTGAGGCGCGGCCCTTTCTGTTGAATTAGCTGACAACCAGCCGTTATTTCTAACCTTAACGGGTTAGTTAAGAGTTAAGGGCCTCTCTCCCCGCTCTCCCCTGTTAGGGAGAGGGCCTCGCTTCGCTCGAATGGCTGCGCGAAGTGGGGAGTTGGAACCTTAACCTTAACGTTGACTATTCTTGATGGTATCGTCTTAACTCCTGCCCGAAGGGCGAGCGAAGCGATAACTCCTTAACTTCTTTCGCTCGGCCCAAAGGGACGCTTGACACTTCAAGAACAATTAACTTTTTATAAACAACGAATTATACGAATTAAACGAATTTTTCTTCATGTCCTTTGAAAGGATTATAACCGAATTTTACGAATTTCAGGGCGACACGCTTCGCAAGGTGTCGAAAGTAAACGAGGCAGTTCAACATTCTTGTTTCTTCGCGCAGCCGCGACGCTTGCGAAGCCGTCGCAAATTAGTGTAATTCGTTAGGAATCAGCTGATACTCGAGGACCTGCAATTCGTAAAATTCGTGTAATTCGTTGTTTAAAAGAAATATATGATAATTACGGTAATTCTTCAGACTCGCTTCGCTCGAAGAAGCGTCGCAAGCACCAAGCGCGTGGTTTGAAAAGAATTCGTATAATTAGTATAATTCGTTGTTTGAAAAGAAAAGGGCTGCGCGTGATGCGCGGCCCTTTCTGTTGAATTAGCTTATCACCAATCCCAGTCCTTTTGTTCGAAGCTGGATTTGACGAGTGCCTCGGAGGCATCGCCATCGTCGTCGACAGGGGTGATGGGCGGTGTGGCGTTGCCTGTTGATACGGTGATGAGCAGCGGCTCGCTGTCAATGCGGTGCCATTGCATTGAAGGCGTGAGATATGTAGTTTTCATATTCTGAAAATTAGAGAATTAGATAATAAGATAATAAGGAAACTTATTTTCTACATTTCTAAATTTATTATTGTACCAATACCTTACGCCCGTTGACGATATTCACGCCCCTGCGCAGATGACGAAGACGCTGACCGGAAAGGTTATAGATAGCTCCCTCGCCCACGGAAGTGGGGGCTGTTGTGAGGCTGATGGCGGTGGTTATGCCGTCGACATCGAAGGCGCTGAGGGCTTTCACGCCTGCCGTCTTATCCTTGAAATAGGCACGGAAGGCTTGCATGTTGGAGCCTGCGGTGTTGCGCTTGAGCTTGTTGTCGGCTGCCACATAGTAGTCGTTGGCGCCGATGGCGGTAGGAGCATAGATACCTACGAAATCGTAGTTGATGCCTTCGTCGGCAGTGAGGCCTGCGGCTACGTTGGTGTTCATCGTGATGATGTTCACGACGTCGAAGGTGGGCATGACGAGATATGGTATGCCGGCTTCGATATCACTGACGCTGACGAAATGGATGACGCCGTCGTCGGTCTCGCTCTCGAAGCGTGCCACCTGAGCGCCGTCGCCGAAGTTGCGGATGATGGCCTGGGTGTTCATGGCGTGGGGCACTACGAGGGTGTTCCACATGCCGGCCTTCATGGCGCGTGTGACCACGGCATTCTTGCCTGCGCCCACACCGGCGGTGATGGCTGCGGTGTTGTCGGCGTTGTCCTTGAAGTCCACGGTTTCCACTTCCGTCACCTTCCAAAAGGAGCGCGGACGCCCGCCGAGCGTCACGGCAAAGCCCTGGGCATAGCCACCGGCATTCCAGTTGGCACCAAAGGTTTTGTCGTCCTGGAAGGTGAGGTCGCTCTGGTCGGTGGAGGCGAAGGCGTAGTAGGCCTCACCCTTGTCGGGGTCGTTGACGACCATAATCTCAAGGGGCGTATCGGCTGTGAGCACGGGCTGCTCGTTCGTCTTCGTGCTTTGCATGTACTTGCCGGTGAGGGCGTTGCGGACGTAGAAGCAGTTCTCGTTGTCCGTGGCCTCGAACTGCCAGAGGGCGTTGGAGGTACGGCCTGTCTCGACGAGCACACCTCCCGTGCGCCCGTCCTTCATGTAGTAGTTGCCGTCCTGGTAGTTGGTGAAGGTGTACTTCTTGTCAGGGGCGAAAGGGCCGTCGGGTGCCTCCTCCTTCTCGACAATCTTCCAGAACGAACGGTGGTTGGTGCCCGCCACGGCAGCGTAGCCCTGGCCGGTGTCAAAAGGGCGGCCGGTGTCGTCCTTGCTTTTCCAGTTGAGACCGAAGGTGCCACCGGTGAAGTCATAGACAGCCTGGTCTGTGGAGGCGAGGCCGTACATGCCTTCGCCCTCAGCCGATTTGGCCTCGATGTAGTATTCCACGGGCGTAGGACTGAGCTTCACCTCCTGCAGGTTCGTCTTGCTGCTTTGCAGGTACTGCCCCGTCGTGGCGTTCTTGACGTAGAAGCAGTTGGGGTTGCCGGTGGGCTCGAACTTCCAGTAGCTGTTGTCGGACAAAGGTGCCACGGCCACCACGTTGTCGGTATTGCCGTTGTCCTGCAGGTATGCGTTGCCGTTGACGGCATTGCGGTTGAGGATGGTGTAGCTCTTGGTGGTGCTGAAGGAGGTGTTGGAGGCAAGTCCTACGCGCACGGCCCAAGCCCTGTAGGCCTGCTTGAGTTGGGTGACCTTCTCGGGGTTGGCGGCTGAGACGTCGGTAGTCTCGGAGAGGTCGTTGGCGAGGTTGAAGAGCTGCCAGCTGCCGCCGTCGCATTTGGCGGTGAGGCGCCAGTTGCCGATGCGCACTGCACGTCCGCTCTCGTGCTCCCAGAACAGGGTACGTTCGTCGTCCCAGGTTGTAGCTCCGTTGATGAGGGGCATCAGGCTGCGGCCTTCCTGAGCCAGCGGCAGGATGGTGTGACCTTTGTAAGTGCGGGGATAGGAGGCCTCGGCCAGCTCCAGACATGTAGGCATGACGTCGATGAAATGGCAGGGCGCCTTGACGATGCCGCCCTTCCGGCCTTTGAAGCCTGCGGGCCACTGGATGATGGTGGGGGCTGCCGTGCCGCCGTGGAACGATTCGCGCTTCCAGTAGCGGAAGGGCGTGTTGACGGCACCTGCCCAACCTGTTTCCAGATAGTTGTAGGTGAGCTCGTCGCCCGGCACTGCGGCGTTGTGGACTACCTTTTGCCCGTCGCGTGTGCGGTCGTGGCGGTCGAAATCGCCGATGCCGTAGTTCTCTGACGAGGCGCCGTTGTCGGACGTGAAGATGATGATGGTATTGTCGTACATGCCCTTGGCGCGCAGCTCTTCGAGGATGCGGCCTACGCCCTGGTCTATGCAATCTACCATGGCGGCATGTACTTCCATATTTGCCGCTTGCAGGGCTTTGTTCGACTCGTTGTTCCACGAGCGTCCCGACTCGTTGGGAGCGTTGGGCGTTTCGGCAGGATCCACCAGCCCGAGCTCTACCATGCGTTTGTAGCGGTTGGTGCGCAACACGTCCCAACCCTCGTCGTACTTGCCCTTGTACTTGGCTATGTCACCGGGCTTGGCGTGGAGCGGCCAGTGGGGGGCGTTGAACGAGACGTACATGAAGAAGGGGTCGTCCTGCGTGGCGAGGTCGTCGAGCATGTCGATGGCCTTCTGGGTGACGAAGTCGGTGGAGTAGAAATCATCGGGAATGGTATCGGTGTAGATGGCCTCCTCGTTGTGTACGAGCGAGAAGGGGTCGAAGTGGTTGCACACGCCCCAGATGGTTCCCCAATGCTCCTCGAAGCCTCGGTTGCAGGGATAGGTCTCGACGGGTGCGAAGGGACGGTTGTCGAACGTGTTCTGGTGCGAGAGCCATGCCAACTGTTCGGCGCTGTTGTTGCCGCCGATGGCCTGAGTGCGCGACAGGTGCCACTTGCCGCTCATGCGGGTGCGGTAGCCTGCGGCGAGCAGAGCCTCGGGGATGGTGACGCACTGGGTGTTGAGGCTTACGCCCATGCCCGTGATGCCGCACTCCTGAGCATACATGCCGGTGAGCAGCGAGCCGCGCGAGGGGCAGCTGCGACCGCAGTTGTAGAACTGGGTGAAACGCACTCCGTTTTCGGCGAGGCCGTTGATGTTGGGCGTGTTGATTTCGCCGCCGAAGCAGCCGAGGTCCGAGTAGCCCATGTCATCGACCACGATGAGCATGATGTTAGGCCGTTCGGCCTGTTGTGCCGCCGCCATGCCGGGAAGCAACGCGGCAGTGAGTGGTAGGAGGTTTCTTGATCTCATATCTTTATTAAATAGGTATAGTTAATATTGGCTCCAGTCGTCGTCCCAGAAGCTGTTGTTGCTGCCCTGGCCCTTGATCAAGGCTGACGAGGCATCGCCACCGGTGCTGTTGTCGATGTTGAGGTCTTCACCATCAACGGTAGCGCTCGTGATGCTGTTGGCGATGAGTGATTCTGGAATCAGGCGTATCTCCTGAAGTCGGGGGCTTAGATATTTCGTTTTCATATATATAAAGATGTGTTTGTGTTGTCACTTGATGAATTTCTTTCCGTTGATGATGTAAATACCCTTGCGTGTGTTGTTCATATTCACTTGCTGACCGGCAAGGTTGAAAATGCGCGTATCTTCGTAGACGGTGCCGTCGGGGGCGATGATGCCCGTTTCTGTTTCATCTACGCTGAAGCCCACCAGTGCCTTAACCTGGCTTGAGGTGGCCTGGAAATACGCCCTGAAGGCTTTCATCTGTCCTCCGGCACCGTTCTTCATGAGCGTGTTATAGGCAGCCATGAAGTAATCGTCGGTGTCGATGACGGTAGGCTCATAAATGCCTACGAACTGATAGTCACCTTCGCCAGACGTCGTAAGGCCGCTCGCAACGGTGGTGTTCATCGTGATGATGGCCACCACATCGATTGTAGGCTTCACCAGGTAAGGTTTTCCTGCTTCTATGGCATCGACAGTGGAGAATGTGAGGTTTCCATTGCTCTGATCAGTCAGCTCAGCCACTTTTGCTCCGTCACCGAAGTTGCGGGTAATGGCTTGAGCGTTCATGGCGTGAGGCACTACGAGGGTGTTCCACATATCTTTGGCCATCGAACGTGTGACCACCGCATTCTTGCCATTGCCTGCAGCGTCAGTGATGGCGGTCGTGTTGTCCACGTCGTCAGCGAAATCTACGGTCGGGACCTCTGCTACTTTCCAGAAAGAGCGGTCACGCCCGCCGAGCGTCACGGCATAGCCTTGGGCATAGCCACCGGCATTCCAGTTGGCACCAAAGGTTTTGTCGTCCTTGAAGGAGAGGTCGTCCTGGTCGGTGGAGGCGAAGCCAAATACGTCGAGACCCTTGGCGAGGTCGTTGACGACCATTATCTCCAGGCGCGTATCGGCGGTGAGCACAGGATCCTCGTTCGTCTTCGTGCTTTGCATGTACTTGCCGGTGAGGGCGTTACGGACGTAGTAGCAGTTGTCGGTGCCCGAGGCTTCGAACTGCCATAGGGCGTTGGAGGTAAGGCCTGTCTCCACGAGCACACATCCCGTGCGCCCGTCCTTCATGAAATAGGCGTTGTCCTGAAAGTTGACAATGGAATATTTCTTGTTGGTATCGAAAGTGAAAACCTCCGGCTCCTCGGGCATAGCGGCCTCGGTTACAGTCCAAGCGGAACGGGGATTGCCACCGGCTACCGATGCGAAGCTCTGAACCGTATTGTTGTTCTTCCAATTAAGACCTAAAGTACCATCGGAGAAATCATGTTTCTCAAGACTTGTCACGGCAAAACGGAACTTGCCAGTAAGACTACCACTGGCATCGGCCTTCACATAATACTCTACGCCAGTGTCGCCTGTGGCCACTTCCTGCTCGGTTGCGGTATAGCCTTGGATATATTTACCCGTGACGGCGTTTTGGATGTAATAGCAATCGGCATTACCCGTTGGAACAAATTTCCAATACGATTTGTCGTTCTTGCTGCCTAATGCTACTCTTTGGTTGCCATTGTCCTGCATAAACATATTGGCATCGTTGTTGTTGGCAATGGTATACACCTTGTCAGCAGAGATTTGTGCATAAAGGTTTGCGCCCAATGCACTGGCGATCATAATCGCCGCGAAAAGTAGTTTTCTTTTCATGCGTTTTTTTGTGTTAAATGTTATTTTGTCGTGGGTTGTAAAGTACTGAAACAAATGTGTTTTATTTCGGCTGCAAATGTACTGCTATTATATTGCACATAAGCGCGCATTCTCGTCAATGAAGAAAAAAAAATGGTCAAACCACACTAATTATCAGTAGTAGTTAAGAATTAAGAGTTAAGAATTAAGGGCCTCTCTCCCCGCTCTCCCCTGTTAGGGAGAGGGCCTCGCTTCGCTCGAATGGCTGCGCGAAGTGGGGAGTTAGAACCTTAACCTTGACCTTAACGATAACCTTAACCTTAACCTTAACGGCCTCACCCGAGCCATAAGAAACAGGGAATCGGCATGGGTGAAAGATGTGGGCGCAACTTTGCGCTGACATCGAGAGCTCAGCCGAACGTGGGATTTCTGCCACGCAGTGGCACTCCCATGGATTGCTACGGGTTAGAGTCGCCTGCGGCGAGAAATCATTCAAATCTGTCCAAATCTATCAAATCTTACAAAAACAAGAAAAACACCTCTGGGATATCTGAATCTGTTGTCTTCGACACCTGATTGGGTTGGCAGTCAGCTGTGTCCGTTTGAAAACGAGTTTTCACATCCACATCAGCCTGTCAACCAGTTCCAGACCAAGGTCAAGAACTTCAGACATCCCATCGGCAAAAACACCGCTTCGCTAAAAAAACTAAGGGAATGCAGGCAGTTAACGCTACTTCGCGCAGCCTTTTTTCAGTGGAGCGTAGCGGAACGGTGTTTTTGCCAGATGAAGAGGTGATTCAGAATGAATGATGATAAGTTGTAAAGAGATCTGCGAAAGCTGGCTTTCAGGCAGTCTCATGACAATTTAGCATCAAGGCACAAAGTGCCACCTCTTCAGCTGGTGTTTTTCCTGTTTTTGTGATAATCAAGCCTTTAGAGGGTTACAAAAGTCTTACAAAGGCAATGATATACTATTTGGCCCAGCGCCCCAATGGGGCAACAAGCATTTATTAATTTTCAACGCAGAGGCGCCGAGGCGCGAAGTTTTTTGAGGTTTTGGAGTTCATTGCAGCTGACCTTCGGTGAGTTCGCGGATAATCACAGCGCTTCGCGAGGCTGTGATTAGGGGGCGAAGAGGGCCTTTAGAGGATTGCCCTTGGGCCATCCGTGCCCGATGAGGGGAGCCAGAACTCCTCTGGCGACGGAGGGGAAGAGGCCATCCGGCTGGGAAATTCTCTGCGAGCTCTGGAGAGCACGAAGCCTGGCGCTTGCGCCGTTCGTGCGCCCCTGCGTCCTCACGCGAGAGCGTCAATGGCTATGCCTTCGCGTCCTCTTCTTATCTCCAGAGCCTCTGCGCCTCGGCGCCTCTGCGTTGAAAGATAAAATGCTGAACGTGACGCTAAAGATACTCATGTTAGATTAGATCATATTTGTATGATTTGAATAGATTTGTAAGATTTCTGCCACTCAGTGGCACTCCCATGGCTTGCTACGGGTTGTAGTCGCCTGCGGCGAGAAATCATTCAAATCTGTCCAAATCTATCAAATCTTACAAAAACAAGAAAAACACCACTGCTGATGTCAGAGGTCTATGACCTTACGTGGTATGCCTGCCTGCTGTTGCCTGAAAGCAAGCTTTCGCAAAGCAGTCAAGCATACCACGGTTTCGTTCCGAAACTCTGCCATCAGCGTGGCAAAAACACCGCTTCGCTAAAAAAACTAAGGGAATGCAGGCAGTTAACGCTACTTCGCGCAGCCTTTTTTCAGTGGAGCGTAGCGGAACGGTGTTTTTGCCAGATGAAGAGGTGATTCAGGATGAATGATGATAAGTTGTAAAGAGATCTGCGAAAGCTGGCTTTCAGGCAGTCTCTTGACAATTTAGCATCAAGGCACAAAGTGCCACCTCTTCAGCTGGTGTTTTTCCAGTTTTTGTGATAATCAAGCCTTTAGGGGGTTACAAAAGTCTTACAAAGGCAATGATATACTATTTGGCCCAGCGCCCCAATGGGGCAACAAGCATACATTAATTTTCAACGCTGAGGGCGCTGAATTCAGATCTCCTTATTGCCCCAATTGCTTGAACTTAAACGTGTCGAATATGTCCCCGGCGGTTACGCCTATGGTGAATTGCCTGGTCTGAGAAGTCTTATTGGCGTTGAAAATGACAGTCATTCGGTTGCCGTGTATCTCAGCGCGGAAGTTCTCGCTGAAAACAATAGGGTAGTCAGCATCCATATATGGAGGAAGGACTTCAATTCCGTCTTCGGAAACATTGGAAAACCAAAAAGAAGAATAGTTCCGGCATACAAAAATGTAGGTACCTCCATTTTCTGAAACCTCAATTATGCCATTAGTCTTACGTACGGAAGGAGTCTCTATTTTCCATTTCATATCATCCCAATCTCCATCATCGCCGTTGCACGATGTTATGGAGAGCATTACAATACTAATGAAAAGGATATTTGCGAATAGTTTTGTCAAATTAATTCTTGTTTTTGATTTCATAAAATCCGATTTATCTGTTTGTCTGTTTATTATTCTACTCTCTATTGCTCATGGCAATGCCCTTGCAATGTGCTTATTTCTTTTTCTCTAGCAACCATCATAATGATTTAGTTTTTTATTTCAGATGCAAAGGTCTATAAAAGTTTTGATAATTCGTGGAAAAGTGTCTATTTTTTATGGATTTCCACGGAAAAATATTTAACTTGTCCCAATTTTACCAGGACACTAGTGAGACGAAAAAGAGAATGAAGACGATAAATGTTTCACCAATAAGACAATAATAATTTCGTCTCTTTAGAAGGAGTAGTGCAGATAGTCGATATCGACGAAACCGTCGTCGCTTTCGTTGTTGTAGCAATAGATGCCGATGCGGTCTCCTCGGTAATATCCCCAGGAGAGGTTGTAGGTGCCGAAGGGCGTGAAGTGATCTCCGTCGAAGCTGTAGGAGAACTGTGAATGGCCATGCAGGCCCCATGTGGAGCGTAGCCAAAGGCAAGACGCGGCAATGGGTGATGCACTGACTTCGACGTTGTCGTCATGGCGCAGCTCAAGATAGGTTTGTCCCTCTTTGCGCACCACGCCGAGACACCCTGAGTGACTTGCGAAATGGCATAGGCCGGCGTGCTGTCCGTCCACTAAGTGGCTGATGTCAATACGTATGGTCACTTCGTTGCGGGGGGTTCGGAAGGCGCGTTGTGTCAAGGTATTACCCGCTTTCAAGAGTTTGTCGTGTTCCAAAGGTAGGAAGGCGTGGAGTCGCAGCCATCCGGGCCGCTCGGTGAGTGAATACATCTCTTGGCGCGGCTGATAGTTCCATTGCCATTGCGGTGCGAGGGTCGATGACTGGGTGTAGTCGAAGTCGTCGCTACGCTGTAACACCATGTTTTCACTTACCCGATGTTCTTCGTTGATGGGAGCGGCCATCGTAGTTTCCCATACCATCGACCCGGGCATTCCTCCACGAGTGTCGCCCATCATGGGCCATGCGTCATACCAGGTCACGGGCAGCAGACTGACGATACGTCCGCTCCAGTCTCCTGTTCCGTGATGTGTGAGGAAATACCATCTGCCGTCGGGCCCCTCGACGATGCCTCCCTGATTGGGCTCATTGGCTTCGCGACAGGGTAGCAGCAGTTGTCGTTCTTCGCTGAACGTTCCCGTCATCTTGCGGTCGCGCTTGGCTAAGACGTAACGTCCTATGCCGTCGCGGTGTTCGCTGAATATAAGGTAGTAATAGCCATCATGACGGATGAGTTTGCTGGCCTCTCGTCCATTGCCCTCGTTGATGAGTCGTGCGCTGGCGCGGTCAATGCTGCGTGCATCGTCAGTCATCGGAAAGAGGTATGTCTTGTAGCCGTCGCGGAAACAGGTACCAGCGAACCATGCCCGTCCCTTCTCGTCCCAGATTGCGGTGCAGTCGTCCCATCCCTCTTCGGCAAGCAGTGTCGTCAGTGGTTCCCACGGTCCCTCGGCTTTCTCGGCAGAGGTCATGAAATAGCCTTCGTTGGGAGCACCGAAGAAGAGGTAGAAACGTCCGTTGTGATGACGTAGCGTTCCAGCCCAGATGCCCCGTCCGTAACGGTCCATATGTTGCCATCCGAGTGCAGGTGAGATCTGTGTGAGGTCGCTAACAGCGTTGCCTGCTATCTCCCAGTTGACGAGATCGCGTGAGTGAAGAATGGTCATGCCTGGCGAGAACTGCATCGTAGAACTGATAGCATAGTAGTCGTCGCCCACGCGGATACAGTCGAGGTCGCTGTAGTCAGCAGGAATCACGGGGTTCCGATACGTGCCGTCCTTCTGCTCGCCCCACGACTGCCATTCACCCCAGGCGACGAAGGGTTGTGGCTGGAGTATGCGAGGGTCGGCAGGTTGATCACTAAGTACGCGCCATTCCCATACGCCCTGTACGCCCTCGGTGATGGTGACGCGCAGATAGCGGTATTTCTTATTGACGACATCAACGTGTGGCGACCGAACCTGTATGTCGGCATGACCGCCGCAGCGCTTCCACTTGACCCCGTTGTCGGAGCCTTCGAGCACATAGGCATGACCCGCTGTAGGGCGGACAAAAGCGATCTCGCTACGTGCAACTGTGGTGGTGCAGCCCAAGTCAATCATCAGCCATGAAGGGGTTCGGCTCCTCTCTCGTTTCGCCTTCGTGGTGTTTTTTTCCCCCGATGGCAGAACTGTCGGGCACGCCGGGTCATCCCCCTCTTCGCTATCGGGGGAGGGGTTGAAGGAGTGGCTCATCCATCGTGAGCCGTTGGCACCGTCGATGGCAAAGGCGGCATCGAAATGCTCAGTGCGCTGGCAACGCTCGTCCTTGTTGTGAGGAATCCTCATGGGTTCCCTGATGCTGGAAGCCGTTGCAGCAACGGGCTTCAGCTCCTGAAGTCCAGACAGCTGTCGCAGCGCACCGACGCCGTCCAGAGAGACGCGGACCTGTCGTATGGTTCCATCATCGTTGAACTCCAGCCGATTGACGTAAGTCTGACGGTTGGTGCTTCTTCTGCCGAACTCTAAAAAGGCGAAGTAATAGTCGTCGCCGACGTTAAACACACAGCCGTGGCCAGGGCCGAAGACACCGCGCTCGACGGAAGTCGTGGAAACAAGGTCGTGAGCTGGTATTTCGTACGGGCCGAGTGGCGATGTTCGGCTCATCATATAATAGTATTCGTAGTTCTCGTCGCCGCCGATGGTATAAAGATAATAATAGATGCCTTTGCGCTTGAAGAAGATGGGGCCTTCGCTGTACTCCTTGCGTCGTGTCTTCAACGTCTGTACGTCACTGACCGTAGTCATATCCTCGGCCAGCCGTGCCACGTGCCGCTGCCCCCAGAACACGTAAGCTTGTCCGTCGTCGTCGATGAACACCTCGGCATCAATGCCCCCTCGGTCCTCTCCCTGGAGCAGCGTCGATGCAGGGGTGAACGGTTGTTCGAATTTGTCCAATCCACGAGCCAGACGGAAAGGGCCGTCGGGATGGTCGGCCACTGCCACATGCATGAAATGGTTTACCGTAGGATAGAGATACCATCGTCCGTTGCGCTCTACGGCCTTGCTCGGCGCCCAGAATTTCTCTTTCGCCGCAGAAGGGAAGCAGACGCCTTCGAAGCTCCAGTGCATGAAATCCGTGGACTTCCACACCACGGGCGGCCCCGATGTGTCCAAACCGCGTCCATAGCCGTCGGTGGTGGCATAGCAATAAAAGGTGTCGCCGACGAGCTCTATACTGGCATCAGCAATCATGTCGGGCACGAGGGCGTGACCGAAAGGATTTTGAGAGGAGAGCGTGGCCGACATTGCGGCGAGCAGGATAGCGAAGGCATGGACTTGTTTCATCGTATGATTTCTTTTTTACGATTGTTGATATAGAGTCCCTTGTGGAGGGCGCGATTGGTGACCTTTCGTCCACTCATGTCATACCAGTCTTCACTCCCGTTTCCGATGCTTTTTTGAGCGGGTTCGGGAATGAGACCTGTTTCATCCGTTGCGCCGTAGCGTATGAGCTTGACCTTGGAGGCGCGGAACTCCTGCTCGGCAGCTCCGGCAGAGAGGTCGGCCTGAAAGCCTAGTAATAGTTCCTGCGGTTTGTCGAGCTCGAAGTAGATGCCCCGAAAGGTGGTGTTATCCTTGCCTGCATCGGCGATAGGATCGAAGGCAAGGGAGTGTGAAGGGATGTCGTTGGTGGCAAGCGTCTCGGAAGCGGCGAAGATATAGGCTTGTGCAAGCTGGTAGTTGGCCTCGTAGGTAGCGCCGAAATAATAGTGGCCGGCATCGAGTTCCACTTTGCGATAGATACGAGCATCGGCGAGGTTACCTTGAGTGTTGTTATGTCGGTCGCCCCACACGCCCAGCGTCAGACAGTCGTATCCTGGATAGCGGTCGAGTCCGTTGCGTGTGCCTTCTCCCGTAGGGATAAGATAGTTCTCGACGGTCCAATATTGTGGTGTGCCATATCGGTTGGTTGCAGATTGTCCACTGACACGCGAGAATTTGTTCACCTCTTCGAGCTTCTCCTTTGTGATGTCTGTTTGTGTGGTGTTTCCCTCATTGGGGCTGTAGAGGAGCTTCACTTCATCTACGCGGAACTCCTGATTAGCATTGCCACCCTGCATATTGGCCTGAAAGACAAGCACCACATCCTGCTCATTCTGGAGGTCGAAAGTGATGCCGTAGAACTTGCCGTCTGTGGCACAACGCGTCATCTGGAGTTTGGCAATGGATTTACTGTAAATGGAGGATGTGGTTAAGGGCTCAGAAGCTACGTAGATATAAGAGGTGCCAAGCTGGTAGAGCGCATTGAAGGAGGCACCAAAGTAGTAATGTCCAGCCGGCAGGTGAATGGTGCGATAGATACGTGCGTTGGTCATATTAGTGGCCGGTGTTCCGTCCTCGCCGCTCCATTTGCCCATCATGAGGGTGTTGCGACCAGGGTAGTTGTCGATACCGTTCTTGGTGCCTCGGCTGCTGTCATGCTGAGGAATAGAAAAATTCTCGACGGTCCAATTGACGGGCTTGCCGAACCGCGACCCCATATCTGTGGCCGCGAAATTGTTTTTTTCGACGAGGTACTCCAAAGTTATGTCTGTCATTCCCACTTCGTCAGGCGTTCCACCAGGATTGAAGCCAGTCTGTCTGAGGATATCGTAGGCGTTGTGAAGGGCAGCGATGGCTGCTGCTTGCTCCTCATCGGAACCGGTGAGGGCAGTGCGTGCGCCATCGATCTGCTGTGCGAAAGCTGATACCTTGACAGCATTGGGCTTGCCCGTGTTGTTGGAGGCCTGGGCAGCGAACTCATCGGCCTTTTGGGAATAGATGTCGATGACTTCCTGCAAGGTAAGGCTCTTGGGGGCATCGGGATTGAAAGCAATGACGAAGACGGGAGCTATCTCGTTTGGATGTGTGGAGGGCAGACTGACGTCGAGTCCTTCGAGTCCCTGTTCAAACGCGACATCGCCATATCCGAGGAGCTCAACACTCATCACCTGTCCTGAATAGCTGGGCGACATCTTTCCAAGGCTCTTGAAGGTGAAGACGGATTGCTCGGGCCAGCGCATGATGGTGGCGAATACGCTATCGTTGCGGCAGACGTAACGGACATCTTGGGCGGAGTAGTTGATACCTTCGTTGAAGCCCTGCGCGTTGAGCGGGTTAGCACTGTCGAAGAGCGGTCCCTCGCCGTACACCTTCCACGGTCGTGTGCCGTAGATGCTCTGGCCGTTGATGTCCATCCATGCCTTGATGCCGTTGACGATGCGCCGCTCGTTGTTGTCAATCGTGCCGTTTCCACGGACAGGTATGCTGAGCAGGAGGTTACCATTTTTGGAGACGATGTCCACGAGCATACGGATAACCGTTTCGGCAGATTTATATTGATTGTTGTCGCCTTCATACTTGCTGTAGTGCCACCCTCCAATGCATGTGCATGTCTGCCATGGCAATTCCTGACAGCGGTCAGGTATGCCGCGCTCCACGTCCCATAGCATGGCCTGTTTGTGTTTGTCTTCCAGAATCTTGCCTGTAACGACCACCTGCTGCTGACCACCGTTCTGTGCCGCACTGTGGTTGTAGTAGTGCTTAAGGATATTCAAACTGTACTGATCGTTGGTGTTCGTCGAAGCGCCATAGAAAGGCAGCACGGTGTCGTCGAAATAGATCATGTCCGGATTGTAGGCATTGATGCACTGCAGCACGCGGTTCTGGAACTT
Organism: Bacteroidaceae bacterium; assembly: GCA_016286165.1. Lineage (GTDB taxonomy): Bacteria > Bacteroidota > Bacteroidia > Bacteroidales > Bacteroidaceae > Physcousia. Next base: position 591 of record JAEESE010000032.1, on the reverse strand, counting down.
CTGCATGTAAGCCTTCGAGGGTGGACACACGCCGCCGCCCCATCCCCATTGGTTGTGTATGGTTCCCCAGTCGCTCCAGTTGGCACTGTGGGTGTGGTTCTGTGCATAGAGTTCCTGCGGGTCGTAACCTTCCCACCATTTTCCGGTGCCTTCTTCCTTCGTCACACCAGTGTCTGCATTACGTCCTACCTCAAAAAAAGTCCATGCGTGTGCTCCATGCATTGAGACACCGAGCTTCAATCCGTACTTACGGCACTGCTCTGCCCACTCCCCAACGATGTCACGTTTGGGGCCGATATTCATCGAGTTCCATTCCTGATAGGGGCTGTCCCAACAGTCGTAGTTGTCGTGGTGCTGTCCCATAGCCATGAAATACTTGGCACCAGCACTGGCATACAATTGAATCAAAGCCTCAGGATTCCATTGGGAGACCGTCCAATAGCGACAGAAATCCTTGTACCCCCAATCGTGGTCCGGATAATGACCGAAATAGTTGTAAAAGGTTGTTCTCTGGTTGCCGCTGCCGTACATACTGCGTGCATACCAGTCGCCGTCTTCGGCTTCGCACTGTGGATCCCAATGGGCCCAGAT
>JAEESE010000031.1 GCA_016286165.1 Bacteroidaceae bacterium | reverse complement strand
TTTCAAAGAACGATTTCAATGGCGCTCACGAGCGAGCGTAACTTACAGCCCCTGCACCGCAGGGGTGTACTCCTCTCGTTTGCGGGTGCAAAGGTACGGCGACTTTTCCATTCCGCCAAACGTTTTATGAACTTTTTTTCAAAATAACGCAAAAAAGGTGGGAAAAAGGCCGCCGGAGGAGCTGGCGGGGGCGGAATGGGACAGGAAAACAGGGAAAAAGTGCAGATGAAGGCAATGGATGACGTAAGAATTATCCGGAATGAACGAAAAAGGAATGGCAACACTGAGGCCTTGGTTTAAGTACGCGCGCGCGTACATTAATATATATTATCTGCGCCACAGAAAAGACAGTCATTAGCATTGATTGCATACATCCTGGGCTCTTAAGAGCATATTAGGTTAAGCTTACGTGCAAAATAGGTTTACCTTATGAGCCAATTAAGTAGGCCTAATACGCCAATTAGGTAGGCCTTGCAGGCGTAATAGGTTAGGGCTGGAGGCTCAAAAGGTTGGGCTTGCAAAAAAAGTGGAAAAGGGAATGAAACGGTAAGGGGGAAGGAGTTAGAATGTGTAAAGAGTCTCTTCGTCCCAATCGGTTTCAGCTTTAATGGCAAAACTGGAGGCGGAGCTTTCGGGGGTGTTGCCGTCGAAAAGGTCGCCTTGGTATTGTGTTATCTTGTTTCGAGTCACGGGTACTTCCTCAAAGATGCGCTCGAAGATTGAATTCTGACTGGCGTCGAGTGCAGTGATAGTCATTTTGAGTTTTCCGCTTTCAGCGTGAGGGAAGGTATAGACCTCATATGTTTGTTTGTCGGGACTGGCCTCGAGGACCACTGTTTGCTTGCTGTTTACGCTACCATATCCAGTAATGGCACTAAGCGTGCTTGAACCACCGGTATAATAAAATTTCAGTTGTGCTATAGATTCCGGCAGTGGTTTCGTGAGATTTAGACGGAACATGGCCACCACTCTTCTAAGCTGAACATCATAGGATTGCGGTTGTTCGCCAACGGTTATTTCTCCAAAGTAAAGGAAAGTGTCGGAGATTACGTTGTGGTTGAAAGCGATTTTGTCAAGTGATGGAATAGAAGCCGAAGCATCGGTGCTGTGAGCTATGATGGCAACACTGTATGATCCCTGGCTTAGCGTAAGGGCGAGCGTGCCAAAGTCTTCATCGGAAGCTTTTTGGGCGATTGACTTAACTTTGGTTTCTCCATCGTAAACGACAAGATTAATGCGCGAACATATTTGACTGACATCAGCAACTGCACGGGAAGATGGTCCTTCGAAATCAATTTGTTCAAAGGATGTTATGCGAAAAATGGCGTTTGGCGTTTCTTGTTGATCGGGCTGTAAGCCTACATATGGTTTTTCGCACGAAGTAAAGAATAGCGCGAATAAAACTACAACAATTGAGATGTTGATTGCTAAGATGAGTTTGTTCATAAGGCTAAAAATGTTTTTACGGTAATGCAAAGATAACACAAAAAACAAAAAAAGGGAAAGAGAAAAGGAAAAAAATAAGTGATGATGCATTATTTTTTATACTTTTGCGGTCGAAAACTAAAGTATAAGAGACGAAAGTGCAATGAGCGATTTGAAAGAATTACGAGATAAGCGTGTAGCAACTCTCCTATCTGGCGGTGTTGACAGTTCGGTTGCCGTGGCCTTACTTGTAGAGGCTGGCGTACGGCCAGACTTGTGGTACATTCAGATAGGTCCCGACCGTGATTCCACTGACTACACATGCACTATCGAGGAAGACTTGGAAATGGCACGAGCTGTAGCCTACAAGTATAAGTTGCCCCTACAGGTTGTGGACTTGCACAAGGACTACTGGGAAAAGGTTGTAGACTATACCATGACCCGCGTTCGCGGAGGTCTGACACCAAATCCCGACGTTATGTGCAACCGGCTGATTAAGTTCGGGGTCTTCGATGAGCGTGTGGGCAAGGACTATGACATCATCGCTACCGGACATTATGCTTGCACAGAGGTCGACCTCGAAGGACGTAAGTGGCTGTGTACAAGCCCTGACCCCGTTAAGGACCAGACTGATTTTCTTGCTCAGATAGAGCCTTGGCAACTCAAGAAGGCCCGTTTCCCCATCGGTCATTTGTCAAAGGCTGAGGTACGAGCCGTTGCTGAGCGGGAGCACTTGGCTGCCGCCCACCGCAAGGACAGCCAAGGCATTTGTTTCCTAGGCAAGATTGACTACAACGATTATATCCGAAACTTCCTAGGCGAGAAACCAGGACAGGTTATCGACCGAGCCACTGGTCGCGTGCTTGGCCTGCATAGAGGCTTATGGTTTCACACTATCGGCCAGCGCAAAGGCCTCGGTTTCAGTGGCGGCCCCTGGTATGTGGTTGAGAAGGATATGCGACGTAACATCCTGTGGGTAGTAAACGGCTACGATCCTGAAGAGTCGTACTGCGACCATTTCCGCATCGTTGCCCCCCATTGGCTGACAGTAGACCCGTTTACAGCTGGTTTGATAGACGGCGAAGCATGCACGAGTGGCAGCAATGTCACCCTCAAGATACGCCATACGCCGGACTTCTGCCCGGCGCATGTGAAGTTGCAAGAAGACGGTTCACTCGACGTCCACACCGAACAGCCCTTACAGGGCGTTGCTCCAGGTCAGTTCGGTGTGCTATACGATTTACAACATCACCGCTGCTACGGCTCGGGCGAATTACGTCTGCAAGCGTAGATATTCTTGTTTATAAAGCGTTTACTCTTCTTTCCTAAGCACTGCCAGTGCCTGTTGCACTACAGGATCGTCGGCATAAATAATCTGGAAATACTCGCTGATATCCCATAGGTCGCGGGCCACGAGAGCTTTCAAAATAAGCGCTACGTCAGCTCGCGTTTTCTGCAGTTCTGCATCGTCCTTCGCCCGTAGGCTATCCTTCTTCTCAGCCTCGGCCAGCATATCGCTGATGACATCGTCAGGGATTGTGAAATCACGACGGAAAGTATTGAAATCCTTGTACTGGCGGGTAAGCTGCTTGCGCTGCTTGTCCATGAAGTGGAGATTTGTGTTCACAATATAAGAGCGAGCGCTCAGTTCTCGATATAGCTTGGTATACCGAGTAGTGTCAAGCGGCACGAAGATGTCGGGCATAATGCCGCCTCCGCCATAGACGGTGCGACCGAGCTTCAAAGTCTTATAACGCAGCGAATCCGGGAAGTGTATACTGTCGGCATTGGTCAGTTCTCCGCGGTTGTAACGGTCAATGACATCGTGGGCATAAGTTTTCGCATCGCCTTTTTCATAAGGTTTCTGAATACAGCGGCCCGAAGGTGTATAGTAACGTGCCGTGGTCAGACGTATCATTGACCCATCTTCAAGTTCTATAGGTCTCTGCACGAGGCCCTTGCCGAATGTGCGACGTCCTACGATGGTGCCGCGGTCATGATCCTGGATAGCTCCTGCAAGAATCTCGGACGCCGAAGCTGAATACTCATCCACAAGGACCACCAACCGCCCTTCGGTGAAGAGTCCACCGCCACGGCTCCGGAACTCACCCATGTTTATGCCTCCGCGCCCACGAGTGTACACTATCATCAGTCCCTTGTCAAGGAACTCGCTCCCAAGTTCTGCTGCAGCTCCAAGGTAGCCGCCCCCATTGCCCTGCAAGTCTATGATAAGGTCACGCATGCCTTGCTGCTGCAGTTTCTTAACGGCTTCCACAACCTCGTCGCAGGTTGTTGCTGCGAAGTTTGAGAAACGCACCAGACCAATGCCCGGCTCCACCATATATGCTGCATCGAGCGAGTTCACGGGAATCTTATCACGCTTCACTGTGAACTGAAGCTTGCCCTTTATGCCACGCCGCACCACTCCGAGGTTCACCTTCGAACCTTTCGGACCGCGCAACTTGGACATGATATTCTCACGGCTCATCTTGACGCCTGCAATGGCTGTATCGTTGACGCTCACGATGCGGTCGCCGGCTACAATGCCGGCTTTCTCAGATGGTCCCTTTGCTATAGTTTGTATAACCACGAGCGTATCCTCAAGCATATTGAACTGCACGCCTATCCCCTCGAAATTGCCTTTAAGCGGTTCGTTGAGTTTCTTTGTGTCGGCAGCGTTAGTGTACTGAGAATGTGGGTCTAATTTGGTGAGCATACCAGTGATGGCATCCTCTATCTGACGGTCAATGTTTACGGTGTCGACGTACATCTGGTTTATCATAACAGTAGACTGCAACAGCTTACGTATAGCTGCTTCACGCGGGTCATTCTGCTGGGCCGACAGATTTGCTCCCGTTCCCAGTGGCGAGATGAACAAACATCCGAGAGATAATATGAGTGTAGATAAAAAACGTGTCGTGTTCATTGCTTTCATAATCAGTTATTATTTATTGGTTGGCATATAGCCCTCGGGCAGAAAGGCACTGATATCATGACCGAAAGCCGCCAGTTCACGCACCACAGAACTCGAAATAGCGGCAAGTTCGGGGTCTGCAAAAAGAATTACGGTCTCAATGCCCGACAGCTGACGGTTGACGTCGGCCATCTGCAGCTCATATTCATAGTCCTTGACCGAACGGAGTCCTCGCAGGATGGCCGTTGCGCCTATGCTTGCAGCAAAGTCTATGGTGAGACCCGCGTACTGGTCTACGTGCACTCGCGGTTCCTCTTTATAAAAGTCCTTCAAAGCCTCAACACGTTGCACCACTGGTATCCACCCCGGTTTTAGCTCGTTGACGCCAACTGCCACCACCACCTGGTCGAAGAGCTGCAATGCTCGCTTCACGAGATCAGCATGGCCCAGTGTGAAAGGGTCGAAGGAGCCAGGAAATAATATGAGAGAGCCTCCTCTCCTCTTCCCCTCTATGGGAAGGGTAGAATGTATTTGAGAAAACGGTTGTTTTTCCATGAATCAATTCTTTTCAAGTAGCCACGTCCTCCAGCTCCTTATATTCGTGTTCTTCCTCCTCTTCCTCTGGACGGTCCTCTTCAATGACAAGGTTGTCAATAATGAAGTTCTGGCGCTCCATGGTGTTCTTGCCCATATAGTATTCAAGCAGTTCAGCCACCTGATCGCTTTTGTGCAGGCTCACTTGCTCGAGGCGCATATCCGGTCCAATGAAAGCACGGAATTCGTCGGGGCTTATCTCGCCGAGACCTTTGAAGCGTGTTATCTCGGGTTCTGGCCCTAAGGCTTCTATACTTTGCAGCCGTTCCTCCTCGGAATAGCAGTAGCGGGTGATGAAGTCGCCCTTGGTGTCGGTTTCGCCCAATGCTTCGAGGCGCGTCCGAGAGAGGCGCTTGCGACGCTGGCGCACGCGGAAAAGTGGTGTCTGAAGGATATATACATGCCCTTTCTTTATCAATTCAGGAAAGAACTGCAGGAAGAAGGTTATCATGAGCAAACGTATATGCATGCCGTCGACATCCGCATCTGTGGCTACGATGACTTTGTTGTAGCGCAGTCCATCAAGGCCGTCCTCGATGTTGAGGGCCGCTTGCAGGAGGTTGAACTCCTCGTTTTCGTAAACTACCTTTTTTGTGAGTCCATAGCAGTTGAGGGGCTTGCCTCGCAGGCTGAACACAGCCTGGGTGAGCACATCGCGGCTTTTGGTAATAGATCCCGAAGCCGAGTCGCCCTCGGTGATGAAGATGCACGAGTCTTCCTGCCTATCGCCCTTGGGATCGTTGAAGTGAATGCGACAGTCGCGCAGCTTGCGGTTGTGCAAATTTGCTTTCTTCGACCGCTCGCGTGCCAGTTTCGCCACGCCTGCCATGGCCTTGCGCTCACGCTCGCTCTCCCCTACTTTCTGCAGGATTATATCTGCCACGTCAGGTGTGCGGCGTAGATAGTTGTCGACCTGCTGTTTTACGAAGTCGCCCACAAATTTGTCTATTGAGATACCTTTGCCGTTGGGCTCCGTGGATAGCGAACCGAGCTTGATCTTAGTCTGGCTCTCGAAGAGAGGCTCTTGAATATCAATGGAGATAGCTGCCACGATACCGTTGCGAATGTCGGAATAGTCGAAGTTCTTGCCCGAGAAGTCCTTGATGGTCTCAGCTATGTATTTCTTGAAGGCGCTTTGGTGTGTTCCGCCCTGCGTGGTATGCTGTCCGTTGACGAAGCTATGGTATTCCTCTCCATACTGCCCGTTGGTGTGGGTGAAGGCAATCTCAATGTCTTCGCCCTTGAGATGCACGATGGGATAGAGAGGCTGTGTGGTCATAGTATCCACAAGCAGGTCCTCCAAGCCGTTGCGCGAGAGAATGCGGCTACCATTGAACATTATAGTAAGTCCCGTGTTCAAGTACGTGTAGTTGCGCAGCAGAGTCTCAACGAACTCATTCTGAAAGCGGTAGTTCTTGAAAAGGGAATCGTCGGGTTCGAAGCAGATGAGCGTTCCATTCTCTTCCGACCCGCCCGTGGCTGAACTCTCGTCCTTAACCAATTGCCCCTTCTCAAACTCAGCACGACGCGTTGCTCCATCGCGGAAACTCTGTGCTACGAAATGAGTGGACAGGGCGTTGACGGCCTTGAGGCCCACGCCATTAAGTCCTACGCTTTTCTTGAAGGCTTTGCTATCGAACTTACCGCCGGTGTTAAGCATCGACACAGCGTCCACAATACTCTCGAGAGGTATACCACGTCCATAGTCGCGCACTCGCACTCGCAGGTTATCTTCAATATCTACCTCAATGCGCTTGCCGGCATTCATCTTAAACTCATCGATACTATTGTCTATCACCTCCTTCAGCAGCACATAGATACCATCCTCGGAATGCGTGCCGTCGCCCAGTTTGCCGATGTACATACCTGGGCGCATCCTCACGTGTTCCATATCGGTGAGGTGACGAATGGAGTCCTTATCGTAGCCGGCAGAGAGTTCGTTCTCCGCCACTTCCCCTTCCGGGAGCGTTCTCAATTCTTCTTCCACGTTATATTCCTAATCTTTTCTCTTAATTCAAAGACTCTTCTGCCAGCAACGGCGGCGCTTGTGTATCGAAGCGTCCAAATGCGACCACTGCGTCTGGCTCTTCTCGTTCTCCTCAAGCTGTACATGTGTCTCAGCCCATACAAAGCCCATCTTCATGGCCACCTCTATGATCTGCGCAAAGAGCGGTGCATTCACGCCCTTGTTCTGCCACTCGGGTAGCACGCCTATCAGTAGCATATCCAACACGGGAGCCGGTTTCACGTATATCGCCTTGGCCAAATGCCACCATCCGAACGGGAACAACTTGCCCTTGGCTTTCTGCAGGGCGTAGGAAAGAGAACCCATAGTAATGCCCACGGCAATAGGTTCGTCGTTCTCGTCTTCCACGATAGCCAACAGCCTCATGTCAAGGAACGGCAGGTACATCTTTGCATACTGCATTATCTGACGCTCGTTCATCTCAGAATAGCCGTAAAGCTCTGAATACGAGCGGTTGATCACATTGAAGACCTTCAATATGTACTGCCCGTTGGCTGCATGCAGAATCTCCTTGTGGTTCTTGAAATGTCGCATGTGCAGATTGTAGCGCCTCATGCTCAGTTCGGCCACGCGGAAGTACTTTTGTATGTCGGCCTGATGCTCTGGAGTAGGCACCATCACCTTACGCTCCACCCAGTCCACTTCCTTGCCAAAGCCGAGGCGTTCCATGTGCTTGGGGTAATATGGATAGTTGTAGATGGTGCTCATCGTGCTGAGTTGGTCGAAGCCATCGGTGAGCATGCCCTCGGGATCCATATCCGTAAATCCTAATGGACCAACTATTTTCTTCATACCACGCTCGCGGCCCCAGTCCTCCACAGTCTTGATTAGAGCATCCACCACTTCGGCATCGTCGATAAAGTCGATCCATCCGAAACGCACATTGCGTGTCTGCCACTTCTTGTTGGCCTTGTGGTTAATGATGGCCGCTACGCGGCCTACCACCTCCTTGTCCCTGTAGGCGAGGAACAAGTCTGCCTCGCAGAACTCATAAGCTGCATTCTTTTCGCGGTTGAACGTGTCCAGCATGTCCTCCAAAAAATCGGGGACAGCATACGGGTTGTCTTTATACAACCGATAATTGAATCTTGCGAAGGCGCGCAAGTCGCGTCGGCCTTCTACTTTCTTGATGGTTACCATAATTGGCGCAAAGATAGCTTTTTTTACCGACAAGATGCATGTTTATACCTTTTTTTAGAAAATTATAGCCCAAAAAGTTAAAAAAAACGGCAAAAACCTTTGCGCATGCGCCCAAAAGTAGTATTTTTGCAGACAACAATCAATCATAATCTAACCCTGAAATGAAAAAAATCCTACTCTTGGCCGTCATGGCCTTCACTTCTGTGTTATCAGTCTCTGCTCAGGAGGCTCAAATTGACTACAAACCCGCGCCTTACATGTTCATTGGTCTACAGGGCGGTCTGCAGACCACTCTTGCCGAGGACTATGACATGTTCAAGCTCATCACCCCCACTGCCAGCGTCAGCTTCGGTGCCTTCTTCACTCCCGTCGTTGGCGCCCGCCTGCATGTAAACGGCATATGGAACAAGAGCGGTATCAAGCCCGATTTCGAGTACAACTACAACTACGTCACCACTGACCTCGACCTGTTGTTGAACCTTTGCACTCTCTTCGGACGTAAGGACTACTACCCATTGAACGTTTACCTCATCGGCGGTATAGGTCTTAACTATGCCTTCAACAACGACGACCTTACCAATAGCGCATACCGTCTGCCTTTCGCATGGGACGACTACCGCCTCAGCCACAATGCACGCGTGGGTGCCATGCTCGACTACAACCTCGCCAAGCACTGGAGCGTAAACCTAGAAGTGAGCGCCAACAGCCTTAGCGATCGTTACAACTCACAGGTCAACCAGAAGGACGATTGGCAGCTTACTGCCCAGCTTGGCCTCGCCTACAAGTTCGGATTCAAGAAAAAACCCGTCGTAGTGCCTCCACCTGTAGTTGTTGCACCCGAACCCACGCCTGAGCCTGCTCCCATCGTCAAGAAAGAGGAACCCAAGCCCGTGCCCGTAGTCAAGAAACCCGAACTCCGCACAGAGATTTTCTATGCCATCCGCGAGACTATCCCAGTGGGAGCCGAAAAAGCTAAGGTAGACCGCCTCATACAGTTCCTCAAGGAGAACCCATCAACCAAGGTTGCAGTAACTGGTTATGCTGACGTAGGCACCGGCAACCCGCGCATTAACCTCGGCTATTCCAAGGGACGTGCAGAAAACGTAGCACGCGCACTCACTGATGCCGGCATCGACGCCTCACGCATCACCGTCGACGCCAAGGGCGACACCGTTCAGCCCTTCGCCGAGAATGACAAGAACCGCGTCACAATAGCCATCGCCGAATAACCACTCCGCTTTTAAAATCCTTATTAAGATATCCATATCTGCCTGCCTGCCCATTATGGGTTGGCAGGCATTTTTCGTAAAGAATGTGAAAAAGTGAGGTCATATTAATGCCGCGTCAACGAAAAGTGCTATATTTGCCGCGTTTTAAAACCCGAACAATGAAAATAGCACTCATAGGATACGGCAAGATGGGCCGTATGATTGAGGAGATAGCCCTCAGCCGTGGGCACCAGATAGTGTGCCGCATAGATATCGACAATCAGGAAGACTTCGCCAGCCCCGCATTCCGCTCGGCCGACGTAGCTATAGAATTCACAGCCCCCACCGTGGCCTATGCCAACATCTGCCGTGCCTTCGATGCTGGAGTCAAAGTAGTTTCAGGCAGTACAGGATGGTATGCCGGCCACGCCGAAGAGATGAGCCGCCGCTGCACCGATGAGGGCTGCACACTGTTCTGGAGTTCCAATTTCTCCGTCGGTGTCTATATCTTCGGTCTAGTCAACCGCTACCTAGCACACATCATGAACCGCTTCCCGCAATACGACGCCAGTATGAGCGAGGTGCACCACATACACAAGCTCGATCATCCAAGCGGCACAGCCATTACTCTGGCCGAGCAGATTATCGACGAAGTAGAACGTAAAAGCAGCTGGACAACAGGTTCTATTACTCAGCCCGACGGCAGCGTCACCACCGAGCACGAGCCTTCAGCTGACGAGCTGGCTATTAACAGCATACGCCGAGGCGAAGTACCAGGCATACACTCCATCACTTGGGACAGCGACGCCGACCAAATCACCATCACCCACGATGCACACTCACGCCGCGGATTCGCCCTCGGAGCCGTGCTCGCCGCCGAGTACACCGCCTCTCACACCGGCCTACTCACCATGGACAATCTGTTCAGTGAGCAATGACGAGTTAGAAGAACTATCAATAAAAATCCTCTCAAAAAAGAATAATCAGCATGAAACAGCTGGACAAGAAACCCCTCACCTGGAAAGACTGGGCAAAGATGCTCATAGTGGTAGGGCTCTACATCTGGTTCCTCGCGTGGGTCGATGCCTGGTGGGGCCTCATCATAGTACCATTCATCTTCGATGCCTATATCACCAAGAAAATACCATGGTCTTGGTGGAAGGAGCTCGAGAACCCCGTCACACGAACCATCATGTCGTGGGTCGACGCCATTGTCTTCGCACTCGTGGCCGTTTACTTCGTCAACATCTATTTCTTCCAGAACTACACCATACCCTCGTCATCGCTCGAGAAAAGCCTCCTCGTGGGCGATTATCTCTTCGTGTCAAAGATGAGCTACGGTCCGCGCGTGCCACAGACACCACTCTCACTGCCGCTCGTGCAGCACACACTACCTAACGGCATGAAGAGCTATTCAGAGCTCATACGCTGGGACTACAAACGAGTGTCACCTAAACCTGTGCAGCTCAACGATATCGTTGTCTTCAACTACCCCTCAGGCGACTCCGTAGTGGCCAACCCCATCTACCAGGCTGCCGACTACTACGGCCTCTGCTACGGCTACGGACGCCAAATCATCAAGCAGAACTCACCAAATATGCCCGTCATAGACAGCCTCAACCAAATACAGCGCCGCCAATTGGCAGACATCTTCTACAACGTAGGACGTCAGTACATCGTTGAGAACCAATCCGAGTTCGGACAGATTATCAGCCGACCTGTAGACCGCCGCGAGAACTACGTCAAGCGTTGCGTAGGCCTTCCTGGACAAACGCTCGAGATACGCGACCGCATTATCTACCTTGATGGGCAGCCCAACAAAGAGCCCGACAACGTACAGTACAACTACCGCATCACCATGCGCGACGGCCGACGCGACATCAGCGAAGCCGTAGCACATGAGCTGCGCCTACGCAGCGAGGATCTCCGCGACTTACACCAGACAGGCATAATGCCGCTCACTGCAGCCGCACGTGAGCGCCTGCTACAAGAGGACTACGTCCAAAGCATCGACGTCGACACCACTGCCGTCACCGAAGACCTTTACCCGCTCAACGGATTCACTGGATGGACACGCGATAACTACGGCCCCATCTGGATACCAAAGCGGGGCGAAAGTATCAAACTCACACTCGACAACCTGCCTCTCTATGAGCGTCCCATTAGCGTCTACGAAGGCAACAAACTGCGTGTAGACGACAACGGCACCATCTTCATCAACGACACTGTAGCTACAAGCTACACTTTCAGCATGGATTACTATTGGATGATGGGCGACAACCGCCACTGCTCGGCAGATAGCCGCTACTGGGGCTTCGTACCCGAGGATCACGTCGTAGGCAAGCCCATCATGATTTGGCTCTCTATCGACAAGGATCGCTCATGGACCGACGGACGAATGCGTTGGAACCGCCTATTCCGCTGGGTTGATGGAATTAAGTAGGTTTAATGGGAAGTTGACAGTTGAGAGTTCTCCAAACTCACAACGTTAGTATGAGTCTGCAAGCTCAAGCGAACAGCGCTCACAAAAAAAATGTTTTAAAAAAAAGGCTTCACACTTCACTGTAACTCCCTGATAATCAAAATGCCTCCTTTTTCAAGCCTCTATTTGATAGAGAATTACCCTTTGACTAATGATTAGTAACGGTTCTCTGCGCCTGACCTGTGAAGGGTACAGTCAAACCGATTTCATATATCGCTGCGAATTTATCACAATAAACTGAACGCTAGTATAGCCACCTATGACCGCACGTATAGCCATCTATGACCGTACGTGCGGTTCACTTTGACCGTATGTGTAGCCACTTACAACTGGACGTATTTTAAGAATCCATTTTAGGCAATACGTTTAGCAAACATATTTATGGTACTCATCCGACCAACTCATTGATGAAAATGAGGGTGATGGCGATGGGGGCTACCCAGCGGATGAGGAAGAAGAAGGACACGAAGAGCCAGCGAGGGAAATGCAGGGTGTGGTTATTAGTCAGTTCCTCAATAACCAGTGCTTTAGGCAGACGCCAACCTACAAACACACTTAGGACGATTCCACTTAAAGGCATAATCCACAGGGCGGTGACATCATCGAAGGCATCGAAGAAACCGCGGCCTACAAAAGGTTTGAAATTAGCAAGCGGACCGAAGCTTAAAGCGCACAACGAACTTAGAACAATGGTTGTGAGAGTCATGTAAGTGGCTGCACGACGACGGGATGTGTGGTAATGATCAACAAAGAAAGCTGTAACCTCCTCATGCATAGAGATGGCACTGGTTAAAGCCGCAAGGATTAGCAGAATATAGAACATCAGCGAGAAGATGTAGCCCAGGACGGGTGCCTGACCGAAGAGGCTGTTGAAGATACTGGGCAGCGTGACAAAAACCAATCCGGGCCCGGCATCGGGACCGACCCCCTCAACCGAGAATACGGCAGGGAAGATGATGAAGCCACTGAGAATGGCTACCATAGTGTCAATACCCACAACATTGGCAGCTGTCTTCATCAATGGAACGTCAGGCTTGAAATAGCTGGCATAAGTGGCAAGACATCCTATAGCTATCGATAGCGAAAAGAAGGCCTGACCCAAAGCACTGAGAACCACCGTGGAGTTTATCTTTGAGAAGTCTGGTTTCAGCAAGAACTCAACACCACGAGACGCCCCCGGCATAGCGAACGACCCTACAGCAAGCAGCAGCATAATCAGGAAGAGTAACGGCATGAGGAGCTTGGAGAACCGTTCGATACCATTCTGCACTCCCCTCTGGATGATGATATGTGTGATGATGATGAACACCAGTGCCCAGACCAGCGGAGTCCAGGTGGACGAGCTGAAAGCATAGAAATAAGCTGAAGCGTCGCTGACGTGTGCGAGCGTACCCGTAGCGGCATCCACAGCGTACTTTAGCACCCAACCTGCAACCACGGCATAGTAGCTGAGGACGAGGGTAACACACACCATACCGGCATAACCGGTCATCGGCCACAGCTTGTTGAACCGTCTGTGCAGCCATGCGAAGCGACCAGGAGAAGTGGGGTTTTGGAGCACAAGTTGCTTGTAGGCGGAGGCAATATCTGTATGCGTGCGGCGACCTATAATGAACTCAGCGGTCATCATGGGAACGCCTAGGAATACAACACAAAGAAGATAGATGAGAATAAAGGCTGCACCACCGTTTTCGCCTGTCTCAACAGGGAAACGCCAGACATTACCAAGCCCCACGGAGCTGCCTGCAGTAGCCATGATGATGCCTAAGCGCGTGGCGAAATGGCCTCGATTCGTGTTCATTTTGCGTTATGGTTAAATATGACTTGCATTACATGTGATTACTGGCAAAAAGCTATTTGGCCTGTAAGTGTTATCTGATAGTGTCAATACTCTACAGGATGCCCAGTTCCTTGATGAAGATGCTAATCATGGCGATAGGGATGAGCCAGCGAAGCAGGAATATGAAGACACTGATAACCGAAGCGGGGACATGAAGGGAGCCACGATTGGTGAGCTGGTCTACCACTATCTGCTTGTCAAGGCGCCATCCCACGAACAACGAGACGATTATGCCACCCACAGGCAGGAAAACCTTGGCGGACACGAAGTCGAAGAAATCGAAGAATGTAAGACCAAACAGAGGCTTGACGTCGGCCAACGGGCCGAAGGAAAGCGAGCATAGGATGCCCATACCAATGCTGATAACAGTAACGATGGTGGTGGCCACAGGACGACTCAGTTTGAAATGTTCGAGCAGGAAAGCCGTGGGCGGTTCGTGAATGCTGACCATGCTCGTAAGGGCTGCCAACAGCAGCAATAAGTAGAACATCACTGAGAAGAACCAACCAATGATGGGCACGCTGCCAAATGCTATGCGGAACACATGAGGCAGGGTAATGAACACCAAGCCAGGCCCTGCATCTGGTGTAACGGCCTCTACTGAGAATACGGCTGGGAAGAGTATGAAGCCTGCCATGACAGCTACAACGGTGTCGATGGAAGCGACGCTACATGCTGTTTTCATCAGACGTGCATCATCGGTGAAATAGCTTGCGTAGGTGCAGAGGCAGCCCATGGCTATGGACAGCGAGAAAAATGCCTGACCCATGGCACTGAGCACCACCGACGACGAGAGTTTTGAGAAATCTGGTTTTAGCAGGAACTTAAGGCCTTCACTTGAGCCTGGCATGGAGAACGAAAACACCACTAATACGGCAATAATCAGCAGTAGCAGGGGCATCATAAGTTTGGATGAACGCTCTATGCCTGCCTGTACACCACGGATGATGATGAAATGACACATAAGCATCACTATAACCAAGTAGATCAAAGGTTCCCAAGTGGCACCCGAGAAGGCAGAAAAATAGGCAGCACTGTCACTTACATCATCAAGCCGAGTAGTGAGAGCCTCAACGAGGTATTTCATGGTCCAACCCGCCACAACGCCGTAGTAACAAAGGATGAACCAAGCAGTGAAGACGCCTAAATAGCCCTGCGCTATCCAACCTGAGCGCGGTGCCAACTGACGATAGGCATCTGCAGGATTCTTGTGTGTATGGCGCCCGATGACAAACTCCGCAACCATGAGCGGCATACCAATCAAGACTACACATAATATATAAATAAGTATGAAGGCAGCGCCGCCCCCTGTGCCTACCTCAGTGGGAAAGCGCCATACATTGCCAAGGCCGACGGCAGAGCCCGCCGAGGCCAACACAATGCCGAGTTTACTACTGAAATTTGCTCTTTTTTCCATATTCGTGTGCAAAGTTATGCATAATTGTTGTACTTTTGCAACAAAATCCTAACATTCTGCTACAATCATTTAATTTATTTATCCTATATGCTATCATTTGTTACAAAATACCCGTGCACACTGGTCATGGCAACCACCATTGTTATACTATCGCTGATACCCACGCCCGAAGTGCCGCCTGAAATAGAGGTTCCGCTCATGGACAAATGGGTGCACATGCTGATGTATGCCACTCTATGCATTATCATCTGGGCTGAATATTGGCACAGACATGACCATATCAACACGATAAACCATATTAAGAGCAACTTCCAGAAGTTAGCAGTAGCCGCCATATTATGTCCATTGGCGCTGGGCGGCGCCATGGAATTGCTGCAAGCTTATGCCACAACCTGCCGTTCGGGCGACTGGTTGGACTTCGCAGCCAACAGCATAGGTGTAGCTATAGGTACTGCCGCGGGCCTGGCATTAGGTGGAATCGTGAAGCCGAAGGAAAATGACCAAACTAACGAAACTGTGTTGACAAATAGATATTAAAACTGCTTCGGAAAAAGAAAAATGCAAAAAAATTTGGCTAAAAGTACAAAAATATCTATTTTTGCCCCAAATAAGCCTTAAATTATGAGCGTTCAAAGAACTTTACATAACCATATCAATCAAGCGCTACTGTTCATGCTGAGCATGCTGGCATTGTTGCTCGTGCCGCAGACAATGCGCGCTGATGCTCAGCGACGCGACAGCACAACGCACAAGACACTGACCACAGAACTGCGTCTTCAGGCTCAGCACGAACTGCCAGATATGCGCCACCGCATGCTCTCGTCGGCACAGCCGGTGGAGATACGCCAACAGGGACGTTATCTATGCGTCACTAGCCGCCATGCTCAACTGCTTCCCGTGTACAGCGCAAGCGGTACGCTCTATTCGTCGTTCCGCCTGAGCAAAGGCACCAACTGGCTCAACGGCCTACCCCGCGGCTCATATTTCATCAACAATCGCAAATTCACAATTAATTAGCAGCGAATGATGAACGAGGACTTGACAATTGACATAGACCGAATAGTACGCGAAAGAGTCGGCAAACGTGCACATTGGATTCCGCGTTTCGTAACGCGTTGGTTAGAGCGTTTCATCCATCAGGACTTTATCAACGAGTTCCTCGTCAGAGGTCATGAAGGTGTGGACTTCTGCGAAAAGGGGATTGAGTACCTCGGCGTGACGGTCAACGTGGAAGGTCTAGAGAACCTGCCTGAGGACGCCCGCCCAATGACTTTCGTTAGCAATCATCCGCTCGGAGCCATAGACGGTGTAACACTCGGTGGCGTAATAGGACGCCGCTACCACGGCCATGTTAAATACCTAGTCAACGACCTACTTATGAACCTTAAGGGTTTAGCCCCCCTGTGTGTAGGCATCAACAAGTTCGGCGGGCAGGCACGCAACTTCCCCAAGCAGGTAGCCGAGGTGTTTGCGAGCGACAACCACATCATCATGTTCCCCGCCGGCCTGTGTTCACGACTTATCAACGGACAGATTCACGATATACCCTGGAGCAAAGCGTTCGTTACGAAGAGTGTGCAGGCACAACGTGACATTGTGCCAGTCCACTTCATCGGCGAGAACTCTCCACGCTTCTATAAGATAGCTAAATGGTGCAAACGGCTGCACCTGAAATTCAACTTCGCCATGCTCACCCTACCTGATGAGATGTACCGCTCACGAGGTCGCCATTACACAGTGCGCTTCGGGCAGCCTATACCCTATCAGCATTTCGACAAAAGCCGCACACCGGCGGAATGGGCATTATGGGTTGAAGATGAGGTGTATAAGATTTGATTAAATCATATTTATGGAACAAATTATAGCTCCCGTACCAGTTGACATACTCCGCAGTGAGCTCACTGAGGACCGTCGGCTGCGCCTGACAAACAAGTCAGGCAACGAAGTTTATGTCGTAACTTGGCAAGAGGCGCCCAATGTATGCCGCGAGATAGGCCGCCTGCGCGAGATAGCGTTTCGCGCTGCCGGCGGCGGCACTGGCAAGGCCCTTGACCTCGATGAGTTCGACACTATGGAGGAGCCGTACAAACAGCTCCTCGTATGGGATCCCGATGCCGAAGCCATAGTAGGTGGTTATCGCTATCTTCTGGGACCTGAGGTACGCTTTAATGCCGAAGGACAGCCAATTCTTGCGACCTCGCACATGTTTCATTTCTCTGACCGATTTATCAACGACTACCTACCCTACACCATAGAGCTCGGCCGCAGTTGGGTATCTCGCGAATACCAAAGCACGAGAGCTGGTGCAAAAGCTATTTTCGCTCTCGACAACCTGTGGGACGGACTGGGAGCCCTCACTGTGGTGAAGCCCAATGTACGCTACCTCTTCGGCAAGGTGACGATGTACCCCAGCTACGACCGTGTGGCACGCGACATGATTCTGTTCTTCTTGCAGAAACATTTCGGTGACCCCGACCGCCTTATTATTCCAATGCACCCCTTGGAGATAGAAGCCGACCGCAAACAGCTCGCCGAGCTGTTCTGTGAAGATGACTTCAAGGCCGACTACCGCATTCTCAACCGCGAGGTTCGAGCACGCGGCTACAATATCCCACCACTGGTGAATGCTTATATGGGACTTTCGCCTACAATGCGAATGTTCGGCACCGCTATCAACGATGGTTTCGGCGACGTTGAAGAGACTGGTATCCTTATTGCTGTGGATGAGATACTCGATGAGAAGCGCATACGCCATATCGACAGCTTTGCACAAGAGCACCCCGAAGCCGTAGCCATTGCCAAAGGTATCTCAGGAGCTGACAGGATAATACGCTAAGCAAGAAAAGGACAGCCGCCATAGGCATGATAACTAAAAAAGGAGCCTCGAAGCACTTACATAAAGCTTCAAGGCTCTTTTCTTTTGGCAGGTGAACAGCCTCCCCATAGCATCCACTCATAAAAAATGAGAGATAGGATGCCTTCGGTAGGAATATTCATATTATTGGGAAGCTCATGCCGTTGATCTTTCGATAGAGGTCAAGGGCATAAACATCGGTCATGCCAGAGATATAATCGAGTACAGCAAGCAGCCTGTCATAGAGGTGTGGGGCGCGAATCTGATACTGCCGCGACACACGGTTCATCAACAGCTCAGAATATGCCCTTTCAGGGTGCATCACTGCTTCCACCATCAGACCAGTGAGGAAAGTCATTACACGGAAACCCGCCAATTCGATATCTACAACGTCCTTAGAATGGTATATATGTCCATAGCTGGTGCGTACACATTCGTTGTACGCTTGACGAGGCGTATCAGAGATATGCTCAATGAGCGTTCCCTCATACTTGCCTTCAAGGATTTGCTGTTCTGCATCGACGAATGCCCGAACGCATTCATTTTCAAGGCAATTGATAACGCACGACCGCAAGTATACGATTTGTTCGTTGACGTCGCGCACATCAAGCAATGAGAGGTGACGCGCTATCTCGTCGCGGCGCTGAGGCTCAAAATAAGCCATAAGCAGTTCACGTGTGTCGGCGGTGGATAGGATGCGCAGTTTGTGAGCATCCTCGATGTCCATAATCTCATAACATATATCATCTGCAGCCTCAACAAGATATACAAGGGGAAAACGGGCATAGCGCAGCGTGCCGGGAGCGGACTCCTTTTGGGTTATGCCTAATGTGCGTGCTATACGCTCATAGCTAGGGCGCTCGGCCTCAAAGAACCCGAACTTCTGATGGTCACCGGCGAGGTTGCTTGAGAACGGATACTTTACGATGCTTGCCAATGTGCTATAGGTCATCACGAAACCGCCAGGCCTACGGCCGTCGAAATGATGGGTAAGCAGACGGAAAGCGTTAGCATTGCCTTCGAAATGTGTGAGGTCGTCCCACTCCAAAGGTGTAAGCCGGTCGCCGGTTTCGGGGTCGACATATGTCTGGAGCCAACGTCCATCACCTTCGCTGAAGTAAGTACCAATAGCTCGTTCGCCGGAATGTCCGAAAGGCGGGTTACCAAGATCATGGGCCAGACAGGCAGCGCTGACAATGGCCCCAAGTTCAGACAAATGCGTGTCTGCCAATTCTGGATGACGCTCAAGCAGAAGGCGAGCACTATCGTTGCCTAACGAACGCCCTACGCTCGACACCTCGAGGCTGTGGGTGAGACGGTTGTGCACGAAGATACTACCTGGCAGCGGGAACACTTGAGTCTTGTTCTGTAGACGTCGGAAAGGGGCAGAAAAGATGAGGCGATCGTAGTCGCGCTGAAACTCGGTGCGGTCATCACGTTGACCCTGCTGACCCTCCAGTCCGAGCCTCTGGCTGCTTAAAAGTTGTTTCCAATTCATCATAACGTTGCAAAAGTAGCTAAAAAAACTTATAACGCGCGTCCGTTCAATAATATTTTTGTACTTTTGTGCCGAAAATTAGAGTTACACAAGGTATCCACAACAATTAAGCCCCTACATCACTACGATAAAACGGGGTTAAACGGAACTCACAATAAGATGGAAGTGAAGATTATCAACCGCTCGCATCACCAACTGCCCGCCTACGCAACACCGCTGTCGGCAGGCATGGACCTGCGGGCTAATATTGACGAACCGATAGTAGTGCAACCACTGAAGCGAGTACTGGTGCCCACAGGTCTCTTCATGGCACTGCCCGAGGGCTACGAGGCACAGGTGCGACCGCGCAGTGGCCTGGCCCTGAAGCACGGACTTACAGTACTTAACTCTCCAGGCACCATCGATGCCGACTACCGCGGGGAAGTATGCGTAATACTTGCCAACCTATCCGACCAACCGTTCACAATCAACGACGGCGAGCGTGTGGCACAGATGGTGGTGGCACGCCACGAGCGTGTAGAATGGCAGGTCGTGGACGAACTTGACGACACCGAGCGAGGCGCAGGCGGTTTCGGGCATTCAGGCGTTTAGGAACTTTTAGACATTTACCACGAGTGAAGAAATCTATATTCATTACTCACCTTTCATTAGCTTTCGCTCTGGCGATTGTGCTCACAGCATGTGGCGCCGGCAATAAGACAGCCAAGACTGAAATGACGGCCGGAACGGTTGCCATAGTTCCTTCGTGGCGTTTGACAGCGTCGGAGAATAACCAGTCCCGCCTCGACTACCTGTTCCAGGAAGCTGCGAAAATGAAGTTGCAAGAGCGCCATAGCGAAGCTCTCGACTTGCTGCGACACTGCCACAACATAGCCCCCGACGCTCCGGAAGTGCTCTATGAGCTATCACTCTACGAGCTCTACTTCCGTCACGACAGTGTAGCCATAGACATGCTCGAGCGCGCTGCTCAGCTTGACCCGCGCAACACGTTCTACAAAGAGGCGCTGGCCACTTACCACCTCAACCGAAACCAAGTGGAAAAAGCGCTGCCATACTTGGAAGCGATTGCCGAACTACGACCTACACGAAGTGATATATTAGCTCAGCTGACGCGTATCTACACAGGCCTCGACCGACCATCAGAAGCTATTCGCGCGCTGGACCGCATAGAAGTGCTCGAAGGCAAAATGCCAAGCGTGAGTCATCAGAAATTCGTACTATACAAACAGATGGGGGAGATAGACAAGGGATTTAAGGAGCTCGAAAGCCTAAGTAAGGAGTACCCTCACGAAATGAGCTACCGACTCGCCATTGCAGACCAGATGCTCGACGCCGACCGCGAGACTGATGCTTTGAAGATATACGATGAGGTACGCCGAGCCGAGCCCGACAACAACCATCTGCACTTGTCTATGCTCCAATACTATCGCCACACAGGCAACGACTCGCTCTTCACCACTACACGCGACTCGCTCCTCTTTGCTCCCAAGACCGACACAGATGTGCGCGTGACACTTATGCGCGACCTCATTGCCTCTGAGATGCGCAACGACAGCTTAGGGCGACATAATGTGATACAAACATTCGACAGCCTCGACAACCGATTCGGCAATGATCTCGACTTACTTCAGCTACGCGCCGCCTTCCTTGCAACCTACGACAAGCAGAACGACAGCGACTTCGTGGCTGTGATGGACCGAGTCATCGAAGTAGAGCCAGCCAACACCCAAGCCATATTCTACCTTATTCAATATTATGGCGAGCACCAGCAGTTCCAACAGCTTGAGGATCTATGCCGGCGAGCAGTTCTGACGCATCCGGAAGAACTGGTATGCCACTTCTACCTCGGGGTTGCCTTGTACCAACAAGGCAAGAAAATCGAAGCCATGAAGGCTTTTCAGGATGGCATCGTGCAGAAGACCGACGAGAGCCGCCCGTCAATGGTGGCAGACCTCTACAGCATACTCGGCGATATTTACCACGAAATAGGGCGCGACCGCGATGCCTTTGCGGCTTACGACTCGTGTCTTGTCTATCAGGATGACAACGTGGGATGCCTCAACAACTACGCCTACTACCTCTCGCTCAAGAAACGAGACCTCGACCGGGCTGAAGAGATGAGTTACCGAACAATACGCCTCGAACCCGATAATAAAACGTACCTCGACACTTACGCCTGGATACTATTCATGAAAGAGCGTTACGCCGAGGCCGCCCACTACATAGACCGCGTTTGTCCACCTGACTCTACCGATTCAGTACTGTTGGTGATGGACGGAGTTTCAGGTGTAGTGCTGGAACATGCCGGCGACATCGCAGCCAAGAACGGCAAGTTGGAACAGGCCCTTCGGTTCTGGCGACTTGCCCAGCAAGCCGGCGGCGACGGCCTCACAGCTTTGTTGCCCAAGAAAATACAGATGAAAAAGTATGTTGAGTAGAAATGAGATTAGAGAATAAAGATTAAGGATTAAAGATTAGAGCATATGCGACGTTATTATTCTTTACTATTCACTATTTGCCTTATATTCAGCGTCTGCACTTCAACGCTGCTCACATCCTGCGCCTCCAAGCGTAAGGCCGTAAAAGACTCTGCCGATGGTACGACATCTGCAACGGCAGTAACTACCAAGCCTACCGGTGAGCGCAGACAGGAGCCTCAGGTGGTGACGCTCGTGAACCAGAACCGACAGAGCGCTACCGGCCTGCGTTCTCGAATGAATATAAAGCTTGCAGCAGGGGGCAAAAGCGCATCGGTAGGAGGCACACTCAAAATGAAACGCGATGAAGTAGTCCAGCTAACGCTCACAGCACTAGGCCTCTTCGAGATAGGACGAATGGAACTCACGCCCGACTACCTCTTTGTCCTTGACCGCGTCAACAAGCAATATGTTCAGGTGCGATGGAGCGACATAGAGCCACTGCGCGCCGTAGGAGCCGACTTCTACACCTTCCAAGCCTTGTTTTGGAACCAACTCTTTGTACTCGGCAGCAAGAACATGCCTTCGCAAGATGACTTTCGCACTGAGACATCTGGTAAGCGGGCCACACTGATGCCCAAGAACCAGCACACTGCCGTCAACCAAGAGGCCTTACAATTTATCGTAAACACATCGCTAAACCTGATTGAACAAGCCAAACTGTCGACGGCAAAGTCGCAGAACCTCAACGTGACTTGCGACTACAGCGACTTCAACAAGCTCGAGGGCAAGAGCTTCCCGAACGGCATGAATCTCGCTATCACTGCCGGAGCCAAGCGCTACTCAGCCAACATAGACCTGTCGGGCCCGCAGGTCGACGAGAACATGAAGGACTTGGTAACCAAGCCCAACAGCAGCTATCGTCGCGTCAGCTTCGACGACATCATCAAACAACTCATCAAGTAATTTGTATTATTGACCGTTCATCGTTTATGAGACGTTTATTATTCTTTATCCACTTTTCATTATTCCTTATTTGTATCGTCAGTGCACCTGCATCGGCACAGACGAAGAAGATTAATGCGCTCAAAAACGAGAAGACGAAAATTGAGCAGGGCATCAAGAAAGCCAAAACCAAGCTCAATGCCACTAAGCACGAGGCTGTGAAAAAAGAACAGACGGCCGACTTCCTCGAGGAACAAATTGAGGGACGACTGCGGTACATACATCGTCTTGAGACAGATATCGATAGCATGCAGAGCCAGATAGACCGACTCACACTCGAGCTCAAGCAACTCAACATGCAGGTAGCCGACAAACGCGACAAATATGTGCAGAGCCTACGTGCCGCAAGGAATTCGCAAAACCTGAAGAACCCTGTGATGTTTATTTTCTCGGCTAAGTCGTTTCCTCAAATATATCGACGAATGCGCTATGCCAAAGAGTTCGCTGCACTACAGAAAAATCTCGGGCTCCAACTGATGAGCAAGCAGAACGAGGCTCGCGACAAGCAAAACGAATTGCTCGACACGAAACAACAGATGAGCGTAGCTGTGCAGGAAGTGATACGCGAGCGGAAACAACTTTCGGCACAACACGCTGTGGTACAGGCCAATGCCCGCGAGCTACGCAAGCAAGAAAAAGAAATAGAGAAGCAGGTTGCAGAGCAACAAAAGCAACTGACAGCCCTGAACAAGAAAATCGATGAGCTTGTAGCTTATGAGATAGAGCAGGCACGAAAGCGTGCTGAGGCCGAAGCCAAACGCAAACGTGAAGCTGAGGAACGTGCTGCCAAAGCCAGGGAGGAAGCTGCCAAAAGCAGTAAAACCAAGAAAGGCACAAAGGACACAAAGAGCGACAAAGATAAAGGCAAGACCAAGAGCGATAGCGACAGCAAAACCTCAAAGACGGCTACACGCTGGCTCACTGCCGAGGACCGGCAGCTCAACGGCAATCTGGAGCAGAACAAGGGACGCCTGCCCGTGCCTATCACAGGTCCTTATCGTATTGAGCGCCGTTTTGGATTGAACCGTATTTCTTCCACTGTAGTTCTCGACAACAAAGGCGTCAACTACATGGGGCAGGCCGGAGCTCATGCTCGCTCTATCTTTGATGGCGAAGTGTCGGCGGTATTCCAACTGGGTTCGTTAAAGAACGTTCTCGTACGCCACGGCTCATATATTTCTGTCTATTGCAACCTATCCTCCACCATAGTAGCACGCGGGCAGAAAGTGAAAGCCCGCGATATCCTCGGCACAGTAGCTGCTGATGAAAGCGGCAACTATATACTCCACTTCCAGCTACGCAAAGAAACAGCGAAGCTCAATCCCGAAGCTTGGATTGGCAGGTAAGGGAAAGAGTCGTTGTGAGAATTAATCTTTAAGGCCTTCGTATTCTTTAAAGAACTCTTCTGCAGTCTGTTCAAGTTCGGCGTACCACTCTTTGCCAAAACGGCGGATAAGTGGCTCGCGCAGGAATCGGTAAACGGGCAAGTCTAGTTCAAGGCCTTTCTTATAAGCGGCATCACAAACATCCCAATGGTGAAGGTTCAGCCCAATGAGCCCGCCGCCAAAATGCTTTTCACGAATAGGATAAAGAGCACACGAGATTGGCTTTACGAAATCTGAAGCACCATCTTGAGGGGATTCTTGTCGCGATAGATGCTTGTCGCGGCATACCTTCTCTAAAGCACACAGGCAACAACCCTCGGGAAGTGATTCTACACGCGCGGGCGCGTAGTTATAATAGGTAAACACACAGTCCTTGCCATTAACTATCGATGTCACGAGTTCGCCCTCAGGATCAGTGTAAGCCACACCCTGACGATCGATAACACTTTGGGCGGAAGCCGACATCAAAGGCCATGCATCATCGAGCAAAGCCTCTATCTCGCCGACTTCATCAAGGGTGACAGGCGCACCGGCATCACCTTCTATGCAGCATGCGCCACGGCACACCGTGAGGTCACAACAAAACTTCTCAGTTAATATAGAAGTGGATATTAGCACGCCACCGACCTCAAGTATCGGAATCTGTTTCATTACTACGATGTATTAACCCTTCAATCTTTCTACTATAAATCTTAACACCCGGCATATCACCATTCAATAGGCTTTACCCCGTTGCGCGAAAGGTAGTCGTTACACAGTTGGAAATGATGATTGCCGAAGAAACCACGATAGGCAGAGAGAGGCGACGGATGAGCGGAACGCAGGACAAGATGACGATTGGAATCAATAAACGAAGCCTTCTGCCCTGCATAAGAGCCCCAAAGCATAAACACCAGATGCTCACGCTCTGCAGCCAAACGGTTAATGGCAGCATCTGTAAACGTTTCCCAACCACGACGCTGATGGGAACCGGCCTGACCGCGACGCACAGTAAGTGTGGCATTAAGCAACAGCACACCTTGGCGCGCCCAACGGGTTAAATCGCCCGACGAGGGTACAGGAGCCCCCAACTCATCGTGAATCTCTGCGTAGATGTTCTTCAGCGAAGGAGGCAACAGCACGCCTTCTGGAACCGAAAACGACAAGCCCATGGCCTGCCCCGGCTCATGATATGGATCCTGCCCCAGAATGACTACCTTCACATCGTCGAACGGAGTGGTGTTGAAGGCATTGAAAATCTTACTCCCAGGAGGATAGCACGCCCCCTGCGAATACTCCGAGCGGACGAAGGAAACAAGTTCTGTGAAGTAAGGCTTATCGAACTCTGACTGAAGGCGCTGACGCCAACTCTCTTCAATGCGTACATTCATGCATTATGAACTTTTCGTGATATTACTCGCCACAAAAGTAGTTATTTATTCTGAAATTATCTCGTTTTTAATAAAAAAAGCAGAAATAAGTTTTGCGATAAAAGAAAATAGGCTTAACTTAGCACGCTGAAAGAGTAAAACCAACCAAAATCCATGAATCAATACCCCAATTACTATTGCCTTATCCTCGCTGGCGGATTAGGCAGCAGACTATGGCCGGCAAGCCGTGAACACAAGCCCAAACAATTCCTAGACTTCGAAGGCTCAGGCTTGACACTTCTGCAACAAACCTACAATCGTTTCGCTCAATTCATAGATCCTGAAAACATTTTCGTAAGTACCCAGGAAAGCTACCTCGGATTAGTACATGAACAGTTGCCACAGCTGACAAGGCAGCAAATACTCGCCGAGCCGGTGCGACGGGGAACGCTCGCCCCAGTTACCTGGGCCACAAGCGCCATAAGCCACATCAACCCCGATGCCTGTATCGCCGTGACGCCTTCTGATCAGGTCATTTATTCCGATGAGCTCTTCGTCAACAACCTGCTTCAGGCACTTAATCACGTAAGTCATCACCAAGGAGTGGTGACGCTCGGAGTGCAACCCACGCGCCCCGAAATGGGATATGGCTATGTGCAAATGGGCGAACCCAAGGACCTCGAAAACCAGATCTTCCACGTCAAGACATTTACCGAGAAACCTAATCAAGAGTTCGCACAAATGTTTATGGACAGCGGTGAATTCCTTTGGAACACAGGTCTCTTCGTGTTCGGGGCGCACTATATGCTACACAATATTATCAAGCACGTGCCCCAGTATACAGATATGTTCCCCGAACTTACCAAGAACGAGAACCACCTTACAACCCTCACCCCTCCACAACTCTACAACGCACTGCCTAACCTATCGTTGGAGTTTGCCGTGCTCGAACATACTGGACACAACTACGTCCAACGCTGCCGTTTCGGTTGGGCAGACCTCGGCACTTGGCAAAGCATTGCCGCCGATGCGCTCTATGCTCCATTGCACAACTCACCACAGCCCCCAACAGACCTCCACATCGATGGGCGCAATAATATAGCCATACACTCTGAAGCCCTGTTCGACAATGCTTCCGACAATATTGTTCGCCTGCCCAAAGGTCACATAGCCGCCATTAGTGGTCTCAAAGGCTTTGCCGTAGTTGAAACCGACGGTGTCATCATGATCTGTCCCAAGGATGATGCAGCAGCGATGCGGCGACTGCAAACCCTGGCTCACCTCGATGACCTATAGGGTTCACAAATGAGTTATTATGACAAGCCTGCTTTCGCTGACGCACTATCAAAACAAGTAAAAATACATCTCAAAACTAATTTTTTTCTCATTTCGCTTTCTATTTTCCTCATTTCTTCCTAACTTTGCACCCGCAAAAGTTAGGAGAGGTATTTCATATGCCAAATGACAATGCACTGGACTTGTAGCTCAGTTGGTTAGAGCAACAGACTCATAATCTGGAGGTCCCAGGTTCAAGCCCTGGCTGGTCCACACTGAAAATCAATCACTTACGAGTTTCTCGCAAGTGCTTTTTCTTTTATTGGTGACCTTCAAGTGACCTTTTTGAAGCAAAAGTGACCTCGCGTGAACTTCTGAAACGTAGAGAGATTTTTTGTGAGTTCAAGAAATGTTTTCGCATAGATTACAGCGAAAACAAGGAGCATTATCTCAAAGCGGCAAGCAGGAGAAACAAACCAGATACCAGATTTAGGTATGTGGTTTGAAGTTGCCCCCAGCTAATCATCACGAAAACAATATTTTGTAGTCACTTGAACAGCAAAAACACATAAAAAAGCATAATAAGAGGACCTCTTTTAAATAATTATATGTGTAACTGAAGAAATAATGAAAAATTTTCATTGTCTTTGCAACATTAAATTCACAAAGATGGAAGATATCAATCGGTTAAAAGTAGTACTTGCAGAGAAGAAGCGCACTAACAAGTGGCTTGCAGAACAGATGGGGGTTAATCCGACTACCGTGTCGAAATGGTGCACCAACTCTTCACAACCCGACCTCGGCAATTTATTAAGAATTGCTGACTTACTGGAGGTTGATATAAAAGAGTTGTTCATTAGGGAATATAAGCAATATCTGTTGTCACAGAAATAAGGTTATAATAATTTCACTAGTGTCTCTTAATATATGTTAATCATTCGCAAATTTACGAACAAATGTTTGCGATTCGAATTATTGTTCGTAACTTTGCGAACAAATTCAGACATTTCAGAATGGAGAACAAGAAAGTATATACAGAGAAACAGGAGCGGATTGCCCGATTTGCCAAAGCTTTGGGACATCCGGCACGTATTGCTATTATGCAGTTTCTAGCGAAGCAGGAACAATGCTATTTTGGTGACATACACGAAGAACTGCCCATTGCCAAAGCTACAGTCTCACAGCATCTGACTGAACTGAAGGATGCAGGACTTATACAAGGAACCATTGAGATGCCGAAGGTGAGATATTGCATCAACCGCGACAACTGGATGCTGGCCAAGATGCTTTTTCAAGAGTTCTTCAGTCAGGAAATGACGAAATCCGACTGCGGTTGCAGTAAGTAATTCTATAATATATAAAAGATGTAATTATATCATATAAGGGATTATTGTATATTATATGTTCGTAGTTCTACAAACAACAAACAATAAATGT
>JAEESE010000030.1 GCA_016286165.1 Bacteroidaceae bacterium | reverse complement strand
ACGGCGATGATGGAGCCGTCGCTCGCCTGCAGCGTCTTCATGCCGTAGGAGAGATCCTTGGGGAACTGCCGCTGGATGAACAGGCCATAGACGCCGTAGTTGTTCAGGCTATGACGAAAGGGCTGCAGCTCATCGTAGTGAATGATGCAGACCAGCGGGTGCAGCACAGGCGCTTCCACGAACCGTGCGTAGTCGTTGGGGTTGTTAACTCTCAGAATCTTCTTCATTGCGCGGCAAAGGTAAGAATAATTTATGATTGATGAATGATGAATGATGAAGTTTTTGTTTTTCTGAGACGTTTTGATTGCGATTCGGAAATAATCTTTACCTTTGCAGACCGCAACGAGAAAAACAAGCCCTTTGTTATTTCAAAACGGCATTTCAATGTGGAATAAATAATTATATAGCATTGTGAATATGATGAGATCAGACGGAGCGATGGACGAAAAGGAGAGAAAGTTGCAGGAGAAGCTGCGGTTCGCGGGCGAGAAGGTGCCTTCGATGAAGCGCCGGTCGGACCTTAACGACTACTACGGGCGACATATCTACATGGTTACTATGGCTGTGGAGGGGCGTCGGTCGTTGCTGGGGCGGCTGGTGGGCGACGTGAAGGCTGGGTGCGATGGGGAGGAAGCACCGCGTGTGGTGCCGACGGCGTTGGGGCAGGAGGTGACGCGCTGTTGGGAGCTGATTCCTCATTTCCATCCGGAAGTGCGCCTGCTGGCTTTCCAGCTGATGCCCGACCACCTGCATGGCATCCTTTTTGTGCAAAAGGCTATGGAGGAACATCTGGGACAAGTGATCAGCGGCTTCAAGGCTGGGTGCAATAAGGCTTACAGGCGGATAGTGGGGGGAGTTGAGGCGGTGCCTCAACATACAAATAATGGTGCACCCCAACCGGCGGGTGCGTCCCAACCGGCAGGTATGCCTCAACCAGCGGGTGCGCCTCAACCGGCAGGTGCACCTCGACAGGCAGGTGCGTCTCAACTCGCGTGTGCGCCTCAACCGGCAGGTACGGGGTTGCTTTCAGCGTATGAAGTGGCACCGCCACTTCCACTCCCTTCCGAGCATCGGCTGAAGAAGGATGACAGGACCCATGGGCTGCTGTTTGAGCGCGGGTATAATGACCTGATATCGAAGAGCTACGATATGCTGCCTCGCCTGACGGCCTACCTGCGCGACAACCCGCGCCGCCTGTGGCTGAAGAGCCGGCACCCAGATCTCTTCCGCCTGCACCGCCGCACGGAAGCCGCAGGCCT
This sequence comes from Bacteroidaceae bacterium, assembly GCA_016286165.1. GTDB lineage: Bacteria > Bacteroidota > Bacteroidia > Bacteroidales > Bacteroidaceae > Physcousia. The sequence goes on along the minus strand of JAEESE010000030.1, from coordinate 27,174 downwards.
GCTGTTCACCTCCCTCGGCAATCATTTCCTGCTTGCCTGGCCCGAGGGGCAGGAGGTGGAATTGTCGCGTAGCGCTTCGAGCGCGCAGGTGCAGGGGCGGCTGCTGGCGGCGCTGGCGGCGGCTCACAATGGTGCGGTGACTTACACCGCCGCCATCAGCGAGGGCGAGAAGCTCATTGCCCGCACACTGCGCGAGCAGGGCTATCCGCTGGTGGTGCTTCACAATGATGGTTTCCCCAAGGAGGGCTCGCCGCACGAACGCTACTACAAGCCCGGAGGCGTCTATTTCGAGGCGTGTTGCAGAGGACGGCTCCTGCTGCTGGAACCCGCCGAGCCGGCGTTCCTCGATGCCGGCATACGCGCGGCTGTCGAAGAGACCCTGCGTCGCAAGGCTGAGGCACGCCATTGGGCCTACACACCCATCCCCGTGACAAGCCAGCGTTATAGGTTCGTGGCGCTCAATGAGATGGCGAAGCGGTTGGCACAAGGCGAATAAAAGCTGCATTCTTGCGGCCGAGACGTTTCCGGCTGTCATGTAAGTGTTATTATTAGCCTAATAATGGTATTTATTTGATGCTTTTTAATCGTTATCTGCGAATTTGGTATATAATCAGCCAATATATGTAACACCTATTTAGAAAGGAGTGCGTACCTTTGCAGCCAGAAACCAAAACGTAAATAATGATAGGAGTTATGAAACAGATTCTATTTATGCTTTCCGCGCTGCTGTTCTGCTGCTGTTCGTCGGACAGCGAGGTGAATGCCGTGGAGCCCGCTCAAGCCGGTAAGACGCTGGTGGTGTACTACAGCTACACGGGCAACTGCCGCGCTATTGTCAACACACTAACCAGCCAGATTCAAGCCGATGTGTTGGAGATTCAGCCTGCCGAGAAGGGACTGAAGTACGAGGCCAATGGCTATGCATTAGGTACTCAATTGTTGAACGCTATCCAGGCGAATCCCAACGACCTCAGCAGCTATCCCGCCATCGACCCCGTGGAGACCTCGCTCGGCGATTATCAGAACATCATCATCGTGACGCCGCTATGGTGGAGCCAGATGGCAGCCATTATGCAGACCTATCTGTTCCAGAGTGCCTCTGAGATGGCTGGCAAACACGTGGCGATGATTGTGTCGAGCCATTCGAGCGGTATCAGCGGAGTGGTCAGAGATGCCCGTCGATTGCTGCCCGAGGTGACGTGGATGGGCGATGCGCTGTGGATTAATGCCAGCAACCATTCTAAACGAGCTTCGCTGATTGAGAGTTGGCTCAAGACTTTGAATTTTGCTGAAGGACAAACTACTATGGATAAAATGTACATCACCATTGGCGGACAGACGCAGAGCGTGACGCTCGTCGATAATGCCGCCACACGGGCTCTGGTCGAGAAACTGAAGCAGGCATCCGTCACCGTGACGCTCAGCAGCAGCGGCGGTTTTGAGATCTGGGGTGCTTTGGGGTTCTCGCTGCCCACCAGTAACCAGCAGATTACGGCCGAGGCAGGCGATGTCATCCTCTACAACGGCAGCAATATATGCCTGTTCTATGGCTCTAACTCATGGAGCTACACGCGCCTGGGCAAGATTGACGGACTCAACGAGAGTGAGCTGCGCAGCTTCCTGAAGGCTGGCGAGAGCAATATCAGCGTGAGGCTGGCGCTGGATAATAAGACCGGCATAAGAGCGAGCCTCACCCCTGACTCCTCTCCAAGGGGCGAGGGGAGTATATACTCCATGAATGGGCAGAGGGTGAAGAATCCGACTAAAGGAATATATGTCAAGGACGGCAAAAAGATAGCATTATAGAATCTGGAATATCTATAGAATCAAGAGAATCAGAAAACCATCCGACTTATGAAAAGAGTTATTGTTATTTCTACGAGCCTGCGTCGCGGCTCAAACAGCGACATACTGGCCGACCAGTTCGTGGAAGGTGCAAAAGCAGCTGGGAACGAGGTCGAGAAGATTTCGCTTGTCGGCAAGGAAATTCAGTTCTGCAAGGGCTGTTTCGGCTGCCAGAAGTTGGGCCGCTGCGTCATCGACGATGATGTGAACGAAATCATGGGTAAGGTCATGCAGGCCGACGTAGTCTGCTGGGCAACACCTATTTACTACTACGAGATGAGCGGGCAGATGAAGACGCTCATCGACCGCATGAATGCGATGTATGAACAGGACTATCAGTTCCGCGATGTCTATCTACTCACGACGGCTGCCGAGAATGAGACCGAGACACCGAAGCGTGCAGAGATAGGTCTGACGGGTTGGATAGACTGCTATCCTAAGTCGCATCTGTCAGGCCACCTTTTCTGCGGAGGCGTTAACGAAGCCCGCGAGATTGAGGGCAATGCCAAGCTGCAGGAGGCTTTCGAATTAGGTAAGAACGTATAACAAGATGAAAAAGATTCTTTTAGCCGCAGCCATGGTGGGCTCGATGCTCGCAAGCTGCACAACGAACAACAAACCAACTACAGACGAGAATATGGCACAGGAATTAGAACTGACGCAGGAGTGGGACAAGGTATTCCCGCTGAGCGACAAGGTGGACCACAAGAAGGTCACGTTTAAGACACAATACGGACTGACATTGGCTGCAGACCTTTATACGCCTGCGGCGAGTGAAAAGTTTAAAGTGAAAAGTGAAAAATTGCCTGCCATTGCCGTCTCCGGTCCCTTCGGTGCTACAAAGGAGCAATCCAGCGGTCTATATGCCATGCGTATGGCTGAGCGAGGTTTCGTGGCCTTGGCTTTCGACCCTTCCTACACGGGTGAGAGCAGCGGTGAACCGCGTCGCACGGCTTCGCCCGACATCAATACCGAGGACTTCATGGCTGCCGTGGATTTCTTGTCGCAGTTGGAGGATGTGGATGCCAATCGCATTGGCATTATCGGCATATGCGGGTGGGGTGGTATTGCCCTGAACGCAGCCGCAGCCGACACGCGCATCAAGGCTACCGTTGCCTCTACGATGTATGATATGACCCGCGTGAGCGGCAATGGCTACTTCGACAGCGAGGACAAGGAGGAGACTCGTCATGCCGCCCGCGAGGCACTCTCCAAGCAACGTCTCTCCGACCCCTTGGCTATGGCTGGCGGTGTGGTTGACCCGCTTCCTGCCGATGCACCACAGTTTGTCAAAGATTACTTTGACTACTACAAGACCGAGCGCGGTTATCATGCCCGTAGCGGCAACTCCAATGACGGATGGCGCACTATCGGTACGCAGGCCTATGCCAACAGCCGTTTCCTCTACTACATTAATGAGATACGTTCAGCTGTGCTCGTCATGCATGGCGAGAAAGCACATTCCCGTTACTTCGGCGAGGCTGCTTATCACTACATGGTCGAGGGTAAGGCCGAGGGCTACAACACCGTCAGCAAGCCCAATCCCAACCCCGAGAACAAGCAGTTGCTCATCATCCCCGGAGCCTCGCATTGCGACCTCTATGATGGCGGTTACACGGAGCTTACGGGAAAGGGTGAGTCTAAGAACCTCATTCCCTGGGACACGCTGGCCGAGTTCTTCGCCGAGAATCTGAAGTAAAACTTAGGCTTATTGGCTTATAAGGCCGTTCATACATGTCGGTATGGCCGTTCATACATGCCGGTATGACCGTTCATACAAGCTGGTATGACCGTTCATACAAGCTGGTATGACCGTTCATACTTACCGATAAGGTTAGATTATCATGGTCAAGAGCCTAAAGCTCTCCGCCATGAAGCCCCTGGCCCCAAGGCGATGGGCGATAAATTCAAGAAAACAAAGAAAAACAAATGAAACGATTCGTTTTACTTTTAATAGCTGTATTGACTATGGCAACAGTAAACAGTCAGACGCTGTCGGAGCGTCAAAAAGGATTGGCCGCTTGTGCCTGCCTGATGGCACAGGGCGATTTGGAACGTCTGGAGCCAGCCGTGCGCGCGGCTTTGGACAACGGAGTGACCATCAACGAACTGAAGGAAGCCTTCTCGCAGCTCTATGCCTACACGGGCTTCCCACGAAGTCTGAATGCGCTGGGCGTACTGAACAAGGTTTTGGAGAACAAACAGGCAACGTGGCAAGAGGGCAAGCCCTGGACGCGCCCTGCCGAGTGGGACGATGCCCGCAAGGCCTACGAACTGGGTGTGAAGAATCAGACACAGCTCTCTGGACGTCCGTTCAACTACGATTTCTGTCCTCAGGACGATTACTATCTGAAGTCGCACCTCTTCGGCGACATCTTCGCCGGCGACCAGCTCTCTGCCGCCGACCGCGAGATAGTGACCGTAGCAGCCCTGAGCGGCTTGGAGGGCGTTGCTCCGCAGCTGGCCGCCCACAAGCAGGGAGCCGTGAATATGGGCAACAGTCAGCAGCTGGTTGACGAGCTCTCGGCTTGGCTCGGCAGCGAGGGTTACACCCTGCACAGCCAATGGCCTAAAGGCGAGCCTAATCCCTACGGCAAGTATTTTATCGGTCAGAGCTATCTGGCTGATGTCGGCGGTGGTGTGATGAATGTTACCTTCGAGCCCCGCTGCCGCAACAACTGGCACGTCCATCACAAGCAGGTGCAGGTGCTGATTTGCGTCGCTGGCCGCGGTTGGTATCAGGAGTGGGGCATGGAAGCTGTGGAGATGACTCCAGGCACCGTCATCGCCATCCCTGCCGAGGCTAAGCACTGGCATGGAGCCGCCAAGGACTCGTGGTTCCAGCATCTGACCTATCACAAGGATGTGCAGGAAGGCGCCTCTAACGAATGGTTGGAGGCTGTGACAGATGAGGTCTATGACCAGCTGAAGTGATAAAAAAACTAAAAAATGATAAGTCCCAAGGTGATTGTTCTTCGCTTTGGGATTTTTTTCTTATTTTTGCAACTGCTTTAAGCGATAATTCACAAACTACTAAACAAGAACTCAACTATGAAAGAACAAGTTTTACAAGCCATGCGCGAGGCTGGAAAGCCCGTGTCGGCAGGCGATGTGACCAAGGCACTTGGTGCCGACCGTAAGGAAGTTGACAAGGCTTTTGCCGAGTTGAAGAAAGAGGGTGCCATCGTGTCGCCCGTTCGCTGCAAGTGGGAACCGGCTAAATGACATGAAGAGAACCGTCTCTCATGTTCTTCAAATCTAAAAACAAATGTGATTATGATCATTAAGGCAATTCGCATGTTCGACGGCGGTTTCATGAATCAGCCGTTTGCCTTCGGCGGTGAGGAAGGCAAGGACCAGTTTGACGAACAGATTATATACCGCAGCAGCCTCCAGAATTTTCTCATCGATACCGGCAGCGAGGTCATCCTTGTTGACACAGGATTCAAGGCCGACTTTGCTGCACCCGCCAAGAAGTTAGGCGCTCCCCTCTACATGGGCGAGAAGGTGGCCGGTTACATGGAGGCGTTCGCTGCCGCCGGCTACAAGCCGGAGCAGGTGACGAAGATTCTCATCACCCACAAGCATCCTGACCACAGCGCCTGCATCACTGAATTCCCCAATGCCAAAGTGTATATCTCGCCCGAGGATGCCGACGCGATGAAGCTGGTAGGCGACAACATCATCAGAGCTGAGTATGGAGCTGTTTACAAGAATTTCCCCAATGCCCAGCAGGTAGCCCACGGCATCTGGTTTATCGAGGCCAAAGGTCACACAAAGGGTAACAGTATTATCATCGCCGAGAACGACGGTCTGTATTATATGTTCCATGGTGATGTGACTTATTGTGACGCTGCCTTGAAAGCCAACAAACTGAGCATTGTCTTTGAGGACAAGGATGCCGCCCGCGAGACATTAGACCGTGTGCGTGAGTTCATCAAACAAAATCCTACAGTCTATCTGTCTACTCATTGCCCCGAAGGCTATGAGAACCTTGAGATGAAACGGGTAATGAAACTTTAAGCATGGACCGCAGTCAGGAGATAATTCGTACCAGTTGGATAGGCATTGCCGCCAACGTGCTGCTTGCGGGCTTTAAAGCCGCCGTGGGCATTTTGGCCAGTTCGGTGGCCATTGTGATGGACGCCGTCAACAACCTGAGCGATGCTCTTTCGAGCGTCATCACAATCATCGGCACAAAGCTCTCACAACGGCCTGCCGACCGCAAGCATCCCTTCGGCTTTGGGCGCATCGAGTATTTCAGCGCCATCATCATAGCCGTCATAGTGCTCTCGGCAGGTATCACCTCGCTCATCGAATCCGTCAAGAAGATTTTCAACCCGACGGAACCCGAGTACACTACCACGACGCTTGTGGTCATCGTGGTAGCCATAGTGGTGAAGCTGGTGCTGGGACAGTATGTGAAGCGCAAGGGCGAGCAACTGAAGAGCGATGCGCTGATAGCCTCGGGCTCGGATGCCCTGTTCGATGCCGTCATCACCCTGGCCACGCTCGTCTCGGCAGGCGTCATGTTGCTTTGGGGCGTATCGCTCGACGGCATCCTCGGTGCCTTGATTTCATTGGTTATCATCAAGGCCGGTATCGAGATGCTGGCATCGCCCGTCAACGAGTTGCTGGGCACAAGCATCCCTGCTGAACTCACCAGCCAAATCAAGAAGGAGGTGGCCGACTTCGAAGGCGTGCATGGCGTGTATGACCTGATTCTGCACAACTACGGTCCCGACGTGAAGATCGGTTCGCTACACATTAATGTATATGATACAATGTCGGCTCATGAGATCCATGCCTTGACGCGCAAGATTTCAAACTCTATGTTTGATCGGCATGGCATCATAATGACCGTAGGCGTTTATGCCGTGGCCACTGGCGAGAACCGACGTGCCGAATTGCAGACCAAGGTCATGCAGACGCTTTCTGCTCACGAAGAGATAGTTCAGGTGCACGGTTTCCTCTACTCCGAGGCCGATAGGATGCTTTCCGTCGATGTCGTTCCGGACATCTCCGTTCACGACGATGCAGCGCTTGTCCGCCAACTTACCAGCGAGGTGCAGCCGTTGGTGCCCGACCTTCAGGTTGTCATTGTAGTGGACCACAACTATAGCGAGTAACTGCAGTCTGAATCTTGGCTGATGACGTAACGGAAATACCCAAGGAAAGCATAGGCTCGACCGCAAGATGCTAGATTTATTGCTGAAATATAGATAAGAACACTAAACACAAACCCTAAAACGACAAACGAATATGGATAGACGAGATTTTATCAGGAAAGCGGCGGTGGTCGCAGCAGGAGCGGCTGTCGCATCGCCTGTGTCGGCCGTGAGTTCATCGGCTGAGGCCGGCAAGACGCTCAAGGTGCTGCTGGTGAACGGCAGTCCGCGGGCCGACGGCAACACGTTCTGCTGCCTGCAGGAAATCGAGGCGCAGCTGTCGAAGCACGGTGTGCAGGCCGAAATCGTTCAGATAGGTCGTCAGCCCGTTCGTATGTGCATCAACTGTGGCGGATGCCGCCGCAACAACGGCAAGGGCTGCGTGTTCGACGATGACGTCTTGAAGGAGATTACCGAGAAGATGGCCGAGGCCGATGCTCTGGTTGTAGGCACGCCCGTCTATTACGGCCAGCCCAACGGAGCGGTCCTCGCCGTGATGCAACGCCTGTTCTTCGCGGCTGGCCACTTGGTGCAGAACAAACCTGCTGCCGCCTTGGCCGTTTGTCGTCGCGGCGGCGCCACAGCCACCCTTCAGACCATGAACATGATGTTTGAGATGATGAACATGCCTGTCGTAACGTCGCAATACTGGAACATAGCCTACGGTGGCGGTAAGGGCGAGGTCAAGCAAGACACCGAGGGCATGCAAACCATGCGCACCCTCGCCACCAATATGGCCTTCCTATTGAAGAAGATTCATGCCGAAGGCCAACCCACTCCCCAGCGCGACGAGCGACCTACGTTTATGAATTTCATCCGATAAATAATTGTCAAGCAAGATGAAAACGATTATAAACAATAAGCAGCTGATTGCTTATAGCGGTCTTCATTGCGGAGTCGGCAGAAAATACCTTATGGAGAAATGCGCCCATCATCCAACGCTGGTGCAGAAGTGTAAAAAACTATTTGTGCTCATTTGTGGCTTGGCCATCAGTTTCGGAGCTTGGGCAACAGGACAAGACGGCGACATCATCATTATCAATAGTGAACGCTGGATCTTGTTAGGAAAACCCATTGAGGCTCATTCTGCCATTTACAATGATTTGCTGAAAGTCTTACCACAGGGAAGGACTACAACCACGGCCAATTGGGATGGCTATACAGCTTATTGGAGCATCAAGCGCGAGCGGCTTTGTCTTGACAGTATAGCGGTCGAATTTTACAACAAGGAAAGACAACAACACAACGAAAGAAGTCTTCCTTCTGCCGAGCTGCGCCGTGTATTTAAGGATTATTTTGAGAGGCAAAACATCGTTGCGACTTGGTTCACTGGTAAACTCAGGGTCGCGAAAGGGGATATTCTTTATTACCAACATGATGGCTATGAGAGGAATTATGAATTTGAACAGACAATGGCTGTCAAAAATGGAAAGATAACAGAAAGAATGTCATATCGCAACAGAATTGCTGTCAATGGCTTTTCGCTTTCTGATTGCCAAACACCAGAGGATTTTAAGGCGAAGTTGCAGTTGCGCATCAACGATTATCCAGAACTCATAGGCGTGAATAGGATTATCTTTACAATTAAAGATATTCATGTTGATTCAAAAGGAAATCTTATCGATTGTCAGGTCACGGCAACTGTGAGACGTCAAGGTAAAAGCGGTTCTCAGAAGAGCGAGCGATTGGCAAAAGATGTGAAGAGCATGTTGAAAAATATCCGTCCCTGGAAGACCTTATTTATTAATGGTGAATATGTGTCGCCAGATCGGCCAGGCTATAATATACCTTACCTCTTGGACAAATAGTATGTATCTTTGAGTGTTAAAGTGAAATCTCATAGAAATCAATAAAGCCAATGTGTATGAAAAAACTGATACTGACATTTGCGGCCATCTGCTTTGCTGTAGCTCTGCATGCCCAGGACGACCAGGCAACGGCTGTCACCCTCCGCGTGGGTGATGCTGCGATGACCGTAGACCCTGCCCGAGGCGGTAAAATCCTCTCGCTGAAACACCAGGAGCAGGAGGTGCTCTCGCAGTCGCGCTTCCCCGAGTCCTTCGGCAGTACTTTCTGGACCAGTCCGCAGAAGGAATGGAACTGGCCTCCCGTGTCGGAGTTTGACAAGCAACCTTACCAAGTGGTGCAGCGTGCCGACAATCGCCTTGTCATAGCCAGTCCCGTGTGCGAGCGCTTGGGAATGAGCGTGGGCAAGGAATTTGCTACCGACGCCTCCGACGGAGCCTTCGTAGTCACATATTCCATAAAGAACGAGGGCGCTGAGCCCCGTAGCGTTGCGCCTTGGGAGATTACTCGCGTGGCAAACTCCGGCGGCCTTATCTTCTTTGCCCCTACCGATAGTATCTGGCCTGCGGGGCTGATGAACTTCCAGTTTGGCGACGGCGCTGCCTGGTACACGACCGACGAGGCGCCGCGCAACCGCAAGGTCAATGCCGACGGCCGCGGATGGCTGGCCTATTGTGCCGACGGTTTGCTGCTCGTGAAGAAGTTCCAGGACCTGCTGTCCGGTCAGCCTGCTCCGGGCGAGGCTGAGGTACAGGTGTATGTGAACCGCGGCAAGACCTACATCGAGCTCGAGAGCCAGGGCGCCTATACGCTGCTGCAGCCGGGCGAGTCGCTCACTTGGACTGTGCGCTGGCATCTGATGCCCGTCGACAAGAACCTGTCCCGCAGTGGGCTGATGCAACGCGTCAACGGCCTTTTCTCCGAAAACTAACGGAAAACGGCCTTTTGTTGAATAGACACATTAATTAGATATGAAACGAAACTTGATTCTTGCGACTTTCTGCCTCTTAGCTTTAGTCAGTCTCGCCCAGACACTTCCTTATAAGAATCCGCAGCTGACGGCCGAGCAGCGCGCTGACGATTTGCTGCAGCGCCTGACGCTCGACGAGAAAGTGCAACTGATGATGGACACCTCGCCCGCCGTAGAGCGGTTGCAAGTGCCGCAGTTCCAGTGGTGGAACGAGGCGTTGCACGGCGTCGGGCGCAACGGCTATGCCACGGTCTTCCCCATCACCATGGCGATGGCTGCGTCGTGGGACGATGCCCTTTTGCACCGCGTGTTCACGGCCGTGAGCGACGAGGCGCGTGTGAAGGCTCGTCAGGCCAAGCGCTCGGGTAATATCCGTCGCTATCAGAGCCTCTCGTTCTGGACGCCCAACATCAATCTCTTCCGCGATCCGCGCTGGGGCCGCGGACAGGAGACCTACGGCGAGGACCCGCTGCTCACCTCGCGCATGGGCCTTGCCGTGGTGCGCGGTTTGCAAGGCATGACCTATGACGGACGATGGCTCTCGGCGCCTGACACGCCGGCTGCTCAGGGCGCTCCGTTCTACAAGAAAATCCTGGCGTGTGCCAAGCATTTTGCCGTGCATAGCGGACCTGAATGGAACCGTCACACGTTCAATGTCGAGGACTTGCCCCTGCGCGACCAATGGGAGACCTATCTGCCGGCGTTCAAGGCACTGGTGCAGGAAGGTCAGGTGGCCGAGATTATGTGTGCCTACCAGCGCATCGACGGCCAGCCATGTTGCAGTCAAACGCGCTACGAGCAGCAGATACTGCGCGACGAATGGGGCTTCCAAGGACTCATCACTAGCGACTGCGGCGCCATACGCGATTTCCTGCCCAACTGGCACAACACCGCCAAGGACAGCGAGCAAGCCTCGGCACAGGCCGTGCTTGCCGGCACCGATGTGGAGTGTGGCTCGGAGTACCGTCATCTGCCCGAGGCCGTGCGCCGAGGGGACATCAAGGAGAGTGACCTCGACCGCTCGCTGCGCCGCCTGCTCATCGCCCGTTTCCAGATAGGCGATTTCGATAGCGACGACCTTGTGCCGTGGACCAAGATTCCCGACAGCGTAGTGGCGTCGGCGCCTCATAAGCAGCTCGCCCTCGACATGGCACGCAAGAGCATCGTGTTGCTGAAGAACAACGGTGTGCTGCCGTTAGACGCTACACGCTCGATGCCGAACGCTCAACTTATAGTCATGGGGCCTAACGCCAACGACTCCGTGATGCAATGGGGCAACTACGCTGGCTATCCGACGAAGACCGTCACTGCCCTCGAGGGCATCCGCCGTCTGCTGGGCGATGTACCCTACGTTCAGGGCTGCGACCTGACGCGCAACGAGAGTATCGAAAGCCGTTTCGCTGAAATCCGCAACCGGCAGGGCGCCGCAGGCATGACGGCTGTTTACTACAACAATACAGATATGACTGGCACGCCCGTCGCCACCGTCAACATGACCGAGCCCGTGAAACTCAGCAACGGCGGCAACACCGTCTTCGCGCCTGGCGTGAACCTCGAGCAGTTCTCCGCCCGTCTGGAGGGCACGCTCATTCCCACACGCGACGAGACACTCCTCTTCACCATCAGCGGCGACGACAAACTGCGTCTGCTGGTGAACGGCGACACGCTGGTCAACCTCTGGCAAGCACGCCAGCGCATCCAGCAGGCGCAGCAGGAGGTAGCCGTCAAGGCCGGACAACGCTATCGCATACAGATTGACTACGTGCAGGAGGCGGGCTATGGAGCCCTGAATTTCGATATCCAGCACAAGGCCGTGCCGACGCCTGAGCAGTTGCTGGCGCAGGTGGGAATGGCCGGTACCGTCGTCTTCGTCGGCGGTATATCACCTCGTGTCGAAGGCGAGGAGATGCGCGTCAGCGAGCCCGGCTTCCGTGGCGGCGACCGCACAAGCATCGAACTGCCGCAGGCGCAGCGTGATGTGTTGCGCTGGCTGCACGAGGCGGGCAAGAAGGTGGTTTTCGTCAACTGCTCGGGCGGTGCCGTAGCGATGGTGCCCGAACTGGAGACCTGCGACGCCATCATCCAATGGTGGTATGGGGGTGAACAAGGAGGTACGGCGCTAGCCGAGGTGCTGACAGGCCGCTACAATCCCAGCGGCAAACTGCCCGTCACCTTCTATCGCAGCACCGACGACCTGCCTGATTTCGAGGACTACACGATGAAGAACCGCACCTATCGCTACTTCACTGGCGAGCCGCTGTTTGCCTTCGGGCACGGACTGAGCTACACCACGTTTGCGTTCAAGGGCTTGAAGGCTAAGAAACTGGCGGGCGGCGACGTAGAGGTAAGCGTCACGGTGAAGAACACAGGCAAGCGGGACGGCATGGAGACGGTGCAGTACTATTTCCGTCGCACCGCCGACACCGAGGGTCCGCTCAAGACGCTATGCGGCTATCAGCAAGTCCATCTTAAAGCTGGCGAGCAGCGCACGGTAACAACCGTAATACCCCGCCGACAACTTGAATCATGGGACACCGCTACCAACACCATCCGCTTCGTGACTGGACAATACGAGCTGATGGCAGGTCCCTCGAGCGCCGACCGCTCGCTGCTGAAGCGCAACGTTCAGTTAACCTCATAACCTCTCAACCTCATAACCTCACAAAATGATAAGAAAAGCCAATCAAAACGACATCCCGGGACTGATAAAACTGCTGTATCAGGCCGACGCGGTGCATAACGGGATACGCCCCGACCTCTTCAAATCCAATACGCCCAAGTACGCCGAGCACGAGCTGGAAGAGATTCTTGCCGACGAGAGCAAGCCCATCTTCGTGTACGACGACGGTGGGGTAGTGGGCCATGCCTTCTGCCAGATTACCGAGATTCGCGACCACCGGTTGCTGCAGGACATCAAGACGCTGTATATCGACGATATCTGTGTTGACGAGCAGCAACGCGGCCACCATATAGGGCAGGCGTTGTATGCGTTTGTCCGTGATTATGCACGCTCCATAGGCTGCTACAACATCACCCTGAACGTGTGGGAAGGCAACGATCCCGCCATGGCATTCTACAAAAGCATGGGTATGGGCGTGCAGAAAACAGGCATGGAAATAATTCTTTAAGGTATTATGAATATCATCTCACATTTCATAAGGACTTGGCTCTTAATAGCCGTAGTAGCCATCTGCGGCTCGCTCAGCTGTGTTACATGTTCTTCCAACGACGATAACCTGCCGGCCCAACCGACCGTCGAGCGCATTGAGCAACGCGGAAAGATACTCATCGGCACTACCGGCGATTACAGGCCGCTCTCGTTTCGCGAGCCCGATGGCACCTATTGGGGCTTCGGCATAGAGATGGCAAAGAAGATAGCCGAGCATCTGAAGGTCAACATAGGCTTCATACCTACCTCATGGCCTACGCTCACGGCCGACGTCATGGCTGAACCGCAGATGTTCGACCTCGCCATAGGCGGCATCACCATTACCGAAGCCCGTTGCGCAACGATGCTTATGAGCGATGGCTATCTGGTCAACGGCAAGACCATTCTATGCCGAGCATCTGAGGCGGACCGCTATCGTTCGTTGGCGGATTTGGACAAGCCTGAGGTGCGTGTGATGGTGAATCCGGGCGGACTGAACGAGAAATTTGCCAACGAAAACCTCACGCATGCCACGATTATCGTCTACGACAAGAACGAGGAGATACCGACACGTGTTGCCGAGGGCATGGCCGACGTGATGATAACAGAGATCACCGAGGCGCCCTATTATGTGCAGACGGACCCCCGCTTGGCAGCTCCGCTCCTCAAGCAGCCTTTCACCCATGGCGAGATAGGCGTGCTAATGCGCAAAGGCCAAGAGGATTTGCTCGCTCACGTCAACGCTGTGATACGCCAGATGAAAACCGACGGCTCGCTGCGGCGGCTGCACGAGAAGTATGGATTGGAGTACGGATATTAGGATAGTTGACGGCCTTATTTAGTTGACAGTCTTATTTAGTTGACAGTTGACAGTTGACAATTGGCACTTCAAGAACTCTAAACTCTAAACTCTAAACTCTAAACTCTAAACTCTTAACTCTTAACTCATCTTGAAGCTAATCACTCCCCTCGCCCTTTGGAGAGGGGTCGGGGGTGAGGCTTCTTAACTCTTAACTCGGGACCTAACAAACAAAAACAATGAAGATTTTGATTTTACAAGCCTCGCCACGCGCGAATGGCAACACCGCTTGGATGGCGGAAGAGTACAAGAAGGCAGCAGAGGCTGCAGGCAACGAGGTAACGCTCGTCAACGTATCTAGGAAAAAGATTGCGGGCTGTCTGGCCTGTGAGTACTGCCACGTCAAGGGCAACGGCGCCTGCATCCAGAAGGATGATATGCAGGAGCTCTACCCGCTCATGGCTGAGGCCGAGGTGATTGTGCTGGCAGCTCCTATCTACTACTTCACGCTCTGCGCTCAGATTCAGGCTCCCATCCAACGCATGTACTGCGTCAACAGCCCTGCCAAGGTGAAGAAGATGGCGCTGCTCGTTTCCTCTTATTCTCCCGGCGTCTATGACGGTGCCACGGCTGAATTCCGCGACATTTGCAACTACTGGAAGGTAGAGAACATGGGTATGGTCACCGCCAAGATTGACGAGCAGAAGACCGAAGAGACACGTCAGAAGATCGTGGCCCTCGTAAACAAGTTGTAAAGCCTTAAGTGATGATAGACCAGATTATTGCTTTCAACAAGACTTTCGTGGCCGAGAAAGGCTACGAAAAGTATCTTACCGACAAGTATCCGGATAAGAAGCTGGCGGTGCTCTCGTGTATGGACACCCGTTTGACGGAACTGCTCCCCGCTGCACTCGGCCTCAAGAACGGCGACGCCAAGATTATCAAGAATGCCGGCGGTCTGGTTATCTCGGCTTTCGACTCGGCCATGCGCAGCCTTATCGTAGCCATCTACGAGCTGGGTGTGGAGGAGATTATGGTCGTGGCCCACTCGCATTGCGGAGCTTGTCATATGAGCTTCGAACATTTCCACCACGAGATGATAGCGCGTGGCGTGACGGACGAGACGCTCGACACTATTCAGCAGTGCGGCATAGACCTCCACCATTGGCTGGAGGGATTCAAGGACACGCCGACATCGGTGCGCAAGACCGTAGAGACTATCCGCACGCATCCGCTTGTGCCTAAGGACATCGCCGTCCGCGGCTTCATCATCGACTCCGAGACGGGAGCGTTGGAAGAAGTGATGCCGCTTGACGGAGGAAGTTGATTTACTCGCTTCGCTCGTAGGGAAGTTAAAGAAGTTAAAGAAGTTACCGCTCGCTCTGCTCGCTGAGAAGTTAAAGACGAATGTTTTGCAAATAGCTTCCACTTCGAGACTCCTCACAATCCCGAGAATGATAACAGTTCTTGAAACTACCGTCTTTAACTCCTTTAACTCCTTTAACTTCTTTCGCTCGGCCGAAGGACGCTTCTTCGAGCAAAGCGAGTCTGAAGAACTCCCCCCCAAAAACAACTCCTTTAACACCCCAAAAAATACTCCCCACCCCCCCAACGCCTAGACATTCGTCTTAACTCCTTTAACTCCTTTAACTCCTAAAAAAAACAACTCCTTTAACTTCCAAATCCCAATGTCCCTCTCCTTACTCATCGGCCTGTTAATCCCCCTGCTGGGCACCATGCTCGGCGCGGCCTTCGTCTTTCTGATGAAGGATGGTATATCGTTGCGGCTGCAGAAAGCCCTGCTCGGCTTTGCGTCGGGTGTCATGGTGGCTGCGTCAGTGTGGTCGCTGCTCATCCCTGCCATTGAGATGGAAGAGGGTAGGGGTGCATGGGCCGTGCTGCCGGCAGCTGTCGGCTTCGTGTTGGGCATGGGATTTCTGCTGCTCATCGACGAACTGACTCCACACCTGCATATCGGTACCGACACGCCTGAAGGCCCTCGCTCACGTCTCTCGCGCACGGCAATGCTCACCCTCGCCGTCACCATCCACAACCTGCCCGAGGGCATGGCTGTGGGCGTTGTGTTTGCCGGTGCAGAGGGCGGTGTCGGAGGCTTGTCGCTGGCCGCAGCGCTGGCCGTATCGATAGGTATTGCCATTCAGAACATCCCCGAAGGAGCCATCATCTCCATGCCCATGCGTGCTGCGGGCAACTCCAAGTGGCGCTCCTTCCTCATCGGCAGCCTCAGCGGTGCCGTAGAGCCGTTGGGGGGCTTGGCGGTGGTGCTGCTGGCGTCTCTGATGACGCCCGCCCTGCCTTATCTCCTGGCCTTTGCGGCAGGCGCTATGTTATATGTCGTAGTTGAGGAACTCATCCCTGAAGCCTCAGAGGGCAAGCACAGCAACCTCAGCACCATAGGCTTTGCCATAGGTTTTGTGATGATGATGGTGCTCGATGTGGTCATGGGATAAATCTATGAAAACATGCTATGCTACACCTGAATAAAGTACACCATATCGCCGTCATCAGCTCCGACTATCCGAGGAGCCTGGACTTCTACACCCGCGTGCTGGGCCTGCGCGTGCTTGCTGAGAACTACCGCGCTGAGCGTCGGTCCTACAAGGCGGATTTGGCTCTCGGCAACGATTACATCATAGAACTGTTCTCGTTTCCTTCGCCTCCTCCGCGAGTGACCAATCCCGAGGCCGCAGGGCTCAGGCATCTGGCATTCGAGGTGGACAGCCTGGACGATGAGATAGCCGAGCTGGACAAGTTAGGCATCGCTCACGAAGCGGTCAGGGTTGACGAACTTACTCAGAAGCGTTTCCTGTTCCTGAAAGACCCTGACGGACTGCCTATAGAGCTCTATGAACAGTAGTATTCCGAGTATGAAGAAGAAAACAAGCGCCCGAGAGATAAAAACGTAGGAACTCACCTACAGCCTAATAATGTCGCTTTATGAAGCAAGAAGTTAATCCCAAAGAAACCAGTCGCGCACAGGCTTTTGAACTGTGGATGAAGTCGCCCATGCCTATGGTGACGCTCGTCAAGACCTTCGACGTGACGCGCCTGCTGAAGGCGAGCCGTCGGCAAGGCCTGAAGTTCAACATGCTCCTCTGCTGGAGCATCGGCAAAGCAGCCAGCCAGATTCCTGAGTTCTATCTGTTGCCTACCGACGGCAAGCTGTTCCGCTTCGACCGCTTGGGCATCAACGTGATTGTGGACAACGGGCAAGGAGGCATCAGCAACTGCGACATACCTTACAGCGACGACCTCCGTCAGTTCACTCGCGACTACGACGCGCTCACGCATGAGGCGGCCACAGCATGCCGTGACATCAACGACGACGAGGCGATGATTATCGGAACATCGGCCGTAGTAGGCACTGAGCTCGACTGCATAGTCAACCAATATACCGGCATCTTCAACAACCCTTTCCTCGTATGGGGCAGATACAGGCGGCATTGGTTCAAGACCACACTGACCATTTCCCTGCAATTCCATCACGCCCAGTTCGACGGCCGCCAAGCCGCCCTCTTCCTGGAACGATTGCAACAGACGCTGAAGACATGGAAGTAACGAATCTACTGACCTTCACCCACCGCCAGCAGCTGAGGGAGTGGCTAATGCAGAACCACCTCTCGGAGCAGTCGTGCTGGGTGGCTTGCAACAGGTCTAAGACACCTAAGCCCGACACCCTTCCTTACCTCGAAATCGTGGAAGAGGCGCTCTGCTTCGGGTGGATAGACTCCACGCTGAAGAAACTGCCCGACGGCCGCCTGGCACAACGTCTGTCGCCCCGACGAAAAGGCAGTCACTGGACCGGACTGAACAGACAACGATGCCGCGACCTCGAAGCCCGCGGGCTGATGACGGAGGCGGGGCGGAGAGCACTAAGAAATGAAAAGTGAAAAGTGAAAAGTGAAAAATGAAAGGCAATAATATAGGAGATGGCACAGAAGATGTTTAATAAGACAACGAATTTTACGAATTTAACGAATTCTTTCTTGTCCTATAGCCCTAACTTTGCATAGCCGCTTTGCCCGAAGAAGCGTCCTTTGGCCGAGCGCGTTTCAATAAGACATTTTCGTGACTTTCGAAGTAGAAATTGTAATTCGTCTAATTCGTATAATTAGTTGTCAAAAAAGAAGAATGTGCCAACTGCTATATTACGCCCAAATGAAAAATGAAAATGAAAAATGAAAAATAGGTCTATCTATGATGAAAGAATATATTTCTCAACCGACGGCGTTCCCGTTTGTTGACGGTGAACAACCCTGGGAGGTCGTAGACAAGCTCTGCACAACCATCACTCAGCTCATCGGGACGCTCGATGACGAATTCGACATCAAGGACGGTGTGGCCATCCACAAGACGGCCGTCATCGGGCATAACGTCACCATCAAAGCGCCAGCCATCATCTCGGCCGACTGCTTCGTAGGCTCCAATTCCTTTCTCCGTAACGGCGTCTTCCTGGCTCCAGGGGCGAAGGTGGGCATCAGCTGCGAGGTGAAGACTTCGGCGATGCTCGAAGGAAGTGCGATTGCTCATTTCAACTTCGTGGGCGACAGCATAATAGGTCACGACGTGAACGTTGAGGCGGGAGCCATCCTCTGCAACCATTACAACGAACGCGAGGACGACACGGTGTTTGTCGTTATCGACGATAAGCGCATCTGCACGGGCGTGCATAAGTTCGGCTCACTTGTGGGCGACCGCTGCCGCATTGGTGCTAATTCTGTGCTCTCACCCGGAACACTCCTGAAGCCCCGAACCATCGTTCGCCGTTTGGAACTCGTTGAACAAGACCCGCAATAACGCTAAAGAGCTATACAAGCATTAAAACGATTATGCACATGAAGAAAATCATTAAAAGAGGCTGCGGCTGCCTGCTGGGCGCTGTATTATTATTCGTCATCGCAGGAGCCATAGCGATGTATGTGTTTAAACCTAAGTGGCACGACGCCTACGGACAACGCTTCACGGATATCGCCTACGGCAGCCGTGAGCACAACACCTACGACTTGTACCTGCCCACCGACGCTGCGCAGAAGGACAGTCTGGCGCTCATCCTGTATGTCCACGGCGGCTCGTGGATAGGCGGCGACAAGCACGACCATCTCAGGGACTGCTACACGTGGGTGCAGAAGGGGTATGCCACGGCCACTATGAACTATAGCTTGCTGACAGAGGACAGCGTCTCGCTCCTCACCATGCAGGACGAGATAGACGCCTGCATCCGGCATATCCAACGCTTCGCCGCCGAGCAAGGCGCTAACATCCGGCAGATGTCCATCGGCGGCACATCGGCGGGCGGACATCTGGCCATGATGTTTGCCTACAGCCGTTCGCATCCGCTGCCCATACGCTTTGCTGCCGTCAAGGTAGGTCCCGCCGATTTACGCATCCTGTTCCCCTACAATGCTGAAGCCAAGGCGGAGGACGTCTCGAACTTCGTGTTCAGCTGCATAGGCGAGCGCCAGGACGCTTCATCCCTCACGCCCGAACAGCTCGACAGCATCAAGCTGCTGGCATCGCCCGTCTTCTATATCAACGATTCCACGGCCCTGCCCGCCATCTTTGCCTATGGCGAACAGGACGGTTTGGTCAAGCCTGACCACTACCATGCGTTGCAGGCTCGGTACGACAGCCTTGGCCGAGCCTATGACCTGATTGTCTACCCCAACTCTAATCACTTCCTGATGAGCGACAAGGATTGCAGCGAGCGCTACGACAGCACGCTGAATGCCTACTGCAAGCAATATTTCGGCTACTGATTGCCATCTGAACATGAATTACCGTCTTTAAAGATAATTCGCAAATTGTGATTAACCGCAGAAGTATGAATAAAGTAAGAATCACGGCTGTGCGCCAGACCGAATATCCCGATCTGATGGTGCAATACGAGAATCCCATCGAGCACACGTGTGATGTGTGTCTGGGGCAGCAATGGACGTCCATCGGCGGTCAGCGTCCCGAGGGCCTGTGCCCGTCGGCCTGGTCGTCGATGCGCGAGTTCGTGGAGGCATTGGCCCGTGGCGAAGGCAATTTCTTCGACGGCTGGATGCAGAACCCCATGAGCGCCATGATCAGCTGCAACGACGGCTTCCGTCCCGTCAGCTTCTACCTCGAAGTCGTTGAGTAGTCTTGTCCCCAAAACCGCTAATCGCCGCGTAGCAGCTAAGTCAGCGGGAGTGCCACTGCGTGGCAGAAATCTCACAAATCTTTTCAAATCAAACAAATATATTTATCAATGGACTTAATAGCAGAACATAACCAGCAGTATGAGTTCTTCCGCGAAATAGCAGGATTAGCCATGAAGGTACATAACAAATACCATTACGGCCTTTTGGAATCGGCTTATGAGGCCGCCTTGAGATATCTTTTGGAACAAAATGGGCATGAGGTTGAACGTCAGGTGTTCCTTCCGATTTATTGGGATGACGTGGAATTAGACCAAACCTATAGGATGGACTTGGTAATTGACGGCAACATTATTGTTGAACTGAAAGCCATCGCACATATTGACACACCACATCGTCGACAGCTTTGGAGCTATATGAATCTAACGCACTTGCCATTTGGCATGCTTATCAATTTCAGTCCCGATGGACTATATTCCGAATGGTATCACCGCGACTCTAAAACAGGTATCATTGACAAAGTTAAATTGCTATAAGAGAGATTTGTAAGATTTGGACAGATTTGAAAGATTTCTCGCGAAGCGACTCTAACCATTGCGAAGCAGATATGCCAAGGGAGTGCCACTGCGTGGCAGAAATCCCACAAATCTTTTCAAATCAAACAAATATGATTTAATCTAACAAATATGCTGGCAATGCTAAGTTGCGAAGAGAGAGATTTGTAAGATTTGGACAGATTTGAAAGATTTCTCGCGAAGCGACTAAACAGTTTAAAGAGTCCTTAGTCCTAATCGCCGCAGCACATCGTCCATAGTGCCGCAGAAAGGGCCTGAGGCTTCCAACTTGATGCTCGCCACGGCCGACGCGAAATGGGCGGCACGCTCGGGCGTATCACCCAGACGGCGGCGCAGGACATAAGCCATGACATACGTGTCGCCACAGCCCGTGGCATCTACGATGCGCTCAGGTTCGTAGGGCGGGATATCGAAGAACTGCCCGCCGGCATAGACCACCGAGCCGTAGCTGCCCAACGTCAGCAACACCTCACGCACGCCCCATTCAGCCAATATCTCGCAGGCATGGTGCTGGTCGGGCTCGCCCGTGAGCACTTCTATCTCGTGTTCGTTCACCTTCAGTATGTCGATGTAGCGCAGCGCCTCCAGTTTATCCGTCCAGTCGCAGGCAAAGACCTGCTCGCCGCGCACCTCCCGCAGGTAACCCTGGGCATCAACGACCAACGTGCCGCGCGCCGACAGCTGACGCAGCACGGCGAGGTCGAAGTCGTCGGCCAGCAAGCTTCCCAGCACGATATACTCGGCTTCGAGGTCGGCAAGCTTCTCGCAGGTGAACGGGTCGGCCTTGGCTCTCACGCGTTGCTGGCGGTTGTTTTGGTCGGCGCCGTAGATATTCTCGAAGTACACGGTCTCGCGGCTGGGAATCACCTCCACGTCGATGCCTTCGCGCCGCATATCATCCACCGCCTTCATATCCTTCTCGGCCAACGAGGTGACGAGGCGGTAGCTGATGTCCGAGTGCTCGCCCAGGAGGTGGCGCAGGCCATACGAGAAATAGAACGATGTGCCGCCCGGCATATGCAAGTCGCGGTCAGGAGTTATGATGCGGTCGTGGGTGATATGTCCCACACAAATAATGTCTGTCTTCATTTAATTACGGTAACAACGGAAATAACGGAAATATTCGTTTAATTCTTCAGACTCGCTTCGCTCGAAGAAGCGTCCTTCGGCTGAGCGCGTTTCAAATAATCTAATCTGTTTAATCCGTTCAATCTGTAGAGTGAAGATAATTTCGTGACTTTCGTGACTTTCGATGTAGAAATATTTATTCGTTTAATTCTTCAGACTCGCTTTGCTCGAAGAAACGTCCTTCGGCCGAGCGCGTATAATTCGTTGTTTAAAAGAAAATTATGTTAATTTGTTAATTTGTTAATCTGTTAATCTGTCATTCGCCCTTCTCCTAGCAAATATCAGCACCACGATATATCCGGCCAGGGGAATCAGGAAGGGTAGTGTGAGCGAGCCCGAGCGGTCGGCCAGCAGCGCCATCAGCAGGAAGCCGCAGCCGCCCACCGGCGTCATCATCAGCAGCGACGACGCGCTCTTCGTCAGGCCGCCCAGCCCCTGCAGCGTCAGCGAGAAGATGGTAGGGAACATGATAGCCTCGAAGAAATAATTGGCAATCAGCAGCGCCAGCGAGAACTGATAACCCACTACGCCCAGCTGACTGTTCAGGAAGAGCAGCCCGATGCTCAGCACCGTGCCGCAGGCGCACCACAGCAGCACACGCTCCGCCGCTATGCGCCGCATTATCCAGCTACCCACGAAGCGACCGCCCATGAATATGAACAACGACAAGCCCAGGATATACGACGCGTTGGCAGCCGTAAGCCAACCCATGCCCGTGGTGAAGTTCACGAAATAACTGTTGATACTTATCTCGCTCACCTCATAAGCCAGCAAGGCCGACAGCCCGAACACAAACGCGCGGTTGCGGAACAGCTGTCGTATGTTGGCCCAGCCCGACGGCCCGCCGTTGGCCTCCTCCGCCACAGCCTCGCCGGCGGCAGCGTCCTCCTCAGCTTGAATCTCGGGCAACTGCGAGCGCGAGAACACGAAGGCCACCAGCAGCACCACAACACCCATCACCACGTAAGGCATCGACACGTCGGTGCCGCTCCCGCCGAAGAGCAGGCCGCCCACCACGATGGGCGCCAGCGCCGAGCCCATGCCGTTGAACGACTGCGACAGGTTCAGCCTGCTGCTGGCCGTCTCCACAGGTCCCAGCTGCGTAGCATAGGGATTCGCTGCCGTTTCCAGGAACACCAGTCCGCAGGCTATCACGAACAGGGCCGCCAGATAGCCCGCAAAGGAATTGGCCCATGTGCCGGGCACGAACAGGAAGGCGCCCACGGCATATAGCAGCAGACCTATCACCACGCCCCGCTTATATCCCACCCGGTTTATGAGCAGTCCGGCGGGGATAGCCATCAGGAAATAGCCCAGATACGTCGTCACCTGCACCAGCGACGACTGCGTGATCGAGATATTCAGTTCCGTCTGGAAATGCTTGTTCAGCACATCCAGTATGGCGCGGGCGAAGCCCCATAGGAAAAACAACGAAGTGATGAGCACGAACGGCACCACGTAGCGCTGTTCGGTGAGTGATGGTCGCGGATTCTTGTCTGTCATATTTTCAAGCATAAAAACGGTTTTTCGTCCCCCCCTTTTTCTCTTTCGCGCAACAAAGTAACAACAAATTCACGACAATCACTCGACAAATCCATTATTTTTTTCAAAATACTTGAATAGAATAATGTGGGAAAAAGATTGTTGAAACAAAATAATCACTATCTTTGTGGCGCTGAAACAACATTAATATCCTTGGCGATAATATAGGACATGGCACAAGAGATGTTTTATCATACAACGAATTTTACCAATTTCACGAATTTCAGAGCCACACGCTTCGCAAGGTGTCGAAAGTAAGCGAGGCTGTTCAACATTCTTGTTTCTTCGCGCAGCCGCGACGCTTGCGAAGCCGTCGCAAATTAGTGTAATTCGTTAGGAATCAACTGATACTCAAGGACCTGATATTCGTGTAATTCGCGAATTCTTCAGACTCGCTTCGCTCGAAGAAGCGTCGCAAGCGCCGAGCGCGTGGTTCAAAAGAAGAATGAATCTGTTTAATCCGTTCAATCTGTAGAGTTAAGATAAATTCGTTTAATTCGCGTAATTTGTTGTCAAAAAAGAATAATGTGCCAACTGCACTATCACGCCCATAACATAAGTTTGGAGATGAAGAAACTATACCTTGTACTGCTACTGCTCGCCGCTTGGAGCAGCCTGCACAGCGATACGCTGAACGACAAGCTGCAGCGCCTGCCCGTCTTCGATGCCCTGGCCTCGCAACGAACCCCTTACGACTGGCTCTTGGAGCCCGCTAAGAGCTGCGCCGAGGTCTATCGCTCGGCCGACGGCAAGTCGCTGATTCTGGCCAACGGCATGGTTTGGCGCACGTTCCGAATCACTCCCAACCTCGCCACCACCGACTACGTGAACCGCATGACCGGCGAACGTATGCTGCGCGCCGTCAGTCCCGAAGGCTCCATAACCCTCGACGGCCACACCTACAGCATAGGTGGTCTGAAGGGGCAGCAAGAGCGCGGTTACCTGCTCGAGCAGTGGATTGCCGAGCTGACAGCCGTCGACAGCGCGTTCCAGGTCTGCGACTTCGAGGTGCGTCCCCTGCAGAGCCGCATCCCCTGGAAAAAGGTGCGCTGGTCGCTCGTCGGCGAGCCCGATTCAGGAACCGAACTGGTGTTCACCCTGCGCGGACAGGGCGAGCTGAGCCGCGTCACTATCCTCCTGCATGTAGGCCTCTACGACCACCTGCCCGTCCTGCGCAAGTCCCTCGAACTGCTCAACGAGAGCGGGCAGACGGTCAACGTAGATGCCTTCCGCCTCGAACAGCTTGCCTTCTTCGAGCCCGACTCTCCGTCCGGCATGCCCGTGAGTAGCTGGCTGCTGCCCAATATCCACGTGGAGACGGACTACCAGATGCGCGGCTCGTTCACAGAGAAGGAGACTGACCGCACCGAGCACTGGACCACCGACCCGCAATATACGTCGCAGCGCAACTACGGTCTGCAGACGCCCTGCATCCTCCAGGTCTATCCCGAGACGGGGCCCGACCAGCCCGTTCCTGCACAGCAGACCTTCCAGAGCTTTGCCGTTTACGAGATGCCGTTCGACAGCTGGGACCGCGAGCGCAAGGGGCTCTTCACACGCCGGATGCGCATGCACGTGTCGCCCTGGACCACTCAGAACCCCATCTTCCTGCACCTGCTTTCCAGCGACCCCGCCGTCATCCGCCAGGCCGTAGACCAGTGCGTAGAGGTGGGCTACGAGATGATCATCATCAGCTTCGGCAGCGGTCTTAACATGGAGGACACGAGCCCCGCGAACATCAGCCGCTGGAAGGAAATGGTCGACTATGCGCGCTCGCGAGGCATAGAGATGGGCTGCTATTCGCTGCTCGCCAGCCGACGCGTGAACGATGAGTCGGATTGCATAAACCCCACTACCGGCAAGACGGGCGGCATGACCTTCGGAAACTCGCCCTGCCTCTGCAGCCAATGGGGCGAAGACTATTTCCGCCGGCTCGAGACCTTCCTTGACCAGACCGGGATGATGTGCCTCGAGCACGACGGCTCCTATCCCGGCGACCTCTGCGCCAGCAAGGCACATCCCTATCATCGTGGTCTCCTCGATTCGCAATGGAACCAGATGCGGCGCATCACCCAGTTCTATCACCGTCTCTCCGCCGCGGGCGTGTACATGAACGTGCCCGACTTCTACCTGATGAACGGCACTACGAAGACCTCCATCGGCTATAGGGAGGCGAACTGGAGCCTGCCGCGCGAGCGCCAGCTCATACATAGCCGCCAGCTGCTCTACGACTGCACTTGGGAGAATCCCGTAGGCGCCATGTGGAGCTTCGTGCCGCTCGTTCAGTACCATGGCGGCGGTAGCGCAGCCACCCTGGAACCGCTGAGTCAGCACCTGCAGGCCTATAAGATGCACATGGTGCAGAACTACGGCGCCGGCATTCAGGCATGCTATCGCGGGCCGAGGCTCTACGACACCGACGAGACAAAGCAGATGGTGAGCGATGTTATTTCGTGGTACAAGAAATACCGCCGCATACTCAACAGCGACATCATTCACCTTCGCAAACCCGACGCGCGCGACTGGGACGGACTCATGCACGTATCCACCGAGGGCCCCGAGCACGCACTGGCCATGCTCTATAATCCGTTGGACCAGGACATCCGGCGCACCGTCACCCTGCCACTCTACTATACAGGTCTGCGCGGCAAGGTACACATCCGCGAGCAGGAAGGCGCTGCCCGCAAGTACAAGCTCAACGCCCAGCACGAGGTCACACTCACTGTGGACATCCCCGCCCGCGGCTATACCTGGCTCGTGGTAGAGTAGTGGCCCTCTCACCGCTGCAAGGCAGCCCTAATCCCCGTCCCCAGGCAAACTCTTATTTTTCACTTTTAGCTTTGCTGACTTTCGTCACGACTCGGCAATTCAAGCAAGCTTGATTGCTCTCGCTGCTCCGAAAGTTCACTTTTCACTTTTCACTTCCCACGGAGTGGTCTCTCGTGAGAGTAGCCGTTGCTTTGGCTCGGGGTTGCTTCGCTGGGTTGGATATTGAGGGCAAACATCTAACCGCGGCGTAGCCGCCCTCACCCCTAACCGCGGCTTCAGCCGCTCTCACCGGCACCCGCTGGTGCCATTGTTTTGACTTTGCAAAATTACAAAGAACTGTCGGGACATGCAAGTATTCGGGGCTTTGTACCCAAAAAAACTTTTCGTCCCGGCAGTTTTCATTTGTTTCGCGGCAAATCAGCTTTTTTTGAGCCAATCGGGCTTGTTCTTCTCGAAGATTTCCTGCAGCTGTTCGGGCGTTGCGCGGTTGGCGTGAGCTTCTTCACGCGCCCGGCGCTGCTCCTCCCTGATCTGCCGGTCAATCTCGAGGTTCTTGCGCCGCCGTTCCTCGGCTTCGCGTTGCCGCTCTTCCTCGGCTTGCTTCCGCTTCTCGTCTTCAGTCAGTGCCACTGGCGGCGGGTTGTCGTAGTAGCCGTTCAGCACCTTGTCGAAATTCTCATCGCTCTCAAGCAGCCAGATAAGCGATGCAATGAAAGGTTTATTCCAGGCTCTGCCTTTAACTCGTCCGTTGAGGAAATCACTACGAGCCATTTTCTGAACGGCAATGACAAGGACCGTCTTTGAGTTATACGCATTCACTAAAGCTTATATTCTTCGGCCGTAGCCAGGCGAAACAAATTCAGCTGTCGGAATAGAACTTTTCTCTCGCTGTAAAGTATCGTTGAAGAACTTCAAAAAAGCGTCTACATCGATGCGTAAATCCTCTCGATTTTCTTCTTTGAAATTCTCGCGCGAATCAACCAACCCGTGTTGTGCTTCTTGCTGTTTTTCTTCTTTATTACTTTCTTTGCTTCTTTCTTTCATTTTTCTTCTTTTTATCGTTCTTATTTGCCTAGTGTTTCAGGGTACTAAATTAGACCTTGAACAACCTGGCCTTTTATCTTTCAACGCAGAGGCGCCGAGCCGCGAAGATTTTTGAGTTTTTGGAGTTCATTGCAATTGACCTTCGGTGAGTTCGCGGATAATCACAGCGCTTCGCGAGGCTGTGATTTTGGGGCGAAGAGGGCCTTTAGAGGATTGCCCTTGGGCCATCCGTGCCCG
>JAEESE010000002.1 GCA_016286165.1 Bacteroidaceae bacterium | reverse complement strand
AGCTGTGCTGCTGCCGTCAGCGAACAGGGCCGGATGCTCATGCGACCCCTCGTCTTCGACTTCCCGGAGGATAATGAGGCACTGGCCCAGACAACAGAATATATGTTCGGACCGGCCCTCCTCATCTGTCCCGTCACAGCACCTGATGTCACACAGTGGCGCGTGTATCTGCCCCAATCCCGTGGAGGTTGGGTAGATTGGCGGACGGGTCAGCATTATCAGGGCGGACAGTACGTTGACGTTGCTGTGGACGCAGCCACAATTCCTGTCTTCGCACGTGCAGGATCCATCATTCCGCTGGCTGGCGACACGATAGCCGTCATCCCTGGGGCCGATGCCACCTTCACTCTGTATGAGGACGACGGTGTCACCTTCGCCTGCGAACAGGGCCAATGCTCCCGAATCACCCTACGATGGGAAGACACCCAGCAGCGCCTCACCATAAGTCGGCCGCAAGGCTCCTTCCCCGAAATGCCATCTAACCGCCAATTCGTCATGCGCCTGCCCGACGGGACAACGAAGAAGGTGGACAAGTAAGCAGAAAAAAGAAATCTCCTAAATCGAAAAGAAATCTCCCACGATGCAAATTACATCGTGGGAGAGCTGTTTATTTGCTATGTAGGGTAAGGTTACTCCTTACCGAGCAGCAACTTCATCATTTCGCAAGCAGCCTTGGCGACGGAGGTTCCGGGGCCGAAGACGGCGGCTACACCAGCCTTGTAGAGGAAGTCGTAGTCCTGGGCGGGGATGACACCGCCGGCGATAACCATGATGTCCTCGCGACCCAATTTCTTCAGCTCTTCGATGAGCTGCGGGATGAGGGTCTTGTGACCTGCTGCGAGCGAGCTGGCGCCCACGACATTGACGTCGTTCTCTACAGCTTCGCGGGCTGCCTCGGCGGGCGTCTGGAACAGAGGTCCCATATCCACGTCGAAGCCGCAGTCGGCATAACCGGTGGCGACAACCTTTGCGCCGCGGTCGTGACCGTCCTGACCCATCTTGGCAACCATGATACGAGGACGACGGCCCTCCTGTTTTGCGAACTCTTCGGTGAGGCGGCAGGCTTCCTCGAAGTCTGCATCGGCCTTGCTTTCTGAACTATACACGCCTGAAATGGTTCTGATGACTGCTTTGTAACGGCCTACGACAGCTTCGCAGGCGTCGCTGATCTCGCCAAGGGTGGCACGGTGGCCGGCAGCTGTGACGGCGAGGTCGAGGAGGTTGTGCTCGCTCTTCTTGCCATCTGCAAACTCCTGCACGCAGGCGGTGATGGCAGCGAGGTCCTTCTTGACCTGCTCGTTGTCGCGGTTGGCACGGAGCTGCTTCAAGCTCTCCTCCTGCTGCAGACGCACGGCGGTGTTGTCGACCTCGAGGATATCGATGGGATCCTCGTGCTCGAGGCGGTACTTGTTAACACCTACGATAGTCTGGACACCCGAGTCGATGCGAGCCTGAGTGCGGGCGGCAGCCTCCTCGATACGCATCTTGGGCAGACCGGTCTCGATAGCCTTGGCCATACCGCCGAGCTTCTCGATTTCCTGGATGTGCTCCCAAGCCTTGAGATAGAGCTCCTGAGTGAGCTTCTCGACGTAGTAGGAACCAGCCCACGGGTCGATGTGCTTGCACACCTGTGTCTCATTCTGGATGTAGATCTGAGTGTTACGGGCGATACGAGCGCTGAAGTCGGTAGGCAGAGCGATAGCCTCGTCGAGGGCGTTGGTGTGGAGCGACTGGGTGTGACCCAGGACGGCAGCCATAGCCTCGATGCAGGTGCGACCTACGTTGTTGAAAGGATCCTGCTCGGTGAGCGACCAACCTGATGTCTGAGAGTGCGTGCGCAGAGCCATGGACTTGGGGTTCTTGGCGCCGAAGCTCTTGACAATCTTAGCCCAAAGCAGACGGCCTGCACGCATCTTGGCAATCTCCATGAAGTGGTTCACACCGATAGCCCAGAAGAAGCTGAGGCGGGGTGCGAAGGCGTCCACGTCGATACCGGCGTTGATACCTGCGCGGAGGTAGTCCATACCGTCGGCGAGGGTGTAAGCCAGCTCGATGTCGGCGGTGGCGCCAGCCTCCTGCATGTGGTAGCCGGAGATGGAGATGGAGTTGAACTTAGGCATCTTCTGTGAGGTGTACTCGAAGATGTCGGCGATAATCTTCATGGAGAAGGCGGGCGGGTAGATGTAGGTGTTACGCACCATGAACTCCTTGAGGATATCGTTCTGAATGGTACCGGCCATCTCCTCGAGCTTAGCGCCCTGCTCCAGACCTGCGTTGATGTAGAAAGCCAACACGGGCAGCACGGCGCCGTTCATAGTCATGGAAACGGACATCTTGTTCAAGGGGATGCCTGCGAAGAGCACCTTCATGTTCTCCAAGGAGCAGATGCTCACGCCAGCCTTACCTACGTCGCCTACGACACGAGCGTTGTCGGGGTCGTAGCCACGGTGTGTGGGCAGGTCGAAGGCCACGGAGAGACCTTTCTGACCGCTGGCGAGGTTGCGGCGATAGAAAGCATTGGACTCCTCGGCGGTGGAGAAACCGGCATACTGACGGATTGTCCACGGGCGGAAGGGGTACATCATGCTGTACGGGCCACGGAGGAACGGAGGAATACCGGCGGCGAAGTCAAGATGTTCCATGCCTTCGAGGTCTTCCTTCGTATAGACGGGCTGAATATCGATTTGCTCGGGAGTCTTCCAGTTGGCGCTGATGCCATTCTCCCGCTGCCAGGCCTGACCATTCTTGGCCTCTATCCCGGCAAATATGTCAATGTTGGAAAAATCTTTTTTCATCTTTCTATTTACGATTTAGCTATTTACGATTTACAATTTATTTACGATTTGGCAATTTAACTATTTACATCTTCACAGCCTCATCAGCATTTATTCGTGATTTGGTAGAGGTTATTGTCTTAACGATAATGGCCAGCAGCTCCTTGCTCTCTTGATAAAGAGGGGCTAACTTTGAAGTTTCAATAAGCTGGCTTCGCATGATGATATCAATCCAATGATTCGTTTCATCCAATTCCTCTTCCACCATCTTCAGCTTATTCACGAAGTCCTTATCAGATTTTGCCAAACAAGCTGCACGATAGTTTGCGGAAGGTGAAGTTCCTGAACGAACAATCTGGCGTGCAATAGCGTTACCAGCTATACTGGAAGGCAAATTATCCACCATCTTGATAATCCTGACGGCGAAAACCGTTAGGCGTTCACGAAGTTCTTCTTTAGTCATTGAAATTGTAAATGAATTAAATTGTACATAAATTGTACATTGTAAATCGTTAAATTGTAAATTACTTGATTCCCAGTTTCGCGTTGAGTTCCTTCAAGGTCTTGAGCTGGTCCACACGGACATGAATGAAGTTCTCGATGCCGGCGGCCTTGAGGTCTTCGGCGCAGGCGGGAGCACCTGCGATGATGAAGATGGCCTTGGGGTCGGCTGCCTTGAGGGCATTGAAAGCGGGAACACCGTATTCAGCGTATTCATCGTCGCTGGAGCAGAGCACCACCATGTCGGCTCCGGCCTTGACAGCTGCCTCGACACCTTCCTCAACGGTGGGGAAACCGAGGTTGTCGATGACCTTGTAGCCGGCAGCGGCGAGGAAGTTGCAGCTGAACTGAGCGCGAGCCTGACGCATGGCGAGGTTGCCGATGGTGAGCATGAAGGCGATGGGCTGCTTGGCGGCCTTCTCGGTGGTGAGACGCAGGTTCTCGAAGTCGCTGGCCAAACGGCTGGTCTTCAGTGCGGGGATGTCGGCATCACCGGCGTGCTTGCAAGCGCAGTCGCAAGTGATCGGCTCCTTGCCTTCGCTCTTCTCGGTGAAGTTGGGGAACTGGTTTGTGCCGAGCAGGAACTCCTTGCGCTTGCCGGCATTGGCATGACGGGCAGCGTCGGTGCTGTTGATGGCTTCCTGAATCTTGCCAGCCTTGACGGCAGCGAGGAAACCACCCTCTTCCTCAACAGCGAGGAACAGTTTCCAACCCTGCTGAGCGATGGCCACGGTGAGCTCTTCTACGAAGTAGCTGCCGCCGCTGACGTCGACGAGCTTGTCGAAGTGGCACTCCTCCTTGAGCAGCAGCTGTTGGTTGCGGGCTATGCGCTCGGCGAACTCGGTGGGCTGCTCGTAAGGCACGTCGAAAGGTGTGACCACGATGCTGTCGACATTGGCGATAGCGGCCGACATCGTCTCGGTCTGAGTGCGGAGCATGTTGACATAGCTGTCGAACAGGGTGAGGTTGTAGGTAGTGGTGGTAGCGCAGACGTTCATCATGGCAGCCTCCTTGCAGTCGGTGTACTGCTTGACGATCTCAGCCCAAAGCATGCGAGCGGCACGGAACTTGGCAATCTCCATGAAGTAGACGCCGCTGATGCCGAAGTTGAACTTGATGCGACGGGCAGCCTCCTCGGCAGGCACGCCGGCTTCAACGAGTTCGTCGAGGTACTCGCCGCCCCAAGCGAGGGCGTAGCCGAGTTCCTGATAGACGTAGGCGCCGCTGTTGTTGAGCAGGTCTGCGTTGACGTTGATGCAGCGGTAGCCGGGCAGCTTGGCCAATGTCTCGATGAGCGGCTTGGCAAACTCTAGGGCGAAGGTGGTGTCCTTGCCCTTCTTCAGCATGCGGCTGATGGGGTCGAAGTTGATGCTTCCCTGCAGCTTGGCGAGATCGTAGCCTTTCTCGGTGAAGTAAGCCACGAGAGCTTCGGCCAGTTCCACGCAATGGCGCTGGCAAGTGCGGAAGTTCAGCTCCACACACTCGGCGCAGATGCCGTCGAGCAGTGCGGCGACGTATTCCTTGTTGCACTGTTCGGCAGGAACATGGAAACCGAGGCTGTTGACGCCCTTGTTCAGAATGTCGAGAGCCTTGGCATTAGCGGCCTTGGCATCGGCATCCTCGATGTTTTGACGAACAAACCATTGGTTGTTGTCCTTCTTGTTGCCTCTCACGTAAGGGAACTCGCCCGGCAGGGCATTGACGGTGGCCAGTTGGTCGACGTCCTCCTTACGGTAGAAGGGTTGCATGGAGAAACCTTCGTTGGTTCTCCAAACCATTTTCTTCTCGTAGTCAGCGCCCTTGAGATCTACCTCGATCTTATCGCGCCATTCCTGGCGGGTAGGGGCGGTGAAATCCGCGAAGAGTCTTTCTTTACTATCTGCCATAATAAAGTTTAAGGTTTAAAGTTAAATATTTAAGGTGTATTTTAGGTTTAGAAAAACGTAGAAACGGTCCTTCTGGCTTGAAAAAGCGGTCAAAATTAGCAAAGTTTGTCGGAGCGTCCAAATTTAAAAGTGAAAATCGTTGACTAAGGGCATATTATTTAATGTTTGCGCGCGCGTAAAGGACAATTTACGATGAACCAGGGGTTGTGAAGGTCCTCTTTGTTGTAGGTGAGAGGCTCTCCGCTTAAGGCATCAATCATCTCGCAACCGGCAGCGATGGCGATGGCATGTCCGGCTGCCGTGTCCCATTCCATGGTAGGGGCATGGCGCGGGTAGACATCGGCCTTGCCCTCGGCCACCAGGCATATCTTGAGGCTGCTGCCTGATGATGCTAGGTCGAGGTCGGGATGCTGCGAGCGCAGTGCGTTGATAAACGCCTCGGTTTCGGCACTGAGATGACTGCGTGATGCCACCACGGTGAACGGACGTGGACTGCCCGACAGCGGCAGGCGCTCGGTGATGTCGCCGATGCGGCGGAAGGCTCCCTCGGCACTGCCGTAGTACAGTGTCTGGCTCACCGGCACATAGATGACACCCATCACCGGTGTGCCGTTTTCCACGAGTGCGATGTTGACAGTGAACTCACCGTTGCGCTTGATAAACTCCTTGGTGCCGTCGAGCGGGTCAACAATCCACAGGCGCTGCCAATGGCGTCGGGTGTCGAAGGGCAGATGGGCTCCTTCCTCGCTGAGTACGGGGATGCCTGTGGGCTCGAGCAGTTTGACGATGCGGGCATGGGCAGCCTTGTCGGCTCGTGTGAGTGGCGAGTTGTCGGCTTTGCGCTCGATGCCGAAATCTGACGATGGGTCGGTGTAGATCGACATTATGTCGTTGCCTGCCTCAATGGCGGCTTGGATGGCGAGAGATAACATGGTTATTTTAGTTGACAGCTTATTTAGTTGACAGTTGACAGTTCTTCAAGCGTGAAGCGTCGCAAGCGCCGAGCGGACAGTTAATAGTTCTTCAAGCGTGAAGCGTCGCAAGCGCCGAGCGGACAGTTGATAGTTTAGAGTCAGTTAAGAGTTTCAGGTTTCAGGTTTCAGGTTCTTTAACTTCCCCATAAACAACTTCTTTGGCCGAAGGTCGCATTCTTGCAACCTGGACCTAAGGATTAAAGTTTATTGTTAATTCCTCGGCCTCGAGCATCTGGTGGAGCACACGGCCAACGACGCTGTCGGGGATGTCGGGCATATGGAAATCGAACAGCGACGGGGGAGCGGTTTGCCCTGCATCGTCGGTTTGCTGTGCGGTGAGCTGGGCATAGCGCTCCAGTATGCGCTGGCGCACGGCTTCGTCGTCGAAGGTGGGAAGCACGTCATGTTCAAGGCAGTTGTCGCACTGCCCGCAGTCGTGAGCGCCTTCCTCACCAAAATAGCGAAGGAGGAAGCGGCTGTGGCACTCGGTGGTGTTGAGGTAGGCAATCATCGTCTGAACACGTGTCGCCAGCTCGCGCTTACGGTCGGCATAGACCGTAGGCGGCAGGACGATGTTTTCGCGTTCAACGCGTGCCTGAGTGAAGGTGACGTAAGGGATGAACTTGCGGGGAATGAATTGTATGATATGTCGCCGACTTAGCTCTATTAGCAGTTCGCTCACTTGCTGTTCGGGCATGGCGAGGTGTTGCGCTATGAATCCTTCGTCTATATAAGCGTATTCGCTGAAGATGCCCGTGTACGAGCGGAGCAAGTGGTTGAGTAACTTCTCTTCAAGAGGTGGAAGGTGGAAGGTGTAAAGCTCTTCGCGCGAGCAGGTCATTATCACGCGGCTTTGGTTGTCCTCGGCGTCGGCCCATTCGATGTAACCTGCGCGCGAGAGAATGCCGAGGGCGTTGTAGGCGCGGACAGGGAAATGGTGGAAGGCCACGCAGAAACGTTCGAGCGCAAACTCGCGTGTGACGCCGTAGCCGTCGCCCATGGCCATCTGTAGGAAACAGCATGCATCTTCGTAGACCTGCCGCACATATTCTTCTGGCGGGAAGGTGTCGTCGATGCGGCGTAGCAGTGTGGCTTTGGAACGGTCGTCGAAGAGCAGCACCGCATGTGCGGTGAGGCCGTCGCGCCCGGCACGCCCTGCTTCCTGAAAATACGCTTCGGGTGAATCGGGCACGTCAGAGTGCACTACGAGCCGGACATCGGGTTTGTCGATACCCATGCCAAAGGCATTGGTAGCTACCATGACACGTATGGTTCCGCGCTGCCAGGCACTGGCACGCTCATTCTTCTCACGGTTGGTAAGGCCGGCGTGGTAGAACGTGGCCGTGACGCCAACCTTGGTGAGGTAGTCGGCAATCTCGTAGGTGGCCTGGCGGCTGCGTGTGTACACTATGGCTGTGCCGTCGACCTGCTGAAGGAGTTCGTGTATGGTTTGTTCCTTGGTGTTTTGAATGCGTTGGACACTGTAGATGAGGTTCTTGCGCTCGAAACTCATGCGACAGACGTTCTTCTCGCGAAAAAGCAGCTGACGTTGGATGTCATCGACAACGGCAGGCGTAGCGGTGGCCGTGAGGGCCAGCACCGGAGCACCGGGCAGCAGCTTGCGGATGGCGGATATCTCGGTGTAGGCGGGGCGGAAGTCGTAGCCCCATTGAGATATACAGTGGGCTTCGTCGACGGTGATGAAGCTCACGTGCATCTTCCTGAGTTTGGCCTGGAAGAGTTCAGAGGATAGGCGCTCGGGCGAGACGTAGAGGAATTTGTAGTTGCCGAAGATGCAATTCTCAAGGGCTATGATCACCTCGTCGTGTGTCATGCCCGAGTAGACGGCAGTGGCCTTGATGCCCTTGTGGCGAAGGTGTTCCACCTGATCCTTCATCAAGGCTATAAGTGGGCTGATGACGAGGCATAGGCCCTCCTTGGCCAATGCGGGCACCTGGAAGGTGATGCTCTTGCCGCCGCCCGTAGGCATGAGGCCGAGGGTGTCGCGCCCCGCGCCTATGCTTTCGATAATCTCGCGCTGAATGCCGCGGAAAGATGAATGTCCAAAAAACTTTTGGAGAATAGAAGTATAAACGGAACCTCCCCCCTGCCCCTCATTGAGGGGAGCAATAACCTGCGTGGATGAGTCTTGACTTTCATTCATAGTTATCAGGTGCATACTCCCTGCCCTACAAGGGAGGGGCAGTGGGGAGGAGCTTTCCCCGCCACTATTCTTCGCTCGGTCTGATGTCCTCGATTTGCAGTTGCACCTCGCTGCGCTTGTGGGTGTTCTCTTCGATGGAGTAGCAGATGTCGAAAGCCCGTTTGCTCTTGATGAAGCGGGCCTGTGAGCTCTGTCCGAAGGCTATGCCGGATACCACGTTGGAACTCTTGTTGTCGACAAGTTCCAATTTGATATGCTCCTGATGATGGCCAACGACCTTGCTCGTGCCGTAGTCGTAGACGTGCTCGGTGGCGAAGAGAGGCTTGGGGTTGTCGGGACCGAAGGGGGTGAACTTGCGCAGATCGGCGTAGAAGCGGTGGTTTATGTCCTTGAAATCGAGCAGGCCGTCGATATTCAGCTCGGGCTGTATCTGCGAATCGAGGATGTGCTCGTTGACATATTCTTCGAAGCGGCGCTTGAACTCAGGCACATTCTCGACCTTCATTGAGAGGCCTGCGGCATAGGTGTGGCCGCCGAAGTTCTCAAGCAAGTCGCGGCAAGAGTCAATAGCCCTGTAGACATCGAACCCGCCTACCGAGCGGGCTGAACCGGTGGCCATGTCGTCGGTGCGGGTGAGCACCACTGCCGGACGTGTGTACACCTCGGTCAGACGCGAAGCTACGATGCCGATGATGCCCTTGTGCCACTCCTCGTTGTAGATTACTATGGCGCGCTGCTCGTGGCTCGGGTCCAGTTGTTCCACAATGTGGTTGGCCTCCTGTGTCATCTCCTTGTCGAGGTCCTTGCGCTGGTCGTTATAGGCATTGATCTGCAGTGCCATGCGATGCGCCTTCTGTGGGTCACGCTCCACGAGAAGTGCCACGGCTTCGCTGCCGTTTTGCATGCGCCCGGAAGCATTGATGCGTGGTCCTATCTTGAAGATGATGTCGTTCATCGTGATTTCGCGGTCAAACAATCCGCAAATCTCGATGATGGCTTTCAGGCCTACGCTGGCTTTGGAGTTGATTTGCTTCAAGCCGTGGTAGGCAAGAATGCGGTTCTCGCCAAGTATGGGCACAATGTCAGATGCAATACTCACTGCGCATAGGTCGAGCAGGGGAGTAAGCTGCGAGAATGGGATGCCGTTGTCAATGGCGAAGGCCTGCATAAACTTGAAGCCCACGCCGCAGCCCGAGAGGTGCTCGTAGGGGTAGGTGGCATCAGTACGCTTGGCGTTGAGGATAGCCACGGCAGGCGGCAGCTCATCGTCGGGCACATGGTGGTCGCAGATGATGAAATCGATGCCCAGACTCTGGGCGTAGGCTATCTCCTCGATGGCCTTGATGCCACAGTCGAGCACGATGATGAGGCCCACACCTGTTTCCTTGGCATAGTCAACTCCCTTGTGGCTCACGCCATAACCTTCCTCGTAGCGGTCGGGGATGTAGAAATCAATGTTTGTGGTGAAGCGTTGCAGGAAACGGTAGACAAGGGCTACCGCGGTGCAACCGTCCACGTCGTAGTCTCCATACACTAAGATGCGTTCCTTGCGGCCTAAAGCGGCGTTCAAACGGTCCACAGCAATACGCATGTCCCTGAAGAGAAAGGGGTCAAGCAAACTGGTGAGCTGCGGTCGGAAGAAACGTCGCGCCTCGTCGGCCGTAGCGATGCCGCGGTCGAGGAGCAGCTTACCTAAGGCGGGGTGTATGCCCACCTCGGCAGCTAACTCTCTGGCTGCTTCCTGGCGCTCGGGTGTAGGAGGTTCGTAGTTCCATTTGTAGTTCATTTAGTATGTCGTTTTATCCTATTTCTTCGGGGGCAATACCTATAAGGTATAGCATATGTGCCTATAATAAGCGTTCAAAGGTAGCAATTTTCTCGTGAAAACAATCATAAGTGCATGTTAATTTCTGCTAAACAGACTTATTTTTATGTCGTGAGTGGCACGTGTAGATAAAAGTAGGGGAAATAGAGCTCGAAAAAACGTGAATAAGACCTTGTTTCCTGCTGTTAAGCTATAAAGAATTGCAATGAAAAACCATTGAGCATGCCCCCGTGAAGTAATGAACTAATAGACCAATTGGCTCAGGCACGTTTTTATCACAAATGGTGTAGAGTGATAGACGATTTGAGCAAAATGATGGGAAAAAACTGGAAAAAAGTACGATGCATAGGAACTTTTCCACACCCTGATTTTGTCTGTTTGTGCTTATCTTCTTGAATTACATTTGTTTAGGCTTGTTTTGATTCAGTGCATTTTTCCACACCTTTTCTTTGGTCAAATTGCTAAATGGCTGTACCTTTGCAGCGGGAAACCTGATAAAACTGTTTGCAATGACGAAAAAGAGCTTCATAGTAAGATGGTCTGTCGGGACGATACTTTGCCGGAAAGCACTACTCTGTGTCGTGGCATTGGCATCGTGCCTGGCGGCCTGTGTGGATACTGATGCTCCTCCAGCAGCACAGATGCTTGCAGCCGCACAGGCGATGAACACGGCAAAGACCGACAGCGTGAAAGCCTACGAAGATCTCCTGCGGTCGGCTATCCAGAAAGCTGAGGCCGAAGCAGACTGGAAAACCTGTGCTAATGCATCGTTGTTGTTGGCGGCCCAACTGCAGTGGACCGATGAGCAGGAAGCTCTTCAGCTGGCGCAGAAAGCGCAAAGGCTGGTTAAGGACCACAGCGTTGACGCTGCGAAGTTGGTGCCGCAAATCAACCTCACGCTTGCCGGACTATACGAGCAGATGGGCGAGTATGAACGAGCCCAGGCGTTATATAACAGTTGTGTCAACGACAGTGCCAGCCACAGGACGGCGCTCGGGCATTTGGCAAACATCAGCCTTGCAGAAGGCGATGCTGTCGGGGCCCTTGCTTTGGCTCGAAGGATGATGACCACGGGCGGTGGTGCAGACGATTTGGAGTCGCAGTTTATACTTGCTAACTGCTATCTCCAGAATGACTCGTTGCAGCAGGCGCGGTGCATTTACGAGGAACTTGCCGGGCGGTCGGACAGCAAGATGCAATATGCTGTGCGTAGGCACTTGACAGAGATTGCCATTGCTGAGGAACGTTTAGGCGAACTGCCGGTGATGCTTGACTCGGCTTTCGAGAGTGCCGAAGCGGTGTTCTTTGAGGCACTACAACAGAAAGACGTGTATTTCCGCGCCACACTAGAGCAGGAGAAACAAGCTGAGCATTTAGCATACAAACAAAAGATGGCTACTTGGGTTCTCGTCGCTCTCAGCCTCGTCGCAATTCTTGTAGTGGCATTCTTGGTGATGATGATTCGTCATCGCCGTGCCATTCATCTGCAAAGACTGCAGACCGAGCAGCGCGAGCGCCAGCTGATGGCTGAGCGCCTCGAGCAGCAGGGCGAGAAGATACAACTGCTGCAGCATTTTATCCTTGAGAAGAATGAACTGCTACAACGGCTGCGCGAAGAGGGCGACCACAAGAAGCAGCTCAGTCAGCATGAATGGCTCGACGTGGAACAGCTGCTCGACAACATCACCGGAGGCTTCGTAACGCGCCTTAGAGCACAACATCCTGATTTTCAAGAGGAAGACATTCAGTTGTGTATGCTCACCCGAATGAAATTGTCCAACCAAGTGATAGCCAGCATATATCTCATCACAGTTTCGGCCGTGAAACACCGTAAACTCAAACTGAAGAAAGCCGGGTTTGGCGAGAACAATCCCGACAGGCCGCTTGACGAGGTACTTCTGGAAATATAAACCGAAGAGATGACGACATTAGGTATCATATTGATGCAAGTAATCACTATGTTCCAGCCCAAGCCAATCGTGGCAACGGGCGGGGGCGGAGAGATTGTGGCGGTTGAGTTAGGGCAGACCGAGACTCGGGTGCGACTGCATCAGGATGCTGGCCGGTCTATGGTCTGGAATGTACCTGTGTCGGCATATCTATCCGATGAAACAGACAGACATTATGCTCTTCAACGTGTTGACATTCAGGATAGCGACCTCGTAATTGCCTTTGCACCTCTGCCACCTGTCACCCGTGTTTTCGACCTCGTTGGTGATAGCCGCCACCGATGGCTTGGAGTGCATAGCGGAGTTCGTGCATTGACTATCCCGTCAGTTCACCCTAAATACGATGAAAATGCAAAAATCACCGATTCCATCGAAGAAATTATAAAAGAATACAGTCTCGAAACAGAACTCGGAAACGATTCTGTGTACCTCGCACTGCGCAGTCGGCTGCCACAGTTGCGCGACTATGTGGCGTGGAAATGGAAGCTGTCCCCTCACGAAGCATTCGTGCTTCGCCAAAAGCAGGAAAGGCCTATGCCCTCAATGCCTGCTTCATCGGGCATAGCTGCAAGGGCCTCGGCGGCGCACTCGGGTAATGCAAGGACATTTGTCAACAGCAGAATGCCCCAGCCGCGCAAGTCGCTCTTCCATCGTCGGCCTCGTCCTCTCTCGCGTTTTGAGCAAAAGACATTGCAAGAGTCAAGGGCAAGGGGACGGTGATAGTTTAGAGTTAAGAGTTAATAGTTGAGAGTTGATAGTTAAATTAAACGAAACATAAAACGATAAAGATATGGAAACAAGGCTTTTACTCAAAGTATGGCGTCAGGTGGTTGCCATGGTGCTGATGATGTCAGCCACTGCGACAGCTATGGCGCAGACGACCTTTACCGCCCGTGTGGTAGAGGATGAAACGGGTGAGGCGTTGCCTCTCGTTGGTGTTTATATCAGCGAAGAGAATAACACACTGACAAACTTCGACGGCGAGTTCAGCATTACTGCTGATTCCACGGACTTGGTGCGGCTGTCCTGTATTGGCCGTGAGACCATTACGCTGCGTGCAAGCGCACTGCCAACCACCGTGAGGATGAAGATGTTGTCGTCGACATTGTCTGAAGTGACAGTGACGGCCATTGAAGGCGTCTTGGCACAAGTGGCAAAACGTACAGAGAAGGCCTTCAACAGCAAGAAGTCGAAGATGGCACAGTACTTCTACCGTCAGACGTCGGTGTTCTCTCGAAGTCAGGACATCGTAGAAGCTTTTGTCGGTGCCCGCTCGGCGGTGAACCTGCGTGAACTAACATTCATGAGCGGGCGTCATGGCGCTCTCTCCAAGGCTGCATGGGAGCGCTCGACCATCAGTGATATGAATCTGCATCATATCCTGGAACTTGGCCCCATGACTTTGGAGGCCGATTTCTGGAGGCAGTTGTTCACACCGCTGCCACCGAAAGTCAAGATAGTCAACCGCGTAGACAGGTTGAGCTACCTTAGCTATTTCCAACAATACTACGACATCACCTTCGAGGAGGCTGCCGATGGCGCTCAGCAGCTCTTCATCGTTCACTTCCTGCGTCGCGAGGACCTGGATATCAAACAGCCAATCATGACCGGTACACTCTATGTAGACCGTGCCACGCTCAGCCCATTGGCCTTCGACGGACAGGTAGAAAACATGAAGCTCAGTTTCGGAAAGGGCGGTCTGCGCAGTGCTACGGTGGTGCCTGTGACTCTGGATTTCCATATCGACTATCGCTACGACCATAAATACCCCGAAGTGGCCGACCTGTCGATGCAGGCTAAATGGGGAGACTTCCAAACCAGAACAATGCTCTTCAATGTTGAAGGGCAGACACGCCTGACGAGAAGACAACTGAAGAAAAGCGCCCGCGCCCGCGAGAATATGCTCACGTCCATTGCCGAGGCAGGCTACGACAGCACCTTTTGGGCAAACAACGAGGTCGTGAAACGCACAGCTGAGGAGAGGGCAATAGCTCAAGGTTCAGTAGATTTCGCGCAGGCACGCATGGACAGCTTGGCGGCCTATCAAGCCTCGTTGCCGCCACTCGCCCGTTTGTCCGACCGCATTGAACGTTTCGGCAAGGCTATTCCGCAGGAGAAAGTCTATGTACACATGGACAACACCAGTTACTACCTTGGCGATACTATCTGGTTTGCAGCCTACACACGTCGCACCAACGACGATCAGCCGAGCCGAATATCCAAGGTACTTTATGCCGAACTGTGGAACCACGACGGATACCTGGTGGAACGTAAGTTGGTGGAAATGAAGGACGGTCGCGGCAGCGGTTACTTCGCCCTGCCCGATACGCTCTATTCCGGTTACTTCGAACTAAGGGCCTATACGCGCTGGCAGCTCAATTGGGGACAGACGGAGCACTACCACGCATGGCATACCGAATACATATTCTACAACAAGGCTATGGCCAAGGATTTCTTCCGCGACTACGAAAAGCTCTACTCGCGTGTGTTTCCTGTCTATGACAAACCGAAGGAGAAAGGCGATTACTACAAAGACATGACCTTCCGTCCGCTGCGTCGCTATTTCAAGAGTGCACCAAAGGAACCCGAACTGCGCCTTTCGCTCTTCCCCGAGGGCGGCAACTTAGTGGCTGGCGTGCCTTGCCGTATGGCTTTTGAGGCTGCGACCAGCGAGGGAGAAATACGCGAGGGTAGGCTCTGCCTGAAGCTGAAAAACAAGCTGATAAAAATCATTAATGATAAAGGAGAGGAGGTAGAGAGCGTCACGACCGAGAACCGTGGCCGCGGCACCTTCGAATTCACTCCTTTGGAAGGCGAGAAATACGAGGTGGTATTTACGCCTAACGACCAACCGAAGAATGCCAAGAAGCCTATTACAGTAAGTCAGGACATCAAGGACATCAAGGCCGAGGGCGTAGCTTTGAAGGTCCGTCGTGACAGTACTATCGGCGACTGGCTCTTCGATATCTCAGCCGCAGGTCATGCTGCCCAGACTCCTCTCGGCGTCACGGTTATAAACGAAGGCAAATTGGTGCTGTTTGAAGAGATTAAGCCAACCGTCGGACCTTCCACCGAAGAGAAGGAAGGGGCTGGCACACTGCTATCTAACACGGTGAGGCTCTCACGCTCAATGGGTGAGCAAGGAGAGGCTCTTAGTCCTGGCATCTATCAGGCAACGGTCTTCGATTCCATAGGTCATATCTATGCCGACCGCCTCTTCTTTGTCACAACACCCGATTTGACACAGCCTACCTTACAGTTCACGGGTGCCAAAGAACAGTATGAACCGTTCGAGGCTATTGACTTTGATGTCACTTCAGCTCATCTCATGCCCAATCAGAGCGTGTCGCTGGCGGTGCGCGATGCCGTTCATGCCGACAATACCTTCGACAGCGGTAATATCATGACGGAAATGCTCTTGGCCTCTGAGATTAAAGGCTTTGTGCCTCAGCCGGAGTACTTCTTCGAAAAAGACGATGAGGAGCACCGCCGTGCTTTGGACTTATTGATGATGACGCAAGGCTGGCGCCGCTTCAACTGGCAGGAGTTAGCCGTCAGAGGCGCCTGGGAAATCACTCACCCGGCCGAGCATACGCAGATTGTCAGCGGAACGGTTAACCGCTATTGGGTGGAAGAGGATTTCTTTAATCAGGTCGATGCCGACCATGAGCGCTTTATGACCGAAGAGAATCCTTCGCTTACCGAGCAGCAGAATATGCCTCTTTTTGATGCCGACGGCAGACCAGAGGTGTTCAAACAACTTTCAAGCTTCGGCAACCAGAATATGGCCTGGAACCTAAATCCCATTTATCAACGGCGAAGCGAGATTGGGGCCATCAGCGACACTTGGCACGGCATATTCTCAAACCAAGGTCACAGCTGGGACAATACTGATTACAACCAACTCAGTTTCAAGGCCAACACAAGGTATCGAAAGAACCTGAAGCAACAACAGCTTCTCTCCGCCCGACATTACGTTGAGACAGGCACGGTCAAGAAAGATGTGAGAGTGCATGCGGAATTCGTGAATCTGTATGACAAGCGTGATGTTCTTGTAGGCGAGACGGAAACCAAGAAAGGCAGCTTCCAAATAGACCTGCCACGTTTCGAAGGTCAGTGTGTCTTCTTCCTCGGCGCCTCTGACACCACCAAGTGGAAAAAGAAATGGGAAGGGCTGCAGAGGCGTAAGCCCCACACATGGATACAGATGGACACCTACGATGAGTATGACGCAATGGCAGAACGCATTCCCGACTACCCGGAATATTATGTTAGGCTCAACTTCCAGTATCCACGTTGGATTAAGCCTTACACTTATTATCAGGTTCACAACGCACCACTGCGCGACACAACTTATCTCTCGCCACGCCTGCTTACCGACGGCACACATCTATTGGAACAAGTCACTGTGCGAGCCCGTCATGGCGGACTACGCCATATTGATTTCTCCAAGCCCGCCTATGTCATAGACGCCTATCAGGCGATGAACATCGGTATGGATGCCGGCATCATCGACCCCTCATCCTTAAACAATTCTTATGCAGCAGCCTTTGGTATTGCCCAGGCCCTAATCTCCGACATGGCCATGCACCGCCATTGGGATTACAAAGTCTATCAAAACAATTGGGGCGAAGGCTATTATTGGGGTCCGCTGGACCAAAAGCGATGGGGACTGCTTACCTATTTAGATAAAATATACATCTACACCGACTACTCACCGCGCCGCGAGGGCGACGAGCGCTTTGACCAGGACAACCAACCAATCGTGGCCGTTGACTTGCGATGGTTCCCTGACAATAGCCAGCGCGTTGTCTATCGTGACCGTCGCTTAATCCTCGATGGTTTCGCCTTCCAAGCGGATTTCTACAACCCAGACTACCAACGTAATCCGCCCAAGGAAGGGCAGAAAGACTATCGCAGGACTCTGTATTGGAACCCGGACTTGAAGCTTGATGCCAACGGCAAAGCCCACGTGCATCTGTTCAACAACTCACAGAACACTATGATAGCCATAGACGCCCAGGGCCAGACGGCAGAGGGTGGATTGCTATACAACAAGTAGCATTGAGAAATATGACTGGTCATATCAGTTGTTCGGTCGCGACCGAACAACCGGTATGGCCAGTCTTGTAAGCAATTATGACCAGTCTTATTTGCACTTAAGGTTAGTCTTGTAAGCAAATTAGGCCGGCCTTGTTTTAGTATAAGGTTAGCCTTGCAGTAGCTCTTCTATGCGTTGGCGAGATTGTTCCATCAACCATGTAGGCGATGACGTGGCACCGCAGATGCCGATGGAGCGGGGCGAAGGCGTGGAGGTGAGCTGAGCCATGGTGATATCCTCGGGCGAGTCAATCATGAATGAATGGCTGTTGGCCTTCTTACATTCGTTGAAAAGGACACGTCCATTTGAACTTTTCTGCCCGCAAACGAAGAAGACTATGTCGTGGCGAGATGCGAATTCGCGGATATGGGGCATTCGGTTGGCCACCTGTCGGCAGATGGTGTC
Organism: Bacteroidaceae bacterium; assembly: GCA_016286165.1. Classification (GTDB taxonomy): domain Bacteria; phylum Bacteroidota; class Bacteroidia; order Bacteroidales; family Bacteroidaceae; genus Physcousia. The sequence goes on along the minus strand of JAEESE010000002.1, from coordinate 235,653 downwards.
GTGGTAGGTGAAATTGGCATCGGGCGAGATATGCGCCTGAATGTAGCCTACAATCTCGCGAAAACCTTCGACGGACTTCGTTGTCTGTGAATACAAGGCAATATCTCTGTCGAAATCAAGCAAACGGGCTTCATCAAGTGTCTCGATGACGATGGCGGTGCCGTCAGTTTGTCCGACCAATCCAAGCACTTCTGCGTGGCCTCGCTTGCCGTAGATGACGATCTGACGGCTGTGCCTCTCATCGGACAAGAATTCGCGACGGATGCGCTCTTGCAGGTGCAGTACCACGGGGCAGGTGGCGTCTACGAGGTGGATGGCATTAGCTTCTGCCTGCCGGTAAGTGGCTGGAGGTTCGCCATGAGCGCGCAGAAGGACGTTGGCATCACGTAGGCGGGCAAACTCTTCGTGGTCGATGGTCGTCAGCCCCATATGCCGAAGGCGTTCCACTTCCCGGCCGTTGTGCACGATATCGCCAAGGCAGTAGAGCTCGTGCCCGGCTTCCAATTCCTCTTCGGCTTTGCCTATGGCACGTGTTACACCGAAACAAAAACCTGAACCGCTGTCTATCTCAATGGTGCAGCCACCCCCTTGTCCTTCTGCAAGGGGGAGGTTAGTAGAAGTTTCAGCCAATGGTGCTTTATCATTCATCAATTATGAAAACACGGAATTTTTGAAAGGCCGCTGTTCCTTGCCTTACTTGGAAGTGGTGGAAGAAAGAGCCTGTGTCTTCTCCTCAAAGCGGTCGAGTAGCCATTGGTTCTGCTCGGGAATGGTGATATGGCTGTTGTCGAGCACAATAGCATCGTCGGCTTGGCGCAACGGGGCCACCTCGCGGGTGGAATCAATGCGGTCGCGCTCGCGGAGGTTGGCAAGCACCTCGTCGAAGTCGGCCTCTTCGCCCTTGGCGATAAGCTCGTCGTAGCGGCGCTGGGCGCGGATTTCATCGGAGGCAGTGACGAAAATCTTGAGCTCGGCGTCGGGGAATACTGCCGTGCCAATATCACGGCCGTCCATGACGATGCCGCCCTCGCGGCCCATGGCTTGCTGCTGTGCAGTCATAGCAGCACGCACGAAAGGCAGGGCAGCCACAGGGCTTACGTGTGAAGATACCTCCATGGTGCGGATTTCACTCTCTACGCATACTCCGTTGAGATAGGTGTCGGGGCGACCGGTCTCCTCGTTGAGGCGGAAAGAGACTTGAATCTCGGGCATGCGGCGCTCGAACTCGGCCTCGTCGATGCTGCCGTCGTCGGCTATAATGCCATGTTGTAGCGCAAATAATGTGCAGCAACGGTACATGGCTCCGCTGTCGACATAGATATATCCTATTGCTCGCGCAAGGTCTTTGGCCATGGTGCTTTTGCCACACGAGCTGTGGCCGTCGATGGCTATGGTGATTTTCTTTTTCATGTCGTCTATACCTTAAATAATTATATGTGTTTACAATGAATACTGAATGTTAGCCATGAATGCAGGCATAGATACGTGGTACTTGGCATAACTTACGCCTACCTTGAAGCGCTTGAGGTTGACACCGGCACCGAACGAGAGGCCTGCCGCATGGCTGCTGCCTGCCGCTTTCATCTCGCTGGCACGGCGGAAATTGTAGCCTGCCGCGATATACAACTGTTCGATGGGGAGGATATCAACGCCTAAGATGAAATGGTTCATGAAAATGCGCCCGCCTTTCTCCTTCTCGCGTGAGGGGTTGTAGTAGTAGCGACTGCTCCAACGCGTAAGGTCGACCATGGAAACCGAAAACCTTATCGGAGCATTGGCCAGTTGCTTGGTGATGCCTGCGCGAAGGTCAAACGGCAGGTGCTCGCGCTTGTCGCCAAAGGATTTAACCTGACCGCCAAGATTTGCGGCAACCAGCGAAACTGAGAAATCCCCCTCGTCATTAAGGTAGTTGAGGCCTAAGTCTACGGCAAGAGCCACAGATGTGAAGTGAGCATACTTTGAGTACACGACCTTGCCCAGCGCACCGCCGGCCCAATGGTCGGTAAGCGTATAGGAATAGCCGCCGCTGAGGGCCATGTCAATAGCTGAGTAGTCGCCAAGTTCCACACCGTCGACATTCATTTCTTTCATGGAACCATAGCCCAGCAACTGTACACCTACGCCCCAGGTGCCGCGCTCGCCTGCTGCCATGGCATAAGAAGCATTGGCCGACTTATTGCCTTGCATATACGAGAGGAATCCGAGGTTGATGCTCCGGCTCGTGATGTTCGACATTAGAGCTGGGTTCTGCAGCAGCAGCGATGCGTCGTCGTCGGGCTGAGCCACCTGCAAGCCGCCGAGTGCCATCGCATGTGACGAGGTCGGCAGTTTCAGGAAATTGAATATCGTGGTGCTCGCGTCCTGGGCATGCGTCAGGGCGGTGCATACCAACAAAGAAAGGAGGAGAGCAATTCGGTGCAATTGAATCATCATGTCTGTTTTGCCACAAAGATAGAGATTATTTCATTACATTAACGAAGAAAAAGGCGGTTTTAGGGTGTAAAAACCATTTTTTTTGCAAAAAAAGAGCTCCGATGCAAAAAAAAAGGCTAAAAGAAATTCGTGTATCGAAAAATTGTGCTACTTTTGTGGCGTGAGTGTGCCGATGTATGCCCACAACATTATCAAGCAATAAGAATTAAACAAAAATATTATCATGGCAGAAACAAAATCTATGACCGAAGAGTTGCGCAGCCATCGTGGAACGAGCCTCTTACTGGGTTACGTCCTCGTGCTTGCGCTTATGTTCGTGGCTTTTGAGTACACGACACGCGAAATCAAGTATGATGAGCTCGAACCTATCTACGAGAGCAACTTCGAAGAAGACATGATTCCTATCACTACCCAGAAAGAGCAGATGGCTCCACCGCCCGCAGCTGCTCCTAAGGTGGCTGAAATCCTGAACATCGTCGACGATGAAACAGAGTTGGCAGAGGAAGAAGTTCAGACTTCAGAGGAAGTAAACCAGGCCATCACCACGGCTGTTGGCGACGGAGCTCCTACCGCTGTCGTAGCAGCACCCGCAGGCCCCGTGCGTGAGGAAAGCGATGACGACCGTATCTTCGAAGTCGTTGAGGAGAACGCAGAGTTCCCCGGCGGCGATGAGGCTTGCTACAAGTGGCTTAACGATCACATTAAATACCCGGCTATCGCTCAGGAACAGGGTATCCAAGGCCGCGTATTCATGCAGTTCGTTGTTAACAAGGACGGCTCCATCGTCGATGTTAAGGTACTGCGTTCACCGGATCCTTCTCTGTCGAAGGAAGCTGAGCGCGTCATAAAGATGATGCCTAAGTGGAAACCTGCCCGTCAGGGTAACAAGACCGTGCGTTCACGCTTCAATCTGCCGGTTATGTTCAAGCTGCAATAATATTGTGCAACTCAACACAACAACGACTTGATTACACATTAATTAATATATATAATAAAGGCTGCGCATACCACGGCGCAGCCTTTGTTGTATTTTTCTAAAACCTCAGCAGCTATGAAAACCTTTGACGAGATACTTGCTACATTCAAACAGGCACTGGCCGATATGCCCCTTGATCGCCAACCGGCAAGCCTCTATGAACCTGTGCGCTACGAATTGTCGTTGGGCGGCAAGCGGATAAGACCCGTATTGATGCTCATGGCCTACAATCTCTACCGCGACGATATAGAGGCAATCCTGCCTGTGGCGCTCGGCCTGGAAACCTACCATAACTACACTCTCCTGCACGATGATGTCATGGACAGGGCTGACATGCGCCGTGGCAAACCTACCGTGCATAAGGTGTGGAACGAGAACGTGGCAATACTTTCGGGTGATTCCATGCTGGTATTGGCCTACAAGCTTATAAGCCAAACTGATGACCGTCATCTGCGCCCCGTGCTTGACATCTTCACTGAAACGGCGCTTGAGATAGGCGAAGGTCAACAATACGACCTTGAGTTTGAAACGCGCATTGATGTAACGGAGGAAGAATACATAGAAATGATACGCTTGAAGACTTCGGTGCTGCTCGCCTGCGCACTGAAGCTCGGAGCTACATTGGCCGACGCTCCGGCCGAAGATGCAGACCTGCTATATCGCTTTGGCGAGAACTTGGGGCTTGCCTTCCAGCTGCAGGACGATCTCCTGGACGTTTATGGCGACCCAGCCACTTTTGGCAAGAACATCGGAGGTGATATCCTCGAGGGCAAGAAGACCTTTATGCTTATCAATGCCTTGCGGCTGGCCGATGACAAGCAGCGGGCCGAACTTCAGCACTGGTTGGCAACGCCTGTTGACCTGGACAATATTGGAGCAGCAGGATGCACGCCTAAAGGATGCTCGCGAGCAGAGAAGATAGCCGCCGTGACCGAGCTCTACAATCAGATAGGAGTGCGCCAATTGGCTGAGGAGCGTATTGAAAGATACTTCGAAGCTGCCTTCGAATGCCTTGACAACCTTAATGTCGCAACTGACAGCAAGCAACACCTCCGTATCTTCGCCCTATCCCTGATGGGGCGTAAGTATTAGATCCATTGGCAACTAACCCAGGCTCAGGATTATCTAATCTTTCCTTCAGAGTTCCCGTGGCTTTACTCACAGGCTCTCAAGCCATAAGTCTTAGTCTACTTGACTTTGCTCACAGGCTCTCAAAACCATAAGCCTCAGTTTGCTGGGTTTTACTTGCGGGCTCTCTAATTCTTATTTCAAAATTCATAATCCATAACTCCTAATCCTAAATCCCTAATCAATAATCCTTCCACCTCGTGCTTATCGATACCCATAGCCATCTCTACGGCGAAGAATTCAGCGAAGATATTGAAGACGTTGTTGCCCGGGCCCGCGACGCAGGGGTCAGCAAGATTTTTCTACCCAATATTAACGCCGACAGCATAGAGCCGATGCTGACCCTCGCAAGTCGATATCCGGGATATCTTTATCCCATGATGGGCTTGCATCCAGAGGATATCGGCGACGACTGGCACGATGTGTTAGATAGTATGGAGAGCCTCTTGTCTGTCCCCGACAACCCATATATTGCCGTGGGCGAAGTCGGCCTCGACTATTATTGGGATCGCTCGCGCTACGAAGAGCAGCAGGAGGTGTTTGCCAGACAGGTAGCATGGGCGATAGACTATGACCTGCCCCTGATGATTCACACCCGTGATGCTCATCGTGAGTTGGTCGATGTCCTCAACGAACAAATTAAAAATTGCAAATCGTCAACTCGTAAATTATCCGGCGTTTTCCATTGCTTTGCAGGCAATGTCGATGAGGCAGAAGAACTATTAGGCTTCGACGGCTTCATGCTCGGCATTGGAGGAGTGGCCACTTTTAAGAAGAGCGCCTTGCCCGAAGTGCTCCGTTCTGTGGTGCCGCTTTACCGCATCGTTCTCGAAACGGATTCGCCATACTTGGCACCTGTACCTTACCGCGGACGAAGGAACGAAAGTGCCTATGTCGCAGCCACCGCAAAGCGCATTGCTGAAATATATGATGTGAGCGAAGCCGTTGTGCACGAAATAACGAGCCAAAACGCACTCCTAACCTTCACAAAAGCGCGATAACACACACTTTAGAGCCCTAAAAAGAAGAAAAATTCACTCAGAAACAAAGATTTTTCAATAAAAAGGCGGAAGTAAACAAAAAAAATGATAGTTTTGTACCGATTTAGCACGTAAAGCGAATAACATAATCAAAATATCAATTAATTCATCATTTAACAAAAACAAAACAAAATGAAAAAGTATTTTGCAATTGTTGCAATGGTGGCTGCCTGCACTTTTGGCATGACACCTTCCGTGATGGCTCAGGACGAAGTAGCTGACGCTGCTGCCGAACAGGTTGATTCCGCAGCTGTAGACTCTGCTGCTATTGACAGCGTTGAGGCTCCTGCCGTAGAAGAAACCGTAGCTCCCCAAGAGGAGGAACAAGGCCTTCACAAGACCCTTAAGACCAAGTTCATCGAAGGTAACGCCGGCTTCATGAGCCTTGTTGCTATCGCTCTCGTTCTCGGTCTGGCATTCTGCATCGAGCGCGTCATCTACCTCTCTCTCGCTCAGGTCAACACACGTAAGTTCCTCGAGGCTCTCCGTGGCAAGGTCGAGGCTAACAAGATCGACGAAGCTATCGACTACTGCGCCGGCACTCGCGGCCCCGTAGCACAGATCTCTAAGAAGGCTATGCAATGCCTCGCTTCAGAAGACCAGAATGACATCGCTACCATCGAACGTACTATCAACACCGAGGCTGAAGTGCAGGGCGCTTACCTCGAGGAGAACTGCTCATGGATCACCCTCTTCATCGCTATGGCTCCGTCACTCGGATTCCTTGGCACTGTGATCGGTATGGTGCAGGCATTCGACGATATCGAGCGTGCAGGTGACATCAGCCCGACGGTTGTTGCCGGCGGTATGAAGGTTGCTCTTATCACCACCATCTTCGGTATCATCGTTGCCCTCGTGCTTCAGGTGTTCTACAACTACATCCTCTCTCGCATCGAGGCTCTCAACTCCAATATGGAAGAGACCGCTATGAGCCTCCTCGACATGTGCGTTAAGTCTCCCAAGTGCAAGAAGTAAGTTAATTTGACGATTTCACTATTTCACAATCTCACCCCTCATAGAGGGAACGCAGTCTGACTGCGGGACGTGAAGAATAAATCGTAATAACTGTAAATTGTAAAATCGTAAAATTAAGTTATGAAACTCGAAAAGATATCCAAACTCGCGTTGTACTCTTGCATCGGAGTCGGTATTGTCTGCTTCGCCCTCTTCTTCCTGGTGGACTTCAGCAATATGGACTTCGACGGAGTTCACGTCTCCCCGAAGCTGACGGATCTGATTATCTTCCTGATGTACGCCTTGCTTGCTATCACCGCGTGCCTCACGATTTGGAGTCTTGTCCGTGGCGCTACGATTAACTCTGGCAATACAGGCCCCAGCCCCACAGGTATCGCTGGTGGCAAGGTTTCTCTGCTGACATGGGCCATTGTTATCATCGCCCTCATCATCGGCTTAGTATTCGGCCTTGGTGCAGAGCCCTATACCACTAACTCCGGTGTCACCACATCCGCAGGTATGGTAACCGTTGTTGATATGTGGATTTGGGCTATCTATATCCTCGCTATCGTAGCTGTCATAGCAGTTGCTGTCAGCATGAGCGGCTGGCTCACCAAGAGTGCCACTCCCAAGGAATAAGTTTAATGTTTAAAGTTTAAAGTTTAATGAAGACACATGTGCAGAGTCCTATTTCAGCATTAGTCAGCATTATTCTTTAGACTTTAAACATCCCACATTAAACTTTAAACATCAAACTCTAAACCAATTATGGCAAGAAAGAAGAAAAAAGTGCCTGGGTTGAACTCGAGCTCCACTGCGGACATCTCCTTCATCCTGCTTATCTTCTTCCTCGTGACCACATCAATGGACACGGATATGGGTCTGGCCCGCCGCCTGCCGCAGCCGCCCGAGCCCAATCAGGAAGATGCACAGATTGATGTCAAGGAGCGCAACGTGCTCAATGTGCGACTTAATGCTGCCGGTTATCTCATGGTGAACCACGATTTCATCGATGTCAACCAGCTGCGCGAGCGTGCTAAAGAGTTCATCCAGAATAAGAATAACAACCCGCATCTGCCCGAATTGCATGCTAAGGTTATAGATCTGCTCGGAACTTGCTACGTCACCGACAAGCACGTCATCTCAGTGCAAACCGACCGTGGCACGCCTTACAACATCTATTTCCAGGTGCAGAACGAGCTTGTGGCCGCTTACAATGAGTTGCGCGATGACTTGGCCATTGCCAAGTTCGGTCATCCTTATGCTCGCTGCTCAGAGGATGAGCAGGTAGCAATCCGCACATACTATCCCCAGAAGATATCTGAGGCTGAACCTAAAAACTATGGAGGAAACTAATCATGGCAAGAAATAAGGCAAAAAGAGAAATGCCAGAGATGAATACATCATCTCTCCCTGACTTGATCTTTACGATCCTGTTCTTCTTCATGATCGTTACCACCATGCGTGAGGTGACGCTGAAGGTTAAGTTCGTTGTGCCTGCAGGTACCGAACTTGAGAAACTGGAGAAGAAGTCGTGTGTGTCGTTCATCTATGTAGGTCCTCCCACAGATCAGCTTCGTGCACAGATGGGTTCTGGAACACGTATCCAGCTTAACGACCGTTATGCTGAGCCCCGTGAGGTAATGGACTTCGTAGCACAGGAACGTACTACTATGCCCGACCCTGCTTCTCAGGTTATGTCCATGAAGATTGACCAGCACACCCAGATGGGTATCATCACCGATATCAAGGAAGTGTTGCGTAAGTCTTGGGCTCTGAAGATAAACTATTCTGCTACGCGGCGTAATTAATATAGATGTTCGCGTGCGTAAGGAGAACATAATGTCAACGACGGTCTCTATTTACGTAGGGACCGTCGTTTATCGTATACTGCCGTGTCCGCTTTCAGCTGGGCACATCATAAGTTGTAAGTTCAATCAAAACATTTCGAAATGAGCACTCAACGCTTGGATCCATTAGACTCACAGATATTGTCACTCATTGCCGACGACGCACGCAGGCCCTTCCTCGAGGTGGCTCGTTTATGCAAGGTTAGCGGCGCAGCAATCCACCAACGCATTCATCGTCTGTTCAAGATGGGCGTACTCAAGGGCTCGCAGTTTGTGCTGAATCCCAATAAGATAGGCTACGAGACATGTGCTTTTGTTGGTATTTATCTCAAGGAACCCTCGGATTTCGACCGTGTTATGGCAAGCCTGCGCGAGATTCCTGAAGTGGTGGAATGCCATTATACTACGGGTGGTTATGATATGTTTGTAAAAATCTATGCCTCCAACAATGCCCACTTGCTTCAGATTATTCACGACAAACTTCAGCCGTTAGGGCTGCAACGCACGGAAACCATTATCAGTTTCCACGAGGCCTTCAACCGCCAGATGCCTATACCGGTTTGCGGCGAAGACACGGACAGATAAAGTCTCAACAGAGAACATAAAGGGTAAATGGGTCATAATCCTTAAGGGTTATGGCCCGTTTTTAGTAGCAGTTCCTGTTTGTTAAGCACCACTTTACGCTGTTCCCTAAAGCAGTTTATATTGCTTGGGCGAGTAGCCGGTCATCTTCTTGAAGAAACGGCCGAACATGCTCTGCGATGGGAAGTTGAGTTGGTCGCTCACTTGCTTCACGCTGAGCGTGCTGTTGCGCAGCAGCGCTTTGGCTTCGAGCGATACATACTCGTCAATCCATTGCATGCCGTGCTTGCCGCTGACTTCCTTTATGATGGTGGACAAGTATTTGGGCGTGAGGCACATGCGGTCGGCGTAAAAGCTAATGCTTCGCTCCTGTGTATAGTATTTCTCGAGTAATGTGAGGAAATCGTGGAAGATTTCTTCCTTGCGGTTGAGGGGCTTATTTAGCTCTGGCTTATGGATGTAGTTGTCGTTGAGCGATATATTCTTCAGCAAAGTTATTTCGCAGTAGCGTTGTATCACTTCTTTCTTGTAGGTGTAAGCTTCGCGGTTTAACTCCTGGCATAGGAGATGATACATTTGTACGTTGTTTCCCTGCGCTGCTTCGGATAATTCTGTGACGCGGAAAGTGTAGTAGCGCTGTGTAAGGTCTATTTTCAGGCCTACACTTTTGTGCATCATGCCGAGGAATTCCTTGTCGATTATCATGCCGCAGAAACGGAGGTCTTTGCTGATGGTTCGTCCTTCGAAGATACTACCGGGCATCATGGACAATGTCTGCCCTGCGTTTATCTCCACTTCATGCAGGTTCACGACCATCTTGATGTGTCCCTGTAGCAGTGTGATTACGAAGAAGGACTCACATTTGACGGGGAAGTTAGTAACCTCGTTGGTGAAAGGAGACGAACGATTGATGTTGTCGAAGGTCACTAAAAGATTCTGCAGACGACCCGTTCCAAAGTTCTCGGGCAGCGTCGACAGATCCAGGGACAAAGGCAGTTGTGTGTTTTGCGGATTATCCATTTTGTCGGCTGTTTTTGCAGTTTTATTGTTTTTTACATCGCAAAAGTACGAATAAGAGAAGAAACGGCCAAACAACTGGCTGGATATATAACTTTTTTTATGAAAATAAAAAGAGCTTAAAGGTAAAACTTCCTTAAGCTCTTTGTGTTGGTCAGCACTTTGAAGGCTTGCTCACGGCTATGATGCTCCCTCGCCATTCTCCAATCCTTGCTTGGGCCAGTTGATCAGATAGACCTTCTCGGTGGCACGTGTCAGAGCGGTGTAAAGCCATCGGTAGTAGTCGGTGTCGAGCATATCTTGGGTAAGGTAGCCTTGGTCAATGAAGACGCGTTGCCATTGTCCGCCCTGTGCTTTATGACACGTGACGGCGTATCCGTATTTCACTTGCAGGGCGTTGTAGTAGGGGTCTATTTTCACCGCTTTCATTCGCTCTGGTTTAGTGGTGATTTCAGGGTAATCGTTCCATACACTCTGGAACAGCTGGTCTTGCTGCTCTCGCGTCAGAGCAGGAGCTTCGCTGGCGAGCGTGTCTAAGACTACGGTGGCATCTACCTCCAGATCATTGAAGTCTGGAAACTTCAAGGTTACATCGGCGAAACGGAATCCGTGCTCACTGCGTTCATTGCGAAAACGGCGAATAATGGCTGTGTCGCCGTTGGCTATGAAATCCATTGCGAGGCTTTTATGCTCATCTTCGGGTTGTGATGGTTCGGCCATTCCTTGCCTGCGACGTTCATCCCTCTCGTATCTTTTGGCTATTTCCTCGGCCTCGGGCTGCACCCAATGGTAGTTGTTCTTCACAATCACCACTCTGTCGCCCCCGCACAGTTCCTCCTCATACCCCAGTATACGCCCCCTTATGCCTTGATTAAAGGCGTTTGCCCGCGTGTTAGAGCGTGTAACCACGATAGTTTGATCTGTCCCGCATTCGTAATATGCTTGTTCCAACGCTTCGATAAGCTCATTGCCAGGCATATACACAACGTCAGCGGTCAGCCGCAGACGTGGGAATTCGTAAGTGTTGTCCTCGGCCAGGGCGCGACGGAGCATTGTAGCGTTCCATAGAATGCCTGACTCCGACAGCTGGCGCACCACTTGTGTAAGCGTGGTCGTAGTGACATGTAGGCCGTAGTTTGCAAGTATTTCAGGGACTAAGGCCGGGCTCTCCGTTTCGCCCACTGGCGGCAACTGCGCGGTGTCGCCTATAAGCATCAGCCGACAGCCTTCACTGGAATAGACAAACTGTATGAGATCGTCCAGTAGCTGGCCGGAACCGAAAGGCGAATTGAAAGACCTGTCGTTGGCAATCATCGAGGCTTCATCGACGATGAACAAAGTGTGTTTCATCAGGTTGACTCCCTGAAGGAAGCCCTCCATTGTGCCTGTGAATGCTTTCTGGCGGTATATACGCTTGTGTATGGTATAAGCTGTGTGGCCGGTGTGCAGTGAGAAGACTTTCGCAGCACGACCTGTCGACGCCATGAGGACGGTGCGCTGTTGCAACTGGTCTAGCGCTCGCACCAAAGCTCCTACAAGTGTCGTCTTTCCGGTGCCGGCATAGCCCTTCAAGATGAAGACTCTCTCGCCATCACGGTCAAGGACGAAGTCAGCCATCATTTTGGCCGCATTTTGTTGCTCACTGGTGGGCATAAACCCGAAATTATCGAGTATTAACCCCCTCATTTCATCATTTAATGCCATTTGAAGTGAAAAAAATCATCGAAGATGAGGCTTATTCAAATAATTTGTTTTACTTTTGCGATGCAAATGTACTAAAAAAGCTTCATATACACGTTATGAAAAAGGTTTTTAATGCGCTTTTAGCGCTTTGCGTCGTCGGCCTGCTCTTCATCTGCTGGCGTAGTATTCAAGACGACATCGATTTCCAGAAGGAAGTTACAGCTCGTGAAAATGCCGTCAAGGCACGCCTCCTTCAGATCAAGGAAGCGCAGGAACAGTTTAAACTCCAGCACCCGGATGCCGCTTATTGCGACAGTCTGTGGAAGCTCGTCGAGTTCGTCCGTTCAGGACGTATTCCTAAGATTGTTAAGGAAGGCGTTCTCTCTGACGAACAGATGGAGAAGGGCCTTACCGAGGCTAAGGCTGCAGCTATCGTAGCTCGCGGCAATGCAGCCGAGATAGCCGCCAATGGCTTGCAGGGCTTCCGTCGCGACACCACGTGGGTGAACCTCGCTGACTCACTCTTCGGTGAAGGCTTCAACCCCGACTCGCTGCGTTACATCCCCTTTGCCGAGGGCGATACCTTCTTGCTCGAGACGTTCCTCACAGTCACACGTTCTGGCACTCAGCAGTATGTAATGGAGTGCTGCGCCCCCGATGAGAGCTTCCTCAAGAACATGGGTCGCAACGGCGAGCGCCTGATTGTTAACCGTCGTCAGCTGGCTGATGATATGGGTGCATACCCCGGCCTTAAGATTGGCGACCTTCACAACTGGAACAACAATGCCGGCAACTGGGAATAAATCCTTCACGCCCCTAAGTCTATCCATCCGCCTGCGTGCGGATGGATTTTCTTTTTATGTCTGTGATGTGCAGTCAAACAGCCTTATCCGCGGCGAGCATTTTGCTGCGGATGCAAATGTGCCCATAGCTCAGCAACTGCAACGCGAACTCTCTAAGCCTGAGTACTTTAACCGTCAAATTGACCAGGCCTATATCCTCGTATGCACACCTTCTACGCATGTGCCCCTGGAGGCCTTTCGTCGTGACGAAGCTACCGAGCTGTTTGCCTTCACCTTCCCGCAAGAGGCAGTAACCTCCAACCGGGTAGCATACACGATATTGCCGGAATTAGAATCGGTGGAGCTCTTTTCCATCGACCGCGATGTCGAGGATGTCATCCTGCAATATTATCCCACGGCGCGCTTCTTCGCCTCACGTTCAATGCTTTTGGAACGGTTGTTGCGCTACGACGACGATATCGAGCGAAGCGGTCGCAACTTATATTGTTGCATTTCAGGCGAGGGCATAATAGTAGCCCAGATTGAGAAAGGACGCATAAAATATGCAAACACATTTGCTGAAACGCTGGCACCAAACATTCAATACTACGTGCTCAACGTGTGGCAGATGCTGGGGTTGGATGCTGAGACCGACCACCTTGTCGTCATTGCCGACGAGGCTTATAGCGAACAGAAAGCGCTCTGTCAGGGCTTTGAGCTTTATCTTCGCAACATTGATTCCGTAGCCTCGTCAGACCTCTTTCCGAATGTAGCCCTTGCCCGTGAACGCAATATGCCCGTTGACCTCAAGGCATTGTTGCTCAATAGATTATAAACATCTCAGATATGCGTATAGTAGCAGGCAAATACAGAGGCAGACATTTCGACGTTCCACGCTCGTTCAAGGCACGTCCCACTACGGATTTTGCCAAAGAGAACCTGTTCAATGTACTTCGTGCCTACATAGATTTCGAAGGCGATGCCCCGCGAGCACTCGACCTCTTTGCCGGCACCGGAAGCATTACGCTGGAACTGCTCTCGAGAGGTTGCAGTCATGTCACAGCCGTAGAACTGGACGCTCAGCATTGCTCATTCATCCGTAAGTTCCTGCACACCTTAGGAGCCGAGGCACAGGTCACGCTCTTGAGGGCCGATGTGCTTAAGTTCCTTGTCAAGACAGCCGAGCCCTACGACTTTATCTTCGCCGATCCGCCTTATGCCTTGCCCGAGATAGACCGTCTGCCCGACTTGGTGTTCAAGGACGGTTCGTCGCTCCTCAAACCTGACGGGCTTTTCGTGCTTGAGCACGGAGCTGCGCATGATTTCACCTCACATCCCCATTACGTAGATCATCGTGTTTACGGCAGCGTAAATTTCACTTTATTTCAATAGACACTTTGTTCACGCTCATTTGTTCTGAAAAACTATATTAATTAATGTATAAACAAGTTAGCGTGAACAATTTTTTTGTACCTTTGCGCCCAAATTGAAAAAGGAAATCAGTAAATCGAAATAATTATAATGCGAACAGCCAATGAAATCCGCGAGAGCTTTAAGCAGTTCTTCGCTCAAAAAGGACACGCTATCGTGCCCTCTGCTCCTATGGTCGTAAAGGACGACCCCACACTAATGTTCACCAACGCTGGCATGAACCAGTGGAAAGATATCATCCTTGGCACCAAGGATCCCGAGCCGCGCCGCCGCGCCGACTCGCAGAAGTGCCTCCGCGTGAGCGGCAAGCACAACGACCTTGAAGAGGTAGGCCATGACACCTACCATCATACCATGTTCGAGATGCTCGGCAACTGGTCGTTTGGCGATTATTTCAAGGAGGGCGCCATAGATATGGCTTGGGAATATCTGGTTGATGTCATCGGGCTCGACCCCAAGGACCTCTACGTAACTGTGTTCGAGGGTTCGCCCGAAGAGAACATTCCACGCGACGATGAAGCCGCATCTTACTGGGCTAAGCACGTGCCCGCCGACCATATCATCAACGGCAACAAGCACGACAACTTCTGGGAGATGGGCGACACAGGCCCCTGCGGTCCCTGTTCAGAGATTCACCTCGACAGCCGCACACCCGAGGAAAAAGCCAAGACACCCGGCCGCGATCTTGTCAACAAGGATGATCCACAAGTTATCGAAATATGGAATTTGGTGTTCATGCAGTTCGAGCGTAAGGCCGACGGCTCCTTGGTGAAGCTCGGAATGAACGTCATCGACACGGGTATGGGCTTCGAACGTCTGGTTCGCGCTCTCCAGGGCAAGCACTCCAACTACGATACCGATGTGTTCCAGCCAACCATACGTGCCATCGAACAGCTGTCGGGCAAGAAGTACGGTGAAGCCGAGGATGTAGACGTGGCAATGCGTGTTATTGCCGACCACATCCGTGCCGTGGCTTTCTCCATTGCCGACGGTCAGCTGCCCTCCAACGCTAAAGCAGGCTACGTCATCCGTCGTATCTTGCGCCGTGCTGTACGTTATGCTTACACTTTCCTCGGACAGAAGCGTGCCTTCATGCACTTGCTGTTGCCTACTTTGACCGAGCAGATGGGCGAGGCATATCCCGAGCTTGTGGCTCAGCAGCAGCTAATCGACAAGGTGATGAAGGAAGAGGAGGAGAGTTTCCTCCGCACACTCGAAACCGGTATTAAGCTCCTTGACCGCGTCATGGCCGACACCAAGGCCGCCGGCAAGAGCGAGATAAGCGGCACCGAGGCCTTCACACTCTTCGACACCTATGGTTTCCCTCTCGACCTCACCGAACTTATCTGCCGCGAGAATGCTCTCACCGTGGACGAGGCAGGCTTTAATGTTGAGATGCAGAAACAGAAAGAGCGTGCCCGCAACGCAGCAGCTGTTGAGACTGATGACTGGCAGGAAGTCGTTGACCTTGGCGGTTCTCCCGCCGAGAGCCAGTTCGTAGGCTGGGACTTCACCGAATACGAGTGCCGCATACTCCGCTATCGCAAGGTCGTTCAGAAGAAACAGACCTATTATCAGATAGTCCTTGACCACACTCCTTTCTATGCCGAAATGGGTGGACAGGTAGGTGACCAGGGCGTCATCGTCAGCGAATATGAGACGATTGACATCATCGACACCAAGAGCGAGAACGGTCTCACCGTGCACATCGCCAAGAAACTGCCCGAGCATCCCGAGGCTAATTTCATGGCTTGTGTCGACACCGACAAGCGTCGTGCCAGCGAGGCAAACCACAGCGCTACACACCTTTTGGACCAGGCTTTGCGCGAAGTGCTCGGCACGCATGTCGAGCAGAAAGGTTCACTTGTGTCACCCGATGGTCTTCGCTTCGACTTCAGTCATTTCCAGAAAGTTACTCCCGAAGAGCTTCGCCAGGTGGAACGCATTGTAAACCAGCGCGTCCGCGAGAACATTCCCATTCAGGACCATCGTAATGTGCCTATTGAGAAGGCGAAGGAACTGGGCGCCATTGCCCTCTTCGGCGAGAAATACGGTGACCGCGTCCGCGTTGTGCAGTTCGGTCAGAGCGTAGAATTCTGTGGCGGCTGCCATGTGAAAGCTACCGGACAGATAGGTATGTTCAAGATTGTAGGCGAGAGTAGCGTCGCAGCCGGCATACGCCGTATCGAGGCTATCACAGGCGCCAAGGTCGAGGAGGCTCTCTACAGGATGCAGGACACCATGGAGTCGATTCGTCAGGCTTTCAACGGAGTGCCTGATCTGAAGGGCGCCATCGACCGCCTCATGATGGAGAATGCCGACATGAAGAAGCAGGCAGAGGCCTTCCTCCACGAGAAAGCACAGGCTTTCAAGCAGGATTTGCTTCACAAGGCTATTGAGCGTGAAGGCATCACCATCATCTCTGGCAAGACCATTCTTCCGGCAGATGCCGTCAAGGATATCGCCTTCCAGCTCCGTGCTGAAGTGGACAACGCTATCGTTTGCATAGGTTCTGTCAACGAGGGCAAGCCTATGTTGACTTGCGCAGCCAGCGACAGCCTCGTCAAGGAGCACGGCGTAAACGTAGGTCAGGCTATTCGCGAAGCTGCCAAGCTCATGCAGGGCGGTGGCGGCGGCCAGCCTCACTTCGCCACAGCCGGCGGCAAGAACGCCGACGGCCTTTCAGCTGCCATCGACAAGTTCCTGGAGCTGATAAAGGCTTAATCGGCCACGACCACACATTAGATATATCACGCGAATTATCCAATCAGGCTTTTCACCATTAATATACCTTCGACCTATGGCTTTTAACCCCAACAAGGACCTCAAAACGTTCTATTCCATAGCTGAGGTCAGCAAGATGTTCTCGGTGCCTACTTCGCTGCTTCGCTTCTGGGAGAAGGAGTTCCCGACCATCGACCCCAAGAAGAGCAGCAATGGTGCTCGAATGTACACTAAGGAAGATATCGAGGAGATACGCCTGGTGTACGACCTCGTGAAAGGCCGCAACATGAAGTTGGCGGCTGCCCGCGAGCTCATCCAGCGCAACCGCGAAGGCGCCCGCAACACCAACGACCTGCTTAATCGCCTCCAAGGTGTACGCGATCAACTTGTTGAAATAAAGAAAGAACTCGATTCCATCGTATGAAACAGTTAGTCTTACTGGCTTTCATTGCCTTCGCGTCCTCACGTCCTGAGCCTCAGGATACGTTGACCGAGAATGTCGACTCGCTCCCCACGAATCTCATGGAGGAACTATTGGTCCGTGGCGGCCGTATTCTTCCTATAGATTCCTTCCCGCTTCACGGCGGCAAGTTGGTTGAAGTGCCTATGGCTCCCCCTTCGTTAGGCGATATTCTGGAGAAGATCATTCCGAATTTCAATGACAAAGCCACTCATCCCTTTGCCATTAAGCAGCGCAAACGCGAGCGTAGGCACAAGCGCGCTATGAATGCACTCGAGAATCTGGACCGCGTGAGGACTTTCGATGAGTTGCTCCGCGAAGCCTACGAAAAGCAGATGATGGAAGATTCGCTTGGGATATCCAAATGACTAAAGCTCACAGGCGCTTGACACACAATGGTCAAGCGCCTGTGAACGTTTTATTGGCACAATCTTTTAAGGCTGGGCTGAGGCCTTATGTTATCACGCGGTCGCCGCGCTCACGTCCCAGACTGCCTTGAATCTGCTTCAACTCCTGATAACGTTTCAGCAAGGCTGCCGACTGTTCCTTCGATGCCATCACGCTGGCATCGCTCAGCTGTCGCATCAGCATCTGCAGCTCTTCGTCGACAATGGCCAGTTTGTAGTCGCCCATCACATGGGGCACCACTTCCTGCAGTCGCTGCTCTTCTGGTTTCACTGGCATTCCGCTCTCGTGAATACGGCTTAGCGTCTCGGGGTCGTGGGCCAGTTCGTTGGCCAGCTCGGCTATCCTTATATCGGGATGATTCTCGAAATAGCGGTCGGCACGGAAGCCCTCGTCGGCAAAATGCTCGAGAGCTTCGGCCATGATTTGCCTATGACGCGGGTCGCGCAGTTCGAGGTTGTCCTCATTCAGCGAGTAGTCGACAAACTCCACCACCGTCAGCGGTTGCATCTCACCCTCGTCGTTCTCCACTTCGCACATCACCTTTTCGCCGTAGCGCACTATCATCTGAATAATCAGAGCCTCGGCTTGAAGAATAGCCTTTTCGCCGTCGCGACGGCCTTTGGTTATGTTTATCGTCGTGTTTGCCGTTGGCTGAGAGCCTTCTCCTTCGGGCGTCGGCGGTGCGGTGCCAGCTATGGCGGCCTCTTCTTCTGGCGTTAGGGCAGCCTCTGTTCCGGCTTGTTCTGACGTAGTGCCTGTCTGTTGAGGTCCGTTGGCGGGCTGATTCTGCATTCTGGTCTCACGCTCGCGCTCTTTCTGGCGTTCCTCGCGCTGGCGTTTGCGCACTCTGGCCACGGCACTTGTTATGATGCGTTCCTCAACGGCCAGCATCTGCGATGTCTCTTTGATATAGAATGTGCGAGTGATTTCATCAGGAATCACGGCTATGCTGTCGACGATGTTGTTTACCAGACGCGACAACTTGATAGGATCGCCCTGCGCTTCAGTCAGCAATAGGTCGGTCTTGAAGCGTATGAAATCTACCTGATGCTCAGTCAGATACTGCTGATATTCCTGGGACGTATGCTTACGGGCGAAGCTGTCTGGGTCGTCGCCGTCGGGCAGCAAGAGCAGTTTTACACTCATGCCCTCGGCCAGCAGCATATCAATACCGCGTTGCGAAGCCTTGATGCCGGCTGCGTCGCCATCATAGATTACTACGATATTCTCCGTGAAACGGTGGATGGCGCGAATCTGCTGCTCGGTCAGCGCTGTACCGCTGGAGGCTACCACGTTTTCGACGCCCATCTGGTGCATAGCCATCACGTCGGTGTAGCCTTCAACGAGATAGCATAGCTCGTTCTTCACTATTGCCTGCTTGGCCTGGAACAAGCCGTAGAGCTCTCGTTTCTTGCTATAAACGCTGCTTTCGGGGGAGTTCTGGTATTTTATGCTTACGCCTTTGGTGCGCGAGTCCAGCACACGGCCGCCGAAGCCTACCACCTTTCCCGATATGGAATGAATGGGAAAGATCACGCGGTTGCGGAAACGGTCGTATGTCTTGCCTTGTTCGTTGCGGATGCAAAGGCCGGTTTTCAGTATGTAATCCTCGTTGAAACCTTCGGCTTTAGCAGCTTGCCACTGCGCATCGTACTTGTCGGGGCAGAATCCCAACTGGAACTTCTTGATGATATCGTCGCGGAAACCACGTTGACGGAAGTAGGCCAGACCTATGGCTCGGCCGTCGACGGTGTCGTTCATCTGCGCCTGAAACCATTCGTTGGCCCATTCATTCACCACGAAGAGACTCTCGCGCTCGCTCTGCTCGGCTTTCTCCTCATCGGTCTGCTCCCGCTCCTTAATCTCGATATTGTATTTCTTTGCAAGATATCGCAAAGCCTCAGGATACGTCAGTTGCTCGTGCTCCATGATGAAATGCACGGGCGTGCCACCCTTGCCGCAGGCGAAACACTTGCAGATATTCTTCGATGGCGACACCATGAACGAGGGCGTGCGGTCGTCGTGGAAAGGGCAGAGACCTTTGAGGTTTGCGCCTGCACGCCGTAGGGTCACGAAGTCTGATACGACATCTACGATGTTTGCCGTATCCAAAATCCTATCTACAGTCTGACGATCTATCATATCAAGGTGAGTTGC
The DNA here is from genome assembly GCA_016286165.1 of Bacteroidaceae bacterium. GTDB lineage: Bacteria > Bacteroidota > Bacteroidia > Bacteroidales > Bacteroidaceae > Physcousia. Next base: position 216,028 of record JAEESE010000002.1, on the reverse strand, counting down.
GACTGCAAAAGTAGCAAATATTCTGCAATCCTTTTCACTTTCTGCTTAAAAAGTTTTGCCTTTTATCGATAAGATGTTACTTTTGCGGAGTTAAATCCAAAACCAATGACTTACTACACATTAATTATTTTAGCTCAGGCCATCTCGCCTGACACAGCCGCAGCTATCGAGCAGACCGCCAAGAATACATCAGCCTATCCTTGGACTGTGTCCGCTTTCATCGTGGCTTGTCTCTCACTTGGAGTGGCCATCCCAGCTGCCGTTTTTGCTTATCGTTCAATGGTTTATGCGAAAAAGACTTTGGTTGCGCAGGAACAAACAGAGCGCAATACGTATCGTCTGGAGCCCGAGGTCCAGAAAGACCTGCTCATAGAAATGTGCCGGCATCTCTACCGCAATTTGGTATGCTCCTACACTATCGGCGAGAAGATGCGCCTTAGTAAGTATCTCGTTTACCCCTCTGAGGAACATTTGGTGAAGATGAAGGTAAATCTCGAAGATATTCACGATGAGTTGTTCTACAAACAGGAGGACGAGTTCTTCATGATAAGCAAGCTTTACGTGCTGCTACGCAACTATAATGCCGAGTTGGACATCATCTGCGACCACTTCCGCGATGCCAAACTCGACACCGAAACCAAGCGTCGCGACATTAAGACATTGCTCGTAAAATGCGGCTTGCTAACTTCAAATATCCTCGATTTCATCGAAAAAGTGTGGCCCGGACAGAGCATCGCAGCCGTTAGGCAACAGATTATAAACGAATGGCGCGGGGCGAAGGATACCGAACCGCAGCACCGAGGCGGATTCATCGCTTATGCTACACGGGGCACGGTCTATACCGAACGCCTCTTCCCTGGTGCCGAAGCCGACCGCTTCCTCGCTCATTTCAACGAAGATGTGCGTATAGAGATGGGCCGCAACGAGGAAGGCGGCGAGCGTATCCACATGATTCACTTCGCGTAATCCCGCGCTGTAGGTTGAATTCAGCAGGCTTCTTGTAGGTTATTCCCCGTTCATAAGCCAACTCCAATATCCTCTATAAGTCAGCTGTAAAATCTTCAATAATTCAACTGCAATACCTTCAATAAGTCTATTGCAATATCATCGCAAAAAAATACGACCAGTCGAACTGCAACATTCGACTGGTCGTATCCGTTTTTCCCACCGGTGGGAAAGCCCGGTATGACCGGTCATATAAGCTTTTCCCACCGGTGGGAAAAACTAATTAGATTGGGCTTATCGCCGTTTTCTATATGGCTTATTGTCGTTTCCAATATGGCTTATTGTTGCTTTCCAATTGAGCCAATAGTCGTTTTCAATTGAGCCAATAGTCGTTCCCAGGTTGGCTTATGGTCGCCTTCCCTTGTTTGGGAACGGCTTTCAATTCGACATGGAATCCTTGAATGCCTTATTTCACAGCTTCGCCCTTTCCGTCCTCGGTCAGATAGAATAGGGGAGAGGGGTTCGTCTGCTCCTGTTTGTAGTAGTGGAGTCCGCTGTCATTAGTACGGGGATACCACTCACACAGTAGGTTAATCATCTCGGCGGCAGCCCAAATGACGGGGCCGTAGCCGTGAGCGGCAGCAGGGCTGACGGGGCGGTAGTAGTAGAAAGCGGGGTCGAAGGCCATTCCCGTTCCTACACAGGTGCCGGCGACCTTACCTTCTTCTGTGATCTTGGTGCTGATGGCGTGCCATGCCAGTTGGGCTACGCCTCCGTAGGTAATGCCTTCGAGCCAGCCCTTGCGGATGGCATGGGCGATGGCATAGCAGTAGATGGCCGTGGCTGAGGTCTCGAGGTATGAGTCGCTGCGGTCCAAGAGCTGGTGCCAGAAGCCTTCGCTGCTTTGCAGAGCACAAAGTCCGGCCACGTGCTCTTGCAGCTGATTCAGTATGAATGGGCGGTCGGGGTGGCTCTCGGGCAGCATATCAAGCAGCTCAACAGTGGTCAGCAAGGCCCACCCGTTGGCTCGTGCCCAGTGATATGTCGGCTGCTGCGCCAGCCCTTCTACATATCCGTGGCGGTAGATCTTCTTCTCAGGAACCCACATCCGCTTGACAAAGTTCTTGAACATCGTAGCCGCCTCGTCAAAGTACTTCGGGTCGTTGAAGTAGATGCCGGCGTATGCAATGGTCGGGATCCCCATATACATATCATCGAGCCAGACGGTGTTGTGCTGTGGACGGTGGCGTGCGAAGAGTCCGTCCTCAAGACGGTACTGTCCGTGCTCCACAAAGTTGAAGTAATTATTGATGAGCGTATCCTCTGTCACATCAAAGTGAACGAAATCGCCTTCCACCGTGGTCTTATGCTCACCGGTTGATTCGTTCCGCTTCATCCACTTCATCATTGCCGTACACATCGTGCCGCAATCATCGAGGGCACGGGGGTGGATTACCTGTTCCATCTGTGCATCGGCCACCTCGGGCTTGTCGGCATCACGCTCTTTGAAAAGATAATAAGCTGTGGTCAGCAATGTCAGATTATTAAATACATACTCCTCGTAGCGCATATCTCCTGTGGCATCCTTGGCGGCGAGCAAGGCCTGATAGGTAATTCCCCATTCGTAGGAGCCAATGCGGAAAGCACCGCGATGCAGGCTGATTCCCTCTTCCAGCGGATAGAGCCGCTTGTTGTCAGAGATCACCTTGCCGTCGGCATCAACGAAACCCTGAGGCCGTTCGCTGTCGATGTAGGCGAACACGCGCTCGAGGTCAGCTTTCACCTCGTCGGCAGTCAGCTCGCCGTAGGGAACCTTGTAGTCGGGCTTCAGCAGGTGAAGTGGGGTTGTGGAGTCGTTGATTTCATCGGCTTGGCGTGCTGATTTGTTGCACGCGACGAGGCAGCACACCATGGCTGCCATGAAGAGTAGCTTTTTCATGCAAGTAAAGTTTAATAGGTATCTATTGGGCGCAAAAATACAAAAAACTTTATACTTATACTTTAAACTTGAAACTTTTTATTAACTTTGTGCCATAAAAAATCTTTATGATGATGAAACGACTTATTTTAGCGCTCATTTGCAGCGCTTCGCTCACGGCGTTTGCCGACACCACGGCACGCTTGCATTGGATAGGTTCTGTGCCTCAGACCAATAAACCTGTTAGTTTCGGCATTCCTTTTCTGAAAGGAGAGTTCAAACCTAAGGACCGCTTCAGCCTGACGACCCAAACTGGCGAGGTCATTCCTGCTGACTTCTGGCCTACGGCCTACTGGCCCGACGGCTCGGTGAAATGGGGCGGTTTTGCAGCAGTAGTACCTGGCGGCACGGAAAGTGTGAGCCTGAATACAAAGGTAAAAGGCGGAAATGCCCCAGAGGCGAAGAATATATCCGTTTCCGAAACAGCGTCCCAAATCCGTATCAGCTCGGGCGACTTTGCAGCTTATATCCCGAAACGCGGAGCTGCAATAATCGACAGCCTTGTACTTGGTGGCACGAGAGTGGCCGGTTGCGGGCAATTGGTCTGCACTACGCAGGATAAGCCCTATGCCGAGGACGCAGGAAGTATCACGTTTCACAACTACATCTCTAATATTGAGAAGGCTGAGGTGGAGCGTGCAGGCAACGTGAGGGCGGTGGTGAAGCTTGAAGGCTATTACCTTTACGACGTCAACCAGCTGAAGATAGTGCCCACCTCTGCCGGCTTCGGGGAGGATAAGACGCCTACCCAGTGGCTGCCCTTCACTGTCCGTTTGTATTTCTATGCCGGCTCAGAGCAGGTGAAAATGGTGCACTCCTTTACCTACGACGGTGAGCAAAGTCGCGACTTCATCCGCTCGCTGGGCGTGCGTTTCGAGGTGCCTATGCGCGAGCAGGCCTACAACCGCCATGTAGCCTTTGCCACGCAGGACGGCGGTGTGTGGACGGAAAGCGTGCAGCCGCTCAGCGGTCGTCGTATCTTGATGAAAGGCATGGACATGAGTTTCGAGTTCAAGCAAGTGGCAGGCGAGCGCATCCCGGAGCCTGAATTCTTCGATGAGCCTAACCGCCAGTTGCTGCACCACTGGGCAAAGTGGAACACTTACCGCCTAACGCAGCTCACCGACCAGGGCTATGCCATTACCAAGCGCGCTCATGCCAACAACCAATGGATAGGCACTCACACCGGTCAGCGTGCCGCAGGCTATGCCTTCGCCGGTGATGTCAGCGGCGGCCTTGGCGTTGCTGTCAAGGACTTCTGGGAGAGTTATCCGGCAAGCTTGCAAATCGACAGTGCAACGCATGACACAGCATACCTCACGGCTTACTTATGGGCGCCCGAAGGCGGAGCTATGGACTTGCGCCACTACGACAACGTGGCCCATGACCTCAACGCCAGCTATGAAGATGTGCAGGAAGGGATGTCCACGCCTTATGGCATAGCCCGCACATCGGTGCTCACGCTCCTTCCCGAGCGTGCTTTCCCCGGCAAGGCTGCCGTAGCTCAGCGTGCTGCCATGATGGCAGAAGATGCGCCGTTGGTCTGCACGCCGGAATATCTCCATTCGCGTCGTGCCTTCGGCGTGTGGAGCCTGCCCGACAGCACCAACGAGCGTCGCGCCGCCGTTGAGCGACAGCTCTCGGAATATCTCGATTTCTATAAGCGGGCCGTTGACGAGCGCCATTGGTACGGTTTCTGGAATTACGGCGATTTCATGCATGGCTACGACCCCGTACGGCATGAATGGAAATACGACGTGGGCGGTTTCGCCTGGGATAATACTGAGCTTGGCAGTATATCGTGGCTGTGGTATTCGTTCCTGCGCACGGCTCGTCCCGATGTATGGCGCATGGCTGAGGCTATGACTCGTCACACGATGGAAGTGGATGTATATCATATCGGACCTTATGCGGGCTTGGGTTCAAGGCATAACGTCAGCCACTGGGGCTGCGGTGCCAAGGAGGCCCGTATCTCGCAGGCCGCATGGAACCGCTTCTTCTACTATCTTACCACCGACGAACGCACGGGCGACCTGATGACGGCTGTCAAGGATGCCGATCAGATGCTTTATACCATAGATCCTATGCGTCTGGCGCTCCCACGCGAGAAATATCCGTGTACGGCTCCTGCCCGTCTGCGCATAGGCCCCGACTGGGTAGCCTACGCCGGCAACTGGATGACAGAATATGAACGCACGCGCGACACCAAATACCTTAAGAAGATACAGGCGGGCATGAAGAGTATTGCAGCCTTGCCGCACGGTATGTTCACGGGCCCGGGCGTGCTTGGCTACGATCCCGCCACCGGCATCCTCTCTTACGAAGGCGACACGGCTGTGACCTCAACCAACCATCTGAAACTTATCATGGGCGGCTTCGAACTTATGCATGAAATGTTGGAGATGGTACCTGACAAGAAGTTCGAGGCTGTGTACCTGGATCATAATGTCCGTTATCATCAGGTGACGAAGAACCGTTTCCGCATAAGCCGACTCAAAGGCTACGCCGCTGCCAAGCTGGGTGACAAGGCTATGGCAGAAGATACATGGAAGGATATGTGGCGCTATAGCGGGCCAGAGCAGCACTACCGCTTTAATCCCAAGCAACTGTTGCCGCCTGAGGTGCCCCAGCCTTTGGTAGAGAGTGCCGAGACGACGACCAACGACTGCGCCCTTTGGAGTCTTGATGCAATCTATCTGCTGGAGGTGATACCGCAGGACTGAGTGAAAAGTGTAAGGGCTCCTTTGCTACCCCGTGTGGGCGAGGGAAGTGGAAAGAGTGCAGTGAAAAGAGAAAATGAAAGATTAAAAGTGCATAATTAAAAGTTATAAGAGAACAATGAGAGTAAAGCTTATATTTGTCCTTACAATTTCATTATTGTTGCCATATATGCTGTCAGCACAGGTAGCAGCTGACTGGAAGGGTAAGGAGGTGGGCGTTGTAACCGTCAAGGTGACAAACCCCTCAGATGCCGACCGCAAGGACGTGCCCGTTGTCATTAACCTTCACCAGACGCTGAAGAAGAAAGCGGCGAATGTCCTGTCAGCAAAGGTCATGGCGGGAGAGTCCAAGTCAGCCCTCCCATCTCAGCTTGATGATCTTGACGGCGACCTCGTTCCTGATGAACTGGCATTCGTTTGCGATGTGCCGGCTAATACTACAGAAACCTTTAAGGTTCAATTTTTGCCCATTTCATCGAATGAAACCTGTTCTCCTCGCACGGCGGCCTTCATGAAAGTGTGGGATAGGAAATACCGCTATCCCTACATTAATAGTATAGAATACCAAGGCCGCAACGAACCTCTTGCCACCTACGATGCCATCTATGGCCATGGAGCGCAGTGGGAGAGTGAACTTGTGGGCTTCCGCGTCTATATGGATCATCGGCAGAGTATCGACATCTACGGCAAGCCCACGCCTCAACTAGTGCTCGACAAGACCAATTTCTATAGCACGCGCGAGGATATTGCTGCCGGACTTGGCTGTGATATCTTGTTTGCCGGTCCGAGTGTCGGCGCCGGCTCCTTCCGTGGATATGTCAATGGCGAGCCTACTTACGTCGATAGCGTTGAGGCCAGAGGTCAGCGAGTAATAGCTTCTGGCCCCGTGCGTGCCATTGTTGAGGTGTGGGATAAGAACTGGCTCTATGCTGGCAAGACTCTTCAGATGCGCCAGCGCTACACTATTTATGCCGGTCATCGCGATGTAGAAGTGGATATTCATCTTGCTGGCCCTGGTGTTGACGACCTTCAATTCTGCTCGGGCGTTCAGAAACTGGAGCTGGAAAACGAAGGTTTCATCGACAGGACAAACGGTCTTGTCGGCTCATGGGGCAAGAACGTTCCCGATAAAGCAGCCGAAGACCTTATCGAGGGCGTTGGTCTTGGCGTAGTTGCATTTGCGCCCTACCTCGTGTCTAAGAAAGAAGATACCTACAACTACCTCACTATCCTTCGTCCCTGCGACGGTCATATCCGCTATCATCTTGCCATCTGTGCACTTATGGAGCGTGACAGCTTCCGCTCATCTGCTCAATGGTTCAATTGGCTTCAGCAGTGGCAACAACAACTCGAGAGCCCTTGCACAATACGAGTACGAAAATAAGATGATAACTTTCTCATGCTTATCCATCCTTTTTAGCTCTGCGCTCATCGCATTGACAGCTTGCCGGGGGACAAAGAGTTAAGAATGGGCGCAAAACATGGGCTAATGTCTACTGTTAGTAGGTATAGAATAAAGGACTGTTTGACAGGTGTCGAACAGTCCTTTGTGTTGGCAGAGTTTCCTCGTACTAAAGGAGGAGAAATTTAGAAGCGGTAGCCGATGCCTATGAGCACGTTGCCGCGGTCGAAGTCGTTGGTGTAGGTGTATTTGACCTCAGCATTGACATAGAGGCGCTCTTCAATGTCGTACTGCAGTCCGGCACCTATGTTGAGGCCTACGCGCATGTGATCATCCATGTCATCCCCAGGATTGTCCGCCTTATATTCTTCCTTGAAGGCTTTGCTATCTGTGTAGTGACGATGAAGCATTTGTACACCGAGGATGGGATAAATCCAGAGACCCGTATCCTTCATGGGGAAGAGGTAGTGGAAATTGAGATTGAGATCCCAATCTATACGGTTACCTTTGTTATCCCCGGCTTTGAAGTAGTAGCCGAAAGAGGTTTCGATACGGAACTGTGAAGTGGCGTAGTACTGTACTTTGGGCTGTACGCCAAGGTGTAGATCGTCGCCCCAAGTCATCGGGATGTTCAGGCCCAGAGCCCAGTCGCCTGGTTCGGGTTCATCGAATTTCTGTGCATAAGTTGCCGTGCCAGCGAGCACGAGACAAAGCGTAAGTAATGCTTTTTTCATTGTTTTGTTTGTTTTTAAGTTAGAAATCCATGTGTTTGCAGTGCAAAAGTATAAAATAAATCAAACAGGCTGATATTTTTGCCAAAAAAAGATAGTTTTGCCGACTTTTCTTTCTATTTTTGCAGCGCAGAAGCATTTATAACCACTAAAAAATAGAGAATTATGAATTTAGGAACTCCCGAAATCATCCTTATCGCCCTCGTGGTGCTGCTGCTCTTCGGCGGCAAGAAGATTCCCGAACTGATGAAAGGTCTTGGCAAGGGTGTCAAGAGCTTTAAGGATGGCGTGAAAGGCCTCGACGACGAGGTCAATAACGTGACTAAGGACGTCAAGGACGCCGCCGAATACAATAAGGACGAGGCGAAGTGATGGACGAGCAGATGTCCTTCTGGGATCATCTCGACGTCCTGCGCGGCAGTATCATCAAGGTGCTGGTGGCAGGCGTTGTCATGGCTATTGGCGTCTTTTTCCTCAAGGATTACCTCTTTGATTTCGTCCTATGGCCTACCGACAGCAACTTCCCCACCTACCGCTTCTTAGGCGCTGAGCCGTTTGAACTGCAGCTTGTCAACACCCAGCTCACCGAGCAGTTCATGATTCACATGAAGGTGTCGCTGGTGATGGGCTTGTTGGTGGCTTCGCCATATATTATCTATGTCCTGTTCCGCTTCATCTCGCCTGCGCTCTATGACGATGAGCGTCGTGCCAGCTACCGTCTCGTAGGTGCAGCCTATGGCATGTTCATCGTGGGTATTGCCGTCAACTATTTCCTCATCTTCCCACTCACGGTGCGGTTCCTGGGTACCTACAGCGTGAGTTCTGAGATTCAGACGCTGCTTACTTTGACCAGCTACGTTGACACGTTATTGCTGATGTCCGTGGTCTTCGGCATTGTCTTTGAGATACCTGTCATAGCCTGGCTCCTGGCCCGCTTCGGTATGTTGAAGCCCTCGTGGATGAGTGAGTATCGCCGTCACGCCATAGTGGCAATCCTCGTCATGGCTGCCATCATCACGCCTACGGCCGACATCATGACGCTCATCATAGTATCGCTGCCTATTTGGATGCTCTACGAAATCAGTATCTGGATAGTGAAGCTAACTACTAAAGACAATTCAGAGTCCGAGGAGGCTGACGAAGAAACCGACGGCAACGAGTCACCAGAGATCGCCGAGGCAGAGGCTGAAGATCTGGACAACATGGTGCCTCCGGAGCTCGCTGAGGCAGAAGAAATCTCAGATGCTGAAGAGATTGTTGATGCCGAAGAGATAAACTAACTTACGCAACACATATTTATTTAATCTTTCACGACAAAATGCTAAGAAAAGTTCGCATAGTTTTGGCCGTGATAAGCATCTTGCTAATCACGTGGCTGTTTGTCGATTTTACAGGCACAGCTCCACGCATTGCAGGTTGGCTGGCCAACATTCAGTTCCTGCCTGCCGTGCTTGCGCTGAACGTGGGCGTCATCATAGCCCTTATTGTTCTGACCTTTGTCTTCGGGCGTATCTACTGCTCGGTAATCTGTCCGTTGGGCATCCTTCAGGACGTCCTCGCCCGCCTGCGCCCGCGTAAGAATAAAAAGGTAGGCCGCTACTCGTTCTCGCCCGAGATGAAGTGGCTGCGCTATCCCGTGCTGGTTGTTTTTATCATTGCCCTGATAGCAGGCGTAGGCTCTTTCGTGGCCTTGCTGGCGCCTTACAGTAGTTTCGGCCGCATTGCCTCGAACCTGTTTGCACCAGTTTACGAATGGATAAACAACGGCCTCGCCTCTATCGCAGCCAAGCACGACAGCTATGCCTTCTACAATGTCGACGTATGGATGCGTAGCCTGCCAACGTTCATCATTGCAGCCGTAACCCTCGTCGTGCTCGCCGTGCTTGCTTGGATAGGCGGCCGCACTTATTGCAACACTATCTGTCCTGTGGGCACCTTCCTCAGTTTCATCTCGCGCTTCTCGTTGCTGAAGATAAGGTTCGACGAGGAGAAGTGCCGCAACTGTTCAGCCTGCTCCAAGAGCTGCAAGGCTTCCTGCATCGATTTCAAGAGCCGCAAAGTTGATTACTCCCGTTGTGTAGTTTGCGGCGACTGCCTCGAGGCTTGTAAGTTTGATGCGTTGAAGTGGGGCCTTTCCTCACTCCCCCTCAAGTGCGAGGAGGACAAGGTTGCAGCCGCCAACAATGAGTCTCCACTCCCGAACAGGGGAAGGGCCGGGGAAGGGGCCGATGAGGAGGGAGCCTCACGTCGCTCTTTTCTCATTGGAGCGGGTCTGGCTACAGCCACTGCCGCCCTTGCCCAAGAGGCAAAACTGAAGGTTGATGGCGGGTTGGCAGACATAGAAGACAAGGTAGCCCCTAAACGCACTACACCCATTATTCCTCCAGGTGCCCTGTCGGCACGTCATTTCGCACAGCACTGCACAGGCTGTCAGCTCTGTGTGGCCCAATGCCCCAACCATGTCTTGCGTCCCTCCACGGGTCTGATGACATTGATGCAGCCAATGATGAGTTTCGAGCGCGGTTATTGCCGTCCCGAATGCAACCGCTGTGCCGAGGTGTGTCCTACCGATGCTATTCGTCCTATCACCGTTGAGGAGAAGACAAGTACGCAAGTCGGTCATGCCGTGTGGATTAAGAAGAACTGCGTAGCGGTCAACGACCATGTCGACTGCGACAACTGCTCGCGCCACTGCCCCACGGGAGCCATAGAGATGGTGCCCCTTGACCCTGACGACGAGTTGGGCGCTTATGTTCCCGCTATCAACGAAGCCAAATGCATAGGCTGCGGAGCCTGCGAGAACCTCTGTCCCGCCCGCCCATTCTCGGCCATTTATGTCGAAGGCCACGAAGTGCATAAGGAAGTATAGAAACTCTCAACTCAATACTATGGATAGACGTTCATTCCTAAAACATATCGCAGGCGCCACGGCAGCCGCAGCCCCCGGCGCAGCTCTCATCACAGCCTGCACATCCCCCTCGGCGAAGAGCGGAAGCGGGTCATCTATGACCACTCGTACTAACCCCAACACATGCGATGTCGTCGGCCTTCTCGGCTTTGGCATGATGCGCTTGCCCATGTTGCCCGAAGGCTCCGAGGAAGACCCGCAGACCGGCCTCTTCGATCAGGAGATGATCAACCGCCAAGTGGACTATGCCATTGAGCACGGTGTCAACTATTTCGACACGGCGCCCGTCTACTGCCGCGGTCTTAGCGAGCGCTGCACAGGCATAGCCCTGAAGCGTTACCCACGCGATAAATACTTCATTGCCACCAAGCTGTCTAATTTCGGCTCCGATCAGTGGGCACTTGAACCTTCTAAGGCTATGTTCGAGAATTCGCTGAAGGAACTTCAGGTTGATTACGTCGACTACCTGCTACTGCATAGCATAGGCGGTGGTGGGCGCGACCCAGAGACAGGCGAAAACCTCAATGGCCTTAAGGTGTGCCGTCGCCGCTTCATCGACAACGGCCTTACGGACTGGCTCGTGGAGCAGAAAGAGGCAGGGCGTATCCGCAACCTCGGTTTCTCATACCACGGCGACTACCGTGCCTTTGAGCTCATGATGCAGTTGCACGACGAAGGCCAGTATCATTGGGATTTCGTGCAGATAGAACTCAACTACCTCGACTGGTTCTATGCTAATGAGATTAACCCCGACAACGTCGATGCCTCGATTCTTTACGCCGAACTCCAGAAACGAGGAATACCAGCCGTCATCATGGAACCCTTGCTGGGCGGACGACTGGCCAGTGTTTCCGACGATATAGCCGCCGAGCTCAAGCAACGCGACCCAGAAGCCACCATTGCATCGTGGGCTTTCCGCTTTGCCGGAACCCCCGAGGGTGTCCTCACCGTGCTCAGCGGCATGACATATATGGAACACCTCCAGGAGAATGTGCATACCTATTCGCCGCTGAAGCCTGTCAGCGAAGCTGAACACGAGTTCCTGATGCATATTGCCCACGAGATCTATGGCCAGAAGGAAATACCATGTACAGGCTGTCAGTACTGTATGCCTTGTCCCTACGGCCTCGATATCCCAGCCATCTTCGCTCATTACAACAAATGTATACGCGAGGGCAATACACCACAGAGCAGCGGCTCACCAACCTATCGCAAGCAGCGCCGTGCCTTCCTTGTGGGCTACGATCGCAGCGTGCCACGCCTTCGTCAGGCCAGCCATTGCATAGGCTGCAACCAATGCACCAGCCATTGCCCCCAGCAAATCAAGATTCCTCGCGAAATCCGTCGCATCGACGACTACGTTGAGAAGCTGAAGCAGGAAACGTTGTAAGGAGCTTGTTTTGGAATAAAAGGAATTAAAGACGACGCCCACAAGGAGAGTTGATTTATTAAAAAATCCCCGCCGCCAGCCGTTAAGCTGACAGCGGGGATTCTTTGAATGTTTTAGCTTAGCGTGTCTTCGCTACTTTCTTTCCGTTGCGGATGTAGACACCATTCTGTGTGCGGTTGACCTTTCGACCGGCAATATCGTACATGTTGTCATCTGACGATTTGCCATTATCGATGTCACGGATAGCGTCGGGACCTCCTTGGATGGTGAGCTTGCCGCTGACGTAGGTGAACTCGTAGTTGTCGGCTTCACAGCCCGATACGCGTATCTCATATTCGCCGGCATAGCTCTGAGCTGTGGCGTCGCATTCAAAGACGGGCTGGGCTGTGAGCACCTCATCTATCTTCTCGCGGTTGCGGAGCGATGAATACTTGGCTTCGAAGGTCGGGTTCTCCTCGCCGTAAGCACGAGTGTATGACTGCGCCGTTACGGTGACGGGTGCTTTGACGATGGTGAGTGTGCCATTGACGAACTGCACGCCTCGGCTGATTACGGTGCCTGTTGAGGCTTCAATATCGTAGTCGCCAACGGGCGTAGTGAGTTCTACTGCGCAAGTCAGCTCGGGTTCGCCTGTCACAGGAGCACCTGATACCGTGTACGTAAACTTCGGATTGGAGCGTCCATACTGGCGTGATGCAGCTTCCACGGTTACAGTAGGCACACCCGTGTATGCCTGAACATCATACTTACCCCAGAATTCGTCGGCCTTGTAGGCATCAACCATGGCTGTAGGCACGAATAGCGTGAGCTGCTTCACTGTCAAACCTGAATTGGTCCCGTCGACAACGCTGGCGGGGTTGAGGATTGCGAGATACTGCAGTTTTGATGTGTTTGCCAAAGCGCCTGCGCCTATCGAACGAACACCGGCCGGCAGTATTGCCGACTGCATATTGACGTTGCCGCGGAAGGCGTCTTCGGGGATGGCAGTCAGGGCGCTGAAGTGCTGAAGGTCCTCGAGGCTCTTGATGGCAGTGACGCCCTTGAACAAGGTGTTGATATCGCTGACGTCGGCCAGTTCCTCGATGCTTATTTCATCGTCGTCGTTGAGATCCCAGCGATTCTTGGCAAGCGTCTTCACGCGTTCGTCGGCGAAGTCGATGTAGTGGAGTTTGTTGCGCACTGACGTGATGGCGTCTTCGATTTGCTGAGTGGTAGCCTCGAAGTCATCGTAGACAGCCTGCTCGGGTACAACGTTGACGCTCTGCTCGTTGGCTATGGTCAGCAGCGCCTTGAGCTTCTCCGAGAGGTTAAACTCTTCGTAGGCTTCCTTGACCTTTGCCGCATCGATGAATGCCCATTGAGCGGCAGCAGGTGATGCTTCGTTGTATGGAATATCCCAGTAGATACCATAGGTGTCGTAGTAGGTATAATCGGTTTCGTGGTTACGATCTGTTCCGAAGTATTCGCCTTCGACGTAGTCGGCCTGGTTCGACGGCACTTGGATTGTGTAGATATTGTTGCCCACGGACTTGAAGGTCCAGTAGGAGCTTGCGCCTATGCTGTGGTCTACGAAGCAAGCCTTGATGCCCTTGCCCACATTGGTGTCGGTGGATGTGCGGAAGAGTACGTTCTTGTTAGCGTCAGTGCCGAGGTCGAGTGACTGCATGTAGTATGTATCCTCGGGCATGTTGGCGGTGCGGTGCAACTGATAAACGAGTCCCTTGGAGGCTACTACGGCCTGCGTGCCATAGGCTTCGCCCTTGTTAATATAGGCTCTCTCTCCGAGGTTGTAGATGTAGAAGTCCTTGTTGGGCTCGAGTTCTGCAAAGCCGGGTAAGTTCACGGCGCGCATCTCGCGTATGGTTCCGAATTCCTTCCATACGTCGGCCTGGGCATACAGATCCTTGCTGCCGTAGGGCACGTAGAGGACAGCCTCGCTGACGGGCACGCTCTTGAACACGTTTGTGCCGAGGAGTATGGATGCCGGGTCGGCAACAGCCACACGTACTTCTTTGAGGTGTGTGCAACCGCTAAAGACGTCGTTGCCAATGCTCTGCAGCGTAAGGGGCAGTTCAACGCTCTCGAGCGCCGAGCAGGCCATGAATGCCGAGGTGTAGATATTCTTCACGCTTTCGGGCACAATGGCTCGTTTGGCCTTGGAACAGAGGTTGAAGGCACGTGCCAGTATGTACTCTGCGCCGGTGAAGTATTTGAGGTCTTCGAGCGTCAGGATGTTCTTGTTGTTCTTGAACCATTCATCGATGTCGGTGATGGATGCAGCCTCGTCGTAGCTTATCTCACCGTCGCTGTCGGCATCGATGGAGTTCAAGCAAACGTCGCGGAAGGCATCGTCGGCAAAGTTGACGAGGTTAAGTTTCTTGCGCAGGCGCTGGCAGGCCTTGTCGATATCATCGTCGGTGGCGTTGAAATCGGCATATACGGCCTCCTCGAGTGTGCAGTCCATTCTCTTCTTCTTGGCGGCATTGAGCAGGTTCTCGAGTCGTGCGGCGCGCTTGTATGTCTCCTGTTGTGCAGCATCGTAGGTCACGAGCATCCATTGGCAGTTGCTTGTGAAGTCGGCATATTCGATGTCACTGTAGGTGCCGTAGGTGGGTGATGCAGCGTTGCTGTCGTGCGAAGGCTGCACACCGAGGAACTTGGTGGCCGAGTAGCCGCTGACGCCCTCGGGCACCTGGAAGGTGTAGACGTTGGTCTCGCCGTCGACAAGCGCGACCTGCCAATGAGCACGTGCCTTGGTATTGTTGGATGCAGGACCGTCTACGAAACATGCGTTGATTCCTGCGCCTACCTTACCGTCGGTATTTGTGCGGAAGAAGATATGGTTGCTATTGATTGGGTCAGTGGTGTAGATGTAGTAGAGCCCTTCGGCCATGTTCGTTGTGCGGCGCAGTTGGAAACGCATGGGCTTGTCGGTGTCGGCCACCACGGCTTGTGTGCCATAGGCTTCGCCGTTAGTGAGGTAGCGCCCTAAGCCCACATTATAGATGTAGTAGTCCTTGTTTGTCTCAAGGGTTGCAAAATGCCCTGCGCCGAGTGTGCGTTTCTCGTAAAGGTTGCCGAAGTCACGCCACTGGGCAGCGGTGGTAAAGAACTGACGTGAGCCTTGCAGGCAGTGGAGTGTGGCCTTGCTCAGGTCTATGTCGGCCCATACATCTGCACCAAGGGTTATCTGCTCTGGCTTGACACTGTTCACGGTAAACGAGGTGAGCTTGGTGCAGCCGGCAAAGGCTCGGCTGCCAATGGCCTTGATGCCCAGAGGCAGCACAACGGCAGTGGTTGCCGTGCAACCTTCAAACGATGATGCTGCTATCTCGGTGATGCTTGAAGGCAGCGTGAGGTTGGGCAGCTTGGCGCAACCGCTGAAGGCTCCTTCGCCTATGGACGTGAGGTCGGCAGGCAGGTTGATTTCCTTGAGCACACGGCAGTCAGCAAAGGCCCGTGCGCCGATTGTCTTGACAGACTTGGGCAGTTTGACGTTGGTGAGGCGTGAGCAGCCGCTGAATGCTTCGTCAGCAATTGCCGTGAGGCCTGTGAAGTTGTACAGTTCGGTGAAGGTGGTGAAACCCTTGCCCTTGAAGTGGTCGCCCAGGTCGGTAACCTCGGCTACTTCGCCGTAGGTGAGTGTGCCGTCGGCATTCTTGTCGAAAGCTTCGGTGCAGATGCGCTTGAGTGTTGCGTTCTCGAAAGGAATGGCGCGGGTGCTGAAGTTGATGGGCTCGATGCCAATGACTATCTCGCGCTGGTCGCTGTAGCCGCCGTCGGAGCCGCCAATGCCCTGTGAACCCGGGTTCAGTTTCGATAGCATGTAGAAGCCATCTGATGATCCGCCCCAACCCCAGTTGATGTGGTAGCATTGGTTACCGTCGTAGCCGTCGGCCACAAAGGCGTGGCCACCGGACTTGTTGGCACCGCTGAGGTAAACGGGTCGTGAATCAGCTATCTCCTTGTAGATGATTGCGTCCCATTGTTCCTCGGTCATACTTTCACCCTCCTTATAGTGGTATTTTACTGACTCACCGAAACCGAAGTACTTGGGTAGCGCATTGGCTACTTTGTAGGAGTTGGCTCCCGAAGAGGAGTTGGTATAGCCCATCTCTACTGATGCGCCGCAGTACCACATGAGGTCGGCAACAGCTTTCTTCTGCTTGGCACTTGAGGAGCTGTTGTATGTATCGGTCATATTGGCCCAGTCGATAGGCGAACCCTCGGGCACGGCCTCAACCTGCAGGTACTGGTTGTTGTAAGGTTTCTCGGCCCAAGCCTGATAAGCCGGTATCGTAGCCTGTGTCTCGGTTACCATCTTGGAGCGGTGGTAGTACAGGATCTGTGCCATGGCAGTAGCTACGCAACCCGTAACGGAGCGGCCGAGCGTGAAGTACATCGGGCACGACTGGTTGTAGGGGTCGCCTTGGTTCCACTTCGATGTGCACAGCTGTTCCACGGGGTCATGGGTCGGTACGTTGGCCCCCACGATGGGTGCGTCGGATGATCGCAGCGCTTCAAGCTCGTCCTCGTAGCCGGTAAGCCAACTTATCATATTCGGCGGCAGCTGAGCATAGTCGAAGTGTCCGTGGTCGGTGTAGCCCAGCACAGGTGCTGTGCGGTCGTCACCGCTGACGATGACGTAGCCTTCGTCGGTACCGCGGTCAAAGACGTAGTAGAGGTCCAGGGCATCGGTCGTAAGACCTTTTATCTTACGCACATGGCGTCGTGGCGACAGGCGTTCAGACGCCTCTACGGCTTTCAGATGCTTGCTGCCGCTGCGTGTCTTGAGGTAAGCCTCAGCCCGTTGGCGTGCCTGCTCGCGGGTAATTGGTTCGGCTTTGGCTGGGGTTGTTGAGATTAACAGCAACGCTGCAGTAGCGAAAGCCACTAAGGCTTGGCGTGCGTTGCCTACATGTAGGTTAAGGTTTGTGATAATCATCTTTCTTTATTATTGTTATTGTTGATTCTTTAGTCCTATTTTAAAAGTCCTTTAGTACTTGAAGCTTGAGCCGCCGACGAATTCACGCATGATGGACGTGGGCGGAATCTCCTTGTCGCTGACGGGAATGAAATAATGTATGAATTTCAGCAGGCGGTGCGCCTCGCTGTATTCCGGACAGTTCTTGGGCACCGAGGCCAGGATGATTTCAGCGTGAGTGCGCAGCACGGCGAACTCTATGTTGAGTGCCGAATTGAACATGACGTCGGCCGTCTCCTGGAAGGGCAGTATCCATCGCTCCTCGGCATCGCATACGTTCTTCCATTGGGCTATGGTCTCCTGGGCCGTGAAAGCACCTTTATTGTAGTCGCGTATAATACGTCGCAGCAGACGGTTGTCCTGAGTCGGAATCCAGTTGTGGTCGTCGAGCGAGATACTTGTCAGTGCCGACACGAATATCTTGAACTTCATCGATTCTGCTATACGCTCAGTGAGCATGGGGTTCAGGGCGTGTATGCCTTCAATGATGAGCACGCTGTCGTTCTGCAGTTTCAGGCGTTTGCCGTTGTATTCGCGCTTGCCGGTCACGAAGTTAAACTCCGGAATCTCCACGCGTTCGCCTGCCAGCAGCCTCGACAGGTGGTCGTCGAGCAATTCGCAGTCCACGGCTTTCACGTTGTCGAAGTCGTAGCTGCCATCGGGCAGTTTGGGGGTATCCACGCGGTCTACAAAATAATCGTCGGTTGAGAAAGACAGCGGCCGAAGTCCGCAGGCCAGCAACTGTATGGACAGACGCTTACAGAATGTTGTCTTACCCGAACTCGACGGTCCGGTGATGAGGACTAAACGGATGGGGTTGTCCTTCTGGCGGAAGCGTTTGTCTATCTCCTCGGCTATCTGCACTATCTTCTTCTCCTGCAGCGCCTCGCTCACCTGGATAAGTTCGGAGCCATAGCCGCGCAGCACAGCCTTGTTCACGTCGCCTACATTGGACAGCCGCATGATGATGTCCCATTTCACCTTCTCGGCAAACATCTCAAACGTCTTGGGCTGCTCCATCATGGGCGCCAGCTTTGTGGGGTCGCTGGTATCAGGCACCCGTAGGAGCAGGCCGCCGTGGTAGGACTCCAATCCCCACACTTTCAGATATCCTGCCGACGGCACCAGTGGGCCGTAGTAGTAATCCACGGTGTCGCCCAGCATATAGTAGTCTGTGTAGATCTGTCCGCTCGTTTCCAGAAGCTTCACCTTATCGGCAAATCCACGTTCTGAGAACACGCGCAGGGCCTCCTCGTTGGTGGCTTCGAAGCGACGGAAAGGCATATCGAGCTTGATAATCTCGGCCATACGCTCGCGTATCTGCTCCACGTCGTCCTCGGTAAACGGCTCTGCACCGCGTTTCTTGAAGTTGCAGTAGTAGCCTCGCGATATAGGGTGTTCGATGAAGAGCTTCGAACCGGGGAAGACGTCGGTGACGGCCTTGTAGAGCACGAAGCACAATGAACGCACATACACCCTATGTCCTGAGCCGGCACGCGCATCGAAGAACTCCACGTCACGGTTTTGGAAAAGGCGGAACTTAAGACCTTGTGAGGTATTGTTCACCTTTGCCGAGACGACGGGGTAGGGGATTTGCAACTCCGGAGCGAACTCGTGGTAAACGTCGAGCAGCGAGGAGCCTTCGAGGAAACTCTTCGTGACGCCGTTGTTCTTGCATCTGATCTGTAGCATAAGCTTGGGGCAGATTTGTTAATTAAGGTGAGCGCAAAGGTATGAATTAATTTATAATTCATAAGCCATATTCCTTAATTTAATTACGATTTGAGCAGTTTTTTTGCTTATCCGACAAAAAAGTACGACATTCAATAGGCTTTGTTCGTCGCTTTTAACTATCTTTGCGGCAATAAAACAATATTTACAATGCTTTCAGACAAAGAAAAACAGGCGATGCTCGAGCTCCTGCACGAGCAGGTGGTGCCTGCAATAGGTTGCACAGAACCCATGGCGGTGGCTTTGTGTGTGGCTCGTGCCACAGAATTGCTTAGCGCCAAGGCCGACGCCGCAGGGCCCCGTATCGTGCCCGAACGTATTGAGTTGCACCTCAGTGCCAACATCTTGAAGAATGCCATGGGCGTAGGCATACCCGGCACCGGCGGCATGATAGGCCTGCCGATAGCTGTGGCTATGGGGGCCATAGGTGGTAAGTCGTGTCTGGGCCTCGAGGTGCTGCGCGACTGCACCGACGCCGTGCTCGCCTCTGCCAAGCAGTATATCCAGGAGGACCATATCAGCATTAATCTCGAGACCGAGGACACCGACAAGCTTTATATCCACGCACGCGTCAGTGCCCAAGGCTTTGAGGCTGAGGCCGTTATCAAGGGCGGTCATACCCATTTCGTGAGCGCCTCCGATGTCTCTGCCGAACCTGCCAAGGAATGCTGCGAGTGCGACGAACTGAAATGCCTCACGCTGCGTAAGGTCTATGATTTTGCCACCACCATGCCTTTGGCCGACATCGACTTCATCCTCGAGGCCAAGCGCCTGAACGAGGCGGCAGCCGACGAAGGCCTTCGCGAGAACTACGGTCATCAACTGGGCAAAACGATGTGCTCGCCGCTCGGCCGCGGCATTATGGGCGATAGCATCTTCGCGAAAGTGCTGTCCGTGACATCGTGTGCCTGCGATGCGCGCATGGCGGGCGCCATGATTCCCGTGATGAGCAATTCGGGCAGTGGCAACCAGGGTATCTGCGCCACCATGCCTGTAGTGGTCTTCGCGCGCGAGAACCATAATACTGATGAAGAGCTCATCCGCGCTCTCACCCTCTCTCACCTCACTGCCATCTATATCAAGCAGTCGCTTGGCTGCCTCTCGGCCCTCTGCGGGTGCGTGGTAGCAAGCACCGGAAGCAGCGTTGGCATCACCTACCTCATGGGTGGCACTTACGAGCAAATCGTTCATTCCGTGAAGAATATGATTGCCAACCTCACGGGCATGATTTGCGACGGAGCCAAGCCCTCGTGTGCATTGAAACTGACCACGGGTGTAGGCACCGCCGTGATGAGTGCCATGCTGGCCATACAGCATAAGTTCGTTACTTCGGCCGAAGGTATCATCGACGACGATGTGGACCGCAGTATCCACAACCTCACGTCGATAGGTTCACGCGGCATGGACGAAACCGACCGCTTCGTGTTGGATATCATGACCAACAAGGGATGACGTTGACATTAATCTCCACGTTGACGGCCTCTCTTCCCGCTCTCACCTACAGGCTAAAACAGCAAGCAAGCTTGCGAAAGTATTCAAATCCTCACAACATATGACAATAGGAGTTATATCTGCAATGACCAAGGAGCACGACCAACTTACGGCGCTCCTTGCTGATGTACGCCACGAAACTGAAGGCCCTTTCGTTTTCGACTGCGGCCGCTTGGGCGATAACCGTCTCGTGCTGATGCAATGTGGCATAGGCAAGGTGAATGCCGCCGTGGGCACGTCGGCCCTCATCCGCCGTTATGCCCCCGACTGCATAGTCTCTACCGGCTGCGCAGGTGGCATCGAACCTGGTCTCAACGTTATGGATGTGGTGGTGAGCACGGCAGCTTGCTACCATGACGTTACCATCCCCGGCTGCGACCCTGGGCAGGTGCAGGGACTGCCGCAGCAGTTCCGTGCCGAGGAGCAACTGGTCGAGGCCGCTATGGCGCTGCACCCCACGGATGTGGCGCTGCATGCCGGTCTCATCGCCAGCGGCGACCAGTTCATCAGCGACCGCGAACAGCTCAACAAGATAAAAGCCACCTTCCCCGAGGCTTTGGCCTGCGACATGGAATCGGCCGCCATAGCACAGACTTGCTTCATCATGCAAGTGCCGTTCGTCAGCTTCCGCATACTCAGCGACACGCCCGGCGCCGACCAGCACTTGGAGCAGTACTTCAATTTCTGGGATGAGATGGCAGCCCACAGTTTCGACGTCACACGCCGCTTCCTGTCAGCGCTACCCACCCATTTCGCCGTGCTGCCCTTCCAGGAATAGGCCGCGTGCGAAAATCTTTATCAGTTAGGGTATTAATTCATATTCAAACACCTTGCAATGGAAGTTATTCAAAGTTTCACCATCGACCATACACGTTTGAAACCGGGCATCTACGTGTCCCGTCAGGACAAGGGCTTCACCACTTTTGACCTGCGTATCACCGAGCCCAACAAAGAGCCCGCCGTAGCCCCTGCCGCCATTCACAGCATGGAGCACCTCATGGCAACGTGGTTCCGTAATTCCGAGGTCAAGGACGACGTGGTATACGTAGGCCCTATGGGCTGCCTCACCGGCATGTACATCGTCATGACCGGCAGCTATACCGTCCATGACATGCGTCGCCTGACCATCGAATGTCTGACGTGGATGCTCACGCAGGACGAGGTGCCTGCCACGCAGCCCGAGTCATGTGGCAACTACCTGCTCCACGACCTGCCCATGTGCAAGTGGGAGAGCCGCCGCTACCTCGACCGCCTGCAGAACGATTTCCACTGCGAGTACACCAAGCTCCAGATTACTCTTGATGATGGCAGGGTATTTGCCGATGCATAAATGGATATCAACGCATTCATAGCCGGGGCTGCTTCGCAACTGTGGGGTTGGCCGATGATTGTGCTTCTGTTGGGCACTCATCTCTACCTCACCGTGCGCCTGCGCTTCCCCCAGCGCCACATCTTTCATGCCATACGCCTCTCCGTCACCAGCGACAAGAATGCCGAGGGCGACGTCAGCCAGTTCGGCGCCCTTGCCACGTCGCTTGCTGCCACTATAGGTACGGGCAACATCGTTGGCGTGGCCACAGCCGTGGCTATGGGCGGTCCCGGTGCCGTGCTATGGTGTTGGATTACGGGCGTTCTGGGCATTGCCACCAAGTATTCCGAAGGCCTATTGGCGGTGAAATACCGTGTCAAGACAAGCGACGGCACCATGCTCGGAGGACCCATGTATGCCCTCGAACGCGGTCTGGGATGGAAGAGCATGGCCATCGCCTTCTGCGTCCTCACCGCCGTAGCCTCCTTCGGCATAGGCAACACCGTGCAGAGCAATGCCATCTCCATGCTTTGCTTTGAGACCTACGGCATCGCGCCCGCATGGACCGGCGCTGCCATAGCCCTGTTGGCAGCCCTCGTCATCATCTTCGGTGTCAAGGGTATAGCCCGTTTCTGCACGGCTTTCGTGCCGCTCATGGCGCTGCTCTACGTCGTTGGCTGTTTAGCCATACTCTGCATCAACAGCGCTTACGTGTGGGACGCCCTCTGCCTCATCTGTCGCAGCGCCTTCACCCCCGAGGCGGCAGGCGGCGGCTTTGCCGGCACCACCATCATGATGACCGCCCGCTATGGAATTGCCCGCGGCCTCTTCTCCAACGAGAGCGGTATGGGCTCCGCACCCATAGTGGCAGCCGCCGCCAAGACCAAGGACCCTGTGCGCCAGGCTCTGGTATCATCCACCGCCACTTTTTGGGACACCGTGGTCATCTGCGCCCTCACAGGTCTCGTCCTTGTCAGCAGCATCATCGCCTATCCCGAAATCGACTATGTCGACGGCGGAGCCCTAACCAAGGTGGCCTTCGACAAGATACCGTATATCGGAGCGCCCCTGCTCACCTTCGGCATCCTCACCTTCGCCTTCTCCACCATTCTCGGTTGGAGCTACTATGGCGAGCGTGCCGTTGAGTACCTTAGCGGCAAGCGCTACCTCATCCTTTACAGGGTGCTCTACGTGGCAGCCATCTTTGCCGGCGCCGTGGTGCAGCTCACCGTAGTGTGGAACCTCGCCGACCTGCTCAACGGCCTCATGGCCATCCCCAACCTCGTATCGCTGCTGGCCTTGGCTGGTGTCATAGTGGCCGAGACAAGGCGCTACAACAAAAAAAGAAAGTGAAAAAACGGGGTCACTTTATTGCCGTTAAGAGTATTAATAGTAACTTTGCACCAACATAATAAATACTCCAATTATTCTTCATTCTTCATTCTTAATTCTTCATTCTTCATTCTTAATTCTTCATTCTTAATTCTTAATTCTTCATTCTTCATTCTTAATTCTTCATTCTTAATTCTTCATCCCCCATGCTGCCCTGTCCGCTCCATCTTCTCACTGGCCTCAACTGCCCCTTCTGCGGCGCACAGCGAATGATCCTCGCTCTGCTACACGGCCGTTTTATCGAGGCGTTCTGGCTCAATCCCGGCTTGGCTATTGGCCTGCCTGCCGTGGTAGCCTGGTGGCTGTGGAAGGGCGAGTTGTCCACCCCGGCCGCCACCGTAGTGCTTCTCTGCACTATCGCTTGGGGAATTTTTCGCAACCTCTTGCAACTTTAGCTTCAGAAATTACGTCAAACATTTATAAAAACCAACAACAATTTAACTTAAAACACAACAACAATGAAAAAACTCTCGATTGGCGATATCGTCTCCCGTGCTTGGGACCTCGCCGTGAAACATTGGCCTATCTTCGTGCTCTTCACACTCGTACAGAGCTTGTTCAGCGGATTGGGTATCAACCTAGATCCAGTTGCCTATTCGCAGGCCATAACCTCTCAAGACCCCGAACTCATCCGCGAGGCTTTTCAGGTGAACTATCCGATGCTCTCAATCGCCTGTCTACTCGGCATCTATCTGGGTTTCATACTTCTTAAAATGTACGTGAGCGCACACCAGACGGGCCGCCCCTACACCGCTTTCGGCGATGTCTTCAAGGTGGACATCAACCAGCTGGCCATCTATTTTTGCGTTGAACTCGTCTGCGGCCTCATCGTAGCTTGCGGTATCCTCCTTTGCATCCTGCCCGGTATCTGGCTCGGAGTACGTCTGTGGTATGCTCCTCTGCTGGCTGCCACTCAAGGTGCCACCTTCTCCGAGGCCTTCACCAAGTCATGGGAGATGACGCGCGGCCATTTCTGGGAGCTCTTCCTCATGGGCCTCACCATGATAGGCATCGCCATCCTCGGTTTCTGCGCTTGCTTCGTAGGTGTGTTCTTCGCCGAAGTAATCATCTCGTTCATGCTCGTTGTCAGCTTCTTTATGCTCAAGCCCGCAGATCCCGAGCCAGCCTTCGAGGAATATGCTGAGCCTGAAGCCACTGCCTATCAGTCGGCCGGCGACGCATATAAGCCCACCTCATCTACCGACGAGCCCAGCGATTTCGTCGAAGTCCAGTAATCCCAACCTCTTTCCGCGCTGAGGCTCATCTAACCTCATTGCGGCATAACAAGCCCCCTTGCCTGGTAACAATCAAGCAAGGGGGCTTTTTGTAGTAAGAATAAAACACACTGCTATTTATCATTGTGGTGCCCAAAGCCAGAAGGTTATGGAATGCTATAGCAGATGGCACAGGAGATGTTTTGTTAGACAACGAATTTTACGCGCCCGGCCGAAGGACGCTTCGCTCGAAGAAGAGTCGCAAGCGCCGAGCGAGTTGTCAAAAAGAAGAAATATGCCAAGTGCTATATTGTTGCCAATTGTTTTCTGTGTTTACTGATTTTTTTAAAATGCCTCAAACACTCCGACATCCCGAAAGCCGCTACAGTAGAGGGCTGCGGGGCCGTTGGTGATGCGGAGTGTTACGACTGTAGCACATTAACGAGGTGGCTACCTCGGCCTATGGTGGTTATTCCGTAGCCGCCGTTCCGGACTGTCTCAACCAGTCCGAGCAGTGTGCTGGAGCGCGTGAAGCTGCTCGAATTTTTAGAAATCAGTTGTTTCATTGTCTTGCAAATGCCGGTTCTCGTGATGAATGGTCGAATAATCCGATTTCTATGGCACAAAAATAGTCGTTCTCCTGAACGAAACAGTTCTCCGACCTTAAAATAAATTAAAACCACCATTTGGTTTCACGGAACCACTCGGTGGTTTTTACAATTCACCTAATGATTTCTATAAACCACTCGGTGATTTATAGATTATGTCAGCTTCTGTACATTATTACATGCTGAGGCGAAGAGGTTTTTGACTGGACTTTAGGGGCTTGGCTATCCTCTCAAGGCATCCGGCAATAACCACCTCTTTTTGCCGTGCCCAACAAGGATGAGAAATGATTAATCCCGGGGCGTGAGGCCAAAACACTCCGCGTCACTAAGGCACCTGAAACCCGCTCCAGTAGCGGGTTTCGGGATGTCGGAGTGTTTGAGAAGTTTTTTTAAAATTTTCAATTTGACGATTTGCGATTCACAATTTATTTCCACATGGAATTAATTGCGCAGTCATTCATGTGTTTATGCTTTTGCCCTGCTACTTTTACTTCTACTTCTACTTCTACTTCTACTGTAACTGATTATGTAAAAGAAATCCAAACTGACCAGGCTTGTCAGGGCGTTTAATGGTTAGTCGCAGCTTTAATCCTTAATCTTTGATCCTTGCATGTTAACGTCAACGTCGTCATTTGATGGCATCGTTGTGTGGGTGAGCAATGCGTAGGCGAATGAGGCGGGCGTCCTTGGCGGGGACTGAGATGAGGACTTGAGGCTGGTCGGGTTTGAAATTAAGGCGAAGTGTGATGGGCTCGCCTGTCCAAAGCTCAAAGCCCCTCTCTAACTCCCCCCGTGGGGGGGAGGACTCTTTGTCCTGTGGAGATGATTGCTTATGCTTGGCGGCTCTCCCTCCCACGGGGGGAGCGGGGAGAGGGGCTAGGTCGGTGATTGGAACGGCAACGTTAAGCGGCTCGTTGGAGTAGTTGAAGGCAGCGAGATAGATAGCGCTGTCGGTGCAGAGGGTGACGAGGTTCTCGGCGGCACCTGTTTCGGCACGCCACTGGCGACCTCCATAGAGGGGACGGAAGCTGCGACCGATGCGACCTACGGCATTGACTTCGGCGTTCATGGCTATATGCTGGGCACGCTCCATGGAGAGGCGGGCATCGCCGCGTCCACTGCGGTCGTTGAGACTCCAGACATCGGGCAGAAGGACCATGCCTGAGCAGATGCCCGTGGTGTAGCGCGCGCGGTTCTCGCCCAGCGACTCGACGTCGCCCTTGGCGGCATCCTTGCCCACGAGGACGAGGTGGTCGGGGTCGTTAAATTGGTAGAACTCGTTCGTCCACCAGCCGTAGCTGATGGCATTCATGGCGTACTCGCTCTGGTCGATCTTGCCCCATGTGTCGCAGGCTATGCGGCGCGAGTTGCCATAGTGGTAGGGGAAGATGGGAGCGATGGAGAGGGCTGTGAAGACACGGCCGCCGCGGTCGAGTTCCTGGATGAAGCGTGTGAAGCCGTAGTTGTAAGCCTCGACGGCTGTGCGAACGGCGGGGTCGTAGTAGCTGTCGGCCTGAATCATGCCGTTGCTGGTGAAGTCTATCTTAAAGTACTCGAAGCCTGCCGCCTTCAGCGAAGCTGCCTCTCGGGCGAAGCGCTCGAGGGTGGCAGGATGAGTGGGGTCGAGGCAGAAGGCGCCGTCGTACTTGTAAGGCTTGCCGTTCACTTTGGCACAGGCATCGCGACCCGTGTACTGGCATCCTTTGAACAGAGGGCGGTCGAGGTCGGCATCGTTCCACCATAGGCAGAAAGGTGTGACGTAAGTGCCGGGCACCTGTCCGTTGGCATGAGCATGAGCGCAGAGTTCACGTTTCTGCCGGGCGTTGAGGTTGTCCCAGGCATCGATGCTGAGGACTTGCGTTCCGTCGGTCGAGCAGTAGCCGGCAGGACGCAGCGTGGTGGCCATGAAGTCGCTGACGTCGAGGTCGGTCTGGAAACTGTTCTTCTCGGCCAGTACGCCCCAGCTCTGCCAGCCGAAGGGTGTGCCGTGGTGCCAATGCTTGCGACCGGGCTGTAAGCTGTTGCAGGTGCGGGCAAACTGCTCCATGGCGTCGCGCCAGTCGGTGCGGGCTGTGATGAGGAAGCGTGCGCTGCTGATCTGTCGGCCGACAAGACTGCCGTGGGGCAGGACGTCGTGAGTTTCTTGGCTGGAAATACCTGAGAAGGCAGCGAGACGGCCATGGTCGATGGTGACAGCGCTCTTCCAACGGTCGTGGTCGATGGAGCCGATGGCCAAGCCTGCGCGCGTGGCGGGACTGAAGAGGGCTGCCACCTCATAGCTGGTGGCCACGGTGTCGAGGGGCAAGAGGTGATAACGCATGAAGCTGTCGTTGTCATAGGGCACTTTAAGGAAGCGAAAAGCATCTTCACGCGCGCGAGTACCTCTTTTATCTATGTCCGTGCCCTGTTCCCGGATGGGGGACAGGTAGTTGCTCTTAAGCGAGCTGCCGTTGTCCAAAGAGATGGTGAGCTGCGCGACAACGGCATCGTGGAAGATGCTGACGAACAGCGTCATTGCCCGGCTGCCATCGGTGAAGCGGAAGGAGTTAATCTTCCCTCGTCCGAAAGTGGGATGCTCCACACCATTAGTTCGCTTCACGACCTTGGGCAGATCGGCAGCTGTGACAACCTCTGAGCCGAAACGGGCCTCGGGCACGAAATCGGATAGCAGAGGCTGCTTGCCCTGCAGAAGGGTGAAGGCGTGGGAACGCTTGTCGAAGAGAATCGAGTAGGAGTCCGACTTTGCCGCGGCTGCCCAGGCGCTGCCGACGAGAATGAGGAAAGCTATTATTCTTGTTCTCATAAACCTGATTATTCTGCTACCAGTTCAACAACGCGGCTGTTGGGTTTGTTGCCAATGAAGAGGTCACCGTCCAAGATGACGGGCTTCAGATGCCTTTAGTTCTTCACAGCCGACATGGAAATTTACGTGAAATGGATTTTTACAAATTAGGCCGACCTAAATGAGGTATAAGGCCGGCCTAATAGTATAAAGATGTTGTAAAGACTAATATTTCCAGTTGCTGCAGTTTACGGTGCCGCCAGTTTTCTGATAATATGTGGCATTGTTGTTGGGACCGTCGAGCTTAATGCCCTGACTGCTTGAACCTGTGTTGGTTACGGTGAGTGTGCCGCCATTAACCATCAGTTTGCTGGCTCGCATGCCACGGGCATACTTTCCTGTGGCATTGATGGTGACGTTGCCGGCGTTCAGGGTCACCGTGGCATCGGACTTCAAGCCTGTGGTTCGGA
This sequence comes from Bacteroidaceae bacterium, assembly GCA_016286165.1. Lineage (GTDB taxonomy): Bacteria > Bacteroidota > Bacteroidia > Bacteroidales > Bacteroidaceae > Physcousia. The sequence continues at coordinate 187,973 of JAEESE010000002.1, read as the reverse complement.
TTTTCTCGTCCATTTCATCTTTATAGCCATTGCCTGCTGCTATGATGGTGATATTGGTGGCAGCACTGCTCTCGCTGATGTTTATGTTGCCGTCGCAGACCAAGCCCTTGGCATCGGATGCCGAGGCAGTGAGCTCTATTTCTATGGTGCCTCCGTTGATGTTCATCACGGCGATGGTGGAGTCGGCGCGTATGGCTTTGCTGCCGGCACCGGTATGGGTGACCTTGATGCTACCTCCGTTCATGGTGAAGATACCGTTGTCGGGCTCGCTGGAGTCTTTGGAGGTTTCCATCTGAAGGCCGTCGTTGGTGTACCCGCTAATGTTTACCGTGCCGCCGTTCATCAGGAAATATTCGCCGCAGTGTATGCCGTCGGCGGCAGCTTTGGTGATGTTAATGGTGCCTGTTGAACTCTTGAGCTGTAGGTATTCCTTGGTGCGAAGGGCGTGGTTGCAGTTGCCCGCTATGTTCAGCGTGCCGCTGCCGCTCACCTCGAGGTGGCCCTGGCAGTTGAATGCAGCCTTTTGTTCGCCTGTGGCAGCATCAGCAAGGGTGTTTGTGGTGCCCTCAACAAGGTTTAGTTTTATGCGCTTGCCACATTGTATGTCTATAGCTCCGCCAGTGGTTGACGTAAGCTCGAGACCATTGAACTGGAATGTGGCTTTGTATTCTCCGTTGTAGGTGAATGAGCCGTCGGCCGAAGAACCGCTGAGCACGAACACGAACTCGTCGGTCACGTTGGTGTTGGTAACAATGACGTTGCCTGAGTTCACTTCGTAGGTAATCTGGTCGGCCAGCTGCTCTGCCACTTCTACGGTGGCACCGCTGGCAGTCCATTTGATGAAGACGGTGCTGTCGACAGGTGTTACAATGGTGTCGGTGTCGACGGGGATAGTATCAGTAGTGTCGACAGGTATTGTGTCGGTAGTGTCAATGGCTGTCGTGTCTTGAGGTGTTGGAGGTGTAGGCGTTTCCGGCTCATCGTCGCCGCATCCAGCTGCTATGCATACGGTGAGCATAGATGCTATTAAAAGGAATGGGAAATGTTTGCGTTGCATGGTGTATTGTATAGAATATGTGTTTAGAATTTGAAGCGATATCCAATGCTGATGGCATGTATGTTCTCGTTGCCGTCGTCGTCGTGCTCGTGGGTGAAGACGTAAGCGGCTGATATTTTGTGCTGCTTGCTGACGGCGTACTCGGTGCCAGCCATGGCACGTATCTTGTCAAGGTGCCAACTGTTGCCCATGTCGTTGTGGAACTCCACGGATGTGAATGGTTCCCACGCGAGGCCTTTCCTGTCGATTGCGAACTTCAGGCGTGAGCGCAGTAGGTGGCGGTCCCAGGCGGCCTTGTGCTCGGGCAATTCAGTGATTTCATCGAAGCCTGTGATGTTTCCATCTGCGTCGAACGATGGGTCGCGTTGCCGCTGACGTGTGAAGTCGCGCGCAGCCTGATGTGTGTACTGATAGCGCTCGCGGAGTGATATGCGGAGCGTCTTCCAGAAACGTTTGTCGGCAGTGACGTCGAAGGATACGCGGTGGCGCTGTGCCCATTGGCTCTCGTCAATATTGTAGCCGTTGAAAATGCCATAGCGGTTGTAGTGAGTTTTCGGCCTATCCCAATAGTGCCGCTCAATGAACGTATATCCAAGGCCGAACTTGAGGTATTTGCCCAGCTTATATGACAGGCCGATTGATGCGTCGAAGCGATTGGCATCCTCAAACCAGTCGAGGGTGCGGAAGCCCACGCCGGCTTCGAGGCTGAAATTGTAGGGCAGCACCTTGGTGACGCCTATCTCAGTCCACACGGCACCGTAGTTTTCCGTGTCCTGAGCCATGGCGTTGGAAGTGAAAAGCGAAAGTGTGAGAAGTGAAAAATAAAAGATACTTTTCACTTGGCGCTTACACTTATTGCCTGGGAAACTTGGTCTTTGAACTTTGAACATTGATACTTAATCTTTAATCTTTAAGAATTTACATCTCCTTCGGCATGCGTCCGAAACGTGCTATGCTGTTGCCTACATCGTTGGGATCGTCGTAGAAGATGCGGATGAGGGTGGAGTCCTTGAGGAAGTCGAGCATGCCCACTTCGATACGTGTTATCTTCAGGCCGGTGCGCTTCTCGAGGTCTGCCTTCAGCTCTTCGCGCTTGTCGGGTGTGATGAGCGTAACGTTGTCGTAGCGTATGATGCGCGAACATTCCTGGTTCATGACCTTGGAGCTTTCGAAGATCCAGGCCATGAAGATGAAGGCTATGTTGACGAAGAGGATGGTGACGATACCCACGCCGTCCCAATAGTCGGCTTTGGGATGATAGTCGCCATGTGCTACGGCGTTGACCACGCTGAGTGCAATGAGCATGAAGAGATAGGTCATCTCGCGAATGGGCACGGCTTCAGTGCGGAAGCGCATGATGCCGAAGATGGCGAACAGACCCATGGCGGCGCCTATGTTCATGCCCTCGCCCTCCATGAGGCTCACGAGCAGGAAGATGCTCATTGCCATGAGGATGAAGATGAACGTGTAGTCGCGGCGGTGGCTGCGAGGGAAGTAGAAGCAGCGTGCGATGATGGTCACCACTACGAGGTTGACACAGAAACGCAACAGGAGGGATATGAACTGCTGCGGATCGATAAACGTGAGGCCAAACTGCTGGCCCAGCTGGTAGTTGAGTTGTGTGAAGTCCATTGCGATTATTTGATGTTTATGAATTACGGGTGAAGGGCAGCGCGCTCGGGAACTCTGAATTTATGGCCAGTAAGCTTGCTGATGGTGATCATCTTGAACTTGAAGGTGTTGTTCTTCAGTTCACCATTAGTCATGGCCGAACCGATACAGTATTTCGAGAAACCGTGCGGCTTCACGCGCACGCGCCTGAGCATATCAAGGATAGGGGAGTAGACGTTGCCGTCGCGCTTGAGCTCGATAATCACCAGATCGCCCGTCTCGGCATCGCGACCGGTCTCGTAGTTGTGGAACTGAACATCGAAGTCGATGGTCAGGCGCTCCGTCTTGCCGTAGTTGACGAGGGTGATGCGGTGGAACTGGTTCTGCACGGTGGGTATTATGTCGTCGAATGTCTCGCCCGTGAGACCTTGGATAAAGGGTGTGCCGCCAGCCGCGATAGCATCGGCCCGTTCTTGCGATGGAACGCTGATGCGCTTCTTCTTGGTGCGGCCGTGGTTGTTTTTAGTTTTCACCTCCAGGAAGGTGTCGTCGCTGTCCATGTAGGTACGGATGCGTATCTTCTGGCGCGGGGCATGGCCATTGTGATGGTCAAGGTAGAAACGGTGGCCGAAGGTATCCCAATAGGTGGTACGATACGATGCTATACGCTTGTCGCCTATCTGCTGGGCAAAATACTTCCCTTGCACTAGTTCCAGCAGTTCGGCCAGCTTCTGCTTGTTGGTGACGAACTTGGTGTCGGTGCGGTTCATGAGCTTTATGCCGCTCATCTCATCGAGAGTGATGGGCGCAAGTTGCTCAAGCCAATGGCGAATTTGTCGGTCAACTTCGGTCATATACAATATTTTTCGGTTGCAAATATAGAAATAAGTTTGACGAAGAGCCGCTATAACTTGAACTTTTTTTCTTTTTTAACCTTATTTTTCCATGAAAAGGCATTGCGAGTCAATGAAAACGCTTATCTTTGTGCCCAATAAGTGCCTTTAACTGAGTATTTACAACTTTAAAACTATAGAAACATGGCAGAATACAAAGAAATCCTTTCCAGCGCCGAAGAACGTATGGAAGAAGCCGTGATGTACCTTGAGGATTCACTGGCGCGCATACGTGCCGGAAAAGCTAATGTGAAACTGTTGGATGGTATCCGTGTAGACAACTACGGTGCCATGGTACCTATCAACAACTGCGCCGCTGTGACCACACCCGACGCACGCACCATAGCCATCAAGCCTTGGGACAAGAATATGTTCAAAGTCATCGAGAAGGCTATCATCAACAGCGATCTGGGTATTATGCCCGAGAACAACGGCGAGATAATACGCATAGGCATCCCGCCCCTCACCGAGGAGCGACGCAGGCAACTCAACAAACAGTGCGGCAAGGAGGGCGAGCAGGCTAAGGTGAGCGTGCGCAATGCCCGCCGCGACGGCAACGAACAACTCAAGAAAGCCGTGAAGGACGGACTGAGCGAGGACTTCCAGAAAGACGGCGAGAGCGAGCTGCAGAAGCTACACGACAAATACATCAAGCAGATTGACGACCTTCTCGCTGCCAAGGAGAAGGAGATCATGACTGTGTAAATGATGTAATGCAGGGCCTTGTAGTAAGAAACACGGGAAGCTGGTACGACGTTCGAACGGACGACGGCCAGCTTCTTGCGTGCAAGGTCAAGGGCAACTTCCGCCTGAGGGGTATACGCTCCACGAACCCCGTTGCCGTGGGCGACCGCGTGGAGGTGAAGCCTACGGCGGCGGTGACCGATGCCCCTGAGTCGGGTTTGCCTACGGCTCTTATCACCGAGATCTGCGACCGCCGCAACTATATCATCAGGCGGGCTTCTAACCTGTCGAAACAGAGCCATATCATAGCTGCCAACGTAGATTTGGCGGGGTTGGTCATTACTATTGCCCATCCCGAGACGTCGACCACGTTTATCGACCGTTTCATAGCTTCGGCAGAGGCTTATCGAGTGCCTGTGGTGCTCATTATTAATAAGGTAGATATCTACGATGAGGCCGACCGTAGCTATCTTGATGCATTGATGAATCTGTACCGCATGCTTGGGTATGCCTGTCATGCCGTTTCGGCAGTAACTGGCGAGGGCCTGGAGGCCCTGGTTGCCGACCTTCGCGGCAAGACAACGCTTTTCAGCGGCAACAGTGGCGTAGGCAAATCGACATTGCTCAACAGGCTCGTGCCCGAGGCATGTGCCAAAACGGCAGAACTAAGCGAGGCACACGACCAAGGGCAGCACACGACCACCTTCTCGGAGATGTTTGACCTGCCGGGCGGCGGCTCCATCATTGATACGCCGGGTATCCGCGGTTTCGGCACCTTCGATTTCGAGCGTGAGGAGGTGTCGCACTATTTCCGCGAGATATTCGCCATAGGCCGCCAGTGCCGCTTCGGCAACTGCACACATACCCACGAACCGGGGTGCGCAATAAAGAAAGCCCTCGACAATCACGAGATTGCCGAGAGCCGTTATCAATCTTACCTCTCGATGCTCGAAGACAAAGACGAGGGTAAATACCGGGAACGTTTCTGACGCTCTTATTTGAGTTCAGGTTTGGGCGAGGTGAACAGCAGGGTGTAGATACCTGCGCGTTCGCCCAGGTTGGCATTGACGGTGAATGTAGCCGTCGTAACGTCTCCCTTGCCTGTTGAGAGCACCACCTGGCTGTTGGTGAGCGTAGCGGGGTATTCGTTGTAGGTCACTTCTGTTGTTCCGGGTGTGCGGCGAGGCATGCTGATGACGCCTTCGGCATCAGAGAATGTCCATGCGTTGGCGTACTTTGTGCCCTTCACGTTCTTGAAAGTGGCCTTGCCCCAATAAGGGCTGTCGTAAGTGACGTCGAAATTGGAACTGTTGACGGTGCTGGCCGCCACGGTGACGATGTCCGTCTGGCGTTCGGGGTCAACGAGCCCTTGGAAGTGTTGGCTGCTGCCAATGGTGAGACCTTGATAGTCGTTGATGAGGAGTGACTCTTCCGGTACTTTCGTAGGCTCATCATCGTCGCAGCTTACGACGAAGGCCGCGCAGGCCAGAATGACAAGCCCAATGAGTGCGAAACTCTTTTTCATAGTGGTGCTGTGTTTTTTTGAATTGGTTATAATTGTTGTTTATGTTCTGTTTTTTTAACGGCGCAAAGGTACTATAATTCTTTTCACTGATGTTATCCGTTTAGCTAAATTAAGTTTTTTTAAGTGCAGAATTACTAATTTTCCTTTCATTAACTTTGGCTTTTGTTGTACCTTTGCAGCGTTTTTACAAATAGTGATTAGTCTATGCACTTGATATTAGCAGCAGTATTTGCATTGTTTACTACTGATGTGGCGGATTCCTTGAGGACTACCGACATTGAGGAAATCGTGGTGGTGTCAACGCCAAAGGAGAGCCAGCGTCTGCGCCAGCAGCCACTCTCGTCGACATCGTTGTCGCAGGACGCCATGCACGAACGAGGCATCGTCGACGTAAAGGATATCTCGGCCACGGTGCCTAACCTCTTCATCCCCAACTACGGCTCCAACCTCACTACGGGTATATATGTACGCGGCGTGGGTTCCAGAATAGGTACGCCAGCGGTGGCCCTCTATGTCGACGGCGTGCCGCAGGTATCGGCCGCGAGCTACGATTTCAACTTCGCCAATGTAGACCGCATTGATGTGCTGCGCGGTTCGCAGTCCACGCTCTACGGGCGCAACTCCATGGGCGGCGTTATTCGCGTGTTCACTAAGAATCCGATGCAGTACCAGGGCACCGATATCATCTTCGACGGCAGCCATGTGGTGGGCAAGGCTCAGGACGGTCGCAACGACGGAGGCGGCTTCGGGCGCTATCGTCTGAATCTCACACACTACCACCGTATCAGCGAGCGCTTTGCCTTCAGCGGTCATCTCTTCGGTGACATCGGTGATGGCTACTTCCGCAACGAAGCCCGCGGCGATGAGCATATCGACGACAGTAAGGATTTAGGTACGCGCATGCGCTTTATCTTCAAACCGAGCAGCACTCTCAACTTCGACCTAACCGTGAGCCACGAATGGCTGAAACAAGGTGGGTATCCGTATGAGTACCTGGGTACTGTGGGCGTTCCGACTACACCTGACCCGACAACAGCCGTAGGACATATCGCATACGATAACCGCAGCGGATACCGGCGTAACCTGACTAATGCAGGCCTGACGATAGACAAGACGTGGGAGAAAGTGCTACTGTCAAGCGTTACCGGTTTCCAGCACCTGCACGACAAGATGAGCCTCGACCAGGACTTCACGGATGTGAACCTGTACACGCTGATGCAGAAGCAAAATATCAATACGCTTTCCGAGGAGATAATCCTGAAGAACAGGTCGGCAATGTTGATGAATGCATGGCGGTTTAACTACACTTGGCTCTTCGGACTGGCTGCTTTGCAACAGTGGACGAGTACCGACGGGCCCGTGGAGTTTCACGAGGACGGCCTCGGTTGGCTCAACGGCCTCGTCAACGGCATGGCCAACAGGTATATGCCTACCATCCCAGGCGACGGCTACACGATGAGCTTTGCCTTCAACAATAAGATTCATGGCTCCAGCCTCGCTTTCCCGGGGACGTATGACACGCCGGCAACAAACTTCGCCATCTTTCACCAGAGTTCGCTGAATAACCTGTTCGGTGTCCTGGGCCTGAACCTCGCAGCCGGTTTGCGTCTCGACTACGAACACATGAACCTCGACTACCATACGTGGTACGGTTTTCATCAGACCTACTCTCTTGGCGGGCGGCTCACATATCCCGATGGCAGTGTGCGCGATGGCATGACGCTTGTGCCAGAGTCGCATTTTGATGTCAGCGACCAGCTTCAGGATAAGTTGTCGGACCATTATCTGCAGTTCCTGCCTAAGCTGACGCTGCAATATGTTCTGCCAGCGACATCTGCCTTGCAGCGCTCCTCGGTCTATGCCAGCCTGTCGCGTGGTTATCGCAGCGGAGGTTTTAATATTCAGATGTTCAGCGATCTGCTGCAAAGCCGTATGCAGACGCGTATATTAAAGAATGTGACCGATGTTACGTTGCCTGTGGTGCGCGAACAGCCGTCGATGCCTGATATAGCAAAGGCCACGGTGGAGGATATCCTGACTAAGATGTCGAAGGATCAGCCCGTCGACGTGAAGGCCGCCACGTGGTATAAACCTGAATCGTCGTGGAATTTCGAGCTCGGCGGACATTTTAATTTATTCGATTCCCGCTTGCAGACTGATGTGTCGGCTTTCCTCATGGATACGCGTGATCAACAGGTGTCGAAGATGACAGATGGCGGTTTGGGCCGTGTAACGGTCAATTCAGGCAAGAGTCGCAGTCTCGGAACGGAGGTCAGTCTGCGCGCCATTGTCACCGAAGGTCTCTCGTTAGATGCCGCCTATGGCTTTACTCATGCCAAGTTCCGCGACGATGATCGCGATACCTTTGTTCCTTTTGTGCCGCGTCACACATTATCTGTGGGCGCAACGCAGCAGTGGGATTTGCCAATCAGCGCATGGCTCGATGCTGTGAAGCTGCATGCCGATTACCGTGGCGCCGGGCGCATCTACTGGACAGAGGTCAACAACGCATGGCAAAACTTTGCCGGAGCCTTGAACGCGCGGCTGAGCGTAGTGAAGAAAGGCACAGAGCTGTCGCTCTATGCCTCCAATATTTTGTCAACACGTTATCAGACTTTCTACTTCGAGACGATGAAGCGTGGATTTGCGCAATACTCTCGGCCCGTGGAGCTGGGCGTGCAATTACGCTTAAGGTTCTGATATAAAAAAAAGAAGGTCACCTGCAGAGGTGACCTTCTTTAGTTATAGCTTATTCGCCTTGTTCGCCATATTCCAATTCGCCCTGAACCACCCAGATGAGGTCTTCGGGGTCGAAGGTGCCGTACTTGTCCTTCATGGCACGCTCGGCAATGGCCTTGGCAATGGCTTCGGTGTCGATGTTGACGTAGCCGTCTTCGTCGGGCTCCTGGTCTATGAGTCCGCTCTCGACATAGTAGTCGGCCAACAGGTCGATGAAATAGAAGAGGTCATCGTCGGTGAAACGGTCTTTCACCTCCTGCGGCAGGTATGCCCTGATGAATTCCACCGTACGGACATCATCTTCTGCTTGGGCGAGGAAATCTTCTTCCATGATGCAATAATTAATGGTTTAGAGAATGGCTTTGAGCTTGTCCTCGAGCGTAGCCTTGGGCACGGCTCCTATTTGCTTGTCTACTACCTGACCGTCCTTGATGAAGAGGATGGTGGGGATGTTGCGCACGCCGAACTGCATGGGCAGATCGGTGTTCTCGTCTACGTCGACTTTGCCGATGATAGCCTGATCGCCATATTCCTCGGCCAGTTGTTCAATGTAAGGACCTACTTTCTTGCAGGGGCCGCACCAGGTAGCCCAGAAGTCCACAATCATAGGCTTGCCCTGGGCAAGCAGTTCGCTGAAATTGCTGTCTGTGATTTGAAGTGCCATAATGACAGATATTGTTAAATGGTTAATAATGTATTCCTATATGTGCAAAAGTAATGCCAGAGTGCCTGCTATTCCGAATTGATTTTGTATGACATTTCGTCGTTGCCCTCAATGAGTTCTATGAGCTGTCGGTTTACGGTGATTTTCTTTGTCCTGCTGTGCAGCTTGACGTTCATCTTTCCCTCGGGGTCGAGAATGTGGAAGTACAGGTCGGCGTTGCCGGGGTTGTTGTCGAACATCTCATTGAGCGTGAGCACAAAGTCCTCGCTGACGCTGCTGAGCGGCATGGAAATTGTGATGTTCTTTATGAGGTCATCCTTGACATCAACAAGAAACTGCACCTTGTTGACCTTGATTTCGATACGGTTGGCATTGTACTTGCCTGGCTGAACACTGGCATTAACGAAGATGGCGTTCCCTTCGCTCATGAAATTAGCCCATGAAGCCCAGGCTTCGCCCCATAGAGGCAGCTCCCCGGAGCCCGCGAAGTCCTCGATGGTCACGATGCCGTAAGGCTGGCCACTTTTGCCTACGCCCTGACGGATACCAGTGACGATGCCTCCGAAGGTGATGTCCTGATTCACCCAGCGCTCCTTCTGGTCAAGCTCGTTGAGTCGTGTGGTGCAGACATCTTTGAGAATGATGGCGTAGTCGTCGAGAGGGTGTGCCGATAGGTAAATACCGATGAGGTCGCGCTCCTTGTTCAATTTCTCGAACTGGCTCCATTGCTCGTATTCAGTGGGGATATCGGGCGTTTTCACTTCCACTTCGTTGAAATCGTCGAAAAGCGATGCCTCAGCCGAATGTTTCGCCTCCTGATAGAGCTGTCCGAAGCGGATGAGTGTGTCGATGAATGGTTCACCTTTGATGTTGCGACCGAAATATTGTTCGCGCGTAATTCCCTTGAAGGTGTCGAGGGCGCCGCTTACAGCGAGGCTTTCAAAACCGCTACGCTTGACGGCGGAGATGTTCACGCGTTGAACAAGGTCGAAGACACTGGTGAAGGGGCCGTTGGCATCGCGCTCGCTGATGATGGCATCTGCAGCACTCTCACCTAACCCCTTGATGGCACCGAGACCGAAACGAATGTTTCCGTCGCTGTCGACGCTGAACTTATGTCGACTATGGTTGACGTCGGGCCCCAGGCAGTTCAGCCCGAGAGCCTTGCACTCGCTCATGAGTTTAGTGATTTCAGAGATGTTGTCGATGCTTCGGCTCATCACGGCAGCCATGTATTCGGCGGGGAAGTTGGCTTTGAGCCAAGCCGTCTGGTAGGCTACCCACGAGTAGCATGTTGCATGACTCTTATTGAAGGCGTAAGAAGCGAAGTCTTCCCAGTCGCTCCAAATCTTCTCCAACTTGTCGGGGTCGTGGCCGTTCTCCTGCCCTTGCTTGACGAACTTGGGCTTCATATGATCCAGTTTGTCCTTGAGCTTCTTACCCATAGCCTTGCGCAGGGTATCGCTCTCACCGCGTGAGAAGTTGGCAAGTTGGCGCGATAACAACATCACTTGCTCCTGATAGACAGTGATGCCATAGGTGTCCTTCAGGTATTTCTCCATGCAGGGGATGTCGTACTCTACTGGTGCCCGGCCATGCTTACGGTTGATGAAATCGGGGATGTATTTCATAGGTCCGGGGCGGTAGAGGGCATTCATGGCTATGAGGTCCTCGAAGGTCGATGGCTGCAGCTCGCGCAGGTATTTCTGCATGCCTGCCGATTCAAACTGGAAGGTGCCGGTGGTCAGCCCGTCGCAATAGAGTTGATAGGTTGCGGGGTCTTCGATGTCAATGAGGTCGATGTCTATGTCTATGCCGAGACTGTAGTGTATGTTCTTGATCGCTTCCTTGATAATACTTAACGTCTTAAGTCCGAGGAAGTCCATCTTTATGAGTCCTGTCTCCTCGATGACCGAGCCTTCATACTGGGTGCAGATGAGTTTCTCGCCAGTATCCTTGTCATCGGCGGTTGATACGGGCACCCAATCGCTGACATCATCGCGACATATAATTACTCCGCATGCGTGCACGCCCGTATTGCGCACGTTACCTTCGAGCATGAGGGCAAAGCGTATTGTGTTGCGCAGGACTTCGTTTGGCGACGTGGCTGCTTGTTGTACCTCCGGCACACAAGCGAGCACGTTCTGAAGGTTCATCTTTCGCGCGTTGCCTTTCTCGTCGTCAGGCAGGCGGTCGGGGATGGCTTTGCATAGCGCGTTGCTGATGTCCAATGGCACCTTCTGCACTCGCGCCACGTCTTTTATGGCGAGTTTCGTGGCCATGGTGCCATAAGTGATGATATGCGCCACGTTGTTTTCACCATATTTCTGTGTCACCCACGAGAGCACCTTTCCGCGTCCGTCGTCGTCGAAGTCGACGTCGATATCAGGTAGTGAGATACGGTCGGGGTTGAGGAAACGCTCGAACAGGAGGTCGTATTTGATAGGGTCGACCTTGGTGATGCCAAGGCAGTAGGCTACTACGCTGCCTGCCGCCGAGCCACGCCCTGGTCCTACGCTTACCCCGAGTTCGTAACGTGCGGCATTGATATAATCCTGCACGATGAGGAAGTATCCGGGGAAGCCCATCGTCTTCATCACGTGAAGTTCGAAACGGATGCGGTCCAGTACGTCCTTGCTGAGCGGGTCGCCGTAAATCCTCTTGGCGCCTGTTATAGTGAGGTGTTCGAGGTAGTCTGCTTCCAGCTTGAGGCGGTAGAGTTTGTCCACGCCTCCGAGGCTTTTGATTTTCTTCTCAGCATCAGCGGGGGTGCAGACCTCATTGCCGTTTTCGTCGTGTGTGAACTCGTCGTACAGTTGTTGGTCGGTGTATCGCTGGTGGTACTCCTCTTCGGTGCCGAACGACTTGGGAATGGGGAAGTTAGGCATTATAGGTCCATGGTCGATGCTGTAAGTCTCTACCTTGTTGAGTACCTCGAGTGTATTGTCGAGCGCCTCGGGCACATCGGCGAAGATGGCATTCATCTCTGACGTGGTCTTGAACCATTCCTGCTTGGTATAAAGCATGCGTTTAGGATCGTCGAGGTCGCGGTTGGTGCCGAGGCAGATTAGACGGTCGTGAGCTTCGGCATTGTCCTCGTCTACGAAGTGTACATCGTTGGTGCACACCACTTTAACGCCGTGTTTTTTAGCCAGCTCCAGAATCACGGAATTAGCCTGCTGCTGTAACGGGAATGTCTCGCGGTTGGCGCGTTGGTTTGGATCACGAACCTCGTGACGTTGAATCTCAAGGTAGTAATCCTCGCCAAAGACGCTCTTGTACCATTCGATGCGCCGCTCAGCCTCTTCGATGTCGCCGTTGAGGATGAACCGCGGCACTTCACCGGCGAGGCATGCTGAGCATACGATGAGACCTTCGGCGTGCTTCTTAAGCTCGTCGTGGTCAGTGCGCGGACGAGTGTAGAAACCATCGACCCACGATTTCGATACCAGCTTGATGAGGTTGTGGTAGCCCGTCTCGTTCTTGGCCAGCACTACAAGGTGGTAGCGTGTGTTGTCGCCGCGATCCTTGTCCTTGTCGTAGAGTGAGCGGAAAGCTACATACATCTCGCATCCGAAGATGGGTTTGAACGGCTCGCGTCCTTCTTCCTTGAGTTTGCCGTTGCGCTTCTTCACGTAGTTGAAAAACTCCTTGATGCCCATCATGTTTCCATGGTCGGTAATGGCCATGCCAGGCATCCCGTCGGCAATGGCTTTCTCCACAAGCTTCGGTATGCTTGCCTGTCCGTCGAGCAGAGAGTATTGAGTATGAACGTGTAAGTGTATGAAATTATGCATAAGGTTCAGTTTTCGGGCATAAAAGTACGTTTCTTTTGGCAAACTACCAAAAAAGACGTTGTTTTTTTTGCTGCTTTATAAATATTGTTTACTTTTGTCGTGAAAAACAGAAAATCTATGGTAAAGCCGCTAAAAAAGATTAGGAAAAACATACGTTTACACCGTGAAGGCACCACGACTCTTATATGGGGTGCCGTTTGTCTGGCTGCGTTTTGCCTGCTAATGGGTTGGGCAATGGGCTTTTCGAGCCCTTGGTTTCTTGGCCTTGTGATAGCCTGTGCAGTGGTGTACCTCGTAATGGTCAATTTCTTCCGTTGCCCAATACGTCTTTTCACAGAGGACACTGATAGCGTGGTCATAGCACCTTGCGACGGCCGGGTGGTGGTCGTAGAGGAGGTCGAGGAAAACGAGTATTTCCACGACCGCCGCATCATGGTGAGCATCTTCATGAGCTTGTTCAACGTTCATGCCAACTGGGTACCTGTCGATGGCACGGTGCGCAGCGTTAACCATCAGAACGGTCGTTTCCAGGCTGCTTGGCTGCCTAAAGCCAGCACAGATAATGAGCGCTCTACGGTAATCATAGAAACGCCGCAAGGCACTCAGATACTCGTGCGCCAGGTGGCTGGTGCCGTAGCCCGACGTATCGTCACTTACGTTAACCCCGATGAGGAGTGCTACATCGACGAGCATCTGGGCTTCATTAAGTTCGGCTCGCGCGTAGACCTCTATCTGCCCGTAGATGCCGATGTCAAAGTGCACGTAGGGCAGCGAGCCACCGGCAACGAGACCATCATCGCTCACCTCGCAGAGCAGTAGCGGCCGGGTATCAGACATATCGAACCCGAGCCGACGAAGACATATCGTCCACGGTTATGCATACCGACAGCTCAAGGGTTCTTGACAACCCTTGAGGGTTACGACCAAAGCCCTTGAGGGTTATGACTACAACCCTTGAGGGTTTTTCATTTAAGGCTTACACGTTCATTCTTTTATAATATGCTCTTTAATCTCCCCAACATCCTCACTCTGTGCAACCTCATCTCAGGTTGTATGGCTACAGGTGCGGCCTTCCATGGCCACTTCACCTGGGCATTGGTAATGATTCTATGCGGTGCAGCCTTCGATTTCCTCGATGGAATGGTGGCTCGTGCCCTGAACATAAGCGGCCCCATAGGCAAGGAACTTGATTCCCTCGCTGACATCGTCACCTTCGGTGTGGCACCCTCGGCAATGATTTTCCAGCTCTTCGGCATGGTCGTCTATCCCGAGTGGATGCAGCCTTTGGCTCCCTATCTGCCATACACCGCATTCCTCGTGGCTGCGTTCTCGGCTTTGCGCCTTGCCAAGTTCAATACCGACGCGCGTCAGACCTCGAGCTTCATAGGTTTGCCAACGCCTGCCAACGCCCTCTTTTGGGCTTCGCTCATAGTCGGGCAGGGCGCCTTTCTGGCTTCTCCTCGTTTTAATGCCATGTGGCTGTTCCTGTTCATGCTTATGTTCTGCTTCTTCCTCATTGCCGAAGTGCCTTTGTTCGCGCTAAAGTTCAAGACCTTGGGTTGGGAGGAGAATCGCGTGAAATATGCCTTCCTGGCTGTGGCACTCGTAATCCTGTTCCTGGGTTATCATTGGCTTGGCGTCAGCGTGATAGCTGCCGTTATCCTTTGGTACATCCTTTGGGCCATCATCGTGTGGAAGGTTAAGTAAACGTCATGCAGGATATCATCATCAGCCATAACCTTCATGCCGATTTGGCAGCCGTAGTCGAGCTCCAGCAACCCGACCGCTTGTTCGTGCTCGTAGATGAAACTACACGTGAGCAATGTCTACCTTTGATAGAAAAAGCCCATTTCATCGAGGGAACAGATGCCGAAGGCCGTCCCTTGGCACGTGGCGCTGCCGAGATAATCACCATCGGAGCTACTGACGAGGCCAAGACGCTTGACACGCTCGCTTATGTGTGGCAGGAACTTGGGCAGCGTGGAGCTACACGCCATTCCATGCTCCTCAATCTTGGTGGAGGCATGGTTACAGACCTTGGCGGTTTTGCAGCAGCAACCTTCAAACGAGGCATCACCTTTGCCAATATCCCGACCACGCTTCTTGCTATGGTCGATGCCAGTGTAGGCGGCAAGACAGGCATTAATTTCCGTGGACTGAAGAACGAGATAGGCGTGTTTCGCGAAGCTGAAGCGGTGATTATCAATACCGATTTCCTGCGCACCCTCGATGCCCAGAACCTGCGTAGCGGTTATGCAGAGATGCTCAAGCATGGGCTTATAAGCTCTGCTGCCGATGCCGCCGAGCTCCTTGCCTTCGATATCTTCGATGTCGATTACTCTGCCCTGGCAGACCTTGTAGCTCGCAGCATTAAGGTTAAGGAGCGCATCGTGGCCGAGGATCCGCACGAGCATGGATTGCGTAAGGCCTTGAACCTCGGGCATACCGTAGGTCATGCCTTCGAGAGCCTCGCTCTGGAGCAGCAACACGCGGTACTCCACGGCTATGCCGTGGCATGGGGCTTGGTATGTGAATTATACCTCAGCGTCACTCGTTGCGGTTTTCCTGCCGAATTGTTTCATCAGGTTGAGCACTTCGTCAGTGAGACCTATGGTCGATTCCCACTCGACTGCAAACTCTATGACCGCCTCTTCGAGTTCATGACCCACGACAAGAAGAACGAGGCAGGCCGTATCAACATGACCTTGCTGGCAGTTCCCGGCGATATTCGTATCAATCAGGTCGCTACCCGTGAGGACATCTTCGAGATGCTCGACTACTACAGGGAGAGTTGAGGCCGTCGTTTCACGCCGCCATTGTAAGGCAGAGCGTTCGCTTGTCATTAACCAATAGTTAGAATAAACATAAACCATTAAGTAATATGCGTAAGCTTTGTACATTAGTTATTCTGCTCCTTGCCGTGTCTTCGTTAGCAGCGAAGAAGGTTATTCGCATGAGTGGAAATCCTATCCTTCCAGAGTTCCATGCCGACCCTGAAGTGCTCTTCAGTGAGCAGACGGGCCGCTTCTACATTTATTCCACTACCGACGGCGCTCCGGGATGGGGAGGCTATTATTTCACAGCCTTCTCCTCGGCTGACCTCGTCGACTGGAAGCATGAAGGTATTATCCTTGACCTTGCCACTAAGCAGGTGCCGTGGGCTGTAGGTAACGCCTGGGCCCCATGTATTATTGAGAAACGCGTAGGCGTAAGTTGGCGCTACTATTTCTACTATTCCGGTCATAACCCCGAAAACAATCGCAAGGCCATAGGTGTAGCCGTGGCTGATAAGCCAACAGGGCCGTTCCGCGACCTCGGCCGTCCACTTGTCAACGACCGTCCAGAGGGTGTGCGCGGAGGTCAGCAGATTGACGTCGACGTGTTTCATGATCCCGTGTCGAATAAGGATTACCTATATTGGGGCAATGGTTACATGGCCGGTGCCGAACTGGGAGCTGATATGATGAGTATTGTGCCTGGTACTACCACCGTGCTTACACCCGAAGGCGGCAGCTTGGCCGACTATGCATATCGTGAAGCCCCTTATGTTTTCTTCCGCAATGGATTGTATTATTTCCTTTGGAGTGTCGACGACACAGGCTCGCCCAACTATCACGTAGCTTACGGCACTTCCAAATCGCCCCTAGGACCTATCGAGGTTGCAGTCAACCCCGTAATCCTCATCCAACGTCCAGAGGCTGGCATCTACGGTCCTGCGCATAACAGCGTGATGCAATTGCCCGGCACCGACGAGTGGTACATCGTATATCATCGCATTAATGCCCAGTACCTTGACAAGTCGGCAGGTCCCGGTTTTCACCGTCAGACCTGTATCGACCGCATGTACTTCAATGCCGACGGCACCATACGTCCCGTAGTGCCTACCAACGAAGGTGTGGCAGCGGTGAAATTGAAACTATCAAAGAAGAAATGAGACGTATTTCTATTATAATTAATGTGTGTCTGGCAGCGCTGCTGCCTACTGGGATGCTAGCTCAAGGTCGTCTGGTGGCTGAGAGTGAGGTGCTGAACGTGGGAGAGATACTCTATCAGTCGCCTCGCACCCTCACTTACCGCCTCGTCAATCGTGGTAATGCAGCCACGAGCATTACTTCCGTGGTGCCTTCGTGCGGCTGCACTCAGGTGAAATGTCCCACCGCGCCTATTCCGGCAGGCGAGGCAGTAGAGCTCACAGCCATCTTCGATGCCCGCACCCTGGGTACCTTCCAGAAGGAGATAGAGGTATATGCCGATGGCACTTCCGAACCTCTATACCTCACGTTCCAAGGGCGCGTGGTTGCCGATGCTTCCGATTATAGTGGAACCTTCCCAGTTGATATGGGCACAGTGAAGTTGTCCACGGCCGACATTGAGTTTGACGACGTCAACATGGGCGACCGCCCTGAGGCTAACATCATGGTGCTCAACAACACACGCAACACTTTGCGACCTCAGCTTATGCACCTGCCCTCATACCTCACGGCCACTTACCATCCCGAACAGTTGGCTGCTGGGCGCGTAGGGCGCATCGCGCTCAAACTCAACACAGAGCGTTTGCTGGGCTACGGCCTCACCCAGACTACCATTTACATGGCACGTCAGTTGGGCGACAAGGTCAGTTCCGACAACGAGATAGACATCTCAGCCGTTTTGTTGCCTAAGTTGCCAAAGCGCACTGCCGAGCAGATGACGAAGGCTCCCGCCCTCATAGTGGAGGCCGATACTATCGACTTCGCTCCGCAGTTGCAGAAGCACCATGGCAAGGTTAAGCAAACGATAACCATAGGCAATGCCGGTCAGACACCTCTCACCGTGTATAGTGTGCAAGTCTACGGCAACGCTCTCACCGTGAAACTGTCCGAGCGCAAGATTAAACCCGATGGCAAGGCCAAGCTCGTGGTCACGCTCGATGCTGAACGTCTCCATCGACAGAAGAAAGAACCGCGAGTTCTCATCATCACCGATGATCCGAGGCACCCAAAGACCATCCTAACTTGCAAACATTGATCAGCCAAAAGTCTTCTCTTTCTATGCTACATCCCGAGAATAGTAGTGAATACAAAGGGCTCACCGTCAACGACGGCGTAGAGCAACCCTCAATAGTCAATCCATACCTGCAGCGCGGTCGTTTTGCCCGCCGCCGCCTTACCGCTGCCGACTATGTCGAAGGCATCCTCAAGGGCAATGTCACCATACTTGGTCAGGCCGTGACGCTAGTCGAGAGCACTAACCCCGATCACCAAGCAATAGCACAGGAAGTGATAGAGCGTTGCCTGCCATATAGTGGCAAGAGCGTACGCATAGGTATAAGCGGTGTGCCCGGTGCAGGTAAGAGCACCAGTATCGACGAGTTCGGCATTCACGTCCTCGAGCGTACTGGCGGCCGTCTTGCCGTGCTCGCCATCGATCCCTCGTCAGAGAAGACCAAGGGTTCTATTCTCGGTGACAAGACGCGCATGGAAAAGCTCAGTGTGCACCCCGACTCGTTCATACGTCCTAGCCCCTCGGCAGGCTCCCTCGGCGGCGTAGCACGCAAGACGCGTGAGACCATCATCCTGTGTGAGGCTGCCGGTTTTGACAAGATATTCGTTGAGACCGTAGGTGTAGGACAGAGCGAGACGGCCTGCCATTCTATGGTCGACTTCTTTCTAGTCATCCAACTCGCTGGAACGGGCGATGAGTTGCAGGGCATCAAACGCGGAATAATGGAGATGGCCGACGGCATCGTCATCAACAAATGCGACGGTGACAATGTTGACGCCTGTCAGTTGGCGGCGCGCCAGTTCCGCAACGCCCTCCATCTCTTTCCTATGCCCGAGAGCGGTTGGACGCCCAAGGTGCTCTGCTACTCAGGCTTCTATGGCCTCGGCATCAAGGAAGTGTGGGATATGATCTTCGAGTATGTTGACTTTGTCAAGGCTAACGGCTATTTCGAACATCGCCGTGCCGAGCAAGCCAAGTACTGGATGTACGAGAGCATCAACGAGCAGTTGCGCAACGGCTTCTTCCAGAACCCCACCATCGAAGGGCTTCTGCCACGTGCCGAGGAAACCGTTCTTGCCGGCCAGAAGACCTCCTTCGTAGCTGCCAAGCAGCTCCTTGATACTTATTTCTCATTGCTCAAGCAGTAAAGGCTTACCTTACATTATTCATCACCTTATAAAAACTAAGACTAACTATGGTAAACAGATTTATCCTCAACGAAGTATCGTACTTCGGCCCAGGTGCCCGCAAGGAGCTGCCGGGCGTAGTGAAACGACTCGGTTTCAAGAAAGCTCTCGTAGTGACCGACAAAGGTCTTATGCAGTTTGGCGTGGCAAAGAAAGTGCTCGATGTCATGGACGAGGCCGGTATAGCTTATGATATCTTCGACGATGTAAAACCTAATCCCACCGTTACAAACGTAAAGAACGGCATCGAGGCTTGCAAGCGTGCTCAGGCCGACTTCATCGTTGCCATAGGCGGCGGCTCCTCAATGGACACCGCCAAGGGTATTGGCATCGTGGTAAACAACCCCGAGTTCAGTGATATCATTTCGCTCGAGGGTGTGGCAGACACCAAGAAGAAGTCGCTTCCCATCATTGCGCTGCCAACCACGGCAGGCACAGCAGCTGAGACCACCATCAACTATGTCATTATTGATGAGGCACGCCAGGCCAAGATGGTCTGTGTAGACCCCAACGACATACCCTGCGTGGCTATCATCGATGCTGAACTGATGTATTCATTGCCTAAGAGCCTCACTGCAGCAACCGGTATGGATGCTATGACTCATGCCATCGAGGGCCTTATCACCAAGGCTGCCTGGGAACTGAGCGATATGTTCGAGGTCAAGGCTATCGAGATGATCTACAAATACTTGCCTGTGGCCGTCAGTGAGCCTACGAATCCTGTTGGTCGCGATGGTATGGCCGTGGCTCAATACGTGGCCGGCATGGCATTCTCCAACGTAGGTCTTGGTGTGGACCACGGCATGGCTCATCCTTTAAGCGCTCTCTTTGATGTTCCCCATGGCGTGGCTTGTGCCATGCTGTTGCCCACGGTCATGCGTTTCAATATGCCGGCCGCCAAGGAAAAATACGTTGAGATTGCCAAGGCCTGTGGCGTCTATCAACCCTCGATGACTACCGACGAAGCTGCAGAAGCAGCCTGCAAGGCCATAGAGGATCTGAGTGCACTCGTCGGCACCAACAAACGCCTCACTGACCTCGGCATCACCGAGCAGGACATCGAGGCATTGGCCGAACAAGCCATCAATGATGTTTGCACGCCAGGCAACCCGCGCCCCGTCACCAAGCAGGACATTATCGACCTGTATCATCAGATTCTCTAATACATAGCACGATACTAAACAAAACGAAGCGCTTCCATCCAAAGCGCTTCGTTTTGTTTCCGACCATTCCTTCTTACAACGAATTATTCTAATTCTTTGTTTACACTAATTGCGAAAAATCACCTCACCTTCACCCGATAGGGGATTACAAGAATCCTCAACCATTACTTTCTTTGATACCGCGAGCGGCCGGCATCAATGCGGAGGAAGATGAAGAGGAGAAGAGTGAAGCCCCAGAGGGATGAGCCGCCATAACTGAAGAAGGGTAGGGGGATGCCAATGACGGGCATCAGGCCGAGCACCATACCCACGTTAATAAGTACGTGAAAGAAGATAATGGAGAAGACGCAGTAGCCGTAGACACGGCCGAAAGCGTATGGCTGTCGTTCTGCCACGCTTATGAGGCGCCACATCAGGAGTAGGAACAATATGAGCACAGCGGTGGAGCCAATGAACCCTTGTTCCTCACCTACGGTGCAGAAAATGAAGTCGGTCTCCTGCTCAGGCACATATTTAAGCTTCGTCTGGGTGCCGTTTAGGAAGCCTTTGCCCTCAAGGCCGCCTGAGCCGATGGCTATCTTGGCTTGGATGACGTTGTAGCCCACACCATTAGGGTCGTCCTGCAAACCTAATAGCACTTGTATGCGTTTTTGTTGGTGGGGCGCCAGGTGGTCAACAAGGAGGTTGGCCGAGAAGAACACCGTCATCGATGCCAACGCAAACAAAGCTATGTAGGCATAGCGGTATAGCTGACTGGTGAAGCCTATCCAAAACAGGCGCAGAGCCAATAATACGCATATGATGATGAGTAGGGGAGACAGGTTGAATGTGGAGAAGTGGAGGGTAGAGAGTATGGAACTGAGAAATGAGGGGCTATTCTCCTTGTTTTCCTCTTCTGATATTGAAGGCAAGGCCTCTTCGGGTGCGATGGCAGCGTTCCCCGCTGTCTCTGCCATGGTGATGGCGGTCTCTCCGCCAGCCTCCTCGCTGTTAGGGGTGGGGACGTCGATGGTTGTCAGTTCTTCGGTGGGTTGATGGTCGGTGATGAGAGGAAAAAGGAAATAGCCTGCGGCGAGTATGGCTATCATCAGCGGCAGGGCTAAGCCGAGGGTGGAAGTCATAGCTCGATGGTAAGGGCGCAGTGTATCGCGTCCAACAGCGCTGTTGGTGCCTGCAAGAGCGGCAGGCCTGCAATAGATGATGATAAGAGCTGTGATGAAAATCACTATCATAAGCATTACGAGCACCTCGCCCAAACATGTGGAATTAGAGAGAATCAGAACCTCGGAGAATCGCAGACCGATTACTACGTAGGCAGCTGCAGATATGCCGGCGAAGAGGATGAAACCGGGCATGCCTTCGCGGTAGAGCATCAGGAAGAGGCTGAAGTACACGAGGGCAGATCCAGTCTCCTTCTGCATCACAATGAGCACCATGGGTAGCATCATTATGCCGATGCTGATGGCCATATTCTTCCACGAACCTTGCAACTTAAACCCGTAGGAACTCATGAACTTAGCCAATGCCAGGGCTGTGGCGAACTTAGCGAACTCAGCGCTCTGCAAACTGAAAGGTCCAATCTTTATCCACGACAGCGAGCCTTTGATGTCGTGAGCTAAGAAGGGTGTTATGAACAGCAGCACGATGAGTGCGCCGTATATAAGGTAGGCAAAGGTGTCGAAGATGCGGTCGTCGAGCAGCAGCACTATGGCGCCTAGGACTATGGAAGAGCCTATCCACACCAACTGCATGCCCGTGCGCGTGTCAAAGGAGGCGAGCGACAGCAGGTCGCGGGGCTGTCCGTATTCGTAGCACGCGCCGCAGATGCTCATCCAACCGAAGACGAGCAGGCCTGCATAGATGAGGATCGTGAGCCAGTCGATGCTGGCGAAGACACTCTTTTGTTTTTCCATCTTGAACTCTTTTGCTTTGTCTTTCTAGATTGTCCAGATTTGTCGGAAAATCCGGTCAACTGTTAAATGCTGACTATCTCACATAGTCCCCGTAATTGATTCGTCGGTTTGCGAATACTTCGGCTTTCTTCTCGCTTGCGGGAGAGAGGTGTCCGTTGATGTACTGCTCCATCATGAGCGCTCCGATGGGCACGCCGTAGTGGGCACCATAGCCGCCATTCTCAACATATACGGCGATGGCTATCTTGGGATTGTCTCGTGGAGCGAAGCCCATAAAGGCAGAGTGGTCGTAGCCGCGGTTCTGGGCGGTGCCTGTCTTGCCGCAGACAACATACTGCGAGGAAGCTGCTCCCCGACAGGTGCCGGACGTGACGGCGCGTGCCATGCCGTCGACCACGGTCTCGTAGTTAGTGCGCGAAACCTTGGTGTAGCGTTTCTTGCTGTAGACGGAGGCTAAGGTGTCATCCTGCACCTCCTTAACTATATGTGGTGTGATGAACCAGCCGCGGTTGGCTATGGTGGCGCCGAGGTTAGCTATCTGCAAGGGCGTGAGGGTAACTTCGGCCTGGCCAATGGCGATATGGATTACGGTGAGTGCATTCCAAGAACCTCGGTAGTGCTCGTCGTAGTAGTCGGCATTGGGGATCATACCGCGTGCCTCGCTGGGGAGGTCTACGCCGAGGCGGTAGCCAAAGCCCATACTGACCATATAGTCCTTCCACGTGGTCATGGCTTCCTGTGTGGAGTGGTATTTGACGCGGTTGTTGAACATGTGGTAGAGGCCCCAGCAGAAATAGGCGTTGCAGGATGTTCCTATGGCGGGCACGAGGGGTAGTGGGGAGCCGTGGGCGTGGCAACCTACCCTAAGGCGGCCGTAGTGGAAACCGCGGTAGCATGAATAGGCGGTTTGTGGCGTGATGATTCCTTCCTGGAGGAATGTGAGAGCCTGTGAGGTCTTGAAGGTGGATCCCGGGGGGAAGGTGCCCATGATGGCGCGGTTGAGGAGGGGTTTCATGGGGTCACGGGAAAGCTCCTTGTGGCGCTTGCCACGCTGTCGACCTACGAGGGAGCGCGGGTCGAAGGTGGGTGAGGTAACCATGCAAAGTATCTCGCCGGTGGAGGGCTCTATGGCCACTATGGCGCCGAGTTTGTTCTGCATGAGGCGCTCGCCGAGCTTCTGGAGCTCGAGGTCTATGCTGAGGGTAAGGTTCTTGCCGGGGATAGGCTTTTGGTCGAAGCGTCCGTCCTGGTAGCGCCCTTTAATGCGGCCGTGGACGTCGCGTATGAGTATCTCGGAACCCTTGATACCGCGCAGTTGACGCTCGTAGCTGCGTTCCACACCCTGAGTGCCGATGTAGTCGCCGGAGCGGTAGTAGTCGTCAGCATCTATATCGGCTTGGTTTACCTCACCTACGTCGCCGAGGAGATGGGCGGCGTAAGGATAGGAATACTGACGTATACTGCGTTTCTGGATATAGAAGCCACGAAAATGGAAGAGTTTCTCCTGAAAGTTGCTGAATTCCTCCATTGATAGCTGATTCATAAACACCTGTTGGGTGTAGGGGGAATAGCCTTTGGTGTGCCTAATCTCGTCCATTCGCTTGATGTACCACTCCCGCGTGATGCCGAGACTGCGGCACAGACCTAATGTGTCCACGCCGTCCTGTTCCTGCATGACAACCATTATATCATATGCTGGTTGGTTGTACACGAGGAGCTTGCCGGTGCGGTCTGTGATGGCTCCGCGAGCAGGAAACTGTATGCGGCGCATCAAGGCGTTGGAATCGGCTCGTGCACGGTAGTCGTCGGAGAGTAGCTGCAACGAGAATAATCGTAGCACATAAATGACTACGATTATGAGTGCGGCAATACCGAGCACGTATTTCCTGTATGAGAGAGTGGAATCAGCCAAAGGTGAGGGGACAGTTTATTTGGTGTTTAAGGAATTAAAGAAGTAGAAGAAAAATGTTTAAGCGCTAGTTAGTAATCTAAACTTTATACGCTAAACATTGAAAGTTAATGAATCAGTTCTCGCGCTCTTTCTTCTTGCTGCTCCGTACGCTCTCGATGGCCATGCAGAGTATGAGAGTGAGAGCCCAACTGGAGGCGAAGGCGATGGCGAGGTCTACGATGTGGAAGAATGAGAAGCTCATCAGCAGGAAATAGGTAAGCATGAACACCAGCGTGAGGATGCCAGCGTAGCGGACATAGCCCCATAAACCGAGGGTGGAGTAGGAGGCCTGCATATCCTCGAGCGAGTCCTTGGGCGCCATAGCCTTCAGCAGCAAGGGCTGCAGGAAAGCGGTGAGCGTCATAGAGGCAGCGCCGAGGCCGGGAGTAAGCGAGACGAAGTCACATAGGAGGCCGCACACGAAGCCCCAGAGGAGAATGCTCCACCGCGAAGAGTTCAAGGGGAATATGAGGAGCAGGAAAACGTAGGGTAGGGGCGTGGCGTAGCCGAAGAGGTGTATGTAGTTGAACACCATCATCTGTGCTGCCACGAGGGCAACGAGCCAAAGCAAACGTTGGAGGAAAGTGATTACCATTGTTGTTGGACGTTGGTGATGAATGATGTGAACTTATTGCTTGATGAGCGAGTCGGCTTGCTGCTCGAGGCGGTGTACCTCGGGTTGGAATTGTTGGGCTACGACGTAGACGTCTTGTAAAGATGTGAAGTCGGTGGCCAAATGTACGCGCAGCTTATAGCTCAGTCCGTCGTCGCTGTTGCCGATGGCTTCCACCTTGCCCACGAAGAGCCCTGGAGGGAATACGGAACTGAAGCCGCTGGTTTCCACTATGTCGCCTATGTTGAAGCGTGCGTGGCGGGGAATATCGTCAAGTTGCGCAAAGAGTGCACTGCCGCCGTCCCATGTGAGGTGGCCGAAATATTCGGAACCTCGCAGACGGCAACTGATATGTGAGCGGCTGTTGAGCAGCGGAAGCACTATGGAGAAATGGTCGGAGGTGAGGAAGACAATGCCCACAAGCCCCGTGCCGCATACTACACCCATCTCCGGACGCACACCGTCGACCTGACCGGCATCAATGGTGATGAGGTTGTCTCGGCGCATGACGCTGTTGGTGACCACTTTGGCATGGATGAGATCGATGCCTTCCATGCGGTCAGCCTGTAGGCGTTCGGTGCCTGTGGAGTCGTGTGAGAGGAGGTCTATCTGGCGTGTGGCCTGCTGTAGGTTGTATTCGAGAATGAGGTTGCGGCGTGTCAACTCTTCGTTGACTCGGCCGAGGGTGAGGTAACGCAGTACGCCCGCCTCGGCATTATGAACCCTCGACACGGACTCGGTGACGGCCGTGAGCCACAAGCTCTGCTGATAATGATTGAACTGGAAGAGCAGCACGAGGCTCACTACTTCCAGCACAATGAATATCATCCAGTGGTAATACTTAGCGAGGAATTCTAAGAGGGCACGCATAGCGTATTGATTTAAGAGAACGGGAGATCCGGTTTAGCCGGATATCCCGGGATCGGCAGGAAAGGTTCGTGTTTACATGAGGAACGAGAAGTTCTCGATGTTCTTCAGGGCAACACCTGTTCCCTTGGCTACGCTGTGCAACGGATCGTCGGCAATGTGGAAGGGGATGTTGAGTTTGTCTGTCAGACGCTTGTCAAGGCCGCGCAGCAAAGCACCGCCACCGGTGAGGTATATGCCGTTGCGCACTATGTCGGCATAGAGCTCAGGCGGTGTCTCCTCGAGGGCGTTGAGCACAGCTGTCTCGATTTTGGCAATTGTCTTCTCAAGGCAGTGGGCTATCTCCTGATAGCACACAGGCACAGCCATAGGCAGTGCGGTGATGCGGTTAGGTCCGTGCACGACGTAATCCTCGGGCGCGTTCTCGCCGAGGTCGGTGAGGGCAGCGCCTACGTTTATTTTGATACGTTCTGCCATACGTTCGCTGACGCGTACGTTATGCTGACGGCTCATATACTCCTGAATGTCGGCAGTGAGGTCGTCACCAGCTGTGCGCAGACTCTTGTCGGCCACGATACCGCCGAGCGAGATGACGGCAATCTCTGTGGAACCGCCACCTATGTCGACAATCATATTACCCTCGGGGGCGACAACATCAAGGCCGATACCTATGGCAGCAGCCATGGGCTCGTAGATGAGGTAGACCTCTCGGCCTCCTGCATGTTCGGCGGAGTCACGTACGGCGCGCAGTTCCACCTCTGTGCTGCCTGATGGCACACCGATGACCATGCGCAGTGAAGGCGTGAATAGGCGGCTGCCTGTGGGTACCATTTTGATGAGACCGCGCATCATCTGCTCGCAAGCATTGAAGTCGGCGATGACTCCGTCGCGTAGAGGACGGATGGTCTTGATGCCTGCGTGTACTTTCTCGTACATGAGTTTGGCTTTCTCGCCTACGGCAATCATCTTCTCGCTATGGCGGTCAAGTGCTACCACTGAGGGCTCGTCAACAACAATCTTGCCGTCGGAGATGATGATGGTATTGGCAGTGCCAAGGTCCATCGCTATTTCTTTAGTAAAAGAGAAAAATCCCATAACAATCAATATAGTGGCACTGCCCCCTACCCTCCCTTGTAGGGAGGGAGCAGATACCTTGTGCTATTAAAGTATTTGTTTAATCATTCCTTATCTGTCTGGTTGCCGTCCCCTACCTACAAGGGAGGACAGGGGAAGGGCCTTTTACTTCTTGAACCAACTGTGGATGGCTGTGTCGTAGTGGCTGCTGACACCGAAAGCTTCGGTGGCGAAATGGCGGCGCTGCTCAATGGTTGTCTGGGCGCCTTGAGCATTAAGAATGTCGAGTAGTGGGCGGTACTGCTCCTTGGACGGGATGATGACGACATCGTTGAAATTCTTGGCACCTGCGCGGATGAGTGATATACCACCTATGTCAATCTTCTCGATGATGTCCTCGGGTGATGCTCCGCTGGCGACTGTCTGCTCGAAGGGGTAAAGGTCAACGATGACAAGGTCTATCTCAGGAATTTCATATTGTGCCATCTGCTCGCGGTCGCCTTGAAGTTCTCGACGTCCGAGTATGCCGCCGAACACCTTGGGGTGCAATGTCTTGACGCGGCCGCCAAGGATGCTGGGGTAGGTGGTCACATCCTCCACTTTCTGACATTCGTAGCCGAGGCTCTCGATGAATGCCTGAGTTCCGCCTGTGGAAAGGAACTTCACGCCTTCGGCATTAAGCTTGGCAAGTAACTCTTCAAGGCCGTCCTTGTGGAAGACGGAGATGAGTGCTGTCTTAATCTGTTTCATATCGTGTTGTTATTTTAAATTAGCTAATGTTTCTTTGATACGGCGCATGGCCTCAATGATGTTCTCGTCGCTAGTGGCGTAGCTCATGCGGAAGCACTCAGGTGAACCGAAAGCATCACCGCCGACAGTGGCTACATGACCTACTTCTAATAGGTACATAGCGAAATCGGTGCTGTTGCGGATGACACGGTCGCCATCGGCCTTGCCAAAATAGCTGCTGCACTTTGGGAAAAGGTAGAAGGCCCCCTGCGGGTTGTTGACTTCAAGGCCGGGGATGTCCTTGGCCAGGCGGACGATGAGGTTCTTGCGACGCTCAAAAGCCTGACGCATATCTTCGACGCACTGCTGTGAACCGGTGTAAGCGGCTTCGGCGGCCTTCTGGCTCACGGAGCACGGGCCGCTGGTGTATTGTCCCTGCAGTTTGTTGCAGCCCTTGACGATCCACTCGGGTGCGGCGATGAAACCGATACGCCAACCTGTCATGGCATAAGCCTTGGAAACACCGTTGATGATGACCACGCGGTCGCGAATCTCTTCAAATTGCGCTATGCTCTCGTGCTTACCGACATAGTTGATATGTTCGTATATCTCATCGGCCAGGACTATGATGTTCTCGTGGCGGGCGATGACCTCTGCCAGACCTTTCAGCTCTTCCTTGCTGTAAACCGAGCCTGTGGGGTTCGACGGCGAGCAGAGTATGAAGGCGCGTGTCTTGGGTGTGATAGCAGCCTCGAGCTGGGCGGGTGTGATCTTGAAATCTTGCTCAATAGGAGCTTCGATGAAGACGGGAGTGCCCTCGGCCAGTAGTACCATCTGAGGGTAGCTGACCCAATATGGGGCGGGTATGATTACTTCGTCGCCCGCGTTGACGAGTGCCATGACTGCATTGCACACGCTCTGCTTAGCTCCGTTGGAGCACAAGATCTGAGAAGGAGCGAACTCAAGGCCGTTCTCATTCTTCAGTTTATTTACGATGGCCTGCTTCAACGAAGGATAACCGGGCACGGGCGAGTAGCGCGAGTAGTTCTCCTCTACGGCGCGGATGGCTGCGGCCTTGATATGGTCGGGTGTATTGAAGTCGGGTTCTCCGACACTCATATTAATTACGTCAATACCAGCGGCTTTCAGTTCGCTGCTGCGTTGACTCATGGCTAATGTCGCCGATGGGGCGAGGCGATTGAGGCGTTCGGATAAGGCATTCATTTTGTCAGGTCTTAAAATTTTGCGGCAAAGGTAATGATAATTTGCGATTTACGATTTACTATTTACAAAATATTTTTTCAGTATTTGCGATTTCTTTTCGCTTGCCTGATTATTCTGTTCGTCGAGACGTTTCGCTCGTTCACTTGTTGAAGTGGAGAATATGGCCCATGCGTTCCTGCTTTGTTTTGAGATAGCGCTCGTTGTAGGGATTGGGTTTCACTTCAATGGGCACGTTCTCGACAATCTCGAGGCCGAAGGCTTCGAGTCCGACGCGCTTGACTGGGTTGTTGGTCATAAGGCGTATCTTGTGAATGCCCAACTGCCTCAGGATTTGTGCTCCTACGCCGTATTCGCGCTCATCGGGTCGGAAACCGAGGTGGACGTTAGCTTCCACGGTGTCCTCGCCCTGCTCCTGCAGCTTGTAGGCTTTCATCTTGTTGAAGAGTCCTATGCCGCGCCCTTCCTGATTCATGTATAGCAGGACGCCTTTGCCTTCGGCTTCTATCATCTGCATGGCACGGTGCAATTGTTCGCCGCAGTCGCAGCGCTGACTGCCGAATATGTCGCCAGTGGCGCAACTGGAGTGTACGCGCACGAGGATAGGCTCGTCGGGCTCCCATGAACCTTTAATAAGTGCGACATGTTCGAGGCCGTTGCTAATCTGGCGGAAGGTGATGTCGCGGAAGTGCCCGTAAGCTGTGGGGAGGTCCACTTCGGGTGCTGCTTCCACCATCTGTTCGCGCTCGAGACGATAAGCTATGAGGTCGCGAATAGTAATAATCTTAATGCCGTGGCGCTCAGCTACTTGCTGAAGCTCAGGCATGCGGGCCATAGTGCCGTCGGGGTTCAAAATCTCAATGAGGGCAGCAGCGGGTTGCAGACCAGACAGGCGCGCCAAGTCGACAGCAGCCTCGGTATGGCCGGCTCGGCGCAGCACACCGCGGTCCTGAGCATAGAGCGGGTTGATATGTCCGGGCCGTCCGAAATCAGCAGCCTGAGCTTCTGGGTTGGCAAGATGGCGGATGGTAGCGGCGCGGTCGGCAGCGCTGACACCTGTGGTGCAACCTTCGAGCTTGTCAACGGTTACGGTGAATGGCGTGCCCAATACCGATGTGTTGTCGGTAACTTGATGCGGCAGCTCCAGTTCCTCGGCACGGCTGATAGTGATAGGGGCGCAAAGCACTCCTCGCCCTTCACGCAACATGAAGTTCACTTTATCTGCCGTAATCATCTCGGCGGACGTGATGAAGTCGCCTTCGTTCTCGCGATCCTCGTCGTCGACCACTATGACAAATTTGCCTTCGCGGAAGTCGTTGAGAGCTTCGCTTATGGATGATAGGTGGGTCATATATGCAGTTTCTTAAGTATTTTTTTGATAACCTTCTGGTATGCTTCGATATTGAACACGGCAGAGTCCTTGTTGGACTTCCATGTTAGCCAAACGGCTACGGGTACGAGCACCATAGTGCTGAGCCACGCTCCGAAAGCCGTTTCCCATGTGCCGCTTTTTGCCATAGCTTCACCGGCGTGGTTGATGATATAGTAGAGAATAAATATAATCACCGAGATGACCACTGGTACTCCCAAGCCGCCCTTGCGAATGATTGCTCCAAGCGGTGCTCCGATGAAGAAGAAGATGATGCACGCCAGCGAGAGGGTGAATTTCTTGTGTCGTTCGACGTAGTGGAGGCGCAGGCTACGGTTGGTGTAGGCGCTCATCTCGCGCAGCATATCGGTTTGCGATTCGCCGCTTGACACACGGTCGAGGGCAAGGCGTGCGGTGCGTGCTTCCTGATTGGCGGTGAGGTGAGCGTACACACTATCGAGCACTAAGGAATCCTTCTTGGCCTGGGTCACTATGGCAGCCGAGTCTTTGCGCCCCTCCATGCGTACCCGAGAGAGGAAACCGTAGCTGTACTGGGCATATTGAGCTCGGCCGCTGGAATCGAGCAGGTGTATAATCGAGTCGATGCCCAGCGTCAACTGTTTGAGGTTCTTTGCTTGGGCGTTGTTGTTGAAGAGATTGGCATCCAATTCGTTGAGCGACACATCGAAGGGGATGAGGTCTACCTCCTTCTTGAACGTCTCGCGCATATAAGGCACGGTGGCATGGTCCATGGCGCTGCCTGTGTTCTGCATATTGCGGAAACGCTGCCCGTCGTAGAGCGTCAGCCTCAAGTGCTTCTGCTCGGCAGTGCTCTGCAGGCGTCCAGAATCGGCGAGTACCACCTGAGTATCATCGAACGAGCTGCCCTGGTTGTAAATCATTATACCATAGAGCATTCCGCGGTCCACATCTTTCTTCTCGACAAAGAGGTTGTAGCCAGGAATCTCGTTATAGAAGACTCCTTCGGGAATTTCCAGTTCGGGAGATTTCTGGCGGATAGAGTACATCAGCGAATACAGCCGCTTGCTGGATTCGGGACCTATCACATTCTGAAAATAGAAAGAACCTGCTGCGACGAACAGCACGAAAAAGAAGATGGGCTGCAGGATGCGCACCAAGGGTATGCCGGCGGCTTTCATCGCCAGTAATTCCAGACGCTCACCAAGGTTGCCAAAAGTGATGAGCGATGCAAGCAGAACGGCCAAAGGCAGCGAGCCAGGCACAAGTGTAAGGGCTGCGTAGAAGAAAAAACGCCCTAGTACGTCCAATGCCAAGCCCTTGCCTATGAGTTCGTCAACCCATTTCCAGAGGAACTGCATCATCCAGATGAATTCACAGATGAAGAAGGTGCCGGCAAACAACAGGCAGAACTGTTTGAGCAGGAATATGTCTATGCGCTTGAAAATTCTCATCGGCAGTCATGAGGCTGTAGCCTCACATACGCGTGCGTACATTATTTACATTAAAAGCGGCGCAAAGGTAATCATAAATTATGATTTAAGATTTACGTTTTATGAATTATTTGCTTTTAAGTTCTGACTTTATGTTTTTTTTGTCCCTGTTAAGTGGATTTCTTGTATAATGCACAGGCTCAGATGTGAAAAAATAGACGTCCGGACGTGAAGCCTTACACGTCCGGACGTAAGTCGTTGTATATACGGTCGTAACTCGTTGTATATACGGTCGTAACTCGTTGTGTATACGGTCGTAACTCGTTGCATGTACGGTCGTACACTTACGCGAGATATAAGGTGCAGTAGCTTAAATGCGGCCGCCCTTGACAATCATCTCGCGAATGCCCTCGATGAATTGTTTGTCGTTCTTGAGGTCTTCGATGTTGAGGTGCATGCGATAGCGCCAGTAATGGCGGGGATTGGCCGGGATGTTGATACGCTCGGCATTAGCATCTTTCAGACGCAGGTGCTCGTCGGTGGCAAGCCAGTCCTGAAGGGCGATGACACAGAGCATGGATGGGCAGTCGAGATGACGCTGTATGATATGACGTGCGAGCTGACCGGACAGCGGATGAGGCGCAGGACCTTCCATGCCGAGGATGGAATTGTAGTAGTCCTGCGTGCGCTCGTAGTCCTCGTCCCACCACATTCGCAAAGTTGGAGTGTCGTGACTTGAGATCGTGGCAACGCTTCGACGCGGATTGCGTTCAACGTGTCCGAAGCGAACCCAAGGCTCTTTAGGCATAGATTCTAACTCAAGGCTCAGGATTCCGAGCTCGTCCATAACCCACTGCACGCAGGCGGGTACCATGCCGAGGTCTTCGGCGCAGCACAACATACGTGTGGCCTTGACCAGTTTGGGCAGTTTCTGCATCGCTTCTTCGTACCAGAACTGATTGTTGCGATGATAGAAATAATTTTCGTACAAAGCGGTGAACGCTTGCTGTTCCTGATTGCTTAGGTGTGAGAAGCACTCAGTCTTCTGTGCAGAGATTCGCGGATGGAACAGCTCCGGATTCTTGTGGTCGCGCAGGAATAGGTAGTCGGCTCCCCGCGGTCCCCCGGCTGTGGGCATTTCGCTGCCGCTTTGATTATCCATCACCGTGGGATTATTAGGGGCTTTGATAATCGGACAAATAGTAGTCTTCAATGTCTCTTCGCTGATGCCGGCATTTATGATTTCTTCGCGGGTGAGGGCAAGCGCGGGTGAGAACTGTCCGAGCAGACCGCTCTTGGCAGGCATTGGAATCTCCCAGATACGGAAGAAACCAAGCACGTGGTCTATACGATAGGCGTCGAAGTAATGAGCCATATTCCGGAAGCGACGCTCCCACCACTGACAGCCGTCGCGCAACATCTCATCCCAGTTGTAGGTGGGGAAGCCCCAGTTCTGACCGTCCTCGGCGAAGTCGTCGGGCGGTGCGCCAGCCTGACCGTTGAGGTTGAAGTAGCGCGGCTCCTGCCATACATCGCAGCCATGCCGTGCTACTCCGATAGGTATGTCGCCCTTGAGGATGACGCCTCGGGTGCGGGCATAAGCATGAACGGCACTTAACTGTTGAGCCAGTATGAACTGCACAAAATAGTGGAAAGCCACATCCTTGAAGGCTTTGTTGCGCGTATTGGAAAGTACTCGGCGGTCGGCTTCGTTCCAAGTGTTATGGTCTGGCCATGCCGAGAAGTCACCGGTGCCGTAGGTGTCGCGCAAGTAGCAGTATTGAGCGTAAGGTACAAGCCAACGCTCATTGTCGCGGAAGAACTCCTTGAATGCGGCTGAAGACAATGTCTTCTGTCCCTCCTGTGCGTAGATGAGGCGGAGATACTCCAGTTTGGCAGCATTCACGCGTTCGTAGTCGATTTGTTGTAAGGCATTCAATTCCTGACGCAGTTTGTCGAAACGCTGACGGTCAGCTTGATCCTTAAGCGGAGGCAGGGCGCCAAGCTCTGCATATTGTGGATGCAGCGCAAACACGCTGATGCAAGAGTATGGGTATGAATCGGCCCACGTATGGGAGGAGGTGGTATCGTTGATAGGCAGTATCTGCAGCAGGCGCTGCCCAGTAGTAGCTACCCAATCTACCATCTGACGAAGGTCACCGAAGTCGCCGACGCCGAAACTGCGACGCGTGCGAAGCGAGAAGACAGGAATAAGGGTTCCTGCAACTCGGAAATCCTCGGGTGCATCCATCCAGGCATCGCGCTGCACTGCAGCGATGTCGGGATTGGGTACCTCCTTGGGATCGAAGGAATGGGGGCAGAACACCCATTCGGTGCGTTTCTCACGTCCTTGCCAGGTGACGGTGTAGAAATACTCTATAGGCTTGTCGACAGTAAGGTCTATGGCCCATGTTACACCGTCTCGCGTGGTCATGGCGTGACGCGTCTGGCTTCCGTCGTGCTCGAGGATGTTCATGAAGAGGTCTTCACCAAAGATAGTGCGGTATTCGATTTCAAATCTTATGGACATGATTTTTATGGTTATATTAGGTTTAACGATGTGACGAGCAACTGATATCTGAACGATATTTCATTGCGAAGTCAGGTAATGATTATTCTTTCTTGGTCTTGATGAACGTTACACAAAGAGCTCCCAATGCCAGCAACACACCGGAAACTATCATCATCGACGACTGATGGTGGCCAATCATCGAAAGGATGGCGCCGCCACAAAGGGCTGCCACAATCTGAGGAACGCAGATTGTGCAGTTGAATAGCCCAAGGTAAGCTCCCATATGTCCGTATCCCTGCAGGGCATTTGTGACAAATGTGAATGGCATTGCCAGCATGGCGGCCCAGGCGCAACCGATGAGCAGGAAGGGGATAATCTGAAGGTATTTGTCGGGGCAGAAGGGGATGAGCGCGAAGCCGATGCCGCCAAGCAGCAAGCTTAAGGCATATGCGACCTTTGTGTTTTTGAAGCGCGGCAAAACAATAGCCCAGCAAACGCTGCCCATGGCCTGGATGGCATAGAGGACTCCTGTCCAGTTGGCTGCCGTCTGGTAAGCACCTGACTCGGCAATTGTGGTGCCCCATACCGTTTCGGCTACGGCGTCGACAACATAAGTCCACATATACAGGAGTGCTGCCCAGCAGAAGAACTGCACGAGACCGACCTTCCAAAATGTTGAAGGAGCATTCTTCAGGAGTGTGAACCAATTGGCGGATTCTTCACGGCTCTCCTCAACAGGGTTGTACTGACGGTATTCCTCCGGGTTCCATTCCTTGACTTTCACCACGGTGTAGATTACGCATGATATGAGGATTGCTGCTCCGATATAGAACGACCAGATTACTGTGTCGGGAACGATGCCTTTGGGCGCCACGTTCTTAAGACCTATTGCGGCGAAGATGTAGGGGAAAAGAAAGCCCACTACAGAACCGGCATTGCATAGGAACGACTGTATGGAGTAAGCCTTCGCCTTCTGCTTCTCGTTGACCATGTCGCCGACAAGCATCTTAAACGGCTGCATAGCCATGTTGATGCTGGTGTCGAGGAGCATAAGCATGACGAGACCGAAAATCATAACCGAGGCTACGCTCAACCCAAGCGAGCCTGAGTTTGGCAGGAGGCACATAACGGCCACAGCAACGGCTGCGCCGACAAATAGGTAAGGTATGCGACGGCCAAAGCGAGTCCATGTGCGATCGCTCAGTGTGCCAACGACGGGTTGTACAAGAATGCCCATCAGCGGTGGCAGGATCCAGAAGTAGCTCAGGTCGTGAGGATCAGCACCTAATGTGCGGAAGATACGGCTTATGTTGCCGCTCTGAAGGGCGTAGGCTATCTGTACGCCGAAGAAGCCGAAACTGAGGTTCCATAGCTTCCAAAAGGATAAATCAGGTTTTTGCATAGGTAGTAACTATTTATATGGTTTCTAGTAATTCAGCTTATTATCCTTCCATAGCCTCGCGAGTAGTACCCCGTACGATGAGGCGGGTCTTGACAACCTTGCGTTCTACTTTGTCGAGAGGACGATTGCCTTCGACATGGTCAAGCAGGATATTCACGGCTTCAACGCCTACTTGATGTCCGCGCTGTTCGACTGTAGTGAGCATAGGATCGCAGGCAATGGCTCGCTCGCCGTTGGTGAAACCGCAGATGCTCAAATCATCGGGGACATGCAAACCTAATCGTTTGGCAGTATATAGGATGCCTATAGCTGTGTCATCGTTGATAGCAAATATGGCGTCAGGTCGGTCGTCTCGACTTAACAATTGGGGTGTCAGGGCCTCTGCATCTGAGCGGTTGTCGCATTCGAAACGTAACGAGGGGTCAGGCGACAGCCCGTGTTCCAGCAATGCATCACGGTAGCCGTTGTATCGGTTCTTGGATATCTCAAGGTGCATATTCGAACCATAGAATGCTATGCGCCGGCAACCTGTGTTGATGAGATGTTTCACGGCAGTGAACGCTCCCTGGTAATCGTCAACGACTACGCGGCTGGTGTTTAGACCCGTGCAGATGCGGTCGTAGAACACAATAGGCACGTTTGTTTCCAGGAGCCTTTGGAAATGTTCGTAACGCAGAGTGTCCTTGGCTTGCGACACAATGACACCACATACACGATATCCCATGAAAGAGTCGCAGATTCGCACTTCGCGTTCATACTGCTCATCGCTCTGAGCTACGATAATGCTATAACCTCGATTGCTGGCTTCTTCCTCTATACCCGAAAGGATAGTGGAGAAATAGTAGTGGGTAATCTGCGGCACTATGACCCCGATTATTTTCTGAGGCGCCACCCGACTGCGCCGAAGCGATTCCGCCACGGCGTTAGGAATAAATTTATGTTCGCGCGCGTATGCCTGAATGCGTTGGCGCTGCTCGGCACTGATACGCGGGCTGTCCTGCAGAGCCCGCGACACTGTAGCCACCGATACGCCGAGTTCGCGTGCGATATCTTTCATTGTTACAGAGGCCTTTTCGCTCATAATCGGGTGGTTTCTGCTGCAAAAATAATACAAACGTAGTGCGAAGTTACTAATTGATAGTTAAGAAATATACTAGACGTGCATGCAATCGTTTGCGCAACTCTTTTTGTTGATTTATGTCAATCTTCCTTTCTCCTTATCGAACACGCAACTACTTTTGCAACATCAAATTGTCACAATTTGCCCTTTTCGGACTTGTGGCCATATCTTG
Source organism: Bacteroidaceae bacterium (assembly GCA_016286165.1). Taxonomy (GTDB): domain Bacteria; phylum Bacteroidota; class Bacteroidia; order Bacteroidales; family Bacteroidaceae; genus Physcousia. The sequence continues at coordinate 151,315 of JAEESE010000002.1, read as the reverse complement.
CGAGCATTTATCTATAACAATAACAGTCTACTAACTAAATTAAAACAAGCATGATGAAGCAGGTAAACATCAGGATTCCCTCGCGAATCCTTGCCCTCGTATGTGGGCTTTTCATCTCACTTGGCACCTTTGCGCAGATAAATGTCAAAGGTAACGTCAAGGATGATACCGGCGAACCCGTCATGGGTGCTACAATTCGTGTCATCGGACAAGAAGGAGGCACCACGTCGGACTTCGACGGTAATTTTGCTATTACGGCTCCGCAAGGCAGCCAGCTGACCATCTCGTTCATGGGCTTCCAGACGGTGACTGTCACCGCCCGCCCTGTCGTAAACGTTACGTTGCAAGAGGACTCTAAAGTCCTCGAGGATGTCGTCGTCATCGGTTATGGTACAGTTAAGAAGAACGATATGACAGGTTCTGTCATAGCCATTAAGCCCGATGAAATGAATCATGGCTTGCAGACGAGCGCACAAGACATGATTCAAGGTAAGATTGCCGGTGTGTCTGTCATTCCGGGTGATGGTACGCCTGGTGGCGCTGCTACCATTCGCATCCGCGGTGGCTCATCGTTGAACGCCAGCAATGAGCCTCTCATAGTCATTGATGGACTGGCACTCGACGCTTACGGTGCCAATGAAGGTTCTTCCAATGCCCTGTCGATGATTAATCCTGCAGACATTGAGAGCTTCACCGTCCTGAAGGACGCATCCGCAACTGCCATCTATGGTAGTCGTGCATCTAATGGTGTGATCATTATCACCACGAAGAAAGGTCGTGCGAACTCCGGTCCGAAGGTTTCGTATAGCGGCAATGTTAGCTTTAGCAAGAACGTGAAGAAACTGGACGTTCTGAGCGCAAGCGAATACATGAAGTTCACACAACGCATTTCGGGCTTTGAAGGCGACGATTCGGGTTGGCAGGCTACTGATGAATACGCCAATCTCGGCTATTACGATGTCTCTGGAAAGCACCTGTTCGCTAACACCGACTGGCAGAACGAAATCTACCGCACGGGTGTCAACACCGATCACAACGTCACGATAACGGGTGGTTTTAAGAACATGCCCTACCGCGTGAGTGTCGGCTACACCCATCAGGATGGTACGCTCAAGACCTCCAACTACAATCGTTACACGGCCAGCGTGAACCTCTCACCGAGTTTCCTCGATGACCATCTCCGCGTCAACTTCAACGCAAAGGTGGCTTTTGAGCGTAACTCATTTGCCAACACCTCTGCTGTTGGCAGGGCGCTCTTCATGGATCCCACAAAGCCTGTCTACGACTATCGTGAAGAGGCCTTTGAGTATGGAGGATTTTGGCAGTGGCCCACGACCGCCGACTTCGGCGATTCAACATGGACGCACAGCTACATCAACACGGCGGCCTCTAACCCCGTGGCCGCTCTGATGAACCAGACCAACATCGGAAAAGGCCGCGATCTTCTTGGCAATTTGGAAATCGACTATAAGATTCATGGCTTCGAGGATCTGCATCTTCACGTCAACGGCGGTATGAATCTTGGTCATGGCCATAGCGACAAGGAGGTACAGCCCTTCGACTATTCCTCAAATATCTATTATGGTAGCAAGGGCTGGAACGAGAAAGACCGCACTAACCTCTCGCTCAGCGCTTACGCTCAGTATCTGAAGGATATCAACGACATTCATCACATTGATGTCATGGCCGGTTATGAGTGGCAGCATTTCCATATCAAGACGGACTACTCCTATCCCCTCTACTATCCGTATACTCATCTGACACATCCAGGCGAACTCGTTAATCCCGACTACTTCGATACCAAGAACTCACTCTATAAGTCAGAGAACTACCTCGTCTCATTCTTCGGTCGCTTAAATTACGCTCTGCTCGACCGTTACCTCGTCACCTTTACCCTTCGTGATGATGGATCGTCTCGTTTCAACAAAGACAACCGCTGGGGCCTCTTCCCCTCCGCTGCGTTTGCTTGGAAAATCAACGAAGAGAACTTCCTCAAAGATGCCAAGAATGTATCTGATGCCAAACTGCGTCTCGGCTGGGGTATCACTGGCCAGCAGGAAGGCATTGGCGACTACAAGTACATCGCAAACTATACAGTCAGCGGCTCAGGTGCCTATTATCCTATAACAGGAACAGGCATTACCTATCGCCCCGAGGGTTATAATCCCGAACTGACGTGGGAAAAGACAACGACCTATAATGCTGGAATAGACCTCGGATTCTTCAAGAACCGCTTTACGGCCAGTGTCGACTACTACTATCGTAAGACGACAGACCTTCTGAATACGGTTAATCTTGCTGCGGGTTCCAACTTCTCAACTCGCATTATGAGCAACATCGGTTCACTCCACAATCAGGGCGTTGAAACCCAACTTGTCTATCGCCCCATCCAGACGAAGGATTGGTATTGGGAAATCGGATACAACCTTACGTGGAATAAGAACAAAATTGATGAGCTCATTTCCACCGATGGCGCTCCTATAGGCCACGCCTTTGCAGCCATTGGCTCGGGTGGTTCTGGAGCCGTAATGGCTTACGCCGAAGGGCATCCAGTCAGCGCGTTCTATGTTTACCAACAGGTCTACGGCGAAAATGGTCAGCCACGCTACGGCGAGTATGTCGACCGCAATGCCGATGGCGTCATCAATGAACAGGATAAGTATTTTTACAAGAAGGGCGATGCAGATGTCATCATGGGACTCTCCTCCAAGGTGACCTACAAGAATTGGGATTTCGGTTTCTCGCTCCGTGCAAGCATGAATAACTACCTGTACAATTCCATTGAGGCTGGTGATCGTGCTGATGTCTCCAAGTCATACGTTTATTATGGCAACACTTGGCACAACGTCGTTAAATATCAGCTCGACAAGAACTGGCAGGCGATGAACAACGTCGCATCGCAGTCCGACTACTTCGTCCAGAATGCCTCTTTCCTCAAGTGTGATAACATCACCTTAGGCTATTCATTCAATCATATTGGCAAGAGCGGCATCACCGGTCGCGTCTATGCTACCGCACAGAACGTATTCACGATCACCAAGTATAAAGGCATCGACCCCGAAGTCAGTGGCGGCTATGATGGTGCCATCTATCCGCGCCCGTTCATTGGCATTCTCGGAGTGAATCTTAACTTCTAAAATGTCCCATCCTAAATAACTACAACAATGAAAATCAGTATAAAGAATTCTTTTCTGTCTGCAACCATCGTTGCGATGGCTGTTGGTGGGACTTTGACCTCTTGCGTAGGCGACCTTGATGTCACGCCCATCAACCCTCAGCAGACAATGGTGCTTGACGAGGATGCCCTCTTCAACAAGATTTATGCCAGCTTTTCCCTCACGGGTCAGGCGGGAGGCGCAGGCAACGGTGATATCCCGCGTGAGATTTTCGATAACGAGGGTATGTCGGGTTTCTATCGTATGGCTTGGTCGCTCAACGAGTTCACTTCCGATGAGGCAGGATGGCTTTGGTCTGACGCTGGTGTGCCTGAGTTGCTTCACAACGACTTCTCGGCGAGCAATACTTTTTCGTTTGCCATGTACTATCGTTTGTACTTCACGATTACATTGTGCAATTCATACATCGAGCAGGTCAGCGATGCGCGTAAGGTGGCTGAGGTTCGGCTCATCCGTGCGCTCAATTATATGTACGTGATGGACCTCTATGGTGCAGGCCCCATGTCGACGAAAGTTTCGGCAGAACTTGCTCCTTACTACACCCGTCCCGAACTGTTCGCCTTCTGCGAGTCTGAGTTGAAAGCTGTCTATAATGACTTGGCCGACGATGGCACCAACACTTATGGCCGTGTGGACAAGGCTGCTGCCAACCTGCTGCTGGCCCGCCTCTACCTCAATGCTCAGGTTTACACTGGTACAGAGAAATGGGCCGAGGCTATGGAATATGCCGAGAAGGTTATCAACAGCTCTTACTACCACCTCAACAAAGATGGCAAGAATGGTTTCTCGGCTTATCAGATGCTCTTCCTCGCTGACAATAATGAGAACGGCGCCCAGTATGAAGCTATTCTTCCTGCTCTGATGGATGGGCTGCAGACCCAAAGCTATGACGCCATGAACTTCCTCGTGTTTGCCAGCTATGGCGAGGCTGAGGATGTAGCTGTGCCCTCTGGCACTAATCACAGCTGGACAAAGTGTGCCCGTGTTAAGGGTAAACTCCTTGAGAAATTCTTCGGCAGCCAAGCTGCACCTCAGACCGATAATCTCGCTGAGATGATTGCCGCAGCCAAGGACGATCGCGCCCTTTTCTATGGCAAGGACTACAAGCCGTACATCACTGAAGAGAAGGCCGACGAAGGTTTCAGTTGCGTCAAGTTCCGTAATGTTCGCTCCGATGGCAAAGCTGCTAGCGCCATTAATTTCGTCGACACCGACCTGCCGCTGTTGCGTGTTGCTGAGGCTTACCTTACTTACGCCGAGGCTTCCATCCGCAAGAACGGGCAGAATTCAACTGCTACAGCCTATATCAACAAATTGCGTGAGCGTGCCAACGCAAAGCAGGAGGCAACCTACACGCTCGACGATGTTCTCGACGAGTGGTCTCGTGAGTTCTGGTTCGAGGGCCGTCGCCGTATGGACCTCGTGCGCTTCGGACGCTTTGGCGGTCAGTCAGAGTACCTCTGGGAATTCATGAACGGTATTCCTGGTGGAGGCTCTTTCTCGTCCAACTTCAATGTCTATGGTCTGCCTGCTACTGACCTCGACGTGAATACAAATCTCAAGCAGAACGATGGCTATTAATCCGAAAAAACAGTAACGACTATGAAACTCAAATATATTATTGCACCAGTGCTTGCAGGGCTCGGAATGATTGCGTTCTCGTCTTGCTCAGACGACAATGGCTCCAATCCTACCCTTCACATGCCTGAGAGCTTTGTGCTCAACACTCCGTCGGTAGCTTCATCCGTGCTGGATCTTGAGGCTACTACGGCCCCGTTTGTCATCACCTGGTCGCAACCCGACTATGGTGGCTTCCCTGCAGCAGTCACCTACTATGTCCAGTATGGCCTTGACGACCAGTTCACGTCGACCATTGACGATGAAGGTAACACTGTTCTCAATTATATTCAGGAGGACGAGCCGCTTAGCGTATGCCGTGATTCGATTAACGTCGCCGACATCAACCGCAACCTCATGACACTCCTTGGAGCCTCCTCGGCTGCCAATGTTCCCGAGATTGTCGACGTCTATTTCCGCATCTCCGCACAAACGCCTTCCACCGACGTCATCTACTCCAACGTGGTTAAGGTGAAGACTTCTCCTTATTTCCAGACCCTCGTGGCCGCCGACCCGATCTTGTGGTATCTCACAGGTTCATGCATTGGCGATGGTTCGTGGGGCAGCGTTGTGCCTACCGGCTGTCAACCGATGTACCTCAGCCAGGAAAGCAACTATGACTACGCTACTGGTACGGGTGAAATCTTCTGGGCTGGTTACCTCACGTCTGCAGGCTTCAAGTTCCGTGGTTCGCCCGACGATAACTGGGCTGTACAGATTGGTCAGGGTGACAGCTTTGGCGAGTTCAAACTCAATGATGGTGGTTCTGCCAACATTAGTGTGCCTACCGATGGCGTTTATCTCATCACGCTCGATACCAAGACCAGCACACCTGTCATTACCGAGTACACGGGTTCTGCCAAGGTCTTCGATGGCATTGCCCTCGCTGGCTCGTTCAACGGCTGGGGTGACACCGAACTGACTCCTATCACTTCCGTCTGTGAGAACCACGATTGGTTCATCAACATCACCCTTGAAACGGGCGCAGAGGTGAAGTTCAAACAGGTCGGCTCTTGGGACTTCAACTGGGGCGGCAAGTTCACGCAACTCTCCTACGGTTACTACGGCAATGGAGTTGGCAACGGCGATAACCTCTATATCTCCGAAGGCGGAAACTTCAATATCTACTTCAATGACATCACAGGTCTCTTCCGTTTCGAAAGAACGGGAAACTAATAAAGAGTCGTTAACCCTAAACAAATGAACTATTATGTTTAAGAAATTATTATATGGCTGTGCTTTAGCAGCTCTTACCATCTCCTGCAATGAGGACTTCGACAATTGGTCGAGTCCTCAGAGCAACGAGCCCGAAGAAGCCGTAGAGGTCGTGCTGACCTCTACAATAGACGCTGTAGAAGTAAACCTCGCCGAGGTGACCGATGATCAAGTGAAGGTCATTGATCCCATGGTTTCTGTCCCCGATGGCTTTGCCCTTGATTCTTATGTGGGCAAACTCATGAAATGCAGCACTGACGATAGTGGCGCTCAAATCGTCGAGGCTTCTTACGACGTAGATGTCACCACTGATGGTTGCGTTTCCGTCGATGACCTGCAAGCGGCTGTGAATGCGTTCTACGGAATGCGTCCCTCTGCTCGCGAAATCGTATTGGAGGTCTACGCCAAGGTCTCTACGTCTGAGGATAAATCCATCTGTCTGAAGTCCAATACCATTGCTTCCGCACTGAAGGTGACCCCCGTGGCTCCTGTCATAGAGCCTGCTTACTACTTGACTGGCAGCATCAATGGCTGGGACAATACCAACACCTCCTATAAACTCTCCAACGATGGCTCCGATCCTTATGACAATCCGACTTTCACCATGCGCATTCCTGCGCCCGAGGACGGCGGCAACATAGAGTTCAAGATGACGCCTGAAAGCGGTCTCGGAGGCGACTGGAGCGAGTGCCTGACTGCAGGCGAGGAAGAAGGAACTTTTGTCTACCACAATGCTGGCGGTAACCTTGTCATCACGGCGGTCGAAGGTGCACTCTTCTACGACGTTACCTTTAATATGTTAGACCTCACTTGGTCCTACACGGCAGTCAACTTCAAGCCATTCGTGTACTTCATCGGTGCTACCGACGGTTGGAGCGTTGCCGACCAAAAGTTGGCGCATCAAGGCGACGGCCTCTACACAGGCTATGTCTATTGTGCCGACCCGAATGGTTGGGGCAACGAGTTCAAGTTCCAACGCGAAGCAGGCTCTTGGGACAACGAGATCAACAGCGGCACCTTCACGGGTGGCATCAGCGGCGATTTCGCAGATGGCGGTGGTAACATCAAGGCTACTGCAGGTGAGGGCGTCTACTTCGTCAACCTCGACTTGTCTGCTCTCACGCTCAACGCCGTGCGCATCACCAACATGAACCTCGTTGGCGACTTCAACGGATGGAATCCTGGCGACGATGCTCAGCAGATGACATGGGATGCGGAGAATTTCTGCTATGTCATCCGTGCTGCAGGCGTGACGGCCAACGGCTGGAAATTCACGGCCAACAACGATTGGGGTATTAACCTCGGTGGCGATCTGAACAATCTCGTCGGCAATGGTGACAACATCTCTGCTGTTGGCTCGATTATCAAGCTCTATCCTACTCGCAAGACAAGCGATAACATCTACTGTACCATAGAGTGAACACCCAGAAGTCCTTAAGACTTCTTCTCAAAATACCCTTAGGAGTTCCGTGAAGAGCTCCTATGGGCTTTTTATCTTTTATAGTAAACCACTACAGTCCCGTTATAACTGCAAATAGATAAGATTCTTATTCATAACATTTTCTAACGAACTGAAAATGAAATAAGGATTTCAGTCTTTATTTAAAGTAAACTTATGCTTTACATCAAATCCGTTTATTTCAAATAGCTGTGCAATACATTATATAATATAACAAGTTACAGCAGCACATTCTGATTTTAACGGAACACTAATGACATTTCCAAGACTAACACTATTTCTATGAAACAATCCAAGTTTTTACTCTTATTGTTCGCGGCATTGCTATGTTCTGCAGCATTTGCACAGCAATCGGGCTCGGACTATGAACTCGATGAAATGCACCCTCTGATTACTGATGTAGACCAGCTGAGTTCGCCTTGGAGCTGTAGCAATTTCTATTCTGATGCAGGCGCCACGTGGGAAGGCGACTTGTCGCATCTAATTGACTGGGATGTAGAAACTTATTGGCACTCGACATGGAGCAACAACACCGACAGGCAATATGTTCAGGTGGCTTTGAACGAGCCTGTACACACCATGGTGTCCATGAAGTTCACACGCCGTTGGCATAGATATAACTCCACGGCAGAGAGCACTACGGAACATGTGACCAAATGGTCTATCTATGGTGCCGATGACCCAGACGCCCCAGAGACTGACTGGGTACTTCTCTTAGAGGCTGAGACGCCTTACAGCAAACCTGGTGAGACGCTGAATACGGCTGGTTTCGACACACAAGAAAAGCAGTATCTGCGCATCTACGGTGAGGAGACTAACAGCGGAAAGCACTACTGGCATTGCGCAGAGATTCAGCTTTATCCCTGCGAATTGGCCAGCGAAATAGTGGCTGCGCTCAATGAGTTGAAAGAAGTGTATCTGGCATATGCCGATTATGCGTATGACTTTGAGGCCAATGTGGGCACCGCAGCAGGGCAGTATCCTGCTGAGACTGTGACGGCCTTTGTCGCCGCTCTCAACGAGGCCAATGCTGTTGTCGACGGTGGAGGCTCATTTACGGCCGCTGAGGTGAGAGCTCTTTCGCAAACCATCAAGACGACCTATCAAGCAGTGCTTGATTCCCTGATTCCTTTCACGCTGGCCGATGGCTACTATCGTATTCGTCATGCCCTCCATTTCATAAATGATGATCAGGAGGTTAGCAAATACATGTATAGTCAGCTCTCCAATGATATGATAACAGCCCGTTGGTACACGCCAGCCGACTTGAACACCGACTGTCCGTCGTTGTGGAAGGTGACCAATCAGGACGGTTTCTTCGACATCGTCAACTGTGCAACCAATGCACGCTTCGACGCCTGGGACAGTGGTTCGCTGACGATGTCGGTGGGAAGCACGAATCTGATTGCAGTAGAATTGGTTGAGAACATCGATGGAGACCCCTGCGTGACGCTACGTGTTGCCTCGCAGATTGACAACAACCGTGCTTTCTTCCATCCCCTGAATCATGGTATTTCAGCAAGCACCCTCATCGGTTCCGGAACAGGTGACGTGCTAATAGGCTGGGCGAACGACCAATATAAAGTATCGGAATGGGTCTTTGAGCCCGTGGACGAGGCTACCGCTCAAGCTATCATCGAGGCCTACGGTCCATACGCCGAGCACAAGCAACTCGTAGAGAACTTCACAGCGTTACGCGACGAAGCCACTACCAAACTTGATATTGCTAAGGACCTCTCTGCTAATATAGATGAATCGAGCCCATTCATTACCGAGGTTGACCAACTGAGTTCACCTTGGAGTGCGCCTCATGATTTTGAGGGTAATATAGCTCATCTGACAGACAATGATCCTCTGACGTATTGGCATACGGATTGGAGCGACAATGCGCATTGGCACTATCTGCAGGTGGAACTGTATAAGCCCGTATACGATCTGATGGCTATGCGTTACGTGCGTCGCCTTTACAAATACAACTCCACCGATCTTTGCGTGAACGACCATGTGACGGTGTGGGCGGTCTATGGCGCCGACGAACCAGACACCGAGGACGAAGACTGGGTATTGCTGGCCGAGTTACCGACACCTTATACAGCCCCCGGCGAGGAGATCACAGCAGCCTTCAACCCGCAGGGCAAGCAGTACCTGCGTTTCATCGCCAAGAATACCAATTCGGGCAACCGCTGGTGGCATGCCGCTGAGTTCCAACTCTATCCCGGACATATTATTGACCCCGCCACTAGCCAGTACCACATGATGGGTAGTGTGGGAACCACGCTCAACGATGTGTTGGCACCGCTCAAGGACATCGATCCCGAGACCATTACACGCAGCCAATATGAAGCACTGCTGGCAGCTTTCGAACCCTTTGATGCCGTGTTCGTTGACCCCGCACCTTTACGCACAAAGATTGTAGAGGTGAAGAGCGCCGCAGAAATTATTGTTGAAGGTACTGACCCTGGTTGTTGGGCACCAGGCAATGACGTGGCCCGACAGTTGCAACAAGCTATCAAAGACGCTGAGGTATACGATGCTGCCGGTCAGTACACCGAAAGTATGAGTCAGCAGCTCATTGATAATCTCGATGCCAAGCTCAAAGGTATCACTGCTGCAGCAAATCCCATACTTCCTGGCAAGTGGTATCGCATACGCTTCGGCACAGAGCAGGAATATGCTGAACACAACTGGCCCACGGGCGGAAACGAGACCCAATACCGTACTGTGAATGGCGAAGCCACCGAAGCAGTCATCAACGAAGCTAATTTCGGCAAGTACATGACCGTAGCCAAGTTGAATCGAGTCACTGATGAAGACGAGGGTGGCGAATTCACCTGCAACGTGATCACACCAATGGAAAAAGAACAGATAGCAATCGACGACCAGCTCTACTTCGATGCCCTTGATGATATCACTGATCCCGATATGGCGCTATTCCGCTTCATCTCCGTTGGCGACAATGAGTTCTACATCCAGAACAAGGCCACCGGACTATATCTGCAGAAGAAAATCGACAACAACGATGGTATCTATCTGAGTCTTCACCCGTCAGTATTCTCGCAGGAGGTCACAGGCTGGGGTCAGAACGCCCTGTTCATAAAGACCCTCAGCGGCGAGCAGCAAAACCCGTTGCACTTTGCCCGCAACACAAATGTAGTGATCACATATGGTGGCTATGGCAACAGCGACGGTCGCCGTGGCTGTTTCTACATTGAAACAGCAGGCGACGTAGCCTCCAGCTATGCTCAGAACACGACGAACCTTAAGGTGTGGGACGGTGCGATGATAGCCCGTTGCTATCCCATAAGTCTTGCAACCACTGATGCCTCACAGGGCGACCTCTATGCCGTTGCATCGGTTGAGCGTGTCGACGCTGAGGTAACGGTGACGCTCAGACCTATGGCCGATGGCGAGGTCGCTGCTGGCCGCCCGTTTATCTATGTTAAGAATGGCTACTATATCCCTGCTGAAGAACGCACGGAGGGCGACGAGCCCACACTTGTGCCCATTACTTTCGGCTCGACCGTTGTCAAGGAACCGCAGAACAGCGGTGCGCTCAAAGGCGTGTTCACACGCACCAACGTTGACGCAGGCGTGCTCCTTGTGGGCGAAGAAAACTTCAAGGGTGCCGATAGTAGCACTGCCATTGCCACTGACGGGGCTTATATCTCCACCGACGACAGCTATTCCAGCAGCGACGAGGTATTCATCATCTACGACACGACACCCGAGGACGGCATCATCGATGCTCTCCAGGAAGTGTTCAGGAACGGTGAGATTTACACCGTAGACGGACGCCTTGTAAACCGCAACGGCAACATCAGCAGTCTGCGTGGTGCACAGCCAGGCATCTACATTGTCAATGGCATGAAAGTCGTCATCAAGTAATTCATGTTTCTATATGGCTTGGACTTGTTCTTCGAGAGGACAGGTTCGAGCCGTTTTTTCTCATAGAGATTAAAATGAAGAAGTTCCTTTTTTTACTGCTTCTCCTCGCGGGCTTCCAGCGCATCCATGCAGCAGGTTTCCCCAAGATGAGCAATGGCACTGAGGAATATTGGTATTACATGAAATTTACGCAGGGCGCATTCATCATTGGTTCCAACGGTGACGGCGTGGTCTGCAAAGCACTCATCCCCACGACCAAGAATTCGCAGCTGTGGAAAGTCGAGGGCTCCTCGTCGCAAGGTTACACCTTCACCAACAAACTCGGTCTGCGCCTCTATGTCAGTGCTACGTCTCAGGGATCCGAGGTTCGTGCCTCAGCCGCGCCTCCGTCGCTCGATCGCTTCAAGATCACCGCCAGCGGTTCGCATTACACCATCTCACCTTCCTCCAACGCGGATCAGGCGTTCAATGTCTGGGGAGGTATGGGTTTGCGCAACGACATCAAGCTCTACAAAACCTCCGATGCCAATGCCCCGATGGACTTTGTCACCGTCGAGGACATGGTTGTCAAGGGTGCCGAGATCAATGTGGTGCCTTATCCCTCGTCGCTAGTCATGGGCGAGGGTAAGCTCGACTTGCATACGCTCACTGCCATCACTGTGCCCACGACAAAGATAGCTGCTCCCAAAGGAGCTGCTGAGGGCATTTCTGTTATGACGCTTGCTCAGCGTCTGTCTGAGGATCTGCAGCGTGTTGCCGGCATTACCTTGCCGGTTGTTGCTTCTGAAGAACCGCAGACCAGACAACTCGCCCTGATCACCAATGAAGAAGCTGTCAGTGAACCTGACGCTTACAAGCTCACCATCACCACTGATGCCATCACCATTGTCGCCGCCGACTATGGTGGCTTCTTCAATGCCCTGCAAACACTGCGTCAGCTTATGCCTGCCGCTATCTTCGGGGAGAGCCTCAACGGGGGAACCTCCGAGACTTGGGCAGTACCCTGCCTAACCATTGATGATGCTCCCGTGATGAGCCATCGCGGTTTCCATTTCGACATCAGCCGTCACTACTTCAATAAAGAAGAGGTGAAGAAGTTGCTCGATATGGCGTCAGTCTATAAACTCAACCGCTTCCACTGGCACCTCACCGATGACCAGGGCTGGCGTGTTGAGATTCCAGAATACCCGAAACTGACCACTGTGGGTGCTATCCGCAAGGCTTCCCTTACTGTTTGCGATGCCTCTGGCGATAGGTTTTTTGACGACACAGAGTATGGTCGTGGATGCTACTACACACTTGATGACCTGCGCGAAGTGGTGGCTTACGCTGCCGAACGTAACATCCAGATCATCCCAGAGATAGATATGCCCGGACACATGACGGCGTGCATCGTGGCCTATCCCGAGTTGGGTTGCAATCCCGAGAAAAAGATCGAGGTGATGACCGAAGGCGGCATCAGTCGCGACATCCTGAACATTGGCAAGGATGAGACCATTGACTTCCTCAAATGTGTGCTCGGTCACTTGGCTGAGGTCTTCCCCTATGAACTTTTCCACCTCGGTGGTGATGAATGTCCTACCGCAGCTTGGCAGAGCAATGCTGACTGCAAACGTCGCATTCAGGATGAAGGTCTCAGCGGTGTTGATGAGTTGCAGCAGTGGCTCGTGGAGAAGCTGGGCACGTTCCTGCGCGACAACTATGGCAAGAATGTCGTCGTGTGGGACGAGCTTCTGGCACACTGGCGAAGCAGCAACACGATGCATCCTGTTGTCATGTCGTGGCGCGGCGTTGAATATGCCAGTCAGGCTGCCGACAAGGGTTGCTACAGCATCATGGTGCCCACGTCTCCACTCTACTTCGATTACATGCAGGTCAATCGCGACCAGCTTGAGATCGACTGTCCTTACAATGCCCCCTACGGCACCATCAACACAGTAGAGCGCGTCTATAATTTCGACCCGCGTTCCACGGTCGCAGGTCGTGAACACTTCGTCATCGGCACGCAAGCCAACCTGTGGACCGAGAGCTGCACGTCGCTGCGCGAGGCGGAGTATCAGTACTATCCGCGTCTCTTGGCCCTCAGCGAGATAGCTTGGCTACCGACATCGAAGAAGAACTTCTTAGGATTCTACGGACGCCTGCAACATCATGCTGCTGTGCTTCAAGCTAAGAATATCACTTACGCTCCCCACTACTTCGAGCCAGTGGACCTGCCACCTGCTAGGCAAGCTATCGCCGAGGCGGAGGATATCCTTGCTCAAAGCACCCCCGGTGCTGTAGGTTATCCCGAGGTGGCACAGGCAGATGCGCTTCGTTCAGCAATGGACAATCTTCGTTCCAACCCTGACGACGCGTCGGCTCTTTCCTCGCTCAGCGCTCAACTCGCTGCATACAAGGCCGCACCCATCGTGCTGCCACAAGCCGACCGCTTCTACAAGATTGTGAGCGCCTCAACCTATTACCGCTATCGTTTCGATGGTTCGTCGCTCTATGTCAAGGACAATGCGCTGGCCCTCCACTACACGCAGCAGACCGATATGGAGGAACTGTGGCAGTTTGTGCCTCATGACGATGGCAGCTATCAAATCGTCAGCGTCAGGACAGGCAATGCCATCAATATCCCCAACACGAATAGCGGCACAGTCAAGGTGGACAACGCTACGGGAAGTGATGTCGTCATCCGCAAAGCTACTAAATCTGCCGGCACATACACCTACATCCCCGGCGTAGTAAATATCAAGCGCGGCCGCTACAATCTCTATGCCAAGTTATCTGGGCGCGATCTCACCATGGTTGCTTCCATTGACTCCTCACTCTGTTATCCCGGTACCTGGCGCATTGAAGAAGTGACCGACTATGGCCCTTGGATAGAGAAGATCGTAGCAAAGGCAGAGCGCATCCTCGAGGAGAGCGAACCCGGTGCCATCGGACAGCCGACCGAAGAAGCCATTGCCTTCCTCGAGACCGAGGTATTAGCTAAGGCGCGTGAGCTGTTGAGCCAAGGTGCGGTTACACAGCAGCACTATCTCGACATCGCGCAGAACTTTGCGCGGTTCCAACAAATGCCGCCGACCTCAGTGCTCAGTCAAATGGACCTCGACTACTACTATCTCATTCGCAATGCTTACTTCGACACTTATTACGCTACCGTCAATCCCAACACCAATGGCGTGCTGCCCAAGACGTTCACAGACAACGACAATTTCCGCTGGCGCATCAGCAAGAACGACGACGGCACCGTTTTGCTCATCAACAAGACGACAGAAACGGCAGCCTACGTGGCCTCTGATGCCGAAGAGCAGCGTTTGAAAGTTGGCAAGGACTATCCCTGGACGCTCAATGTAGTGACCACCGACCAAGGTGACACAGGCATCGCCATCATCAACCGCACGGGCGCTTACAGTTGGTACACCAATCCCCGCTCATGGACCTACCTCTTGCTGAAACCCTACGACTGGGGAGCCAGCATTTGGGAACTCATCAAGACCGAAGAGCCGATAGCAACCGACGGAATAAGCGCTACGCCAATGGATAATAAAGAATTAAAAGTAAAAGATTCTGAGATATTCGATCTCGCTGGTCGCAAAGTTCAATATTCTAATATACCCAAGGGCGTTTACATCCTTAATGGCAAGAGGGTTCTTGTGAAGTAAGCGCTATACTCGAATTCTCCAGTAGTGATAGTAAATATGAAACCCAATTCAAAGTACAATTTCAACATTATGAAACGTTTTTTCTACACCCTGCTTTCCATCGCCTTAATATCTTTTACTATTAGTTGTGGAAAGGATGACCCGGCACCTGCGCCAGTTGATCCTACACCAACTCCTGTAGATCCAACACCCGTTGATCCTACTCCAACACCTGTAGTCGGTTGGCCTGCAGAATATGGAGGCGTAATGCTTCAAGGCTTCTATTGGGACGGCTTCGGCGATGCCCAATGGACACGTCTCGAGGCTCAGGCCGATGAACTGGCACCGTATTTCTCGCTGGTATGGATACCACAGAGCGGTAATTGCGGTGGCACCTCTATGGGTTACGACGACCTTTGGTGGTTCAACAACTACAATAGCTCGTTCGGCTCGGAAGCTGAACTGCGTTCAATGATCAAGACCTTCAAGCAGAAAGGCATTGGAACCATAGCCGATGTGGTCATCAACCACCGTAAGAACGTTTCCAACTGGGTTGACTTCCCACGTGAAACATATAAAGGTGTGACCTACGAAATGGTTTCCACAGACATCTGCGCCAACGATGATAACGGCGAGACAAACGTTTGGGCACTTGCCAACGGCTACAAACTCAGCTCGGCGCTCGACACGGGCGAAGGTTGGGGAGGTATGCGCGACTTGGACCACACTTCGACGAACGTGCAGACGATTGTCAAGGCTTACCTCGACTTCCTCTTGAACGACCTCGGTTACACCGGTTTCCGCTATGATATGGTGAAGGGCTACGCAGGCAAATATACTAAGCTTTACAACGAGAGCTCAAAACCGAAGTTCTCCGTTGGCGAGTGCTGGGACGGCACTTCTACCATACGTTCGTGGATTGATGCCACTGATAAGTCCAGCGCAGCCTTTGACTTCCAGTTCCGTTATGTGGTGCGTAATGCTGTCAACAACCAGAACTGGGCTCGCCTTGGTCAGCAGAACGATGGCAACTGGCCGCTCGTTTATTCCAACTACAACGGAGGAGTATATCGTCAGTATGCCGTAACCTTCGTAGAGAACCACGACACCGAGTACCGTTCTTCAACAGCTCAGCAGGATCCTATACGTCGCGACACCCTTGCAGCTAATGCTTACCTGCTTGCTATGCCCGGCACACCTTGTGTGTTCCTTAAGCATTGGAAGGCTTATAAGCATGAGATTGCCCGCATGATACAGGCACGCCAAGTGGCTGGCATACAGAATACCAGCGCTGCTACGCAGCTCCGTTCTAATCAGGGCTTCTACGCAGCTACTGTTGAGGGCTCTAAGGGTAAGCTTATCGTTTGGCTTGGCGACCAGGCATCCGCTGCCGAGGCTACAACCGGTTACACTAAGATTATCGAAGGCAAGAACTATAGCTACTGGCTCGAGAACACTCTTCTCACTGCTTGGGAGGCTATGCCTACGCCTACGTTCAAGGAGGATACCGTAGAGAAACATGACATCACCATCTACCTGAAAGATCCGGGATGGCAGTCTGTATACGTCTATGCCTGGGATGGCAATCAGTACATCAACGATGAATGGCCCGGTGTGAAAGTCACAGCAACGACAACCGTCGGCGATGCCACTTTCTATTACCGCACTTTCACCGTTGCCAACGAGAGCGGCTACTCCATGAACGTCATCTTTGACCAAGGCTCAAGCGAAGGCCAGACGGTAGATATCACCGGCATCACATCGGATCGTTACTACGAGGTTGGAGCCCGTGGTGACGACGGGAAGTTTACCTTCCGCGATATCACTTCGTCAGTAGCGCCATAAGCCGCTTCTGTATCACTTTTCTTTCAACAACGAATTGCATACGTTGCTTGCTATCCGTAGGGCTTTATCCCGATGAAATGGGCAATTTTTGCAATTCGTTGTTGCTGTTAAAGTGGCTTTTCCATCCGGAAGGAAAATGCGATAAGACCAATCAAATTAGTTTTTCCCACCGGTGGGAAAAGGCTATAAGACCAGTCAAATCCACTTTTCCCACCGGTGGGAAAAACCGATACGACCAGTCGTGTGTTACAACTCGACTGGTCGTGTTGTTTATGGTGGCTTGATAAATCTCTCAGGGTCTTTGCGCTTTTACAGCCTATCATCTATTTGTATTAAGGCATACTTTTTTCACTAATTAGACTTCATTTTTTGCTTTTCATTTCTCTCTCTTCACCGAAATCATTATCTTTGCAGCCGAAAAAGCTACGAATTTAAGATGTCACACCACGACCGAACAAAGGAATTAGGAACTAAACCCGTTGGCGCACTGCTCATGCAGTATGCCGTACCTGCCATCATAGCTATGACGGCCTCTTCGCTCTACAATATGGTGGACAGTATTTTTATTGGGCAGGGCGTTGGTCCTATGGCTATTGCCGGTTTGGCTATCACGTTCCCGTTGATGAACCTATCGGCAGCCTTCGGCGCCATGGTGGGCGTGGGTACTGCCACGATGATTAGCGTGCGCCTCGGACAAAAGAACCGTGAAGAGGCGCAGCATTTCTTCGGCAATTCGTTGACGCTTAACGTGCTTATCGGCATTTTGTTCCTTGCTGTTATTCTTGCTTTCCTTGATCCTATTCTGCGCTTTTTCGGCGCTTCAGACCAGACGTTGCCCTACGCCCGTGAGTATATGGAATGGATACTCTATGGCAATGTCTTCACTCATCTCTACTTTGGCCTTAACGCCGTATTGCGCTCTGCAGGCCACCCGCGTACGGCTATGTATGCCACGATATTGACGGTGCTTTTGAATACAGCCCTCGATCCGCTGTTTATCTACGGCTTCGGTTTAGGCATCAAAGGCGCCGCAATAGCCACGGTAATCTCGCAATGTGTTTCACTCGTGTGGCAGTTGTGGATTTTCACCCGGCCGACGGAAGTGGTTTTCATGCGTCGTGATACGCTGGTCCTGAAACCTCACATAGTAGGAGGTATACTTTCTATCGGCCTCTCGCCGTTCTTGATGAACGCTTGTTCGTGCCTCGTCGTACTTCTTATTAATAGAGGTATGGTGGCTTATGGCGGCGACTTGGCTGTCGGGGCTTATGGCATCGACAACCGTGTGCTGTTCATTTTCGCCATGATTGTCATGGGCCTTAATCAGGGTATGCAGCCAATAGCCGGTTACAACTACGGTGCACAACTTCATCATCGAGTGCAAGAAGTGTTGTGGCGAACTATCACTTATGCTACGGTTGTAATGGTCGTTGGTTTCCTTGCATGTGAGATTTTTGCCGAATTCATCGTAAGAGCCTTCACAAAAGATGCCGAACTCATCGCTATTGCATCCCATGGCTTGCGTATCGATGTGGCCTTGTTCCCTGTCATAGGTTTCCAGATGGTTACTGGCAATTTCTTCCAGAGTATAGGACAGGCGGGCAAGAGCATCTATCTCTCATTAACGCGTCAGCTCTTATTCCTCGTGCCTTGCCTTCTTATTCTGCCTGATGTCATGCCGGCGTTCGGTTTGCCTAAGCTCGACGGGGTGTGGTGGTCGCTGCCCGTTTCAGATGGCTTGGCCGCTTTGAATGCAGCCGTGCTTCTGTACTTGCAGATACTTGCCTTCAAGGGTAAGGCTGTGGATTTCAGCTTCTCATCTTTCAATTTAATGCGCCTTCCCCGTCGCATACAGTACTTTGCAGCTAATCGCGTTGCTCCTTATCTCCCCCTCTTCTCAATGTTCCAGCCAAAGGAAAAAGAAGAGTCCGAAGACGATGAACCGCAGCGTTAAAGGAGACGATATATTGTTTGTGTATGAAAAGGATCGGTTTGATGAGCGATACTCATGCCTATTGGGATGACAAATATGTTGAGTATTTTTATGAGTGTGATGAGATATGGCATGCTGGCGACATAGGATCGGTTGAACTTGCCGACCGCTTAGCCGCTTTCCGCCCGCTAAGAGCTGTCTGCGGCAACTGCGACGGCGGCGACCTCCTGCGTATGTTCCCAAAACTCCTACGTTGGTCATGTGAAGGTGCTGATATTCTTATGACACACATAGGCGGTTATCCTGGCCGCTACGACCGAAGCATTATCAGACAACTGCAGGAACGCCCGCCAAAGCTTTTCATCTGCGGGCACAGCCATATCCTTAAGGTGCAGTACGACCGCCATTTCAATCTTCTCCACATAAATCCAGGAGCCGCTGGACTGCAAGGCTGGCATCAAGTGCGCACACTTGTACGTTTCACCGTTGATGCCGGCAACTTCCGCGACCTCGAAGTTATAGAAATGCCGCGTTCTTTGTAGCGGCCATTAATGTGGTACTTACTGCTGTACCGTATTTATGTCAGTATGTGAATGCTGATTCATCCAAAGTGTTTTGTAGCATTCTGAAAGCTTATTTAACCTTTATAGGTGGGAAAATCGAGCGTTAAATTATCTCTCTCTTAGGTTTTCTTGATAGATTATTAGGTTAAATTTAAAAAAAAATGTATTTTTTCTTGTACTTTCGCGAGAAAGTAGTAAATTTGTTGCCGAATATCGGAATGTGGCTACATTAGGAGCCTATCATTTACCAAAAAGAATAACCTTCCGAAAAGACCTTTCAAACGAAACATAATTAACTAAATTAACCCTATTTATTAACTAATTAATCAACCTATGAAGAAAGCTTTTCTTTTCTTGCTGGGCCTGTTAGCCAGTTTCGGTGTGCAGGCACAGACCTCACCATGGGTGGGGAATGAAGTGAAGGCTGGTGAGTTCTATCTCTATAATGTAGAGAGTGGACTCTGGCTTCAGAACAATGACAGCAAGGCTAATGACTGGTCAACGCGCGCTGCAATAGGCACACGTGGTCTGAACTTTACACTTGCCGGTTCTGAGGGCGCCTACACTTTAGGAGCTGGATTCGGAAGTGCGTCCATCAATCCGGACAACAATTACCTTGATACAGGTAATAATCCGGCTTGGACGTTCACTCCCGTTGAAGTTGATGGCGTAACGAATGCTTACAAAATCAACTGTGACAACAAGGTCCTCGGCGTAGTTCGCTACAACGAGGCAGGAAAACTGGACAACCTGTTTACTCAGACAGGTGACGAACGTTGGTATCTGGAAAATCCGGATTACAACATCGACATGACCGCGAACAACACGTGGCAGCTCGTTACCAAGGAAGAACGTTTGGCTAAGATGCAAGCTGATGCTAGTGTGGACACTCCACAGGATGCTTCATGGCTCATCCCCAGCGCTGACTTTGCCAACAATGACAGACGCTGGGATAACCTTTGGACGCATGACCTCAAAGGTGGTAATGGCCGAGCAGCTGATAGCAACGACTTTCGTGGTAGTAAGTGCGTTGAAAGTTGGAACTCTGGCAATGCTATTGATTTTTACATTTCCATCAATGTACCCAACGGCACTTACAAACTGAGCGTTCAGGGCTACTATCGTGACGGTAATGTTGATGATGTCGTGAACCGTCGGAATGATGGCACCGAGACAATTCGAGCCTATTATTTCGCCAATGAGGTTTCACATCCTCTGATGTCCATCCTTGACGAGGCTAAGGACGCAAAGGTAGATGGCGCTTGGGACACTAATCGCGGCGGCCTTTGGTATCCTGACAGCCAATTATCAGCAAACAGATGCTTCAACCTTCACAAAGGCTATGTGAATCCTGAGATTGAAGTGGTTGTAACTACAGGTGTTCTCAAGATAGGTGTAAGAAAAGACGGAGGTGTTGGTGGCGACTGGATCGTTGTCGATAACTTTAAGTTGACCTATTTAGGCAATAACATCGATTTGACAACGTATCTTGAGGCTCTTCAGACGGCAATAGACAATGGTAATGCTTTTGATACGAGTTCTACTTCATCCGTGCTCGCTCAAGCACTTGCTGCTGCTATTTCTG
The DNA here is from genome assembly GCA_016286165.1 of Bacteroidaceae bacterium. GTDB lineage: Bacteria > Bacteroidota > Bacteroidia > Bacteroidales > Bacteroidaceae > Physcousia. The sequence continues at coordinate 130,402 of JAEESE010000002.1, read as the reverse complement.
ATGGACAGTCTGCTTTATCTTCTACAGATCCTGATGAAATCTCTGCTGCTACGGCTGCAATCACAAATGCGATCTCAGCTGCTAAGGCTGTTGACCTCAGCGTGCTGAAGGCCACCATCGCTTTGGCTAAGCAGGAAGGCATTGACACTTCTGCAGCTGAGGAATTGGAGGCAAGCGCCACTGAAATTGGCCCTGTCAACGATGCTCTGTTTGACCTCCGTGCTGCTCGTAAGGTGAAGGCTCAGGCCATGCCTGACATCTACACCGGTTCCGAGCCTGCCGAAGGTAAGGTTTATATCTACAACCTTGGCACAGGCTTGTTCCTTGGCACAGGTTCAAGCTACAACACCCACTGCGCCGTTGACCAGGTCGGTATCGAAGTTGAGCTCATCGCCAGCGGTACCGGTTTCAAAATCAAGACCGGTCGTGGTGGTGGATGGCTGGCCAAGGGTAATGAAGCCTCTGAGAATGCTAGTGTATATGTTGACAGCTGGAATGGAGATCAAGTATGGCAGTTCCTGCCCGTCGATGGCCAGGAAGGTGTTTACAACATCAGTTTCGATGGTACCACCAACGATCTGCTCGGCTACAATCCTCATACTTTGAACGACAACAATACTGGTAAGTTCTGGGGCTCGATTGGTAAGATGCGTTCTGACGTAAGCGATCCCATGAACCAGTGGAAGATTGTCACCGCAGAGGAACGTGAGTCTTTGATTGCCGCAGCTTCAAAGGACAATCCCGTAGACGTCAGCTATCTCATTAAGAGCCCGAGCATGAATGCTCAGGACAGCAGAGATGCTGATTGGACAAGAGAGGTCAATGGCGGCAACGGCGGTGCTTGGGTTAACAATACCGAGAACCACGGCTACGAAGTATGGAACGCCGACGACTTCAAGATCCATCAGACCATCGAAGGCCTGAAGCCCGGTCTCTATGAGGTCAGCGTAAGCGGCTTCTGGCGCGAAGGCGACGGTGCCAATCAGGCCAACATCGTCAACAACGGAGGTGCACTGCAGCAGAAGGCTTACCTCTATGCCAACGACCAGCAGGCTCTGCTCAAGAACATCGCCAGCTGCCCCGACTTCGCTCCTGGCTTTGCTACTCAGGCTTCCGTCAAGGGCAACTTCCCCAACTGGCCGGCTGAAGGTCTCGAGTACTTCGAGGTTGGTGCCTTCAAGACATCACTCAATGTCATTGTTGAGGATGACGGCACGCTCACGCTCGGCGTAGGTGTTGACGAGAAGGTCGCTTTCGGCGACTGGGTAGTCATGGACAACTTCCGTCTGACTTACCTCGGTGGCGCTTCTGATTACGACCGCGCTCTTGTTTCCATCGAGGATGGCAAGAACTATCGTGTCTTCACTGAGGTGGACGGTGAGAAGTACTACCTCACAGCTAATGGTGTCCTCGATGACCAACTGCAGAAGGCTGGTGTGTTCAATTTCAAGAAGGTTGAAGGTGAACAATATGAGTATGGTTTCCAGTTGACATCTCCGCTGGACAACCGTTTTACCAATCCTTATAGTACTGCTGACTCATGGTTGACTATTGGCCGACTCACCGTTACCGATGGTAAACGTACTAACTACGAGGCACAGGTGTTCTTCCAGAATGAAGATGGCAAGTTCGCTGTTCGCGGCACCAACGCCAAGTATAACGGTGAAACAAGCGGTTGGGCTTATATCTCCAATTCCTATTGGACTGTCAATGAAGGTCCTCTGGCCGAGTATTCTTTTGAGCCTGCTTATGTATGGCAGCTCGAGGAAGCTGAGGCCGATAACCGTCAGGAGATCCTTACTGAGGTTCGTCCTACTGTCGAGAAATGGGGTAAGATGCTTCAGGACATCGACGGCCTTGTGACCGATGCCTCTATGTACTACGCTAATTCTAAGGCTAACGAAAGTATCGGTCTGCCCGGCCTCCTGGATGGTGACTACAACACCTACTTCCACACAATGTGGGGAAATAGCGGTGTGACAGAGGCCCATTATCTTGAGGCTACACTTCCCGATGCAGCAGACAAGTTCTACTACTATTTCGTAAAGCGTGATCCAGTGAATAATGGCAATACCGCCAATCGTCCTATACATATCGCAATCAGCGGAAGTAACGACGGCGAAACGTTCACTCCAATTACGGAGGTTTACGATATGCCTCTTACTGTTCCTCCTGTGAACTATATGTCTGAGTTGATTACAGCCGACCAGGCTTATAAGATCATCCGCTTCACGGTTCTTGACACCAATAATCACGCAACAGATAACAACGGTAACAAGTTCTTCACCTTCTCTGAGTTCTATGTCCTGCCTAGCAATGAGTTGACCGATGCAGCTACAGCTTTGCTTGCGACAGACTATACAGACATTCCACTCGATGCTACTGATTACATTGAGCAGGTTGAAGAAATGGATGCTATCCTCAAGGGCTACTTCAAGGATGTTGACCTTAACCTCGTTCTCAATGATGAGGTTTTGGCTACCGTAGAAACTACTATTCTTATTGGCAAGGAGGCTCCTGCTGCACCAACAAGCTTCTACACAAATGAAGACGTGCAGTCTGCCTTCAATGGTCTGGCTTACTTCAAGCCAGACGTAGACGAGGTTACAGAGGAAACCGACGCAATCAACTATACAGCTGAAAGCGCTATCTCTGAAAGCTTCGAGAGAGCTAAGTGGTTCAACATGAACATCCGTGGCGGATACTGGGTAACCATGGACGAGACCGAGCCTTACATGCCGACGGAAGAAAAGGACCTCGAGTCAGAAGCTAGCCAGTGGGCATTCGGTGCCGTAGAAGGCGAGCCCAACCAGATTGTTATCTGGAACCGCGCTGCCGGTCCTGACATGTCTCTCCTGAACACAGGCGAGGTCGATGCCAATAATAAGCCTCTTGTTGCTATGCGCGAGGGCCAGACCGCTTGGGACTTCGCTCCTAATTCTGATGGTTTTGTTATCCATCAGGTAGGCACCGGTGAAAACGAATGGGTTAACCAGAATGGTGGTGCCACAGGTCCATTCAGCATCTGGAATTCTGGCTACGCTAAGGGCGACGCTGGTTCTGTTCTCCGCATCTTCTTCGTTGAGGAAACCGAACCCATTGATCCTTACGATGCAGCTCTTGCTGAGATTAAGAACAACCACCACTACCGTGTCTTCACAGAGGTCGCTGGCGAGAAGTACTACGTCAATGGCGATGGTACACTCACCACAGACGCTGAAGCAGCTCCTTCATACCTGTTCCAGCAGGCTCCTGGCGGAGAATATGAGTATGGCTTCAAGCTCAATAACAATGGCACTTACTTCAGCAATCCTTCTTCGGGTAGCAGCATCAATGACACAAAATTCAACACCAGCACTCGTGGTGATAACGCATGGGAAGCTCAGGTATTCTTCCTCAACGGAGATGGCTTCTATGCAGTACGTTCAACCAATGCTCCAGCTCCGCCTGAAGGTGCTACAAGTGGTTGGAACTGGGTAGGCAGTGCTTACTGGACAGTAAACGAGGCCGAAACTCCCACTGCAGGATATAGCTTCGATAAGGAGTCCAATTTCATTTGGCAGCTCGAGCCCGATCCTTCATACCTTGAGATAGCACTTAATCTCGTAAGTGATGGAAGTGTCATCAAGACCGAGATCGTTGAGTACTTGATAGGTGATACACCTGAAGTGCCTCAGAGCTTCAGAGAAGAAACACACGGACTTGCTCTGTTCACATGCGATGTGGACGAAATCGCTGAAGAGACTTCAGAGGTCAACTTCACCGCCGAGAGCATCCTGTCTGAAAGCTTCGAGAAGGCTAAGTGGTACAACATGAACATCCGTGGCGGCTTCTGGGTAGCCACTGAAGAAGGCGAGCAGTACAACCCGACGGCCGACAAGGACCTCGAGGCTCCTGAGAGTCAGTGGGCATTCGGCGCTGTTGAGGGCGAGCCCAATCAGCTGATTGTTTGGAACCGTGCATTCGATGGTACTTACACCTTACAAACTGAAGGCGGTAATGGCGCTAAGGCTCTTATGGCTGAAGGTGAGCAGATCTTCGAGGCATTCACCTGCAAGGATGGTTTCGTAATCCGTCCATTAGGCTTGAATGAGAACGACTGGATTAACCAGTTCGGTGGCTCAAATGGTTACCTCGGCGTATGGCAGAGTGGTGGCGGTAGGAACGACGATGGTTCTATCCTCCGCGTATTCCCCGTTGAGACGGAGAACCTTGAGATCGCAATCGACGTTGAACGTTATGTAGGTCAGGGCTATACTCCAACGATTGCTGAAGTTGACTTCACAGAGGCTCTTGAATATCTCGGCGTAGAAGCTGTTACTGAAGACATGCTCTACTTCGTCAATCCCGACGGCACTGAGATGGATTATGCTACATATAAAGTATCACCCACTCCCGACTTCACGTATGATGGTTGGTGTGATGCCGAAGGTGCAGCAGCTCAGTGGAACTCAACTACCAACATGATTAATGTTAAGTTCTTCGAGGCTATTCCTGATGGTCAGTTCTCAATCTGCGACATGAATGGTGCCGATGAGGTAGGTAAGACATACACCGTGAAGTGGGCCCTGAAGGCTAACGACAAGGCTGTGGTCTATGCCGTGAACGTCACCTTCGTTGATGCTCCTGAACTCACCTACACCTTCGACGAACTCGATAAGGTGGCTACTGAAGACCTCAACATCAAGTCTGAGATTGGTGATGCTTACGAAGGCCTCAACGCTACAGTAGATATCGATGCCATCCTCGCTGCTCTCGAAGTAGAGTCGCTCGGCGATGTCATTATCGCTGCTGTGCAGCCCGATGGCACGCTCGATACCAACTATATGCTTGGTGGTACAGATGGTTGGCGTGATGCCGACGGAACATGGAAGAGTTGGTCTGACAATCTCGAAACAGCTCCGTACTTCTATGTGAAGACTAACTTCGAGGCTACACCTCAGATTTATCAGGTTGGTGGTTATCCCGGTCACACTGATGAGGCTGCGACATTCACTGCTCCGTTCGTATTCGTCAAGAATGGTACGAACCAGGCTTATGTGCTCAACGTTAACCTTGTCTATGGTGAAAGTGGAGCCGTAGCTTACGATGGTACTGTTGACGTGACAGGAAAGATTCAGGGTCAGGTCGTAGCTGAAGCTCCTACCGCAGACGAGACTATTACCATCACTCCTAACGAGGACGGTACTGTCAACATCAACTTTGCTAGCCTCACCTTGGCTGCTCCTGAAAAACCCGTGAACGACTTCATTGTTGAGAACGTTGTCGTTACCGAGAATGAGGATGGCTCCGTGAGCTACAGCCTTGAAGGAGCTACCGTATCGCTCACTGCTGCTTCCGGTATGATTATGACCTACAATGCCACTCTTACAGGTACTCAGGCAGAGGGCGAAGGTCCAGAACTCACTCTGATCTTAGCTCAACCCTCAGGCTTGCAGAATGAGATTGTCTTCCATCCGAATGCTCTCGTTCCCGAGGCTGAGGAATTCGATGGCATGATCAAGCAGATTCTCTCGCACCCGCAGACTGGCGTTCAGGGTCAGGCTACTGGCGAACAGAAGGTAACCATTGCTGCTACCGGCGACGGTAAGGCTGACATCACCTACTCTGGCTTCACAATGCCTGTAACAGGCGCTGAGATTCCTGAGTTCACAGTTGAAGGCGTTATCGTTACTGAGAATGAGGACGGCACCATCAGCTATGCTCTGCCTGAGGATGCTGAGGCTGAAGTCATCATCGACCGTGGTACCGGCGTTGTTAAGTACGCTGTAACACTCGAAGGTACTCAGGAGAGCGCTGACGCTACTCCTGTGCTGAAGCTCACTCTCGAGAACTCAGTCGTTGACACCGTATGGTTCGGCGCTGACGAGAAGACCATCGACAAGGCTATTGCTACCAGCATCCGCGGCATCAATGCTCTGGGCACTGAAGGCAATATCTACGACCTCTCAGGCCGCAAGGTTGAGAAGATCCAGCGCGGTGGTATCTACATCGTCAATGGCAAAAAGGTTTCTGTAAAGTAAACTTCTAACCATAACACTTTATGCTCCGAGCACCCAACCGAGGGTGCTCGGAGTTCTTTTTTTTGTAATGTTACTATTGCTGCTGCCATTAGTCAGGTTATAATGCCAGGGCATGACAGATTCAATTAGTACGTAAGCCTATTAAAGTTCGCCGAGCCTCTATAGAGGGTAAGCAAAGTCTCTATAGAGGGTAAGCAAAGTCTCTATAGAGGGTAAGCCGAGTCTCTATAGAGGGTAATTCAACAATCCCAAGCTAATGTGGAGATTAGGCCGGCTTAAAGTGGCAATTAAGCCAACCTGATTTGACGATTAAGCCAACCTAATTTGACGATTATGCCAACCTAATTTGGCAATATGAAAAACCGTGCGTTGTTATGCTACCAGTCATGTGTCGTTTCATGACCGCTCGTAAGTCGCTTTATGACCGCTTGTAAGTCGCCTCATGAACGGTCGTAAGTTGCTTCATGACCGGTCGTGTTTTCATTGATGATTCGTTTTGTCAGATTAACGTATAGTCTTGCTGTCAACTCTTCCTATTCTCCACTTCTACGTTTCGGCTGTAGTCTGTAGTCTTTTTTGAACAACTTTTTTTTGTTTTCGGGCGTCACTGTCTTGGAAAAGCATTATCTTTGCAAGCGGAATAATCCTGTGCGACTGATGGAAGAGACTCTACGACTATATGAACTTACATCGATGGTACGAGCTACCATCGAACAGACGTTTACCGACGAGTATTGGCTCGAGGCTGAGCTTTCTGAAGCCCGAGTGGCGCAGAACGGGCATTTTTATGGCGAATTCATCGAGAAAGATGCTCGGGGTGTGAATATCATCGCACGTGCGCGCGTGACCGCGTGGGCGCGTACATATAATATCTTGTCCCCACTGTTCGAGCGGGCCACAGGGGAGCACCTGCGTGCAGGTCTCAAAATCCGCGCGTGCGTAACAGTAGAGTTCCACGAACAATATGGTTTTTCACTTAATATCATAGATATCGACCCTTCATATACGCTGGGCGATATGGCCCGTCGGCGCCGCGAGATATTGACACAGTTGGAGGCCGATGGCATTCTTGAGGACAATAAGAACCTTGAACTGCCGGCGCTTATGAAGCGCATTGCCGTGGTGTCGTCGGCTGGCGCTGCCGGCTATGGCGATTTCTGCGACCAATTGGTGAACAACGCTTTCGGCCTGGCCTTCGAAGTTAGGCTGTTTCCTGCCGTCATGCAAGGCACTAATGTAGAGACCAGTGTGCTGGCGGCCCTGGAAGCTATCTGCGATGAGCCTGAGCGATGGGACTGCGTAGTAATCATCCGTGGAGGCGGTGCCACGAGCGATCTCTCGGACTTCGACAGCTATTCTCTTGCAGCAGCTGTGGCACAGATGCCGCTGCCGGTAGTGGTAGGCATCGGACATGAACGTGATGAGACGGTACTCGACTTCGTTGCTCACACTCGGGTGAAGACGCCTACGGCAGCTGCTGCCTTCTTGATAGACCATGGGACAGAGCAGCTGGCATTGCTCGATGAGTTGCAGCAGCGTATTGTCCGTTCTACCCAGTTCGTGGTGCAAAGCTCTTTGTTCAAGGTTCAAGGCGTGGAACCCCGTATCACACGAGCTGCCCGGCTCGTCATTCAAACCTCAATGCTTAAGGTCCAAAGCATAGAGCCCCGCTTCGCACGGGCTGTCCGGCATATCTTGGAAAGCTCAAAGCTCAGAGTCCAAGGTCTAGAGGCTCGCGTATCTGCCCTCGATCCCGAACTCCAGCTGCGCCGTGGATATAGCCTGACCTATACCGATGATGGCCGTCTCGTGCGCTCGGTAGCCGACGTTCACGAAGGCGACACCATCATAACCCGTATTGCCGACGGTGATCTGAAGTCGGTCCTGAAGTCTGCTGACCTTTTTGGTAAACAATAATTCTTTTCATAGCTATGAAGCAATTCTTTCTTGCGCTCATATTGATAGTTCTGTTCGCAAATCCGGCTCATGCTCAAAGTGTCATCTTCCCTCAAGAGCAGCAGGCAGGGACGGCCTTTTTGTCGTCGAAGAATAATGCCGGCGCAGAGACGTTGACGATTGGCAACGACCTTTTCGTGGCTGACTATGTGAAAACCGAAGGCACAATGTACTTCGCGGGCTGTGACGCCTTGGGGCTGATAGGCGGCACAGAACTGTTTGCTATTCGCTTGGACAACGGAACGGAGGTGAAAGCCTCAGAAATGAACCTTGGCGACGTCCGTATGATAGACCTCTCAGCCGATGACTCAGCCGCCAAGGGCTCACTGAAATTGCCGGGCAAAGCCTTGGAAGCCGATTACACCTACAAGAATCTCGCCTTAACGTGGCGTGCAGTGCTGCGCAACGGCTCTCATTATTTACGCACGGAACTTGAACTGACTGCCAAGCGCAATATCGCCATGCAGGCTGTAGTGCCTATGTGCTACGATGTGGATTGCAGTGGTATTGAGAGTGAGCAGGGAATGCCAACCGTAGTAGGCAACACTCGCGGGGCCGTCATAGCCAGCGATAAGATCTTTGCTGGCCTGGAAACGCCTATGGGCAAGAACAGCGTCGTGAGCGGTCAAGGTGCTGCCATAGCCGTGCCTTTTGCATATACGGCTTGGACGGGAAGCACATTCGACTGGGAGTCAGGCAGTGCCACACCTGAGGGCATCCTCGCTCTTGGCTTACCGGCCGACTATATAGCCGCCGTCCAAGGCTATCTTGCCATACACGAGGGCGGCAGTCACAGAGTGAAGTTCCAGTATACAAGCGGTTACCATCGTCTTGACATAGCAGGTGTCGACGTTGTAGACCCGTTGACAGGCGACGTAGTGGCCAGCGACTATCACAAAGGCACTACGGGCGGCAGCAGTAGCAATAATACCTATACCCTTGACATCCCTGAGGCTGGATACTATCTTGTGCGCTATTTCCGCGACTTGACAGAAGAGCGTACAGGTGTCATTACAGGCTCGTTCAACTCCAATGGCACCATTACGTGGAGCGGCAAGGTCGTGGCCGCCGATGTGGTTTACGATGGAGCAACGTCAGTGCTTGCCGACAATGTATTGCATTTGCCGGCAGTTACTCGTGTCACCTTGCTTGGCGAATGGAGCCGGCAGACTGTGTTGCAGGCCGGCCAGACGTGGGCCGTCAGCGCCGTAGTCGGGCTTATCGCCCCAAGTCAGGCCCGGCGCTCGTTCCTCTGCTATAGCGAGCGTGAGCGTGCCGTGCCTTGGCGACCTTTCCCGCTTTATAATTCGTGGTATGAATTGAATATCAACCGCAACAACGACCCTGAATACACAAGCCATTTCAATGAGGCCCAGTGCCTTGACGTGCTCGGTAAGTGGAAATCACGTTTATTCGATAAATATGGAATAGGCATTGCTTCGTTTGTTTGGGACGACGGTTGGGATGAATATGGCACCTGGACATTCAACAAGAATTTCCCCAACGGGTTCTCGGCCATTAGCGATGCTGCTGCAAGCATGAACTCGCAGATAGGGGCGTGGCTCGGCCCCGTCGGCGGCTATGGCCAAAGCGGCAACTATCGTCGCAACTATTGGAAAGGCCGCGGTGGGATGCAGTTGAGCAACAAAGCCTATTTCGACACTTTCATCACTGCTTGCTCGAATATGCTTACCGATTATCATTTCAATTTCTTCAAGTTCGACGGCATCAGCGCGCAGTTCAGTGCGATCGGCCCCGATGAAGGTGCTACAGGCGAGGAGAATGCCGAGGGCATTATTGAGATTGAACGCCGTGTGCGACAGGTGAAGCCCGATGTGTTCATAAATACATCTGTAGGCACGTGGGCATCACCTTTCTGGTTCCAGTTCACAGATGCCGTGTGGCGCCAGGAAAACGATTGGGGCACTATAGGCGACCAAGGCAGCGACCGTGAGCGGTGGATTACCTATCGCGACCGTCTCGTATATCAGAACTTTGTGAAGCGGTCGCCACTTTGCCCCATCAATACGCTGATGACACACGGATTCATACTGACGAAGTACGGCTCCGTGTCGACGGACATGAACTATACGGCTGTACTGCATGAGCTGCGCTGTGCCTTTGCCTGCGGTTCGGGCATGGTGGAGTTGTATGCCGACTATGCCTTGATGAATAGCATCAGCAATGGCAAGTTGTGGGCTGATTTGGCTGATTGTATACGTTGGCAGCAAGAGAATGCCGATGTGCTGCCCGATGTGCATTGGGTAGGCGGTAATCCGTGGGATGGTGCAAAGGCAAATGTCTATGGTTGGGCCTCGTGGAATGGCAAGAAAGCCACGCTGGCATTGCGTAATCCTTCAACTGCGCGACAGACATTCAAAACCACGCTGCGCGAGGCGCTTGACATACCTGATTATGTCCACACCTCAATAATCCTCTCGAAAGCCTTCACTCAAAACACACTAACAGGGCTGAAGGTGGACGAGCCGATAGATATCGACACACCACTCACGCTATCACTGGCGGCATCTTATGTTTATGTGTTCAATGGTGTTGATACGTCAGCAACTGATGCCGTAGAGGACATCCGCACGGATAGGGCAGCAGAGCAACATGCCGACGGGCGTATCTTCGACCTTTCCGGTCGTCGCCTGTATAAACCCTCAACCAGGGGAATAACTATTGTCAAAGGAAAGAAACTATTAAATAGGTAAATTATGGAGAAGAATGAATTGACTTACGAGGGCGCTATGGAGCGCCTCGAGATTCTCGCCCGCGAGATGGAAGGAGGCGAAGTGGCCATTGACCAGTTGGCAGCCAAGTTGAAGGAAGCACAGCAACTGCTGTCATTCTGCAAGGACAAACTCACCAAGGCTGACGAAGAAGTGCAACGCCTGTTGGCCGACACTGAGGCTGCTGCTGACTAACACGTTGAGCTTATTTGGCATCATTATCCGTTGCAGAAATGATATCATCTCCTTTGTTTTAAGTTAATTAAAGGGCAAAAAACGTAAAATCTTTCATCTTTCATCTCTAATCTATAATCTTTTTATTACCTTTGCGCCCAAATTCAGTCACTAAAACACAAACAGAAATGAAAGAGATTGATTGGAGTAATTTGTCATTCGGTTACATCAAGACCGACTACAATGTCCGCTGCAACTTCCACAACGGCAAATGGGGTGAGATAGAGGTTCACTCCGAGGAGACTATACCTATGAGCATGGCAGCCACCTGCCTGCACTATGGCCAGGAGGCTTTCGAAGGCCTGAAGGCTTATCGTTGCCCCGACGGCAAGGTTCGAATCTTCCGCGCGACTGAGAATGCAGCACGTCTGCAGGCTACCTGCCGCGGACTGGTCATGCCCGAAGTGCCTACAGAGATGTTCCTCGAAATGGTTACCAAGGTAGTGCGCATGAATGAGCGTTTTATCCCGCCCTATGAGAGCGGTGCTACACTTTACATCCGTCCGTTGCTTATCGGTACTACAGCACAGGTGGGCGTCCATCCTGCCAGCGACTACCTCTTCCTTATTTTCGTTACACCCGTAGGACCGTACTTCAAGGGCGGTTTCGCAACCAATCCCTACGTCATCACACGCGACTACGACCGCTCTGCACCTCTCGGTACAGGCTGTTATAAGGTGGGCGGCAACTATGCAGCCAGCCTCCGCGCCAACCAATGGGCCCACGAGCAGGGCTACTCGTGCGAGTTCTACCTCGACGCCCGTGAGAAGAAGTATATCGATGAGTGCGGCGCTGCCAATTTCTTCGGTATCAAGGATAACACTTATGTCACACCTAAGTCCAACAGCATCCTGCCCTCAGTGACCAATATGAGTCTGATGCAGCTGGCAGAGGACCTTGGCCTGAAGGTAGAACGTCGCCAGATACCTCTCGAAGAGCTCGACACCTTTGAGGAGGCCGGTGCATGCGGCACAGCTGCAGTCATCAGCCCCATAGAACGTATCGACGACCCAGAGACCGGCAAGAGCTATGTCTTTGCCAAGGATGGTAAGCCCGGCCCCGTCTCCACAAAGCTTTATCACAAGCTCGTGGACATACAGTATGGCATCGAGCCCGACATTCATGGTTGGACAAAGGTTGTCATTGAATAAAGAATGAGCAAAGGTAAGTTGGCCAAATTCGCCGATATGGCGAACTATCCTCACGTCTTCGAGTACCCCTTTTCGGTAGTCGAAGACGTGCCGTTTCGAATGAAAGGTCGTTGGCGTGAGGATTTCTTCCACAACGATAATCCTATTGTACTGGAACTGGGCTGTGGCCGGGGTGAATATGCAGTGGGACTGGCTCGGCGATATCCCGACCGCAACTTCATTGGCGTGGATATCAAGGGAGCCCGTATGTGGAGCGGTGCCACCGAATCGCAGCGCGAAGGTTTGACCAACGTTGCTTTCCTGCGCACGAATATCGAGATAATCGATCGCTTCTTCGCACCGGGCGAGGTGCAGGAGATTTGGCTCACCTTCTCCGACCCGCAAATGAAGAAACCGACGAAACGTCTTACCTCATCCTATTTCCTTGCCCGTTATCGTCGTTTCCTCGACGACGGTGGACTCATTCATCTCAAGACTGACTCAAACTTCCTCTTCACTTATACTAAATATGTCACAGAGGTAAACCGTCTGCCAGTAGAAGTGTGCACAGAGGACTTGTATGGAGAGAGCGGCGTGACTTCTCTTGACTTGTCAATCAAGACATACTACGAGCAGCAGTGGCTTGACCGAGGTATCACTATCAAGTACCTATGTTTTCACTTGCCTGCTAACGGCGACCTGGTAGAGCCTGAGATTGACATTGAGATGGATGACTACCGCAGTTACCATCGGGAAAAACGATCGTCGCTCGTCACGAGCCGATAGATAGAAAAGAATAATGCCTGCCCCTATGCAAGGGCAGGCATTATTTATGTCATGAGGGTCAGTCAGTTCTTAACGCATGGCATAGCTTACGTCATTCCATACGGCTTGCTGAGCCTGCATCACACCGGCTTGGTCGTTGGTCACGGTGATGGTGTTGCCACTGGGAAGCATAGCTTCGATGTTGCCGTCCTCGCCATAGCGGAAGAGCTTGCGTGTGACGCCATTCTGGCTTACGGACCAGGAGTCATCTTTGTCGTTGTGCGTAAAGACGGTCTTAATGCCTTCGGGAGAAGTTACGATATAGCCTTTCTTTGTGGTCTTGATAGCATAGTAACGGCCATCGGTACCCATAACCTTCGACGGCATATTGTTGGCAGCCATTGGATTGTCGCCGCTCCAGAACTCGATGGTGTTGAGGATTAATGCGTCAACGAAGAGCGTTATTGAACCGGCGATAGGTTGTAGAATAAAGCCAACGATGGCGTTGACGAACTTGTTGTCGGTCATGTTGCATTGCCATTTCTCATATTTATTGAAAAGAGCAAATGAACCTATGCACGATGAGCAAAAGAGTGAACCTGCGAGCACGAGTGCTGCAACGCTGAAACTAATCTTTTTCATGTTGTTGAATGTTTAAGGGGGGAATAATGTGTTACAAAGGTAGCTATCTTAGTTCGAAAATCATTCATCGTAGAGACCTTTCAACGAAGAAAACATCATTTTTAACGTTCTGTAGCAGTAAATCTTTGGATTTATTACGTTTTTTTGCACAACTTCCACTATCTTTGCAACTCGAAAGCGGATACCCGAATAAAGTATCCTTCATTCTTCACTCTCACTCTTCATTCTTCACTTTTCATTTTTCATTTTTCATTCTTCATTCATATGACTCTCTATCCTCAACTCATAATCGACGCCCTGAAGACTGTGCGTTACCCAGGCACTGGCAAAAATATTGTAGAGATGGGCATGGTGGAGGACGATTTGCGCATCGCAGGTCTCCATGTCTCGTTTTCCCTCATCTTCGACAAACCCACTAATCCTTTCCTTAAATCTCTTGTCAAGGCCTCCGAGGCTGCTATTCATGCTTATGTGTCCAAAGATGTCGAGGTGGAGGTGAAAACGAAGGTGGCTCAGCCCTTTACCGGGGGAGGAAAATCTGAAGCCCAATCAACGCCCTCCGCAGGTGGGCCACGTGGAGCCAACATCATCGCCGTATCCTCAGGCAAGGGTGGGGTAGGCAAGAGCACTGTGGCTGCCAACCTTGCCATCGGTCTTGCTCGCCTCGGTCATCGCGTAGGACTCTTGGATTGCGACATCTTTGGTCCTTCAATGCCTAAGATGTTCCAGGTTGAAGGACAACAGATATATAGCGAGGAAGTAGATGGTAAGGCAATGATCGTGCCGATAGAGAAATATGGTGTGAAGATGCTCAGCATCGGCTTCTTCGTCGATCCTGACACGCCAACTCTGTGGCGCGGCGGTATGGCCTCAAACGCTTTGAAACAACTTATAGGCGAAGCCCTTTGGGGGGACCTCGACTATTTCATCCTTGATACACCTCCAGGAACCAGTGATATTCACCTTACCCTCGTGCAGACGCTGCCTATCACAGGTGCCATAATCGTGTCTACGCCACAGCAGGTAGCCCTGGCCGATGCTCGCAAGGGATTAAATATGTACACCAACGAAAAAGTAAATGTGCCTATCCTTGGTCTCGTGGAGAATATGAGTTGGTTCACGCCTGCCGAGCTGCCCGACAATCGCTACTACATCTTCGGTCGTGAAGGAGTAAAACAATTGGCTGAAGAAACAGGTTACCCCTTACTCGCTCAGATACCTCTTGTGCAAAGCGTATGCGAGAGTGGTGACGCAGGTACGCCGGCCGTATTAGACCCCTCCACGCCATCAGGCCAAGCCTTCCTCCAGCTTGCCGCACGCGTCATCACACAGACCGACCGTCGTAACGCCGAGCAGGCTGCTACAAAGATTGTAGAGACACACTAATCTCTACTCTTTAATCTCAAATCTTTTTCCAAGGTACTCCGCGAAGATGCGTGCTGCGCTTTCGACCTTGGCGGCACAGGGACGTGTCTTGTAATATTCGGCAGTCCGAGGTGAGGCTTCGTATGAACAAAGCGCTTTCTCATGCCCTTTGATTCCTAATATCTCGGCACAGATGAGGCTGCCGTTCTGCGCTCTGGACTTCGCCAGTAGTTCCTGCACTACTTTGTAGCACGCGGACTTGCCTTCGCGGTCGTTCCCTTCGGTCTGACCGCAGTCCAAGCCCACAAGCATGACGATGGCAGACGCGGCACCACACATCATGCGCATCCGTCCTACGCCGCCACCGAAACCGGCTGCAATACGTTTGGCCATCGTCTCGTCGAGGTCATACAAATCAGCGAAAGCCGCCACAACACTCTGTGCGCATCCGTAGCCTGCCATGAAGTTGTCCACGGCACGAGCAACCCTTGCATCCAATTCTTCTTTACTGATAATCATATTCAATTATTGTTATTTTCGTTCTCTTTCAACTTTAGCTTCATAAGCTCTTTTCAAGACATGGGAATTAAAGTGGGCTTGAATTGCTCTCGTTGCTCCGAAAGTTCATTTCCCAGCTCTTTTCTCGGCAAAGATACCCACTCTTCCTGAAAACAATAAACACATATCTGTTAATTGTTCTTAAATGTTGAAAGAAGGCTTTGGTTTATTCGGAATATCGCGGTAATTTTGTGACCTAATGAATACATTCACACACCTTTTTAATCAATAACCTTTATGATTTATTCAACAGAAGTCAAAAACATGTGCAGCGTCTGCAAGGGCGCTTACCATGGACCTGCACCCATTCCCGAAGAGGGCAAGTGGATTCAGGCAAAAGAGATTAAGGACATTTCCGGTTACACACATGGTATCGGTTGGTGTGCTCCGCAGCAGGGCGCATGCAAACTGAGCCTGAACGTCAAGGACGGCATCATCCAGGAAGCTCTCGTAGAGACCATCGGTTGCACGGGTATGACCCACTCCGCAGCTATGGCCAGCGAGATTCTGCCTGGCAAGACCATTCTTGAGGCCCTCAACACCGACCTCGTCTGCGACGCTATCAACACCGCTATGCGCGAACTCTTCCTGCAGATTGTCTATGGCCGCACACAGAGCGCTTTCTCAGAGGGCGGTCTCGCCATTGGCGCCGGTCTCGAAGACCTCGGCAAGGGCCTCCGCTCACAGACCGGAACCCTCTACGGCACCGTGGCAAAGGGCACTCGTTACCTCGAGCTCACCGAGGGCTACATCACCAAGCAGTTCCTCGATGAGAACAACGAGGTTTGCGGCTACGAATACGTTCACCTCGGCAAGATGATGGAAGCTATCAAGGGCGGCATGGATGCAAACGAAGCTATCAAGAAGTTCACCGGTTCCTATGGTCGCACGACCGAGGAGCAGGGTGCAGTGAAAGCTATTGACCCACGTAAGGAATAATTGCATTTTAAACATTAGACATTAAACATTAAACTTTAAACTACATTATTCCTATGATACGTAAAGTACAGTTTGAAAGTCAGGAGCGTCGCATCGCACAGGTGCTGGCAGCTCTTAAAGAGAATGGCATCAACAGTATTGAAGAGGCCAACGAGATTTGTGACAAGGCAGGTGTGGATCCCTACTTGATGTGTGAGGAGACACAGCGCATCTGCTTCGAGAACGCCAAGTGGGCATATGTTTGCGGCGCTGCCATCGCCATCAAGAAGGGCGTGAAGACAGCTGCCGATGCAGCCGAGGCTATCGGCATCGGTCTGCAAAGCTTCTGCATCCCCGGCTCCGTCGCCGACGACCGCAAAGTGGGTCTTGGCCATGGTAACCTCGCTGCCCGTCTGCTGCGCGAGGAGACCGAGTGCTTCGCCTTCCTGGCCGGCCATGAGAGCTTCGCTGCAGCCGAAGGTGCCATCAAGATTGCCGAAATGGCCAACAAGGTTCGTCAGAAGCCCCTCCGCGTCATCCTCAACGGTTTAGGAAAGGACGCTGCACAGATCATCAGCCGCATCAACGGCTTCACCTATGTGCAGACACAGTTCGACTACTACACCTCTGAGCTGAAGATCGTGAAGGAAGTGCCTTATGGCAACAACCCCAGCCGCTTGAAGGTAAAGTGCTACGGCGCCGACGATGTCCGCGAAGGCGTAGCTATCCTGTGGCATGAGAACGTAGACGTCTCCATTACAGGTAACTCCACCAACCCCACCCGTTTCCAGCACCCCGTGGCAGGCACATACAAGAAGGAGCGCGTGCTCGCAGGCAAGCCCTACTTCAGCGTAGCTTCCGGTGGTGGCACAGGCCGTACCTTGCATCCCGATAACATGGCAGCCGGTCCCGCCAGCTATGGTATGACCGACACCCTGGGCCGCATGCACTCCGACGCTCAGTTCGCCGGCTCCAGCTCCGTGCCCGCTCACGTTGAGATGATGGGCTTCCTCGGCATCGGTAACAACCCGATGGTCGGCGCCACCGTCGCCATCGCCGTTGCTATTGACCTTGCTTTGAACAAGAAGTAAAGGAATTCATACCTTTATATAATTGAAGTGTCAGGCCATTGCGGCTTGACACTTTTTTGTGTTCTACCGCAGCAACAGGGCAATTAGAATTGGAATGTTGGTATACACCTCATATATTGTCGTATGATTCTCTGTAGAGTCACAATCGTTCGGGCGTGGCTGAACAATGGATTTGACTGGTTGTGTTGACGCGTTTGAACGGTTGTAATGTAGATTTTGACCGGTTGTGTAGGCTGATACGCCCAGTCGTGTGTAATAGATTAGAGCATTATTCTTTTTTCTATAAAAAAAGTTGATGTTTTCTCATTTCTTTGTATCTTTGTCGCGAAATAAGAGATTTTTTGCCTAAACTAACAACTAACATTATATTAAGAATGAAACCTTTGAAATCTTTCGTAACTCTTTTGCTGCTGAGCATAAGCGTCGTGGCCTCTGCTGCCATTACATCGGGATACTATCGTATTAAGAGCAGTGTATATGACAATCATTACATAACGGAAAATACTAATAACCACACGCTCGTAACATCTGCCCTGGCCGCAGACAATTACGCGCAGGTATGGTATCTGTCAGTGTCGGGCAGCTCGGTATCTATAAAAAATGTTTTGAGTGACAGATATGTAAATGCCACTTCAAATTATTCTGTCATATACCCGACAGGTACAAGCAGTAGGTCTTTCACCTACGCCGAGAGCAGTGGGGCCTATACCTTTGCCGAGGGAAGTGGCTATGGCTTACATTGTGCAGCTACGCAGTCGTACACCGTCGTACGTTGGTACACCAATTCTGATGCTTCTGTATGGCAGATAGAGTCGGCAGCTGTGAATCAGGATGCCCTCGCAGCTCAGAAGGCAGCTTTCACGGAAGTGTCGTCGGAAAAACTTCTAAATTACTTCACCACCACAGCCTGTACACAACTTAATAGCGCGCAGTCGTCATATTCTGATGATTTGTTAATCTCGACGATGAGGAACGATGTCCCGCAGAGCGTTATTGACATGGCCCTGAAGGTAAAGAACGACACTTGGGCGACGTACAATGGTTGGGACAAGACGGAACGCACGTTCCGCATTGCTGACTACAAGGCCTATAGTAGCAGCGACCAATGGACCGGCGTCATGGGCTGGGGGCACAAGATGGGACGCCTGAGCAACCCGACGGGCATCTATGTTGAGTCGGGTGACTTCCTTCAAGTATATGTCGGGCCTATCCCATCGGGTCAGAGCGTGAAGTTGGAGGTGGCGGGCTTCGGCGCAGCTTCGGGTGATCAATACAGCCTTCATCAAGGCATGAATGTGTTGCAGGCGGCTTCTGCTGGCAACTGCTTAATATATTACGAGGTGGATAATACCACCAATGGCAAAGCACCGTTCACGCTTATGTCCAATTACGCCGACGTGACAGTTCATATCGAGGGAGGTACGGTTCAGGGCTATTTTGATCTGACAAAGGGCGACGATGACAGCGACTGGACGCATATGAAGATGCACTTGATGAGTAAGGAAACCGTATGCCTGAAGAGCAGCAAGCACGTGATGAACCTCTACAAGGAGTGGCTGTTCACGGCTCTTGGTACGAGTAGCGTGGTGGATATGATGAACGTGTGGAAGAATCTATCGGAATGGGAAGATGAGCTCATTGGATTCACTGACACCCAGGGACAGACGACTTACGGACAGTATTGCAACAATGTTACGTCCGTCACGTCGCTGCCTGGTACTGGCAGTCCTCATGCTACAAACTATGGTACTTACTACTACGACTATTCTCACAACCTAATTTTTAATGCCAACGCGCTGATGACGGTGGCCGACAATATGTGGTGCATTGCCCACGAACAGGGTCATAATCGCCAGGCGCCCATCAATATGGTCGGTAACACAGAGGTCTCGAACAATCTCTTCTCTAACATGGCCATTTATAAACAGGGACGTTATACCAGCCGTACGGCCAGTCTTCAAGAGGTTTTCCGCGACTTTCAGAATGGCGTTTCCTGGCCGGAGCGTGTGGCCAAGTCTTGTGACAGCTATGGTAATTACAATCAGCAGTTACTTCACCTCAACTGGTCTCTATACCTATATTTCCATGTCTTGGGTAAGGATCCGGACTTCTTCCCGCGTCTCTTCGATGCCCTGCGCGCCGATCCATTGGTGAAAGTGAAGAGTGGGAATCCAGACAACAGCACTCTTACTCCTGCCGATACCGACTACCTCAAGTATTATGTTAAATGCTGTCAGATCAGCGGCTGTGACCTCACCGAGTTTTTCGCAGCTTTTGGTTTCTTTATGATTCCGCCAGAGAGGGACTACTCCATCACATACAACGGTTATACGACCAACCGATTCCAAACCATAAATGACTATGGCTATTATTATCTGTACGTCACGCAGAACATGATTGACAATGCCAAGAACCAGGTGAAGAATATGAACCTGCCCAAGAGCAACATCATCTTCATCGAGGATCGCGTAACAGCTCCAGATGCCATTTATGAAGGTCATGCAAGTGGTGAGAAGAGGACAATAAATCCCGATGCCCCCGTTACATACTTTGGACAGGTCGGCGAAACAGGACAATATACTGAGTTCAATGTCACATGCTCAGCGTATAAATATAATGTGCAGTCAGGCGTTGTCACGATGGTAGGCACTGGAGCTGTCGGCTTCAAGGTATATGATAGCACAGGCGAACTCCGTGGAGTCTACAACACATACAAATTCACCTTGCCAGACGGAATAGGCGCAAACTACATCATCAAAGCGGCAGCAGGCAATGGGTCAGATGTCGCAGCCACCTTTGATGAAAGCATAGGTATTATCGAGTCAGATGTAAATGATGTCCCTAGTGCAGGTGCACAAATCACTGCCGAGAACCAGCTCATTAGTGGAAAATTGTACTTGCTGCGCAACACGGCAACAGGCAATCCTTGGATTTCTGATGAAGGAACTTACTATTCTGTACCCGATGGAGGTGGCACTTTGGATGAGCGATGCATGTATTATTTAATTAAGGATGGCAATGCATGGAAAATAAAGAATTTCGTTACAGGGAAATACTGGGGCAAGCCGACTGCTGCTTCTACAACAGACCAAGGAGGTTTCGTGCCTGCTGATGAGGCTGATGCTGGCAGTTGGAGTTTGAACTTTAATAGCAATAATAATATCGATCCCCAATGTAATGGATTCTATATTAATCGTTCTTCTCAGAAATTGCATGCTTGGACATCTTCATTGTCATCACAAATTTACGAAGTAACTCTCACCTATCCGCCCTTCTCCGACTTTACAGATAAAGACATATCCATCAGCAAAGAAGCTGCAAACACGTTACAAACAGGGCAGTGGTATGTGATGTTCGACAGAGGTGCAAATCACGGATTCCTCTATGAGAACGATAAGAACCAACTCTACAACACAGCGACTATTCCATCCGGCTCGGCTACAGACAATGCCAAGTATCTTGTTCGCATCATCGGTTGGAACAATGAATACTACATCCAGACAGGCCTCGGCAACTTCTTCGGCAAGATTCAAGGAAGCACGACCGTTCCCACGACAGCAACAGCCGCAGAACGGATAATCCTCAGAAAGATAGCCAGCACAGATGGTCACTATTATCTGACGTCTGCTGAGGGTGTTGTCCTCGATGCCAACAACCTTAGTGCTGGTGATGCAAATGTTGTTGGTTATGGCACGACCATTCCCACCTCTACTGGTGGAAATAACGACTGGGCGTTTTACCCTGTAGAGTTTGTGGAATCATGGAGCCCAACAATTACTGAAGTATATACTATCAACAATACTAATGCCAATCGTGGTGCACTTACCTATGAGCCAAGCAAGAGTACAACTTATGTTTGGAGTAGCGGCAAGAGCGGAGCAACTGCTTTCGATGCTTCCATTGCCAACCATCAATGGGTTATCATTCCTATAGGAACGACAGAACAATTTTATCTATATAATGTAGGCGCGGGCAAGTTCGCCGTACCTGTCACAGGTGGAACTTTTAATGGCTATTGCTGGAGTTTCTCGCCCAATGCGGTAGCTATTAGGCTTGTTCTGCAGGATGATGGAACTTATAAATTATTCTCCGTAACAGGTGATGTAATCATGTCTGTCAGCAACAACTATGATGGCCCGATTATCAACTACAATGATATTGGTGGCAACTTCACCATTACAAAGGTGGATGGCGACCAAAGCGCCGCAGCTACTGCCGCTCTTAACAAGTTGGTAGACAATAAGACCGCAGCAAGTGCAGTTCCTGCGTCGGGTAGCGATGGTTGGTACATCATTAGAATCAAAACGCATGGAACGTATGCCGACAAGTATGTGTTCCCTGCCGCAAGCGAGATAAATTACAACGGCACATATTATCCTCTTACATTTGATCACGGAGCAAATGTCCGACCTGCTATAGACGATGTTACTTATTATACTCGCATTAGCAACGAGAGTGGGAACTATTATTGGCAGATGCCGAACGGCAAGTACCTATATGGCAACAGCAATAAATTCCCCATCTCCACGATGTCCAAGTCGAACTTCGCAATGGACTACACCAATGGTCGCGGTTTCCGTATGTGGGGCAGTTCGCGCTATGCTGTTCCATATCTATTGAGTAGCCAGTATTTCATCGGCGAAACTTCAAACTCTGGTAATGCCTACTATGACATCTATCCCATAAACCTCTCTGAGGCAGGTATCGCAGCTTGGCAAGTCCTTTGCGACGACGCTCCTGACAATGCACAGATTACTTGCTCGCGCAGCGATGTGAAAGGTTTGAAGGCTGTTTATAAGGATGGCTTCTTTTTCCTTCCGGACAATGTAACACCAGAGGATACTGATTTTACTCTGGAAGGAGCCAACGGTGTCGAGATAGACGCTACAGCTCATACTGTTGCCCTTGCTTACGATCCCAACTTGGCAATGGTTGAAGGTAGCGTGGCCGTGGAGCAAGGTTGGCAGACGGCTGGACGAGACAGCGAAGTGATGCTGCTGCGCGTAACGGCCAAGCCCTTCAAGGCTACTACGAACACCACAATGACCGTCAGCCTCAAGAACGGCTCGGAGACTAACATTTCCGCGCTGAAACTATATGAAGCCGACTCCAGTTCCCCTGAAATATACTCCACCGGCAACGGCGCTCCGACTAAGACTGTGGTTGCCACAGCAACCATTTCTGGTTCTACTGCCACCTTCAACATCGGTAACCTTGCTGCCGGCACGCACTACTACTGGATTGGTGCTACGGTTAACAGCACAGCTACGCTCGGTGCCGTTATTGACGCAGCCGTGACAGGCATCTCCTATCAGGTGGTTGGCCAAACGGCACAAAACCTCGACCTGACCTCCGTAGGCGACTCCGCTGATCGTGGCGCAATGGTCTTCAATGCACAATCCTATCCTTTCCTGCCTCGCGACAATGGTAGCCGCGTCTATCGTATTCCCGCCATGGTTGTGGCTGATGACGGAAGCATCGTAGTTGCAGCTGACAAGCGTTATGAAAGCTATACCGACATCGGTGGCGGTCACGTCATAGATATTGTTGTTCGTCGAAGCACCGACGGCGGTAAGACTTGGAGTGAACCCATCACCATTGCCAAAGGCGTCGGCACAGCTGATAATAATAGGTGTGGCTTTGGCGATCCCAGCCTTGTGAAAGGTAAGGACGGCAAGCTTTACTGTCTCTTTGCTGCGGGCAATCTTGGTTACTTTTATGGGCAGAAACATGTATGTATGTCCACCAGTACGGACAATGGCGTGACGTGGAGCAGTAGCGAGAGCAATCCTCCCGTGGATCTCTACTCCACAGGCGCCATTCAGAACGCCACGGGCGTGGGTGCTGCCGGCGGCTACGGCCTCTATGACTACTTCGTCACTTCCGGTAAGGGCCTTTACACATCCGACGGCATACTGATGTACCTCATTCCGGCACAAACCCTGACTGCCAGCAACTACACCATCGCCGACGGCACCTATTGGGGCGCTGCTGCTGACGACTACCTGTTCTATTCTACGGATGATGGTGCTACGTGGTATTTCAGCCAAACGCCTATGATTATTGGAGGCGACGAAGCCAAAGTAATCGAGATGAACGATGGTTCGCTGTTCGGATCCATCCGCAAAGGAGGCCCGCGCCGCTTCAATACCGCCACCTATACGAAGAACGGCGACGGCACGCTCAGCTTCAACTACGGCACACAATGGGATAACGACCAGCTCCATCAGGATAGTCAGAACAATCAGGACATTCTCTACTACCAGCGTGAGACAACCGAGGGCAAGACCGACGTCATCATCCACTCCATAACCACCGGCAACCATGTCAACTTCAAGCTCTACTACAGTACCGACCAAGGTGCTAATTGGACGGAGTTCCTAAACGTACAGACCAAGGGAACGCGCTACGTGACGATGGACAAGAATCCTGCCAACGGCAGCCTCTACCTATTGTTCGAAGATCAGTCGCTCAACAGCGCAGGCGGTTACACCGACTATAACCACTACCCCCTCAACTTCATCGAAATTACGCGCGACCAGCTTGTTCAGCTCATTCCTGAACTTGAAAAGTCTGCAGACGAGAAGGAAGTAAAGATAGTATATGGATTGAATGGCGAGACAACTTATGGCAATATAGATGGCAACACATGGACGTCTAACGCCAACAGCGGTGTAGAAGGTTTTACGCTTACTAAATCTGATGGCACGTATGATAAGTTCTCAAACTGGAACGGGCACTATAATCTGGCATATAAGCCTGCATCGGCTAACGTTGCTTCTACGTTTACTTTGACGGCTCCTGAGGGATATCTTATCAAGAGCTACTCATTGCTAACTGCAAAGGCATCCAGTGCAGAGCATACTTATACTATTATAGCTGGCGGCACAGAATATACTCCAGCCTTTTCCAGCAGCGTTAATGGTTATACAGAAATAAGCATTGCCAATGTGAATGCTCAGTCCACATCATTGTCTATCACTACGACAGATGTCAGCAAGTGGCTTGCTATAGCTGACTTCGTTGTCACCATAGTTCCTCAGACCGCTCTTCTCGGTGACGTTAACAATGACGGGCAAGTTACTATTGCCGATGTGACAGCCCTCGTGAATATCATCCTCGGTAAGAACGTAGATGAGTACGGTAGGGCCGATGTCAATAACGATGGATTCGTGACTATTGCCGATGTGACGGCTCTTGTGAATATCATACTTGGTAAGTAAATATTTTTTTTATGAAGATCATTGTTAGATTATCAGTTCTAGCCCTCGTATTGTTCGCGGGCATAGAAAACAACCTTGTGGCTCAGTCATCCGTAGGCTTGGGTGCGCAAGTAAAAACGGAAAGCGCCATCGTTGACGGTGGAAAATACGTTGTGCAATCGCAGGCAAGCGGCACACCTTATATGGAAGATGCTGGAACATATTATTCAGTTCCCAACGCCGGCAATTCACCCACAACAGCTGCCGTATATTATTTCTACAAGAACGATGACGGCACTTGGAAAATCAAGAATCAGCATACAGGTAAGTACTGGGGTGTACCGGTATATGGCGAGAATCTGGCACCCGCGATAGAACTTGAGGCTGGTAATTGGTCGCTCAACTTCAATAGTGGTGTGGCTTATCCACGTGCTGCGGCTGCAGATGGTCAGATTTTGAGCATGGACCGTTCCTCGCAAAAGATAGTGGGATGGACTACGAGCACCAGTGTAGCCCAACGTATCAAAATCTTCGAGGTGGATGCCCCTCTCTCTTCAGAAGCTCTCGTGGAGTTGGTGGGCAAAATGGTACATGTGAATGAGACGCCAGCAGCAGACTTGCAAGTGGGGCAATGGTACACAATGTTTGACCGTGGCTTTACCAATGGTAATCCGCATGGCTATCTCTATGAAAATGCCAATAGTCACACTCTATACAATACTGCAACTGCTCCAAGTGGCACGGCAGTGACAGCAGCCCGCTATCTCGTGAGACTCGAGGATGCCGGTGATGGTCAGTATTATGTACAGAATGGCTACGGAAACTATTTCGGCGCCTTTGTACAAGCCACCGTTGTTCCTGTAGTAGCCGACAAGTCAGTACCTGTAATAATAGATAAGATAGCAGGCACTGACGGCCATTTTTACCTACAGACTCCCAGCACAGGAATTATCCTTGATGCTAATGACCTAAGCGGCGGTGACAGCAGAGCAACCGTCGTAGGATGGGGCAGTACTATGCCCACGACGATAGGAGGCAACAATGATTGGGCATTCTATCCTGTCGAATTAGAAGACATTGGAGAGGAGGTCGCTCTCTTTACCGGAGATGTCAACGTTGTTCAAGGCTATCAGACTACAGGTCGTGGCAATAAAGCCGTGTTACTGCGTATTGACATTGTGCCTTCAAAACCATTGCAGTCTGCAACATTCACTTTTACAATCAACGATGACACGCGTGACAATATCAGCGCACTTGCCATATATGAGACGAAAGGCAACGAGATTCTTGCCAATTTCCCCGAAGAGCCTATCGGCAGCAGCGATGATGTCAATGCCACAATGGGCGTGACTATAGAGAATGTGACAGCCGGCACGCATCATTACTGGTTATGCGCTACTGTAAAAGAGGATGCAGCTCTTGGAGTCATTTTAGATGCAGCCCTTGCCTCAATTAATTATATGTCAACGGCTGAAGTTGAGTTGGACGTTTCAGCTCAGGGCAACCCGTCGCGTCCAGGTGCCAAGGTCTTTGACCGTCAGACCGTTGTCTTTGCACCTACCTCAGATGATTGTCGCTTCTATCGTATACCAGCTATGATCCTTGATGCCGATGGCAATATTGTAGTCTGTGCCGATAAGCGCTACAACAGCAATTCAGATCTTGGCAATCATAAGATTGATGTGGTATCCAAGCGAAGCGAAGATGGTGGCAGGACTTGGCAGGATCTCGCGACTGTGGCTGTTGGTGATGGTCGTACTGCGGCATATTTCGGTTATGGCGATGCTGCTTTGGCACGCGCCTCTAATGGGGACCTTGTCTGCCTAATGGCCGCCGGCAACAAGATGTGGGGCTCTAATGCAACTGACGGTATGAGGTATGCCGGCTTTGCAAAGAGTACAGATAATGGAAAGACTTGGAAACTAACGCCTAACATCTTTGACACACCTGGCTTCTATGATGAGAATAGCAGCGACGGCTCACTCTCCATGTCCAACATTTTTACCACTTCAGGCAAGGGCTTAACAACATCCGACGGCGTTATTATGTTTACGACCAATTGTCGTAAGATGAATACCAGTAGCCCGAATCTCATCTACATCATTTACTCTACAGACAATGGAGGGCACTGGCGTCTGAGCAAATCTTTGGCTTACTCCGGAGGCGATGAGTCAAAACTCGAGCAGATGAATGACGGCACTCTGCTCCTATCTGTTCGTCAAAGTGGAGATCGTGGATGGAACACTGCTAAATATACAAAGAAAGATGATGGCACAGTGACCTTCAAGTGGGGAACACAGTATCGCACGTCTGACCTCTGGGGTAATGCATGCAATGCCGACTTAGTATATTACAGCAGACAGTCAGAGACTGAACCTGACATAATGCTGCACTCGTATATCAACACAAGTGGTCGTGAGAGCTTGCAGATGTCGATGAGCCTCAATGGTGGCAAGAAATGGCAGGACGTATTCAATATTCAAGTCAATGGCTCATGCTACTCGACCATGATCGTTTTACCAGATAGCGATGTAGCAATCCTTTACGAAGATACTTCGTATGACGTAGGCAACGGATATGCCATCAACTTCGTGACGATTACTCGTGACCAGATAATAGAATGGTTTGAGAAATTGGGTGGTGAGTTGCCCGATGAAATCGTGAGCAGAGAAGTACATCCAGCCAGTGGTGATGGCCGAGTGTATAATATCGCAGGCCAGCAGATGAACGAATTGCGTAGAGGCGTGAATATTGTGAATGGTAAGAAGGTTATATTGAAATAAAAGTTCTTTGCATAGCACTAAAAAGGCCGAATCCAATCGATGGATTCGGCTTTTTTTGATGGTGCCTTGCAATTATAAGGCAACTTGTGCAGTTACTGTGACGGCTCTTCTTAGTTTCCGAGTTCAGATATGAATTGAATGCGCACGAGTCGAATCTGGTCCTCGGTGTACTCGTCTTCAAGCTCATCAAGTGCATCGTCGATGTCGTCAGATTCACTCTCACGGAAGTATTCGTAGATCTCCTCGATTTGGTCAGGATCCATGATGTCGTTAAGGTAGTAGCTTATGTCAAGCTTCGTACCGCTGTCGACAATGGCGTCGAGTTCGTCGAGGAAGTCCTCAAACTCCATACCCAGCGATTGCGCCAACACTTCAAGGTCAACCTTACGGTCTACGCTCTGAATGATACGAACCTTATTCTTACTCTTGTTGACAACGGTTCGCACGCGAAGGTCTTCTGGACGATCTATGCCATAGTATTCGCAATGCCGTGCTATGAGTCTGCAGAATTCCTCTCCATAGCGCCGCGCCTTGCCTTCGCCCACACCTTGTATGTTCTTCAGCTCATCTATGGTAATGGGATACATGGTCGCCATAGCCTCGAGAGATGGGTCTTGGAAGACAACGTAAGGCGGTATGTTCTTTTCCCTCGCCACACGCTTGCGTAGGTCTTTGAGTTGTGCGAGCAATTCGGGGTCAAGCACGCTGGTGCCGCCTTCTGGCTCCACAAAGTCAGTGTCGAAGTCGTTATCCTCGGTGATATAGAAGGTCTTGGGTGATTTTATGGCTTTCAGTCCCTCTGGCGTCAGCTTTATTAGTCCGTAGTTCTCAACCTCTTTGTATATGTATCCGCTGAGCAAGGCCTGACGAATGACTGCGTTCCAGTGGCGGGCATCTTTATCATCGCCAGAAGCGTAGCAGTCGAGGTCGTCGTGACCATGGGCCAGCACTTCTTCTGTCGGGTTGCCGGTTAGCACGTTGATGATATGCGGTGCCTTGAAGTTTTGCTTGGTATCGCGCACGACAATGAGCATTGTGACCAGGTCCTTTGACGCGTCGATGCGTTGTTTTGGGTGCAGGCAGTTGTCGCAGTTCTGACAATTGTCAGGTTTGTATTCTTCTCCGAAATAATGAAGCAGTACTCGTCGGCGGCAGACGCTTGTCTCGGCGTAGGCGGCAGTTTCCTGTAGCAATTGTCGGCCTATGTCCTGTTCTGCCACAGGCTTCCCTTCCATGAATTTCTCGAGTTTCCTAATGTCGCGAGTAGTAAAGAACGTGATACACTTGCCTTCACCTCCGTCACGGCCTGCCCGTCCAGTTTCCTGATAATAGCCTTCGAGGCTTTTTGGTATATCATAGTGAATGACATAACGCACATCGGGCTTGTCAATGCCCATACCAAAGGCTATAGTCGCCACGATGACGTTTATCTCGTCCATTACGAAATCATCCTGCGTCTGTGTACGAGTGGGCGTGTCCATGCCGGCATGGTATGCACGTGCGTTAATGTCATTAGCTCGTAGAATCTCTGCCAATTCTTCTACCTTACGTCGTGAGAGGCAGTAGATGATACCGCTCTTTCCAGGGTTCTGCTTAATAAAACGCACTATATCCTTGTCGACATCCTTTGTCTTAGGCCGTACTTCGTAGTAAAGGTTCGGACGGTTGAACGAGCTGCAGAACTCTGTAGCATTAGGCATGCCCAGGTTCTTCTTGATGTCGTCGCGTACCTTGTCTGTGGCCGTGGCAGTAAGTGCTATGACCGGTGCTACGCCAATCTCGTTGACTACGGGGCGAATACGGCGGTATTCGGGGCGGAAATCGTGTCCCCACTCAGAGATACAATGTGCTTCGTCAACGGCGTAGAATGAAATCTTCACCTGTCGTAGGAAGTCGGCATTCTCCTCTTTTGTGAGTGACTCAGGTGCCACATAAAGCAACTTGGTTCGCCCGGCCAGTACGTCGCTTTTCACTTGGTCGAGTGCAGCGCGGTTGAGCGATGAGTTCATGAAATGTGCAATGGCATCGTCGGCGCTAACCTGACGGATGGCGTCGACCTGATTCTTCATGAGTGCAATCAGTGGAGAAATGACAATTGCCGTGCCCTCCATGATGAGAGCCGGCAATTGATAACATAGCGATTTACCGCCACCTGTAGGCATGAGCACGAATGTGTCGTGGCCCGCGAGCAGGTTGTTTATTATGGCTTCCTGGTCACCCTTGAAGGTATCGAAGCCAAAGTAATGTTTTAGATATTCAGTGAGTTCCTTGTGGTTCTTCATAAGTCGGCTTGACAATCTGGTTACAAAGTTATAAACAAAATTGCCAATTATCCAACTTTTTCCTCACTTTTTTTCTAAAAAAATATCCTCAGAGGTTTATTGGAGCGCTAAATTAGCTTTTTCAACCTGTGCACGAGTGTATTCAAGCGTCACTCTGTACTCTTTCTTGCCTGATGAGGGGAGCTCAAACTGTGGCGACATCATCACGGCTTCCACTATGCTTCGCAGCCCTCGGGCTCCAAGTTTATACTCAACGGCCTTGTCTACCATGTACTCGAGTGCATCGTCATCGAAGGTCACCTTGATATTGTCCATGGCAAACAACTTTTGCTGTTGTCGTATGATGGAGTTCTTGGGCTCGGTGAGGATAGCGCGCAGGGCTTGGCGGTCGAGTTGATTGAGGTATGTGAGCACAGGCAGTCGGCCTATGATTTCAGGTATTAGTCCGAAACTCTTGAGATCCTGGGGCGTTATGTACTTCATTAGGTCGTTGCGGTCGATACGTCGCACGTTCTCCACCGAGTTGTAGCCTACGACATGAGTGTTCAGTCGTTGTGCTATCTTGCGCTCTATACCATCGAAGGCTCCGCCGCAGATAAAGAGGATATTGCGGGTGTCCACATGTATGAAATCCTGTTCGGGGTGCTTGCGCCCGCCTTTGGGCGGCACATTGACCATCGTGCCCTCGAGCATCTTCAGCAGGCCTTGCTGCACACCTTCACCCGAAACGTCGCGTGTGATGCTTGGATTGTCGGACTTGCGTGCTATCTTGTCAATCTCATCCACGAAGACGATACCGCGCTGTGCGGCTTCCAGGTTGTAGTCGGCAACCTGCAGCAGGCGGGTGAGGATGCTTTCCACATCCTCTCCCACGTAACCTGCCTCGGTAAATACTGTGGCGTCAACGATTGTAAACGGCACGTCGAGCATCTTGGCTATGGTGCGTGCCATCAGCGTCTTGCCCGTACCAGTGGGGCCTACCATGATGACGTTGCTCTTCTCTATCTCTACACCATCGTCGTCGACACTTTGACCAAGTCGTTTGTAATGATTGTAGACGGCAACGCTAAGGTATCGCTTAGCATCATCCTGCCCTATGACGTACTCGTCGAGGTGCGCTTTTATCTGCGTGGGTTTGGGCAGGCGACTCCAATCGAAATCTTTGGCCGAGCTTCCCTTTCGCTTGCTAGCCGTGGCGCTATTCTGCATCTGCTCCTTGACTATCTGGTATGCCTGCTCGGCACATTCGTTGCAGATGCATCCATGGAGCCCGTTGATGAGCAGGCTCACCTCCCTCGAACTGCGTCCACAGAACGAGCAGTGCTCCATTTCGTTCTTCTTTGCCATTATTAAAATATAATAATGTGTATTTAGGCCTTGCGCGTGAGCACCTGGTCTATCATACCATATTCGCGTGCCTCTTCGGCAGTCATCCAGTAGTTGCGGTCGCTATCGGCCCACACCTTATCGTAAGGCGTGTGACTATGGTCGGCGATAATCTGATAGAGCTCTTTCTTGAGCTTCTGTATCTCACGGGCTTCAATCTCGATGTCGCTGGCCTGGCCTTGAACGCCGCCCAGGGGTTGATGAATCATCACACGGCTATGCGGCAGTGCCGAACGCTTGCCTTCCTTGCCTGCTACGAGCAATACAGCTGCCATTGAAGCTGCCATACCGGTGCAGATGGTTGCTACGTCGGAAGTCACGAACTGCATTGTGTCGTAGATGCCGAGGCCTGCTGATACGCTTCCGCCCGGTGAGTTGAGGTAGATACTTATGTCTTTGCCTGGATCAGCACTGTCGAGGTAGAGAAGCTGGGCCTGCAGCGTATTGGCGGTGTAGTCGTCAATCTGCGTGCCGAGGAAGATGATGCGGTCCATCATCAGGCGCGAGAAGACGTCCATCTGCGTGACGTTCAGTTGGCGTTCCTCAAGGATGTAAGGGTTAAGGTATTGATTCTGGAGGCTTACATAGTCGTCCAGAACCTGTCCGTTGAGGCCGAGGTGACCTGTGGCGAACTTACGGAAATCTTTGTGCATATCTTTATTTTTTCTCAAATAGTTTGTTGAAGTCCTCGATGCTTACGGTCTTTTCCTGCAGCTTCACAACGTCCTTGAGGGCTACGCCGAGCTTGCGCTCAACGGTGCGAGCTACGAGGTTGTCGAGTTGGTCGCGCTTCTTAAGTTGCTCGTTGGCGTAGTTGGTGATTACCTCTTCGGGCACATTGGCCATGCCATACTGGGCGAACTGAGCACGTGTCTGCTCCTTGGCGCTCTCGAGTACATCGTCCTGTTCCACCTTGATGCCGGTCTGGTCGGCCAACTGCTCCTTGATGAGGTGCCATTCCAGTTCCTTGATGCTGCCTTCGTAGTTGTCCTCGACATATTTCTCGTCTTTGTCAGGATTGTTGGCACGCATGATGCGCTTGAGCAGAGCCTCGGGCCACTGGAGCTCGCCGATACGCTTCTCGAGGTATTCACGCACGTCGATGAGGAAACGGAACTCACTGTCGCGGCTAAACTGCTCTTGCATCTGGGCCTTCACGCGGGCACGGAACTCATCTTCGCTCTTGACATTACCTTCACCAAACACTTGGTCGAAGAAATCCTGTGTGAGTTCGGCGGGTACATATCGAGTAATTTCGTTGACCTGATAGCTGAAGTTGGCGCGCACGTTCTCTGCCTCTTCCTTAGTGATGCCGAGGAGTGAGGATAGCTCTATGGCGCTGTTCTCGTAAGCTTCGGCAGGGTTGATGGTCACAACGGTGTTCACCTGCAATCCTTCGAACTTACGCTTCTGGTCATCGTTCTTGAAATATGAGGGCAGCATTACTGCGTCTTCCTTCTGAATACCACCTTCGAGAATGTTGCCGGCCTCGTCGAGCTCGGCGATGTGACCTTTCACCATGTCGCCTTCCTGGTAGCTGTCCACCTTCTCATAGTGGCCGCCACGCTGTGCATAAGCCTTTACCTGACCATCGACCATCTCGTCGGTGACGTCAATGGTGTAGAAGGGAACCTTGTCCTTAGCTGTCAGCTTGGCATCGAACTGCGGAGCCAGGGCGATATCAAAGATGAAATCGAGCTGTTCAGCCTCGAAATCGATGGGCTGCTGTTTCTCGCTGGCGAGGGGCTCACCCAGCATGTCTACCTTTTCTTCGCGCAAGTAACCATAAAGCTTTTCCGAGAGCAACTTCTGTACTTCTTCAGCTGTGATTTCACCGCCGAAACGCTTGCGCAGCAGGCTCGTAGGTACTTGTCCGGGGCGGAAGCCGGGCAGTGCTGCTTTCTTACGATACTCTTTGAGCGCTTTCTCTACGCGCTCCTGATAGTCGGCCTTTTCCATGCTGATGGTCAGCTCGGCGGCCACGTCGGATGTTTTGTTGAATTGAATGTTCATGATTCTGTTGTTATTGTATTTGATTCATTGTCAGTTTCTTGCTCGGTGCTGGGCGTTTCGGCTTCCACGTTGGTAGTATCCGTTGCGATGGCTTCGGCCTTTGCAGCCTCTTTTGCTGCTTCGCGTTCATCTTCCTCGAGACGCTCGCGCTCCATGGCCTCGAAGTCTTTGGGGCGCAGCACGAAGCTATTGGTTAGGTAACGGGTGCGGACGATGGGATTCTCTGCAAGTTCTTCGGGACGTCCCTTGAAAAGAATTCGACCTTCAAATAGCATATAAGCTCGGTCGGTGATGCAAAGCGTTTCCTCAACATTATGGTCGGTAATGAGCACACCAATGTTCATGCGCTTCAGCTTCCACACGATAAGTTGGATGTCCTCTACAGCGATGGGGTCTACGCCGGCGAAAGGCTCATCGAGCATTACGAACTTGGGGTCGATGGCAAGGCAGCGGGCAATCTCCGTACGGCGTCGCTCGCCGCCGGAGAGGCGGTCGCCAAGGTTCTTGCGAACATGTTGCAGGCGGAATTCGCGGATGAGCGTTTCCAGTTTCTCGTGCTTATACTCTTCTGTGCAGTCTTTACGCAACTCCAACACGCTCATAATGTTGTCCTCAACACTCATCTTACGGAACACGCTGGCTTCCTGCGCCAGATATCCAATGCCTTTCTTGGCGCGTTTGTACACCGGCAGATTTGTAACCTCTTCTTCGCCTATGAACACGCGGCCCTCGTTGGGCATCACCAGACCGGTGGTCATATAGAACGAAGTAGTCTTACCTGCGCCGTTCGGTCCCAACAGTCCCACTATTTCTCCCTGGTCGACGTGAAAGTTTACGTCGTCGGCCACGGTGCGCTTGCCGTAGATCTTTTTCAGATGTTCGGCGCATAGGCGCAGGGGCTCAGTCTGGTGTGGTGCCAGATATTTAGGTGATGAAGGGTCTGCGACGATGGCTTCATCATGATGTATTTTATCCTGTATTTCTGTCATAGGCTCGCTAAGAGTGCGCAAAAGTACACAATATTTGTAGAATAATACTGCTTTTCTCGAAAAAACTGCACTTCGACAATGCTCTTTTAGTCTTTTTTGACTAATTTTGTCGCCAAATACAGAATGGATTAGGGATTATAGGCTGAATTTGAGGTCTTGTCACCTCATAAATCGAAGCTTCGGTTCTATCCATAAGTAATATAGTTCACAATTGCAGAAAATTCAATAATATGTCCGCAATTCTTCAACCCATTATCACCTTTGGCCGCTATCTGCAGCTCATGGGCAAGGTGTTCTCTCGCCCAGAACGACTGCGCATGTTCTGGAAACAGTACGTCAAAGAAATGCAGAAACTCGGCGTCGACTCTATCGGCATTGTGCTTATGATCTCGTTTTTCATAGGCGCTGTAATCTGCATTCAGATGAAGGTGAACATACAAAGCCCGTGGATGCCTCGTTTCACCACTGGCTATACCACTCGCGAGATCCTGTTGCTCGAGTTCTCGTCGTCTATTATGTGCCTCATTTTGGCAGGCAAGGTAGGATCCAATATAGCTTCCGAGATAGGCACCATGCGCGTCACCCAGCAGATTGACGCCCTTGACATTATGGGTGTAAACTCTGCTTCGTTCCTCATTTTGCCTAAGATAATGGCCATGCTGACCATGATTCCTGTGCTTGTCACATTCTCCATGGTTGCCGGTTTCGCAGGCGCCTATGCCATCAGTTTCGCAGGTATCCTCACGCCCGACGATCTCACCTATGGCTTGCAACACTCATTCAACCAGTGGTTTGTATGGATGAGTATCATTAAGAGCTTCTTCTTTGCCTTTATCATAGCCTCCGTTTCGGCATTCTACGGCTACACCGTCGAAGGCGGTTCGGTGGAGGTGGGCAAGGCTTCAACTGATAGCGTTGTTCATTGTTCTATGTTGATACTTTTCGCAGATATCTTCCTTACTCAGATTCTCTCATGATAGAAGTTTGTTCATTATATAAATCGTTTGAGGACAGGGACGTTCTTCACGATATAAATGCCCAATTCACCGAAGGACAGACTAATCTGATTATTGGTCAGTCGGGCTCTGGAAAGACGGTGCTTATGAAGTGCATCGTGGGGTTGCTTGAGCCCACAAAAGGTCAAATTCTTTACGATGGGCGCGATTTTGTGCGTATGAACAAACATGAACGTACTGCTTTGCGTCGAGAGATGGGTATGATATTCCAATCTGCTGCCCTGTTCGATTCCATGTCGGTGTTGGAGAACGTGATGTTTCCTCTTGATATGTTCTCCACTATGACGCTACGAGAACGCAAGGAACGTGCCCGCCAGTGCCTCGATCGTGTTAACCTTGGCGATGCCGAAGCCAAGTATCCTGGCGAACTTTCGGGCGGTATGCAAAAACGCGTGGCCATAGCTCGTGCCATAGCCCTCAATCCGAAGTATCTTTTTTGCGATGAGCCGAATAGCGGTCTGGACCCTAAGACAAGCCTTGTCATTGATGCTCTCATCCATGACATCACTGTTGAGTACAACATGACAACCATCATGAACACCCACGACATGAACTCCGTTATGGGCATTGGCGACAGCATCATATTCATCAAGGAAGGCCATCGCGAGTGGATTGGCGATAAGACACAGGTGGCTAATTCTGATAACAAAGCCCTAACAGATTTCATCTTTGCATCCGACCTCTTGCAGAAAGCGCGCACGGCATTTATCTGAACTGCCAATGCGATTTCACCTTATTCCTGACACTTCCTGCCATAAGTCCTTGCACATACGGACATAAGAGCCAACACATACGGTCGTAAGTGCCAATACATACGGACATATAAGCTTGCACGTCTGGACGTATTTTCATTCATTTTTTCGGTTTTCACATTAGTTTATTTGCGTATGTGCGCGCGAAGGCCTATCTTTGCACCCGAAAAAGCAAAGATGATAGATGATTTCAGTTGAACATCTCTCCGTGGAGTTCAGTGCCAAGCCGTTGTTCACAGACGTTAGTTTCGTGGTGAACGACCGCGACCGTATTGCACTAACTGGTAAGAATGGAGCAGGGAAATCAACCCTGTTGAAGATTATAGCCGGTCAGCAGAGCCCTACTGGCGGCACTGTCAGTTCGCCGCGCGACACCACCGTGGGCTACCTGCCACAGGTGATGGAGCTAGCCAGTGAGCGCACCGTTGTGGACGAGGCCTTACTTGCCTTCGAACACATACACGAGTTGCAGGCGGATATTGAGAGCATGCAGGCCGAGATGGCCGAGCGTACCGACTACGAAAGCGAGGCATACATGGCGCTTGTCGAACGCTATACGCATGCCGAGGAGCGTTTCCGCATGATGGGAGGTCTTAACTTCCGCGCCGAAGTGGAACGCACGCTAACCGGCCTAGGCTTTGAGCGAAGCGACTTCGACCGTCCCACGCGTGAACTTTCGGGCGGTTGGCGTATGCGTATCGAACTGGCCAAACTGCTGCTTCGACAGCCTGACGTGCTATTGCTCGACGAGCCTACCAACCATCTCGACATCGAGAGCATACAATGGCTCGAACAGTATCTGCTTCAGCGACCGGGTGCAGTCATCCTCGTGAGCCACGACCGGGCATTTATAAATAATGTAACCAACCGCACACTCGAAATCTCGTGTGGCCGCATTTGGGACTATAAGGTAAAATACGACGAGTATGTGCGGCTGCGAGCCGAGCGGCGTGAGCAACAACTAAGGGCCTACGAGAACCAACAGAAGGAAATCGCAGATTTGCGCGATTTCATCGAGCGTTTCCGATATAAGCCCACCAAGGCGGTGCAGGTGCAGGAGCGTATTAAGCAACTCAACCGCATAGTGCCAATTGAAGTGGACGAGGTGGACAACTCGGCCTTGCATCTCAAGTTCCCGCCCTGTCAGCGCAGCGGCGATTTTCCGCTCATCGTAGAGGATTTGGCAAAGAGCTACTCACCCTCCGCTGATCCTCATTATGTCATCTCAAACGTCAACCTCACCATCCGTCGCGGCGAGAAAGTGGCGTTTGTTGGGCGAAACGGCGAAGGAAAGTCGACTCTGGTGCGCTGTATACTCGGCGAGATACCTTTCGAGGGCTCGCTGCGTATAGGCCACAATGCGCAGATAGGCTATTTTGCGCAGAATCAGGCGCAGTTGCTTGACCCGGAGATAACGGTTTTCGACACCATCGACCGCGTGGCCCGTGGCGATATCCGCACCCGCATCCGTGATATTCTCGGAGCCTTTATGTTCGGCGGCGAGGAGTCCGATAAGAAGGTGAAAGTGCTTTCCGGCGGCGAGCGTTCGCGTCTGGCAATGATTAAGCTCTTGCTCGAGCCCGTCAATTTCCTCATCCTCGATGAACCTACCAATCATCTTGATATGCGTTCGAAGGACGTGCTGAAAGAGGCAATAGCAGCCTTCGACGGTACCGTCATCCTCGTTTCGCACGACCGTCAGTTCCTCGACGGCCTTGTGTCCAAGGTCTATAGCTTTGCAGGCGGGCGTGTACGCGAGCATCTTGGAGGTATATACGATTGGATTGAGAGCGAGCACAAAGCCAGACTTCTCTCTTCGGGGAGCAATGGAACAGTTCCCAGCCTCGCTTCAGTACGGGATGGAAAGATGGTTGCAGGCGTAAGCAAGCCAAGTCCGGACTCCACTTCAGGCAAGGGAGGGGCAGGTGAAGGTGCCACAGGCGGTGCTGCTTCTTACGCCGAACAGAAAGCTCTGGCCCGCGAGCGACGCAAGTTGGAAAAGGCTGTGGCCGAGGCTGAGCAGGAGATGAGCGAACTCGAGGCCGCTCTACATCTGCTGGAAGCCAAGATGTCGACCCCTGAAGGTGCCGCTGACACAAGCCTCTACGAACGCCATGCTCGCCTACGTCAGCAAATTGATGACGTAGAGAGCCGCTGGCTTGAGGCGTCCGAAGCTCTTGCGGAACTATGATTAATAATAATGACAAATCTATAAAATCCAATTGATTATGAAACTTAAACAATCACTTTCAATCATGGCACTTGCCATTCTCGCGTCCTGCACAGGACAGCAAGGTGCCCTTACCACGGGCATCGACCTCAACAATCTCGACACTACAGCTGCTCCTGGCACAGACTTTTACCAGTTTGCCTGCGGCGGATGGATGAAGGCAAACCCTCTCACTGCCGAGTATTCCCGCTTCGGCAGCTTCGACCAACTGGCCGAGAATAATAATACCCAACTGCGCGAACTCATCGAGGGCGTGGCAGCAAAGAAGAATGCACCTGGAAGCATAGCCGACAAGATTGCTCAGATGTACAACAGCGTCATGGACAGCGTTTCCCTGAACAAGCAAGGCATTGAACCTATCCGCAAGGATCTGCAGCGCATCGATCAGGTGGCCGACAAGGACGAACTGTTCCGCTTGGCTTCATCGTTCAATGTTTCAGGCATTGGAGGTTTCTTCGGCTGTTTCATAGATGCCGACATCAAGGACAGCAAGAACAATCTCGTGCAAATCATGCAGAGTGGTCTGGTTATGGGACAGAAAGAGTATTACCTCGACAACGACTCAGCAACAACAACTATTCGCGAGGCTTATAAGAAGTACATGTCCGACCTCTTCCAGCGTTGTAAGGTGGCTGAGGGCGACGAGACTAAGGCCCGTGTCGACGGCGTGCTCGCTCTTGAGACCCGTTTGGCTAAGATATCCCGTTCGCGCACTGAACTTCGCGACGACGAGAAGAACTACAACAAGATGACTTTCGACCAGCTCCTCACCGACTTCCCTGGTATCGACTGGAAGTACTACTTCAATGTACAAGGAGCAAAAGACATTCGTGAGGTAAGCGTAGGTCAGCCCGAAGTGATTCATGAGGTGGAGAAGATATGGGCAGAGACACCGCTCGACGTGCTCAAGGACTACACCCGCTGGCGCCTTATTGACACGGCTGCCGGCTGTCTGGACGATGAGATGCGTGCCGCTTCATTCAATTTCTATGGCAAGGTAATGAGCGGTCGCGAAGAGGACCGTCCGCGCTGGAAGCGCGCTGTGGCCGCTACCGAAGGTGCACTCGGCGAGGCTGTAGGTCAGCTGTATGTTGAGAAGTATTTCCCTGCTGAAGCCAAAGAACGTATGGTTCAATTGGTTAAGAACCTGCAGGTGGCTCTTGGCGAACGCATTGACGCACAGGAATGGATGAGCGATAGCACCAAGGCTGTGGCTCACGACAAACTCAATGCCTTCATCGTTAAGGTGGGCTATCCTGACAAATGGAAGGACTACAGCACACTTGAGATTGGCCGCAATTATTGGGAGAATGTGAAGAACGCTGCTGTTTGGCAGACTCACGACGAGATTGAGCGCAAGCTTAATAAGCCTGTTGACAATACCGTATGGTACATGACCCCGCAGACTGTTAACGCTTACTACAATCCTACCACCAACGAAATCTGCTTCCCGGCTGGAATCCTGCAGCCGCCTTTCTTCGATATGCAGGCCGACGACGCTTTCAACTACGGTGCCATCGGTGTTGTAATTGGCCATGAGATGACCCACGGCTTCGACGATCAGGGCTCTAAGTTCGACAAGGACGGCAACCTTCGCCAGTGGTGGACCGAGGAAGACCGTAAGAATTTCGAGGAGCGCACTTATGTCATGCGCGACTTCTTTAATAATATTGAAGTCCTGCCCGGCCTTTGCGGCAACGGACAGCTAACCCTTGGCGAGAATATGGCCGATCACGGAGGACTTATGGTTTCCTACCAGGCCTTCAAGAACGCAACCAAGGACGCTCCTCTTGCTGACAAGGACGGCTTCACGCCCGAACAGCGTTTCTTCCTTGCCTATGCCGGTGTTTGGGCTGCTAACATCCGCGACGAGGAGATACGTAAGCGTACTAAGTCAGATCCCCATTCTCTCGGACGCTGGCGTGTGAACGGAGCTCTCCCGCATATCGACGCTTGGTACGAGGCCTTCGGAATTACCGAGCAAGATCCCATGTTCGTACCCAAGGAAGAGCGCGCCACAATCTGGTAATAAGTTTATAGTTTAAGGTTTAATGAGGCGCCTTTCAATCATTCTTAGATTGATATTTAGGCTTCTCATTAAACTTTAAGCTTGACTATATCAATACTCGAGTAACCTCGAACCCCCAAAACATCAAGCACTAAACTAATAAGCTCATGCCTCTAACACTCCCCGACAGGTTGCCTGCCATAGACCTGCTGAAGCAGGAAAACATATTCGTGATGGACACGTCACGGGCTACGTCGCAGGATATCCGCCCTCTGAAGATCGTGATACTCAACCTCATGCCGCTGAAGATAACGACCGAAACGGACCTCATACGCGTTCTCTCGAACTCGCCGCTGCAGCTCGAGGTGTCGTTTATGAAGATCAAAAGTCACACATCGAAGAATACGCCCGTTGAACACATGAAGGCTTTCTATCGCGACTTTGAGCTCATGCGCAACGAGAAGTTCGATGGTATGATTATCACAGGTGCGCCTGTTGAGCACCTCGACTTCGAGGAAGTGACCTATTGGGATGAGATGCGTGATATCATAGACTGGGCTCACACGCACGTGACGTCCACCTTGTATATCTGTTGGGCCGCTCAAGCGGGCCTTTACTACCGCTACGGTGTGCCAAAATACCCGCTTTCATCGAAAATGTTCGGCATTTTTGCGCAGAAACCGCTTGATCCGCAACTGCCTATTTTCCGAGGCTTCGACGACGTGTTCTTCATGCCCCACAGCCGCCACACTGAGATTCACCGTGCAGATATTGATGCCGTGCCTGAACTCACGACAATAGCTGAGAGCGAGGAAGCCGGCGTAAGCATCGTCATGGCTCGAGGCGGCCGCGAGTTCTACATCACTGGGCACCTCGAATATTCTCCGATGACACTCGACACCGAGTATCGGCGTGATTTGGCAAAGGGCCTGCCAATTGATATGCCGCAGCACTATTACCGCGCCGACACGCCCTCGCTTGGTCCCGTGGTAACTTGGCGCGCGCATGCCAACCTCCTATTTACCAACTGGCTCAACTACTACGTATACCAGGAGACACCCTACAATATCGAATCCATTCATTAATCCCCGTCCTCGTTTGTTGCGGCTTTGCCGCAATCTGCAACCATATGCGCACCATCGAACTCCTTGCTCCAGCCCGCAACCTCGAATGTGGTATCGAGGCCATACGCCATGGCGCTGATGCTGTT
This sequence comes from Bacteroidaceae bacterium, assembly GCA_016286165.1. Taxonomy (GTDB): domain Bacteria; phylum Bacteroidota; class Bacteroidia; order Bacteroidales; family Bacteroidaceae; genus Physcousia. Next base: position 89,117 of record JAEESE010000002.1, on the reverse strand, counting down.
TATATCGGCGCCCCGCGCTTCGGTGCACGTTCTGCGGCCGGTAACAGCGTGCAGGATATAGCTGAGCTCACGAGATATGCGCATCTGTTTGGCGTGAAAATCTACGCCACGGTCAATACTTTGTTGCACGATGACGAACTCGAAGAGGTCGACAAACTTGTCGATGAGTTAGCGGCAGCCGGTGTTGATGCGCTCATTGTGCAGGATGTGCAGCTCAAGAAGCTTGTCAGAGGTCGCTTGCCGCTTCACGCTTCCACGCAAATGGACAACCGTACCGTTGAAGATGTGCAGTCGCGGGCGGCTGAGGGGTATGAGCAAACGGTCTTGGCGCGTGAACTGTCAATCGACGAGATACGTGCTATCCACGAAGCGGTGCCTGGGATGCCGCTTGAAGCTTTTGTGCACGGGGCTCTTTGTGTCAGCTATAGCGGACGGTGTTATGCCAGTGAATACTGTTTCGGGCGTAGTGCCAATCGAGGCGAATGTGCGCAGTTTTGCCGCCTGCCTTTCGACCTTGTCGACGGCAAAGGCCGTATAGTTGCCGACCCGCGAACAGGCAAGCCATTGCGTAGTCGCCATCTGTTGTCGTTGCGCGACATGAATCGTGCCGTCGAAATTGAGGACATGATGGATGCAGGCGTCAGCAGTTTTAAGATAGAGGGCCGGTTGAAAGATGTGGCTTACGTTAAGAATACCACCGCCTACTACAGTGGTCTCATCGACGAGGTGATCAAAAAACAGCCGGATAAATACTGCCGTGCCAGTCATGGGCATGTCAAACTTTCGTTCACGCCCAACCTCGAAAAGAGCTTCAACCGCCGTTTTACCGATTATTTCTTACGCGGCCGAACTCCGAATCTTGCTTGTCTTGCTACGCCGAAGGCTATCGGCGAGCCGGTAGGAACCGTAAAGGATGTGCTGCCAGGCCGCTCGCTCGCTATCGCCGGCACGGCTTCGTTTGCCAATGGCGACGGCCTTTGTTTTTTCGACGCTGATGACCGCTTGCAAGGCTTCCGTGTCAATCGTGTGGATCAGCAAGGGCGCCTCTTCCCGGCAGACCCGTCTGTATTGGCTCAACTTAAGAAGGGGATGTCGGTTTATCGCAATCTCGATGCCGAATTCGAACGTCAGCTGTCGCGTCCTACTGCCGACCGTCGTGTTGCCGTGAGTTGGTCTATTGATGATTGTGTGAGTGAATATAATGCTTTTGATCCTGAGGAAGATAAGCTTGAGGGGACTCAAACGGGCTTTCGTCTTACGTTGCGCGCCGAGGATGGCCGTGAGGTTCACAACTTCTTCGCCTATCCACACGAACTGGCTCGCACGCCTCAGGATGAAAATATCCGCAAGCAACTTTCACGTTTGGGCGATACGGTGTATTCTACTACCGATTCGGAAATAGACATACGTTTTACCGACAATTGGTTTATCCCTTCGTCTGTGCTTGCCGAATGGAGGCGACTATTATGCAATCTTTTGGACCTGAAGGCAGCGTATGCCTTTGCTTCAAAAGAGAGGAACGCCTTGCCGGCTATCGAGGGTGGAGCTAGTAATCACACATTCAATGCCGATACGCCGCTTATGACCTGTCGTTACTGCCTGCGCTACGAGTTGGGCTGTTGTATCAAACATAAAAACACGGGTGGACAGGGCAAGCCGCTTGCCATACCGGCACAGGAACCGTTGGCCATTCGTCTTGTCGACGGCCGCATGTTCCCATTGCGTTTCGACTGTCAGCGTTGCGAGATGCTTGTCCTACGACCAGAACAATGAGACCTATGAACCGCTATTTGCCCATATTCATCGCTGCAGTTCTGGCGCTAACATCCTGCTATCAGCCAGCCTCGCGTGCTACGTTTGCGATTCCAACTGCGAACGAGACAGACACGGCCGCCGCAAATATGTCGCAAAAACTGCAGCGGGCTTATGGCGTAGGTTACAACTTTGTTGTTGATGCTGACAGCCTTGTTATCATTGAAGAGCGACCTATGCATTGGAGCGAAGGCGCCGTCGATGCGAGCGATAGCCTCTGGCTCCGCCGCGGCGATGCAGTCGTAGTGGCAGCTTTCCTGGTTATCCCTGAGGATAGCATTGATAGCGTTTGGGTTAAGGTGGCGCATGATCAGCAGACAATGGGTTGGTTGCACGAGACAACGCTTTTGGACACAGCTTACCCCGACGACCCCATCAGCGCCTTCATATACCTTTTCTCCAGCCACCGCTGGATGTGGTTCCTGCTTACGTTGGCCGTTGTAGCCGTCACTGTTGCCGTGCGTCTGCTGCGCCGCAAGTACACGCATTTCGTGCATATTGCTGACATACCCAGTGCCTATCCTACGTTGCTCATACTGACACTTTCGGTCTCATCGTTGCTCTACGGCTATATTCAGCACTATTGTCCTCAAGTGTGGGTACAATTCTATTTTCATCCCACGCTCAATCCGCTCGCCCAGCCCTGGCTTATCTGTTTCTTCCTGTCGGGGCTGTGGCTGCTTCTGTTGCTGGCTATCGCTACTGCCAACAACGCTTTCAGTTATCTCCGTCCGAAGGAAGCCGTTATCTATCTTATCACTCTCGCTGGTGTCTGCGTCGTCATTTACCTCGTGTTTTCGCTCACAGCTTCATCTGCGTTTGGGTATATTTTATTTATTGTATACTCAATCTTCGCATTGTATAGGTATTGGCGTTATGCTCGCGCCCGCTATCTCTGTGGTAATTGTGGGGCAAAACTGCGTTCGAAAGGCGTGTGCCCCAAGTGCGGCGCAGTTAATGACTAACTATTGAAACTTGTTATGCTTACGGTGGCGGTCTAACCTGTCATCGTGCCTGTTACTATGCCTTTGCGTTTATAGCTTTTGTGTGATTGTTTTTATGGGAGGAATACGTTGGTTTTCAAATTATTTCTAATGAATATCAACCTTGCTTCCACTATTTGGCCGTTGTAGGCTCCTAACAGGTTGTTATGCTATGAGTTACGACAGTGGAGGCTGTTGCTGTAGCTTCCACTTGGCTTTCACTGCTGAAAAGAAAATGCTATAAACGGAACGAAAGCGCGTATTTCCCTTTTCATAGGTTCACCCTTCTGAACTATTGAGCAAAATCAAATCTTGCTGTAAAAAAGAGATTAATTCAATTAAACTCATGAATGATGTCATGATATTTGACTACCTTTGCGCCCGCTAAGGTAAAACTATAGGATAACGACGGTGAATAGTATCAAGGTTTATTAGAGATATTGAAAACTTATTAATTCTTATTCAACTTAAAAATGCAGAAAACTTATGTAAGGCCTGAACTCATAGTTCAGACCGTAGAGATTGAGACGTTTATTGCTGTGTCAGGGCCGAGTCCTGCCGGCGAAGGAGAATTCCCCACCTTTGGTCAAGATGCACCTGTGAAAGAGAACATCTGGGGCGATACACTTTTTGATGGAGAATGACAAAAACAGAAAGAAGATAACTAATAAATCACAAAGAAAGAAATGAAAAAGATATTGTTTGCATTCTGTATGCTGCTGGCCTTGTCGGCGTCTGCCGCTCCTGTCAGCAAAGAGAAAGCTATGGAAGAGGCTTCTGCCTTCATCGCTAAAAAGAACCCCGCAGGCAACCACAGACAATTACGCATCGCTACTCGGGCTGGCCGCCTGACCGAAGCTACTGATGCTGCAGGCTACTACATATTTAATGTAGGCAACAATGGTGGCTTTGTAATCGTTTCGGGTGACGACCGCACAGCTCCTATCCTTGGTTACTCCGACGAAGGTTCTTTCGATGCAACACGCATCCCTGATAACATGAAAGCATGGCTTGAGGGTTATGCTGAGCAATTAGAGGTTCTGTCAAAACTATCCGATACAGAGGCCGCCAAGGTTATGCGTGCTCCTCGCAAGTCACGCGTCAGCACTCGCAACTCCATTGCACCGCTCATCACCACCAAGTGGGACCAGGCTACTCCGTATTGGAAACAATGCCCGCAATTCATGAAGTCAGAGAACGAGGAAGATGGCTACGACCTTGCTTACACAGGCTGCGTTGCTACTGCTATGTCGCAGATTATGTATTTCTACAAGCAGCCTTCTCAGACACTGGCAGAGATTCCCTCGTACACTTTTACAGTGGCTGGTGAACAAATGGGCGAATATGGCTCCGCAACGATGGACGCTCTGCCTGTCACACCGCTTGATTGGGCTCACATGCGCGAGACTTACACGGGTGCCGAGGATGATGTTTACACCGATGCCGTGTCTACGTTGATGTTATATGCTGGCTGCTCGGTCAAGATGCAATACGGACGTAATTCATCGGGAGCTTATACCGACGACATCCCTAAGGGTTTCAAGTACTTTGGTTATGGCTCGAAGATAGCTTTCCGTATTGACTACACACAGCAGGCTTGGGACGACCTTGTCTACAGCGAGCTGGCTGCCGGCCGCCCCATGATTTATAATGGTACAGCCGGCAGCGGCGGTGGCCACTCCTTCATCTGCGACGGCTTCGAGTATGGCGACTACTTCCACATCAACTGGGGATGGGGAGGCATGGGTAATGGCTTCTTCCAGCTCAGTATCCTCAATCCATCGGCCAGCGGTATCGGTGGTTCCAGCTCAAGCGAGGGCTACAATATGAAGCAGAACATTATCTATAACATCATCCCAGGAACGGCTACGCCAGATGGAAGCGGTGAAGAGGGCGATGAGGTGGAGCCTATGCTTACTGTGACTGCTATTAGTGGAACTTCGTATGCATTCAAAGATCGTGATAGCAAAAGTAAGCCATTCTATATTCAGGACACAAGAAGAGTGAAGGTTAGTTATTCTGACCATTCTGAGGAACCTGGTAAGTATAAGTACAAAGTAGCTTTAGCTCTTTTGGATCCTACCGATGGCAGTTTTGAAGTTATGAATAATTCAGTATCCTACTCCTATTTGACGGTAACGACTTCAGCTGTAGGTACAACTACAGACTTCGGAAAAGGGCTTAAGCCTCAATCTGGGAGCTATAGTCAACTTATATCCTTTGGAGCTGGTAAGGTAGGTGAATATAGGATTGTTCCTGTCTTTCAGGCTGAGAACACAACCGAATGGAAACTGATGGATCGGGCGGATCGTTATTACGTTGATGTTACATTGAACGACACATATACATCTTCACCGGTTTATCATCCTCAGTTCAATCTTCAAACAACCAATTTTGACTTCGAAGGAGGCATTGAAGCTGGACAAAAAGAACAAATACATGTTACGATAAAGAATACGGGGGCAGATAGCTTCTTCGGCGACCTCTATTTGGATTTTGGAGGCCAGCAAATTGATGAAAACTCACAGTACACATCTCTTATCCAAGCCGAGGTTCCTGCTGGACAAGAGAAAGTTGTAACCTTCAATGTCACACCAACTACATCTGGAACAAAAACCGTAAGAGTTATGTTGGTAGATCCTCAATGGGGTGACTTTATCACTATCGGAACAACCTCCGTCACCATAGTCGAAGGTCTGGAGGCAGACATGGACCTTTCTGTAGATATCGAGGCTATGAATGCAGATGCCACCGACGATGAGAACCTTCACGGTACCATCTACGACAGCAGTGCCCGCTTCCGCGCCACCATCACCAACCACGCGGCTGCCGATTACAACAAGTATGTGCTTGCACCTTTGTTCATCGTACAGCGCAATGATGACGGCACCATCGGTGGCGGTTCCATGATAACCTACAAGCAGCAGTCCGTATCTATCCCCGCAGGTGGCTCGGTCACGTACTACTTCGATTTCGATAATCTGGCTTACGGCAGCACTTATTCTATGAATATCTATGCCCGTAACGACGTTCCCCAGGAACAGGATGCTTCACACGTAGATAATATCGTGAAGAAGGGTGAATCGAAGTATTATGATATTCAGCGCGGTATCATCACTTGGAAGGGCGACGGCACACGTCAGGGCTACAAACCCGAGGAAGGATTTGCCATTTCTGCCGATGTCGCAGCTGTCTCACTCGAGGGCCTGACTCTTTCCGGCATCAGTGCCAGCGCTAACCCAAATACTCTTTACTTCCTTGGCGAGAGCGAAACAGCTCCTGCTGGTCTCGAAGGTAAGAACATCGTGATGGGTGCTCAAGCCGAAAGCGTTGTCCTTCAGGACGGCTACGACTTCTACACGCCTCAGACCTTCACGGCTGCTGCCATCAGCTACGAGCGCACCTTCACACAAGGTCACAACAACAGTGTCCGTACGGGTTGGAGTACCATCGTGCTGCCCTTTGCACCTACAACCGTAAAGAATGCCACCGATGGTAAGACCATTGATTGGTTCCGTTCGAGCAGCGACACGGGCAAGCAGTTCTGGACATGTGATTTCTATGAGGAGGACGGCACTACCGTTTACTTCCGCAATGCTCCTGAGATGTTGGCCAATACACCTTACCTCGTAGCTGTCCCCGACGGCGCTTGGGGCCCGGCTTGGGACCTCCGTGGCAAGAAGATTGTTTGGAGCGCAGAGAATGCAACCGTCAAGCCTGATGCCATCGCTTACACAAGTGGCCTGAACATGGCCTTCGGCGGCACACAGGCACTGGCTGCTTTCGAGAATGCTTTGGTGCTTAGCGAGGACGGCAGTCAGTTCGTTGCTTCGTCAACTCCCGTTGATGCTTTCCATGGTTTCTTCAAGTCTATTTCCGAGTCTTCTCATGGTGTTAAGGCCTACAATATTGCTATTGTTCGCGACGTTGTTGACTCAATCAACGATGTTGACCTGGCTGATCAGCCTTCGGCCACCGCTCCTGTCTACAACCTAAGCGGTCAGCGTGTGAACGCTTCAGTTCGTCACCTGCCTCGTGGCCTCTACATTGTAGGTGGCAAGAAGGTTGCTGTAAAATGATGGGTGCTTGAAGTCGTGGCTTCTACGACAGATTAATAGGCTGTGTCGTTCGCTCGGCACAGCCTATTCTAAACAAACGCCCCCGATGCTCAGTTGCATCGGGGGCGCTTTGCTATCTGATTCTTTTAGAACAGAGGTGACGGATATACGCCAGCATCAACGAGAGCCTTGATACGCTCTACTGTGCCGGGACGGTCGGCTGCGTAGGTTACGCCGAACCACTTGGAGGTGGTGTCGAGTACCTTGCAGGTGGCTTCGCCTTCGCGAATGAGTTTGTCCACCATCAACGGGATGAAGAACTCTGCCTTGAGGTTCTCGATGTTCTTCGGGTCTGATAGGAACTCCTTGAAGTACTCCTCGCTGTAAGCGAAATAGTCGGGTGTGAAGCCCCACATGTTCATGCTGACAGGAACGTTGGCGCCGCCTACGGGCTTCCATTCGCCATCTTCCTTGTAGCAGATCTCACCGTCGATAGTCTCGATTTCGGTGCGCTCAACGATATCCTTGAGGTTGCCGTTCTCGTCGGTGGAGCATACGCCGCGAGCCACGCTGCCGTTCTCGGAGAGCGTGTTGCCTACGCGGAAGCCTACCATAGCGTATTTGCCCTTGCTGCCTTCGGGCAGGTCGGCGAGGAACTTGCCGATAGCCATGAAGGCGTCGCGGTTGTAGAAGTCGTCGCAGTTGATGACGCAGAACGGCTCCTTGATAACGTCCTTGCCCATGAGCACGGCGTGGTTGGTGCCCCAGGGCTTAACACGGCCTTCGGGCACGGTGAAGCCTTCGGGCAGGTCGTCCAATGCCTGGAAGCAGAGCTCGCAAGGCACATGACCTTCGTACTTCTTGAGGATTTGGTTACGGAACTGGTCTTCGAAGTCGCGGCGGATTACCCATACGATCTTGCCGAAGCCGGCTTGGATAGCGTCGTAGATGGAGTAGTCCATGATTGTCTCGCCATTGGGGCCCAGCGCATCAAGCTGTTTCAGGCCTCCGTAGCGGCTGCCCATACCGGCAGCGAGAAGGAATAGAGTTGGTTTCATGTTATTGGCACGGCTTTGCCGTAATTAATAGTTGGTGTTTAATGATTTCTGCGCAAAGTTACAACTTTTCTTTGAAACACAAAGTAGAAAAGGTAAAAAAAATTTCCCACCAGTGGGAAAAGCATATTAGGTTAACCTAATTTGCAGATAAGGCCAACCTAATTTTCAAATTAGGCCGGCCTAATCCGCGGATAAAGCCGGCCTGGTTTTCAGGGCTAATAGTTTGTGTTGGTTTATGACCTTGGCGACAACGTTAGAACGGATAGCCCACGGCGATATGGAAGCCGAGTGAATCCTTGAAACGCGGCATGTTATAGTAGCCTGAGCGACCTGTGTCGTATGGCGCGTGAAGTCCGACGCCTATGTCGAAACGAAGGACGAGGAAGTCGAGGTCGTAGCGGAAACCGACACCTGTGCCAAGGGCCAAGTCGTTGAGGAACTCGCTGGCATCTATGGCAGCGCCCGGCCTGCTCTCGTCGGGTTGCATGAGCCATACGTTTCCTGTATCGAGGAACAGGGCGCCCTCCAATGCTCCTACGAGTGGGAAGCGGTATTCTACGTTGGCCTCGAACTTGAGGTTGCCCACTTGGTCGACGTAGCTCCATCCTGAACTGGCAGGGTGGTAACGACCCGGACCTACGGTGCGGACACCGAATGCGCGTATACTGTTGGCACCGCCTACGTTGAACAGGTCGACATAAGGTGCCATGGTTGAGTTGCCATAGCTCCAAACTGCGCCGAGGTAAGCACGGGCTGCGATGCGTGAGTGCAGGGTGACAGGGAATGTCTCACGCCATTCGGCCGAGAGCTTTAGGAACTGTGCGAAGGGCACACCGAGTAGTTTCTTGTTGCGTTCCTTGCGCTCGTGGCCAGCCAGAGCGTATATGCCGTTCAGGATATGGCCAGCTTGTTTGGCTCCGATTATAACGGTGCGGTGGTGGGCATTGGCGGTTGCCACGGTGCCAGGGCGTAGAGTGCTGTATGTGAGGGTATAAGCCATCGAAGGTACAAGCTGGTTGCGCATGCTTATGTATAGGGCCGGATTGGCCGTCATAAGCGAATCGAAACGGTGGGAACGATGGGCAAGCATAGTGTAATCGAGACGAGCGGGCGTCAGTTCGTGCCGCAGTCGGCGCTGGCGGACATTCCAATATGTGTAAGTGAGTCGGCCGCTGAAATTCAACAGTTGGAAGAATCCTGCGCGATTCATCCAGTCTACATCAAGCTTGTAGGCTGTTGTGGCTTCGGCCTGCCGGCTCATCTTGCGCACAAATGGCAGGCCGAAGAAGCGCAGGCGAGGGTAGGTGAGGCCTGCCGTGGCTCCAAGTTCAAAGGAGTTCAACAGGCCGTTGTGGCCTTCGGTGGCTGAGACGCCTGTCTGCCATTCGTAGCTGCCGTATACTTTAAACGACAACTGTTCAGCGCCACGGAAGGCGTTGCGCTTGCTCATGCCCCACGAGAGTCCCGGTCCGAGCAGGCCGTTGCTCTTGTTGGTTATCTTGGCCTCGAGTTCGCTGTCGTAGGGCTTGTCCAGGATTCCGAAGATGTTCACATCAAGTATCGAGCACGTGTCGGTGGTGTCGCGCGGCGTGTAGCTCATCTGAATGTTGGAGAATACTCCCATGCCCGAGAGCTTCTGTTGGATGAGTTCGTGGAGGCTGGCGCGGAACTGTGAGCCGGGCTGGTAGAAGAGGTAGTGGCGAATGGCTCCGAAGCGCAAGGGCGGCTTCTTGGTGCCTCCGCTCCAACGCATCTGATATTCACGCAAGGTGAGGCTGTCGGTTATCTTGTAATCATCGTAGGGCATGACGGTGATAGTGGTGCGCCCCATCTTGAAGCGGTTCTTGGCCTGCGGCGGCAGGTCGGTGCGCGGGCGAACTTGCATGTGAGCCGTGAAAGGAGTTTGGATTGTGTCGGCCCTGAAGGTGATGTATTCTGGGCGGCAGTAGAAGAAACCGTTGTTGCGGAAGAGCTTGCTCAGGCGTGTGCGCTCGGCATCGAGGTTGGGCACGTTGAAGGCATCGCCTTCGTGCAGCAGACTTTTGTCGGCTGTGGCACGTATGAGGCTGTCGGTGACAACGCCGAAGTTCTGGTATTCTATCGTTCCGAAACGGAACAACGGGCCGGGGTATACCGAATAGCCAATCTTGGCTTTCCGTTCGTTTTTGGGGTTAGGCTGAATCTCGTAGTCCACGCGCCCGCGGAAGAATCCGTAGTTGCGCAAGGTGTTGCGGGCTACTTGTGTGCGTACTTGTGGGTTAGCCATGGCTATGGTGCGTGGCGTGGCAGCGAAACTGTTGAACATCCAACGGCCGAAACGGCTTTGCTTGTCAACGAAACCTGTGTAGAACCACAGGCCTACGGGCAACTGCCATCGTGCCGACGAGCTGCCGAAGATGCTGTTGTTGGGCGAGTATGCCAAGGCTGCATTCACTTCCTCGCGTGCCTCAGCAGTAGCTTTCTCCAGTATGGCTGCGCTGCGGAGCAATGAATCGCGCTGTTCGGCGCTGAGGCTGTCCTTATTAATATTAATGTATGCGCGTATGTCCTGCGCTTTCAGGTTGCCTGAAAGCAGCTCGTCCACGAGGTTGTAGGCCCGTGCCATGGCCGTGATGACGCCCGTAGAGTCGTTCTCTTCCTTGCTCGCATATTTCGATTTGGCCTTACGGTCGTAGGCTATCTCCGAGATACCCGTGTACAGAACGTCGCCTTCTGGCAGTTTCTCGGTGGTAGAACAAGATGAGAGGAAAATGAAAAGTGAAGAATAGAGAATAAAGAATATGAGTATGTTATGCCACGAGCTTAACATACACGCATTACGTTTGATATGGACAAATCTTTGTTTCATGAAGGGGCTGGTGTAGGCTGTTCTCCTCCCCGGGGAGTGGTGGGCCATTGTTTTATTCTTCTTTTTTCCTCTTGAACAGGAACAGCTCGCCCAAGCGGGCCGTCTTGCGGCGCAGCACAAGGCCGGCGCCCATCTCGGTGACCTCGCTCTCGAGCAGTGATTCGTAGTTTTTGTCGTAGTACACTTTCACGTAGCGGCTGGCGCTTTGGTCGAGACGATATTCAATGCTGACATTGTCGATGAGCGACTGACCCGTGTTCTGCGCATCGGAGCCTGTGCTCACCTTACCGCCTACGATGACACCTATTCTGTTGCCCCAGAAGCGCTTGGCGAAGCGGAAACTGTAGTCGGTAGTGGTGGAGCCCGAGGCGCTGAGGCCTTGTTCCATGCCCAGCGAGAGGTCGACGCTCTTCAGGGCTTTGCTGGTGATGTTCGAAATCTGACTCTGTAGGAAGGCATTCAGGGCGTTCTGAGTTGAGAAACCGCCGCTGGAAGCGCTGTTGGCGTCGGTTATATACATGCCAGTGGCCAACATTGTCACGGCTACGCGTCCGCGCTGTTCGGCCGACATCGTAGCCAACTCGTTGCGTATTGCCAGGTCTTCCGGAGCGTCGAGCGTGAATTCCAGGCCTAAGTCGTCAAGTGTCTGCGTGATATTCATGCCGACATCAAAGTTAACCGAGCGCGGTTGCTGGTTCTCGGTGATGGTGGTGCGCAGACGTTCGGTGGCGCTGATATTGAGTGTCGGGTTCATGATGGGACCTCGGAACTCGGCATAGCTGCCGCTCTTGATGTTGAACTCCTTGAGCGGGATTACCATCATGGTGTACTTGATGGTGCCGCTGTTCACGGTGTAGCGGCCGTTCATCTGAAGGTCTTTCTCGGGCGAGTAGGTCAGAGTGAGGTCGCCGCCTCCCTCAAGGTCGACATAACTTGAGCCGTCGGCGCTCAGCAGGCAGTGCACCTGTGCCGCGTCGTCGATGCTTACGTTCATGGTGATATTGATGTTCTGAGGCCGTTCGTGAACTTCTTCTACCACGGCGAGCGAGTCGGTGAAGTCGACAAACTCGACGAGGTCGGCCAGCTGGTCCTCTACCGTCAGTGGCGAATCGGTAAGCACGTAGGTCAGGTCTGTGTTGCCTAACACTTTCAGACGACCGTACAGGCGTAGGTTCTCGAGTGTTCCGCGTAGCATGGCGCTGAAGTCGACGTACATTTTGCCATACGTCACAGCCTGTGGTGTCTTCTTCGCGTTAATGAGTTCGAAGTCGTAAGCTGTCATTCGTGCGTCGATGCTTATCTTGTCGGTATTGGCGAAGTCTATGTCGCCGTTCATCACGAATGGACTCTTGCCCGTGGAGTAGACTTTGATATTGTCGAGCTTTATGTGGCTGTCATTGAAGCGGAGCGTGTCATCCTCTACGCGTAGGCTCAGACTATACGGAGCCGAATTGATGCGAAGGTCGTTGGTGATTATCGCTCCATTTACGAGTGGCCGCTTGGTAGTGCCGCCTATGTGAAGGTCGCCGAGGGCTATACCGCTGAGTGTGGCCAGGCCGTTGTCGATGAAGCCGTTGGCAAGCGAGAAGGGCAGACGGTCGAGCGATACGTCGATGTCAAGGAGTCCGAGTTCGCCCTTCGGCGTGTATGAACCATTGAACGAAGCCACGGGCACGCCCGTTTGAAGTAGGTTGCCGTCAACGAAATGGCTGCCGTCGGCATTGGGCAGGTACACACCTTCCAAGCCTACCTGTCCGAGCGATGCTCCTTCGTAGGTGAGATCGTCCACAGTCATATCTGTCGACACGCTGAAGTGTTCAGCTGTTTGTATGAGATGTGCGTCGCCGTGGAGGAAACCGCTCAGGTGTGGAGCGTAGGGCACTACGGTAGTCAGTTCGCCTAAGTTCAGATGGTTGATGCTCACGGTGAGGTCCTGAAGTGCATCATCATTGTCGGCGGAGTAGAGTTTCAGACCTGTGCCGTCGTCGGCGAGCAGGTCCACATTGGCCGTCACTCGGTTTTTCTTGCCAAGTCTGATGTAGTTGTCCTCGTTGAGGTTGAATCGGCGGTAAGCTATGATTGGGTTAAGGGGCTCGAGGTGTATGACGAGGCTGTCGTTGCGCACTGCCGCTTGCAGCCCTAAGTCTATGCCTTTGCGCCCTCGGTCGTCGAAGAACTGGAGATTGGCACCGGCCCGTCCGTCGTTTTGCAGGTGTGCGTTAAGCCGCGAGTCGAAACTGATTTGCGGATTACGCCGGCCGTTGTGCACGCGGGCGTCAATGGCTATGCCTTCTGCGTTCTGTTTTGCATGGAAATTAATCGTGTCAAGGAGTATCGAACCGGTGTTGAGGCTGTGCACATGGCCTCCTCCGTTAATGCCATTGCGTGGGTCAAGGCGTAGGTCGAGGTCGGCCGTCTCGAAGCTGTAGCCCATAGACTTACAGATATCGTGAGCGGGATTATGCTGACCGGCAGTAAGATGCAAATCCATCTCAGGCATGCGACGCTTCAGGGCGTCCATATCGAAGATGCGTTCCTTGGTCTGGCGTGAAGCTTCATCAGCAAAGTGTTGCAGCTGTGAGAGCAGGCGGTCGTAGCCTGTACGGCCATGCGCCGTCAGTACGAGGTCGCCGCTGCTGACGTGGGCAAAGGTGGTGTCAGGCCGTAACAGGGCTTCGAGCGTGACATCTTCGGGCCTGAAGATTGTGTCGCCGGGTTGCAGCACTATATCGGTTATGGTGCCGCTTATCTGATGTCTGCGATTCAAATCGGTAGTGCCGTCGATGTGCATGCAGGCTGCCACCTTCAGTGGGTCGTCCACTAAGCCTAAGGCCTGCAGGTCTGCTCGGCTAAGGTCTACGCTGAAGGTGAGGTCTGACAGCGGCTGCTGGCGGCTGCCCTTACCCGCCTTCAGGCTCCTGTAGTTAAACAGTCCGTCAAGGTCTGCCTGCATCACCATCTGGTTGTTGTTGGCCGTCATGCGGGCATGCCCTCGGCCGTTGCGCAGCTGTGCATCGAGCGTGGTATTTGAAAGGTTTATCTTGTCGTAGTGCAGGCTGGCAATCTCTGCCTTGGCATCGATGCGGGTAGCATGACTGTTGATATCGGTGCCGCTACCTTTAATCTTAGCGTGAGCGGTAAGTGGGCTTGCGGTGAGCGAAGGCACGAAATGGCGCAGGTTAAGGTTTCGTGTGCGCACATCGGCATTGTAGCTCATGTCGCCTCGAGTGTCGATGTCGGCCTGTATGGCTGCTGTGCCTCCGCCCTCGCGCAGCTGGCTTATCGTGGAATAACGCGGACCGTCGGCCTTCACGTTACCTGCAAGGCTCATGGCTGGCAGTCGCACATCATCCAGCGCTCCATCGGCCATGCCTCGTACCCAGTTGATATTCTTGGTTTCGAGGTTGTAGTCGATATCAGCCTTGAGGCCAGTGCTGTCGGCCAGACCGCTGATGGTGCCGCGACCGTCGAGGAAGATTGAACCGGGCAAGGTAGCCTCGAAATGGTTCAAGGTCATATTGTCGAGATTTCCGCGGCCAGAGCCTCTTATGTGCAGCAATTCCTCTGGGTATGAGCTGTCGAATCCTTTAGGCAGACGTGTGCCTCCGATACGTTTGATGTCGGCTTTTGAGAGGTAAGTATCGAAATTGAGGTCCAGGGCACCGTCGCCTCCAGGCTTGAAGGCCTTAAGGTCGATGTCCGTTCCGCCTTGGAAACGAGATGTAGGAGTGCGCAGGTCAATGCTCGGCAGACTTATGCGTTCACGCTCTCCGTCGTAGTCCACGTTCTCCAGCTTCAAGTCTATAGGCATGCCCTTGCCTTTTTGTCCCTTGCTCTCTTCTTTTAATTGTTCGAGAACACCCGCGCCTTTCACCTCTCTGATATTACCTTTGAGCTTGGCCTTGCCCACTTTGTACCTCTGCTTTTCCAGGTCAACATCGGCGTCAGCGAGCGACAAACTGTCGATGTCGGCATCCACTACCATCGAGTCATTAGGGGTGGAAAAACGTATATGTGAATCGATGAAATCGGCCTTTTTTGCATTTGCTGTCCATTTCAGAGGTGCAGATTCGGTGGTGTCCACTACAGTTGTATCGCGCAGGGCGATGTCCAGGTCGAGCCCTCGTCCTTCAATCTTGTCGAGGTCTACATGCTTCCGCCCGAGGTCCACATCGTCGTGTAGGTGGAAATGGTCGAGTGTGCCGCGTATGTCGGCCTCGGCAACCAGGTCCTTGCTATTGACTTTGGCGCCATCGAGCGTCAGACCTTCAATGCCTACCTTTTTCTTGAAGATATCGCGAAGCCGTAGGTCCACTGTGGCCTGACGTGCTGCAACCACCGTGTCGCCCTCGGCATCAACGGCCGTGAGCCCGTCGAGTTTCAGGTCAACCCAAGGGCTTAGGCGCAAGCGGTCCACCTTGATGTCCATACCCGTCTGTTCAGAAGCATACTTCGTCAGCTTCTTCACGGCAAAGTCCTGCACTGGCGGCAGGTACAATGCAGCCACGGCTGCCACTGCGACTACTATGGGAGTAGCCACTGCAGCACCAATCCATTTCAGCAGACGAGACATCGAGGTTATTTACAATTTACAAATTTACGATTTACAATTTAACTATAGCGCAGACTTTCGTCGGCTGCGGCTTCGCAAGTCACCTGTCACCTGTCACCTGCCAACTGTCAACTGTCACTTGTCACCTGTCACCTGTCACCTGTCACCTGTCAACTGTCAACTGTCAACTGTCAACTGTCAACTGTCAACTGTCAACTAACTAAGTCCATACTTCCTTGCAAAGGTAGCTATTAATTCACAATTCGTGATTGATAAACCTAAAAAACTCCGAGTTTTGACTATTTTTATCATGAAAAGGCTTATCTTTGCGCCAAAGTTTAATGTTTTTCAAGCTTGTCGACTATTATGAATCCCATTTTCTTCACCCGCTTCGCACATATAGCCTTGTGTGTTGCTGCCTTTCCAATCCTTTTTGCCTGTTCCGATAAGAAGCGCGACGCAATAGGTAAGACGGAGGTTGTAATCGAAACCTCAGAGGGAAAGATTGTAGTGCGCCTCTATGATGATACACCTTTGCACCGCGATAATTTCATTCGCAACGTGGAGGCTGGCATCTACGACGGTCTCCTCTTCAATCGCATCGTACCCGAAATGGTTATTCAGGCAGGAGATACGGCATTGAAGGCAAATCCCGAGAGGAAAGAGGCAAGCGCCGTGTCGCCAATCGGAAAGGGGTCCCCAGAGGGGGCTATACCACCCGAAATCATCTATCCCCGTCATTTCCACAAGCAAGGAGCCTTGGCTGCAGCACGTGAGCCCGACAGCATAAACCCTGGTCGCTGCTCAAGTCCGTTGCAGTGGTATATCGTCACGGGTAAGAAACAAACGTCTGCTGAACTCTCGGAACTGCAGGCCCTGCTGTACGAGGGTAAGGTCGCAGCTCGTTTCGAGCAGCTGCAGCGCGAACATGCAGAAGAACTCGCACGCCTTAAGTCAACCGATCGTGCCGCCCAACAGGAACTGCTCAACCGTCTGCAGGTCGAAGCCGAACAAGCCATAGCCAAGAACCCGCCACAACCGTTCACCGAAGCACAGCGTCAGACCTATGCCCGTATCGGTGGCGCTCCCCATCTCGACGGCGAATACACTGTCTTCGGCGAGGTCGTAGATGGCATGCCTATAGCACTACGCATCGGCCGCACTCCCGTTGATGCCAAAGAGCGTCCTCGAAAAGCCGTCAGCATCAAACGCATAACGATTCGGAAATAAGACTATTCTCCCATTAGCCTTTCATGGAAAGCATCAGTCTCTATAGAGAGTTTGCGCAGTCTCTATAGAGGGTTGGCGTAGTCTCTATAGAGGGTAAGCAAAGACTCTATAGATTGTTCCCATATTAGACCGGTCATCCAGTACGATATGACCGGTCATACAAGCCAATAAGACCATATATGCATGGCAATAAGACCGTATTTACGAAGCGATAAGACTGGTCTTAAATGGCGACTTGACCAGTCATATATGGCAGAGCTTTGATGGACATTTCCGTAAAAGATTTTATGAACTTAGACCTAGCTTCCACTTTTTGGCTAAAATAGAGACCTAACCTATTTGTTTCCTGACGGTTGCGTGGGTGGAGGCTGCTCAATTTGCCTCCACTTAGCCTCCACCTTTTCTGAAAATCAGTGGAAGCAAAGTGGAGGCTATGGGAATAGCCTCCACTGGGTATATATCATTGCTGTTCAATGAATTATGGTCTGAAAAACCCCGAAAAGTGGAAGCATGGTCTAAGTTCATATATTTTTTTCTCTCCCCCTCCTCTTCAGCGAAAAAACACATACTTATCATGCTTATTTTGACCAATTATTGTGTAGAAAAGGTTAATTATTATGCTAGCGGCTCTAATTAACATCCTTTAAGGATAAATCTATCGAACTTGTACATATAATTAGTAACTTTGTAACCAAATATATAATATTAACAAATAAAACACGTCTATGAAACATTTTAAGTACTTTTTAGCCTTCGCCGTCGCATGGATGGCAGGTGCGATTTCAGCTAACGCGGCTGTGGGTGACACGTTCACAGCTAATACAACCGAGGGTGTGGCGGTGACCTATAAAGTCCTAACCGAGGATGGAACAACGGGAACTGTGCAAATAGGAACAGGCAGTTCTGGAAGCCGTGCTATCAGCACGGGTACCGAAGGTTCGGTGACTATTCCCGAAACTGTGACACACGATGTAGACGGAGTGACCTACGCCTATACAGTCACAAGTGTTGGCTATCAATCCTTTGACGCCTGTTCCAAAATAACGTCTGTTACGTTGCCTGCCACAATTGCCACAATGAGCAGCTATGTCTTTAGGGGCTGTTCAAAGTTGGAGACAGTCAACATTCCTTCAAATGCGTTACTGACTTATATCAATGAATACACATTCCAGAACTGCACGAGCCTAACTTCTTTCTCCCTACCGTCGTCTGTTACTACCATATACGGACGGGCATTTCAGAATTGCTCTTCTTTGTCATCAATAGATATTCCAGCTTCAGTAACCAAAATTACCAATAAAGATTCATCAAATAATAATCTTAGCAGTCCTTTCGATGGCTGCACTTCTCTGGCAAGGGTCAATATCAACGACGTCGTGGCATGGAATAACATAAATTTTGTGAATAACTGTCACCCGTTGCGAAAGTGCTATGAGGCGGGGAATGAAACGGCTCTCTACCTGAACGGAGAAAAGATAACACATCTTGTAATCCCTGAAGGCGAGGATTCAATTAGGCAAGGCCCCTTCCTTTACAACACCGACATCCAGACGGTCACTATCCCTTCCACGGTAACGTATATCGGTTCTTGGTCATTTTTCTATCGCGATAATTCAAAGGATGTGGGCTGCCCGAACTTGACTAAGGTAATCATTAACTCTCCATCAATTATAGAGAATACCTCATCTAATAAGACGCTGAGATCTTGTTTTGATGATGATGGCATTAAAGTTGCTGAGATTGTGCTCCCTGAAGGACTCACAAAGATAGGTGCCTCTGCCTTCATAGGAATGCGCGGCCTGACCACAATCAATATTCCTTCTACCGTTAAGTCCATCGAAGAAAGTGCTTTTCAAGGTTGCACGGGGCTCACATCTTTGACCCTGCCAAACGGTCTCACAACTATCGGACAAAATGCTTTCTATGACTGTCAGGCACTCACGCTGACATCTGGTGTATTCCCCAGTACCCTTACAAGCATCGGAGTAAGTGCTTTCTATCATTGTGTTGGCCTTACTTCTGTTGAGTTCGCAACCGGACTCCAATCTATAGGCACGTACGCTTTTAGTGGGTGCGAAAATTTAACGTCAATCACCCTGCCTACATCTATGTCAAGTTTGAACACCGGTGTGTTCCAGAACTGTACCGCACTCACTTCCATCACGATACCAGAAGGTTTTACCTCAATCGGAAATGGAGCCTTTAAAGACTGCTGGGGACTCGAAGATGTAAACCTTCCAAGCACCCTAAGTTCCATAAGCCCAGATGCTTTCCGGGATTGTCTTGTGCTGACATCGATTACCATCCCGAGTAATGTAACTTCGCTTGGTAGTAATGCTTTTGACAATTGCCCATTATTGAACGATGTAACCATCCAGCGCGAGACGCCCCCCCAGACTAATACTTCGGTTTTCCGCACTCCCGCCGCGGGAGAGACAGTAACGCTGAAGGTGCCAATGGGTAGCGAGTCAAGCTATGCTACGAACTATGGTCAATACTTCACAAGCATCATCGGTTTGCCGATGCCCGGTCAGGTTATCACATGTAATGACATTCCATACACGATTCTTACTTCGCCTGAGGGTGACATACCTGGCACTGTGATGTTGGGAACAGGCAGCTATAACCAACCAGCCTACGGCTCGTCTGCGTCAGGTGAGATAACCGTCCCTGAAACAGTTACATATACGTCGGGCGACAATACCTATTCCTTCAATGTAACTACCCTTGGTGGCTACGCATTCAATTATTGCAACAATGTCACTCGCATCAACTTGCCTGCGACCATTACGGAGATACAGAATTATGCGTTGTCGTATTGCAGCTCTCTCGAGCGTCTTTATCTGGCTTCAGCTACGCCTAATACCACCATTGATGACTATGCCTTCTATGATGCCAACACTGGTAATTGCATACTTGTGGTTCCCGAGGGTAGCAAGGCTGCCTATCAGAATTCCGCCTGGAGCGAGTGGTTCCAATTTATTAAGGAGGTGGGGCACGAGAATGAATGGCTTCCGGGTGACATCTTCTGGGTATATGTTGAGTTGGGCGATGATTGTGAGAAGTATATTCCCTTCAAGATCTTGACCGCCGCTGATGGTGACACGCCCGCTACTGTGCAGATGGGTATCCGCGATTACAATAACACCAATCAACCTGGTGAGAATGATGCTTATCCTTGCATTTTCGAACAATACGATGATTGTCCTTCTGAAGTCACAATCCCAGGAAGTGTAGAGTTTAAGAATGACACTTATACTGTGACTACTCTTGGAGCCTATGCCTTTGCGGTTATTCCGTATTCTAATCCATATAATTATGAAAGAAAGAATAAGATAATTCTTCCTTCCTCAATAACAACTATTGGCTATAAGGCATTCAATGGTGATTGTTGGTTCGATGAGTTGTATGTGAATAGCGAAACGGCTCCCACACTCATTACAGGCGACGATCTCGATGATGAGTATCCTGCCCCGTTCGGCTATGAATTTGTCGAGGAAGGTGGCTGCACGCTCTTTGTCCCCGATGACTGCTCCGCTGCATACGCCAGCTGGGTTCACTACTTCAAGAATGTCGTAGAGAAACCGAGGCCCATCGTCATTGCCGGCGTGGAATATAAGCGTAATGCAGACATCTTTGGTGATGGAACGGCAGTGCTTTCATGGGAGTATGAAGGACCGATTAAGAAGAGCCTCAGTAAAACGGATACTAAGGGGGGATACGAGGAAGATGAGTATCTTTATCAGTATGGTGTGCCTGTCCTGAC
Organism: Bacteroidaceae bacterium; assembly: GCA_016286165.1. Classification (GTDB taxonomy): domain Bacteria; phylum Bacteroidota; class Bacteroidia; order Bacteroidales; family Bacteroidaceae; genus Physcousia. The sequence goes on along the minus strand of JAEESE010000002.1, from coordinate 68,810 downwards.
ACTCAACGGTGCAACCATCAATTATATTGGCGGCCCTGCCATTGAAGTGAACAGCTTCGAGAAATTCTATATCCGCGTGAAGGGCACGAACAGCATTACGGCTACCAACGCCTCAGCTGCCATCTCCATAGGTACGAACAAGGGGGTTGACCTGAGCCAGACCTCTCTCATCTTCCTCAGCGATGATGTTCCAACGGACCAAGGGGGTTCTTATCCTGGCGGAGGTGAAATGAAGAAGGCTTCGCGCCGTCGGACAGCTGGTAATGGTTCTAACCTGCCCACACTTACCATTACGAACAGTACAACGGGTGGTGATGGCGTATATGTATATCAAGGTAGTTGCAACGTGCAAGACTGCGATGTCACCGTCACCGGTCAGAAATATGGGCTTGAATTCGGCTTTTATGAGACAAGCGGAGAGGGACCTGTAGCCCCAACTGTGAAGCGCCAGGCTCCGCGCCGTAAGGCCAAGAACGGACCGAAGAAAGTAACTCCCGTGGATAATTGGGATTCAAGCGGCAATATCTATATTCAAAATCCTGGTTGGCTTAATATCTTCGAAGCTTCCGGCTTGACGTTGAATGGCGGCACCGCTGCCCTTTGGGGAGCACAAGGAAGTTATGGCTATCCAGGCTACTTCCAGAATGTTTATCTGCAGGAAACAGACCAAAGCACGTATGAAGCAGATTACACTACAGTTGAAGGTCCAGACTACTTCTCTTTTGATCCCGAGTATTTGGAATACCCAGATTGTAAGGGCTCATATGAATTCTGGATGACCAACACTCCGGATGATGAAGACAGCTGGGTTCTAGAATTTGCCAAGTACCTTAAGTTTGGCTGCGACTACTTCATCGCCACAACAGACGAAGGCATAAAGATGAAGTTCACAGTCACTAATGAAAATCCCAAGGAATGCCAGGTGGGTTATTACAATGAAGAGATGGAACTCCTCATACAAGCCGTTGATCAATACACAGATGGTGCCGTTACCATCCCGTCTGAGGCGAACGGCTATGCCGTGAGGAGTATCAGTTCTGGTGCTTTCTATGAATGCAATAACCTGAACTCCGTTAGCATTCCTGCCAGCGTGGAAAGTATCGGCGTGATGGCATTTGGCGAATGTGGAAGCTTGTCAACGGTAATCTGCTATGCAACTACGCCTCCTGTTCTTGACACCCAGACTTACGAAGAAGAGGGAGAGACTTACACTCCCTTCACAGGTGCTGGCGGCAAAGATGGTATGATTCTCTATGTGCCCGTAGATGCAGTAGTGGCTTATCAGAGTTCAGCATGGAATGAATACTTCGACATCCAGCCCATCGGCGGCGAAGGTTACGTATTCTCAGCCAAGACACCAGAAAACGTCATGCTGACGTTTGTGGTGCTGGGTACGGAAAACAACACAACTTATGTGCAAGTGGGTACTGGAGAAACCGAGTGTGTAGTTTCTACTCCCAAGAACTGGGATGGCACGCTTACCATTTCAACAACGGTGACCGATGCCGGTGGCAACACATACAATGTTGCGGGCATAGCTGATTATGCATTCCGCAATATGAGTGAAATGAAATCTCTTACTATTGAAGAAGGTGTCAATTATGTTGGTACAGGTACGGTACAGTATTACTGGTATGGTGCATTTTATGGATGCACTGATCTGACCACAGTATCTCTCCCAAGTACCATCAACATAATCGATAACTTCGCCTTCAAATATTGTAACAGGCTTGGCGAAGTATATCTGTATAATACAGGAGACCCGATTGTTCCGAGTCTTGGGAATGATGCTTTCACTTGTAGTTCCGCTGTACTGTTTGTGCCGGATGATTGCGTTGAAGCTTACTACGAGTCGGCTTGGAGCAGTTTCTTCTCTCAAATTCTTGGTATGTCGCAGAAGCCATTCACCGCTCCGACACCTGAAGGCGTTGTTCTGAAGTACTATTTCACTGATGGCCCTGATGACGAGCCGTGGGTTATGCTTGGTTCAGGCCAAGGCAGCGCCGTCGTCTCCACTCCTGCAAATTGGGACGGCAGCCTCACCGTGCCTGCCAAGGTGACAAACGGAAACGGTCAGGAGTACAATGTCATTGGCATTTGCGATAGAGCGCTGTGCGAGATGTCTGGATTAAGAACCCTAACTATCTCTGAGGGCATCCCGTATATCGGTAGTGGTTCTGGAAATCCTGCTGTTGCATATAATGACAAACTGCAGACCATTTACCTGCCCAGCTCAACAGTGGCCCTCGCCAGATATGCATTCATTGTGAACAATAATCTCAAAGATGTTTATTTGTATGCAACTACAGTACCTGGAATTGAGTCCGACGCATTTAGCTATTGGGTTAATTCCACCCTCCACGTGCCTTATGGCACAAAGTCTGCTTATGACAATAGCGCATGGGCTCAGTACTTCGGTGATGGAGAAAGAATAGTAGAGATGGAGGGTGCTCCTACAGTTCCCGTTACTATCGGTCAGTATGGTATGGCAACATTCTGCAGCGCTCAACCTCTTGACTTCACGAATGTTGCAGGCCTGAAAGCTTACATTGTATCATGCTTTGATCCCGACACTAATCAGTTGACACTTACACGAGTTAATAAAGTGTATGAAGGAACAGGCTTGTTGGTATATGGTAATGAAGGCACATATCGTGTTCCTGTTGAGCCTACAAATATTAGTGCTGTGAATATGCTTGTCGGCTGTACAGAGGATACTTATATCCAACCGACCTCAGATGGATTTAGTAAGGATGGTAAGGCCACGCCTCAGAACTATACCAACTTTGTCCTTTCTAAGCAACCTGGAGACGATTACCTTGGTTTCTATCGCTTTACAACATCAAGTCAAAATGGCCGTCGGATAGAGGCTGGTAAGGCTTATCTGCAAATTGAAACGGAGAAAGTTAGCAGTTCTAGTGGTAATATTAAGGGCTTTGCTATCGTATTCAACGATGATGAACCTACTGCAATCACTGATGTTGAAGATAGTAGAGGTAAGATTGACGACGCAGTCATCTACGACCTCAGCGGCCGCCGCCTGAACAAGGTCCAGAAAGGCGTTAATATCATCAACGGTAAAAAGGTAATTGTAAAGTAATAAACTCGACTCCAGGCCCCCTCCCCATGGAAGGGGAGAGGGGGAGCCGATAGACAATTTCAAAAAGGATAAACATTATGAAAAAGATATATCAAACACCGGAAGTTGCCCTTTGGCAAGTTGACACGACAACAATTATTGCTGATAGCGAAACGCAGATTGATATTGACCCAACTAAGCCGCCAGTGGGTGACGATGAAGGTAACTATGTCAAGGGACGCGGTCGCGGAGGCGATGTTTGGGCTGATGACTGGAGTAAATGATGGGAGCCCCCTATTTGTCCGTCCTCCGCAGAAGAGGTCTGCCTTAGCTGATGTCACTGCACTCGTTAACATAATCCTCGGCAAGCCTGGCGCCGTCAGCAGTAGTGCTGCAGATATCAACGGCGATGGCTCAGTAACAATAGCCGATGTCACTGCTCTTGTGAACATCATATTGGGAAAGAACCCATAAGTAAGGCCAGACTAATAAAGCCCTGCAACTGAATAGGGCGATTCGGTTGCAGGGCTTCTTTATGTTAAGATGGTTTATCCGAACAGTGCGCGGAAGGCATCTTCAACTCGGCGGCAGGGAACGACTTCAATCTGATAGTCGTGGGGATTGATGGCCTTGAGGTTTGCCGCAGGGATGATGATGCGGCGGAAACCGAGCTTCTGTGCCTCGGCAATGCGCTGCTCTATACGGCTCACGGGGCGTATCTCGCCTGAGAGGCCTACTTCGCCCGTCAGGGCTGTGTCACCATCGATGGCAGTGTCGACGTTAGACGAGAGGATAGCGGCAATAACGCCAAGGTCGATGGCGGGGTCTGTGACGCGCAGTCCGCCGGCGATATTTAGGAAGACGTCCTTTTGAGCAAGCTTGAAACCTACACGCTTCTCAAGTACGGCAAGGAGCATGTTGAGGCGGCGGTAGTCAAAGCCGTTGGCAGAGCGTTGGGCTGTGCCGTAAGCCGCCGTGCTTACGAGGGCCTGTGTCTCGATGAGGAATGGTCGCACGCCCTCGATGGCGGCTGCGATGGCTATGCCCGAGAGGCCGTCCTGATTGTCGGTGAGGAGGAGTTCGGATGGATTGTCGACAGGGCGCAGACCGTTTTGCCTCATTTCATATATACCGAGTTCAGACGTGGAACCGAAGCGATTCTTCTGTGAACGCAGGATTCGGTAGAGATAGTGCTGGTCGCCCTCGAACTGGAGCACGGTGTCGACGATATGTTCAAGCACTTTAGGGCCTGCCAAGGTACCTTCCTTGGTGATATGGCCGATGAGGATGATTGAGGGCGGGAAGCCCACTCCAGAGGGGAGGGGCGAACCGCCTCCTTTGACATATTTGAGTAGTGCTGCGGCGCATTCGCGTATCTGCGAAAGGCTGCCGGGCGACGACTCTACGGCTTCAGTGGAGATGGTCTGGATGGAATCGATGATGACAAGGTCGGGGTGCTCCGCCTCGATGTGCTGGAAGATGTTCTCGAGTGAGGTGTCGCAAACCACCAAGAGACCAGCCCCTGCGGTGGTTGACTCATTGTCTTGGCCAGGCTGACCATCTACTTTAGAGCTAATGGGGGCTAACCTATCCGCCCTGAGCTTTAGCTGACGGGCACTCTCCTCGCCGCTGACGTAGAGCACCTTTTTGTCGGTAAGGCGCAGTATGGTCTGCAACACGAGTGTAGATTTACCAATACCGGGCTCGCCGCCCAAGAGCACGAGGCTGCCGGGCACGAGACCTCCGCCGAGCACTCGGTTGAGCTCATCGTCGTGCAGATCCATGCGCGGCTCTTCCTCAGCACGAATCTGGGATAGAGGCATGGGGCTTGAGAGCTGGGCGTTGAGTGCTGATAGTTTGCTTGGGGACGCCGGACTCGACGGTTTCCCAACGCGGATCTCCTTGAAGGTGTTCCATTGCCCACAAGCTGGGCATTTCCCAATCCATTTTGCGCTTTCCTGTCCGCAGTTGTCGCAGACGTACATTATCTTGTCCTTGGCCATAGGTCACGGCTTGAGTGCCGATTGTTTAGAGTTTGAAGGTTGTAGGTTGGTGTGTTCAAAAATTGATTGTGTTGAGGTATTTGTCTACGAGGATTCCGTCCTGCGGCTTCAAGTTGACGCGCCCGCGCTGCTTAGCACGGAAGCGAATGATCATCAGGGTGGCATCAGCATCGAGATAGGGATGTTCGCCGCAGTTGACGAAAGTGGGGTAGAGGACCTTCTGTCCGTTGGAGTGCAAACGGTCGTTGGTGAGGCTGCGCATCTCCTTCATGCCCACCGGGTCGATGCCGAGGTATTCCCATTGAGTGGCATCGTAAGGTATTGCGAAACTGAGGGCATTGACACTTTGGAGCGTCTTACCTTTGACGGTGATGGTGACTATGTCGCCAGCTGCCACTTGAGCCTTGTCGGTCGAGAAGGTTATCTCGCCTGCTACGGAAGGCGCACGACGGCTGCTAACACCACTCTCAAGTTCTATTGCTGCAGCTGAGATGTCGTAAGCGTCGATAAGTCCGTTGCGGTTTAGGTCGACGCGGCTGATATAGCCTTCGAAGTCGCCATCGCCTTGACGCAGTCCAGTGTAGTTGGTGAATCCGATGAGGTCGTTCTCGTCGATTCGGTTGTCGTGGTTTATATCACCGGGAATCATCGGCTCGGCATCAGGGTTGCGGAAGACGTATATCTGCTGGCCGCTACCGAAACCGCCACGGGATTCCTCAACGTGCAGGCGGAGGTAGCGCAACGGGGCCTCCTTGGTTATCCACTGCCCATTGTCCATTGCCTTGCTCCACTGTTGCTTGTCGAGGCTGTATTCCACGCTGCAGCGTGAGATGGTGCCGTTGCCGTGGTCCTGGCGTGGAATGTAGCGTAGGCTGTCGATCTGTGTTATGAGGTGCAGGTCGAGAATGATATCGAACGGAGTGGCATTCGGCTGGTCCCAAGCTGTGTGCCAGGTCGTGGTCTCGTCAAAATCGAAGAGGTGGCTGATACCCTGTCCGCGTTGGTCTGGTATGCTGCACTCGGCCGTTATGCCTCGGATAGCGTAGCGGAGCGGGTCTGGCGATGTGCGGAACTTCTCGCGTGTCCATGCGCCTTGGCCGTCTTTGTTCACAGCTCGGACGCGCACCTCGTAGTTCGTCTCGGGTTTAAGGTCGCCGAGAGTGAATGAAGTGGCAGTGATATTTGAGTATAGACGCCCGTCGTGCTCTATCTCGTAGTAGTCGGCACCTTCCACGTCAGACCATTTTAGAGGCAATTCGTAGGCCGATGGTGAGATGGCTCCGTCTTCGAAGTCGTCGGTCTGCAGCTCGGGCTGCCCGAGTACTCCGCTGTGACGCAATAGCGGGTCGGCAGTGTTGAACGTGTAGCCGTCGATGATTACCTCTACCTTAGTGGCGGTGATATCGGCATCAGCAGCGCATACGTATAGGCGTGGCGAATGAATGATATTCATGCGTGACATCTCGCTGTTGGGCGTAGCCCACAGGTTGAGTTGCGGTGCAGGGTCGTAGAAGAAGACGTTGGTGTTCTCCATGAAGTCGTCCAGGGTTTGGGCTTCGTCGAGCTTCATCTTCTTGCCGTTCATCTTCAGCTCTATCTTCTTGGGCCGCTCTTGCAGGTTTATGATGAACTCGGTGCTCTTCACAGGCTCGAAACCGGCAAAGGAACCTTTTGTGGGATGCACTGCCACGGTGAGAATGCCTCGTTCGTCAATGTCTGATGTGATAAGTGTCGTAGCGCTCTCGCCTCGCAGGTAGGCTTGTGTGCGGCCGTCATCGTCGTAGGCTGTGAACTCGGAGTGCTCGTAAGGGTAGATAAAGAACCCGCGCGTGTGAGCGTCCACCTGATTCGGATTGTTGTGGGCGTGTATGGCAGGTATTATAGCACCTCGACGAACGAACACGGGCAACTTCCACAAAGGTGCTGCGAAGCAGTTGATGACACGCCCGCCCCGGTAGCAGGTGCCGCTGAAGAAGTCCACCCACTCACCTTCGGGCAGGTAAATCCCATGGCGGAGGTCGTTGCCCTGTTCGTCGGCAGCGGTGTTCTGATAGATAGGAGCTACCAAGAACGAGGGCCCGTAAAGGAACTCGTATTTCTCATCGCCCACAGGCCTTATCATAGGCAGGCCGTCGATGGCTTCGTGAGCAATGGTGTAAGTATAAGGCATGAGCATGGACTTGAGCTTGAGATACCATCTGTTGATGCTCGTGGCGGGCTCGCCAAGGGCTTGCGGGTACTTGGGGTTGCTGCCCCAGCCGTCCATGTTCAACTGCATTGGAGTGAACGTCTTCCATTGGTAGTCGCGCACGTTGACAGGCATGTTCCGCCCGCCGAAGATGCCGTCCATATCGGAGCCGATATTGGGTTGTCCGCTAAGGCCTGAACCGATGTAGGTGGGTATATGGAAGCGGATATATTCCCAGTCGCCACCCGACTGGTCGCCCGTCCAGATGCCTGCGTAGCGTTGAGTGCCAGCCCAGCCGTCGAGCGATATGATGAACGGGCGGGCATCATCACCGTAGTAGGGCGTGATACGTCCTACGTCTGCTACTCCGTTGAGGCCGAAGGAATAGCCTGCGCCGACCCATGCCACGTCGGTTTTAAGCACGCGTACACCGGCATCGCGCACCTCGCGTACGATATCACGCTGCAGTAGCGGTTCGATGCCTTCCTTCGGGTGCAGGTCGCTCTGTGTCCAGAGGCCTATCTCCACGCCCTTCTGTTGAGCATAGTCGCCAAACTGCCTGAGGTTTTCAATATTACCTTCGAGCGACGAGGTCTGGCCGTAGCCTGCACCATAGCCGTCGTTGGGCAGAATCCAGCCCAGGGGCATGTCGGCTTTCTCATAACGGTCGACGACGGCGCGCGCCGAGAACTGATAGCTGCCTTCCTGCTCACCATTGAGGGTTTCGCGTATGCCTCCGTCAACGGGCTCTTGGAATTCTTTGTATAGGTGGCCGTCTTCAAAGAGGATGCTAGCGTTTTTATCTGCAGGGGAATCTTCGGGCAGCGGCTTCCAATAGTCGCGGTTGTATGCATTCAGATGCCCTTCGTAGAATCCGAACTTAGGCAGCAGCACGGGATGCCCGGTCAACTGGTAGAAATCGTTGAGCAATGGCACACAACCGTCATCCACCATGAAGAAGAGGTCGAGATAGCTCTCTTCGTGCATCAGTTTTACTTTGCCGGGCTCGGTGGCTCCGAAGTCATATTTTCCGGGACGGAAGGTGTGCCAAAGAATGGCGTAACCAGCAGTGGACCAATAGAAAGGCGTAGGCGATGACACTCCGCCGTCGACCCAGTTGTTGGTGTTCTCGATGGCTATTGTTGTGCCTCGGTGCGAGAAGCGCCCGTTCTGCACGCCGCCACCGTAGAAGTACTCGTCGGACTGGGCCGAGAGCTGCAACGAAGAGCTCTTTGCATCGAATGCGATGCCCGAAGGCGAAGACTCGGTGGGCAGCGAGCCTGTAACCTTTTTTCCAGACCGGCGGTCGGTGAAATCCAAGCGCCCGGAAGCCTTTTCTATGCTTATGGCCAGCTGAGGCGTTTGAATGATGTAGGCAGTGCCTTTATCGTCAATGGTAAGCTCACCTACTGCGCGACGAGGTTGCTCCACAAGTATTTCTGCTGGAGGCTGCGCCTCGGGATTGCGAACGATGCCTCCGCGAGGGTCCAGAAACAGGCGTACAATATTAGGACCGTAAAAGTCAAACATGAGCACGCGGCCATCGGCATCGCGCACCTCCACGGTAGTGGGATTCAGACGTCTGGCCGTCACGCTTGCTACTGCAGCTGCCGTCGTGCCGACGGCTATGATAATGAAAAGTATTAGACGCTTCATTGTAAATAATGGCTTTTGTTTGTTTCTTTGACAATATAAATGGTGCTTCTGCAAGTGCAGTTCATGCCTTGTCATGGAGGCTATTCTGCATGTCAGACGGTTTCAGCGGTTGTTATTGAACAACGGTCTTGCGCCCGTTTAAGATGTATAGACCGCGTTTCAACTGCCTTGGCTGCAGCTGTCTGCCGCTCATGTCGAAGCTACGGCCGTCGGCATTGACATCGGAGCGCTGGCCAGAGGTTTGTATCGGCGAATCTGGTATGCCCATGATGGCCGTGGTGCCGAACTCTACTGCCTGCAGGGTGAGTTGCCCCAGCACGAAATCAGCATTCTTGACGGCGTCAGCATAAAAAGCTATCACGTAATCGTTCTTCTCGGCTATGTCGAACTCAAACACCTTTTGGCTGAATCTGGCGAACTTGTTGCCCACGTTCCCACCTATGTTGATGCTGGGCGTAACAGTTTCCGACGCCACCTCCTGCCCATCGCGGTCCTCGATGGTAATGGTCACGGGTGCGAACTCTGGTTGGTCCCAATTGCATAGTTTGTACTTGAGGGCATAGTGGCCTGGATGGAGTGAGAGGCTGGACCGTGCGGCCTTGCTTCCGAACTTAGCCCAACTGGCCTTGGCCCTGCCCGTATTGTTCTGTACGAGCAATCCGTACTCAAAGGCTCTGCTGTTGTTGGTGAAGTGAAGCACGCGCAGACCGTCGGTATATGCATTGCCACCGCCTACGCGTTTTGTTGAGCCGTTGGACACTTGCCAGCCCTGTGGCACTATGCCCTCAGTGTTGAAAGCCGTTGTGAAGTTGTACGAGGTAGATGACGCAGTGTTAGTGACGAGACAAGAGGCTTGTGCCGTCTTGTCCTTGTTGTCGACAACCTCTACGCGCAGGCTGTGTTTGCCGCTCGAGGGCGCTGTTATCGTCGCGGTCCATGGCGAAGCCGTCTTTGATTCAATGACTGTGCGGCCGTCGTAGAAGTCCATCTTCACAATCTTGCCGCTGGGAGCTTTCACCGTTGTACGTATTTCTATATCAGGGAATTCTGCTTCGCCCTTAGGTGCCATGCACACATTGGTGGTCTCGCCAGCGGGCTGGGTGATTCTTACCAATGGCTGATTCAGGATGAAGCGTTTGCAGAAGTTCCATATCAGGTGGCGGTTCAAATCCATAGGCCAGTGGCCGCCGTTGTTGTATGAGTAGAGCCATACCTCTCCGCCGTTGATGCCTCCGGTCCATTTCTCGAGGTCGCCGTCGTACCAGCTGGAACTGATAGGCTTATAGTGCTGTGTCTTGGAGTAGTTGGGGTGGTTGTCGTGCTTGGCATAGTTCTCGATATATGCGTGAATGCCATATTGCTCGTAACCGAACACATCGTCGCCATAGGCGATGCACTCCAACAGGTTTACGGGCTTCTTGCAGTTGTTCCAAGGCGACTCTGAGAACTGAATGCCGCTCGTGGGGGCGAAGGCTGCTATCTTGTCCTGCATATTGGCAATGCAATGGTGGATGAGCATCGAACCCATCGAGAAGCCTGACCAGTACACGCGGTCTTTGTCGATGTCGAAACGTGCTGCCATCTCGTCAATGGTCTTGATGACGAAGGTCTGGTCCTTGGTGCCGCCTATGTCCCATGTGTTGCCATCGCTACGCAGGTAGGTGACTACGAACTTGGCCGTGTCTATCATCTCGTACATCTTATCAGCTCCGTATTGATATTCAGGGCTTTGGTTCATGCCGTGCGTCACTATGAAAAGGGGCGATTTGGCAGGGAGAGAGTTGGGCGTGAACACCACCATGTTCCTCTTCTGGCCATTTACGTTAATGTCGATAGACTGCTGCTTGTAGGCAAGGATCTGCGATGCCGCCAGCATAATCATCATGATCGAAAGCGCTGTTCGCTTCATAACTATCTTATTTACGCTGTTTAATTTCCGGTTTATTCAGAAGGTGTTTGACCGTTGCAAGGTGACCTTTCTGCCTGCAAAGATAATAGAAAAATCTATATAATGGTTTAAGAGGCACTTTTTTCTTAAAAAAAATGTTTTATTAACCCTCATGTCTGATTATTTTTCATATCTTTGCACCTGCAAATCCATAAAAGTCATGAATAGGAAACTACTTTTTACATTATTAGCATTGGTCGTGGCTGCCGTTGTGGCGGTGATGGCCTATCTCATTTTCTCGCTCAACAAAAGCAATGAACAGAACAAGCAGATGCTGGAATTGGCCGAGATGGACAAGTTGGAGATGCAGAACGAATACGAAAGTTTTGCACGTCAGTACAACGAGATGAAGACGCAGATTAACAACGACTCGCTGATGGCTCAGCTCGAGCAGGAGCAGCAACGCACACAGGAACTCCTCGAGGAACTGCAGCGAACCAAAGCCAACGACGCAGCCGAGATAACTCGTCTGAAGAAGGAACTGGCCACTATGCGCGAAGTGCTGAAGAGCTTCGTGGCTGAGATAGACTCGCTCAACCGCCTCAATACCCAGCTCAAGGGCGAGAACGAGGACCTCAGGCAGCAGCAAGTGGTGCAGCAGCAACAGATTTCCGACCTGTCGTCGGAGAAAGCGTCGCTGACCGACAAGGTGGCTATTGCCAGCCAGTTAGATGCCACAGCCGTTCGTATCAGCGCCCTCGACAAGCGTCAGAAGGCAGCCAAGAAGATTGCCGACGTGAAGACCTTCCAGGTGTCGTTCAACATCGCCCGCAACGTCACGGCAGCAGCCGGCAATCGTACTGTTTATGTTCGTATCATCAAGCCTACAGGCGAGGCCGTCGATGGCGGCGGCACCTTCGCCTTCGAGAATCGCAACCTCGAATATTCTATGCGCAAGGATATCGAGTACAACGGCGAGGAGACGCCCGTGACGATGTACTGGAACGTCACCGAAATGCTCGTCGCCGGTCAGTATCGTGCCCAGATCTTCGCTGACGGGAAAAACATAGGAGGCGCGAGCATTTCATTCGAAAAATAGAAGACCCACCCCTCACCCTCCCTGTGAGGGAGGGAGTGGTTTCTCTCAAGAATTGTAATCTTTTGTGTATAAATATGTTTAATCTATAATCCTTCACCCACCAAGGTATCTACTCCCTCCCTCGCAGGGAGGGTGAGGGGTGGGTCTCTTTATGGAAGCAGTATTCTCTTACATCATCTCACTCGGGGCATCCGTCATGATGCCTATCCTGTTCACTATCATCGGCTTGTGCATCGGCCTTAAGTTCGGAAAGTCGCTGCAGAGCGGCCTTTATGTAGGCGTCGGTTTCGTTGGCCTCGGCATCGTCACGGCGTTGCTGACGACTAACTTCAACGGCCCGCTGAAAAACATCTCCGAGATCTACGACCTGCAACTCGGCATCTTCGACATGGGATGGCCTGCAGCTGCTGCCGTGGCTTACAACACCGCCGTCGGCGCACTGATCATACCTATTTGTTTGGGTGTGAACTTCCTGATGGTGCTGACGAAGACCACACGCACGGTGAACATCGACCTGTGGAACTATTGGCACTTCGCCTTCATCGGCGCCGTAGTCTATTTCGTCAAGGACCAAAGCCTCGCTTGGGGCTACTTCGCCGCTATCGTCTGCTATATGTTCACTTTGGTTATGGCTGACCTCACGGCAGAGAAGTTCCAGAAGCACTATGAGCTCGACGGCATCAGCATCCCGCAGCCGTTCTGCCAGAGCTTCGTGCCCTTTGCCATCGGCATCAACTGGCTCTTGGACAAGATACCGGGCTTCTCGAAGCTCGACATCGACGCCGAAGGACTGAAGAAGAAGTTCGGCGTGCTGGGCGAACCGCTTATCCTCGGTGTCATCGTGGGCGCCCTCATCGGAGCCCTCAGCGTGAAGGAATGGAATAGCGACGCTGCCAAGACGATTCTCTCGCTTGGTGTCATCATGGGCGCTGTCATGGAGCTGATTCCGCGTATCACCAAGCTCTTCATCGACGGCCTGATGCCTATCAGTCAGAAGACCAAGGAGGTGGTGGAGAAGAAGTTCAACGGCAAGAAGGTGCACATCGGCATGAGCCCCGCCCTCGTCATCGGTCATCCCACGACGCTGGTGGTCAGCCTGTTGTTGATTCCCACCGTGCTGTTCCTCGCCGTGGTGCTGCCCAGCAACCAGTTCCTGCCGTTGGCCTCGCTTGCAGGCATGTTCTACCTCTTCCCCGTGGTATTGCCCATCACGAAGAATAATGTGGTGAAGACCTTCATAATCGGCCTCGTAGCCCTCATCGTAGGTCTGTATTTCGTCACCGACATGAGCGCCGACTTCACCGCTGCCGCAGCATCGGTCTATGCCGCCACGCAGGACGCTGCCGCTAAGGTGCCCGAAGGCTTCCTCGCCGGTGCCCTCGACTTCTGCTCATCGCTCATCGGTTGGGTCATCTTCCGCGCATGCAAGAGCCTCGATTACATCGGCATGGGCCTCCTCGCCGCCTTCACCCTCGTCATGATGTTCATCAACAGAAAACGAATCATCGCAGACGAGAAAGCGAACGCGAATGCGCAGTAAGAGGTTTAAAGAAAACAATAAGCGATTAGCCCAGACAGCAAGCATCAAGGCAGCGCCCTGAAAGGGGGCACTGCTCATTGGCCTCTCAGGTCGCTCACTACTAAATGCGAAACTCCAGTTATTTTCATCACGTTAATTCGTTTCCATAAATATAACCCTCGTGAATGAAATTATGTTAATTTGTTTCCATGATTTCTTTTCCATTAAAATACTAACAACTTAATTTCAAATGATATGAAAAAAGTATTTCTTTCCCTTGCCTTGCTGACGGTGGCATTAGTTTCCTCCGCCCAGCAGAACGTTCATTTCCAAACCGCCTGCCATCCCGAGGACGTCAAGCACTACGACACCAAGACCCTCCGCGAACGCTTCGTCATGGAGAAGGTGATGGTGGCTGATGAAATCAACCTCACCTATTCCCACTACGACCGCTTCATCTTCGGTGGCGCGATGCCTGTCACCAAGACCTTGAAGCTTGAGAACTTCCTCGAACTCGGACTCGATGTAGACCCCGGCATCAAAGATAAGTACTTCCTCTACAACCGCGAGCTCGGCGTCGTCAACTGCGGTGCTGGCGACGGCGTGGTCATCGTCGACGGCAAGGAGTATGCCCTCGCCCCGAAGGAAGCGCTGTATATCGGCCGCGGACACATCGCCAAGGACAAGGACGTGAACAAGGAAGTGCTCTTCCGTTCCAAGGACGCCGCCAACCCCGCCAAGTTCTACCTCAACAGCGCCACCGCCCACCAACACTACAAGACCCAGTGGATTACCCTCGACGGTCGCAAGGGCTCGCTGAAGGCTGCCGTATGGGGGCCTGTGGGCTCGCTCGAGGAGTGCAACAACCGCACCGTTTACAAGCTCATCGTCAATGACGTGCTCGAGGAAGGTCCCTGCCAGCTGCAGCTCGGACTCACGCAGCTCAACCCCGGCGCTGCCTGGAACACCATGCCGCCCCACACCCACGGCCGTCGTATCGAGGCCTACTACTACTTCAACCTCCCCAAGGAGCAGACCATCGCCCACATCATGGGACAGCCCGAGGAGAGCCGCGTCGTTTGGCTCCACAACGAACAGGCCATCATGAGCCCAGAATGGAGCATTCACGCCGCTGCAGGCACCTACTACTACACCTTCATTTGGGGCATGGCAGGCGAGAACCTCTACTACAACGACAAGGATAATATCCCAGTCATCGACATACGATAACCCCTACGCCTACTAACCGGCAAACCCAAACACAACGATGAAAAGTACCTTTAGCACCCTACTGTTCCTATTTGTCAGCGCCTGGGTTTGTGCCCAGCGCGCTGACTATCGTATCATTCCGCTTCCCAAGAGCGTGCAGACTGATACCACCCAGTTTTTCACCCTCCGTTCTGGAATGGGAGTTGCCTACGATGCGCAGAATCCACAGATAGCACAGAACGCCGCCTTCCTCCAGCAATGGGTGAAGGAAACTACGGGTGTGGAGCTGGCACTGACCCCCAGCGACCCCAAGGCTGCCGTGCGCCTCATCCAGGGAACGCAGACCGACAAGAAATCTAAGAAGAACAAGAAAAAACAGCAGCCCCAGCAGCTGACACCCCAGCAGCAGGAATCCTACATCCTCACCGTGGGCAGCAGCGGCATCGAAATCCGCGGTCCCCAGCCTGAAGGCATCTTCCGTGGAGTGCAGACACTGCGCAAGAGCCTGCCCGTGAAGCAGCTCTCCTCGGTAGAACTGCCCTTCGTTCAAATTGCCGACCAGCCCCGCTTCACCTACCGCGGCGTGCTGCTCGACTGTGGCCGTCATTTCTTCACCGTAGATTTCATCAAGCAGTTCCTCGACGTCATGGCGCTGCACGGCTGCAACCAGTTCCACTGGCATCTCACCGAGGACCAGGGCTGGCGCTTCGAGGTGAAGGCATTGCCCGACCTCGCCGTGAAAGGCAGCGTGCGCGAGAAGACCGTTATCGGCCCTGGCAACAACCGCATCTACGACAACGTTCCCTACGGCGGATATTACACTCAGGAAGAGTGCCGCGAGGTCGTGCGCTATGCCGCAGAACGCTACATCAACGTAGTGCCCGAAATTGACATGCCCGGCCACATGTTGTCAGCCCTCCATGTCTTCCCCAACCTGGGATGTCTGGGAGGCCCCTACCCCGTCGCTCCCTACTGGGGTGTGATGCGCGACGTGCTCTGCGGCGGCAACCCCGAGACCCTGGACTTCCTGAAAACCGTCTTTGGCGAGCTCTGCGACGTCTTCCCCTCTCCATTCATCCACATCGGTGGCGACGAATGCCCCAAGGAACGCTGGCAGAAGTGTCCGAAATGTCAGGCTAAGATCAAGGAACTGGGACTGACCAGCGACCCGAAGGACGACGGTGCCGGCGGAAGAGGTAGTCAGGACGGTAAAAGTGCTGAGAACAAGCTGCAGACCTACCTTAACCATGAGATTGAGCAGTTCCTCGCCTCGCGTGGACGCAGCCTCATCGGCTGGGACGAGATCCTGTCCGGCGGACTGACGGAGAATGCCGTCGTGATGTCGTGGCGCGGCACCAAGGGCGGCATCGAGGCTGCCAAGCAGCACCATCGCGTCATCATGAGTCCTAATGTCTACTCATACATCGACCACCCCCAGCTCAAGGACTACAGCAAGCAGCCCCAAACCACCGACAGCTACCAGGTGTCATGCAGCAAGATATACTCCTTCGAGCCCCTTATCCCCGACCAGCTGACAGAAGAGGAACAGACCTGCATCATGGGCGTGCAGGCAAACCTGTGGACAGAGCACGTGGCCTTCCCCGAACACGCCTTCTTCCAGTTGCTGCCACGTCTGGGCGCTATGTGCGAGGTGCAGTGGTGCAACCCAGACCAGAAGGACTTCGAGAGCTTCAAGGCACGTCTGCCCCAGCTGCAGAAGTTCTACGACAAGATGGGAGTGACCTACTGCCATTCGGTGGAATAATATACAATCTGCCCCCAACGCTCGCCATGACGGAGCAAAAGCATATCGTTATCAAATGCTTTTGCCCTTTCAGGCCGTTCAATACAGAAGAGTGGACTCTCCCCTTACGGTCCCCCTGACTTCTATATACAACAAGAGGCTGTGTCATTGCTGGCACAGCCTCTCTTCGTTAGCAATTTGTTTCCTTACTTCACTATCATCTTCTTGCCGTCAATGATGTAGACGCCCTTGTTGGCTTTCCCTACACGCTGGCCGGCGATGTTGAATATCTCGGCATTGTCCGGCGACTGTTGTCCGTTGTCCATTGAACGAATACCCGTGTAGTCGCCAAACACAACGGGGAACGAATCGATGCTCAGGTCGTCGAGTTTGAGGTATGCTTTGTTAGGACCGATGGCTTCGCCTTCGAACTTCACGAAGTTCACATCTTCGCCTGAACCCTCCAGCGTCATGGCAAAGCTCGGTTTCTCCTGGATAAGCACACCCAGCAGGTCATTGTCTTCGATTGCTTCCCCGTCGGCTGCGAGGATAGGCAGTGTGTAGGTTCCCGGTTCAGCCAGTATCACTACACCTGTGTGTGCCGGTATATTACCTTCGAGGGGGTTCATCTGAACGTGGTCGCTCTCGACGGTTCCGTAGAACGGCGTCACGCCAGCCACGGGCTGCACGGCAAACGGCACGTAGAGCGTTGTCACGCCCTCGGTACCTACGGTCAGTTCCATGCTTTTGGCGTCGAAGAGTTGCCAGTTCGAAGCGGGCGAGTCGTTCACCCAACCTACCATGTCTCTTTCTTGGCGACGGTGCATGAACGAGTAGTTGTATGCATTCATCGCATCGGTATCGGTCTCGTCCTCGGGCTTCTCCGTAGCTGTGAAAGCTCCGTAGCCGGGGTCTATAATGAACAGGGTAAACACGGCGGCTTCGTCGGGGTTAGTCTCCATGGAAGTGCTTCGTACGAGCGGCTGCAGGTATTCGTCCTGTGCCATAATCGTGTACTGGCGGTCGCCTACCTTTGTAAACTTCACTACCGTAGTGGCGTCAGCGCTTTCGTCGGTTGAGGTCACGAGGTCGGTGCTCATTCCCAGGAAGTCGCTGTAGTATTTGTTCTTCATGCGATAGTAGCCGGTCGGAGGCAGCTCGTAGTTGTTGATGTCGTCCTTCAGTTTGTTGATGGCTTCCATCATACCCTTGTACTGCTCCAAAGTGCAGCTCTCTTTGTACTCGGGCTTGTAGCCGATAGTCTGTCGGGCGGCATCATTCCAGTATAGCCATTTCGTCTCGCTCTCCATCGTGGGGGCTATATTCTCGACCACGAACTGAGAATAGTCGTCGGGAACGTCAAACACGGTGAATGCAGAGCCTGCATCAGCCTGGGTGGTGCTGCTCCATATTTTCAGCGGACCTCCTACGCCGCCGTTCTGGTTCAGCTGCCATCCGTTCTCGGGAATGGTGAGCATAAAGGAGTTGGCGTAGATATCATCGGTCAGTGTCAGCTGACGAATCTGCCAGTAGTTCTCTGTTGACGCGGGCACGAAGACCGGTATGTTTTTGCTTTCAGCAGCGGTCCATGCATACACCGCATCTCTGCCCTTGGCTTTGTTGTACATCTTGACGTGCCATGGGTCGCCCACGAATGCCCATTGATAGGAATCCTCGCCCAGACCTATGGGGTTGGCCTCTACGGTGAGCAGGGCTCCGTCTCTGTCCAGACTGTCGCAGTTGACGTACCAATTCCCGCGTACCGACAGGTCAAACCACTTGGCGCTGTCGAAGTCCTTAGCCAGTTCAAACGGTCCGACCCAAGTGGCAGTCACGGGCACGTGGAGGTCGGGTTCAACCTTGACGTTCAAGTCGAAGTCCAGGTCCACGAAGTCGCGAATGAGCGACGAGGGAATGTCGCCTATGTTTTCGTCCACCTGCTGGCCGATGAGCTTGGCCGATGCCACCATCTCACCTTCGTAATAGACATCGTAGTACACGTCGGTAACCTCTACCTCCGGCACATTTTCAGTCATCAGCATCGAACCTACGTCGAAGCCCGTCCACAGACCGAAGTACGATGAGGCTGAAGCGCCGCCTACCTGGTTGATACGGCAGAAGGTGCCGTTCACGTCCACGCCGATTGAGAACTCATCCAATGCGGGGTCATAGTCCTTGGCTATCCAGTAGTGCTCGCCCGGTCGGAGCACGGTGGCGCCTGCCGTGTTGCCGCCGTTGTCGAAGCCCTTGTTGGCCAGCGTCATGTCAGGTCCGCCGGCTTTGTTGTAGATGACGAACTTATAAGGACTGCCCACGAAGGCCCACTGGCATTGCGGTGCCGAGCGCAGGGCGTCGTCGGCGTTCTTCTTCGGGTAGTAAGGCTCAGTGCCTTCCTCCCAGTAGGCATACCAACGGCCGTCGCGCCCTTCGTTCTCGCGGTCGAACAGTAGGTTATACCATATTGCTTCGTCGTAGCTCTCCGAGAATTCAAACGGGCCTTCCCAGATAACCTCCACCTCCACATCTTCGTTTGAGGTGATGATATCGGTGGAATATTCATAGCTGCACGAACTGAAGATCATATCATCAGGCAGCTTGGCCTCGAAACCCTTCGTCATGTTGCGCACCACCGTGGCCACTTCCTGGCCTTCGAACATGAGACGGTAAGTGATATCCCATGATGGCGTTTCGAAGAACTCCAGCATATCCTCATACGCATCTTCGCCCTCTACCTCCGTAATCATCTGGCGGTTACCTTCATCGAAGTTGCTCCTCCACGAGTTCACCGTCATGCAACCCTTGCCCTGGCCGTTGAACCATCTGCCGTTGTCCTCGATATAAAACGTGAAGGGGTAGTTGTCGTTGTTGCTCAGCACGAATTTCACGCTGGCAAACTCATCCTTCGAGGCCGTCAGCTGCCCCACCTCCATATTACTGCCGCCTATCGACATGGGTTTAGTGTTCTTGCTCAGGAACATCTTCATGCCCACATTAAACAGATACGTCTTCGAGCCGTCCTTGTAGAACGCCCATTTCCTGTCATCGTCGGCACAGGCGGGATTCGAGAAGTCGGCATCCTCACGCGTGCCGGTCACCGACAGACCGTCGGTATCGATACCCCATTGCCCCATGCGCGTGGGGTCGGTGGAGATATAGTACACGTGGTGCGAGTCAAACCATTCGTTGTCGGCGTTGAACACCTCCATCGCCTCGTCAAAGTCGAGCGTAGCGCCCTCCACTTCCTCCACCATGAGCGAGTTGCCCTGGTCCACCGTGGTGTATTTGTTCAGCACGATGTTTCCGTTGTTGTTGATGTAATATGCCTGGTCGCCGGCATCACCCCAACCGAAGACCTTCAGGCGCAACGGAGCGCCCTCCTGACCGTCCTTGGTAAACGCGAGGCCCGTGCCTGCACTGGGGTGGAATTCAAGCGTCTGGTTATGCAACATCGCAAACATCTTCAGCTTCGGGCTGTAGAGATAGTACTTCCCGTCGATGAGCAGTATTCCGAACTGGCGGGCATCCTCATCGGGCGAGGCTATCTCATTCTCCACCACGAACTGGTTGTACGTAGGGCTCTCAGGGTCCTTGTCCGTGACGAGCGACGACGTCAGGAAGCTCTCCTCCGTGTCGAGGTTAAGGTATCCGCGCGCAGTGTTGATTGTGTACACTTTAGTGTTGCTCAGTTGCGACGGGTCCGTTATCACGTCGGCTTTTACAAGGCTGTACCCTCCGAAAGTCATCAGGGCAAGCAAAAAGAGTAGTTTTTTCTTCATAGTCATTTTGATTTAAATTGATAAGTATAAAGGTAATATCTCGATTTTCACCCTGCAAAAATATGATAATTCGGAGTTTACTGCAAACAAAAGCTACATTTATATCTGTTTTTGAGCCTGTGAATGCGCTTAATGAGTGTATTGTCGCCACTATTTTGAGCCCCAGAAGAGAACCCCGATAATATATCTGCCAGCAAGGAGGGGTGGCAGGTAAGAAAGCACGTATTGTTAGATATGACTGGTCATGTTAGCAGATACGATAGGTCATGTTAGCAGATACGATAGGTCATGTTGGCTGATACGTCTGGTCGTGTAGGCAGATCTGACCGATCGTGTAAGGTGTCCCACCCGTTGTGATCCACCTCATATGATTAGTCTAATTTGAAAACCTTACCTGTCATACAAGTTGATACGTCTGCTCGAATTGGACGATGCAAATAGACAAAGTAATGAAAACGATTAAGCAGTATGAGATAAGGTAAAAGCATAAGAAGTATGAAGTAAAAAGGAAAAAGGAGATAGTTGTGTTGTCGGGGGCTGTAAGAACATGTACGTAGGGCGTGAATGCTACATTTTTTGTTTTTTAAAATTATTTATAATTTTCCCTTTGGCTATGTTGGAAAAAGGGTGTAACTTTGCAGCCAATATTAAAATAGTAAACTAAAAAACAATATTTCTCATGGCCAACTTCTCAAAAGACCGCATCGTGATGGACGGACTGACGTTTGACGACGTACTGCTCGTTCCTGCCTATTCCGAGGTGCTGCCACGCACCGTGGACCTCACTACCCGCTTCTCGCGCCACATAGAACTGAAGGTGCCCTTCGTGACGGCTGCTATGGATACCGTGACCGAGGCTACCATGGCCATTGCCATTGCCCGCGAAGGTGGCATAGGCGTGATTCACAAGAACATGAGCATCGAAGAACAGGCTCGGCAGGTGGCAATCGTAAAGCGTGCCGAGAACGGTATGATCTACGACCCCGTGACCATTCGCAGCACAGCGCGTGTGGCTGATGCCCTGGCGCTGATGGCAGAATATCATATCGGCGGCATTCCCGTGGTGGACGAGGACAACCACCTGGTGGGCATCGTCACCAACCGCGACTTGAGGTTCGAACGTCGCGTGGAGAGGCCAATCGCCGAGGTAATGACCAGCGACCACCTGGTGACGACACACCAGCAGACCGACCTCTTCGCCGCAGCACAGATTCTGCAGGAGAACAAGATTGAAAAGCTGCCGGTGGTGGACGACGACAATCACCTGATAGGTCTCATCACCTACAAGGATATCACCAAGGCCAAGGATAAGCCCATGGCTTGTAAGGACGAGAAAGGACGCCTGCGCGTGGCTGCGGGTGTGGGCGTGACGGCCGACACGCTGGAGCGTATCACCGCACTCGTAGAGGCTGGTGCCGATGCCATAGTGATTGATACGGCTCACGGCCACAGCAAGGGTGTGATAGACAAACTGCGCGAGGCCAAGGCGGCATTCCCCGATGTGGACATCGTGGTGGGTAACGTGGCAACGGGCGAGGCAGCCCGTATGCTGGTCGACGCCGGTGCCGACGGCATCAAGGTGGGCATAGGTCCCGGCAGTATCTGCACCACACGCGTCATTGCGGGTGTGGGTGTGCCGCAGCTCTCTGCCGTCTACGACGTGGCATGCGCCCTGGCGGGCACGGGAGTGCCCCTGATAGCCGACGGCGGTCTGCGCTACTCGGGCGATATCGTCAAGGCCATTGCTGCCGGTGGCTACTGCGTGATGATAGGCTCGCTGGTGGCAGGCACCGAGGAGAGTCCGGGCGACACCATCATCTCGGGCGGCCGTAAGTACAAGACATACCGCGGAATGGGTTCGCTGGAGGCTATGGAGAACGGTTCCAAGGACCGCTATTTCCAGGCTGGCGAGAAGGACGTGAAGAAACTGGTGCCGGAAGGTATCGCCGGCCGTGTGCCTTACAAGGGCACCGTGCAGGAGGTTATCTATCAGCTCACGGGCGGTCTGCGCTCGGGCATGGGCTACTGCGGAGCAGCCACCATCGAGGACCTGCACCACGCCAAGTTCGTGCGTATCACCAACGCCGGCGTGCTGGAGAGCCACCCGCATGATATTACCATCACCAGCGAAGCACCCAACTACTCGGCGCCGCAGTAGGGGGGGTGTGTGGCCGGCCACAGGAGTTAAAGGAGTTAAAGGAGTTAAAGACGAATGTCTAGGCTTTGGCTTTCACTTCGAAACTTATTGGCAAGTTA
Organism: Bacteroidaceae bacterium; assembly: GCA_016286165.1. Taxonomy (GTDB): domain Bacteria; phylum Bacteroidota; class Bacteroidia; order Bacteroidales; family Bacteroidaceae; genus Physcousia. Next base: position 46,393 of record JAEESE010000002.1, on the reverse strand, counting down.
GATGATGAAAACTATTCTTGGAAGTATCGCCTTTAACTTCTCAGCGAGCAGAGCGAGCGATAACTTCTTTAACTTCTTTAACTCCCCAAAAATCCAACTTCTTTAACTGCCCCAAAAAAATAAATTGTCAAATTGTAAATATTGTAAATACTTAATGAAACCATTAACGTATATCTTTTCTTTGGTCCTATGCCTCTTGGCCCAGACGGTGGCCGCGCAGACTGATGACCCGATAGTGATGCGCATCAACGGCAAGCCCGTGCCCCGTTCGGAGTTTGAATACAACTACAACAAGAACAACACCGACGGCGTGATAGACAAGAAAAGCGTAGAGGAATATGCCGACCTGTTCATCAACTACAAGCTGAAGGTGGAGGCCGCCATTGATGCTAAGCTTGACACGCTGTCAAGCTACCAACAGGAGTACCGCACCTACCGCGACCAGCAGTTGCGGCCGTTGCTGGTGACGCCCGAAGCCGAGGAGCAGGAGGTGCGCAACTACTACGACCAGATGCTGGCACAACTTGAGGGTAAGCAGTTGCTGGAGCTGGCGCATATCTTCGTGCATATGCCTCAGCAGAGCGATGCCGCGTCGCAGGCTGCCGCCAAGGCGCGCATCGACAGCATTTATGCCGAACTGACCGCTGGCAAGGACTTTGCACAGTTGGCCTCTGAGGCTTCCGACGACCGCGGCACGGCAGCCCGTGGCGGCATAATAGGTTGGATAGGTCCTCATCAGTTGCTCAAGGAGATAGAGGATAAGGCCTACACGATGACTACGGGCGAGGTGGCAGAGCCTATGCTCTCGACCGTGGGCTGGCATATCCTGAAGCTCATGGACCAGAAGCCCCTCGAGCCCTACGACACGTTGGCACCCCGTATCCGTCAGTTCCTGGAGGCACGCGGCATGCGCGACCGCCTGGCAACTCAGGCCGCCGACAGCCTCAGCAGCGCCACGGGCAAGACCGTGGAGCAGGTGATGGACGAGCAGGCCGAGCGCGTGGCTGCCGAGGATGAGGAGCTGCGCTACCTGTTTCAGGAATACCACGACGGCCTGCTGCTATTCGAAGTATGCCAGCGACAGGTGTGGGAACCGGCTGCCAAGGATACCGCAGCCCTTGAGAACTATTTCAAGAAGAACAAGAAAGTGTATGCTTACACCAAGCCTCATTTCGCAGGCGCACTGCTGCAGGCCGTAGACAAAAACGTGCTGAAGCGCGCCGTGAAGACGCTGAAAGGCTGCAAGAACGAGGACCTGTGGGCCGGCATGGTGAAGAAACAGTTCAATGCCGACAGCGTGCAGGTGCGCTTCGAGCGTCGGGTGTTCGAGCAGGGTGAGAACGCCATGGTGGACTCGCTGGCCTTCGGCGTGAAACAAGGCAAGACGCGTCCCGCGAAGAAATATCCTGCAGCTGCCGTGGTAGGCCGCAAACTGAAGAAAGGACCGCAGCGCTGGACCGACGTGGGTCCGCAGGTGGTGACCGACTACCAGGCCGTGAAGGAGCAGGAGTTCGTCGAGGCTCTGCGTCGCCGCTATAAGTTTGAGGTATACAAGGAAGTTCTGAAAACCGTCAATAAACACTAAGCGCAAGAGCTCTGATGAAACGTTATCATTTCTTATTCCTAATTTCGCAATTAGTATTCAGCCTCAGTGCCTTCGCCCAGAGCGCCAACAACGTCGTAGACGAGGTGATATGGGTGGTGGGCGACGAGGCTATCCTCCGCAGCGACGTAGAGAAGGTGCGCACGCAGATGGGGCGCGTTCAGGGTAATCCCTACTGCGTGATTCCCGAGAACCTGGCCATACAAAAACTCTTCATACATCAGGCTGAGATAGACAGCCTCGAGGCCAACGAGGACGAAGTGAACAGATACGTCGACGCACAGATCAACGACTGGGTGCAGACGGCAGGCTCCAAGGAGAAACTGGAAGAATACCGCGGCATGACGCTCGCCCAGATACGCGAGGAGACCTACGACCTAGTGAAGGACAACCAGCTCATGGACCTTGTGAAGGACCACCTCACTGAGAATATCAAGGTGACGCCAGCCGAGGTGCGCCATTTCTTCAAAGATATGCCCGAGGACTCGCTGCCCATCATTCCCACCCAGGTGGAGGTGGAGCTGCTTGCCGAGCACCCGCGCGTGCAGCAGGAGGAGATAGACCGCGTGAAGGCTGAGCTGCGCGACTATTCTGAGCGTATCACCTCGGGAGAGTCGACCTTCAACACCCTGGCACGCCTCTTCAGCGAGGACCGTGAGTCGGCACGCCAGGGCGGCGAGATGGACTATATGAGCAAGGTGGACCTCGACCCCGCCTTTGCCAACGTGGCGTGGAGCCTCACCGACCCCAAAAAGGTGTCGAAAATCGTGGAGTCGCAGTACGGATATCATATCATTCAGCTGGTGGACAGGCGAGGCGACAAACTGAAACTGCGCCATATACTGCTCAAGCCGCATGTGGACGAGAAGGATGTTGACGCGGCGCTGCTGCGTCTCGACTCCATCTCAATGGATATCCGCGACGGCAAATTCACCTTCGAGCAGGCTGCCTCGGCACTCTCCGACGATAAGGACTCGCGTGCCAACAACGGACTGATGTTCAACGTGGTGCGCGATGAGATGACAGGTCAGCGCATTCGTACCTCACGATTCAAGATGGCCGAACTGCCCACAGAGATAGCACGTGTGGTCGAAGGCCTCGACGTGGGCGAGATGTCAAAGCCCTTCACTATGCTCGACAAATCGGGTAAGCAGCAGTGCTGTGTGGTAAAGCTGAAGAGCCGTATCAAGGCGCATGCCGCTACCATCACCGAGGACTTCCAAATCCTAAGTCAGATAGTGAAGGCCAAGCGCAGCGAGGAGTTCCTCAACAACTGGATAAAAGAGAAACAGCGTGCCACCTACGTTCGCATTAATCCCGAATGGGTGAATTGCGAATTCCAGTACCCGGGGTGGATAAAGGATTAAGGGGAGGGGAGTGTGGCTTCGCCACGGAAGTGAAAAGTGAAAGAGTGAAAAGTGAAAAATGGATAACAGCTCTTGAAACTATCGTCTTTAACTCCTTTAACTTCCCCAAAAAATACTTCCCCCAAAATACTTCTTCCAAGCAAGCAGGGCTTGCGAATCTTAAATAAATAATCCTCTTTGAAATCAAGAACACCTTTTATAATTGTTGCATTGCTATCCGCCCTCTGCGCGCTGGCAAGCGTCTCTGCTCCCTTATCCCCTTGGAGGGCGGTGGGTGCAGAGGCTTCGCTTCTCCCGTTCAATGAAGGGCCGGAAGTGAGCCTGCCTGAGATGGCTCCCCCCCGCAAGCAGAGCAATAAGCGGATAAACCTGCTACATTCCGACGAGCTCTTCTATGACCAGCGTCGTAACCCCGATGCGCAAATCCTGCGCGGACATGTTCGCTTCCTGCACGACGGAGTAGTCCTCACCTGCGACAGCGCCTACTACTACGAGGACAACAATTCCTTCGACGCTTTCGGGCACGTGAAGATGAACCAGCACGATACACTCACGCTGACTTCCAAAGTGCTTTACTACGACGGCAATGACCAGATGGCACAGGCCCGACATGACGTGGTGCTCACTCATCACAAGAGCAAGCTCTACACCGATTCGCTTGACTACGACCGTCTCTACGAACTTGGCTACTTCTTCCAAGGTGGCAAGCTCGTGGACAAGGAGAATACGCTGACCAGCGAATGGGGGCAGTACAGTCCGGCTACACGCGAGGCTATCTTCAACTATAACGTTGACCTTAAGAATCCAAAGTTCACACTCATATCTGATACGTTACACTACAACACCGGCAGCGGCTTCGCACGTATCGTGGGACCTTCGAACATCGACAACGGCGACAACCATATCTACAGCGAGCGCGGTACCTACGACACGCGTGCCGACCATGCTTTCCTGCTGGATAGGTCTATAGTGAGCAACAAAGGTATCACCATCACAGGCGACAGCCTCGACTATACAGGCGAGGGCGCCGTCTCCAAGGCCTACGGGAACGTGGTCTATGTGGACAAGGACTCGCGCAATATGTTTACCGGCAACTACGTCCTCTATGCCGATTCCATAGGCTATGCCGAGGCTGCCGACAGCGCCGTGTGCATCGACTATTCGCAGCGCGATACGCTCTTCTGCCACGCCGACACCTTCAAGCTCTTTACCTACGATATCGACACCGACAGCGTATGGCGAGAGCTCCGCGCCTACAACCATGTGCGGGCGTTCCGAGTAGATATGCAGGCTGTGTGCGATTCTATGGTCTACATCTCACGCGACTCGTGCCTGACAATGTACCGTGAACCTATCCTCTGGCAACAGGGGCAGCAGCTGCTGGGCGAAGAGATAAAGGCGTGGATGAACGACTCCACCATTGATTCCACCTACGTCATACGTCAGGCTCTCTCAGTGGAACGGCTCGACACCATGAGCTATAATCAGGTGACGGGCAATATCATGCGCAGCTACTTCGTTAACGGCAAGATGAAGATGACGTGGGCGGAGGGCAACGTGATAGTGCGCTATTACCCCCTCGACTCCGACAGCCTAATGATAGGGCTGCTGCAGTCGGAATCTTCCGAGCTGAAACTCTTCATGGGCGAGCAGCAGCTTGATAAAATCTGGATGCCCGAAGCAGAAGGCAAGCTACACCCGTTGGCCCTGGCTACGCGCAAGGAGCGTTACCTCGACAACTTCGGATGGTTCGACTACGTACGCCCTGTTGACAAGTACGACATTTTCGAATGGCGCCCAAAGAAAGCCGGCTTCGAACTCAAAGAGTCGGTGCAGCACACAAAACCTAAGGCGTCGCTATCCGACAAATCCGCACCGCCACCAAAGGGCAAAGGCGGAAAGGCGGCGGCAGATAATGCGTTGGCGAAGTAGCGAAACTCTAAACTCTCAACTATAAACTATAAACTATCACCTCTCAACTATCCTCCAGGCGCTGCTTCAACCGAAGCGAGGCCCTCTCCCTTTGGGGGAGAGCGGGGAGAGAGGCACCCAACTCTCAACAACTATGGCTTTATTCTCAACCCGTAGCCCCCGTCGATTTCAGGGAGTGCATATTTACACGTCCGAGCGCAAGGACAAACTAGATAAACTCGTTGCCCAGGCTAAGCGCGAGGAACAGTTGGCACGCGGTGAGACGCCCGAGTACAAGCCCGACATCGAGTCGTACCGCGGAAAGTTTGCCAAGAATCTTAAGAAGGCTGATCCCGACAGGCGTCGCCTCCACCCAGGCATTACCATTGCCATCATCGTGGTGCTAGTCATGCTCTGGTATTATCTGATGACCGGCAGCTTTAAGTTCTGAGAAGGTAAACTCAGACTCGCTTCGCTCGAGAGGAAGTTAAACTTCCCAAAACAAGCAAGCAGAGCTTGCGAAAGTAACATTAAACCTTAAACTTTAAACTACCCCCCCCTTGGACCTAATTCAACTTCTTCCAGACTCAGTAGCCAATCAGATAGCAGCAGGCGAAGTAATCCAGCGACCGGCCTCCGTGGTCAAGGAACTGGTGGAGAACGCCGTTGACGCCGGTGCTCACCGCATCGACGTAATAGCTGTTGATGCCGGCCGTACAAGCCTGCAAGTTGTCGACGACGGCTGTGGGATGAGTGAGACAGATGCCCGACTGGCTTTCGAGCGTCATGCTACAAGCAAGATTCGTGAGGCTGCCGATCTGTTTACGCTAACCACCATGGGCTTCAGGGGCGAGGCCCTTCCCTCGATAGTGGCAGTGTCGCAGGTGGAACTGACCACCCGTACGGCAGATGCCGACCTTGGCACGCACCTGAGCATTGAGGCCTCGCGAGTGACGGCCCAAGAGCCGGTAGCTTGTGCCGTAGGCACGAATATCATCGTAAAGAACCTGTTCTTCAACGTTCCGGCACGTCGTAAGTTCCTCAAGACCGCGGCCACGGAGCTTAACAATATCACCAGCGAGTTGGAGCGTATAGTGCTTGTGCATCCTGATATCTCGTTCTCGCTGACGCACAACGACACGCCCATCCTAAACCTTGCTCCGGCGAGCACCAAGGGGCGTATATCTGCAGTCTTCGGCTCGCGCATAGCAGAGCGCCTGCTGCCCGTAGAGGTAGAGACACCGATGGTCACCATACGCGGCTTCGTGGGTAAGCCCGAGGCAGCTCGCAAGCGCGGAGCACAGCAGTTCTTCTTCGTCAACAACCGTTTCATGCGGCACCCCTATTTCCATCGTGCTGTGCAGGAGGCATTCACGCGTCTCATTCCCGCCGACGAGCAGGTGCCTTATTTCATCTATTTCGAAGTGCCGCCTGCCGACATCGACGTGAATATCCACCCCACGAAGACCGAGATTAAGTTCGAGAACGAGCAGGCGATATGGCAAATCCTGTTGGCTGCCGTGCGTGAGTCGATAGGTCGTTTCAACGCCATACCTACAATAGAGTTTGATACCGAGGGGCGTCCGACAGATATGCCTGTCTTCAATCCTAACGTTGAGAGCCATCCTTCAGCGCCGAAGGTAGAGATTAATCCTCGTTATAATCCCTTCGATAATCCGTTTGATACCAAATCCTATGAGCGGAGGAGCACGACGGCCCCTGCCGGTTGGGAAAACCTATATGAGGGGCTCAACAAGGCGCCCTCGCATGCTGAGGAAGGTGTGATGCCCGAGCTGACGAATGCCCCCACGGAGCATACCTGGGACGGCGCAGCCTTTTTCCAATATCGAGGCCAATATATCCTCACCGCCGTGGAGACTGGCCTGCTGCTTATAGACCAGCATCGCGCGCATGTCCGCGTTTTATATAATAAGTACATGGCGCAGCTGAGGTCTACTTCGCTGCCGTCGCAACGCTACCTCTTCCCCGAAGTGATGCAGCTCTCGGCCTCGCAGGCTGCCACCTTTACCTTGGTGCATGAAGATTTGGCGCGCCTCGGCTTTGATATAGGCGACCTCGGCGGCGGCAACGTTTCCGTCAACGGCTATCCTGAAGGTTTCGAGGGCATTGATCCGCAAAGCCTTCTTGCAGAACTCCTGGCTGCGGCTGCCGATTATGGCAACCTGCCTGCCGATAAGTTGTTGGACCAACTAGCTTCAACATTGGCCCGTGCGGCAGCTATTCCACAAGGTCAGGTGCTCTCGGAACTTGAGATGCGCGACCTCACGACCCAGCTTTTTGCCACACCAAATCCCAATTACACCCCCGATGGTCATGCCATAACGGCCATCCTCGGGCAGGACGAGATAGAGAAACTGTTCATCAAAGCGTAAAAGAAATCAAATAATATAATACATTTATGTCTGCAAAAGAAAAAATTATCCTCACTGGCGACCGTCCCACCGGTCCCCTTCACATTGGTCACTATGTAGGTTCATTGCGCCGTCGCGTAGAACTTCAGAACTCAGGTCTCTACGACAAGATTTTTATCTTCGAGGCTGACGCGCAAGCCCTTACCGACAATATCGACAATCCTGATAAGGTTCGTCAGAACGTCATAGAAGTAGCACTCGACTATCTGGCCGTAGGTCTTGACCCGACGAAGAGCACGCTTTTCATTCAAAGCCAGATTCCTGAGCTCTGCGAGCTGACATTCTATTTCATGGACCTCGTGAGTGTGAGTCGCCTTCAGCGTAATCCTACGGTGAAGACAGAGATTCAGATGCGCGGTTTCTCGGGCGAGAGCATACCCGTAGGTTTCTTTACCTATCCCATCTCGCAGGCTGCCGACATCACCCTCTTCAAGGCTACCACGGTGCCTGTGGGCGAAGACCAGGAACCGATGCTTGAACAGTGCCGTGAGATAGTGCGCCGTTTCAATAATATTTACGGCGAGACGCTGGTAGAGCCTAATATCCTGCTGCCCGAAAATGCAGCCTGCTTGCGCCTGCCCGGTACCGACGGCAAGGCCAAGATGTCCAAGAGCCTCGGCAATTGTATCTACCTCAAGGACAGCGCCGATGAGGTGGAGAAAAAGGTGAAGTCGATGTTTACTGACCCCGACCACCTACGCGTCAGTGACCCCGGAAAGATTGAAGGCAACACCGTGTTCACTTACCTCGATGCTTTCTGCCGTCCCGAGCATTTCGGCCGTTATCTGCCTGAATATGAGAACCTCGACGCTCTTAAGGACCATTACCGCCGCGGAGGTCTTGGCGACATGAAATGCAAGAAGTTCCTCGCCGCCGTGCTGCAGGAAACACTTGAGCCTATTCGTCAGCGTCGTGCAGAGTTCGAGAAAGACATACCGGCTGTTATCGACATCTTGCGCCGTGGCACCGAAGTTGCTCGCGAGGCAGGTGCCCAGACAATGTCGGAAGTTCGCCGCGCCATGCGTCTCGACTATTTCGACGACGACGTCTTTACAGCCGAACAGGCAGCCCGTTTCGCATAATAATTATTCCTTGTAGGAACTCTAACAGTAGCGCTTATGAAAAAGTTTCTGTTGACAATCCTGTGCCTCGCTTCGGCATTGATGGTCAAGGCCGGTGAGGTGACTTCGCCCAATGGCGACGTCAAAGTGGTGTTTAACCTTAAGGGAACCGTGCCTACTTACCAAGTCACGTATCGTGGTCAGTTGGTCATAGGCGAGAGCCGCCTCGGTTACGAGCTGAAGGAAGCAGAGAATCTCCTTGATGGTTTTACCGTCACGGGCGAGCAGACATCCACTTTCGACGAGACTTGGAAACCCGTTTGGGGCGAGAACTCGACCATACGCAATCACTACAATGAGTTGCTCGTACGCCTTGCACAACCTGCGACGGAGCGCTTGATGAATATCCGTTTCCGCGTTTACGACGATGGCGTAGGCTTTCGATATGAGTTCCCGCAGGAGGGCAAGCTCAACTATTTCGTAGTCAAAGACGAGCGCACGGAGTTTGCCATGACCGGCGACCATATCGCCTGGTGGATTGCCGGCGACTACGATACCCAGGAATATGAGTATACGCGCTCGCGCCTGAGTGAGATACGTGGCCTCTTCCGCGATGCTGTAACAGGCAATCTCTCGCAAACACAGTTCTCCGAGACGGGCGTGCAGACCTCACTTCAGATGAAGACCGACAAGGGATTATATATAAATCTTCACGAAGCTGCATTGGTCAACTATCCCGCTATGCACCTCAACCTGAACGAGCAGACGCTGACATTTACCTCGTGGCTCACGCCTGATGCTCAAGGCATTAAGGGGTATCTGCAGACGCCTTGCACCAGCCCTTGGCGCACAGTCATCGTAAGTGATGACGCACGTCGGGTATTGGCTTCCGACCTTATCCTCAACCTCAACGAGCCTTGCAAGCTTGATGACACCAGTTGGATTCACCCAACCAAGTACATAGGCGTTTGGTGGGAAATGATTTCGGGCAAGGGCGACTGGGCATATACCAGTCAGTTCCCATCCGTAAAGCTCGGGCAGACCGACTATTCGAAGGCTGCACCCTCGGGCCGTCACTCCACCAACAATGCCAATGTGCGTCGTTACATCGACTTCGCAGCCGAGCATGGCTTCGACCAGGTACTGGTAGAGGGGTGGAATATAGGATGGGAAGACTGGACAGGCAACTCCAAAGAGTATGTCTTCGACTTCCTTACCCCTTATCCCGATTTCGACATCAAGGCGCTCAACGAGTACGCCCACTCTAAAGGCGTAAAACTTATGATGCACCATGAAACGTCGTCGTCGGTCATGAACTACGAGAAGCACATGGACCGCGCCTACCAACTCATGCGCGACTATGGTTACGACGCCGTCAAGAGCGGTTACGTCGGAGATATCATCCCACGTGGTGAATACCATTATAGTCAGATGATAATCAACCACTACCTACACGCTATCCGTAGGGCCGCCGACTACCACATCATGGTCAACGCTCACGAAGCGGTGCGTCCCACTGGCTTATGCCGTACTTATCCCAACCTCGTCGGCAACGAAAGTGCCCGCGGAACGGAATATCAGGCCTTCGGAGGTTCCAAGCCAGGGCATACGGCTATCCTGCCTTTCACTCGTCTTCAGGGAGGTCCGATGGATTATACGCCCGGCATCTTTGAGATGGATTGTGCCAATGGCTCGCATGTCAACTCTACCATCTGCGGCCAGTTGGCGCTTTACGTTACCATGTATAGCCCGTTGCAGATGGCTGCCGACTTCCCCGAGAACTATGAGAAGCATTTAGATGCATTCCAGTTCATCAAAGACGTGGCTCTCGACTGGGACGAGAGCCTGTATCTCGAGGCCGAGCCTATGGAATATATCACCGCAGCACGACGCGCCAAGGGAACCGACAACTGGTTCGTAGGCTCTGTGGCAGGCCAGCAGGCTCACACTTCTGTGCTCAAACTCAACTTCCTCACCGCAGGCAAGAAATACGTGGCTACCGTTTATGCTGATGCTCACGATGCCGACTACAAGACTAACCCTCAGGCCTATGTGATAAGCCGCGGTCTTGTTGACGCCAAGACGGCACTCACGCTGACATCAGTGGCCGGCGGTGGTTTTGCCATAAGTATTGTCGAGGCAACGGCCGACGATGCCCGTCGCTTGCCGCGTCTGCGTCGTGTGAAGCAATAGAACGGCGTCAGCGCCTACATTAATAAATTACCTTTGCTGCGACAATGATCAAAGACTTACAACTACGTGTAGTGCCCGAGGTGGCAGCCACTGATGCCCTTCTTCGAGAGCGTGCAGCAGAAGAATGTGGAGTGAGGCCGGGCCGGATACAGGGCCTTCGGATAGTGCGTCGCAGTATAGATGCCCGCCAGAGGCAGGTGTTTGTGAACCTCGGCCTGCGCTTGTGGCTTGACGAACCTGTCAGCGAAGCAGAGTTCGAGCCGGTGGACTATCCTTCTGTCGAATGCCGTGCGGCAGTTGTCGTCGTAGGAGCCGGTCCTGGCGGTTTGTTTGCAGCCTTGCGCTTGATAGAACTTGGCTTGAGGCCTATAGTTGTTGAGCGTGGCAAAGACGTCCACGAACGCAAGCGCGACCTTGCCCGTATCTCCCGCGAACACGTCGTAGACCCCGAGAGCAACTACTCCTTTGGCGAGGGTGGGGCAGGGGCCTATTCCGACGGTAAGTTGTATACCCGCTCCAAGAAACGTGGTTCGGTGGAGAAAATACTGCGCGTGTTTTGTCAGCACGGCGCTGCCACAGATATCCTAATTGATGCTCACCCCCATATAGGCACCGACCGTCTGCCCCGCGTCATTGAGAATATGCGCAACACCATAATCCGTTGCGGAGGCGAGGTACATTTCCAGACGCGCATGACAGGCCTTGTCATCAGGGGCGATGAAGTAGTGGGTATCAAAGCTATTGCTGCCGACGAATGCCAGGAAGAAAAAACCTTTATGGGCCCCGTTATCATGGCTACTGGCCATTCGGCACGTGATGTTTACCGAATGCTCGCGGCCGAGGGCATAGAGATAGAGGCCAAGGGCATTGCCGTGGGCGTGCGTCTTGAGCACCCTGCCGAGTTAATTGACCGCATTCAATATCATAGTCGCGACGGCCGCGGCCGCTGGTTGCCGGCTGCCGAATACAGCTTTGTGGAACAATGCCAAGGGCGCGGCGTGTACAGTTTCTGCATGTGCCCAGGCGGTTTCGTGGTGCCGGCGGCAACAGGTCCAGAGCAAGTGGTGGTCAATGGCATGAGCCCGAGTCACCGCAACGGGCGATGGAGCAATTCGGGAATGGTGGTTGAGTTAAGACCCGAAGACCTCACTCCCCTTGCCACCCCCGGTGAAGCCCTAGGCTCGCTTTCAGAACAGGAAACGTCGGTGGCGAACGGCGATGGCTTGACGGTAGCTGCAAGCGGTGCGCTGACCATGATGGCCCTGCAGGAGCACCTTGAGCGGCTGGCTTGGTTGCAAGGCGGGCGGCGCCAGACGGCTCCCGCTCAGCGCATGACAGATTTCGTGCGCGGCCGCCTTTCTGCCGAACTGCCCCAGAGCAGTTATGCTCCTGGCATAGTAGCTTCGCCGCTTCATTTCTGGATGCCAAAGTTCATCGTCAGTCGTCTGCAGGAAGGCTTCCGCATTTTCGACCGCAAGAGCCGAGGCTTTCTCACGCAGGAGGCTACGGTAATAGGCGTAGAAACACGAACCTCCTCGCCAGTTCGCATACTTCGTGATGCAGAGTCGCTCCACCATATCCGTCTCCGCGGCCTGTACCCCTGCGGCGAAGGAGCGGGCTACGCGGGCGGCATCGTAAGTGCAGCAATCGATGGTGAACGTTGTGCCGAAGCGGCAGCATTATATATAACCTCTAACTAACCCATAAACCGATGAAAACTTTACGACACCTTCTTACCACTCTACTCGCCGTCATGTCGGGTATAGTTTGTGCGCAGGCTCAATCCGGCTCCGGCTCTAACTACCTGCTGCCCAAGCCCAAGAGCATCAGTTATACCGATGCATCGTTCGACCTGAATCGCGGTGTCAAGGTGACTGACCCCACGGGTTCTACGCTCTTGGCTTCGCTTTTCACCATTGATGAGAGCGCCACGACCAAGGTCAATGTGGAACTCGTGAATGCCCAAGCCTTGGGAACCTTCGACTATGATTTGCCGGGCTTCCCCAACGAAGGCTACCGATTGCAAGTCGGGAGCAACACCATAACCATCAAGGCAGCGTCTGGAACCGGAGTTATCAGAGCAGCACAGACACTGGCACAGCTGGCAGCAGAAACCGACGGACAATCTATCTCAGGTGTTGAAATTACCGACTATCCGGCCTTTAAGGTGCGTGGTTTCATGCACGACGTGGGCCGTTCGTTCATCAGTTTCGATGAACTGAAGAAGGAAATAGACCTGCTCGCACGCTTCAAGGTCAATGTGTTCCATTGGCACATGACCGACAACCAGGGCTTCCGCTTCGAATCAAAAGTCTATCCGCAGCTCAACCGAGCCGCCAACATGACACGCTTCGAGGGTAAGTACTACACGCAGGCCCAGTGCACCGAACTCGAGGCTTACGCTGCAGAGCGCGGCATCACGGTTATCCCCGAGATAGATATGCCAGGTCACTCCAAGACCTTCACCACGGCCATGGGTTTTGCCATGAGCAGCGACCAGGGCAAGGCCGCACTGAAAAAACTGCTCAGCGAGCTGGCAGCCGCCTTCCCCCTGGCTCCCTATATTCATATGGGCGCCGACGAAGCCGGCACAACTGCGGCCTTCGTCAACGAGATGTCGAAGTATATCAAGGAGGAGCTCGGCCGGCGCTGTATTGTATGGAATCCCATCAGCGGCGTCAGCATCAGCACATCTACGCTCCCATACGTAGATATGACCGAGATGTGGAGCACCGCTGGAAAAAAGATTGCCGGCCTGCCTAACATTGACTGCCGCTATAATTACGTCAATCATTTCGACGTCTTCGCCGACCTTGTAGGCATTTACAAGAGCAGTGTCTATTATGCCGAGCGGGGCAGTGCCGAGGTGGCAGGCGCCATCACCGCGTTGTGGAACGACCGCAAGACGCCCACCGAGACGGATATCATCAGCCAGAACAACCTTTACGCCAATGCCTTGGCTACCGCCGAACGCGGCTGGATGGGCGGCGGCAAGCAGTATATCGAGGTCGGTGGCACCACGCTGCCGAACATAGGGGCTGAGTATGATGAGTTTGCCGATTGGGAGCGCCGTTTCCTTTACTACAAGGATACTTGGCTCGACGGCGAGCCTATCCCGTATGTACGCCAGACGAATGTGCGCTGGCGTATCACCGACCCGTTCCCCAACGGCGGCGATGCCTCCAAGGTCTTCCCGCCCGAGACGAACGACGATGACCTAATGCCTACCTCGTTCACCTACGACGGCGTGGAGTATTCCTCGGCTCTGGCTACTGGAGCCGGCATCTATCTGCGCCACACGTGGGGAACCATAGTGCCGGCTTACTACGGCAATCCGCAGCTCAACAACACGGCCTATGCATGGACCTACGTCTTTTCGCCCACCAGTCAGGAAGCCGGTGCACTGATAGAGTTCCAAAACTACGGACGGTCAGAGAACGACAAAGCCCCTGACAGCGGCAAGTGGGACCGCAAGGGCTCGCGCCTCTGGCTCAACGGAGAGGAGATTATGCCCCCCACATGGACCAACACGGGGCGGAGCATTAATGCAGAGGTTGACCTTCAGAACGAGAACTTCCCGGCACGCAACCCCGTCGCCGTGCAACTCAAGGCTGGGTGGAACAAGGTGCTGATTAAGTTGCCATACGTCGCAGCCGACGGGGTACGACTGAATAAGTGGCTGTTTACCTTCGTACTGACAACGCCCGACGGGCGCAAGGCTCTCGAGGGCATCACCTATTCTCCTACGCAGAAGCTGAATTTTGACGACGAGGAAATACCCCGTACTCTCTCGTCCGAGCCGTTGCCTGAGCTTGAGGGCAGGAGCATAAGCGTTTCTTCAACTCCGGCTTCGGAACTTACCACGGAACAGTGGTATGTGATGTACGACCGTGGTGACGGGCGTGGTTACCTTTGGGAGAATGCCGGCTCGCATACTCTCTTCAACACCGCCACGGCTCCCACCAGTTCGGCAACAACCAATGCCAAGTATCTTGTGCGACTTCAGAATGCCGATAATGGCTTGTTCTACGTTCAGACAGGCTATGGAAACTACTTTGGCAAGTTCGAACAATCAACCAACGTGGCCGTCACGGCAAACCCTACAGAGGCCGTTACCGTTGGCAAAATCAATGGGACGGCAGGTCATTTCTATTTGCAAAGTTCCACCACGGGGCGCATTCTTGATTGCAATGATTACTATCAGGGCGACTCGAAAGCCACAGTAGTGGGATGGGGTACTGATGCGCCGACCTCTGTAGGCAGCAACAACGACTGGGCTTTCTACCCCGTTGAGGTGGTGGACGTCTCAGCCACAAGCTTCACCGATGCCGACGTCATCGTGTGCCAAGGTCATCAGACCACAGGCTTGGGAAACGCTATGCAGGCTCTCCTGCGTGTGCGGTTGACCGTAGGCACCAGTTGCACTCCCACTCTTTTTAAGGTTAAGTTGAAGGGCGCAGAGCAGATGAGCCGAGTGGCAATCTACGCTACCGACATTGATCAGCTGCACGCCCCAGGAGCTTCGCCGCAATTCCTTGGCGAAGCTGTGCCTGCAGAAGGCGAGGTGCCCATACCTGTTAACATGAAAGCTCTGGCCGACGGCGAGAGCGTCTATTTCTGGGTGACAGCCGATATCAAGGAGGATGCCGAGGAGCTGGCTTCCATAGATGCATCAATCGCAGAGATTGCATACGATAATGCGCAGGGCGGCAGTAAGTGCGACCTCAGCGCCAAGGGCAACCCCGACGGCAAGATGATTATCTATAAACGTCAGAGCTTCCTCTGGACCGGGTCGCAGAGCAAGGCCAAGTACTATCGTATTCCAACGATTATGAATACCCTCGACGGTGGTATAGTGGCTCTTTGCGACGACCGTTATGACAACACCCAGGACCTTGGCAAGGCGGTAAGCGGAGCTGCAGGTAAGCATAAGATAGACGTCGTAGCCCGCAAGAGCAATGACGACGGCGCCACGTGGGGCGAGCCTCAGGTCGTAGCTGCCGGCGATGGCTCGTCGGCGGCAGCTTGCGGTTATGGTGACCCGGCTGTCGTGCGGACGCTTTCAGGCAAACTCATATGCCTTATGGCCGCAGGCAGCAATAGTTTTCCGGCGGGCATGCTCCACATGGGTTACAGCGAGAGTACCGACAACGGCCTCACATGGAGCGCACCGGTGGACATATATTCAAAAATCAACAAGAATCGTCTGAACATAACATCAGCCTTTACCTCGTCGGGCAAGGGCGTCTGCTTCTCCAATGGTCGCGTGGCCTTTGCCATGAACGGCGTCGTAAGCGGCACATGCAACGAATACATCCTCTATTCCGACGATGAAGGAGGTACGTGGACCATAGCCTCGAGGATGGCTTGTGCGAGCGCCGACGAGTCAAAACTCGAGATTATGAACGACAATACGCTGCTGATGTCGGTGCGTCAAGGCGGCTGGAACTCGATGGCCAACCGCGCTTATGCCCGTACCACCGAAGACGCCTCCACGGCAACCGGAATAAACAGATGGACAAACAAGAAGTTCTGGACCGACCTCAATGCCAATGGTTGTAACGCAGATATTATGTACTACAGCCGCGAGAGCGATGGGCAGCGCGATATGTTGCTGCACACCGTGGTCAAGGACTTTCGTAATTTCCGTCGCGACTTGCGACTTTATATGAGTTTTGACCAAGGCGCCACCTGGCAGGAGGCTTTCCAATTGCAGCCTGGCTATGCCGCCTATAGTTCCATGCAGAAACTTGCCAACGGCGACCTTGCCATTATCTTCGAGGACGGCAGCCTCGGCAATCAGGACAAGCAGGACTGCTACGCCATGACCTATATCGTCATCAGTCGCGAGACACTTGAAGCCCGCGCCGACGAGGTAATCGAGGAGGCAAAGGACGCTCAAAACACCGTGAAGATAGTCTATGGCAACGCCAAGGAAACAGAACTTGGGGCATGGGACAATAACACCTCACGCACCGTCTGGACTTCGACCCGTGGCGGCAACACCATCGCCGGTCTCACGATGACCAAGTCGGCAGGCACCTTTGACCGTTACACGGGATGGAACGGCTTCTATAATCTGGCCTACAAGGTAGGTGCGGTAGGACGTGAAGAGACAATAACACTGACCGCCCCCGAAGGCTACCTCATCAAGAGCTACAGCTTTAAAGTTCAGGAGTGGAGTTCAGGTGCTGCTGCTGATCACTTCACCATTGTTGCCGAGGACGGCACTACTATCTCGCCTGCCTACAAAGGCAGCGCCGATGGTTACACCGACTTTAGTATAAAGGACATTTATGCTCCCTCTTCATCGTTTTCCGTCAGTTCAACCGACGGCTCGAAGTACCTTGCGATAATCAACTTTGTCGTAGTCCTAATTCCCCAGGATGAAGTGGGAATACGCACGCTCACTGGCGATGCTACTTCTTTAGACCGCTGTTTCAATCTTGCCGGGCAGCGCGTCAGTCGTCCCACGCAACGCGGCACTTATATCATCAACCGCCGGAAGATTTTAGTGAACTAAGGATACAAAGAATTTAGGTCAGCCTAACATGCGTTTTAGGTCGGCCTAATTAGCAATTTAGGCCAGCCTAATAAGTGTTTTAGGTTGGCCTACTTTTAATATATAGGAGATGGTGCACAGGCGCTGCAGGTAGGCACAAGCCTTTTCGTGACGGTTAGGATTGGCGTATGCGATGTGTTGGATTAGCTGATGCGACCGCTTGAATCGGCTGATGCGACGTGTCGAATCGGCATATGCGACGCTTTGCATATTGGCAGTGGTAGGGGCGCGAAGTAGCTAAGTAGTCAAGTAACTTATGGACAGGAACAGAATCGCATTTACGACATCAGTGTAAGATTATTATTAGAGTTTATTATATTATAAACATTATTATATTATTTACTATTATATTTAAAATACTATATATTATTATATTTTCGATTCTTTGCCTCCCTGCATTTCCAAAAACATTCCTGTCCACAAGTTACTTGGCTACTTCACTACTTTCCATATTGGTGGCAGGGAGTAAGACGTGTCGCTGTTTACGTCCGTTCATATTTGCGTTTACGTTCGTTCATATTTGCGTTCACGTCCGTTCGTATTTGCGTTTACGTCCGTTCGTATTTACAATTACGACCGGTCATGTTTTCCTTCACGACCGGTCGTATCTTTAAGCTTTACTCACCTTCGGGAGCTTGATCGATGAGCTCGAGGAACTCATCAAGCTTGGGTGTGATGATAATCTGGGTGCGGCGGTTGCGCTGACGGCCAAGGGCTGTGTCGTTGGAGGCGATAGGATTGTATTCGCCACGGCTGCCTGCTGTCAGGCGCTTAGGATCTACGCCGTAATTGTTCTGCAGTTCCTGAACGACGCTGGAGGCACGGAGTGCTGCCAGATCCCAGTTGTTGCGGATATTCTCGCGCGAGATAGGCACGTTGTCGGTGTTGCCTTCGATGAGCACCTCGTAGTCCTTGTAGTCGTTGATGATCTTGGCAATCTTTGAAAGCGTTTCGTGAGCACGGCTGTTAATCTTGTAGCTGCCGCTCTCGTAGAGCATGTTATCTGCGAGCGAGATGTAGACAACGCCCTTCAGCACTTGTATGTCAACCTCCTTCAGCTCTTCCTTCGAAAGCGAACGTGTGAGGTTGTTGGTGAGTGTGATGTTGAGGCTGTCGCTCTTGTCCTTGGCTTCAACGAGTTGCTTGATGAACTTGTTGGATGCATTGATCTCGTCAACGAGCTTTGAGATGTTAATGTTGCCCTCGGCATTCTGGGCAATACTCTTGTCGAGCGAGCCTTGAAGCGTGGTGTAAGCCACCTTCATTTGTTCCTGGGCCTTACGGGCATCGGCCAGGCGTTCCTCGAGGCTCTTGATAGTGGCACGGTTTTCAGCCAGTTGTTCCTTGGCGGTCTGGTAGTCTCTCTGCAACGTGGTATAGTCTTGTTGCAGGGCCACGTACTGTTTCTTGCTTGCGCAAGAGGCGAGCAGCACTCCTGCGGTTAGGATAATCAGAATCTTTTTCATAGTTCTTGTGTATTGGTTAACGATTAATACTCCTTTTTCTGTTGCAAAGGAAAGGCTTTTGCAGTTTATGACCAAATCCTTATACTTTATTTATATTAAATCACGTTAAAACGGCGGTAAGTGTTAACGAAAGTCATAAAAAATGCCTATTTTTGGCCTCGAAATCAACAGTTATCGTAAATTCAAGACATGAGTAAGTTATTTACAAAAGCCATTGCTTTGCTGGCTGTCATAATCCCATGCGTAGGTTATGCGCAGACTACGGAGCTCACGCGCGAAGAGATAAACTCGCTTTACAAGAACAAGAAACACGCAGCCGTCAGCGTGCACGATCCCAGTGCCGTGCATTATACCGGCAAGACCTTCTACGTGATAGGCTCGCACCGCGGCTGGGCGATGTCGGCGGACAATATGGTCAATTGGACCGGCCTTGATAACAGCAGGCTCTTCGGCAAGCTCAACAACTCGGGCTCTGTCGTGGTGACCGATTTCGCCAATGCGTTCTCGCAGCATCCCGCGAGGATGGTCAGCACTGTGATCGGCGGCACGCAGCGCGAGGTGGAGTTTGCAGGCTTCGATGCCAAGGCGTGGGCTAACGGCGACCAGACCGACTGGAATATCACAGGTAATATGTGGGCGCCAGACCTCGTCTACAACCCCAACTCAGGCAAGTGGATGATGTATATGAGCCTTAATGGCGACAGCTGGCATTCCGTAATCGTGCTGCTCACGGCCGATAAGATAACCGGCCCCTACGTTTATCAGGGACCTGTGCACTACAGCGGCTTCCGCAACACCTCTATGCCCCAGATATCATGGAAGAAAACCGACCTCGAGATAGTGCTCGGCGAGCAGGCTACGCTGCCTTCGCGCTACAACCGCGGCAACGACTGGGGCACGTATTGGACCAACGACATCGACCCCAACGTGTTCTTTGACCAGGATGGCGAACTATGGCTCGATTATGGTTCGTGGAGCGGAGGTATCTTCATCATAAAACTAGACAAGCAGACGGGACTGCGCGACTACACAACCACTTACCCCATCGAGAACGATGGCCAGGGACGTGCACTCAGTGATCCCTATTTCGGCCGTCGCATAGCCGGAGGCTATTATAGCAGCGGCGAAGGTCCGTACATCCATCACATTGGCAACTACTATTACCTTTTCCTCTCATATGGTGGCTTTGCCCCCGACGGAGGATATGAAATGCGCACCTTCCGCTCGGCTACGCCCAATGGACAGTACGTTGACGCCGGCAATCTGGATGCCTGCTACCACAACCGCTATTGGCTCAACTTCGGACCTAATGCCCAGACCAACGGCGGCATGAAGCTGATGGGCGCTTACAATGGTTGGGGCCTGCAAACCGTGGGCGAGTGTGCGCAAGGTCACAACAGCGTAGTTACCGACCAACAAGGGCGCAACTTCGTGGTTTACCATACCAAGTTCAACGACGGTACCGCAGGACATCTCGTTCGTACTCGCCAATTATTCCTCAACGAGAACGGCTGGCTATGCTCGGCACCTTTCGAATTCGACGGCGAGGAAGTGACCGACGAGAGTCTCAAGGCCGGCTGTGCCTTCACGCCCGAGGAGATGGCAGGCACCTACAGCGTGCTGATACATAAATATAAGATGGACCACGCGAATATGGAAGAGGTGACGCCCATCACCGTCAAACTGACTGCCGACGGCAAGGTAACGGGCTCCAAAACCGGCTCGTGGCGTATGACTCAAGGCACAGGTTACATCACTCTCACCATCGGGGGCGTAGCGTATAAAGGCGTAGTAGTGCCGCAGACACTTGACGGCACGACCATCCCCGCCGTAGGTATTACCGCTACCGCCGAATCAGGCACGAGCTGCGGCGTGCAGTTGTGGGCTTACCACATAGATCCTAAGTATGCTGTGGCATATACTGTCCGCGCTAACACGATGCCTGTCAAGGACGGTCAGACCATCAGTTCAAACATCGCACTTCCCACAACTGCGTATTTCGGAGCCAAGGTAAAATGGACAAGCAGCAATACCGACATCATTAACGGAGCAGGGCGTTTCACGCCACCTGAGACGACTACTGACGTGACGCTTACATATACCGTCACCTGCGATGATGTAAGCTATACGGAAGTGTTTAATCTCACGGCTGCAGGCGACGATGACCTCCCCGACGGCGACTACCTGAGCGACCTCGTAGCCTGGTATCCGTTCACTACCAAGTCTCAGCCCAATAAGTTCAATGCAGACCAGAAACCAGAGCTGAAAGCTCTTGGCTCAGGCACAGTGCCCACCGTGAGTCGCGACGCTGAGCGCGGCAGCTACACCCTGCATCAGTATTTCGGAGCCAATGCCGATGCCAGCTACACCCTTATGGATAATCCTCTCAAGGGCCTTTCCTCGCTGCGTGGCATGACAATAGCCATGTGGGTCAAGATGACTGCCAACAACGACTGGGATGCCATCTGGAGTTTCGCAAACCAAGAGGCTAACAGCGCCACTGCGCGTTTCTTCATGACGGGCAACACTTACGTAGGCTTTAACAATGGTTCTACGTGGTTTGACATCAACCGCCCCAACAACGGCTCCACTAAGTACCTGCCAGCCGATAAATGGGCGTTCCTCACCGTTACGCTTACCTCTGCAGGCGTTAACGTATACGTCGATGGAGTCAAGAAGGCGCAGAAAGGATTCGCAGGCACTGCGGCTTACTCAACCGTGCTTTCCTTCCTGCGTTCAGCACCTTATATGCAGCTGGGTACAGGCTCCTTCTGGGGCTCAGCCGATTGCTTAATCGACGATCTGCTTGTCTACAAGCGTGCTCTCTCGGCCAAGGACGTGGCCTTGCTCGCCATCATGGCAGGCCGTTCCGGCACCGACTATACCTACGATGCCATCGAGAATGTCGAGCTTGCTGAATCCCCCATGGGCGATGGCAGTATTTACACCATTAGCGGTCAGCGTATCGGCAACTCATCCAGCGTGCACCAGCTCAAGCGTGGCCTTTATATCGTCAATGGTCGCAAGGTGCTTGTCAAATGACGGGCTATCAAACGATATGTCATTGATGAATAAAGCCTAAGAAATCATAGACATTATATAAAACAAAAACTGCGCAGCCTGTTCGCTGCGCAGCTTTTTTGTGTTGCCGATCCTGTCGGCTTCCCTCTGTGTGAGGGCATGAGTTTTGAGGTTTAGTTGTCCTCCTTCTGGCTCTCTTCGAACTCCTTCTGTAGCTTCTGCTGAACATCGGCAGGAACGAGTTCGTAAGCCGAGAACTTCATGACGAACGAGCCACGGCCACCGGTGATGGAGCTCAGAGCTGTGCTGTAGCTTGACATCTCCTTCAAGGGCACCTTAGCGTTAAGCTTCTCGATACCGCTCTCTGAGTTCATACCCATGATCATGCCACGGCGGCCCTGCAGGTCGCTCATCACATCACCCATGCAGTCGCTGGGAACGAGGACCTCTACATCATAGATAGGCTCCAGCAGTTTGGGAGCAGCCTCGCGGAAAGCCTGTACGAAAGCGTTGCGTCCGGCGAGCATGAATGACAGTTCGTTTGAGTCAACCGGGTGCATCTTACCGTCATAGACGATAACGCGAACGTCGCGAGCATAAGAACCGGTCAACGGGCCCTGCTCCATCTTCGACATAACACCCTTGAGGATAGCAGGCATGAAGCGAGCATCGATAGCACCACCCACTACGGAGTTGATGAATACCAACTTGCCGCCCCATTCCAGATCGATAACGTCCTCGGACTTGGCATTGATGCGATATTCCTGGCCACCGAAGCGATAAACCTCCTTCACGGGCTCGCCCTCGACGTAAGGCTCTACAATCATGTGAACCTCACCAAACTGACCTGCACCGCCCGACTGCTTCTTGTGACGGTAGTCGGCACGAGCTGCCTTGGTGATGGTCTCGCGGTAAGGAATACGAGGCTCGTCAAAGACGATGGACATCTTATCGTTGTTCTCCATGCGCCACTTCAGTGTGCGGAGGTGGAACTCGCCCTGGCTCTTAACCAGAATCTGACGCAGTTCCTTCGACTGCTCGATAACCCAAGTGGGATCTTCCTGCGACATGCGCTGCAGGATGTTCATCATCTTCTCGGTGTCAGCCTCGTTGGCAGCGCGGATGGCACGGATATATTTGGGCTCGGGATACTTGATGAACTGGAAGCGGTTGTCGCAATCCTTGCCGTTGAGGGTGTTGCCTGTCTTCACGTCCTTCAGCTTCACGGTGCAGCCTATGTCGCCTGCAGCGAGCTCGGAAACCTTAATGCGGTTGGCACCGGCGCATACGAAGAGCTGGGCGATGCGCTCCTTGGAACCACGGTCGGCGTTTGTCAGGTCATCACCTTCGTGAACGGTACCGCTGATTACCTTGAAGTACTGCACTTCACCGATATGCGGCTCAACGCTTGTCTTGAAGAAATAGAGGCTGGTGGGACCGTTGGGGTCGCACTTCACTTCCTCGCCGGCGGTGTTCTTCACTGCGGGCATTTGGTCAACGAAGGGAACCACATTGCCAAGGAACTCCATCAAACGGCGAACGCCCATGTCCTTGCCTGCGCAAACACAGAAGACGGGGAACATACCGCGGCTGGCGAGGCCGGCACGGATACCGTCGCGCATCTCATCCTCGGTGAGGTCTTCGGTCTCAAAGAACTTCTCCATGAGGGTCTCGTCGTGCTCTGCAGCAGCCTCAATGAGAGCCTGATGCATCTCAGTAGCCTTGTCGAGCTGGTCGGCAGGAATATCCTCGATGATGGGAGCACCGCCTTCGGGCTTCCAGGAATACTTCTTCATCAGCAGCACGTCAATGAGGGCATTGAAGTCCGGACCGGTCTTGATGGGGTACTGAACGGGTACTACCTTAGAACCGTAGATGCTCTGCAACTGCTCCAGAACGTTGTCGAAATCGCATTCATCGTCCAAACGGTTGATGAGGAACAGAACAGGCTTCTGCATCTTTTCGGCCAGGCGGAAGTGGTTCTGCGTAGCTACCTCAGAGCCGTTCTGAGCGTTGATTAGGATGATGGTGGTATCTGTTACGCCCATTGCCGTGATGGCAGCACCGGCGAAATCATCAGAACCCGGGCAGTCGATGATGTTGAGTTTCTTGTTGTTCCACTCAACATGGAAAGGCGTAGCGAAGACCGAGTAGCCATACTCCTGCTCTACGGGCAGATAGTCCGACACTGTGTTCTTCTGCGAGATGCGTCCACGACGCGTGATGATGCCGCTCTCATAGAGCAGCGCCTCGGTGAGGGTGGTCTTACCAGCCCCGTCACTACCAAGCAAGGCAATGTTCTTGATTTCTTTCGTAGAATAATTTTTCATTGAGAAATTGATTTTATGAGTTTGTGAGTTTATAAGTTTTCAGTTGAAGAAACATTCTTTTTGGTTGTTTCGAGAGTGCTTTTTAGGCATAAATCCCGAAAAAGCGCCGCAAGTTAGCAATAATTCTTGAAACATCTTGCATAATCTGCTTTTTTTTATGAAAAAACAAATAACTTTGCCCTCGAAATGGCCGGCATTTACGTTCATATACCATTTTGTAAGTCGAGATGTGCATATTGCGACTTCTATTCTACCACCCGCGCAGAGCTCGTGGATGCATACGTCATGGCTCTATGCAACGAGATAGCTCTTCGTCGCAATGAACAGTTAAGCGAAGGCGTTGCCTCGGAGGTAGCGATACAAACGGTTTACTTTGGCGGCGGCACTCCTTCTACGCTAAAGCGTAGCCAACTCTCAATCATACTCAATTGCATCTACGAGAACTATTATGTTGAACCAGATGCCGAAGTGACCTTGGAGATGAATCCAGGTGATTTAGACTCACTCTTGTCACCATCCTTTTTTGAAGGGAAAACTGTTTCTTCAAACCAAGCGAGTGAGGAGATAGGGCTGCGCCACGTTAACAGGGTGAGCCTCGGTATCCAAACCTTCAACGATGAACTCTTGAAACTCATACGCCGTCGGCACGATAGCAGCACAGCCTTGCGCACAGTAGAGCAGTTGCAGGCGGCAGGCGTTGACAACATAAGCATCGACCTTATCTATGGATTGCCCGGACAGACTATTGAGCAATGGCAGCATGATCTCAAGGTTGCCTTCTCACTTGGTATTCAGCATCTTTCGGCCTATGCACTCAGTTACGAGCCTGGCACGCTTCTCAGCCGTTGGCGTGACGAGAAACGTGTGCACGAGGCAGACGAAGAACTCAGCGTTGCAATGTACTCAGAACTCTGCTGCAGAGCCCGAGAGGAAGGTTTCGAGCACTACGAGATTTCCAACTTCGCACTCCCTGGCTACCACTCGCGTCACAACAGCAGCTATTGGCAAGGCACACCTTACCTTGGCTTCGGGCCATCTGCTCATAGTTATGACGGTCTCCGCACCCGACGTGCCAATAATCCGTCATTAAACGAATACATTCAGTATTATTCTTCCATCATAGATCCGTCTGCCAACGACATGCTGGCCAACGCCCCTAAAGGCTCAACGCTTAACTCTCAACCGCTTCGAAACAGTCCGTTTAACTTAGAGTCCCTTACAGATTCAGAGCTATTTGATGAGGCTGTGATGTGCGGTTTGAGAACGAGCCAAGGCATAGACCTCGCCATGATAGAGCACCGCTTTGGACATGGCCGCCTCAACTCACTCCTGCAAGCCGCTGGCCCTCATCTCGCCGCCTCGCGTCTTATACTTGACCGTGCGTCTTCCGTTCAGCTTTCCTCTTCTGCTACTCACTTACGCCTGGCTGAATCAGCCATCATGATATCCGATGATATTATGAGCGACTTGATGTCGTGACAATCATGTCTACGTGATACCATGACTTAACCCTTAGTTTATATTTGTGAAATGCTATAAGTGGGGGACCGTTTACAAATCCCAAATGTTGTCGTGCCAGCGAATCTCGGGTTGCGTGCCAGGTTCGTGAATGACGATGGCGATGACGGGATAGCGGACAGGCATAGGCGAAGGGTGCTGCAGTTTCCAAGCCATCATGGCACGCCATAGAAGGGTACGTTTCTTAGAGTCAATGGCTTCTTCAGCATTCCAATTCTCGCCATGGCGCGTCTTCACTTCAACGAAGTACAAAGTGGCGTCTTTCTGGGCAATGATATCTACTTCCTTGTGCTCGTGTCGCCAGTTGCGCGCCAGAATTTCAAAGCCCCTGTCCTCCAAATACTTGGCAGCCAGGTCTTCGCCCCATTTTCCAAAGTCGTTGTGCCGTGCCATGTTGATGCTTTGTTAGTTATGTTTCACCCAGATGAGCTTGTTGATATCGTAGCCGCGGCGTCTGACTTCCTTGAGAATCAGTTCTTTTGTGTCTTTCGATAGTTGCGGCTTGCGCGAGAGAATCCATAGGTAGCTGTCGCTGCTACTGCCGATGATGGCGTATTGGTAATCCTTGTCAATGAGCATGATACGGTAGTCGGAATAGAAAGGGCCGAAGAACGAGATGCGTAGGAGTCCTGCGGTGTCCGTTGTCTTCGCCTTGCCTTTCGATTCTTTCGGTTTTCCGTTTTTGATACCCGTGTTCAGTACTTCTATCTTGCCGTCTGTGCGCAGTTTGTAGGTTGCCTTCGTCTGTTCCAAACCACGCTCAAACCAGTGGTCGTAGCGAGCCACCTCGAACCAACTGCCGAGGAAGCGTTGCAGGTCAAACGTCTTGACCGTTGTGTTGTCGATTGTTGCAGCCTCGCAAATTAGCGTAAGGCAGATTGTAGTCAAGAGAGTGATGAGTCTTTTCATGAGGTAAACAAATAATTATCCAATTAGTGTTTCCAGTATTCTTCTAACCGTTGTGCCTCAGCCTCAGTGATATGTGTCACGGCACCATGCTTGGGAGAGACACAGCCGTGCATCTGCATACGCCCTTCACCGAAGCGGCCGAGAGGGGTGAAGGTCTGGAAATCGGTGGTCTGCATGAAACCGAAGTTATGCGGCCTGATGCTGAATATGTCGTACATCAGCAGCCAGCGGTCTTCACCTATGATTTTGTACATCGTGGGTGCTTCGCATGCACCATTTTCGCTGTCAATCTGTTGAGGCTGATATACGTAGCCGTGGTTTATGTGGTTGCTGATTGCCATCTTGATGCCTCCAGGGTTCTCTTGTGCACAATAAGTCATGACGTATTTACGCTTAGATGCTTTGCGCTTTGAGGTTTTGCCTTTGGTGTTGGATTGTAGATTGTCGATGGGTATGATGTCAGCATCGAGTACCTGAATGTTTTCGTCGGGGTATTCAAAGAGCAGTTTGGGCTCGGTGATGAGTCGCGTGAACTTGTCGTTGGCGTAAGCATAATAGAGCTTGGTCTTTCCCTTGCCCGTGGCCCGTATGGTGAAATAGACCATGAGTTTACCTTCCTCGGGGTCGTATATAATCTCGGGAGCCCAAGCGCAACCGATTTGACCGAAGTGCTCAGGGAATGCTTCGTCGATGCGGAAGGAAGTATGCGTCCAATGGATAAGGTCTTTTGATTTCATTAGCACAAGAGCACGGTTGTTGCCCCACCCGTATTCCTGACCGTCACGCTCCCATTCTGTGTTGCGATAGCCCATTCGTCGGCCAAAGAGGTGCAAATCGGTAGCTGCAATATAGTAGGTGCCGTCAGGGCCGCGGTAGATATGAGGGTCGCGAATGCCACGCTGTTGGGCTATGGTATCACCGCTCACTACAGGAGCATCGCCGTTGAGTGCAGTCCAGTCGTAGCCATCGCGGCTCAGCGCCATGTGCAGGCTGTGGTCGGCATCCTTGTGATATACCATGAGGTAGGCAGCGGGAGCATCCGCCGTCTTTGTCTTTCGTGCCTGTACATTAAACGTTAGGCAAAGGGTGATAATAAAGAGCAGTCGTTTCATTGTTTTGTGCTTGATTATGGTTTTTACTCTGCAAAGATACGCTTTTCCCTTCATTGTGAATGCAAAAACTGACTAAAAAATGTAATGGAAAGATGAGAAATATTTAGTTAAAGTATTATAAAAACCAAGGGAAATGATGTTTGATGAGAAATTCATCATTACCTTTGCGAGGGAAACAAACATAAACACAATATTTTAAACAGCTAATAAACAATAGTCCACAACTATGAAAAAATCATTGATTGCAGCTACAGCGCTGCTTATTTCCATTACCGCTTGTGCACAGGAAACCATTAAGTTACCCACCCCTGACAGAGCCAAGGCCACGATGAGTGTGATGGATGCCCTCAACCAGCGGCAGTCTATTCGCAGATTCTCAGACCGCGCACTTACTGATGACCAGCTCTCGCTGCTGCTATGGGCTGCCAATGGCGTGAATCGAGCTGATGGTCGCCGCACAGCACCTACGGCAATGAACCGTCAGGATATTCAGGTATATGTCTGCCGTCAGGACGGTGCTTTCCTTTATGACGCCAAGGCAAACGCTCTCCAGCGTGTCAGCTCTCAGGACTTACGCCCTCATGTGGCTGGCAGCCGCCAACCCTTTGCCAAGGAAGCTCCTGTCTGTTTGGTTATTGTTAGCGACCAGCGGCAGTTTGGGCCTCAGGGCAGTGCAGACTTTGGTCGGATAGATGCGGGTTATGTATCCCAGAACATATACCTCGCCGCCACAGCTATGGGCCTTGGAACCGTAGCCCGTGCCATGATGGATCGCGAGCCGCTTGTCAAAGGTCTAGGCCTGGTGCCTGAGCAGTTGCTCTTGCTGAACCATCCCGTAGGCTACGTCAAGTAGCACTTACGTTTTATAGACACAAATAGACCCCACTTCGTCGGTATGACGGGGTGGGGCCTTTGATTAAGCGGAGTAAAATAGTTTTATCGTTTCATGTTTTCGAACCACTGCGTGATGCTCTTGAACAGGTGGTGACGTGTGTTGCCGCCATAGATGCTGTGGTTGCGGTTGGTGTAAACGAGCTGATGGAAGGGCTTGTCTGCCTGTACAAGGGCTTCTGTCATTTCGGCTGTGTTGCGCAGGTGTACGTTATCGTCAGCCGAACCATGGCAGATGAGCAATGCACCATGGAGCTGTGAGGCTCGTGTCATGGGATTGCAGTCGTAGCCGGTGGGATTCTCTTTGGGCGTGCGCATAAATCGTTCTGTGTAGATACTGTCGTAGAAACGATAGCTGGTGACGGGTGCAACAGCTACGCCTGCAGCAAAGACACCGCGGCCTTCAGTCATGGACATCAACGTCATGAAGCCTCCGTAGGACCATCCCCATATAGCTATGCGATCTTTGTCCACGTATGGCAGCGTGCCAAGATAAAGGGCTGTCTCTACCTGATCTTTGGCTTCAAGTAGTCCGAGGTTCTGGTATGTCTGCTTCTCGAAGGCTGCACCGCGTCCGCCTGTGCCACGACCGTCTACACATACGCAAATGAAGCCCTGTTCGGCGAGGTAACGCTCGTACATGCAGCCCCCCATGTTGCCTATGTTCCATTGGTCGAGAACCTGTTGAGAGCCAGGTCCGCTATACTGATGCATGACTACCGGATAGCGCTTTGAGGCATCGAAGTCGGCAGGCTTCACCATATAGCCGTTGAGTTCCACGCCTTCGCCGGTCTTGAACGTGAAGAACTCAGGCTTTGGCAACTTTAAACCGTCAAGTTTCGACTTTAAGCTCTGGTTGTCCTCCAAGGTCTTCAATGCCTTGCCGTTGCGTGCATCGTTCAGGGTTACGATGGTTGGCGTACTGGCGCTGGAGAAGGTGTTCATATAGTATTTGAACGTCTTCGAGAAGATGGCGTTGTTGGTGCCCTGCTGCTGGCTTAGTTTAATGGTCTTGCCCTTGGCGTCGGTGCGGTAAACAGCTTGATAGATAGCGCCTTCCTGATTGCTGGCATAGTAGCAGTCGCCCGTGGCTGGGTTGTAGCCGTAGAATGCCTTTACCACGAAGTCGCCATTGGTGAGCGTACGCTTGAGGGTGCCGTTGAGGTCGTAGAGATAGAGGTGGTTGTAGCCGCTGCGTTCACTTGCGAGCACGAATCCTCCAGGGAAGAGCTGAAACTCTTTGTACGGGTCTTCGGTAATGTAAGGCTCCACTTGGTCCCGCACGATGAGTTTGCATTCTGTTGAGCGTGGATTTGCTGCGTAGATGTCGAGGCGGTCTTGGTGGCGATTTTGGGTAAGTACCAAGATGCGTTCAGGGTCGCTGGTAGCAAAGATACGAGGCACATATCCGTCGGCATCGAGCGGCAGTTTCATCTGTTGTATGCGATGGCTCTTTATGTCGTAGCTGTGCACGCTTACCTTGGCGTTCTGCTCGCCTGCCATAGGATATTTATATGAGTAGGCACCCGGATAGGTGGCGAATTCATTGCGGTCGGGGAAAGAGCCGCGATAGAGTGGAAAACTGTATTCAGGCACGGCGCTCTCATCGTAACGTATCCATGTGAGCATAGTGGCGTCGGCATTGAAGGTGAAGGCTCTGTCAAACGAGAACTCCTCTTCGTTGACCCAGTCGGGCTTGCCGTTGATTATCTTGTTGTATTCGCCGTCCTTGGTGACCTGTATCTCGCTATTGTTGAACAGCAGTTTCACAAGGAAGATGTTGTTCTGACGCACGAAGGCTATCATGGTGCCGTCGGGTGAGAAGGCAGGCACTTCCTGTGGACCGCCATCAGAGAGTGGCACGAGTGTGCGGTTGCGCACATTATAAATATAGTACACGGCAGTGGCGGAATGACGATAGATAGACTGACGATTTGTTTGCAAAAGGATAGTCTGCTCATCGGGACTCATGATATAGTCCGAGAAGGCCTCAATGCGTGCATCGCCTTTGGTGTTTGCTACATCGAACAGGACGGACTCTTCAGCACCCGTTTGAAAGGAGTAGGACGTAATCTTGCGTCCGTCTGTACGGGCATAATGCTCTCCGTCGGCCAAGGGACGTATGCCCGACACACCTCTTGCGGCGTATGTTCCGCGCATTATGTCTTCGAGGCTGAGATTGTTGGCTGTCATAGGCGAGAGCCAAACTACGAATGAAAGCAGTACGAATGTTAGTTTCTTCATATCGCAATAATGAGTTATAGGTTTCTTTGGTGCAAAGGTAAGGAAAGATTAGAGATTAAGGATTAAAGATTAGGGATTAAGATTAAAGATTAAAGTTTTTTAGTCTTTTGAATCCTTTTTCTTTGGAGGGAATAAATAAAAGAGTAACTTTGCAGGCAGAATAAGACCTGAAAACTGGCGAAAAACCTCTTTCGGAACATACTGTAATCTTTTAAACTAATAATCTCTTAAACTTTTAAACTTCAAAATGCGGCTTTTGCCGCGCAATCACCATGAAGATTGAAACCATTATGGCCAACCTGGAGGCCAAACATCCAGGCGAGAAAGAGTACCTGCAGGCTGTGCGCGAGGTGCTCATGAGCATCGAAGAAGTCTACAACCAGCACCCCGAGTTCGAGAAAGCCAAGCTCATCGAACGCCTTGTGGAGCCTGAGCGCATCATCACATTCCGTGTGCCTTGGGTCGATGACAAAGGCGAGGTGCAGGTGAACCTCGGATACCGTGTGCAGTTCAACTCGGCCATTGGCCCGTACAAGGGCGGCCTTCGTTTCCACGCATCTGTAAACCTCTCCATCCTGAAGTTCCTCGGCTTCGAGCAGACCTTCAAGAATGCCCTCACCACGTTGCCCATGGGCGGTGGCAAGGGTGGCTCAGACTTCAGCCCCCGTGGCAAGAGTGACGCCGAGATTATGCGTTTCTGCCAGGCATTCATGAGCGAGCTGTTCCGCTATATCGGTCCTGAGGTCGATGTACCTGCAGGCGATATCGGCGTCGGTGCTCGTGAGATAGGCTATCTCTTCGGACAGTACAAGAAGCTCACACGCGACTGGAGCGGTGTGCTCACCGGCAAGGGCCTCGAATATGGTGGCTCGTTGGTTCGTCCAGAGGCAACAGGCTTCGGCGGTTTGTACTTCGTTAATGAGATGCTCAACACCCATGGCAAGGACATCAAGGGCAAGACCGTAGCTATCTCGGGCTTCGGTAATGTGGCTTGGGGCGCTGCTACCAAGGCTACTCAGCTTGGTGCCAAAGTTGTTACTATCAGCGGTCCCGATGGCTACATTTACGACCCCGCAGGCATTAGCGGCGAGAAGATTGACTATATGCTTGAGCTCCGTGCCAGCGGCAATGATATCTGTGCTCCTTATGCCGACGAGTTCCCCGGCTCGCAGTTCTTCCCCGGTAAGAAACCTTGGGAGGTTAAGTGCGACATCGCTCTGCCTTGTGCTACACAGAACGAACTCAACGGCGAGGATGCCAAGCAGCTCATTGCCAACGGCGTTCAGTGTGTAGGTGAGATTTCCAACATGGGTTGCACGCCCGAGGCTATCGACGCTTTCATCGAAGCCAAGATGATCTTCGCTCCAGGCAAGGCTGTCAACGCAGGTGGTGTAGCTACTTCAGGCCTC
Source organism: Bacteroidaceae bacterium (assembly GCA_016286165.1). Taxonomy (GTDB): domain Bacteria; phylum Bacteroidota; class Bacteroidia; order Bacteroidales; family Bacteroidaceae; genus Physcousia. The sequence goes on along the minus strand of JAEESE010000002.1, from coordinate 14,364 downwards.
GAGATGAGCCAAAACGCTATGCACATCAGCTGGAGTGCCGAAGAAGTGGACCAGCGTCTGCACGGCATCATGCACGCTATTCATGCCCAATGCGTCAAGTACGGCACAGAGCCCGATGGCTACGTGAACTACGTCAAGGGTGCCAACATAGCAGGCTTCATGAAGGTTGCCAAAGCGATGATGGCCCAAGGAATTGTGTAACAAATTCCGCCTCATCGCTTTCGGGAAGCTCGGCGTAGTGAAACGAAGCCACAGTTCTTTTCGCGATGATGGCCCAAGGAATTGTGTAACAAATTCCGCCTCATCGCTTTCGGGAAGCTCGGCGTAGTGAAACGAAGCCACAGTTCTTTTCGCGATGATGGCGCAAGGAATTGTGTAACAAATTCCGTCTGATATATAGATTAATCCCCGGATTCCCATGAAGGAATTCGGGGATTATTCATTGTTATCAGTTCAGCCTGTGTGAACTATCGGTTTGTCTGTGTAATACGTCAGCAAGCCTAAGATGAAGGGCTCTAAACTTACTTCATCAATATCTTCTTACCATTCCTTATGTATATGCCCTTGTTGAGCATGCTTGCCGGGATGCGACGTCCTGTGAGGTCGTAGTAAGTATTGGCGGTCTGCTGTGTGGCGTTGGCAGCAGGAATATCCTCAATAGCATTGGGGGAGTCGGACATCAGCATAATCTCGCGGAATTCATCGATGTCAGCCTGACTTATGCCAAGGTTCTTCGTGAAGAATGTGTTGAATTTCTGTTGCAGGTTTGAACCTCTCAGACCGTTGAAGTAATTGAAGAAAGCCTCTTGTGTGTCGCGCACGCGCAGGCCTGACGGAGATAATGTAGTCAGCTCGTAGCTCTTATTCGATTGGTCTTTAGGCACGCCCAGCAGACCTTCTAACATCAGCGAGAGCAAGCCCGTACGGTCAGCACCTATACGGCAGTGGAAGAATATGTTGCCTCCCTTGCGCAGGTTCTTCATTATAAGGTCGAACTCGGCCTTCCAGCGGGCATAGCTTTCTGCCGAAGTCAGGTTCTCGGGCTCGCAGTCCATAGCGTTGGCAAAGTAGAAGGTGCCGGCAGAGGTGGTGAATCCGAAGGCTGACTTACCCGCGCTCATCTCATAGTCGATGCGCAGGTCTATCTCAGCTGTCACTCCCAGGTCGCGCATCCTCTTCACGGCAGCAGTCGTAGCCTCATGCGAACCATTGAGCTCACCTCCACGATAGATTCGTCCGTAGCGTATGCGATGTCCGTCAGTAGTCTTCCATCCACCCATGTCTCGTATGTTGTCGATGCTGGGGGCATATATCATACGCAGCCATCCGTTGGTATGGAACTTGCCTTTACCCACGGTGGTGCCGCTTGCCTGTACCTCATAATAATATGTCTGTTGCGGAATCAGGTTGGGGATGTACAGGAGCTTGCCATTGGTCATTCGTATGGTATATGTTGTGGTCTCGCTCATATCTTCGTTCTGCGACAGGATAACCTTGTACCTCGCATTAGCTTGAGTGGTCAGGGGTAAGCCAACGTTGTTGGGCTGGTCGCGACGTCCTGGAGGTGCTATGTTGTAGTTGCTTATGCGACTGCTGGTGACGGCGTTGTAGTTTTCCAACTCGAGGAACCGACGTGCCTGCAAGTTCTCCAGATTCACCGTGAACTCCATATTCATCGGGTCGGCAATGACATACGTCAGGTCCTCGGCTTTAGTCACTTTCTTGCCGTCGACTGAGGTGGCTGTCCATGTGTAGTGCTGGAGGTCGCTGTTCATGGTGCCGCCGTCCCAAGGCAGCGGTGTTATGTCGGGTTGCTTGTTGATAACCTTTGTGGCTGGGAGGTTGAATTCTGATATGCCTTCGGTTGAGCTTACCACGCAAGGCTCGCCGGCACGTATGGTGGCTACGGGGAATAAGGTGGCCTTGCCGTTGAGGATACTGCCTACGTAATAGAGCTGGCAGTTCTCGTCGCTCTTCATCTCGAAAGGCATGCACAGCGGTGTCAGCTTGCCGGCAGGCACAGCTTTGTTGATGGTCACGTTAGGTGTGGCGCCATATAGTAGCTGCCTGTTGCTGGCGATGAACAGGTTGTCGGTTTTCTTGGGAATCTTGATGCGGAAGCCCAAATTCAAGTTGCCGTCGTTGGCAAGATCTGTCTCTGCCACGGCGCAGTAGTCGCCCTGCTTGAATGCTTCTAAGGCTGTGTGGTCGTTCATGGGCAAGGAACGTCCGTCGACAGTTGCCAGAATATCCGACGAGCTGGTGGCAGCATAGCGTGCGTCATCACATATGTTTTGTGTAGACACCAAGGTCTTGCCCAGCACGATATAGGCAGGGTGGTCCTCTGTGCCTGCCTCGTACATCTCGAGAGCCTCGGCAATTGCAGCCGGACGATAGAACGCATTGGCACGGAAGGTGTAGTGGCCGGCCGGCATTTTTTTCAGAGTCTGTGATATGTTGGTTTGTGCCGAGACATTGCTGGCGCGTGCTATGTCGTTGTCGTTGAGCAGGGCGGTGAGGTCAAACTGTCCCGTGGCTGTGCTGCCATTCTTAACCAGTTCCATGAGGGCCTCCCTGAGCAGAGTGTTCTGCTGGGCTATCTCATCGTCGGTGATATCCTCGGCCTGCAATGCCTGACGCACATCTTTGAGCACAGCATCGTAGGTGCTGCGGTCGAGAGCCTGGCGTGCAATCTCCTCATACAGGTTGACCATTCCCATACGTCGTTTCTGCTCGTAGGCAGCCGTCTCTCCGTAGTAGGTGAGGCGGAAGTTGTCAGCTCTGAACCAACCGGTCGAACGCATACCTATAGTGAGGCTTGTCTCAGAAGGCATCAGGAAGATGGTCACCTCATAGGTCTCCCTGAACGATGATTTCGAAGGTGGTACGAAACTGGTGACATAACTGTTGCCGAAGAGTTCTACAGGCGCATTGGGGCCTTGATAAGTGTTGCTCGATGCCAATGCCTGCAGACGGTATTCACCTGGCCGCATGTTGGTGAGCGTTTGTTTCACGAATTGCTCAGGGCTGCCGTAGATATATGTGTCGCTCACCGACCATGTGTTGAACAGGTATTGGCCGTCGGTGCCCGAGGTCTCATATTGTCCCTCGCTCTTTTTCACACCTACGTCGCCGCCTTGGCTGGGCTTACCAGCTGTCCATCCGTCCATGTTGCCTGTTTCAAACGATGGGTTCATGATCAGGTAAGTCACGTCGCTCACATCCCCCATACCCTCGCCTTGATAGAAGAGTTCGAAGTTGTCGAAGCAAGCCCAGGCACCCTGTGTGCTGATGCTGCTGCGTACGCCTATGGTGAGGTCTCCGCGTGTCAGATGGTTCACGGGGAGGTTGTTCCAATACATGCCGCTTGCAAAGAACTTGCGAGCATCGCTGGTGCTGCTTGGCATCCAGTAGCTCGTTCCGTTGATGGTGTATTCCGTGCCGCCTATGCCGTTGCTTGTCTGTGCATCACGTGTAACCATAGCCATCGGTGTCTGCTCCTTGTCGGCATACAGGATTCCCGACGACTTCTGTAGCGTTCCGTTCAGGAAACTTGTCATCTCCTTCTCGTTGGAGTCTTGCTTGCGATGGAAACCTTGCATGCGCAGCAGGTATACGCCTTCAGGCATATCGGGCAAGGTCTGGTGGAAGTTGAAGCTCTTGGAGTAGAACTCGGCATTTGTATTGTTTGAGAAGCCAGCCTCTGTGCCTTCCCACCCTGCGCCGTTGTTGCATGGGAATGATGCGTTGATGATAAGCGGCGTCACGTTCAGCTGGTAGCCTTTGGCCAACTTTATGGCATTCAAGAAGGTGCAGCCAGCCGAGCGCAGGTTCACCACAGCCGTCAGCAATTCAGCCTCCGTAGTGGCAGCATCGACGCTGGCCTGTGCGGTGGCAATGGCTTGTGACAGGGTAGTGCGGTCAGCCTCTTCGCATGTGATATTTAGCTTGTCGGCCACCAGATTCTGCAGCATCTTGTGCATCTCGGTATGTGCCACGAAGGGCGTCGACACCTTCAGGGCCTCGATGGGATCGTAGAGCGACCCTTCGGCAAAGCATTGCCAGTAGTATTTGTCGGCACTCGAGCTGTTGCCCATCGTGTAGCTGATGTACTTGTCGTTGCCTACGCATTGGAACTGGAAACCTTTGCCTGCAGCATAGGTGATGCGCCACAGACCCAGCCCATCACCGTCCTGACCATAGACGTGGCTCTTGCCCGACGGCTCGCTCTCACCTGCGAAGAAACACCAGCCGGCGCTGTTCAGGTAAGCAGCCCCTCCGATGCCTCGTGGATACAGCTCATGCAGCCCGTTGGAGATGCTCACGCGGTACACCTGTTCGCCTTTGTAGGTTATCGTCTCAGCTTTCAGCAGGTAGTAGTAATCCGGTCCGTTGCAGATGACTGCTGATTCGGCAGGCGACATCACATTCTGGTTGTTGCTCTTAAACCAGTACGGCGACAGGTACTTGCCCCCATCGTTGTAGGCCATGATGAAATAGCCCGTTGTCAAGTCGGAAACCTTGGTTAGTTCCACATCAGCGGCTACAGCCGAAGCTAAGGATAATGCGGCAAGCAGAATCAGAGAGAAAAATCTTTTCATGTGTTCAGTAGCTGACATTTTGATGGTATTATTAACTTTTGGCTACAAAGTTAATGACTTTTTCGTTATGACAAGTAAAAATATTGAAAAAAGTAGGCATGAGTGCTGAAAACGCAATCAATACTTGCAGACATTCCTGTCTACAAGTTACTTTACTACTTTCCTACTTTCCCCAATATCACATTCACCAACTTCGTCACATCGGCAATGGTGATGCTTGTGTCCTGGTTCACATCGGCTGCCGAGTGGTTGTATGTCCCTGCCGTGTCCTTGCCCAGGATTATGTTTACCAAAGCGGTGACGTCGGCAATGGTGATGGAGCCGTCGTAGTTGATGTCGTGCAGGGCTATGTGTTGCTGCGCCGATGCTACTGCAGCTTGCAGGGCATCCAACTGGGCTACGATGGCGTCGTAGTCTGTCTCGTCGGGGTTCACGGCATCTATGGCAGCCCGGAGTTCTGATTGGTATGCCGGACTGAGCTTGGCACATACCGTTTCTGCTCGTGCCAGGTAATCGTCGTGCATGGCTCGCAGGGCTGTGTGGTAGTCGTCCTCCGAGCCTATGAAATAGAGCCTGAAATTGTCGAATGCCACCCAGTTGGCTGTGGTCTCGGCTGTGGTCTGCATGCCCAGCGTCGTATTGTAGTCGTCGGTAGGTTGTATGTCGAAGGTGAGCGTGTATAATTCTGGCACGCCATTGGCTGTATGTACATCAGCAGTCTGGTCGTCGGCAAAGCATGTCACGCCGCTTACTGTGACCGAAGCGTCACTCTGCCACGTAGCGATGCACGAGGCCCGCAACTTGTAAGTTCCTGCAGGCAGATAACGCAGAGTCTTCGAGGCGATGTTGGCCCCTACGGAAGCCCTGTCCCTCCATCGCTCCATAAAGGTTCCGCTCACGCGTGCCTCTCCGTTTTTGTAGCCGTTTTTGTCCACATGCGTAACAAAGCCGTTGCGGTAAGTCCAGTTGTCGGTACTCTCGCACAGCTGCGACATACGTTCTGCCGTGAGGTTCTGGTTCCCGTTCTCATCAGGCGCTGTCTCACCGGTTATGGCATCGCAAGGGAAGGCTTCGAGCAAAGCCTGATACTCCTCCTCTGTGATGGGCAGAACGGTGCCGTGGCGAGGAGTGAATGAGCCGCTTGTCTCGGTGTTCTTAACAAAGGTGAAGTCGGTCAGGTCGGGGCTTGAGCAGAACTGGTAGTGGCCGTTGCCGTAGCAGTCGTACATCAGTATCCATTGGTCATCGTTGATGAGGCGGAACACACCGGCACCCTCAACGGCTTCGCTCGTCTGCTGCAACGTTCCCGAGGGGCTGCTCCATTGGCTGCCGGGCACTCCGTCAGCTGTCAGCTTCTCAGCCGTCACCTTGCAGATGCCGCCGCTGCCTTCGTTCTTGTAGAAGCCATGAAACAGGCCGTCTGCCTCGTTGTACACTATGTCCATGTCGATGGTTGCTGAGCCGCGGTCGTAGAGATAGACTGGCTCGCCCTCGAGGTCGGTGAAATCAGAGTTGGCATAGGCATAGAATACCTTGTCGTAGGTCACGGTGCCGTCGTTGGTGAGTATTGAGAAATAGACCATGTACTTGCCCGTCTTATGGTCGAAAATCGTCTCGGGTGCCCACACGCGTGTGACGTTCTCCAGATATGTGCCGGCATACTTCGTGGGGAAATGCACCTGCGAGCACGTCCAATGTATGAGGTCGCCGGATTTCATCAGCACCATGCCGCGGTTGCTCGCCCAGCCAAGAGCCGAACGCATATCCGTGGCCACCATGTAGAAGTTGCCGTCCTCGCCACGCAGGATATGTGGGTCGCGCAGCCCACCCATCACCGTGTTGCCCGAAGCTCGGAACACAGGCTGGTCGTTGTTTATCGTGGTGTAGTTGTAGCCATCGTCGCCCACGGCAAAGTATATGTTCTCGTCTGAGTTCGAAGGGAAGAAAGCGAAGAGATAGTGGCTGTAGTTCTCTCGCTGCATCACATCCACGGCGTAGGTCTTCGTCTGGGTTATGTTGCCGAGCGTGAAGGTTGCCGTCAGCACCACACTTACGTTGCGGTCTGTCTCCTGACGCACCACGGTGCCTTGGTCATTCATGTGCGACGTGTCCGACGAGCTCCAGCTGATAGCCGTGCCATACCTTCCCTCGGTGGGCAGGTCAATCTTCCTGTAAGCCACCATAGGCACGTGCACAGCCTTCATGTCCGCCGCCACAGCATCGGCATCGGTCACTATACCGTTCTCCAGCCTGTTCAGTTCGCCTATGGCCGTCATCAGTTCGGAGCGTTCGTTGTTGCTCAAAGCCTTGCCGTAGACTCTCAGGTCTGCATATCTGGCATTCTTCAGATAGGCATCGCCGTTGTAGCAGCTTCGCCCGAGATAGTTGTTGCTCATCTCCAGAGCTGCGGGAAACAACGTCATCGACGTGTTCTTAGCCTGCTCCACGTTGTTCAGATACACCGTTCCCGTGGCCCCGTCCTGCACATACATTATGTTCACCCACTCGCCTTTGGGCAGAGGCGAGGCAGCGTTGACGCTCGTCTCGTTTTGATATGACGCCTGTGTTATGGCATATCGCATCTCCTTGGCATTGAGAAACATATACCCTTCTGACGAACTCTTGGAGAAGCACCAGATGAAGTTGCCGTTGCCGCTGATGTCCGATGCAGCAGGCACATACACATCCACCGAAATGGTGAATGCCTGCCCTATGCCCTTCATCATGCTGCCGAACTGGCTGCCGAGGTTGAAGTAGCCGTTGTTGGCGCCGAGGCTGAGCACGCCATACGAGCCCAGCGTGGTGAGTGTGGCACCATTGGCCAACGAACCCGTATAAGCCCCACTCGTGTCGCTCAGCGATTTGAAGTCGTACACTACCGGGCCTTGGGCCAACGCAGCCAAAGCCAGGCACAGAGTGCACGCCAGACTATAGATTCGTTTCTTCATATCCCATTTCTTGCAGCTACTGCCTCAGGCTCCCTCCCGTTTTAAAAAGAAGGGGGGGCAGGGTTGTGAACTTCTTATTTTCCTAAGATGACATTCACCAGCTTCGTTACATCGGCAATCGTCACGGAGCCATCCTCGTTGACGTCGTACTTCGAGGGCAGTTCCTTGATTTCCTTGAAGACAGACGGACTATCGTCCTGACCATCGCCCCAACCTGCGTTGCGATAAGCCTGCGTCTTTCCGCAAGGAACCCAAAGCACACAATCGGCATGAATGCCTGTAAACGCATTGTTGCCCAAGGCGGGTGGAGTATCGCCCTTTGCCACAACAGTTTTCAATTGACTACAATTATAGAAAGCATTCACAGCAACTGAAGTAACACTACTTGGAATAACAAACGATTGCAAGCGATTCTGATTGAACATTCCACTAATAACCTCTACTCCTTCTGGCAGGTTTGTGTTCTGACAGCCTGTAAGCATTGTATTAGATGCCTTTATTATTACTGCGTTGCAACCATTGGGCGAACTGTATATTGAATTTGCCGGGTCAACAGCTATAGACAAAAGGCCCTGAAGGTTGGAAAGAGCTTGGTATCCAATGGAAGTTACATTCTTGGGGATATATAGGGTTTTCAAAGAGATACAATCTCCAAATGCCGAACTACCTATACTCGTCAGACTCTCTGGCAGCCTGATATCCTTCATATAGAAGCAATTGCGGAAACATTCATTTCCTATGCTTGTTAATCCCTCTGGTAAAACAACTGATAAATACTTACAGCTGATAAAAGCTGCATTATATAAGGTTGTTACATTCTTTGGAACAATCACCGATTTCAGGTTAGAACAATAAGCGAACGCATGGTCCTCAACGCTCGTAAGCCCTGTGAAGTACTGGAACTCATCGAACGAGGTAATAGTGGTGTTCCTGAATACAGAGTTCTCACCCACCTTCAGCGTCTCCACCGCAGCAGCCTCCTCCTTCGAGAGTTCGCCGTCGTGGTCGGTGTCCCAATTGCCGACGCAGATGGCCTTCACGTTGGCATCGGCAAACTGTATGATTTCGGCAGGTTTCTTTGCGAATTCAAATACCCATGAGCCATCGGTGGTGGCTGGTTCGCTGAACGTTGCCGCCCAAGCAGTCCCATCCTTCGTGAAGCCTGTCATCAGCTGGCCGTTGAAGTATGCCTTGAACGTGTAGCCATCGGCAAGTGTAACGCACGGGCGGCAAGCTATCGGGCTTTCGTCCGAGGTAGAAGTCACAGTCGGGGTACTTGCATCGACCTGATAGTCGTTGAGAATACCCTGGGCGGACCTCCATTGAATGGTCACAACGTTATCAGCTATTTCACCGGTTATCGTTGCCCGATGTGTCACAATATTGCTATTCATATCCTTGAAGCCGATAAGCCAGTTCTTGGCTTTCAGGAGCTCACCTGAGATGGTGGCGATGAATCCCTGGGTGTTGCCATGCCATTCGGGTGTTGTCGAGAAGAGGGTGCTGACATCTTGTCCATCGGCCTTTACCACCAGCTGATTATTTGTCCAGAACTCATCGCCGACTTGCTCATTTACGCCAACGACGAGTTCAAATTGCTGCGCCTTGCCATTTAACTGTACGGAGCCGCTCTCATAGACATATTGAGGCTCAAGGTCGGTTCCGTTTCCTGTCTTAGGATTGAAAACTGCCGCAGCATTGCCAAGCAACATCACATCCATATTCATGGTCGCGTCTGAGGCACTCACAACAATCGACAGCGACTGGTTGACCATACGGAACTCATAGTCTGTCTTGTGCCAGCGGTAGGTGATAAACTCTACACCATTCTCAACAGAAGGCTCACCCTCCTGTTCTACTTGTTGCTGCACAATACTATTGTAAAGACTAAGCTGATAATCAGCAGGCACCTTGATGGTAAGATCTACATAGGTGTTCTCGTTCATCGTCACCTTATCCATCACGAAGGTGTTTGTTCCCTGCTTTACTTGGTTGGTGTAAACATTGCCTGCTTCATCGGTATAGTTGAAGGTAACAGCAGACATACCGCTGTCGTCGGCAAGCAGCACGTGATGGGTCACCTTGTTAGGATCAGGCTCGCCGGCATGCCGTACATCAAGCAGGAAGTCCCATGCCTCTTGCGTCGTCAGGTCATTCACCTCATACTGCAAATTATGTCCTTCCAAACTGTATATTGCACCCTCTACCGGCGCGCCATTAAGCGTAAGGCTTCCCTCTTCATAAGGATTGCCATTGCTTACGGGGAACACCATCTGCACGATTTTGTCTACTGGTACAGAGTGGAAGACATCCTTTGCCAAGGGTACGGCTGAGTCGGCAATGGCATTGCCCTCCGAATCCTTATTGTACATATAGACGGAAACATTCTGATCTACGGAATTACTGCGGAAACGCATAGTACGAACTGCCGATACTATGGCATCGCCAAACTGAATGTCGATGTTCCGCTCAAAGGATGTGTTGTTTGCATAATAGTGTTCAAAGTCGAACGAGATGAAACTATAATAGGTATGCTCGTCGTCAATGGCATCGGGATTCGCGTCAGTAAGTTCTGTGCCGTTGCAGAACACCCTGACACTACGATTCCTGGGACAGGTGATGCCAAGCTCAAGCGTGGGGTAGTAATCCGAACCATCCCATGCCTTATAAAGGTCTTCGTGAGAAATCTGGAAAGTGGATGAACCCACAGGGATGGTTTCCTCATATTCCTGCACTTCGCCGTCAATCTTCTTATTATACTTCAGAACAACCTCCGCATCTCCATTGCCCCGGCAAATGTTTATCGTCACGAAGTCAGGCTTAGCCGGAGTGATGGTCCCAACGCCGTCATATCCTCCGTCAACCACATTGCCAAAGCCCTTATCGCTGTAGTATTCTGTGCGTCCCTTAGGAACGACGAGGGTCTGCTGACTGCTGGTCTGCTCCATAGTGGTCAGGAAGTTGGTTTCGTTGCGAAGCGTATAAACAACCATGTTGGGGTTAGAGTCCTTGAATTGCCACATGCTCAAGCCGCTGAGCGAGGTGGGAACCCACAGGGTATCAACCTGCGTGAGGTATGTGAATGCTGCGTCGGGGGCGTAGTAATCATGAGTCGCATTATCACTGCTAACCGAACGCATGAAGGGCTGACCGCCTGCCACGAATGTTGCCTTGGCAAGGTCGAGATAGCTGACATTGTAGCCTGTGGAAGGAGGCGTGGTTGTAGCGGGCCAAGTGAAGGGCACGCCACACAGATTGCGTATCTCGCGCAAGTCGGTGGAATTAATCTCGCCGCTGATCACCAAACCGCGCAGCTGCCTCTTCTGGCTCTCGGATAAGTTCGCCACGGTCTGGGCAAAGGTGCCAGCCTGGGTGCTGTGGAAGGCAAGAGACATCCAAGGATACAGGCCTGCAACGTCGATATAAGTGTTCTCCTTGACATAAGTGATTGTGTAGGTGCGGAAGCCGTCGCCCTGAACGTAGAAACTCGTGTCGTCAGTAATATCGCGCCCGTTAACCATAACACGCTCACGCACGAAACTGCCAAAGCGGTCATAAACCGAGAACGAGAAGTCGGCATACTTCTCCAACAATATGTTCTCTTGCACTTGGGCTGTTGTGCTTTCAAGCGTTACCGGCGTTGCATCCTCACCTGTATAGGTCACCTTCTCTCCCTTCAATGTCAGGGACAATGTCAGACGTCCATTGTTCCACGGTTGAACGCTCTTAAATTCACTCCAGGGAGACTGGGCGCGAAGTTGGGCGATAAACGCCTCGTCAGCATTTACATAGACATCCACGTTTCCGGGAACTGAAGCATAATCGCTACCTGACCCCGAAAGCGAAGGGATGTTATCCTGGAAGACAATCTTAGTGAGCGGGACGTTGGCAAACTTGCCGGACAGGCCTGATACCCCTGCAGCGAAGTTAATCTCCCGGAGTGAGTTACATCCGGTAAAGGAAGTGCTTCCTTCGAACGACACGTTGTCGTTGAATGTCAGTTTCTCCAACTTGCTGCACCCTCCGAGATTGGCATTCTTCATCTGAACAGAACTCTCAAATGTCAGTTCTTCGAGCGTGTTATCCGTAAAGGTTGTAGGGAGATATGCCGAACCCACGGTTACCGCGCCGGGAATAGTGATTGAAGTCTTTGTCCCCTCAAATGCCATAATATGACTTCCGGCATATCCCACACCATTTTCATCGAACGTATAATCAATCTTTACCTCATGCACAACACTCTGCCATGCGCTAATTCTATGCTCATCCGGACCTGCATGAAGTGTGAGATTGCTCTGCTGACCATCGAAGAAGACAGTTGGCGTATATGGCAAGTCGCCTATGAAATACAGATCCTTGAGCGGCGTGGCAAATTCACATTCGTTTAGTGCAATATCATTCCTCAAAGACAACGTCTTCAAATTGGTATTCGTGCTTTGCATCTTGAAACCCGAAACTCCCAAGGCCACCACACGATAGTATCCCTGATTCTGGGTGCTTATATCATATGGAATCGATATCGACTCGCTATTTCCGCCTATGCTGTAGACATAAGCACTCCGATTATCCTTATCCATATAGTAAGTTACATCGTTTTCAGTATACGAGTTGTCCTCATTTAACTCCAGGACAATGTTGGCTCCCTTTTCACGCCAGGCAGCCATGTTGGGTTCCAAGGCGTTATATACGTGCGTATAGTCCCACCAACAGCTGAGGTCTTCGTTTGTTGGGGGTAGAGTACCTGATGCGAAATAGACGTTATGCAGATAGGGCAAGGAATTCTTGTTTAAGTACAAACCACCATTCATTAAATGATTAATCCTTAAAGTCCGAATGTCTTGACTGGAAATATTAACGTATTCCCATACATATTGGTAATTCCCCGGACCATCTCCTACAAGCTGGGCAAAAAAGCCCATGCCATATACGCGGTATCTCGTAGTTACGGTGTAGGTGTATCCATTCACCGTTCGCTCTTCATCAAAACTAATTTCGCTGGGGAGCGTGAAGTCCGATACTCCACTTGGAATGGATACTATCGTCACACCATCACCCGTAAAATCACGAGTTTGGCACTTACAATACCCAACCCCATCAACAATGAAATCGGGCTGCCCATTATAATAGCTTTGCGCTAACAGCGCTGTGCTGATACCTCCAACTATTAGCAGGAGAACGGAAAGGAGTAAACGAAGAGTCTTCATATGCTTTTGTTTTTTTAGTTGTTTCTTCTTGTCTTCAGTCTGCAAAACCTTCTTGTCTTCAGTCGGCAAAACCTTTTGTCTTCAGTCTGCAAATTCAGGCACAAACCACTCATCCGTGCCCTTTCGAGCGCAAAGGTAATGAAAGTTTTGAATCTGTGAGCAAAAAAATGGAGGAAAAGTAGTGCGAGGGCTCAAGAAACCACAAGCAAAACACACGAGAAGCGCGTGTGCCTCCCGTGTGTCTGATTGCAAGTACCTCGTTGGCATTCCTGTCCACAAGTTACTTTCCTACTTTACTACCTTCACAGTCCTCTCCCCAACCTTCACGATGACAAGATAATCTGGCATAACTATTTTATTTCCCTAAAATTATATTTACTAACGATGTCACATCAGCTATAGTTATCTGCCCATCACCATTCACATCACCTATTGATGCAAGGTTAATAGTTGCAGTTGCTACTTCGGAATCTTCATATCCACTGCGCTTAGCATACACGCTGATAGTAAACGTCGTACCAAGCTCCAGTTCATTCCCATTCAATGTTTGACTCGGTTCACAAGTTACTGTAGGTACGAACTTGACATTTTCGGTTTCGCAATCGAAACGAACTTTCCCGTTTGCAAAAGTAATGTTTGGCTTTGCACATTGCTCAGGTTCAGGCACTACCGGCTCCTCCCCATCTAATGTCACAATCGTCCCAAACTTGCTCCATGGTTCTATGGTCTTGTAGGCTTCGATGGCTGATGCTGGGACGTGGAGAGTAGAATTATCGATATAAGTTACATCAAAAGCATTCAAATTTGTCGCTGGCACCGTCTCTGCATAGCAATAAACATCAGTAATTTTATAGCAGCCATCGAAAGCACCATCCCCAATGGTGGTAACGGATGAAGGGATGATTATGGCGGCCAGACCCCAGCAGCCATAGAAAGCTCTGTACTCGATGGTGGTAACGGATGAAGGGATAGTTATGGAGGCCAGACCCCAGCAGCCATCGAAAGCACCACTCCCGATGGTGGTGACGGATGAAGGGATAGTTATGGAGGTCAGACCAGAGCAGCCATAGAAAGCTCTGTACTCAATGGAGGTGACGCCCTCAGGTATCGTTATGGAGGTCAGACCAGAGCAGCCATAGAAAGCGGAGCTCCCGATGGAAGTAACGGATGAAGGGATAGTTATGGAGGTCAGACCAGAGCAGCCATAAAATGCGTCCCCTGTGATCCCTCTAGTTCCTGATTTTAAGATAATGCTTGTGTTGTCAGGCATAGTCCCTTTATAACGATAGGCAATAAGACCTGCATAAACAAGACCATCCGGTTGATTATTATACCATGATGTTCTGTTGAAGGCATCTCCCCCAATTGTGACTACACTTTGTGGAACAGAGATGGCGCTTAAATTGGAGCAGTCCCTAAATGCGCCATTTCCTATGCTTGTGACGCTGTTGGGAATTTCAATGGAGGTCAGGCTACGGCAGCCAGCGTATTTGCAACTTGTTGTGTACCAATTTGTTTTGATTAAAACGGTAGAAAAGTGATTGCGCGAATTTAATGGAGTATGAAAAAGACGAAGATTTAACGTATTTAACTTTCTAAAACCACAAAAAA
>JAEESE010000041.1 GCA_016286165.1 Bacteroidaceae bacterium | reverse complement strand
CAGTAGGGTATCACCTCACGCTCGTAGGTGTCGATGTCCTCCTGACTGATGGTGTAGCGCTGCAGCTCCCGCTCGTTCAGCGTGTGCAGGTCCTCCACCGAGTGGCACGTCAGTTCGGGAAACGTGGGTACCGCCTTTGGCAGCGGTCCGCGCTCACCCACTATCAGCTCGTCGTCGCCGATGTAGATGGTCTTTTTCTTGCAGATCTCATAGAAGTTTCTGGCGCGCAGTACTGGTGTCGGCATCGTGCCGTAGTGCTCTTTGTAGAAGGCGGTCTCTATCAGGGCCCGCTCTATCGAGAGTGTGGTTGGGGTGTCGAAGTTCTGCTGGCGCAGGCGGCGTATGCGCTCGTTCATGCCATTCAGGTTCTCGGGGTGCTTAATGCTGTAGTTCATAATTCTCTATAATTTTCGGCAAAGGTACGCATTTCTTCTGACATCACCAAATTTTCCACCGAAATCTGTCTCCTATATACGACTCCCCATCCCCTACCATAATTTCAATTGTCCCCATGACTGAAACAATTAAAAAAGTGTGCCCCCTGTGCCCCTTTTTAACCTAACGCGCTGATTATATGTATGTTGGCGGGGGCACTGTAGGCCCCAAAGTGTGCCCCTAAGGTGCCCCCTGGGTGCCCCCCAAAGGCCCTTTTTGAAAAATTTGGTGCCTCTAAAGTAGGAAAAGGCACCGAGTTTCGGGGAGTTTAGCACCGAGTTATTACCGTTTGCGTACGCCCAAACAACCGTTTGCGTATACCCAAACAACTGTTCGCGTACGCCCAAACAACCGTTCGGGTATACGCAAACGCTGTTGTTGAATTTTCTTGAGGGGCACCCAGGGGGCACACTTGGGGCACACTTTTAGGCCTACAGTGCCCCCTCCAACACGCATATAGTCAGCGAGTTAGGTTAAAAAGGGGCACGGGGGCACACTTTTTTTCTTTTTCACAGGATAGAACAACGGTGATAGGTCACACGGATATCACAGAAAACACAGAAAGATGAGCTCGACGGCAACCTTAAATCTCCACCAATCTCACAAGAATCTATATAATTATTTAGTGTCTGATTTGTTGGAGATTTATGGTTCCTTTTGCTTTATTAAAAGACAACATAGACAACATGGACTGCTCGGCTTTGCCGCTTCGCTTGCCGAAGAACTTTTTGCTACGTCTTGAATCGTTCATGGACTCCGTAGACGGCGGTTGCCGTCGTAGGCGAAATATGATGTTGTTTTAGTTGTCCCAGTTGTCGTTTATATATCCTTTTACCCCGCCCCCTGCCCCGCCCCTAAATAGGGGTGGGGAAAGGCTACGGGTAGGCGACCATAGGTCGGGAATGTTGAGGGGAAAGTATTTTGTGTCTGAATTTGTTGGAGATTTATGGTTCCTTTATTATACTCCCTACCCCTTAGTAAGGTGCGTGGCGATCCCCTTTTAACTCCCCACCCCTTAGTAAGGGGAGGGGCTGGGGGCGGCCTTTGCTGCTCAGAGCAAGATCAGCGAGGCCGAGGCCTACCGCTACCTCAGCCGCTACGGCGCGCTGGCCCTCTGCGAGAAGCACTACGGCATCATGCACACCCTCTCGCTCGAAGAGAACCTCCAGACGTTGCAAGCCTACTGCCAGAAGAAAGGAGGCACGCTATGAAACTCTATCACGGCTCCACTATCGACATCGCTAAAGTTGACCTCGCCCTGTCGAAGCCCAACAAGGACTTCGGTCGCGCCTTCTACCTCTCCGACGACCGCCAGCAGGCGCTGGAGATGGCCCAGTTCCGCGCAGAGTTCGAGGAGACCGAGCCCGTGGTCAACGTCTATGAGTTCGACGAGGCGCTCTTCCAGGAGTTCCGCTACAAGCGCTTCGAGGCCTACACTGAGGAGTGGGCGCACTTCGTCTACGACCACCGCACCGAGCCGCACGGACGGACGCTCCACGACTACGACATCGTCTACGGCCCCATTGCCAACGACCGCGTCGGCGCGCAGATCGCCCGCTACAAGCAGGGCTACATCACCTTCGACGAGTTCCTGCGCCGCATCCAGTACATCAAGGGCATCACCTTCCAATACGCCTTCTGCACCCAGCGGGCTATTGACAAACTCCAGAAAATAAAATGAACGTATCGCAGGCAGAATTCCAGAACATGAAGGAGGAGATCGTGAAAGACCTCATCGCCCATCTGATGGACGAGCGCGGCCTCACGATGCAGCAGGCCTTCGATGCCGTCTACACCTCGCGCCTCTTCCTGAAGCTCAGCGACCCCAAGACCGGCCTCTACTTCCAAAGCTCCGGCTACGTCTATAGCTTCCTCGAAAGCGAGTTGAAGGAAGCCAAATGATTAATAAGAACGAAAACGACATGAAGAAAAACATCCTGCCACTCATCCTCGCCCTCGCCGTAAGCGTCATGCTTAATTGTTCCTGCACCCCAAGGTCGGCACAGGACAAGCTCGAAGACGCATACAGCAAGGAATATTGCCAGCAGATCATGAGCGATGTCTTGTCAAAGTACATGATTGTTGAATGGGATTCCATCGCCCGGCAAGTCTACATTCCCGAGGACAATAGTGGCTCGTTGCTGATTGTTGACGGTTACGGGAGATGCCTATCTTACGGCAACGAAAGATTCCACGTATCTTCGGTTTGGAGAATTCACGAGGGCGCGGACTGCGATTTCTCGTCGATGCAAATTCGCCACCAAGAACTCGGCGACATTATATCAATCAATGGTCCGGAGGATTACATGAACAGCATCATGGATAGCACGGAGTTCGCCCAGAAGCTTGCAGCAAACAAAGTGACGAAGTCAGAGGCCGCAAATGAACGCGCCAACATGGTTGCGCTGGCATATCAGAACAAGACAAAGGTGCATTTCGGCATGACGGCAGAAGAATACAAGCAATGCGGTCGCGAATTTCAGCGTAACTTCATCGACGGGCTTATCGGCCCAGGTGCATTCGAGAAAGCGAAGCCATCGTTCGCAAAAGGCAAGTTCGTGGGATTCGAGATTAACAGCGGCAGGAACCAAACCATAAGCCATAAGAATATTATTGCTAATGCCGAGGTCACAAAGAACCGAAAACTTGAAGGCAGCGTCAGGTTTGATTCCTATGAAACAAATTATGCCTGCGAACTCTACAACCTACAAATCTTTGAGCAGACAGACGGCGCGTCGAACGTCAGCCACGAGACCATAAAAGTGTGGTGGAACTCATATCTGAAGATCTACAATTAGCATTTCAAAGAAGATACAAATTATGATCATAGCAATATCGGGCAGACGAGGGTCGGCCCGATATTTTTTATGTAGAGGATGGCCGCTCGGCGGGCGGGCTCAGCGTGCGTACTTGCCGATGTCGCCGCTGTTGCGGGCGAGGATGCGGAGGTGCTGCGGCGAGACGCCCCACCAGCGGCGGACGGTGCGGCTGAAGGTGGGCATGGAGGTGTAGCCGCAGCACTGCATGACTTCCGTGAGCGGCAGGTCGGTGTAGCGCAGCAGGTCGCGCGCCACCTGCATGTGCCAGTGCATGCGCAGCTCGGGGAGGGTCAGGCCGGTGAGCTTATGGATGGTGGCCGAGAGCTTCGGGTCCGTGTAGCCTCGATAGCGGGGGTTCTTTTTGGGTCCGGGGCCCTTTATCAGCCGGTCCACGACCGAGTCGAGCACCTTGATGCCCGTCAGCTGCCGTGCCTGCTCCATCGGCACCATCCGGTAGGTCAAACTCCGTTCGTCAAAACCCCTCCGCTGGGTGAAGGGGGCACGTACAGCCGCTCAAAAGGCCACTGCGCGATGGTTTGTTTCGTTGTCGGCATAGTCAAAGTCTTCTTTTTGTTAAAAAATTGCGTTCTCGGCCTCGCTGAAGCCTACTTATCGGCGCAAAGTTACGAATTCTATTTATGATAAGATAATTCTTTGTCTCTAAGTTATCTTCGGCTATTGTCGGAAAGGTCGCCAGCGCATCGGGCAAAGGTTCGTGCACGTCAAAATCGGATGCCCGAGCCACTGACGAAGGTTTTTGGTCAGAGCATTTCTATCCCCTTCACCTCATGGATAGTCTGCGGGGCGTCTGCAGGGTGTCGGAGGGCGCGGGGAAGCGAAGACGGTGACACCGGAGTGATTTGAAAAGCAAAAAGCCTCGCCTGTCGGCGGGGCTTCTTCGTAATCCGTTGAATCCGTGAAATCCGTGGTCTATTTCAGGTTCTTGCGGAAGAATGCCTCCATCTTGTCATAAGGAATCTTCTCGTTTTTATCATCGTAGAGGTCGGTGTGGACGGCATCGGGGATAATCATCAGTTCCTTATTGCCGACAACTGCACTCTGGCCTTCCACATGCTTGCCCGTCATCTTCTCGAAGGCGTACTCAGAGAAGTAGCGGCTGTGTGCCTTCTCGCCGTGGATGAGCAGCACGGGCGACTCAATCTCGTGCGCCCAAGCCAATAGGGGCTGGTTGAGGAACGACTGGCAACCGATGACGTTCCAGCCGTCAGTGGAGTTGCCGCTGCGCTCGTGGTAGCCGCGTGGTGTCTTATAATAATCGTAGTAGTCCTTCACGAAGAAAGGTGCATCTTCTGGCAGCGGGTCGATGACACCACCTGCACGCTTGTAAGTTCCGTTCTTGAAGTCCTCGGTGCGCTGCTGGGCGATGGCTTTGCGCTTCTCCATGCGCTGTGCCTGGGTGTCCTCGCTCTTGAAGTAGCCTTCCACATTCACTTTGCTCATGTCGTACATTGTCGAAGCAACGGTGGCCTTGATGCGGGGGTCGATGGCGGCAGCATTCACAGCCATCCCACCAAATCCGCAGATGCCGATAATGCCAATGCGTTCAGCATCCACAGTCTCCTGATTGCTCAGGAAATCGACGGCAGCGAGGAAGTCCTCGGTGTTGATGTCGGGCGATGCCATACGGCGAGGCTCGCCACCGCTCTCGCCAGTGAACGAGGGGTCGAAGGCGATAGTAACGAAACCGCGCTCAGCCATGTGCTGGGCATAGAGACCGCTCGTCTGCTCCTTCACAGCTCCGAACGGGCCCGTGACAGCCAGCGCAGCTAACTTGCCCGTTGCACCTTTCGGCGTGTACATGTCGGCAGCCAGTTCGATGCCGTAACGGTTCTTAAACGTGACCTTCTTGTGGTCTACCTTGTCGCTCTTGGGGAACGTCTTGTCCCACTCCTGAGTCAATGTCAGCGTTGTATTCATATCTTCGTTTGTAGTTTGTTTGTTCATGCAAGCCGTGAGCGTCAAGCCCATCAGCACTGCTGCCAGTAACATCATAATTTGCTTCATTTTCATTACGTTATTATTTCGTCGGCAAAGGTACGATGATTTCGCCAAGGTGGCACTACCCGAATCTTGGAAAGAATTACCAATTTTACGGAAGATGCAATTATCTGTTATTCTGTATAATTATGATCCACTACGACGACAACCCGCTGGTCAGGCACTAACGGCTGAATCTCGGTAGTAAGCTGACTGACAAAGGCTGCTTCGTCATGTACGGAGATGTTAGGAACGACATCGACAGAAAGATACTTGTTCTTCTCTGAATAGTAGAAGCCGTGTACCTGAACAATATCCTTGTGGGCTGCGAGGGTTTGCATCACCTTCGACTGCAGCTCAGCACGACGGTTCTCGCCTGTAGCAACGGCATATACACCAACGGTCATGATAATACCATGCTTCTCATACATCTGCGTAGAAATCCGTCGTGTCAGACCATGAATGTCGTAGGCCGACATGGTATCATAGACGTTGATATGCAGCGAACCGATCTTCACATCAGGCCCATAGTTGTGCAGTATCAGGTCGAATACGCCATGCACGCCCTCAAAGTCTGAGACCTCCTTCTGAATCTGTTTGGCAAAGTCTGCCGAAATGCTCGTACCTAACAGCTCGTTGACAGGTGAAGCCAGCATCTCGATACCAGCCTTGATGATGACGAGGGAAATCAGCGCACCTAGAATACCATCGAGCGATACACCCCACAGTAGCATGACTCCAGCAGAAATGAGCGTTGCCAGCGTGATAACAGCATCAAACAGCGCATCAGAGCCGGAGGCAATCAGCGCATCACTCTTCAGTTGCTCGCCTTTCTTCTTTACATACTGACCGAGGATAAGTTTTACTACGATAGCCACCACGATAACCACCAGCGTTGTTGTGGTGTATTCCGGCTCCGTGGGCTCGAAAATCTTCTTCACCGACTCGATGAGGGAGGTAATACCTGCCGACAACACGATGACGGCAATGATGATGGCGCTGAAGTACTCGATGCGTCCGAATCCGAAGGGATGCTTACGGTCTGCTGGACGTTGGGAGAGCTTTGTGCCTACGATGGTGATAACACTCGACAGCGCATCGCTCAGGTTGTTCACAGCATCCATTACGATGGCCACGCTACTGGCCAAAATACCCACTGCGGCCTTAAAGCCTGCTAACAGCACGTTGGCGGCAATGCCTATCCAACTGG
>JAEESE010000040.1 GCA_016286165.1 Bacteroidaceae bacterium | reverse complement strand
AAGATTAGAGCTTATTTAGTTGACAGTTGACCGATTAATAGTAGTCGCCTGCGGCGAGAAATCCTGCAAATCTGTCCAAATCTATCAAATCCTTACAAACATAAATTTCCGCGCCTTTCCGTGTATTTCCGTGTTTTCTGTGTGAGTTTTAAATCGTAAAATAAATCCCATCGTAAATAAATTGTAAATCGTAAATCGTCAAATAGTAAATTAACTAGGATCGTCAAATAGTAAATTAACTAGGATCGTCAAATCCTTACAAACATAATCCCCGCACCTCCGCGTTGAAAAATAAAACACTGAACTGCCCTCCAACCTACATTGCTAAAAAAACGCACTACATTTTAACTTTTTTAGCATTTTTCTTTGTTCGTAAACAATTATTCACTATCTTTGCAGCGGTAATTAACAAAACTAAAGACTCTTGAAGCGCTATATCTACTTTTTCACGCTGTTGCTGCTGCTCTGTACCGTTGGTGTATGGAGCTGGCTGGCTCGTCCGTGGGAAGGCTGGACGCTCAACAACGACAAGCGCCATG
This sequence comes from Bacteroidaceae bacterium, assembly GCA_016286165.1. Classification (GTDB taxonomy): domain Bacteria; phylum Bacteroidota; class Bacteroidia; order Bacteroidales; family Bacteroidaceae; genus Physcousia. Next base: position 5,972 of record JAEESE010000040.1, on the reverse strand, counting down.
CGCATTCAGGAATCGTCATCGACCGCTACGACCACGTGCTCGATGAATATGTATCGCTGGGCAGCTACACGGCGCTGCACAAGATGAATACCGAGTACACCGCAGTGACCACCAAACTCATCGAGGACGTGCTGGAGTTAGGCAGCGCCATGGAACCCGACGTGGAAAAGCGCATGCGATACCTTTATCTGGATTCCACTATGCAGGAACTGCTCGATGCCGTGCACGCTCAATACAACGACGTCAAAGACCTCGAAGCTGAATTCGACCTCGCCTTCAAGCAGGAAGAGGACAGCAATCCGTCGTTCCGCCGACCACACGTCTATGCTCTCATCGGCCGACTCGGACGCAGCATAGTAGTGGGCGACACGATAATAGGTATCAGTCTGGACAAATATCTCGGCGCTGACAGCCCCTTCTACAACGGCCGCTTCACCGACGAACAAAGGGCACACATGAATCGCAAGGATATCGTGAAGGATGCCCTCGAAGCATATAAGGCGCAAAACAAGAATCGCCACTGAGGGAGTTAAGGAAGTTAAAGAAGTTCTTCAGACTCGCTACGCTCGTGAGGGAGTTAAAGGAGTTGTTTTTAAAGAAGTTAAAGGAGTTAAAGACGATAGTTTCAAGAACTGTCAACTCTTCGCTCGGCGCTCGCGACGCTTCACGCTTGAAGAACTGTCAACTAAATAAGCTGTCAACTCTCAACTGTCCGCTCGGCGCTTGCGACGCTTCACGCTTGAAGAACTGTCAACTAAATAAGCTCTCAACTCGTTAAGGTCAAGGTTAAGGTTATCGTTAAGGTTTCAAGTTTCAAGTAACTTTTATTTTTCACTTTTCACTTTTCATTTTTCACTCAAAATAAGCTCCCCCACCCCATGTCCCCTGCTCTCTATCTCATCCCCGTTGAACTTGGCGACACAAGCCAGGAACGCGTATTGCCCAGCTACAACCGCGAGGTGATACTCGGAATCCGCTATTTCATAGTCGAGGAACTGCGTTCCGCACGCCGCTTCCTCAAGCGCGTGGACAAGGATATCAATATCGACGCACTCACGTTCTTCCCTATGGGCAAGCACGCCGATGCCGCCCTCTTCGAGCGCTATCTGAAGCCGTTGGAAACCGGCGAGAGTATCGGAGTGATCTCTGAAGCCGGATGCCCCGCCGTGGCAGACCCCGGAGCCGATGTGGTGGCCATAGCCCAGAGAAAAGGCCTGCGCGTGGTGCCGCTTGTGGGACCTTCGTCGATGATTATGGCTGTCATGGCGTCGGGCCTCAACGGCCAGAGCTTTGCCTTCAACGGCTATCTGCCCATAGACCCTGCCGAGCGCATCAAACGCATCAAGCAGCTCGAGGCACGAGCCTCATCCGAGCATCAGACGCAGTTGTTCATCGAGACGCCCTATCGCAACCACAAACTCATGGAAACGCTTTGCCAGACGCTGCGACCGCAGACACGTCTGTGCATAGCTGCCGGCATCACTACCGACGACGAATGGATTCACACACTCACCGTGGCACAGTGGAAGCGCACTACCCTACCCGACCTCAGCAAGACGCCCGCCATCTTCCTCTTCGGATAACCGACACGACACCCACCCTAAGACCATGCCGCACCGCCTCCGCTCTACCTTTATCGCCGCAGGAGCTGTCATCGCCTCCACTGCCGGCGCCTACGGCAATCCTCAACGTCGGCCTAATATCATTCTCTTCATGGTCGACGACATGGGATGGCAGGACACCTCCGTTCCCTTTTGGAACCAGCGCACGCGCCTCAACGACACCTACGAGACGCCGAATATGGAGCGGCTGGCTCGCGAGGGGATGCTCTTCACCCAAGCCTATGCCTCGCCCATCAGTTCGCCCAGTCGCTGTTCGCTGCTTACGGGCGCCAATGCGGCACGCCATCGCGTCACCAACTGGACGCTTCACCGCGACGCCATGACCGACGGCCCCGACGACCAGCTCCTTCCACCCCAGTGGAATGTCAATGGCATCTGTCAGTCCCAGGGCACGCCCTATACCTTTGTAGCCCGTTCGTTTGTCGATATCCTCCGCCAACATGGCTACCACACCATCCACTGCGGCAAGGCACACTGGGGAGCCCTCGACACCCCCGGCGCGGCGCCCGAGCATTTCGGCTTCGAGGTGAATATCGCAGGGCATGCCGCAGGCGGACCGGCCACCTACCTCAGCGAACGGCGCTTCGGCCACGACGCCGACGGACGTCCCACCTATGAGTTTGCCGTGCCTCACCTGCAGCAATACTGGAACACCGGCACATTCCTCACCGAGGCCCTCACGCAAGAGGCGCTGAAAGCACTCGACAACGCCCGACACCTGCAGCAGCCCTTCTATCTCTACATGTCCCACTACGCCGTTCACGTGCCTATCGACCGCGACATCCGGTATTTCACAAAATACAAGCAGAAAGGGCTCTCAGACAAGGAGGCCGCCTACGCCTCGCTCATCGAAGGCATGGATATCAGCCTCGGCGAGATACTCCACTGGCTCGATGCCAACGGCGAGCGCGACAACACCATAGTGCTCTTCATGAGCGACAACGGAGGCTACGCCACCGGTGCCGAATGGCGCGACGAGCCTCTCTACACCCAGAACGCACCCCTGCGCAGCGGCAAGGGCTCCCTGCTCGAAGGCGGCATCCGCGAGCCTATGATAGTGCGTTGGCCGGGCACCGTCAGGGCGGGCGACCGCTGCGACAGATACATCACCATCGAGGATTTCTACCCCTCGATACTCGACATGGCTGGCATACGCCACAAGGCTGTCGACGGCCGCAGCTTCATACCCCTGCTCAAGCATACCGGCGACCCCTCCAGAGGCCGTGCCCTCATCTGGAATTACCCGCATGTCTGGGGCAATACAGGTCCCGGCATCGACATGAACTGCGCCATCCGCCTTGGCGACTGGAAGCTGATCTACTACTACAAGACAGGGCGCAAGCAGCTGTTCAATATCGCAACGGATATCAGCGAGAGCCACGACCTTGCCGCCGAGCGGCCCGACATCACCCGACGCCTCTCCCGGCGCCTCGGGCGCGAGCTGCGCAGGATGCATGCACAGCGTCCCACACGCAAGCACGACGGGCGCCCCTGCCCCTGGCCCGACGAGCAGGACAATTGAAGATTATTTTCAAACAACGAATTCCACGAATTCCACGAATTATTTTTGATTTACTATTTGACGATTTACAAGACACGGAAATACGCGGAAAAGAACGGGAAACACGGAAAGAGCGGCGGAGCATTTTCGAGAATTGAGTATTGTCGAAAAGCGCACGGGTGTCAAGTAACTTTTATTCTTCATTCCTTATTCTTCATTCTTCACTCTTCATTCTTCACTCTTCACTTGAGGGGACCTCTGGCGACGGAGGGGCCTTTCCGCTATTTCCGTGTATTTCCGTTCTTTTCCGTTAATTTCCGCGTTTTTCCGTTTTCTTCCGCGTTTTTCCGTGTCTTTCGTCAAAAAATCGCCGTTTTCATTGGTCATCCCACAAATAAGCACTACTTTTGTGCGCTCAAACAAACAATTATCAGCAAAGAACAACAAAAGAAATAAAAATGAAAAAAGGTTTCATGCTTATAGGCCTCATGGTCGCCATGAGCGCCACAGCAGCCCAGCAGGTCAGCGACCCTGAAGAGCAAAGCCAGGTTATTAAGATTCTCAACACCATGGAGACCGACGAAGCACCCGCAGTGCGCGACACGGTCGCCGAGCCCCGCATCATCCTCGTAGACCAGCCCGCAGCAGCGGAGCCCGACGCCAAGGAGAACACCTTCACCGTCGACGCTCAGGTGCGTGCACGCGGCGAGTACAACCACGGCGCCATCATCCCCCGCGAGCTGGGCGACAAAGCAGCCATCTTCGTCAACAACCGCGCCCGCGTGAGCCTCGGCTACGAGCGTCGCAACCTCCAGCTCCGCGCCTCCATCCAGCACACCGGCGTATGGGGTCAGGACGACATGAGGGACCGCAACGGCCGCGTTGCCATGAACGAAGCATGGGCGCGCGCCAACACCAACAACGGCCTCTTCATGCAGCTCGGTCGTCAGATTCTCTCCTACGACGATGAACGCATCCTTGGAGCCTCCGACTGGAATGTCGCCGGCAACAGCCACGACGCCCTCCGTCTGGGTTGGGAAAGCGCCGAGCATAAGGTCCATGTCATCGGAGCCTTCAACCAGATGAGCGAGAACAACCGCGACGACCTCTACTACGGCGGCCCCATGCCCTACAAGAACCTCATCGGCGCGTGGTACCACTACCAGGCACGCACCCAGCCCGTCGGCGTCTCCGTGCTCGGACTCAATATCGCCCAGGAGCGCAAGAAGACCGAGACCGTCGACTCACGCGTAGAGTATATGCAGGTGGCTGGCACCCATGTCACCTATTCACCCATGGATTTCACCTTCTCGGCATCGGCCTACTTCGAGTTCGGCCACACCCTCGAGGGCAGAGACATCTCAGCATATATGGCGAGCGGCCGCGCGCAGTACAACGGCGACATCGTAGGCGGTTTCCTGGCTTACGACTATCTCAGCGGCAACAACGGGCGCAACACCAACCAGCACGCCTTCATCCCCCTCTATGGCACAAGCCATAAGTTCGGCGGTGCCATGGATTTCTTCACCGGCACAGTGCACACCGGCCTTCAGGATGCCCAGGCAGGCGTCTTCGTCAACCTCGGCCGCATACGCCCCGAGCTCGGACGCCTCGTCACCATCTCCGGCACCTACCATTACTTCCTCACGGGCGAGAAATACGGTCCCTACGAATGGGGCATCGGTCATGAAGCAGATTTCCAGGTCAGCTGCCGCCTGATGCGCGACCTCACCATCACCGCCGGCTACTCCTTCATGCTCGGCACCGAGACCTTCGAGTTCCTCAATGGAGGCAACAAGGACATCTGGCAGGACTGGGGCTTCCTCTCCATCAACTTCACACCCCGCCTGTTCAAACTTAACTGGTAAGCCGATTAACAGCTATATACAATCTGACACCAACGCCCCAACGGGGCTAAAGCATAACACGAGAGAGGGCCGCGCATCACTGCGCAGCCCTCTTTTCGTTATTTGGTGACAGGCTTTTAATCTGATTTTATCATTGCTTTTCCTTCAGCACCTCCCGGATATGTTTCTCGAGCAGGCCGAAGGCGGGATGCACCATGGTGCCGTGATCGAAGCCATCGAGCTCGTAGAGGATGGTGTGGGGGTGACCTACGAGCTTCATCATGCGTGCCAGATACTGGTTCTCGTCGTAGCGGCCGTAGAGCTCGAGTTCGCGGTCGCCGCAGATGAGTATGAAGGGGGGACAGTCCTTACGCACCCAATAGAGGGGAGCATACTGGTCGATAGTGGGTTGCAGGGCGTCGATGCCTTGCATCTTACGGACATTATAATGGGTGATGGCCTGACCGCTGAAGGGGATATAGGCGGCTATGGAGTCGGCATCGACGCCGTAGCGTGCCAGCCACGTCTTGTTCAGGCAGAGCATCATGGAGAGGTAACCGCCGGCGGAATGGCCGGTGACGAAGACCTTGCGCGGACTGCCGCCATAGTCTCCGATATGATGCATCACCCAGGCTACCGCCTCGGCGGCATCGTCGATGGTCTTGTCGACGGTCACCTTGGGCAGCAGACGATAGTTGACGCCCACTACGACATAGCCTTTACGGCGCAGCTCCGTGGGCACTTCCTTGGCGCCTGCCTCAAGGCCGCCGCCATGGAACCACACCACGACGGGATTGTCCTTCTGACCGTCGGGGTAGTAGACGTCGAGTTTCAAACGCTCGAGGGCGTAGGCATCGGTCTTCACGCTGTAGGCCACATCACGGGACCATTTATAATCTTGTGCTGCCAGCGTGAGTGACATCATGCAACACAAGCAAAAGGGGAAAAAGATTCTCATAAGAACGGAAAATTACGGAAGATAACGGAAATAAACGGAAATTA
>JAEESE010000029.1 GCA_016286165.1 Bacteroidaceae bacterium | reverse complement strand
TAATAATTCCGTCGTACCTACGGCACTCTATATACTATGCTCTAGGAACAGGGGTTCCGCTACGCTCCACACCCTGTCTAAGTTCCAACCACCCCTACGGGGTTTGCAGGTCAACTCCTATATCATTGCCTTTTTCATTGTCAGCAGCCTATTCCACCGTGATATACACCGCCTCGCCCAGAGGCCTGTGCGCCAGCATGCGTTTGAGCAGGCTCAGCGTGCGGCGCGAGTCCAGCACCTGACCTTTCCGGCGGTTCTCGCCCACGAGTATGCAGCCCTGCGTGTCCGCTGCCGTGTTGCCGGCGTGGATGCGTATGCCCTCGAAGCCCCGCACGTGCAGCAGCAGCTGCAGCCATTCCTTGAACTTCGGGCTCCACGTCACCACCAGCGGATAGCGCCCTTCGGGTATGGCGAAAGGCTTCAAGGCAGCCGTCTTCCGCGGCGACCGCAGCACCGCCGCCTTATCCACCGTGGTCTTCAGTTCGAGGGCGGTAGGTTCGAGGGTGTCGCAAAAGTAAGTAGCGGCCCCCTCTACGCCCCCCGAGGGGGGTTCTGTTGTTTCGCTGGCAGGGGGCGCTGGTGTCGTAGCCCCCTCGGGGGCTGAATGGGGGGCCACGCCCTCTTTAATGTAAAGCCTGCCTATCGTGTACCCCTTCTTCTTGGCTATGCGTTTTAATATGAGTTCCATAACGTTCAATTTTAATTTTCAACTGTCAACTCGTCAACTGTCAACTCTTCAACCTCCTTAATGCAACATTGCAACATTGCAACATTGCAACATTTTTCTTCGTCCAATGTTTGTTGCCGGTCTTCTCGATCCATCCGTCGCGACGCCAACGCGAGACGACTGTGCGGAGTGAGTTGTCGTTGCAAGCGCCCTGCTTGAGGCTTCTCACATCGTCCATGGTGAAGGTGGGCGGAAGCTGGTCAAACACCGAGTGGTTCACGCCGTAGCGCTGACCTTCGTCGCCGGCATTCACATACTCGTTGCGCAGCGCCTCGCCGAAGGCTTTCATCTGCCCCATCAGGCAGTATTCCGCCATCGTCAGCGCGAAATCCAGGCAGCGGTTCGTCTCCTTGCCTTCCAGCAGATAGTACACCACGCCGCAACGGAACCCAATCACAGCCGCACGCTTGCGATAGACATCCTTCACGCGGTCGATGTCCTTGGCAGCCTCCACACGCTTCTCTTCCACCCAGCGTTCAATGGCACGGCGCAGCCTCGGCGTGTCGATGAAGCCGGCATAGCTTCTGAGCTTCGTCACAGCCTCCTGAATGCGTGCCTCGTCAGCAGGAGAGCGTTTGCCGAATTTAGGCATCTTGGCGAACGAGCCGTCGGGCATCTCAGCCACGAGGATGCGCGAACTGAGGCCGTTCTCAATGTTGTCCTGCTTGAAGCACTTACGCATGGCGCCGTCGGTGCCCAGCATGGTCCAGTTGTACGCCACGTTCACCACGCCGCTCTCGGCCTGGTCGGAGTTGTAGTCCTGACCCCACTCGCCGCGGTCGAACGACAGACGGTAGATGTCGTATTTGCTTGACCACGAGCCGGCGCCGTTGGTCTTGCGCAGCGTGTCCAGCTCCTCGCCGAACGAGTAGATGGTGTGGCCTCCGGCATTCTTGAAGCGCTTCAGCAGCGTGGAGCACGACACCGTCACGGGCACCATGCGAATGAGCACTTTAGGGTCTTCGGGAGCCTTCTCGTTGGCCTTGCGCCCCTTCTTGCGCTCCTTCCATTCCTCCTCGCGGCGGCGTGCTATGGCGTCCTCCTCGTCCAGCTGACGCTTCCACACATCCACGGCAGCCTTGCACACGCTCTTGCCCGAAGCCTGCTCGCCGCGTATGATGCTCATCAGCCCCAGGTGCTGGCGGAAGCCGTCGCAGTATTCCACCTCCACCTGGTCGGCGTATGCAGCCGCCAACGGCAGCACGGCACACAGCACAGGCATGTACATCGACTCGGGCACACCTGCCAGCGACTCCTTGAGTCCGATAGGCAAAGACCCACCCTTAATTCCTCCCGTCAGGGAGGGAGAGGGCTGCGCGGAGTCGGCGTCTTCGTCGTCAATGTCAGCGTTTTCCGCATTCATTTCCTTGACACGTTTGATACATGTCTTCAGCTCTTTTGTCATTAGGTAGCGTCCGTCTTTGCAAGCCGAATGGATAATGCCCTTCACCTCAGCCTCAGTCAGCCCATAGCGCGGCATCAGCTCCAAAATCCATGCCTCATCGTTGTCGCAGATGGGCGCCAGGCAATGAGCAGCCAAGTCGTAGAGCTTGTTCGACCGCTCCCCCTGCTCCGGCTCCCCACCTTTCATGCGAAACCACTCTGCGATAATGGCCGCGTAGGGAATGCCCTTGTAGGTCGTGGGATAAACAGCCTTGCTATCTGCAGTCTCTGTGCCCTTAATCTGGGGGTGTGTCTGCAGGGACGTGGGTCTGGCCTCGTCGCCGAACATCAGTTCCTCGTCGATGTAGAGGATGTAGTCGCGACAAGGGATGAAGATAGCACGCTCCAGTTCGTGCACGGCTGCGTCGTAGGCCACTCCGCCCATCTCCTGCGCCATCCACGCCTGCGCCTGCTGACGTGTCATACCCTCAGGAATCTCGAAGAGCACATGGCCGCCTGTACCGCTCACGGAACGGTTCACCATGTTGATGCCCAGCGCGCGCTCACGCCCCTTCAGACGTTCAGCATAGAGCTCCGCGAAGTGCTCACAGCCGTCCAGGTCAATCACCGCCTTGCCCGAATCCACAGGCTCGCCGTCGTTGCGCTTGTAACCCTTTGCGAAATGGGCATGCGGCGTGTAGAACTGGCAGCCCGTTTTCTTCACGCGCTTCATCTCCTTGTAGTCGTCCACGCTCAACTCGCCCCTGCGGCACATCTCCAGCGCATCGGCCAGCTCGGCACAGATGCGTCGTGTGCGCTCGCTGTCAGCAGCCTTGTAGAAGCCCTCAGCCGTGGCGGCCAAGGTCTGAGGGTTCTTGATGTTCTGTCCTAAATCTATTCTTGACATAAGATTTCAATTCGAATAATGCGTTGTTTAAAACAGATTGTCCAGTTCGCGTTCGATGAGCGCGTTCTTGGCGTCGCGCGTGTTCTCGTCAAGAAGCCACATCATGTCCGCCGTGCCCACCTCCTTGGGCAGGCTCGCGTGCACCTTGATGCGCTCATGGCTCTCCTTCACCCATCCCCACGGCAGTTTCCGCACCAGGCGGTCACGCTCGCGCACGCGGCTCTGACGGTTGTACGCCTTGAAGGTCAGACGACCTGTGTTCTCGTCAACATACAGAACACCTTCCACTCTCTTGCTGTTCACCAGCTTCGCCATCACTGCGACGGCATCCTTGATATCGATAAATTTTTTCATAGTCTTGAGTTGTTTTGCGAGAGAAGTCTTCGAGAAAGGGCCCTACATCAGCCGCCGGCTGACGCTCAATTGATTCCCTCGGCTTCAACTCAAATTGTTGTTTTTTCTAACTTTAAATCGTGATGTTTCTTTCAGACCTTAAATCTTCCTTAAATCTGAACCTAAATCTTTTTTACGCTATCTCGGCTCATCGCCTCAATAGGTTACGGTCGCATCCGACCTGCACTTTAGATTTAGGGTTCAAATAATTAGCCGTTGATTCTCACCACATTGATTTCGTTGTAAATTCTTCCATTGTATTCGCGTGTTCTCACGCCGAAGTGTACGTCCACGTGCTGGCCCACCACCAGCGCCGTCTCGGGGATTCGGTCGTTGAAGAGGTCGAAGACCATAGCGTTGGGGAACGCCACCTGCGCATCATCCTCCACGACCACAATAGATTGCTTGCGCCACTGGGCGCCCTGCTGCGACACACCCTCCTGGAGGGGCATCACATTGATGATTTTACCTGATAGTTTCATAATGTCATTTAAAGATTTAATGATTTTCTCTCGCACGCGGCCTACCGCGTGGTTCTTTTACCCAGCATGTCAAAGATCGTGCAAGTCGAACGCAAAGCGAAACTCGTTTTCACGCTTTGCTGAGACGCCGTCGATTTTCGAGGCGCAGCCTTAAAGATCGCCGTCGGCAGGCTTTTCTTCCTTTCGACGATGCAAAGGTACGGATAAAAACAAAAAGAAACCCCCTACGCGAGGGGGTACGCGTAGGGGGTACGGTCTAAAGTAAGACCTTGTATGTCAGGCGATTATACGCTTGATTTTTTTCATGTAATCATCGCATTGCTGCTGGTCGAGAGCCGTGTTGTAGTCGTTGCGCATGTTCTTGCGGTGCCACAGCTGCTCGAACACCTTCCACTTCGAGGCTATGCCCAGCACCTCAGCCATGCGGTCGGCAAGCAACGCCGACAGCGGGCGCGACAGCAACGGCTGCCACCCCTCGTCCACCCAGCCCTGCGCCTGCGCCTTCTGCCACAGCGTGGCGGCCTTCTCCGTGCGCAGGCACTCCGGCACGTTCCGCTCCGTCGGCGGCGCGTCCTGCACCTCAGCCGGCGCCACGCCAGCCTGCTGCGTCACCGTCGAACCCGGCATGGCGAACACGCAGCCGCTAATGTTGCCGTTGAACACCTGGCAATTGCTGCCCTCGGCGAAATTATTCACGACCTTCTCGTTAAGTCCTTTCTCTTCCATAAGTCTATTCCGTTTTAGGTGTGTTGAACGTAGAATTGTTGATCGGCCCGTTCATCACCTGAGCCGAGCTGCCTGCCGCGAAATTATTGGTCACCGACGGCGGCGCATCCGACTTAGGCTCTGGCAGACACGTCATCCGCTTCACCTCGTCGGCCAGCTGCGGCGGCACGTCGCTGGGCAGCGTGTGCTGCAGGAAATGTCCCACAAACATCACGTCGCGGCCGTCTTGAAGGTGCAGCACATACTCGCGCGTAGCAGGTTTCGACAGAGGGATATACTGAGCGTAAATCATCGACGTCAGCGCCTGCTGACCCTGTTCCGAGCGCAAGTGCGACACCTCATCCTCCAGCTGTCCTATCCGGGCCTGCGCAGCCTGAAGTGCCAACGCCTGCACGGTCAGGGCTTTCTGCGACTGCTCATACAGATCCTGAAGCTCCGCCTTCTCAGCCTCCAGCTGCGCAATCCTATCCTGAAGCGAGCGCGTCATAGCGCCCGCCAACTTGTCTGTAATGTGTTCAAATTCATCTTTGTTTAATTCCATAGCGCATTCCTTTCCTTTAAGAAAAATGATAAAGCCTCACCGGCATTCGCCCCTCTCATGCAGCCATGTTTTTCACGTGGGGCGTTCCGTCTGCAAAGTTACATATTTTCCATGAAACCATCTACACGTTTCCCCAAATATTTTCAAACTATTTTTTGCCGTGAAGGTCGCAAAAAAAGATGTGCCTGACAATCAGGCACATCACTGTTTTCATTGAGCAAAGCGAAGAGACGCGCTCGCGTTGCTTGCCTAAAAAAGATCAGAATTGATATAGACGGTGATACGGCTTTCGGTACGCGTGCTGTTGCCGCCCGGTCCGGTAAGCGAATGGCGGTAGGAGGTGGGCGTAGTAGGCCATACGGTGTACTTCAATTTGCTGTAACGGTGTACTCCGTCGGGATCAGCTACTGGTGTCTCATCCAACTCGACATTGCCGAATGCGATATCCCAAGTCTCGGTGGTGGTACCTTGATCATTCCAATATTGATATTGTTGGTGCAACGAACCGCTAGTCACCACGGGGCGTTTTCTTCCTGCGATGCTGTTGCTGGTGTCTATCGTCATGCTGAACGAGCAGCTTTTACTGCTATTTTCGCCCGACTCGCTATGACTGTACGAAACGGTTACGAAGTCGCCGCTCCTTGTTACGGTACAGGGGGCACTGAACAACACATTTGAGCCATCCACGAAAGCCACGGTTTTGAGGGCATCGCCGGGATTCGGGTCTTGGGTGATGGCTACGGAGCCGCTGACTGCACTTACGCCCGGGGTGCGACCTGTTACGGACAGTTGTTCTTCGACCTTGCTGATGGCTTGATTAGGCTTGGCGATGATGGTGAAGGATTTCGAGTTCCCGTCCCATTCCCGTGTCATATGCATACCCGGCGCGCCGACAGTCAATTCCTCGGCGTTGGTATTTATCGAGACGGAGGCTGAGCCGCCTTCGGCCGGGAAATGTATCTCTTTCGGCGACAGTTTCAGGCGGGGCGTCACCAACACATCCTTCGCCTGTGATCTGACGGGCAAAGTGAAATCGAACGTCTTCACGACCGGCATAATCTGGTATCTGCCCGGTTGGAGTGCGCTGAAACTGCCGCCATAGGGCTTGGCCGGTATGCCGAAAAGGCAGGTGGCAGGGAAGATGCTCTCCTTGAGTTCGCCGTTCTGATAGGCCCCGAAGCCGAGATGGCTCTTCCAGAACACACTGCGTTCGGCTGTCGTCGAACAATCCACTGCGCCCGACTCTGGCGAGAACTCCACCTCGGTGTCCTTGAACGCAGGGAAGAGGTACAGCGACTTGCTGCCGAATTGCGTCGACGCCTCGAACAGGGTTGTCTCGTCTGGATCGCGCCAGAAGAGTTGCGAACGAGTCTTGGCTGCCAAGTCCAGGGAAATGGGATGGAAAGCTATCTTGCTCTCTGACAGCGATTCAAAAGCCCCCTGCTGCAACAGGCGAGCCGCGGAGAGCGACACCGTACCTTCGAGCTTGGGACCGGCATACAGCTCCAGACCTATGTAGGCCCACATGATGCTCTTGAACCAGTCGTTAGTTTCTACGCCACCCGTGAACTTCACTCCTGCCTGCACGAAGCCGCTGAGCGAGAACTCTATGTCGCCCGTGTTGAACAGTTCCTGATCTGCTCCGCCTGAGTCGTCGTCGAACATGCTGAAGCTGAAGGGGAATGTCTTGTCGGAATCGAACGAAATCGACTCATGATAGTTGTAACCCACGGTGGGAAGCGAGAGCTTCACTGCCAGTTCGCCGCCTCCGCGAAAGAACACCTTGGGGAAGGGGCGCGTCTGGAACAGCGGAGCCATAGCCGGGAACTTGATCGACGAGAGGGCTTCGGGAATGCCCGTTATCTCGTACTCGAAATTGGTGCCGGTCTTCAGCGTGGCCGAGGGCGTGAGGCTGAAACCGAACGAGCGTCCGAGCTTGAAGTACACGCGGCGCCAGCTGATGTTGTAGGTGACATCGAAGCCGGCCTTGATTTTAAAGTCGGCATTTACCGAACCCCACGCGGCTTCGCGTTTCAACGTGCCACTGACGTCGAACAGCGGGAGGCTGCCCTTGTCGCTTGCCTTTCGGGGCACGAAGCGGCGCGTCGTCTCGTCAAAGTCGAAACCGGCCACACGGCGCTTCACATTCCCCTGCTCGTCGTAGCCCAGGCGTTCCACCGAGATGAGCTGCATGAAGATGTCGGCAAGGTCGGTGACAGGGTCACACCTGACGGTCCACTGGCTCCCTGCAGCATATTGGCTTATGCTGGTCACCTTGCACGCAAATCCCGTGAAGTTGTCGCCCGTCTGACCGAAATAGCCGAACCCCGTGTCGCCGAAGTTCAACAGCACATCGCCCACCTCTGGCACGAGCTCACGGGGAGCGTCGGCGTTAATGCGGAAGAAGGCCGTCCGGTCCTGATACGTAGTGAAATCTCTGATGTAGCGCGTCAGGCCCGTCTCGTCGATATGCCTCACTTTGGGGCTGAAGATCACCTCGGGCTGCTGGAAGCCGATGCTGTCGATGGCACAGAGAGGAATACGATACAACGAATCCTCTGTCTCGATCTCCTGAATGACATATTCGTCATGCTCCACGCCATTCGGGTCAATCTTCGAATAACCCATGCGAATGACATCATCGTAGAAGAAGCCATCGAATTCGCCGTCGTTGCGGTAGATGTAGAAAGCATCTTGCGCCAAGGCCGGCGTAGTGAAAAGCGAAAGGGTGAAAAGTGAAAATCGGATAACACTTTTCTTTGTGAATATCTTTTTCATCTCTTCATGAATTTATATGATGCATCGCCAATCTTCACAATATACAGCCCCGCAGGCTGACCTTTGAGCGAGATCACGGCAGTCTGTCCCTGCACAGCTTTCTGCGTGCGCAGGAGCTTGCCATCGGTACTATACACTTCCATCACCGTGCCGGCTGCAAGGCCGTCGAAACGCATCTCGTCGGCACCCTGTTGAAAACGCATCTCACCAGGCTTGATGGAAGGAACGGCAACAACTGGGATATTGCCCTCATAGGTGTAGCGCAGCACTTCGGTAAGTGGGTAACTGATGCTGACCTTATCGGTTGAAAGCATCAGGTAGCCCGCATTGAAGCGCGTCTCAGGCTTGTCGGCCAGGTCGTGCACTACCTTCTGCCCGTTCTTCAGCCACACCACCAACTGCTGATGATCGCTTTGTGCTGCAGCTGTCAGGCTTGTGGCCAACACGACAACCAGAAGCAGCGCCCTGGTTATCCATCGGTGTATTGTCATCTTCATACTGTAAAAAAAATAAAGGAAATTACTATTTATGTCTATGTTCGGCTACAAAGGTAATAAAAAATTCATAATGAAATACTTATTTCCGATTTTTTTCTTCAATACGGGCAAAAAAAACGGAGAAGCGGTATCACAAACGTCCCGCGTCCAAATGTTGCAATGTTGCAATGTTGCAATGTTGCATTAAGGAGGTTTCAATATGCAGAAAATGGGGAATTGGAATTTTAATTATATATTAATATATAATTAACCTTATATTATAGTGCTTTCCGCACTCGGCAGGTGCTTAATGCAACATTGCAACATTGCAACATTGCAACAAAAACGCAACCGGCACCTGCACCGGCACCTGCAACCGGCACCTGCACCGGCACCTGCACCGATAACGGTGCTTTTACACTTTTTAACACGCCACAGCACCCCGTATTTGTTCCCCTCGCCTAATTGCCGTACCTTTGCAGTGAATTCAAAGGGCACGCGCCAAAGGCCACGGCGCGCCGCACGAACTGACGCAGTCGCGAATGCGAAAAGTCGTACGGGCCCACGCGAAAGGTCGTGCGGGCCCATGCGAAAGGTCGCGACGGATTCCGACGACCACGACAGATCCTGACGACCACCACGACACATTTTATTAACCCTTAAACCTGAAAACTACCATGAACGAAACCATCAAGTACAGCATTGCCATGCGCCCCAATCCCGTCAAGCCGGAAGAGCCGAAGAAGGCGTACGCCTGCATGCAGCACCAGCGCACTATCCCACTCGAGGAGCTGGCTGACCACATCGTAGAACACGGCTCGCCCTTCTCGCGAGGTGCCATCTACGGCATCATCGTGGACCTCACCACCTGCGCTGCCGAGGCTCTCGCCGAGGGCAACAACGTGGACCTGGGCAAGCTGGGATGCCTCCGCACCACCATCTCCTCGCAGGGTGCCAAGACCATCGACGAGTTTTCCGCGGCCAACATCAAGAGCCTCAACGTGAACTTCGACACGAGCGAATACCTCACCGGCCGTCTGGCTGAGGCTTCCTTCGAAGTGACCACCAGCCGCAAGGCTCAGGCTGCCGCCCTCAGGGCTGAGAAGGAAGGCAAGACCGTGGCCGACTGGACGCCGGAGGTGGAGGAGGACGAGCCCTAACGGGCTTCGCCTTCGGGTGAGAGCCAGCTATGCTGGCGGTGAGGGGTGAGAGCGCCTTCGGCGCGGTGAGGCAATCCTAACCGCTAACCATGGCGCCAGCCATCTAACCGCCGCGAAGCAGCAGCTCTCCAAGGCGAGTCAACAAATCAATGCATTAATCAATTAAAATGAATGCCCTATTTCCCCCTCGAGGAGAACATTCCACCCTCCCCCTTGAGGGGGTAGTGAGTGAAAAAGACGATTGACTAAATGTCAATCGGCCACGAACGACCGAAGCAGAACTCCTCTGCTGAGGACGGACCGGGGAGGGGGTCTGGGCTTCCTAAATGTTATGAAAGACAGTACAAAGAAAACCATCAAGCGCATCTTTGAGATCATCATCACGATCCTCACGGCGCTTATCACCACGCTGAGCACACACGCCGCTGTGTGCTGACCGACCACCATGAATGCATCATGAAAGAGAGAGCGGGCCCTCGCGCTGTGCGAGAGTCCGCTCTGTGTGTGGTATGTGAAATGACGGATGCCGGATTATACTAATCCCTGAGCCATCATTGCCTTGGCAACCTTCATGAAGCCGGCGACGTTGGCGCCCTTGACGTAGTTGACGTAGCCGTCGGGTTCGGTGCCGTACTTGACGCAGTTCTCGTGGATGTTCTCCATGATCCAGAGGAGCTTCTTGTCGACTTCCTCGGCCGACCAGCTGAGGCGCTCGCTGTTCTGGCTCATCTCCAGGCCGCTGACGCTGACGCCGCCGGCGTTGCTGGCCTTACCGGGTGAGTAGAGAATCTTGGCATCCTGGAACACCTTGATGGCGCCGGGCGTGGAGGGCATGTTGGCTCCTTCGGCCACTGCGATGACGCCGTTGGCCACGAGTGCCTTGGCGGCTTCCTCGTTGAGCTCGTTCTGCGTAGCGCAGGGGCATGCGATGTCGGCCTTCTCGAACCAGGGCTTTGCGCCGTCGCCTACGTACTTGGCGGTGGGGTATTCCTCAACGTATTCGCGGATACGTCCACGATAGAGGTTCTTGAGCTCCATGATGTAGTCGAGCTTCTCGCGGTCGATGCCGTCGGGGTCGTAGATGTAGCCGTCGGAATCGGACATGGTCATCACCTTGCCTCCGAGCTGCAGCACCTTCTCAGCGCAGTACTGTGCTACGTTGCCGGCGCCTGAGATGAGCACTCGCTTGCCTTCGATGCTCTCGCCGCGGGTGCGGAGCATGGCGCGCAGGAAGTATACGTTGCCGTAGCCGGTGGCTTCGGGACGGATGAGGGAGCCGCCGAACTCGAGGCCCTTGCCAGTGAGCACGCCGCTGAACTCGCGGGTGAGCTTCTTGTACATGCCGAACATGTAGCCTACTTCGCGACCGCCTACGCCGATATCGCCTGCGGGCACGTCGACGTCGGGACCGATGTGGCGTGTGAGCTCAAGCATGAAAGCCTGGCAGAAACGCATCACCTCGGCATTGCTCTTGCCGCGGGGGCTGAAATCCGAGCCGCCCTTGCCGCCGCCCATGGGCAGCGTGGTGAGGGAGTTCTTGAAAGTCTGCTCGAAGGCCAGGAACTTCAGGATTCCCAGGTTCACGCTCTTGTGGAAACGGATACCGCCTTTGTACGGGCCGATGGCGTTGTTGTGCTGCACACGGTAGCCCATATTGGTTTGCACTTTGCCCTGATCATCGACCCATGTCACGCGGAATTGGTATATGCGATCGGGGATGCAGAGGCGCTCGATGAGGTTGGCGCTCTCAAATTCAGGGTGTTTGTTGTACTCTTCCTCGATTGTGCCGAGAACTTCTTCTACTGCCTGATGGTACTCAGGCTCGCCAGGGAAGCGCTGTTTCAGGTCTTCCAGTACTTTCTTTGCGTCCATTTGTGTGTGTTGGAGTTAATGGTTTATGTTTGGGCTGTGAGCCCGGTTATCTCTGAATACGTTGCAAAGATAATCAAATTATCATTTTTTGCACCTCTTTTAATTCAGAAAGTTACATTTTTTCCGCAAATAATTGCTTTTTGTCAATTTTATGCAGGTTGATGAATACTTATGTGTTGTGAATAACGGGTGTTTCAGGGGTGGAGAGCTTAATAAAGATTAAATCTTTAATCCCGAATCTCCGATATCTAATCTTTTTACTACCTTTGCACCGTCAAAAACAACATATTATCGACTACAAACGCATGCGACATATACATATACATTATTATATATATATAATGCTGCTGCTGGCGCTGATGCCTATGTGCGTGGCGGCTGATGATGCCGTGGCGGCGACGTGGCAGGCTGCCCCCAAGCGCGAGATGCGCGCTGTGTGGGTGACGACCTTGAACGGCCTCGACTGGCCGCGCACACGCGCCACGTCCTTTGCCTCGCGCCAAGTGCAGCAGCGCGAACTGTGTCAGCTGCTGGACCAGCTGAAGGCTGCAAATATCAACACCGTGCTGCTGCAGACGCGCGTGCGCGGCTCGGTGATTTATCCGTCGAGGATTGAGCCGTGGGACATCTGTCTGACTGGGCAGTACGGCGTAGACCCCGGCTATGACCCGCTGGCTTTCGCCATCGCCGAAGCGCACCGGCGAGGCATGGAACTGCATGCGTGGGTGGTTACTATCCCGTGTTTCAAGACGGCAGTGGCTCGCCAGATGGGCTCGCGCAGCGTGTTGCGCACTCATCCTGAGCTCTGCGTGCGCCATGGCGAGCAGTACTACCTCGACCCCGGGTTGCCCGGCACTGAGGACTATCTGGCTGAGGTGTGCCGCGAGATAGTGGCCAACTACGATATCGACGGCATACACTTCGACTATATCCGTTACCCCGAGGGCGCTACGACCTTTGCCGACGCCAAGACATTCAAGCGCTATGGCAACGGCAGCTCGTCGAAGGCTCTGTGGCGGCGCAACAACATCACGCGCATAGTGCGTCGCATATACCGCGAGACGCATGCCGCCAAGCCCTGGGTGAAAGTGAGCAGTTCGCCAGTCGGCAAGTATGCCGACCTGACGCGCTACAGCTCGCGAGGCTGGAACGCGCGCGATGCCGTGCATCAGGACGCCGAAGGCTGGCTGCGCGAAGGTATCCACGACATACTGTTCCCGATGATGTACTTCGACGGCGTGCATTTCTATCCCTTTGCAGCCGATTGGCAGGAGCAGACGGCAGGCCGCCAGGTGGCTCCCGGACTCGGCATCTATTTCCTGCACCCGCAGGAGAAGAACTGGCCTCTGTCCACCGTCAAGCGCCAGCTCTATTACCTGCGCCAGTTGGACATGGCGGGGCAGTGCTATTTCCGCTCGAAGTTCCTCACCGACAACGTGAAGGGGCTCTATGATTTCCTGCGCGATGATTTCTATGCCTTCCCTGCACTAGTGCCGGCATGCCCGTGGCTCAGCGAAGAGACGCCCCAGGCGCCCGAAGCCTTGCAGACTTTGGTCGTAGGCGATGCCACCGAGCAACTCACCTGGGAAGGTCCTGATGACTTGCGTTACAACGTCTACGCCTCGCGCCAATGGCCTGTGGATGTGAGCAAGGCTGAGAACCTCGTGGCTACGGCTCTCGCCGACAGGCATTATCAGTACAACCGTTTCGAGGCATTAGGCCTTTATTTCGCAGTGACGGCCATGAACCGCTTCGGCAACGAAAGTCCTGCAACGCAAGCCACCGACCGCGCGGCACAACCTGCTCACCAGCGTCTGAAACTCGACCGCAACGGCCATGTGCGCGGCCTGGTGATAAGGCCTCGGACCACAGCTCAGCGCAAGACGAAGGTGAAGGTGCAGACGAAGTCGAAGTCGTCGTCGCGCAAGAAGAAAAAGTAGTTTATTCCTTGATGAGGAAAGCGCCCATCTCGCCGGCTATCACTTTGTCATAGCCATAGACATCGGGCCACAGCTCCATGTCGCCCGTCGCGGGATTAGGATAAGCCGTATAATAAATAATGTACACGGGCACGCGAGGCGACACGCTTTGCCGTCGCATTAGGCGGTAGGGCTTCTCATCCTCGGCATGCTCGGTGAGGTAGTCTGCTCCGCGCTCGGTCTTAGGCGGCAGGTCGATGGATATGCGCAGGCGGTCTATAGCCCATTCGTCGGCCTCAGGCATCAGGAAACAAGCCAAGTCAAAAGGTCGCTCCACACGCACACAGCCGTGCGAAAGCGCTCTGCGCTCGCGGCTGAAAGCGCTGCGGTTGTTGGTGTCGTGGAGGTACACAGCAAAGTTGTTTGGGAAACGAAACACAATGCGCCCCAGCGAATTGCCTGCACCACCGCGCTGACCTACGCGCAGGCGGCCTGATTCCAACGTCTCTGCACTTACGTGTCGCGGGTTGAGCCGGTTGCCTGTCGAGCGGTCGGCTATGTAGTAGCGGTGGCGTGCGAAATACGATGAGTCGCCGCCATGGCGCGCTATCTCGTTCTTGACTATTGACTGCGGGATAATCCAGTCGGGATTGACGTCGATGGTGCTGATGGCACTGTGCAGGAGCGGTGTCTTGGTAGCGGTGGCGCCATAGCAGATGCGCATGTTCACGATGGTGTCGGCATCTACGGCCCACAGCTGCTGCGAAGGCAGGTTCACGAGCACATGGCGCTCCTCGTCGGGGTGTTTCATCTGCCATCTGCTACGCTCCATGTTCACAGCCAGTTTGCGACGCTCGGCAGTGTCTGAGGCGGCAGCAAAACGTTGCTGCAGCGCAAGAAATAGGGTAGAGGAGGGGGGTGAGGCGGCGAGGAAATCCAAACGCTCGTCGGTGGCGAGCTGTTGCAGCGAGGCCTCGTAGTCGGGGGCTTCCACCTCGTCGTCGAAGAGGCGTGCGAAGCCGTCGCCATGAGTCTTGAGATCCAGATTGTTGAAGAGCTTGGAGGGGCGGATGAAACCGTAGCGCTGACCTGTGGCATAGCGCACGTAGGCTCGCGTGAGGTTGTAGTCGAGGCGTGGCAGCAATTCGTTGATGTCTATGCCCAGCGAGTCGAAGGCCAGCTTGTGCACTACGAACAGATCCTCGGCTATCTGAGGCAGGAAGAAGGCTGCGCTGTCGAGCCCGCAACGGGGCACTTCGCGACGCAGGATAGCAAGCAGCGAGTCAGCATCTGACGATACTCCCATGCGTGTGAACCACAACGGCGCATCAATCAGTCGCTCGGCACTCCTGTAATGCTTCCTCGAGGCTTTGTCTGCTCCGTGGCGTGACGTGTCGGCCTCAAGCGTCTGCGCCAGCTGATGCTCCATCTGCGCTGTGTCTAAAGCATAGACGTAGGTGCCGAAGGCGGAGAGGTCTGCCTCAGTAGGTCCGTGCATACCCTCGCAGCACGCGAGCATGCCGATTGCGGCGACCAGCAATAGCGCAGGCGTCAGGCGTAAAACGTAATTCCATCGGAGTTTACCCATGTCTCTTTTCGGCGTTAGTGAAATCACTGACGACACAAAGATACATCAAAATGCTAACAAAATTGCAAAAAAAATGGAAAAAAGTTTGCCGAACAAAAGAAAATACATACTTTTGCCGCCGAAAACAAATAAAGCAGTCATGTACAATACCAGCGCAAGCTTCTTTTCGAACTTCTTTTTCGTCTTTACCTGGCGCAGGTGAAGCGGGAAGCGAGTGCGATAAAGTAAGGCTGCTGTTTTTGATAATCGAACAATAAAAGCTCAACGAATATTCCCGCTTCCATACACGAAGCGGGATTTTTTGTTTACCACAAACCACATAAATAAAATTAAAGATGAAGCGCATAGCAATTCAAGGCATCGAGGGTAGCTTCCATGATATAGCTTCCCACCAGTACTTCGGCGACGAAGAAATAGAACTTATATGCTGCAACACGTTCGAGCAGGTGTTCGCTACGCTGCGCAACGACTCCACGGCAATAGGAATGGCTGCCATCGAGAATACCATAGCAGGTTCGCTGCTCCACAACTACGAGCTGCTACGCGAGTCGGGAGCGGCTATCGTGGGCGAGCATAAGTTGCGCATCAAGCACGCATTCCTATGTCTGCCCGACGATGACTGGGACGACATCACCGAGGTGCATTCGCATCCCGTGGCACTCATGCAATGTCGCGATTTCTTGAATCAGCACGACAACCTCAAGGTCGTCGAGGCCAGCGACACTGCCGGTGCGGCACGTATGGTGGCTCAGGGGCAGATGCATGGCCATGCAGCCATAGGGTCCAGTAAACTCGCTGAGAAATACGGCCTGAAGGTGCTGGAAGAGGGCATTGAAACCAACAAGCACAACTTCACGCGATTCCTGGTCTTTGCTAACCCGGCAAGAGCCAACTTGCTCAGGAATATCATGCAGACAGACAAGGCCAGCATAGTCTTCGCCCTGCCCCACGAGGAGGGCTCGCTCTCGCAGGTGCTTTCAATTCTGTCGTTCTACAAACTGAACCTGACCAAGATACAATCGCTGCCTATCATCGGGCGCGAGTGGGAATATCTGTTCTACGTCGACATTCAGTTCAGCGACTATACCCGCTATTCACAGGGCATTGACGCCATACGTCCGCTGACTTCCCAACTCAAGATTCTCGGCGAGTACCGGCAGGGTAGGGAGTTTGTGTGACGGATAATACTTTCTCCACAAGCTCACTTCTGTGGCATTTTGCACGTTTTTACACAAAAAATGAGTAAAAAAGTTGGTCAATTCGTGAAAAACGCGTTACTTTGCAGCGCAATGCAAACAAATTGTATCTAAAAGTTCAATAATGAAACACGTATCTTACTTCTGGTGGTGGCAGTGCTCAAGGTTCAAAAAATCGTGAGAAGATAGCCGCATACCTAAAAGATATACATAAAAGAAAAGGCCTGTCGTTCTTGCGACCGGTCTTTTTTCATTCCACTGTCAATAACCACAAACACGTCAACATATATATTAAAAGTTATGAAACCCAATTATTTTGCCGATGCCAACGGCTTCTACGGAGAGTTTGGCGGCGCCTATGTGCCGGAAATCCTGTACAAATGCGTGAAGGATTTGCAGGAGGCGTACCTGCCTATCATCGAGAGCGAAGCGTTCAAACGCGAATACCACGCTCTGCTGCGCGACTACGTAGGCCGCCCGTCGCCGCTTTACTTCGCAAGCCGCATGAGTGAGAAGTACGGCTGTCGCCTCTACCTGAAACGTGAGGACCTGAACCACACGGGAGCACACAAGATCAACAACACCATCGGGCAGATCCTGCTGGCCAAGCGGATGGGCAAGACACGCGTCATCGCCGAGACAGGTGCTGGGCAGCATGGCGTGGCTACGGCCACGGTGTGTGCGCTGATGAACATGAAATGCGAGGTGTTCATGGGCGCTACAGACGTGGAACGGCAGCACACGAATGTCGAACGCATGAAGATGCTCGGCGCTGAGGTGCACCCCGTCCGCACAGGCAACATGACGCTCTCCGATGCCTGCTCGGCTGCCATACGTGACTGGTGTTGTCATCCCGCCGACACGTTCTACATCGTAGGTTCCACGATGGGCCCGCATCCTTACCCCGACCTTGTGGCACGTATGCAGAGCATCATCTCGGAGGAAATCAAATGGCAGCTGCAGGAGAAAGTGGGGCGCGATTACCCTGACTACCTCATGGCCTGCATCGGCGGCGGCTCGAATGCGGCTGGAACCATCTACCACTACGTCGATGACGAGCGCGTGAAGATCGTGCTGGCCGAGGCTGGCGGACAGGGATGGCAGACCGACCGCACAGCTGCCACCATACATCGTGGCACAGTGGGCATCCTGCATGGCGCCAAGATGCTGGTGATGCAGGACGACGACGGTCAGATTCAGGAAGCATACTCCATCTCGGCAGGTCTCGACTACCCGGGCGTAGGACCTATGCACTGTCACATGGCACAACAGGGACGAACGCAGGTGCTGGCCATCAACGACGACGAAGCCATCCGCGCCGGCTACGAACTCACACGCCTCGAAGGCATCATCCCTGCCATAGAATCGGCTCATGCCATAGCCGCACTCAGCAAGCTGGAGTTCAATCCCGATGACATCGTAGTGCTGACGGTCAGCGGACGTGGCGATAAGGACATGGAAACGTATTTGAAGTCGAAAAATGAATGTTTATCATAAAATGAAAAGCTATAATTACACAACCCATAGTCGCACCATCCTTGGCGACCTCTATACGCCCGTCGGTGTTTACATGCGATTGCGCGACCTCTATCCTCAGAGCGCCTTGATGGAAAGTTCCGACTACCACGCCGCCGAAACGGCCCACTCCTTCATCGGTCTCAATCCTATTGCCCGTGTGGCTGTCGCTCATGGGATTGTGTCGGTCAGTTTTCCCGACGGAACGACTGAGCAGCACGAGATCGACAACACCTTCGGCATCGCCGAGGCTATCCACGCCCTCATCGACCGCCTTCATGTCGAGGGCGACGACGCCAACCTCTGCGGCCTCTTCGGCTACACCAGCTTCAACGCCGTGCGTTACTCCGAGGACATCGCCGTCAAGGACGAGACGCAGGAGCGCAACGATGCGCCCGACGTGCTTTATATATTATATAAGGTGGTGGTCGCCTTCGACCATCACAACAATACCCTCAAGGTTATTACGCTGGGCGACGAGACCGACATAGACGACGTCATGAAGGCCATGAACCGAGGCAGCGTCCGCGAATACAGCTTCCGCCCCATAGGTGACGTGAGTTCCACGCTCACCGACGACGAGCATCGCGAGAACATACGGCGGGGCATCCGCCATTGTCTGCGCGGCGATGTGTTCCAGATCGTGCTGTCGCGCCGCTTCGTTCAGCGTTTCGAGGGCGACGACTTCAAGCTCTATCGCACCCTGCGCAGCATCAATCCCAGCCCCTACCTCTTCTATTTCGACTTCGGCGGTTTCCGTATCTTCGGCTCGTCGCCTGAAACCCATTGCCGTATAGAGAAACTTTCAACTCTCCACTCTCAACTCTCAACTTTCAAGGCCTACATCGACCCCATAGCCGGCACAACACGTCGCACGGGCGATGCCGAAGCCGACCGTCGCAGTGCTGAGTACCTGCGCAACGATCCCAAGGAGAATGCCGAGCACGTCATGCTCGTGGACCTGGCTCGCAACGACCTCAGCCGCAACTGTCACGATGTGAAAGTGGAGTCCTACAAGGAACTGCAGTACTATTCCCACGTGATTCACCTCGTCTCGCGCGTCAGTGGTAAGCTCAATGCAGAGGCTGACCCCATTCAGGCGTTCATCGACACGTTCCCTGCCGGCACCCTGAGCGGAGCGCCAAAGGTGCGTGCCATGCAACTCATCTCAGACTACGAGCCGCACAACCGTGGTGCCTACGGCGGTTGCATAGGCATCATAGGTCTCGACGGCAGCCTCAACCAAGCCATCACTATCCGCACCTTCGTCAGCCGCAACGGCGAGTTGTGGTTCCAGGCCGGCGGCGGCATCGTGGCCAAGAGCGACGTAGAATACGAGTTACAAGAAGTAAACAACAAACTGGGGGCCCTGCGCAAGGCCATCGAAAAAGCTGAGAAGTTATGAAAATTGTAATCATTGACAACTACGACTCATTTACGTATAATCTGAGTCATTTGATGACGGAACTGGGCGTAGAGGTGACGGTGCTGCGCAACGATCAGTTCGAGCTCTCGGATTTGGAACCTTATACCAAGATTGTGCTCTCGCCCGGTCCTGGCATCCCCTCCGAGGCAGGCCTGCTCTGCGACGTTATCCGCACATACGCCGGCAAGAAACCTATCCTGGGCGTTTGCCTTGGACATCAAGCCATAGGTGAGGTGTTCGGTGCTCAACTGGAGAACCTCTCCGATGTTTTCCATGGGGTGGCTACGCCTTGTCACATCGTGGCCGACGACCCTCTTTTCGGTAGTCTCAAAAGCGAAATCACCGTTGGGCGTTATCATTCATGGGTGGTGTCGAAAGATGGCTTCCCCGATTGTCTGGAGGTCACAGCCGTGAGCGACGAGGGACAAATCATGGCCTTGCGACATAGGACGTTCAACGTGCGTGGCATACAGTTCCATCCCGAAAGCGTACTGACACCCGACGGAAAGCAAATGATCCTCAACTGGCTCTATCTGTAACTGAAATAACAACCACAAAATAAATGCAACATGAAAGAGATTTTAGCTAAGCTCCTCAACCACGAAGAGCTCTCCCGCGAGGAGATGAAAGCCATACTCATAGGCATCACCCACAGCGAATACCCCAACGAACAGATTACGGCGCTGCTCACCTGTCTGCAGATGCGAGGCGTCACCGTGGATGAGCTGCTCGGCTTCCGCGACGGCATCCTCGAAACTGGCGTGCCAGCCCTGCTCAACTGCGATCGCTATATCGATGTCGTAGGCACTGGCGGCGACCGCAAGAACACCTTCAACATCTCTACCACGGCATGCTTCGTCATTGCCGGTGCCGGATATAAAGTGGCTAAGCATGGCAACTACGCCGCCACGAGCGTCAGCGGTGCCAGCAACGTCATCCAGCACCACGGCATCAAGTTCACCGACGACATCGACCGCCTGAACCGCAGTCTCAACGAAGCCGGCATTGTCTATCTCCATGCACAGTTGTTTGCCAAGGCCATGAAGTTCGTAGGGCCTATCCGCAAGGCGCTGCAATTCCCCACAATCTTCAACCTCCTTGGCCCTATCGTGAACCCTTCGCAGCCCAAATGCCAGCTGCTCGGCGTTGCCAACCTCGACCAGATGCGTCTCTACCATGCCGTATATCAGCGCCTCGGCATCGACTACGGCATCGTCAACAGCATCGACGGCTATGACGAAATCTCGTTGACAGGCGATTTCAAGGTGACGACCAAGCAGTACGAACGTGTGTTTTCACCCAGCGACCTCGGTTTTGACATTGCCAACCCTGAGGAACTCGTCGGCGGTGCCACAGAGGAAGAAGCGGCACAGATCTTCGACAGCGTGCTCGAGAACAGAGCTCTGCCTGCACAGAAGAACATCGTACTGGCCAACGCCGCCTTCGGCATTCAAGTGCTCGAACGTGGAGAGAAGTCCATCGAAGAGTGCATCGACATTGCCCGCGAGAGCATCGACAGCGGCAGCGCCCTGCGCACTTTTCATAAGTTCGTCGAGCTCAACTCCTAAAATCCTACACCTATGGATATTCTGCAAGACATCATCGCACACAAGCACCTCGAGATAGAGCGCCTTCGTGCCAAGAAACCCTCTTTGCGGCAGGCGCTCCTACAAAGTCCAACTGGCATCATCGCTGAGTTCAAACGCCGTTCGCCGTCGAAGGGCTGGATCAAGGAGGACGGCCGTCCAGATGTCATCCCTTTGGCCTATCAGCAAAACGGCGCTGCAGCCCTCTCCATCCTCACCGACGAGCATTACTTCGGCGGGTCGGATGATTTCATCCGTCAGGCTCGTGCGTCCGGCGTAACGCTACCTATTTTATATAAGAACTTCGTCATCGACGAATCGCAACTATACGCAGCAGCCCTCTGTGGAGCTTCTGCCGTGCTGCTCATTGCAGCCTGTTTGAGCGTGCAACAGTGTGCTGCTTTGCTGGCCAAAGCCCACGACCTCGGCCTCGAAGTGCTTCTGGAAATCCATTCAGAAGAAGAACTGGAATATGCCGCCCTCTGTCCTGACCTATGCGGCATCAACAACCGCCACCTCGGCTCGTTCGTGACCGATGTCGAAACTTCCTTCCGTCTCGCCGACCGTCTCCGCGCCGTCTGCAGCGAATCCTCCGGTTCTGTCTGTTGCGACGCTGTCGCAACCACTTTCCCCCTCCTCGTCAGCGAGAGCGGCATCAGCGACCCTGCCGTAGTCCGCGACCTCCGTGCCGCCGGCTTCCGCGGTTTCCTCATCGGCGAAACCTTCATGAAGACGTCCGACCCTGGCTTGACGCTCAGCAACTTCCTCTCCCAATTATGATTGACGAATGATGAATGATGAATTAAAAGTCAAGGTCTGCGGTATGCGCGATGCTGAGAACATCCGCGCCGTGGAAGCGTTAGGCATTGATTGGATGGGCTTTATCTTCTGGCCGAAGTCCAGTCGCTTTGTCAGCGAGCGTCCGGCTTATCTCCCGACAAAGGCCAAGCGCGTTGGCGTCTTCGTGGATGAGGACATCGAGCATGTCTGTCGTATAGCCGCCGATTATGCCCTTGACTTCGTGCAACTCCACGGCTCCGAATCGCCCGCTTACCTTCATGCCCTCCGTCAGTACCTTGCGGATAACGGTTTACCCCTTGCCATCATCAAGGCCTTCAACATCGCCACTGCCGCTGACCTTGCCACGACCAATCGCTATGCCGGCCTTGCCGACTATTTCCTCTTCGACACCAAAGCCCGGCAGCCCGGAGGCAATGGCCTGCAATTCGACTGGAGCGTCCTTACAGCCTACGGCGGCGACACGCCCTTCCTGCTCAGCGGTGGCATAGGCCCTGCAGATGCCGAGCGGCTCCTTCAGGCGTTTGCCCTCGACGGCTTCCCCCGTGCGGAATGCCTCGGCATAGACCTCAACTCACGCTTCGAAAGTGCCCCGGCCATCAAGGACGTGGAGGCGCTGCAGCAGTTTCTCACACGGCTCAACCTTTTACAACGATAGAACAATTAATCATCATTATGAATAAGATCAACCAACTCTTCGCCAACCGTGGCGACCGCAAGCTTCTCTCGCTCTACTTCTGCGCCGGAGCTCCCACCCTCGACAGCACGGCCGACGTCATCCTCGCGATGCAACGTCGAGGCATCGATTGCATCGAGGTCGGCATTCCCTTCAGCGACCCGCTGGCCGACGGTCCCGTCATTCAGGGTGCCGCCACGAAAGCCCTCAAAAACGGTATGAACCTCAAAACGCTCTTCGCGCAGTTGGAGGCCATCAAAGGGCAAGTAGAGACACCGCTCATCCTCATGGGCTACCTCAATCCCATCCTCCATTTCGGTATCGAAGCATTCTGTGAGCGTTGTGCCGAGGTGGGCGTCAGCGGCATGATTATCCCCGACCTGCCCTTCGACGACTATCTTCGTGTGGTCAAGCCTGTGGCAGATCGTTATGCCCTGCGCGTCATCATGCTCATCACCCCAGAGACCAGCGACGACCGTATCCGCTTCATCGACGACAATACCGACGGATTCATCTATATGGTCAGCAGCGCCGCCATCACGGGTGCCCAGAGCAATTTCGACGAGGCAAAGCAGCAGTACTTCCGCCGTATCGACGATATGCATCTTCGAAACCCGCGTATGATCGGTTTCGGCATAAGCAACCGTCAGACCCTTGCAGCTGCTCATGCCCACGCCGCCGGTGCCATCATCGGCAGTAAATTCGTCAGC
Source organism: Bacteroidaceae bacterium (assembly GCA_016286165.1). Classification (GTDB taxonomy): domain Bacteria; phylum Bacteroidota; class Bacteroidia; order Bacteroidales; family Bacteroidaceae; genus Physcousia. The sequence goes on along the minus strand of JAEESE010000029.1, from coordinate 6,745 downwards.
CTCCTAGATGAGGCAGAAGGGGATGCCGACCTCGCCCTCAACCGCCTCTTCCACGTCCTGGAACTATAGTAGATTCTTATCCATAACAACAAAATGCACGATATTTTGTAAAAAGTGTGTGAAAAAGTTGGCCGTTTCATCTGAAATGTGTTACTTTGTGCCGCAAAACTAGAAAACGAGTATCATGCAACAGTTGAACGCATACGTCTATTCCTATTATTACTTTACCTTGACAAGGTAAAGCGGGATGGCGCGTGTCAATTGTAAAATGTATAATAGAATTGAAACAGTAAGCATAACGAGGTCCCGCTTCCATCAAAGGAGCGGGATTTTCATTAAGTGAATACACGAAATGATTATGGACACTGAATTGAATGCGACACACCAGCCTCTCCCCTGTGGGGCTTTCCAACCTGCCGACCGACTGGCAAACATACAGGAATACTACTTTAGCCGCAAGCTGAAGGAGGTGGCACGGCTGAATGCTGAAGGCCAAGATATTATCAGCCTTGCCATTGGCAGTCCCGATATGCCACCATCGCAGCGCACCATTGACGTGCTTTGTGAAGAAGCCCGTAAGGCCAACGGCCACGGATATCAGCCCACTATAGGCACACCAGAATTGCGTACGGCCATGGCTGCCTTCTACCAGCGCTGGTACGGCGTCACTCTTGACCCTAAAACAGAGATTCAGCCGCTGATTGGTTCCAAGGAAGGAATTCTTCATGTGACGCTTGCTTTTGTCAACCCTGGCGAACAGGTGCTGGTGCCGAATCCTGGCTATCCCACCTATACGGCCCTTTCTCGTCTACTTGGAGCAGAAGTGGTCAATTACGACCTGACGGAAGCCAATGGCTGGCAGCCAGACTTCGAGGCCTTGGAGCGCATGGACCTCAGTCGCGTCAAACTGATGTGGACCAACTATCCTCATATGCCGACTGGAGCTCCTGCCCGCCGCGAAACCTACGAACGTCTAGTCGCCTTCGCACAGCGTCATGGCATCATCATCGTTAATGACAATCCATATAGTTTCATCAGACCTAACGAGGAGTCCCTCTCTCCACTACTTTCTATCTTACAGATTCCTGGTGCAATGGACTGCTGTATTGAATTCAACTCTATGTCGAAGAGCTTCAATATGCCCGGCTGGCGTGTGGGAATGCTTGCCACAAATGCACAGTTCATCCAATGGATTCTGAAGGTGAAGACTAATATCGACAGCGGTACATTCCGTGCACTGCAGCTGGCTGCCGCCGAAGCCCTGACGACGAACACAGATGAATGGCACATTCAATCCAATGTACATACCTATAAACCGCGTCGCGCAATAGCAGAGGAAATCATGAAAGCGCTTGGATGCACCTTCGACCCACATCAGACAGGTATGTTCCTATGGGGACGTATTCCGGATAGTATAGACAACGTTGAAGACCTTACCGAACGAGTGCTCCATGAGGCCCGAGTCTTCATAGCCCCTGGCTTTATTTTCGGCTCGAATGGTAAACGATATATTCGCATATCGCTGTGCGCCAAGGAAGAACAGATACAGGAAGCGTTGGCGCGCATTCGCGATGTATTTAATGTCTAGGGTGATGGTCTGAAACAAATACCTTGGCATTAGAAATCTTAGACAAAAAACAAATAATCATCAAAGTATTCCTCATTAATCTAAACATTAATCATAAAACTTCATATGGAACTAGAACTCAACATCTCTCCACTTGCACTTGAAGGCGTCGAACAGAAACGTCCGTTGGTCATCGCAGGCCCCTGTGCTGCCGAAACAGAGGAACAAGTGATGGACACAGCACACCAACTGGCCAACAACGGTATCAAAATATTCAGAGCCGGTGTATGGAAGCCGCGCACTAAGCCCGGCTGTTTCGAAGGCAAGGGGCGCGAGGCTCTGCCATGGCTGCAACGCGTGAAAGCCGAAACAGGAATGCTTGTGGCCACTGAGGTAGCAACACCCGATCATGTGGAAGCCGCCCTCGAGGCAGGCATTGACATCCTGTGGATAGGAGCGCGCACCAGTGCTAATCCCTTCTCTGTACAGGCTATAGCAGATTCTCTTCGTGGAGCTGACGTACCTGTATTTGTGAAAAATCCAGTGAATCCCGACATCGAGCTGTGGACGGGAGCTCTCCTGCGCTTAAACAATGCAGGCATTACACGTCTTGGAGCTATTCATAGAGGCTTCTCGAGCGTCGATAGCAAACTTTATCGCAACCCGCCTATGTGGCATCTGCCTATAGAACTGAAGCGACGCTTCCCTTCAATGCCAATTATTACAGATCCCAGCCATATGGGCGGCCGTCGCGATCTCATCGCGCCTATTTCACAGCAAGCTATGGACCTTGGTTTCGATGGCCTGATGATTGAGAGCCACTGCAACCCAGACTGTGCTTGGAGCGATGCCAAACAGCAAGTGCTGCCCGAAGTGCTCGATTTCATTCTTGATCGTCTTGTGGTACGCGACAGCATAGAGGTAACCGAGAGTATCAGCCAGTTGCGCAAGCAGATCGACGACATCGACAACCACCTCATGGAAATACTCACCAAACGTATGCGCATCAGTAGGGAGATAGCACAGTATAAGAAACTCCACAATATGACCGTAGTACAGACAACCCGCTATAGCGAAATTCTGGACAAGCGAGGCGCGCAAGGCGTGCTCTGTGGCATGAATGCCGACTTCGTCAAGAAAGTCTATGAGGCTATACACAGCGAGAGCGTCAGACAACAGGTTGAAATCATAAACAATTAACAATCAGCTAATCACTCTATATTAAACATTAAACCTTAAACTCAAAAATGCGAATATTAATTCTCGGAGCAGGAAAGATGGGCTCATTCTTCACCGACCTGCTTTCGTTCGACCATGAGGTGGCGGTGTATGACAACGACCCGCAGCGCCTGCGCTTCCTCTACAACACTCAACGCTTCATCTCTTTGAACGAGGTAGACGCTTTCGACCCAGAGTTGGTTATCAATGCCGTCTCGCTCAAATTCACGTTGCAAGTATTTGATGAACTATTGCCCCATATTGGCAAAGACTGCATCCTCTCGGATATCAGCAGTGTAAAAACAGGATTCAAAGAATACTACGAGCAGACAGGGCACCGCTACGTCAGTAGCCACCCTATGTTCGGCCCTACCTTTGCAAACCTTGGCCAGCTCAGCAACGAGAATGCCATCCTCATCAACGAGGGCGACTACATGGGACGTATCTTCTTCCGAGACCTCTACACACGCCTCGGCCTTAACCTCAAGGAGCTCTCCTTCGCCGAGCATGACGAGACCATGGCCTACTCGCTGTCTATTCCATTCGTCAGCACTTTCGTCTTTTCGGCCGTCATGAAGCATCAGGACACCCCGGGAACGACCTTCAAACGTCACATGACGATTGCTCGCGGTGTACTGTCGGAGGACGACACCCTACTGCGCGAAATACTCTTCAATCCCCACACTAAACCAAAGGTTGAGAGCATAAGAACTGAGCTCAAACAGCTCATTCAGATAATCGACGACCGCGATGAGGATGCCATGACGGCATATCTGACACGTATCAGGCAGAACATTGAAAACTAATCTTTCATCAACTAACCTTTTATGTCCCGTTCACATTTTATTATTTATCTTTTTGCTTTAGCCTATAGTCTGTGCAGTCCTCATGCTTATGCTCAGCAGGACGCTGGCGAGGCTCCAATACGAAAGGCCACGCGACAAAACACCATTGCCAATGCCAAGAACATGATAGTGCGTACTCGCAACGCCACATACTACTATCTCGTATCCTTCGACTCTGAGCCGGTCATGCATCTTGAGCCGGGCACCGTTAACATTGGCGGAACAGATTTCGCACGCAGTGATATTCGCAGCATACGTTTCCGCTCGCTGCCGCACGTCTTCCTGGACGAGGACAGCACAACTTACAACAAGGCCTTCGCCTTCGACCGTGCTGCACTCGCTTTGCGACGCTCATTCAACCTTGGGCAATGGAACAGCCTCGTGGCGCCGTTCGACCTTACAGGCGAACAGATTCGATATGCCTTTGGCGATGATGCAAAGCTTGCGCAGCCTCGAGCCGTTACAGAGGGAGAACAAACAACTGTCGAATTCACAACCATCGATCTACAAACTGACGACGTGGTCCTGCGGGCCAACTACCATTACCTGTTGCAGCCTACTCGTGAGCCCGATATTGATGCATCTTCACGCATGTATAGCTTTATAACAGAGCGACCATATGGACCGATCTATTTCATTCCTAACGTAACAAAGGCTGCCAATCAGTCGCCACGTCTTCAACAAGTACAGAGCTCTGACGCGACATACAAAGTGCGTTTCCATGGTTCTTACATGCGCCTCGATGGAACCGAAGTAGTGGGTAGTTCCGTGCGCAACAAGCGTGTAGCACCAGGGATGTACTATCTCAATGATGAAGGCAAGATGGAATTTTCGCAGGACTCGCTCACCGTACAGGCTTTCCGTTCATGGATTCACGACATCACTTCTGAAACCCAGACGCTGCGATTCTACATCGATGGTATTGGCGAGGACATCACTGCACTCACCGATGCCATTGCAACACCTCATATGGATGGTGAGGAAGCTCAGTCAACTATTTACACTCTTTCAGGCCAACGAATTGCAAATCGTAAATCAGCAAATCGTTCACTGCAGCGGGGCATTTATATCGTCAATGGCCGTAAGGTTGCTATAAAATAAGGAGGACATAGATATGAAGAATAACAGACTTGCACTCACCATTGCCTTCCTTATCGGAGCAATCCAATTCTCAATATTTAATATTGAATACTCTTTAGGAACCGCCTCTGCGCAGGATACTCTTTTCGTTCGCTACGACGACCGCTTCAAACCTAATGGCATTATCTCGCTTGTCAATGTCGACTCCGTGAGTGTGTTGCCAAGGCAGCTGCGGGCTTACACCACTGAAACTGCACTCGGCTACCGCAACATTCAGACCAATGAACTCGTGCCTACTGATCAGGCGGAGATGACATTTACTGATCCGGGACGTTATCTGCTCAAGCCTGATACCTATGCTAGTACCAACTACACCAACGACAAAGCTACTTCAGGCTACAACTTCACTCACATGGCTGAGAGCGACCACTATGCCGTCTTCTGGGACGTTAGATATGGCAATACGCCTACGAAGATTCAATATCCAGGCGATGGCAATATTGCCAACGCTAACACAATACTGTCCATCTGTGAGAAGTGTTGGAACACTTACGTAGAACTCGGGTTCATTGTGCCGGGAAAGTCAACCACCGACAAGTACAAGATACAGCTTTACGTGCCCTATCAGAAAGACTGGAGGGCTGATGCGTCTGGAACTAACGGCGCTTCCGGTGGCAAGACAGGCATCGGACACTTCAACCCATGGGCTGCCGTAGCACGTGGAGGTCACACAGTAGCACATGAGGTAGGTCACACCTTCCAATATCTCGTTTCAGCTGACCTTGGCGAACAGCACGGTTACAAATGGGGCTTCAACGGTGATGGATGGGGCGACTGCGGCTGGTGGGAAAGTTGTGCCGACTGGCAAGCCTATCAGATATTCCCAGAACGTCAGTTCACCGATGGAGAATACTTCGAGCAGCACCTCGAAGCTCACCATCTCAACCTACTTCACGAGGACTGGCGTTATGCATGTTGCTACATTCAGGACTGGTGGACCATGAAACACGGGCGCGACTTTATCGGAAGACTTTGGCGTGCCAGCCAAAAGCCTGAAGACCCAGTGGAAACATACAAACGCATGAACAACCTCACACAAGAGCAGTTCAACGATGAAATGATGGAAGGCTACATGCACATGGCCACATGGGACATCGACGGTGTTCGCGACCGTGCCAAGCATCGTATCGGACAGCATAAGACTTTCTTGCAGAAGGTCAGCGGTACCACCGACACGTGGCAGAGTGATGTGGCACATTGTATCCAGAACTATGGGTATGCCATCATTAATATGAACGTAGGTACTGCAGGTAATACCGTGCGTGCACACTTCACAGGTCTTACTAATGCAGCTGGTTACAAATATGTTTATCCCGAACGTGCAGGTTGGCGTTATGCCTTTGTGGCTTACACTCGCAGTGGCGAGCGTGTATACGGTGAGGTGCAGAATGCTAAGGAAGGCATCGCCGAACTTACAGTGCCTCAGAACTGCCAACGCCTATTTTTTGTAGTAATGGGAGCTCCCACTCAGCATTGGCAGCACCCTTGGGATCGTGCACGTGATGCCTCCACTTGGACGCAGAATGGTGAGCAATGGCCCTTCCGAGTACGATTCGAGAACACCAACTTGCTGGGAAAGTAAGTCGCTGACCATCGGCCCTACAATAGACAGAAAAGCCGCTACAGAGCTCTTAGCTCCGTGGCGGCTTCTTTTATTTCATTATTTTTGGAGAACAATCATCTACATCGTTTACCTTCCTTTTATCTCTGTAAAACGTTAGGGTAGGGGAGAGGCTCTCTTCACTTTCCGAGAACAAGCGGCTGCAAGAAGCAAAACTACCCTAAATCCACGCGGACGTCAGGGCATCTTTAAAGCGACGAAAGGCTGCCTGCCATAACGCAGGAAACACTCCAGACGAACAAAGCCCCGAGTATCATTGCTGATGCTCGGGGCTTCTTGGTTGAAAGTGGCGGCTACCTACTCTCCCACGGGTGTGCAGTACCATCGGCGCAAGCGGGCTTAACTTCTCTGTTC
>JAEESE010000015.1 GCA_016286165.1 Bacteroidaceae bacterium | reverse complement strand
CTTTATATACCTCCTGACATGATACAGGGGTTCCGTTCGCTTCGCTCACTCCACACCCTGCCTAAATTCCAACGCCCTTCCAGGGCTTATTTCCCTTTGAATAGGTCAACTCCTATATCATTCCCAATCGTTTTCTCAAATCAAAGAAATCTCAAAACTGCAGATTTCTTTTGATTTATTTTGGTAAAAGCGGGGAAACAACTATTTTTGCAGACGGAAAAGTATTACTACCGGAAGTAAAAAAGGACTTATGAAAAAGATAGAAATCATCAACGGGCCCAACCTTAATCTGCTGGGCCTGCGCGAGCCTGAGGTGTACGGGCATCGCTCCTTCGACGGTTACCTTGAACAACTGCGCCGCCAATATCCCGACGTGGAAATAGGCTACTACCAGAGCAACCACGAAGGCGACCTCATCGACCGCATTCAGGCTGTGGGCTTCGAGGCGGACGGCATAGTGCTCAACGCCGGAGCCTATACACACACGAGCATAGCGCTGCACGATGCCATCAAAGCCGTGCCGGCTCCTACGGTGGAGGTACATATCTCAAACGTACACCAGCGCGAGGAGTTCCGCCACAAGAGTTTTATCAGCGCCGCCTGCCGGGGTGTCATCTGCGGTTTCGGCCTCGACAGCTATAGATTGGCAGTGGAGGCGTTAAGCCCTAATCCCCCGGCGGGGGATGAGCGTTAAACGAACAAGGAACGCTAAACGCTAACCGCTAACCAAACAACGATGTCCATTGACGAGTACATACTGGCCCACATCGACCCAGAGCCCGATTATCTGCATCGGCTTTGGCGAGCTACGCACCTGCACCTCAACTATCCGCGCATGGCAAGCGGTCACCTGCAAGGGCGGTTGCTTAAGATGCTTGTCCATATGATACAGCCCCATCGGGTGCTTGAGATTGGCACATTCACGGGTTATAGCACGCTTTGCATGGCCAGCGCACTGGACGACGGTGCTGAGTTGCATACCATAGAGATCAACGACGAGCAGGAAGACTTCACACGTCCCTGGCTTGAAGGTTCTCCTTGGGCCGACAAGATACATTTCCACATCGGCGACGCTCTGGCACTGCTCGCTGACGAGCGATGGCCCGCAGCAGGAACCGCCGGCGCTGCAGAACCTTTCGACCTCGTTTTCATCGATGCCGACAAGCGCCATTACATAGACTACTACCGCGTAGTGAAGCCTCGAGTAGCGCCCGGAGGCTTTATCCTCGCCGACAATACGCTTTGGGACGGGCATGTTGTAGATGATGCAAAACCAAATGAATGTTCTTCAAAGAACAACGATAGTGCTCCTCTCAACGGCAAGGATGCACAGACACAAGGCATCAAGGACTTCAACGACCTCGTAGCCGAGGACCCCGACGTGGAGCGTGTCATCCTGCCCCTGCGCGACGGACTGACGATCATCAGGAAGGGGGGAGGCCCCCTATAATCCCCCGGCGGGTGATGAAGGAAGGAAGTTAAAGAACAACCAATCCCTAATCTCTAATCCCTAATCCAATAACAATGAAGCTCTTTCTCCTCGACGCCTACGCCCTTATCTACCGTGCCTACTACGGTTTCATAAAGAATCCGCGCATCAACAGCCGCGGTGAGAATGTCTCGGCTATCTTCGGTTTCCTCAACTCGCTCGAGGAAGTGCTCAGCAAGGAGCAACCCACACACATAGGCGTGGCTTTCGACCCGCACGGCGGCACCTTCCGACATGAAGCCTATCCGCCTTACAAGGCACAGCGCGAGGAAACGCCCGAGGCTATACGCTTCGGCACACCTATCATAAAGGAGATACTCGAGGCTTACAATATCCCTGTCATAGAAACACCCGGCTTTGAGGCCGACGATGTGATAGGCACCCTGGCGCGTCAGGCCGACGAGGCCGGTATCGACACCATGATGATGACGCCCGATAAGGACTACGGACAATTGGTCACGGAACGTGTGCGCATGTTCAAACCCCGTAACTTCGGTCCCGGCTTCGAGACCTTAGGTCCCGCGGAGGTCTGCGCCAAGTGGGGTATCAGCGACCCGAAGCAGGTAATAGACATACTGGGCCTGATGGGCGACGCCTCAGACAACATACCGGGCTGCCCCAAGGTAGGCGAGAAGACAGCCTCGCAACTCATTCAGCAGTTCGGCTCAATAGAAACGCTACTTGCGTCCACAGACCAACTCAAGGGCAAGCTCCGCGAGCGCGTAGAGGAGAATGTGGAGCAGATACGCCTGTCCAAATGGCTCGCCACCATAGTCACCGACGTGCCTGTGACACTCGACATGGAAGCTCTGGCCTACACCGAACCCGACCGCGACCGCCTGACAGATCTCTTCCAACGCTATGAGCTCAGGGCATTGCTGCAACGTAAGTTCGGCACACAACCACAGGCCACTAAGCCCAGCGCCAAAGCCACAGCGGCCACTAAGCCTGCTGATGCCCAGCTCAACCTTTTCGGCGCCCCAGCATCGTCGCCAGCCAAAGCCTCAGCCACGGATACTCAGCTCGACCTCTTCGGCGAACCCGTAGCACCACGGCAGCCGGCATCGGCAGCGCCACTTAATGAACAGACATCGGCACAAGCGTCTGATGCCACGGAAAGAGAAGCAGGGAGCGAAGCCATCACCCTCGCCTCATACTCGCCCGAGACGGCATCATATCACTTGATAGACACGCCCGAGGCACAGGACTCCCTTGCCAAAGAGCTCCTCAAGGCCGAGACGGTAAGCATCGACACCGAGACGACATCGACCAATGCCATAGATGCAGAACTTGTAGGACTAAGCTTCGCCATAGGCGAGAACGAAGGCTACTATGTTCCTGTGCCGGCGGAGCGCGCCGAGGCACAGGCTGTGGTGGAGCGCTTCCGCGGCGTTTACGAGAACGAAGCCTCGCTGAAAGTGGGGCAGAACCTGAAGTACGACATCAACGTGCTGGCCAACTACGGCATAGAGGTTCGCGGTCGTCTGTTCGACACCATGGTAGCGCATTATGTGCTGCAGCCTGAGATGCACCACGGCATGGACTATCTGGCCGAAGCCTACCTGCATTATCGCACCATACACATCGACGAACTCATAGGCAAGAAGGAGCGCGGCAAGCAACAGTTGTCGATGCGCGACGTAGCCCCCGAGCGCGTATGCCCCTATGCCGCCGAAGATGCCGACATAACGCTCCGCCTCTACAACATCTTCCTGCCGATGCTGAAGGACGAAGGCTCCTACAATCTCTTCACGGACATCGAGATGCCTTTGGTGCCGGTGCTGGCAGATATGGAACGCACGGGCGTCTGCTTAGACACCGAAGCCCTGAAGGCCGTAGGCGCAGGATTCGACGAGCAGTTGCGACAGATAGAGCGCGAAGTGTGGGACCTCGCGGGCGAGGAGTTCAACATACAGTCGCCCCGTCAAGTGGGAACCATACTCTTTGAGCGTCTGCACCTCGACCCCAAGGCCAAACGCACCAGCTCGGGGCAGTACACCACCTCGGAGGAAGCCCTCGAACGCATACGCCACAAGAGCCCCATTGTGGACAAGATACTGGAGTACCGCCGCATGCGCAAGCTCTCCGGCACATATATCGACGCCTTGCCAAAGCTCATCAACCCGCGCACAGGACATATCCACACCTCATTCAACCAGACCATCACGGCTACGGGCCGCCTGTCGAGTTCCGATCCCAACCTTCAGAACATACCTGTTCGCACAGCTGCCGGCCGCGAGATACGAAAGGCTTTCCGTCCCGAGCCCGGCCAACTGTTCTTCTCGGCCGACTATTCGCAGGTGGAACTCCGTATCATGGCACACCTAAGCGGCGACGAAAGCCTCATCGAGGACTTCCGCCTCGGCCACGATATCCACACCGCCACAGCCGCCAAGATCTTCCACAAAGCGCCTGAGGACGTGACGCGCGAGGAACGCAGCCGTGCCAAGACCGCCAACTTCGGAATCATCTACGGCATCACGGCCTTCGGCCTGACCGAACGGCTCGGCATCAGCCGCACGGAAGCCAAGCAGCTCATCGACACATATTTTATCACCTACCCACGCGTGCACGCCTACATGCAGACGAGCATCGACAGAGCCCGCGAGCAGGGCTTCACCACCACAATACTCGGGCGCCGCTGCTATCTGCGCGACATAAACTCACACAACGCCACTGTGCGAGGGCTGGCCGAGCGTGTAGCCATCAATGCGCCCATCCAAGGCTCGGCAGCCGATATCATCAAGAAGGCCATGGTGGCCATCTACCGCCGCTTCCGCGAAGAAGGCATACGCTCGAAAATGATCCTTCAGGTACACGATGAATTGAACTTCAGCGTCCTGCCCGAGGAGCGTGACCGCGTGGAGCAAATCGTCATCTCCGAGATGCAGAGCGCCGCCACCATGCAAGTGCCCCTCATTGCCGACTCAGGCTGGGGCGACAACTGGCTTGAAGCACACTGATTATCAGGTCATATAAGATAACACGACTAGTCGTAAAGGAAAATACGGCTGGTCGTGTTTTTAATGTACGAACCGTAATGATGAGCTCATGTCCAATTCCACCAGTGTGTCCTTGCTTTTAGGTATTTTCATTGGTTTTGTAAGCTTTTTCATAATTATTTTTTTAGTTTGTTTGGCTAGGCGCGCGTCTTTACTTACCTTTGCAGTCGGAAATTAAAAAACGCATAAACTTAGGACTCATAAACTCATTAATCCACAAACACATATGAAGAAGATTCGTGCAGCCGTAGTAGGCTACGGCAACATTGGAAAGTACACGTTGGAGGCTCTCATCGAGGCTCCTGATATGGAAGTAGCAGGCATAGTACGCCGTCGCGGCGCCGAGGATCTGCCCAAGGAACTGGAAGGCTACAAGGTAGTGAAGGACATACGCGAGCTGGAAGCCGTAGATGTTGCCATCCTCGCCACGCCAACACGTAGCGTGGAAGAGTATGCCAAGGACATCCTGGCATTGGGCATCAACACCGTGGACTCGTTCGATATCCATACACAAATCGTTGAGCTGCGCCGCACGCTCGATGCTGCAGCCAAGGCCGGCGGTGCCGTAAGCATCATCAGCGCAGGCTGGGATCCAGGTTCGGACAGCATAGTAAGAACCCTCATGGAGAGCCTTGCACCCAAAGGCCTCACCTATACCAACTTCGGCCCCGGTCGCTCGATGGGTCATAGTGTAGCCGTGCGTGCCATTCATGGCGTTCGTGATGCCCTGAGCGTAACGATTCCTCTTGGCACTGGCATACACCGTCGCATGGTTTACGTAGAGCTTGAGGGCGATGCCGACTTCGGTCAGGTGAAGCAGGCTATACTCAAAGACCCGTATTTCGTGCACGATGAGACTCACGTCACTCAGGTAGAGAGCGTGGACGCGCTGAACGACGTAGGCCACGGCGTGAACCTCGTGCGCAAAGGCGTTTCAGGTCAGACGCACAACCAACTCTTTGAGTTCAATATGAAGATTAACAATCCCGCCCTCACGGCACAGGTGCTGGTGAACGTTGCCCGTGCCTCTATGCGCCAGCAGCCCGGCTGCTACACGATGATTGAGATTCCTGTCATCGACCTGCTGCCCGGCGACAGGGAGGAGATTGTGGGACATCTGGTGTAGAGACTCTCCCCCCGCCCTCCCTGCTAGGGAGGGAGCAGTTACCATACAAGAATTGTAAATATGGATTATCGTAAAGCTTCTCCCGATAGGTATCCTCTTCTGAAAGAGTTTGCAAGAGAGAATAGGCGAAATCCAACAGCTGCAGAGTCTGTCCTGTGGGAGCATTTGCGCACGTTATGTGTTGGGACTCGAATGAATAAAAAAGGGAACATCCAGTCAAAAGTAACTGCTCCCCCGCTCGGCCCGATAATACGCTCTAGACTTAGTGCGCTCGAGACATACTCGTTTGGCCCTTCAAGTACGAAGAATGATGAATAAAGAAACCATCCCGCCAAAAGTAACTGCTCCCTCCCTAGCAGGGAGGGCGGGGGGAGAGTCCGTTGGGTCTATTGTCTGTACCATTGGCTTCTTTGACGGCGTGCACCGCGGCCACGAATGCCTCATCCAACAAGTGAAGGAAGAGGCAGAGAGGCGCGGTGCACGCTCTCTTTTGGTCACTTTCGACCGCCATCCGCGCTCGGTGTTCGACCCCGCCAGCGCTCCTGCCCTGCTGACCTCTGCCGAGGAGAAGGCGACGCTGCTGCGTGCTACCGGTGTCGACGACATCTTCGTTCTGCCTTTCGACCGCGCCATGGCCGCCCTCACGGCTAAGGAGTTCATGCAACAGATGTTGAGCGAGCGGTTGGGCGTTACGGCCTTGGTCATCGGCTACGACCATCATTTCGGCCGGCCACAGGGCGAAGGCTTCGAGGACTACGCCGCCTATGGGCGCGAATTGGGCATTGACGTTGTGCTGGCGCACGAGCTTGCCGACGAACACGTGAGCAGTTCTGCCATACGCCGTGCCTTGGAGGCTGGCGACGTAGCCACTGCCGCACGGTTGTTGGGGCGCCCTTACACGTGGACGGGGCGCGTGGTGCACGGTCATGCCATAGGTCGTAGGCTGGGTTTTCCCACTGCCAACCTCGAGGCCGTGGAGCCCGAGAAGTTGCTACCGGCCAAGGGCGCTTATGCCGTCAGCATCAGTCATCATTCGTCGGTTCTCAAAGGAATGGTCAATATAGGCCAGCGCCCCACGCTCGACAACGGCAATAACCTGTCCGTTGAAGCTCATTTGTTTGACATCGACCACGACCTCTATGGTGAGACATTGACATTAGCTTTCGTGGAACGTCTGCGCCCCGAGCAACGGTTCGACAGCGAAGCAGCCCTCGCCGAACAACTCCGTCGCGATGAGCAGGCAGCACGCCAGTGCCTGGATAATAAAAGCCGTTGACAAGAGGTTACTTTGTGCTGGCTTTGGCATTAAGGATAGATTAAACATTGGAAACTATGAATAATAAAAGTCGTTGGTGGGTTTACATCCTCATTTTCTTTGCAACCCAGATTATCGCAGGCTTACTCGGAGCCATAGGCGGCGGCGTGACCAGAAGAGGCTACGATGCTATCACCACAGAATGGGTGCTGTCGCTGGCGCTGTTCCTGGCAAACACCTTAGCTATCCTCCTTTATTTGAGGCTACGACCAGCCGAAGTGACACGGCAGTCGACGCTCCAGGGCGTCCAAGGCCGCAATCGTCCACGCACTAAGTTGATGTTCCTGTTGGCCCTGCCGGTGATAGTGCTTGTGAATCTGGTGCAAGAGCTCTGCTTCCCCGAGATTCCAGACTTGGTAGGCGAAGAGACGTTCAAAGCCATTATGTACAACCCTATTGGGCTGTTGACGATTGCCGCAATAGGTCCGGTGTGCGAAGAGATGCTCTTTCGCGGCGGTGTGCAACATTGTCTGCATAAGAGTTTCCCTGAACAAGGCCCGCAGATGGCTATAGGCTTAAGCGCCGTAATCTTCGCCTTAATACACTTGAATCCTGCTCAGATGCCGGCAGCCTTTGTTCTGGGTCTGCTGCTCGGTGCTGCCTATTGGTGGACGAAGTCGCTGATAGCTCCTGCGCTGATTCACGTGTTCAACAACTCCTTCGCCTGCATGATGAGCATTATAAGTCCCGACTCAGACTCGTTTGTAGAGTTTGTAGGCGGCAAAGAAGGCGCCGTGCTGATGTGTGCTGCAAGCCTCTTAGTGCTCGTTGCCGTGGCCTATGCCATAAGACGCGAGGCGCGAAAAGCGGATTAAAAAGGCATAAAAAGCCTAAAAAACGTTTTTTTTCTATATAATTAATGTGTACTTCGGCTTTTTTATGTAGTTTTGCGCCCACATTCAGACAAAACACATAAAATATGCCAACAAATCTCGTTATCGTAGAGTCACCCGCCAAGGCTAAATCTATTGAGAAAATCCTTGGCGCTGATTACAAGGTTATGTCCAGCTATGGACATATCCGTGACCTCAAGAAGCACAGCTTCAGCGTCGACACAGACACCTTCATGCCACAGTATGAGGTGCCGTCGGACAAGCAGAATATCGTCTCACAACTGAAATCCAATGCCCGCAAGGCTGATGTCGTATGGCTCGCATCCGATGAAGACCGTGAGGGAGAAGCCATAGCATGGCACCTGCAGGAAGTGCTGAAACTGGACCCTGAAGCCACTACACGCATCGTATTCCATGAGATCACCCCGCCTGCCATACTTGCGGCAATAGAGAACCCCCGCAAGATTGACCATGCACTTGTCAATGCCCAGCAGGCCCGCCGCGTGCTCGACCGCATAGTAGGTTTCAAACTCTCGCCGGTATTGTGGCGCAAGGTAAAGCCTAACCTCAGCGCAGGTCGTGTGCAGAGCGTTGCCGTGCGCCTCATCGTGGAGCGTGAACGCGAGGTTCAGGCTTTCGAGCCCGAAGCTTTCTACCGCGTCACAGCCCTGATGACAAAGGCCGACGGCTCCACCTTCAAAGCTGCGCTGAACCGCCGTTTCCCCAACGAGGCAGAAGCACGTGCCTTCCTCGAGAGCATCAAAGATGCCAATTTAATCGTGGAAGACCTGCAAAAAAGCCCAATCCATCGGTCGCCGGCACCGCCTTTCACCACCAGCACACTGCAGCAGGAAGCTGCTCACAAGCTGGGTCTGCCCGTGTCGCAGACCATGCTCATAGCACAGCACCTGTACGAGAGCGGACTCATCACATATATGCGTACCGACAGTCTCAACCTGTCGAACCTGGCTCTCGGAGCAAGCCGCAAGGTCATCACCGAGCAGATGGGCGAGCAGTATGTGAAGATTCGCCATTACCACACCTCGAGCAAAGGCGCGCAGGAAGCTCACGAGGCCATACGCCCGACCTATATGGACCGCACCGAGATCACCAGTTCACAGTCGGCCCGCAACCAGCAGGAGCGCCGCCTCTACGAGCTAATCTGGAAACGTACCATAGCCAGCCAGATGGCTGATGCCGAGTTGGAGAAGACCACGGTGACCATAGGCATCGAAGGTCACGACGAGAAATTCATTGCCACGGGTGAGGTTGTAGTCTTCGACGGTTTCTTTAAAGTGTACCGCGACACCGAATCGACCGATACCATCGATAATGCCGAAGCAGACAATAACACAGCCATCCTGCCCGCCTTCGCCCTGAACGAGACGCTCAATGCCACGGAAGTGCTGGCCACGGAGCGCTTCACACAACGCCCTCCGCGCTACAACGAAGGAAGCCTCGTAAAGAAAATGGAAGAGCTGGGCATAGGTCGCCCTGCAACTTATGCTACAACCATCAGCACCATTCAGCAACGCGAGTACGTGGTAAGGAGCGACAAGCCCGGCGAAGAACGCATATCGCATACACTCACCCTTAAGGACGGCAACATCACCAAGGCAGCCAACAAAGTCACCTTAGGTGCCGAGCGCGGCCGTCTGGTTCCGACAGATACGGGTATAGTGGTGAATGACTTCCTCATGCAGTACTTCCCCGCCATTATGGACTACAACTTCACTGCCGACGTAGAAAAGGAACTTGACTCCATAGCCGAAGGCAAAGAAGAATGGCAAGGCATGATTCAGAACTTCTACGACACGCTTGAGCCGCTCGTAGAAACCACCATAAACAGCAAGAACGAACTTCGTGCCGGCGAGCGAGTGTTGGGCAACGACCCGGAGACGGGCCTCCCTGTGAGCGTTAAGATAGGTCGCTTCGGCCCTGTGGCTCAACTTGGAGAGGCCAGCGAGACGTCGAAGCCGCGCTTTGCTCAACTGCGCAAAGGACAAAGCATCGAGACCATCACCCTCGACGAAGCGCTCGAGCTGTTCCGCCTGCCGCGCACTCTCGGGCAGTATGAAGGCGATGAGGTAAGCGTAGGCATAGGCCGCTACGGCTACTACGTCCTCAACCAAAAGAAATTCATCAGCATCCCAGATACGCTCGACCCGTACACACTAACGCTGGAACAGGCCATAGACCTCATAGAGAACAAGAGGCAGAGCGAGACAGACCGCCACATAAAATCGTTCGACGAAGAACCGGAGCTCGAAGTAGTGAACGGTCGGTTCGGACCATATATGGTGTACAAAGGCACCAACTACCACCTGTCTAAGCCCCAGCAGAAACGCGCTGCAGAGCTCACCCTGGAGGAGTGCATGAACATCATCAAGGAACAGGACGAACGTCCCAAGAGCTCTAGCACTACACACCGGCGCTACACCCGCAAGAAGTAAGTCGCGCAGCCTTTCAACGTTATACGATAAACGTTAAACGACACACTGAAAACAATGATTCGTATCATCCTCATAGGATATATGGGAGCCGGCAAGACCACCGTAGGCAAGGCCCTGGCGGCCGAGCTGGGCGTGACGTTCTATGACCTCGACTGGTATATCACCATGCGCTACCATCGCAGCGTGCCTGAGATCTTTGCCGAACGTGGCGAGGAAGGCTTCCGCGACCTTGAGCGTCGCATGCTCCACGAGGTGGCTGAGTTCGAAAATGTGGTAGTGAGCTGCGGAGGCGGCACACCCTGCTTCTTCGACAACATGGACTACATGAACTCGCTCGCCGAAACAATCTACCTCAAGGCAGAGCCCGAAGTGCTGGGCATGCACCTTCGTATGGGCAAAGGCCGCCGTCCGCTGCTCGAAGGCAAAGCCCCCGAAGAGCTCGACGATTATATCCGTCAGATGCTCGTCGAACGCGAGCCATACTACACTAAGGCCAAGCACACGCTCGACGTTTCACTGCTCGACACCTCGGTGAAGATACAGGAAAGCGTGAAACTAATACGCGAAATGCTGAAAATATAAGGACACTCATCTAACCCTCCCCTTAGGGAGGGAGTGGTCACTATACAACAAATGAATTCAATTAGTAACCTTTAGCAAAGGCATCTACTCCCCTCCGCACCGCTCAGCGCTCTGCGACGCTTGACATTTCAAGAAGGGAAGGATGGGAAGTGGGTCCGCTATTATGTCAATGAAGAAATGGCGCATCGAAGACTCCGAAGAGCTTTACAACATCAAAGGCTGGGGAGTCAGTTACTTTGGCATTAACGACAAAGGACACGTCTACGTGTCGCCCAAGAAGAACAGCGTGCAAATCGACTTACAGGAAGTCGTCGACGAGCTAGCTACTCGTCATGTCACAGCACCTATGCTGCTACGCTTCCCCGACATTCTCGACAACCGCATCGAGAAGACCGACGAATGTTTCCGTAAGGCAGCGAAGGAGTACGACTACCAGGCCGAACACTTCATCATCTTCCCCGTGAAGGTGAACCAGATGCGCCCCGTAGTAGAGGAGATTATCAGCCACGGCAAGCGCTACAACCTCGGACTCGAAGCCGGCTCCAAGCCAGAGCTCCACGCTGTGCTGGCCACTAATATGGACAGCGACAGCCTCATCATCTGTAATGGCCACAAGGACCAGAACTTCATTGAGTTGGCCCTGCTGGCACAGAAGATGGGCAAGCGCGTGTTCCTCGTCATTGAGAAACTGCCGGAGCTAAAGATTATAGCAGACACAGCCAAGCGCCTTGGCGTGCGTCCTAACCTGGGAATTCGCATCAAGCTGGCAGCTGGCGGCAGCGGCAAATGGGTTGAAAGCGGCGGCGACGCCTCGAAATTCGGCCTCAACAGTTCGGAGCTCCTCATGGCCCTGCAACTGCTCGATGAGATGGGCCTGCGTGATTGCCTCAAGCTTCTCCATTTCCATATCGGCAGCCAGATAACCAAGATACGCCGCATCAGCACCGCTCTGCGCGAAGCAGCCCAGTTCTATGTGCAACTACACCAGATGGGATTTGGCATAGAGTTCATCGACTGCGGCGGCGGCCTCGGCGTAGACTACGACGGCACCCGGTCCTCCAACTCCGAGAGCTCGGTCAACTATAGTATTCAAGAGTACGTCAACGACTGCGTATACAACCTCGTAGAGGCAGCCAACAAGAACGGCATCCCGCATCCCAATATCATCACCGAGGGCGGGCGCTCGCTCACCGCACACCACAGTGTGCTCATCGTGGACGTGCTTGAGAGCGTATGCGCTCCTCAGATGCCTGAAGACTTCCAGCCAGGCGAGACAGACCACAAGTTGGTACACGACCTCACCGAGATCTGGGACAAGCTCTCGGCCCGCTCACTCCTTGAGGACTGGCACGACGCTGAGGATATCCGCGAAGAGGCCCTCGACCTGTTCCGCCATGGAATCATAGACCTGAAGACACGTGCCCAGATTGAATCCATCTACTGGGCTATCAGTCACGAAGTGGCTGAACTGGCCCACCACCAGAAACACGTACCCGATGAGCTGCGCGCCCTGGACAAGCAGATGGCCGACAAGTACTTCTGCAACTTCTCGCTCTTCCAATCTATGCCCGACAGCTGGGCTCTAGACCAGCTCTTCCCAATCATGCCTATCTCCAGGCTCAACGAACAGCCCACGCGCAGTGCCACCCTGCAGGACATCACGTGCGACTCCGACGGTAAGATAACAACCTACGTCAATGGCGGTCACCAGACTAATTATATTCCCCTTCATTCTGTAAAGACCGATAAGCATTACTACATAGGTGTGTTCCTCGTGGGTGCTTATCAGGAGATTCTGGGAAATATGCATAATCTGTTTGGCGACACTAATGCAGTGCACATCACAGTAAACCGCGACGGATATGAAATAGAACAGGTCATCGACGGGGAAACAGTGGCCGACGTTCTGGAATATGTGCAGTACGATCCCAAGAAACTCGTGCGCCGACTGGAGATATGGGTGAGCCGCGCCATCAAGGACGGAAAGATTACCGAGGCCGAAGGCAAGGAGTTCATCAGTAACTACCGAGCAGGGCTGTATGGGTATACTTACTTAGAGTAAAAAAAGCACACCCTTACCCACCCCGTCAGGGAGGGGAGAAAAGTTACATCTCAAGAATAGAATTCCATTTCATCTATGAAACCCAATCATACTTCGAGCAGGCCTATCCCATCCCTTACGAGAGGGATTGACGACAAGTCTGCCCGAATGAATTCTTACACTGTCATCAAGGTAGGTGGAGCCGTTGTAGAAGATCCTATAAGCCTTGATATCCTACTGGATTCCTTCACGAAGATTGCGGGACCAAAGATACTGGTTCACGGTGGAGGACGCTTAGCGACGGCTATGGCTACACTGTGCAAACTTGAGACACACATGGTAAACGGCCGTCGCGTCACAGACCAAGAGATGTTGAAGGTGGTGACGATGGTCTATGGCGGCCTCATCAACAAGCAAATAGTGGCCAAACTGCAGGCTCGCGGCATTAATGCCGTAGGCTTGACAGGTGCTGACTTGGACCTGGTGCGTGCTCATCGCCGCCCTATCACACCCGAAGGCATCGACTTCGGTTTCGTTGGCGACGTAGACTATGCCGATGGCAATAGCTTATTCCAACTCATTTTCATGGGCGCCACACCTGTGATAGCCCCCTTGACACACGACGGTGAAGGACAACTCCTGAACACCAATGCCGACACCATGGCGCAAACGATAGCCGTAGCGCTGAGCAAACCCATTACCGACCTCAACTATTCGCCCGAAGAGGTCACGCTAACCTTCTGCTTCGAACTGCCCGGCGTGCTGCGTGACCCCGCAGACCCCTCAACCCTCATCCCGACAATCACCGAGAGCGACTTCCGCACACTCGTGGCCGACGGCACTGTAAGCGGCGGCATGATCCCAAAGCTGGAGAACGCTTTCGCCGCTTTACACCAAGGCGTAAGCGCAGTGCGCATTACTAATATTGAGGATTTGCAAGGAGGAACGGTGCTGGTGAAAGATTAGACCCCATGGACTTCCGCAAAGACATCCTTGTTCATCGTGACCGCTTATACCGTCTCGCTCTTAGCATTACCATGCACACAGGCGAGGCTGAGGATGTAGTGCAGGAAACCATGATACGAGCATGGGAACGGCGGGCAGAATGGCCTATGATAAAGAATATGGGTGGTTGGCTGGCTTTGATATGCAGGAATCTGGCCTTGGACAGCCGCAAACGCCAGGCTCACACCGCTTTTGCCATGATGGAGGCTGCTACTGACGAGGCTGGGCGCATAGAAGCTCGAGACACATTAGAATATATAAACCGCCTGTCGGCCGCTTTGCCTCCGCCTCAGGACGAGATATTCCGTCTGCGCGACATAGAAGGCCTAAGCTATCACGACATAGCCCAACAACTCGATATCAGCGAAGACCAAGTAAGAGTGTACCTGCATCGCGCTCGAACAAAGATACGCGAGCAAATTGTTAACAAAACATAAAAAGAAACGCCGGCTGTAACTTCCAGTCGGCGTTAATCGTCTTCATTGTAGAAAGGTTCATAAAATACATATGGATTACAAATACATCGAACAGCTCATAGACCGCTATTTCGAGGGTGAAACGACTCTTGAAGAGGAGCATATATTGCGGGAGTTCTTTGCTCAGGGCAGCGTGCCCGAGCACCTGCGCCAATGGCAGCAGTTCTTCCGCAGCGAGGCTGAGCTCACCTCGGCTCACCTCGACGAGCAGTTCGACAGCCGTGTCCTGGAACTCGTAGGAGAGAAGCATGTAGAGGCACGGCGCATCACCTTCAGTCGCCGCCTGCGCCCACTGTTCAAGGCAGCCGCTTTCGTGGCATTCGCCATAGTAATAGGCACAGCCGTGGAGCACGCCACATCATCGGGCACTCCCACAGAACCGCAGGGCGACATGATAGTACAAGACGAACTCGATCCCGACGAGGCAACACCTCTGGACATCCGTTCGGCCGAGGTAGTAGAGGGCGTTGACAGTACAAAGGTGATTAACTGATTAAGACTTCATTTTTGCTTTTTCTATAAAACAACAGTTAGTGCTTATCTTGATACAATTTCCCTGCAAACGAAGCTGTGAAGCTTCACTCCGTTTTTAATCATTCTCAAGAATAACTAAGCATGTAACGATGATTAAGGGCGACCGAGAGGTTGCCCTTTTTCAGTGTCGCTATTTCAAAAGCCAGCGCACTAACAGCTGCAAATCAGTGCGCCAAGGCGAACGGATGAGCGTTGGTCCCTGTGATATGGAGCTGCGGTCGCTATAGTGTGTGACTCCGCACTTTGCCTGCAACTGCCACCGGGGCGATACTCTCCATCGTGCACTTGCAGCAAGCCTTTCTCCGCGACCAAACAGATTCACCATTCCAAACGACTGATACAAGCTGGGCTCATAAAGGAAGAAACGGCTATCGTAAGTCGCGTTGACATAGGCTGAAGCGGCACCAAGCCCCGTGGCAAAGAGTGTGACGGCAAGCGAGCATCGCCAACGACCGTCGAGCGCTGAGTAATCAAATCGCGGCACAAAGGCCAGACCTGTTGCCCGCTGACTTGGCGATGCGGCAGCCACGTGTGTGGCATAAGCAGCAGCCTGAAGTGTGATGACATCTGACAGGGCGTGAACATAGTTTATGCGCAGCCGGCTGGTGCGGTAGCGGCGGTCGGTGCGTTCCTTGCTTTTAAGACTATAGCGTAACGTGAGCTGCCGACCGCGTCGGAAAGGGTAAGTGGCCTGAACGGCGCTTTCTATACCATGGCTGGCCCGCGTCATAGTATAGCGCGGCCAAGGTGAATAGAAATAGTCGACATAGGCTCTGACGGCTAAAGGCCCTACCCTGTCGGCATCCACCATCAGCGCGATTCCACTCTCGTTTTGCACCTTCTGATTTTCGCCAAAGGCCGAAGCCAACGCCGAGAAGTAGTTGCGCGAATAGAAACGCTGTACAAGCGTAACGGCAGTGCTCGGCGAGAAACGCCACATACCTTTGTTAATCGTTGCCCAGCCACGGCCTGACGAATTGTTCACGGCATCAGGCTCCTGACTTCGCGCTGCAAAACTGCGTGCCGTTTCGCCGCTTACGTAGAGATGTCCCAGGTGAAGCCCATAGTCGGCTCCGACTGCTCCGAACTGGTAACCAGATGGATTAATCTGACGATACAGCGCAGAGCCTTGGCGGAACTGATGGTCGTAGTATTGGTACATGGCCGATGCTCCCAGACGGACTCGTTTGGCATCCCAAGCGAGATGAGCAGCTGTTGTGTGGCACCCGAGCGTTCTCCTACGGGCCAGTTCCGATGCTGTGCGGTGCAATCCGCTGGTGTTTATGCTCTGTACACTATTGTCGGGCTGCACGGTGGCATCAAGCTGCCTATACGAGTAAATGGCTGAAAACGACAAAGGAGCAGCAAGGCGCAGCGTAGCACCCACTCCTCGCAGGAAATTCGATTCGTCGGCCGAGCGATGAGGCCTCAGCACAGAAGTTCTCCGCCACAGACTCGTGAGTTGCTTGCCCAAATGGAACCCGTTGTTGATCACAAGCCCTTCGCCCATCGAAGCCTTGAAATCACCTACTATGAGAGTTTCCACGAAACGCCAGTCCTTGAGCATAGCATGAGCTCCCCAAGAGTCCCACACTGGGTTTGCGTTGGTGAACATAGGTTCGCCGGCATCCTTCTCAGCCCGGGCACCGAAGTCCCACCGGTTGCCTATCTGCGTGGTGTAGCGCATTCGGTTGCCTATTCCTCGTGCCCAATTCCATCCCTGGCGCTGATAAAGCGGTACGTCGAAACGCGTAAGTATTTCGTGACGGTTACGCTGCCGTACTGAAGATTGTGAAGCTACCGGTTCATCGCTGACAAAGGTGCATAGCCTGAGCCAACGTAGTTCTTTCATGCTGATCTCGGGAATCAGGCGCAACTCTTCAATCGAGTGCAGCTGCTGGTTACGTGAGCGGTAGTCCAGAATGGCATCGACCTGCGCTTCGCTGACAAACGGCAGGCGTAGCAGGTCGGCACGCGAGGCCGTGTTAAGGTTCAAAGGGTTTTCGTGTAGGTCTGTCAATTCATCGATGTCGTCGGCAAGTGCCGATGACTCATCATCGCCGTCGGCATCAATACTCTCTTCTGCCAACTGCTCAATGAGTATGTCCCAGTCGTCGGTCTGCGACGAGAGGGTTACTGAAGTGCTCACGAGCACGACGAATATGATAACCCTCTTGACAAAATTCATGTTTCAGTGGGGAAAAGTGGGCGCAATAACCTGCTTGCTATCCACAACACTATTGGAGCAGTTATTAGACCTGCAATGGCATCTACAAGATAATGAGCTCGGATATAAACCGTGGCGCAGCATAACAATGCCCACAAAGGCAGGTACAGCCACAACAGTTTAGGCCTATAACGGCATGCGAGCAAGAGCACTATCGTCGACACACCAATATGGCTGCTGGGGAATGCCGCAGTAGGACGCTCGCCCGCCTCCTGTGCTCCTGCCACAAGCTGATAGAAGAACCCGTCGACATAGCCCGAAGGCGGCATAGCTTCGGTGTGGCTGCTGAAATAAGTGCCCAAGACTGGGAAGTGCCCACCATTAATCTGATCAATGCCCACAGCTTGGAAATAATATTGCGGACCTGCTACCGGCAAGAAGATATAGATGGCATAGAAGAGGAAAAATGATGTAAGGATAGTGGCCGATGCCAGCGAGAATTGTGAACGACCGTCGTAAGGAGCTACTGCTACGCCCTGCTGCCGGTGCTTAGTGTTAGGGAAGAAGAAAAGCACCGCCACGAGCAAGGCAATCATGGGATAATAACTCCAATAACCAAGGTTGAAGGCTTCGCTCCACACAGGACTTGGCAGCAAGTCATAGAATTCCAGCGACGGCTGACAGCCGAACAGTTGGAAATCGGCTCGTGCAAAGAAATGATCGAGGTTGTGGAACGAGCGATTAAACTCGTAGGTATCGGGATACCAGAGGATGAGCCATGCCAACTGAGCAGCTGTGCGCAGAAGCACGAATAAGGACTGCATAGCCTGCGAAGCAGGATATCTGCATTTAAAGAGATAGTGGAGGCCTATCAGCGCGAGCGTGACGCAAATCCATTCGGCACGCATCATGAGCATCGCCATCGATTCCACGAGCCTGTTCGCCATGACAATCATCAGCAGCAGCGTCAGCGCACAATAGCAGGCTGCCACCTTCTCTGATGGCAGCATACCACTTAATGCTTTGAACTTTGAACTACCTATTTGCATTGTCACTTTTAATCCCTAATCATACTTTAAAGCCAGCCTGCCTCTTTGTACCACCTGACGCTCTCGCGCACACCAGCTTCGAGGTTCCATTGCGGCTCAAAGCCCAAGTGCTGGCGGGCAGGTTCTATGTCGCAGTTCCAGTTGCGCTGTGCCAAGATATGGTATTTATCCATATTCAAGGTCGTGAGCTTGCCCATCCACTGGCACACGGTGCCGTTGACAGCGCACACGGCGCGAAGGAACCACAACGGGGCTTTTATGTGCAACACATGGCGTGTGCCTATCTCTTGCTGCAGCAAGTCAGAGAATGCACGGCTATGGTAGCTTTGTCCATCGGAGAGGAAGAAGGCGTGGTGTACCACTTCCGCAGCCGGCCTTTCGCAAGCTAAATAAGCGGCCTGTACCACGTCAGCTACATAGACGAAGGTTATCTCCTGAGGCTTGTAGCCTACGGCGAAGTCGGTGTGCTGCTTTATACTCTGCGCCATAAGGAAATAGTCGCGCTCGCGAGGACCGTAAACGCCTGTTGGGCGGAGCACCACCCATGGCAGTTCAGTCTGAGTGGCCAACCACTGCTCGGCTTCCCACTTGCTTTGTCCGTAAGCCGTATTTGGCTTCGGCGTGTCAGCATCGGTAATGGCAGGGTAATGGCCATCTGGTCCGAGCTGCTCCTTTATAGCTCCGAAGATGCTCAGCGAACTCACGAAGACGAAGCGGGCAGGACGCATACCGCAAGTCTCCAAAGCCATGACCAGGTTTTGTGTGCCTTCGGTGTTGGTGCGGAAGAAACCCTCGCGCCGCAAGCTCTTGGTGGCACCTGCGGCGTGAATCACGTAGTCCCAGCCATGGCCGTCCATCTCCTGACGCAACGCCATCAGCTGCTGCTCAAGACGTTGGCGGTTGCCGAGGTCGAGCTCGGCAAAACGGATTCGCGGGTCGGTGAGGTACTGGCGGCTGCTTGAACTACGAACGCCAGCCCACACTTCATAACCGCGGTCAAGACCTTCGCTGACCATAAAACTGCCAATGAAGCCAGAGGCTCCTGTGATGAGTATACGCATGAGCTATATCTTTGGTTTTGATATTATCCTACCTGACTGCCGGGCTTCACCTCGCGCTGCGTCGTGACCACGGAGAGGGAGCCGTCGAAGTTGACAGCGGACAGGATCATGCCCTGGCTCTCCAAGCCCATCATCTTGCGCGGTGGGAAATTGGCGATAAAGCACACCTGCTTGCCCACGAGCTCCTCGGGCTTGTAGTACTGAGCTATGCCGCTGAGGATTGTGCGGTTCTCAAGACCATCGGCAATCTCGAACTTCAGGAGCTTGTTCGACTTCTTCACCTTCTCGCACGAGAGGACGGTGCCTACACGGATGTCGAGCTTCTCGAAGTCATCGTACGTCACCTCTTTCTTCACGGGCTCGGCCTTGAAGTTGGCTGCTTCGTTCTCCTTCTTGATGCGCTCCAGACGATCTATCTGCGCCTGAATAGCCTCGTCCTCGATCTTCTCGAACAGCAGCTCGGGCTTGACCAACTGATGACCGGCCTTCAAGAGTTCCGTTGAACCGAGATTATCCCATCCCAACGGCTCAACGCTAAGCATCTGATAGAGCTTCTTGCTGCTGAAGGGCAGGAAGGGCTCGAAGGCGATGGCAAGGTTGGCTGTGAGTTGGAGCGAGATGTTGATGATGGTCTTCACGCGCTCGGGGTCGGTCTTGATGACCTTCCACGGCTCGCTGTCGGCCAGGTATTTGTTGCCGATGCGTGCGAGGTTCATGGCCTCCTTTTGTGCATCGCGGAACTTGAAGTTGTCGAGCAGGCTCTCCACCTTCTGCTTCACATCCTTGAACTCAGCGATTGTCTCGCGGTCGAAGTCAGTGAGTTCGCCGCAAGCCGGCACTACGCCTTCGTAGTATTTCTGCGTCAGCTGGAGGGCACGATTGACGAAGTTGCCATAGACGGCCACCAGCTCGTTGTTGTTGCGTGCCTGGAACTCAGCCCACGTGAAGTCGTTGTCCTTGGTCTCGGGTGCCGAGGCGGTGAGGGCGTAGCGCAGCACGTCCTGCTTGCCGGGAAAATCGACCAGGTATTCATGCAACCAGACAGCCCAGTTGCGCGACGTTGAGATCTTGTCGCCTTCGAGGTTCAGGAACTCGTTGGCTGGCACGTTGTCCGGCATGATGTAGCCGCCGTGGGCCTTCATCATGACGGGGAAGATGATGCAGTGGAAAACGATGTTATCTTTGCCGATGAAATGGACTAATCTCGTATCCTCGTCCTGCCACCAGCGTTGCCATGTACCCCAGCGCTCGGGGTTGCTTTCGCACAATTCCTTGGTATTGGAGATATAACCGATGGGGGCATCGAACCACACGTAGAGCACCTTGCCCTCGGCGCCTTTGACAGGTACGGGAATACCCCAGTCGAGGTCGCGCGTCATGGCACGCGGCTGCAGCTCCATATCGAGCCAGCTCTTGCACTGCCCATAGACGTTGGAGCGCCACTCCTTATGGCCTTCGAGGATCCACTCCTTGAGCCAGTCTTCGTAGTCGTTCAACGGCAGAAACCAGTTCTTGGTTTCCTTCAAGACCAGCTTAGCTCCGCTCTCTGCCGAGCGTGGGTTAATGAGCTCGGTGGGGTCGAGATCACGCCCACAACCGTCCTCGCACTGGTTCCCCTTGGCTGCAGGATGGTGGCAATAAGGACATTCGCCTATGATGTCGCGGTCGGTAAGGAACTTACCAGCCTCCTCGTCGTAGAACTGCTCGGTGGTCTTTTCCACAAGTTTGCCGTCGTCGTAGAGTTTGCGGAAGAAGTCGCTGGCGAACTTATGGTGGGTAGCAGAAGTGGTGCGCGAATAGACGTCAAACGAGATACCGAACTCCTCGAACGAGTCCTTGATCATCTTGTGGTAGCGGTCCACCACCTGCTGTGGGGTGATGCCCTCTTTGCGTGCACGTTGCGTCACAGGCACGCCGTGCTCGTCGCTTCCACCTACGAACATCACGTCCTCACCTTTCAATCTAAGGTATCTTACGTAGATGTCTGCCGGCACGTAAACGCCAGCGAGATGCCCAATATGCACTCCGCCGTTAGCGTATGGCAGTGCTGATGTCACCGTAGTTCTCTTGAAATGTTTTTCCATATTCTAAAAAATGATTTTGTTCGTTACTTCCGTTTTGCGGGTGCAAAATTACTCAGCTTTCGGCAATTCTCAAAGAATTTGAGCAAAAACTTGCAACCTACCTCACTACTGTCAGCGGGTTTGCACAGCTTCCGTGCTGCCAGCGGTTTTAGCCACTGCCACACCGTCGGCCTCAATGAGTTTCAAGAGGCTCTTAGCCCAATGCTCAGCCAGACGCTGTGCTCCCACTTGGTTGGGGTGCAGGAAAAAGGTGCCCGCATGGCCATTCTCTGCCGTGAATAGCTCCTTGTTATACTCGAAGAACTCCCATACGCCTGGGTTGCCGCCATAAACCTGGCCGTACTCCTTCACTATTGCATCGAGCACGGGGTAGTAGCTGCGCAGACGGTCGAGACCTTCCTGCAGGTATTTGGCACTATTGTGGGTGCTGGGACTGTACCAGATGGGATAGTTAAGCAGTATCTTGCAGCCTGGCACACCAGCTATCAGGGCATCGATAATCTTCCTGATATTGGCGCCATAGGTGTCAGGAGCCACAGGCGCCCCTTCGGTGGTGGTGCAAGCGCTGTCGTTGGTGCCAAGCATTATGGAGAAATAGATGAGTCCGCCATTATTGTCACGATAAGCCTTGGCTGCTGTCAGCACACGTGTGAAATCATCACGGCCGGGCAGGAAGCCTAAGGTGGTGATGCCCGAATGACCGCCGTTATACACATTGGTGGTCACGCCCGTAGCCTCCTGCACCAACTTTCCACACACGATGGGTGGCGCCTGTGTCGATGCGTTGCTGAGTGTGGCACCTGCTGTGATGCTATTGCCTATGAACAGCAAATTGATATTGGCCTTAGGATCTTGTTCCGCTTTTGCGGAAACAGCTGCACTGCCTGCGAGCGCAAACACTGCAATACAAAATAAGCGTAAAGGTTTCATAACGTTAAAGACCCTCCCCCAGCCCTTACCAAAGTGAGGGGAGGGAGGGGGTTAAGGTTAAACTGCCGGCTTGCCGGCTTCCCTCTCTTTGAGAGAAAGGGGATTAGGTAATGAGTATTAGAGTTGGCTCTCAGGGATGCTGAACGTGTCGCCACGGCTCATGTCTCCTGTCTGCAGACCTGCCTTGAGCCATTTCATGCGCTGTGCAGAAGTACCGTGGGTGAAGCTCTCGGGCTGTGAATAGCCGCGGGCTTTCTCCTGGAGATAGTTGTCGCCGATAACCTTGGCGCAGTTGATGGCCTCCATAAGGTCGCCGTCGTCAAGCGAGCCGAAGGTTTTACCCTCGTGGTGGCCCCAAACGCCGGCATAGTAGTCAGCCTGCAGTTCTATGCGCACGCTAACCTTATTGGATTGTGTGGAGTTCATCTTAGCCATCTGGGCATGAGCGGCATTCAGTGTTCCGAGCAGGTGCTGCACATGGTGTCCCACCTCGTGGGCGATGACGTAAGCATAAGCGAAGTCGCCGTCAGCACCAAGCTGACTCTTCATCGATGTGAAGAACGAGAGGTCAATGTACAGGGCCTGGTCAGCAGAGCAGTAGAACGGTCCTACGGCAGCGTTGCCGGCACCACAACCCGTCTGCACACTTCCAGTGTAGAGCACCATGCGCGGGGGGATATACGTCTTGCCCAACTGCTTCTTGAACACGTCGCTCCATACATCCTCGGTACTGGCAAGCACCTGAGAAGCGAAGAGTGCCAGCTGCTGTTCTTCCTCGGTGAACTCACGTTCCTGCTGATCGCTAGTCGAGACGTTCTGATTCGTGATAGCTTCCAGACCACCAGCCTGTTGGAAAGCCTGAAAGATGTCGCCGCCAGTGAGCCAAGCCATCAGGCAAGCAATGATGATAGCACCGATACCGCCTATTCCGGCCTTCGTTGCTCCGCTCATACGCCGACGATCGTCGACATTAGAGCTTTCTCTTCTTCCTGTTAAGTCCATAGTAAAAGAATGAAAAATGAAAGAATGAAAAGTGAAAAATAAAATATACCGAAACTGTTAGACGAAGGATCTCTGGAGAAAAGTGAAGAGGTAAAAGTAACTCTTATTTTTCACTTCTCACTCTTTCACTTTTCACTCTCGCTTTGCGAGTTTATTCCCTGTTAGCCCTCTTGCGCTCGAGGTGGTCGAGGATGATCTTGCGCATACGCATCGACTTGGGCGTGACCTCCACGTACTCGTCCTCCTTGATGTACTCGAGGGCCTCCTCGAGGGAGAGGATGGTGGCGGGGATGATGCGGGCTTTCTCGTCGGAGCCGGAGGCGCGCATGTTCGTGAGCTGCTTGTTCTTCGTCACGTTGATGACGAGGTCGTTCTCATGAATGTGCTCGCCCACGACCTGTCCGGCATAGACTTCGGTCTGCGGTTCGATGAAGAACTTGCCGCGGTCCTGCAGGTTGTTGATGGCATAGGCGAAGGCCGTGCCGCCCTCGAGGGCTATCATAGAGCCTGCCGTGCGACGCACGATGTCGCCCTTGTAGGGCTGGTATTCCTTGTAGCGATGTGCCATGATGGCTTCGCCCTGTGAGGCTGTTAGGACATTGGTTCTCAAGCCAATGATACCGCGTGAGGGGATGAGGAACTCTATGTTCACACGCTCGCCTTGCGCATCCATAGATGTCATTTCGCCCTTGCGGCGCGTGACCATATCAATCATCTTCGAGGCAAACTCCTCGGGCACGTTTATGGTCAGCTCCTCGATGGGCTCACATCGCTCGCCTCCGATTTCCTTATAGATGACCTGCGGCTGTCCAACCTGCAGTTCATAGCCTTCGCGGCGCATAGTCTCGATGAGCACACTAAGGTGAAGCACGCCGCGTCCGCTGACTATCCAACGATCGGTGTAGCCGTCAGGTATCTCCACGCGTAGTGCCAGATTCTTTTCCAGTTCCTTCATCAGACGCTCGTGGATGTGGCGGCTGGTGCACCAACGGCCTTCTTTGCCGAAGAACGGCGAGTCGTTGATGGTGAAGAGCATCGACATCGTAGGTTCGTCAATGGAGATGGTGGGCAACGCTTCCGGCTCCTCGGCATCGCAAATGGTGTCGCCAATCTCGAAGTTCGAGAGGCCGATGATGGCGCAAATGTCACCGCTCGACACTGAATCTGTCTTCTGATGTCCCATGCCCGTGAACGTGTGCAGCTCTTTTATCTTGGTCTTCTCTTTCGAACCGTCGCGGTGGGCAATGGTGATAGCCATGCCTTCCTTCAAAGTGCCACGATGAACACGTCCCACGGCGATGCGACCAGTATAGGTCGAGTAGTCGAGCGAGGTGATGAGCATCTGCGGTGTGCCATCGAGCTGCTCGGGAGCAGGTATGTGTTCGATAATCTGGTCGAGGAGATAGAAGATATCGCTGGTCGGTGTCTGCCAGTCTTCGCCCATCCAACCCTGTTTGGCCGAGCCGTAGATGACGGGGAAATCGAGCTGGTCCTCGGTAGCGTCGAGCTCGCACATAAGGTCGAAGACCATCTCATAGACCTCCTCGGGACGGCAGTTGGGTTTGTCCACTTTGTTGATGACCACGATGGGCTTCAAACCTATCTGCAACGCTTTCTGCAGCACGAATCGCGTCTGCGGCATCGGCCCCTCGAAAGCGTCAACGAGCAACAGGCAGCCATCGGCCATATTCAGCACGCGCTCCACCTCGCCGCCGAAGTCGGAGTGACCCGGGGTGTCGATGATATTGATCTTCGTGTCCTTGTAGTTGATAGAGACGTTCTTGGAGAGGATGGTGATGCCACGCTCACGTTCCAGCTCGTTGTTGTCGAGCATAAGCTCGCCTGTCTGCTGGTTGTCGCGGAAGAGATTACCGGCCAGGAGCATCTTGTCGACCAGTGTTGTCTTGCCGTGGTCGACGTGTGCGATGATTGCGATATTGCGTATGTTTTGCTTCATAAAGGGTTATAAGTAACTGAATTGCGCTGCAAAGGTACGAAATAATAGCTAATCTCTGATACGGAAAGGCATTTTTTTGCAAAAAGCCGCTCCGATTCCTGTCCGTACGACAGCAGAAAAGCAAAGCCGAAGCGCTACTTGCGCACGACGACAGCACCGGGATATTTCTTCTGGTCGAGCTTGAAGAGGTCGTCGCTGACGCCGAACTTGATCTTAGTAGCCGTCATGCGCATCGAAACGCCACCGCCCTTCGACTCTATCTCATAGAAATGGTAGTTGCTCTTGTTGATGCGCATAATGGTCTTCTTAGGCATCTCTTTGTCGCGAGGCTCGGTGAAGGTGATTTCGTAGCGACCGTTCTTCTCTTTCATCGTAGCTTTCTTGTACTCCTTGTCGAGCCCGAAATCAATGGTGTAGTCGCCTTTGGATTTGCCCTTGACGGGAGTGATGTAGAGGGTGTCGCGGCGATCGACGTCGCCAGCCTTGATGCGGGGCTTATACTTCCATTCCTGCTTGCCGTCGCACCCGACCTCCGACTTCGCCTCGCGGCCGAGGATCTTCATAGAAATCCTCGCCAACGACTTATCACCTTTAGTGTAGGTGGTGACGTGGGTGTTCATCGAGAAGACTGCCAGACCGGCCTTGACGTTCATATCCATCTCCACGCCGGCAGGATTCTCCATCGCGGCCTGGCTCTTACGCAGCACATTAATTATCTCTTGTGAGATCTGGGCCTGCGACACTGGGCATACCAGCGCCAGCACCACAATAATAATAAGTTTCTTCAGCAGTTCCATTGTGTTTGAGTATTTTTTTGCGAACAGCTCCGTGGACTTCTGTAATGGCGTTCTCCGGGAATATCAATCATACAAATGGGCGGACAGCGAGTTAGTGCTGCCCGCCCATATAGAATAAATAGGGAGGAATCGGAATTAGTCGGCCAACTTAGCCTTGATGAACTCGCGGTTCAGACGGGCGATGTTGGCGATGGTCTCGTTCTTCGGGCACACAGCCTCGCAGGCGCGAGTATTGGTGCAGTTGCCGAAACCGAGTTCGTCCATCTTGGCCACCATAGCCTTGGCGCGCTTGGCTGCCTCGGGACGGCCCTGGGGCAGGAGAGCGAGCTGGGAGACCTTGGAACTGACGAAGAGCATGGCAGAGCCGTTCTTACAAGCTGCTACGCAGGCACCGCAGCCGATGCAGCTGGCGCAGTCCATAGCCTCATCGGCGTCCTGCTTGGGGATGAGGATGGCGTTGGCATCCTGAGCCTGGCCGGTGCGGATGGTGGTGTAGCCGCCAGCCTGGATGATCTTGTCGAAGGCAGAGCGATCGACCATGCAGTCCTTGATGACGGGGAAGCCGGCCGAGCGCCAAGGCTCCACGGTGATGGTCTCGCCGTCCTTGAAGCGGCGCATGTAGAGCTGGCAGGTGGTGGCGCCGCGCTCGGTCTTGCCGTGAGGTGTACCGTTGATGTAAAGCGAGCACATGCCGCAGATACCTTCGCGGCAGTCGTGGTCGAAGACGAAAGGCTCCTTGCCGGCCTCGATGAGCTCCTCGTTCATGATGTCGAGAGCCTCGAGGAAGGAGGTATCGTCGGGAATATTCTTCAACTCATGTGTGTCGAAGTGGCCCTTCTCCTTCGGGCCGTTCTGTTTCCAGAACTTGATGGTTACGGAAATATTTTTTGCCATAATATGAAGACCCACCCCCCTGCCCCTCCCTTTAGGGAGGGGAGTAGAATGTATCTGACTCATTAGGGGGTCATTAGGGTTATTCTTTAATGTTAATAATAAAACCTATTCTTGAAAGGTGACCACTCCCTCCCTACAAGGGAGGGTGAGGGGAGGGTCCTAGTTCTTGTAATTACGTGTCTGTACCTTGATTGCTTCGTACTCCAAAGGCTCCTTGATGAGTTCAGGATCCTTGTCGGCACCCTGATACTCCCAGCAACCGACGTAGAAGAAGTTCTCATCGTCGCGCTTGGCTTCGCCTTCCTCGGTCTGGTACTCCTCGCGGAAGTGGCCGCCGCAGGATTCGTTACGGCTGAGAGCGTCGTGAGCCACGAGCTCGCCCATGGTGAAGAAGTCGCGGAGGTGGATAGCCTTGTCGAGCTCCACGTTGAGACCTTCCTTGGTGCCGGGCACGAAGAGGTTGGTGTCAAATTCCTTCTGCAGCTCCTTCATCTTCTGGATGCCGGTCTTCAGACCCTCGGCGGTGCGACCCATACCGACGTACTCCCACATGATGTGGCCGAGTTCCTTGTGGATGCTATCCACGGAACGCTTGCCCTTGATGTTGAGGAGGCGTGTGAGCTCTGCATCAACAGCCTGCTCAGCCTGGTCGAACTCAGGCAGGTCGGTGGAGATGCGCGGCCAGATAGCCTGGTCGGCGAGGTAGTTCTGGATGGTGTAAGGCAGCACGAAGTAACCATCGGCCAAGCCCTGCATCAGAGCGGAGGCACCGAGGCGGTTGGCACCGTGGTCGGAGAAGTTGCACTCACCGATAGCGAAGAGGCCGGGGATGGAAGTCTGCAGCTCGTAGTCGACCCACACGCCGCCCATGGTGTAGTGGATGGCAGGGTAGATCATCATGGGCTTGTAGTACTTCACGCCGTTGATTTCGTTGGCGAGGTCGCCGGGATAGACGTCGGTGATCTCCTCATACATGTCGAAGAGGTTGCCGTAGCGCTGCTTCATGGCGTCGAGGCCGAGGCGGTTGATGGACTCGGAGAAGTCAAGGAAGACTGCCAAGCCTGTGTTGTTGACGCCGAAGCCTTTGTCACAACGCTCCTTGGCAGCACGGCTGGCGACATCGCGCGGCACGAGGTTACCGAAAGCAGGATAGCGGCGCTCCAGATAGTAGTCGCGGTCTTCTTCAGGAATCTCCCAGCCCTGCAGTGTACCTTCCTGCAACTTCTTGGCATCTTCCAGCTTCTTGGGAACCCAGATACGGCCGTCGTTACGCAGAGACTCGGACATCAACGTCAGCTTGGACTGCTTGTCGCCATGCACAGGAATGCAGGTGGGGTGAATCTGTACGTAGGAGGGGTTGGCCATGTAAGCGCCCTTGCGGTAGCACTGAACGGCAGCCGTGCAGTTGCAACCCATGGCGTTGGTGGAGAGGAAGTAAGCGTTGCCGTAGCCGCCGGTAGCGATGACGACAGCGTTGGCGCTGAAGCGCTCCAACTTACCTGTGACGAGGTTTTTGGCGATGATACCGCGAGCACGGCCATCGACGATGACCACATCTTCCATCTCATAGCGGGTGAAGAGCTTCACCTTGCCGGCCTGCACCTGTGCGCTGAGGGAACTGTAAGCGCCGAGCAGCAGCTGCTGACCGGTCTGACCCTTGGCATAGAAGGTACGACTTACCTGAGCACCGCCGAAGGAACGGTTGGCCAGCATGCCGCCGTATTCACGTGCGAAGGGAACGCCCTGTGCCACGCACTGGTCGATGATATTGTTGGACACCTCAGCCAGACGATAAACGTTAGCTTCGCGAGCGCGGTAGTCGCCGCCCTTCACGGTGTCGTAGAACAGACGATAGACGCTGTCGCCGTCGTTCTGGTAGTTCTTGGCTGCATTGATACCACCCTGAGCAGCGATAGAGTGAGCGCGACGGGGGCTGTCCTGGATGCAGAAGTTGAGGACGTTGAAGCCCATCTCACCGAGGGAGGCTGCGGCGCTGGCACCTGCCAGACCTGTACCGACGACGATGACATCGAGCTTCAGTTTATTCTTCGGGTTAACCAAGCGCTGATGTGCCTTATAGTTGGTCCATTTCTCAGCAACGGGTCCCTCGGGTATCTTGGAATCTATTTTCTTTACTTTTTCTGACATAGTTGTAAGATGTTTTAAAGGTTTTGTGTTAAGCAAAGAACGCAAACTTGACGAGGACGGCGAAGAACATCAGGATGACGATGGTGGACCACCAGAAACCTATGCATTGCCAACGATTGAGCCATATCTTGCCGCTCCAACCCAAGGTTTGGATAGCGCTCCAGAAACCGTGGTTAATGTGGAACCAGATGGCACAAAGCCAGATAACATAAAGCACTACGAAGACGGGCTGGGCGAAGGTCTGCTCAATCCAAGCATAGCCGTCGCTGGGCGAAGGCAACTGTGTGTAAGCGTTGCCCATGAGCTCGCTCCACATCATGTTGTACCAGAAATTGTAGAGGTGCAGGCAGAGGCCTAACACGACGATAACGCCGAGGAGGAACATGTTCTGGCTGTACCACTCGACCTTCTCAGGCTTGTTGGTCACGGCATAGTTGTCGGAGCCGCGCGCCTTCTTGTTCTGCAAGGTCAAGATGATGGCAAACACAAAGTGCAGGGCCATGAGGGCTGCCAAACCAACTGTAGCGACCACGGCATACCAGTTGGCGCCAAGGAATTCGCAGATCATGTTGTAACCTTCTGCACTGAACAGAGCTACGACGTTCATGCACGCATGGAACGTCAGGAAGAGAATCAAGGCCAATCCGGTGACGGACATGACCACTTTTCTTCCGATAGATGAGTCACATAACCACATAATTGAAAATAATTAATAGTTTGAAATTAAATGATAGAATTAATGGTTTTAGTAATCAAAAGTAGGTATAAATCCCTTAAATTGCTGCAAAAATATATGTTTTTGCCGATTGGGCAAAGGAAATATCTTGTTTTTTAGTTAAAGGGAAGGTTTTTTTGAAGTTAAAGGGAAGTGAGTCTTAAAAACATACAAACGGGTGAAACGAGCCTTAGAATCATAAAAACAAGAAAAAAAGTAACTTTTTTATTCCTTTTTACGTATTTATGCGTTATTATGTGTATTTTTGCCGCCGAATTCTGACACTAACACAAAGGAACGCATAGAATTATGCAGGTTACTATTCTACAACACGATATTGACTGGTGCCGGGTGGAACATAACCTTAGGCATCTGGACGAGCTGATAGCAGCCATACCCAAGACAGACCTGCTGGTACTGCCGGAAATGTTTGCCACTGGACTCAACAACGTGGCAGAGGAGATAGTGGATGCCCAGCCCACCATATTGCAATGGATGAAGGAGAAGGCCAAGGCGCTCGATGCCGCTATTGCTGGCTCTATAGCCACCGAGGACGGTGGGCTAAACTACAATCGAATGCATTTCGTGCGCCCCAACGGCGAGGTGACAACCTACGACAAACGACATCTTTTCGCCTACGGCGGCGAGGCCGACGAGTTCACTGCAGGCAACAAACGAGTAGTGGTGGAATGGCGCGGCGTGAGGTTCCTGTTGCAAGTGTGCTATGATCTGCGCTATCCGATATGGTCACGCAACAGAGGCGACTACGACTGCATAATCTTCAGCGCCAACTTCCCCATCAGCCGCGACACCGCATGGCGCACACTCATCAGGGCGCGAGCCATAGAGAACCAATGCTACGTTGCGGCCTGCAACCGCATAGGCACCGACCAGAAGTGCGAGTACTACGGTCGTTCGGCTATCATTCACCCCTACGGAGATACCATTATTGAGTGCCCCGACAAGACGGAATGGGCTGCATCGGCCATCATTGACATGGATTTTCTACACCACTATAGTTTGAAGTTCCCGGTGCTGGCTGATGCTGATGGATTTGAACTAAAGGAAAGGAAAAAGGAGTGATGACCTAACACATTTGTGCAATTGGTTATTGAAAAGCAATGAGGGGCTGTGTCGTTTTGACACAGCCCCTCATTCTCTACAACTATAGTTACTTCGTTATTGTTCTGCAATAAACTTCGCCATCTCGGGCTTCAAGGCATAAGCGCTCTTGAAGAGAGCGAGCTGGTTGCGAACACGGTCGAGGTTGTGCTCTGGATATTTACACTTCCAGTATTTGTCACCACTGATATAGTCCCAAAGGAAGCGAACGGCTTGCATATACGGGAAAAGGGTAGCGGCGTAAGGCAGCATTTCCTTCTCGAGCGGGGTGAGGAAGCTCTTGGCAGAGCGTAGGTAACCACGAGTGAAGGCCTTGAATATGTCCATATTAAAGCCCACCTTGGTGAGGTCGGGATCGTCCTCAGCCGTGAAATTGGCAGCGGTGCGGAGGAAGTCGCCGTAGTCTGAGAAGATGAAGTTGGGCATCACGGTATCGAGGTCAATGACGCAGAGCACACGGTCCTGCTTGTCGAACATCATGTTGTTGACCTTGGTGTCGCAGTGGCAGATGCGCTTGGGCAGTTTACCCTCACGGCCGAGACGCTCGGCAACGGTCATCTCGTCAGCATACGAAAGCAGCTCGTCGATTATGGGCTGCACACCGGCTACACGACCAACTGGATCTTTGGCAATGACCTCCTTCAGTTGCTCTAGGCGGAACTCCATATTGTGGAAGTCCTTTATGGTCTCGCCCAACTCTACGGGGATATCGGCCAGCATGGCTTGGAAATCACCAAAAGCTTCGCCGGCAGCCTCGCTGCTCTCAGGGTTGACGGCCTGCTTGGTCACAGCGTCGTTGATGAATACCATCAAGCGCCATGGATCACCATCAACGGTGGTATAGAGCTTGTTGGCATCGGCCTTCAGCGGCACAAAGGTGAGCACCTTGCGGTCGATATCATCCTCGCCGCGTGCTTCCAGTTTCTTGCGGATGTGACTGGTCACGGCATTAATGTTGTTCATAAGCATGTCCACGTCTGGGAAGACGTTTGTGTTGACACGCTGCAGGACATAGTCGGGGGCGTCGGCCTCAGCGGTTTTCACTAGCAAGGTGTCGTTGATGAGTCCCTCGCCAAGGGGTTTGATTTCTGCGACCGTGCCTTTGATGGCAAATTGGTCAACAATAGATAACAGTTTTTCGTTCATAATAGGAGATAGTTTGTTTAGTTGATTATTGGCAGTTAGGGGGAGCGGGCCGCTCTAGTTAGTCAGCAGTTTTCCATCTGCCGCCTGCCCATTGGCAGTAACGGCAACAGTGGTAGGTTGGCTACCTGTACAGAAACTGACGGTGGCGCGCCCACTGGCATCGAGATGCAGGTTGGGATTCCAATATAGTGTTCGGCGATAATCTTTCTGTCCATTGGGCAGAGGATGTCGGCTGTAGTCTGGGTTGTAGAACTCCTCGGGCTCGGAGAAACCTTGGAGTATGTAGCGACGGTCACGATAAGTGACGCGCTGACCTTCATCGGACAACTGGCGCAGATCCACGCTTACACGGTCCACATTATCCTCGGTAGCACGTGGGTCGGCACCATAGCGTGGATGGAAATCGGTGTATATACGCACACTGTCGAGGTTGGTGAGCTGGTTATAACGGTTCATCTGATGAGGCGTACGGTTATATGAGATGTTAAGACCATCATAGCGCGGCTCTAGCAGATAAGCGTGCTCAGTGTTCATATCGCCTATGTACGCACGCGCGACACTATTTATAAAATGTGTGCGACCACCATACCAACCAGTGGAGAGGCCTGCATCACATGCCTCGTTGAACGCTTCGTAAGCATCGATGACAAGAGCAGGATGCGAAGGGTCAAAGCGGCGAAGGCCACCACGACGGGCTCGCACCGTAAGGCCGCCCATCTGAGTCTCGAAAGTCTTGGGGTTAAAGAGCGAGGTCTGTGCTGCCTGCGGAGCGTCATTGGGGGCATTGCGGTAGGCGGTCTGGTAGTAGTTGTAGGCTTGTGTGAAGCGAGGATAAGGCCAAGCTATTCGAACGTAGAACTCGGCGTTTTCTGTTTCGTCCATTTGTATCCACGTGTGACGCGGTGTCTTCCATTTGGTAGTATCGCTGGCAGCAAGAAAGAAAACACAGTAGCCATAGAAGCGTGGCGAAGGGATGTTGAACTGGCCTTGACGAGTCTCTACGTCGCCTATGACCGATTCGCTGCCCTCCTGCGCGAACTCGGCATGAACTCTGACTTCGTTGGAGAGCGACGGCTCATTGGCATTGAAGCGCGCCATGGCAATAGGTGCCCGCATCTGATAGCTGCCGGCAGGAAAATGACGCTCCTTAGCATACAACTCGGCCACAATTGTTTCGTAGACCTCGCCCAATCCTGCACCTTCGTAGGCAAGGTCGGTAGGCGGCATGGAATCGGTGAGCGTTTTCAGAAAGTCGCGTTCCTCACCTGGAGACAGACGGTAGATTCGCTCCTCGAGCTCATAAGGCTTCGCCACTTCATCGAAGTCCTTAACTTCCTCCTGCAATATACGTGTCTGATAGTTAAGCACTTCGCCTCGCATGATAGGCGTCTTGGCCTCAGCGGGCTGCGAGAGTTCAAAGGCTCCTGGTGTTGCCATGTCGTGCCAATTGAAACGACGCCAACCCTGCGTCAACATAAGCAGATCAAGTGCCTGGCGATGTTCCTCGTCGTCAGCCTCGAAGAAGTAAGCAGGATCGGGAACGTAACCACGTATCTCGGACGAGAGGAGCATCTCGGTTAGGATATTGGAGGTGTCGAAGGTGTAGTCGCTTGTGCCGGCATCGCGCACGGCAACAGAGAGGGCTGCGTCCTTGACGCCTTGGATCTCGAGGTTCACCTTCTCGCATGGCTCATAGTCGTCCTTCAAACCGCTTACCGCCAGTGTAGGTTGAGTGAGCTCTGACGAACCGATAAAGAAAAGACGGTCAGCCCATACGCGGCCCATGGCATCAAAGACGGTCACCTGATGCACACCCGGCACAAAGTTGCCGGCATTTAGGGTGAGCGTGTAGGGAGACTTATCGGTCTGCTCGAAGAATTCCACATAGCCTTGGTGCATAATAGTGAAACCAAGTTTCTGCACAGCAGCACCCTGCGAGGTAAATGTGATGGTGTAGCTGTTGCCTTCAGGCTGAATGCGCAAGGCCACCCCATCGGCCTCCACGCGCGGCAGGCGGGTGCTTACGGCGCGACCTTCGGCAGTGGTGAAGGTACACGTGTAGTCGGCTCCGGCCTCGGGTGTGAACTCAAAGAGCCCGCGGCCGCGGCTCATAGCGGATGCTTCCGTAATCTCCTCACCATGAGCGTTGCGCATTGTCAGTTGTTCATCACCCTTGCGCAGGGTGAGCTTGCCCTCGAGCCATTCACCTGTTTCGGTGACGGCTTCAAAAGCTACGCGGCAAGGAACTCCAGCCACCAGATTGCCTCCTTCGGGGAACAACGTGAGCGTAGGTTCCGGCTCCTCGGTTCCGCTTCTGAAATAACGGCGCAGGGGACGAGTGGTCATATCATGGAAATACTGCCCTTCAACCTCAGGCTTGTCGTAAACAGGAAAGACGCGCGAATAGAGTTTTTCGTAGTCGCGGTAGAAATCTTTTGCCAAAGCCTTGGAGTAGAACCATTGCTCGGCATAAGAGGTATGTTCCTTCTCGGTGATGCCCCAGTTAAGCTGCCAACGCGTGTAAGCCCGCAGCTCGTAGAAACCTCCGTAGAGTGTGTCGGCCAGCACGAAGTTGCCATGACCGCGACCTCCGCGCATCTCTATGAGCTGCCGTTCCACGAGATAACCCTCCTGGTTAAGCAGTTCTACGTAGAGCACTCCGCTGACAGCAGACGGAGCATCCTTGTCGGTACGGCGAGTATAAGCCGCGAACCAAATGGTGTCGCCCAGGAAATACGAAGTGTTGTCCATGTGCACAAACACCTTCTCCTGTGGTATGGCTTGCCCGAAGCGCGCCAAGCGATCAGCCCAACCCTCAATAGTCGTAGGGAGCTGGGAGGATTTTTGCTGAGCCGAAATGGTGGTCGATGACAGCAGTAAAACTATGATGAATAAAGAGGCACGAAAAGCAATACTTTTCGTCTTTATAAATGCTTTCATGGCTACAAAGATAAGACAAAGCCACTTACGAAAGCTTATTTTTAAGAAATTAATTACTCAAAACGAGGCTTTATTATAAAAAAAGTGAGGAAAAAAGCGATAATACGAAGCTAATTCATTAATTTTGTAGCCGAAATGAATCCAATAACAACTAAAGACCTATTATTTTTAGGTAAGAGTAAACGTTAAAGGATAAAACTAACTCATAAACTCAAAAAAAAACAAATAACTCAAAAAACTCAATAACCCAGAACTCGTCTCTGTCTTCGCTTTTCGCCATTCGAGCGAAGCGAGGCCTCCTCTATTACAGGAGAGCGGAGGGAGAGTCTTAAAAAACTAACCAACATGACACTAATCAAATCCATTTCCGGAATCCGTGGCACCATAGGCGGCCGCGCAGGTGACACCCTGAACCCCCTTGACATCGTAAAATTCGTATCGGCATACGCTACCCTCATCCGCAAGACCGAGAAGATAGGCACTAATAAGATAGTAGTGGGTCGCGATGCCCGCATCTCAGGTGAGATGGTAAAGAATGTTGTTTGCGGAACACTCATGGGTATGGGCTTCGATGTCGTGAACATAGGCCTCGCCACTACGCCTACCACCGAGCTGGCCGTGACTATGGAGAAGGCTTGCGGCGGCATCATCCTAACTGCATCGCACAACCCACGCCAGTGGAACGCCCTGAAGCTGCTGAACTCCGACGGCGAGTTCCTGAATGCAGCCGAAGGCGCTGAGGTGCTGCGCATTGCTGCTGCCGAGGACTTTGAGTATGCCGACGTAGACCATCTCGGCAAATACCGCGAGGACGATAGTTACGATCAGCGCCACATCGACCTCGTCAAGGATCTCGCGCTCGTTGACGTCGAAGCTATCCGTGCGCGCAAGTTCCGTGTGGCCCTCGACACTGTGAACTCCGTAGGTGGCGTCATACTACCAAAGCTTCTTGAACAGCTCGGCGTGGAGACTGTCACATGTCTATATGGTGAGCCTACGGGCGATTTCCAACACAATCCCGAGCCGCTGGAGAAGAACCTTGGCGACATAAAAGCCCTCATGCAAAAAGGCGGCTACGATATCGCCTTTGTAGTAGACCCCGACGTGGACCGCTTGGCTCTGTTCTGTGAGGACGGCACTATGTATGGCGAGGAGTACACCCTCGTCACGGTAGCCGACTACATCCTTCAGCACACGCCCGGCAACACCGTTTCGAACCTCTCCTCGACTCGTGCCCTGCGCGACGTGACACGTAAATATGGTTGTGAATACAACGCCTCAGCCGTAGGCGAAGTAAACGTAGTAACGAAGATGAAGGCCACCAATGCCGTCATAGGCGGCGAAGGCAACGGCGGCGTCATCTATCCCGCTGCACACTATGGCCGCGACGCCCTCGTGGGAATTGCGCTCATCCTCACATACCTGGCCAAGAGAGGCTTGAAGACCAGCGAACTACGTGCTACCTATCCCCCTTACTGCATCGCCAAGAACCGCATCGATCTCACACCCGATACCGACGTCGATGCAATATTGGCTAAGGTGAAGGAACTCTACAAGAACGAAGAGGTCAACGACATCGATGGCGTGAAGATTGACTTCCCCGACAAGTGGGTGCATCTACGCAAGTCCAACACCGAACCTATCATCC
This sequence comes from Bacteroidaceae bacterium, assembly GCA_016286165.1. Classification (GTDB taxonomy): domain Bacteria; phylum Bacteroidota; class Bacteroidia; order Bacteroidales; family Bacteroidaceae; genus Physcousia. Next base: position 56,109 of record JAEESE010000015.1, on the reverse strand, counting down.
GAGTCTACTCCGAAGCTGCTACGATGGAGGCTGCCGATCAGATTGGCAAGGACATCATGGATGTGGTATATTCGATGACTAAATAACAACATCATTAAGTACCTACAAAGAGAAAGAAGTAAAGACTCGCACGCGCACTGACGCGTGCGAGCCTCTTCATTTAAAACTATGGTTCTTGTTGTTCGGTCGCGACCGAACAACGAAGTCGACCTAATATGCGGGCATCTTTAACCTGACATACAAAGCGTTATATACAACAATATGGCGAAACTAAATACTCTTGTCAAAGACACTGCCATCTACGGGCTCAGCAGCATCGTAGGCCGCTTCCTCAATTATTTGCTCGTGCCTCTGTACACACACTACATGCCGAAGGAAAGCGGCGACTATGGTGTGAGCACGAACATCTACGCCTATGTGGCTCTAATCCTTGTCCTGCTGACCTTCGGCATGGAAACGACACTATTCCGCTTTGCCAATGACGGCCCTGGCACACAGTCTACAGCGCCCGGACGGCGATGGCCGGACACGGTGTTCACTACAGCCTTTGCCACAGTGGGCACACTCACGGCCATATTCCTCGCTTTGATGTTCGGTTTCATCACCCCCATAGCCGATTACCTCGGTTATGCCGAGCATCACAACTACCTGCTGATGATGGCTGCTGTTGTCGCTATGGATGCTTTGCAAGCTATTCCTTTCAGCTTCTTGCGCTTCCAGAAACGTCCTATACGCTTTGCCTCACTCAAGCTGCTGTTCATCTTTGTCAATATCGGCTTAAATGTTCTGTATTTTGTCGTGCTAGGCAAGACTTCTGTGTACTACGTCTTCCTTATCAACCTGCTTTGCACGGGCTTTATCTCGCTACTCTTCATCCCTGACCTCTTGCGCATTCAATGGCACTTCGACGGCAGCCTGCTGCGACGCATGTTTTCCTATTCATGGCCGCTGCTCTTCCTTGGAGTCGCAGGTATTCTCAATCAAGTGGCCGATAAGATTGTCTTCCCAAAGGTCTATCCCGACCAAGCCGAGGCCAACGTGCAACTGGGCATTTACGGAGCATGCGTGAAGATTGCAATGATAATGGCCATGATCACACAGGCTTTCCGTTATGCATACGAGCCCATCGTCTTTGCCAAGGCCAAGGATGCCGACAAAAACGAATACTATGCTACAACGATGAAATACTTCTTGATATTCACGCTGCTGGCATTCCTCTGTGTCGTCGGTTACATGCCCATACTGAAATATATCATTGGAGCCGGCTATCGTGAGGGGCTGGGCGTAGTGCCTATCGTCATGGCTGCTGAGATCATGATGGGCGTATACTTCAATCTCTCCTTCTGGTATAAACTCATCGACAAGAATATCTATGGAGCCATATTCTCCACCATCGGCTGTGTCATGTTGTTGGCAGTGAACATTTTGTTCATCCCGAAATATGGCTACTGGGCTTGTGCTTGGGGCGGTGTGGCTGGATACGGCACAGCTATGGTACTAAGCTACGTTGTAGGACAATCCAAGAATCCCATCAACTACCCTATGAAAGAGATTGCTTGGTACGTCATCCTCACTGCCATACTCTTTGCTGCGATGGAGTACATTCCAGACACAACTCCATCATGGGCACAGATTGCTATCAACACTGTGCTCATCATTATTTTCGTTGCCTATATCATCAAAAAAGACCTTCCGCTGAGGAGTTTACCAGTGGTCGGTAAATACTTTAGATAGAGAAGAATTTGGAAAGGAACTATGATGTCATTGTGATTGGTGCTGGCCACGCAGGTTGCGAGGCGGCTCATGCAGCTGCGCGCATCGGTGCGAACACGCTACTCATCACGATGGACATGAACAAGATAGCTCAGATGTCATGCAATCCCGCCGTAGGTGGCATTGCTAAAGGACAGATAGTCAGAGAGATAGATGCACTCGGAGGCGCTATGGGGCATGTTACAGATGCCACTACTATACAGTTCCGAATGCTCAATCGCTCTAAAGGACCTGCAATGTGGAGCCCCCGCGCCCAATGTGACCGCGGTAAGTTCATCTGGGCATGGCGTGAAGTCCTTGAGAACACACCTAACCTACACATCTGGCAGGACCAAGTCCGAAGGCTGATTACGGCCCCCCAGAGCGCCTCCGGGGTCATGGCCGTAGGCGTTGAGACCTATCTCGGCATGACCTTCCACGCCAAGAGCATCATCCTCACCGCAGGTACTTTCCTCAACGGCCTTATGCACATTGGACGCGTCCAGCTCCCTGGCGGCCGCTGTGCCGAACCACCATCATTAGAGTTGTCCGAGAGCATAGCGGCCCACGGCATCCGGGTGGCTCGCATGAAGACGGGCACACCTGTTCGCATCGATGCACGCTCCGTCGATTTCTCCCTAATGACGGAACAGCCAGGCGACACCGAAGGAAGAAGATTCTCCTATTATCCGGATAATCCAGACTATCCAGAGATTCCGGAAAAACCAGAAATCCCTCTTTCCCAGCTCCCCTGTTGGATCACCTACACCAACGAAGCCGTCCACGAACGGCTCCGCGCAGGCCTTCCTTATTCGCCTCTCTATAATGGCCAGATTCAGAGCATCGGACCTCGCTACTGTCCTAGCATAGAGACTAAACTAGTCACCTTCCCCGACAAGGATCAGCACCAACTCTTCCTCGAACCCGAAGGTACAAGCACCAACGAATACTACCTCAACGGCTTCTCATCCTCGCTTCCAATTGATGTGCAGATAGAAGCCTTGAAACTCATACCGGCTTTTCGCAATCTAGAAATCTACCGACCGGGCTATGCCATTGAATATGACTTCTTTGACCCCACTCAACTGCATCACTCACTTGAGTCACGCATCATCAGCGGTCTCTACTTGGCAGGTCAGGTAAATGGCACCACGGGCTACGAAGAGGCTGCAGGTCAGGGACTTATAGCAGGAATTAACGCTGCCCGTCATTGCACAGGAGAGGAACCTCTCGTGCTCAAACGCGATGAAGCATATATAGGTGTGCTCATCGATGACCTTGTGTGCAAGGGCGTAGATGAACCGTATCGTATGTTCACCTCGCGTGCAGAATATCGCATCCTCCTTCGCCAGGATAATGCGGATGCTCGACTGACGGAGCTTGGACATCGAATGGGTGTGGCATCCTCTGAACGCCTTGCACACTACCTCAAGAAGAAAGAAGAGGTGGAGCGCATCATTCACTTCGCCGAAGATTATTCCGTAAAGATGAACGACGTGAACGGTTTGCTCGAAAGCCTCGGCACGGCACCACTGTCACGTGGTTGCAAGCTTATGGAACTCCTCAGCCGACCGCAACTAACCTTCGAGAACCTCTCCCCTGCCCTACCCCGTCTGCGTCAGGTTTTGGATAGTGTCAGCGAACGTCGGAATGAGATAGCAGAGGAGGCGGAGATAGCCATCAAATACAAAGGTTATATCCAACGTGAAGTGGAGCAAGCCGAAAAGATGCGGCGCCTGGAGGATATTCGCATACGTGGTCGGTTCGACTACAACACACTTCAATCTATCTCCACCGAAGGCCGTCAGAAGCTTATCCGCCACGACCCTGAAACGCTAGCCCAAGCCTCCCGCATTCCTGGAGTATCACCATCCGATATCAACGTCCTACTCGTCCTTCTCGGACGATAGTTCCACGTGAAACATTCTACTCTAAACAACAAATAACATGAATAAACAAATCATTCTCGACAACCTCCGTTGTATACCCGACTTCCCTAAGAAAGGTATCAACTTCCGCGACGTAACAACACTCTACAAGAACCCTGAGTGCATGAAAGCAATGACCGACGACCTCTATGAGTTGTACAAGGACAAAGGCATCACCAAAATTGTTGGCATTGAAAGTAGAGGTTTCGTCATGGCTGCGGCTTTAGCCGTTCGATTAGGGGCCGGCGTAGTTCTCGCCCGCAAGCCTGGCAAGTTACCAGCAACCGTAATCAAAGAGTCATTCTCGAAAGAGTATGGAGTGGATACTGTTGAGATGCATATTGATGCTATCAACGAGAACGACGTAGTACTTATCCACGACGACTTACTTGCCACAGGTGGTACTGCGATGGCTACCTACAAGCTCGTGCAACATTTCCATCCCAAGAAGACCTACATCAACTTCATCATAGAAATCACCGACGAAGGTCTCCACGGACGTGACATCTTCAAAGGCATAGACCTTACTACACTTGTCACTATCTAATGGTTTAGTTCCACGTGGAACGATGACAAAAGAAGAGAACAAAAAGCGCATAGAACGGCTAAAGGCTATCGTGCTAAATATGCCCGAGAAGCCTGGCAGTTATCAGTACCACGACGAGAATGGTACTATCATCTACGTGGGTAAAGCCAAGAACCTCAAGGCGCGATGTTCTACCTACTTTCATACCGAAGTGGACAGGTACAAAACGAAGGTCCTGGTTAGCAAGATTCACAATATCACATACACGGTTGTTAAGACTGAGGCAGAAGCACTATTGCTCGAGAACCAACTCATCAAGCAGTTCCAACCTCGATATAATGTTCTGCTGAAGGATGGTAAGAGCTACCCATTTATTGCAGTAACGAAAGAGTATTTACCACGGATCTTCAAGACACGACAGGTGGACCGTCGTGGCGCGATATATTTTGGGCCGTATAGTCATGTGCCTACAGCTAATGCCCTTCTTGATCTCTTCAAAAACCTCTACCCTATACGCCGTTGCCATACTCCTATGAATAAGGAAGGTGTTGAGAACGGCAAATACAAGTTGTGCCTTGAGTATCACATGAAGAACTGTTTGGGACCGTGCGTAGGCTACCAGAGTCAGGAAGAATACAAGGCATACATCGATGCAGCCGTGAGAATACTCAAAGGTGACACAGCTGCATTACGGCGAGAGATGATGGCACAGATGCAAGAGCTGGCCGCAGAGATGAAGTTCGAAGAAGCTCAGATAGTAAAACGCCGTTACGATCTCATCACTGCACATCAAGAGAAGAGTCAGGTTATCACATCTACTGGTCACAACATTGACGTTTTCTCAATCGAAGACGACGACCGCATCGCTTACATCAACTATCTGCACGTCGTTGAAGGTGCCATCAACCAAGCGTTCACATTCGAGTATAAGAAAAAACTCGATGAACCCAAAGAAGAATTACTTGTTCGTGGTATAATGGATATGCGCGACAGATGGGGCTCTGAAGCAAAAGAAATCGTTCTGCCGTTCCACGTGGAACTACCGCTCGAAGATATTGAGATAACAATTCCTCAACGGGGCGACAAAAAGCAACTCTTAGCGCTATCTGAATTAAACGTGAAACAATATAAAGTGGATCGTTTAAAGCAACAGGATAAGTTGAATCCCGAGCAGAAAGCAGTTCGATTGATGAAGGAAATACAAGATCACCTGCAGTTGCCTTCATTACCTTACCAAATAGAATGCTTCGACAACTCAAATATATCGGGTACTGACGCTGTGGCTGGTTGTGTTGTGTTTAAGAAATGTAAGCCGAGTAAAGCGGATTATCGTAAATATAACATCAAGACTGTCGTTGGCCCCGATGATTACGCATCAATGCAAGAGGTTGTTCGCCGCCGATATTCTCGAATGAAAGACGAGGGCACTCCCCTACCCGACTTGATCATTACCGACGGTGGAATCGGGCAAATGAATGTTGTTCGTGCAGTCGTAGAAGGTGAATTAGGACTGCAAATTCCCATCGCAGGCCTTGCTAAAGACGACAGGCATCGAACACATGAACTGCTATATGGTAATCCACCCATGACAGTAGCCTTGAAACAGGACAGCGCCCTGTTCCGTCTGCTCACGCAGATACAAGATGAAGTGCACCGCTTTGCCATTACCTTCCATCGAGACAAGCGATCGAAGAGTCAATTGAAATCAGAACTGGACTCCATTACTGGTATTGGCCCCAAGACTAAACAAACCTTGCTGAAGGCATTCAAGAGCGTAAAACGTATTAAGGAAGCGAGCATTGAGGAGTTGACAAAAGTGGTTGGTGAGGCTAAAGCAAAAGCGATAAAAGAACAATTATGAGAATAGTTATTCAACGCGCTAAAGGCGCAAGCGTCAAGATTGACGGTAAGATAAATGCAGAGTTCCACGGATTAGGGTTTGTGGTTCTGCTTGGCATTGAAAGTACTGATACTCAGGAAGATGTGGATTGGCTGGTGCGTAAAGTGGCTGCACTAAGAGTATTTGATGATGAGAAAGGGGTTATGAACCGCAGCATCCTGGACATTCAAGGAGAACATGAAGGAGCGGACGGCAACATCATCGTAGTCAGTCAGTTCACGCTCTTTGCAAGCTACAAGAAGGGAAACCGACCATCATGGCTTAGAGCTGCCTCCCATGAGATAAGTGTTCCACTCTATGAGGCTTTCATTCAACGACTTAGCGAAGCTATAGGCCGCCCTGTAGGGCACGGAGAGTTCGGAGCAGAGATGCAGATATCACTAACGAACGATGGTCCAGTAACAATCATTATGGATACGCATAACAAAGAATAGATGAAGCCCCTCCCTTACCCTAGAGCAATTTCAGATATAATAAACTTCATGACCAACTCATATAATCAAACCATTATGGAAACAAGTAAGTACGAACAAGCGTTGTCGCAGTACAACCTGAACATCAGCGATGCCGAAGTGGCAGCCGCCGTTAAACGTATCATCGAAGAGAAAGTGCCTGAGAATGATACCATTGAAGTAAAGAAATTCCTCATGGGGAGCGTCGAACTGACCACCCTGAAGACCACCGACAACGAGGAGAGCGTGCTGGCCTTGACAGAGAAAGTCAATAAGTTCTACCACGCCTACCCAGAACTGCCTCACGTAGCTACCATCTGTGTTTACCCATGTTTCGCTGAAATTGTCTCTCAGAGCCTCGAAGTTGACGGCGTCGAAGTGGCCTGCGTCAGCGGTAGTTTTCCGAGCTCACAGGCTGTTTTAGAGGTTAAAGTAGCAGAAACAGCTTTAGCCCTTAGAGACGGTGCTACTGAGATAGATATAGTAATGAGCGTGGGCAAATACTTGAGCGAAGACTACGAAAGCGTTTGTGACGAGATCAACGAACTGAAGTGCGTATGCGGTGACAAGAAGATGAAGGTAATTCTTGAGACTGGTCTCCTACCCTCTTGCGCTGATATCAAGCGAGCTTCTATCCTCGCGATGTATGCCGGAGCCGATTACATTAAGACATCAACCGGCAAGGAGAAACCCGCCGCCACCCCCGAGGCCGCTTATGTCATGTGCCAAGCCATCAAGGAGTACTACGAGAAGACTGGCATACAAATCGGCTTCAAACCCGCCGGTGGTCTGAACACCGTTCACGATGCCCTCGTCTACTACACCATCGTCAAGGAAGTGCTCGGCGAACAATGGCTGACCAACCAATGGCTCCGTCTCGGCACCTCACGCCTCGCCAACCTCCTCCTCTCGGAAGTCGTCGGTGAAGAAACGAAGTTCTTCTAACTTTTCTCTCATTTTTGCGCTTTGTGAGCGCAATATTCCCCTCCTCCCGACCGAGAAAATGATTTTAAACGATTCTCAGAGGGCTAAAATGAGGCCCAACGTGCTCAAACAAAGCATTTTGGGCTTCATTTTTTCTGTTTAGCGATATCGAGCAAAGAAAATCTAAAACGCAAAATATCTTTCTAAATACAAATAAAGGTTAAATCTTATCTATTGTACTATTGAGCTACTTTTGCCTTACGCTTTAGAAGAGGCTTAACGATGATTAAACCAAAAAAGGTATTTCGATATAGACAAATAAGAACAATGATACAGACAAACAGTAAGCGAGCTTGGTGGTTAGCGGCTCGACCCAAGACGCTGACAGGAGCTATGGCACCCGTGATGGTGGCACTAAGTGCAGCGTGGAAGGATTTGAATGCCGGTGGCAACGCTTTCATGTGGACACCAGCTCTTCTCTGCCTACTCTTTGCCCTGCTGATGCAGATTGACGCAAACTTCGTCAACGACTACTTCGACTTCAAGAAAGGGCGCGACGACCGCGAGACACGTCTGGGTCCCCCTCGGGCTTGTAGCGAAGGATGGATCACGCCCAAGGCGATGAAGATCGGAATAGGCATCACTACTGCATTAGCCTGCCTCACAGGGCTACCACTGGTACTATGGGGAGGCTGGTGGCTGGTAGCTATTGGCGTGGCTTGCGTGTTGTTTTGTTTCTTGTATACAACGCTTTTGGCAAGTCTTGGTTTGGGCGACTTGTTGGTACTGGTGTTCTTCGGTCTTGTGCCTGTCTGCGCCACCTATTTTATCCAGACGGGTGAGGTGACTCTGCCCGTACTGCTGCTTTCCATCGGCATGGGCCTTGCCACTGACTGCTTGCTCGTAGTCAACAACTACCGCGACCGCGAGCAAGACCGTGTCGCTGGTAAGCGCACCATCGTCGTCCTCTTCGGGGGGCGCTTTGCTGAATGGTTTTATATGTTGTTAGGGTTCCTTGCTGTTGTCCTGCCCTTGTTCGCAACGTGTTATTCATCACTTAATAGCAATAAATATTTTTCACTACTTACTCTCATACCTCTCTTATACCTTATCCCCCACACGCTAACCTGGCTTCGTATGAAGCGTTTGCACAGCGGACGCCACTTGAACGCCGTCCTCGGCCAGACCGCTGCCAATATCTTCCTCTACGCTCTACTGGAATCCTTATCGCTGCTAATCACTTAGCTAAGTCCATATCTCTGCCGTCCACTTTTGTATGCTTACCTCTGCCCTACTCCCGCTTTGGCTGCTTTTGCCTCTGCCTGCATAACTCTGCCTGCTTACCTCTGCCAATCACTTTACTCGCCTCGTTTCTTTAGCTGAAATTCATTTCTGCCCCTCTCTAACCCCTCTTAACCCCCTATCAATCATGCCCGTAACTCCCTCCAACCCATCCCCCAACGAAACCTTCACATGGCTTGAGCCTGGCGCTTGGCGAGAACCATGTATCGTGCATGTCACGATGGTTGCCAATGCCCGCCAACCTTTGTTCGGCACGCTTATGCACAACGGCTCTGAGGCAACTGTGGAAAAGACAGATATTGGCTGGGCACTCATCCATCAGCAACAACGGATGCTGGAGCTTTGCCCTGAAATTAAGATTCTCGCTGATAAGGTGATGCCAGACCATCACCATATCGTGCTTCAGGTGACTCGTTCAATGCCTCGAAGCATAAAAGAGGTTCTGCGCGGGTTTATGCAAGGATGCAAGGCCGAAGCACGAGGGTTGGGCTATACTGAGAACCTGTATGACGGACCACCATATTACAGAGTGCTCACACACAAAGGACAGCTTCATGCTATGATAGAATACGTGAAGGCTAATGCCGAGCGGGCCTGGCAACGCAAGCAACACCCAGACCTCTTTCGCCTGCATCGGCAGACGGAAGTGGTTGGACTGCAGTTTACATCGATGGGCAACCATTTCTTACTGGACTGGCCTGACCGTCAATTAGTTGAGATGTCGCGGAGTGCCAGTGAAGACCAGTTGCAGAGTAGATTAAGAGAGGTGCTGGGGGCTGCGAGAAATGGTGCTGTGACTTATACTGCAGCCATCAGTCGCGGCGAGCGAGTTATAGCTCGCACCGTTAGGGAGGGCGGCTTTCCGTTGGTTGTGCTGTTGAGCAATGGCTTTCCTGCTGCCGGCTCTGCTCACGAGCGTTTCTACAAGCCCGGGGGCGTCTATTTCGATGCTTGCTCCAGAGGGCAACTGCTGCTACTGGAGCCACACGAGGGTACGTTTACAATCCCCGCCATTCAGGCTGCAGTAGAGGAGACGATTAGACGGAAGTCCGAAGCGAAGCACTACAGCTATATGGCTGTGCCTGTGACTTCGCTGCGGTATCGATTTGTGGCGCTGAATGAGATAGGAAGGACGCTGGTTTCACGCGGATAAAATCCGCGAAGAAAGAACGGGACGGAAAGAAGGTAAGGGCTGAAAGAAGGAGGGACGGGACTGAAGAGAGGAAGGGCGCTAGTTTCACGCGGATAAAATCCGCGAAAAAAGGACGGGACGGAAAAGGAAGGAGGGGACGAAAGAGAGGAAGGAGGGGGACGGAAAAGGATAGAGGACGGGACGGAAAAGGATAGAGGACAGAACGGAAGAGAGAGGGCTGGGGATGACAGGGTAGGGGATGACAGGGCAGGGTAGGGGAGAGGGGTAGGTTAACGATAGGTGCGCTGGCCGTTGATCCAGCTCTTGAGCTTAGGATAATCGCGGGGCATCCATATTTCGCCTTCGGTAGTGACATCGAGGACGTAGAAGCCGTCATCGTCCATATAAGTGCATAGATAATAGTCCTTTTCTACGGGCTGTTTATCGGGCCAGTTGCCGCCTGAGACGATGGTGACATTATTATTGTAGGAGAAGCGTGGATGGTAATGGTAAGAATAATCCTGGTCGTAATGGGTCTCAACGTAGGCGTGAGAGAGTGAGTCCAGGGTCACGAGCAACTCTCTGGCTTCGTTTTCAAAGGTCTTGGGTATGAAGTACAGGTCGCCTGTGGTGAGGCCCGTGTGCTTGTTGTCGGCATAATCCCTCATCCTCGTCACCTTAAGAGTCAACTCTCCTACTTCCTCATTATAGCCCTCGTCGTGCCGCCAATAAACGGGATATTTCTTTGCGCCCTTCAGCTTTAACGCACGCTTCAGATGGGGTGAGATGAGTGCCTGGAAAGCTTTAGCATCGAAGGACTTTATGTCGCCCATAGGTTCGGGAAATGGGGCTGTGTAGACGTGCGAGTAGTAGCCTGATGACCAATCCTTACCTAGAGGACGATGGAAGTTGAACATGACGGCCTCGCGAGCGCCGTCGTAGAGCACGCCTCCATCACTTCGCCAGGAGCTGAGCGGATGGCTCTCGTCTTTCCAAGCCATAGACAGGCGTATGGTATCGCATTCCTTGTTATGGACTTCGTACATGTAACTTTCCGATGCTGTGGAGGCGAGTGCGCTGAAGGTGCTGCGGATTAGGTCGATGGCCTCAACGATGCGCTGCTTGCGGGCAGTCTCGGTGCTGTCAATCCTTAACATAAAGGCTTTCAGCTGGTCGGCAGACATATTCTGTATGAGTTCCTTTGAGATGGTCGGAGTTCCAGATGGCATGTGCAAGCCCGACGTCCAACGCTGCTCGATGCCACGACTGCTACGCTGAATATGCGTCACACCGTAGCCCCGCTCTTTCAAGGTCTTTTCGAGTTCTTGCAGGCGTGCATTAGGCTGGGCATTGGCTCCACAAAAGCAAAAGAATGATAAATAGATGATGATGAATAGATGATAGCGTTTCATTTGTCTTTCAGAAATTGAATTAATCTAATCAATGATAGAGAGTTATGGAATGGTAGCGCATCAATACGCGCGGGTTATCTCGGCCACCATGGCCTCTATGCGCTCACCACGACTGCGGATATCGCGCATTTCCGCTTCTATTTCAGCGTATGGATCGGGAGAATAAGAAGGTGAGGAAGCGGGGGAGGGGGTTCCCGACGGAAAACCGTCGGGCACGGTGGCTGAGGGGGCTTCCGCTTCCATGGGGCGTTGCACAGGCTTGGCTTTTCGGCGAGCGTGTTTCTTACGAATGGGTGTGGAAGTCGAAGCGACAAGTTGTGCCGACTGTTGTGACTGGTCAAGTTGGCTTTCGCTACTGGACGTGTCGGGGTTTCCCACCGGTGGGAAAGACTCTTCCCATTGGTGGGAAGACTGTTTCCCACTGGTGGGAAGGACCTGAGCGACTGGTTGAGGAGACTCCTGCAACTGATAGAACGCGATGCCGACACCGGCCACAAGTACGAGGACGGCAGCCACAGCTGCCCAGCGCCATAGGTGGCGCTTACGGGCGTTGCTGTCCTTGGTGCTCGATACGGCGGCAGTGGCAGGCGATAGGGTAGTGGTCTGGCCTTCGGCTCCACGGGCTGCGATAATCTCGTCGTAGGCAGCTTCGCCCAGCGTCAGCTCGCCTAACATAAGCATCACGGCCTGCCAGTCGCCGGGCAAGGCATCAATGCCAGAGGCGTCAGCCCGGCTCTGCAGCTCGAGTGCCAACTGTCGCTCTTCCTCTATTGTCGTTTCCGCGGCGAGGAAGCGGTTGATAATGGATTGTATGTCTTTAGTTGTCATTGCTTTAGCCGGTGTTTTAGTTCGTCAAATACTTTTTTTCGTGCAGCAGACACCATTACTTTTACTGATGCTTTAGTGATGCCTGTTTGTGCCACTATCTCATCGTTTGTGAGTCCTTCTATCTGTCGCATCTCAAAGAGCTCGCGTTCTCGCGGTTTCAAACGGGCGAGGGCGGCGGTGAGCATGGCTTGTGTGTCCTTGGCTTCGAGCAGTTCGTGAGGGGAAGGTGAGAGTGGTGAGGAGGGACCCGACGATAAGTTGTCGGGGACGGTGGCCATTGGCGGACGGCGGCGATAGCAGTTGACGCAGCAGTTCTTGGTCACTCGTATAGCCAGCGCCTCAACATTACGCTCGGGATCTATACGTTCACAGTAGCGCCAGAGAGCGAGCATAGCCTCCTGTGTGGTATCTTCGGCATCGTCGTGTGAGCCGAAGAAATCCAATGCCACTTGCAGCATAACAGGCCGCAACGCGGGGATAATATGTTCGAATTCTGAGCGTGTCATACACCTTTATTACGCTTCTCGGGCTGGAAAGTTAAGTCCGATTTCACGATTTTCTTTAAAAAACGCTCAAAAAAGGGCTCTCATGCGTTTTCGTAGGCCACGGCATAGTCAGATGCTATGCAGGCTTAATCGTAAGATTAGGCCGGCTTAATAGGGCTTTTAAGCTGGCTTAATCGGGCTTTGGGGCTGACGGCCGCCGCCTTTTAGATTTATGTCATCCACCTTTTAGGCTGGATGCTTTTGGCTTTTAGGTTGTAGCTGAGGTGCTTGAACGGTGCTTTTATTTCAATTTACTGATAAAGGTGTCGATGGTTTCCCACTCGTTTGTTCTGTAGTTGTTCTTCTTTATCAGCTGCAGATACTCAGCTCGTGTGCCATCGGCGGTTGCCTGCTCAGGATTCCGCATCAGGTGGAGGTACATGGGTTGCAGGCGCACTCGGTCGATACGGGCGAGTAGGGTAGGGGAGTTGGCCACCTGGCGGCGTGCCTCATCGAGTAGCTGTCGCGATGCTTTGATGAACTCTTCGTCGTAGAGCGTATCGGTGTGACGGATGTAAATGCTCATTACGGTTTTCGGCGTGATACGTGCCTTACACATCTTTATATAACGCAGTATAGCATCAGACGCGGCACCATAGTATGCCCTGACGAACTCGTTGACCAAAGCCTGCGTATCCTGATAGGGATTCCAGAGCAGGCGCATGAGCAGCCATGCCTTCAGTTCGGCGAACTCGCCTCCTGCCGTCTGGTACTGCGCCTCTTCCTGAATGCCTATGGCATTATGCTCGCGGAAGATTTGGATATTACGTGCCAGCACCTGCAGGTTGGGGAAGGGAGCGTGGTATTGACGGAAGTTGACGACATAATCCCAAATGTAAAGCCGCGGTGCTATGGCTTGCCAGTCGCGCAGGTCAGCCATGAAGGCTTCGTTTTGCTCGCATTCATCCAAGGCATGCGCGAAACAGCACTCAATGCTGCACAGGCGAATCACCACATTATCTGCAGGACGTATGCCCACGGGCGCCTTACGCGTGTATTGGTAAGCAAAGGTACCTATGAATTTATTCGGATAGACATTCTTCACGGCAGCTGCCACCTGGTTCACGAACCACAGCATCAGCCCCGACTGACCTTTGTAACGCTCGGCCACCGCCGTGCATTGCTCGCATTCGCAGTAAAGCTTGTTATCGTTTTGCGACATACTGTACACCCAGTAGTCGGGATAGGTCTGTATGGCCTTCAGCATCTCCTTGATGCAAATTCGCAGGACCTCAGGATTCGTAAGGCACAACTGGCCGTTGGGGATTCGCTTGCCGTCGCGCAAGGCAAAGTATTCGGGATGGCTTTCAAACAGCTCTTCGGCATCCACAAACTGCCCGCAGGTGTGTGCATTCCAATAAGCTTCTATGCCGCCGTAATCGTTCTTACGCACCGACCACAACGTGTTGTTGCGGTTGTGAGCACACCATGCCAGGTCGTTCGCCACCTGACTATACTGGGCAAATCTATAGCGAATGGCAGGCGCTTCGCTGACGCGTAGTTTCTTCAACCGCCACGCATGTCGCTTAGGCACTACGGTACCATCGGGGGCATACCAGCGCACGCCCAGCTCGTTCTCAAGGAAAGCGTAAACGCCATACATCGTGCCGCGCTGACGACCGCCGTAGATGTAGAGATTGCCGTTCACGGTTCTGTAAGTGAACCCCTCATAGTCGTCGGCAGGCTTGTCGGCGCCTGTAGCGGCCTTCACGCGGCTGTCAAAACCAATGTATATGCATTTCCCGCCGGCCGCCTGCGAGGCCTTGACAACGGGAATATCGGCTCCGCTCACCTGCTTCAGGTAGCTGCGCAGCTCACGTGCTGCCGTCTGTTCCGACGTCGATGCGCCTTCAGAGAGCACTATTTTGTAGTCGCTACGACCTGCGCTGAAGAGCTGCGGAGCAGCTGTCATAGCCACGGCCACGAATAGCGAAACCAGTGTGGAAATAAATCTGTTAGGTATCATAAGCCCAAGCAATTAACGTTTGTCGCTACAAAAATAGCTTTTTTCCCGTTCACAGCCATCCTTTTTTCGCTTTTTTACTATCTTTGCACGAAAATTCCTTGATGAAGGTGTGACAAAACCAGAGGTCGTGCATCTAAAGAGTAGAATGAAAGAAGAAAACGTTGCAACGATAATACAGCGCATTATCAAGGGCGAACGAGAAGCCTTCGCCCTGCTGATGGAGCGCTATGGCAGTAAGGTGTACGGCCTTGCGGCACGACTCGTAGGCAACGACCTCGAGGCTGAGGAGACGACACAGGAGACCTTCATTCAGGCTTTCACGCACCTCAGCGACTTCCGCGGCGAAGCCGACTTCGGCAGCTGGCTCTACCGCATCGCCTACAACACCGCGCTGAAGAACCTGCGCAGACGGAAGACGGTGGTACTGCCAATCGACGACCGCCTGACCGACAGCGTGAGCGACGAGGCAGCAGACACGGCACTTGCCGAAGCTACAGAGGAGCGAATAGCCATGGTCGAAGCAGCACTCCAACGCCTAACCCCCGACGACCGGACTCTCGTCACCCTGTTCTACTACGAAGAACGCCCGACGCGCGACATTGCATACGTGCTCGGTACTACGGTGTCAAACGTCACCACTCGACTGCACCGCGTGAGAAAACGACTTTACTTGATAATCAAAGACATGGAATATGGCACAAAACATTAACATACAGAAAGATGCCGCCCTGCGCAAGGCGCTGCAACGCGAGGGCGAACGGCTGCGGATGCCGGAAGGCCTGACGGAGAACGTGATGGCACAAATCCTGGCAGCCGAGGCTCCCAAACACGATAGGGCAGGGCATAGGCTGCTGCGCTGGATGGCCGTTGCTGCCGCCGTGGTGCTTGCCGCCTTCATCGTCATCGTGCCTCAAGTCAGGGAGTCAAAGGAAATGGCCCGCTACGAGGGCAGCTACGTCGAGGAGAACGGTAAGCGCGTGGACGAATACCGCCTCATCAAAAGTGATATTCACGATGCCATGAGCATGGCAGACCAGGCTGAAATGCTCGCTCAACAATAAAAGATACACAACGATGAAACAGCGAATCATACTTTGGATAAGCCTCATGGCGATAGCGGTCGGAGCTTCGGCACAGAACCGTATCGACCGCTTTGTCGATAACGAGAGCACCATAGGGCAGAGCAAGTTCACCAGCGTGGTGGAGCGTGACCCGCAGACGCGCGAAGTGGTCCGCGTGGTGAAGGTGCGCGAGCTCTCGCGAGGCATCGACATCAATGCCTGTCTCGAAAAATTCGAGGCTGAACAGAAGGCTGGCCGCTACACACACAAGGTAGAGAACGGCGAACGTCATACCATCGTACTGGCTGTGGAAGGCGAACGCCAGAACCGCATTTATATGCTCCAATACACGGGCAACCGTCCTATGCAAGCCACTGATGGCAAGGCGACGATTGTGATAAGGATGAAATAGGAGCCCCCTATAATCCCCCTGTAGGGGATGAAAAGTGAACAATAAACAATTAAGAATAAGCGATACAACAATGAAAAAGCTACTCACCATTGCACTCCTCTTGAGTGCCGCGCTGGCACAGGCTGCCACACCATTCTCCACACGAACTTACAAGCTCGAGGATTTCACAATAATCGATGTGAGCAACGTAGTTAAGGTTGTCTATACACAAGGCGAGCCATACAGCGTGAAGCTAACAGGTCGCACAGACTGGCTCGACTTGATGGAAGTGACGGCCTCGGGCGGCATACTGACCGTTAAAGCCAAGAACTCAAAGAAATTCAAGAATGTAAAGCCTAAAGACCAGCCCGACGGGCACCATAACTTCATCCTGCATCTGACAGCGCCGTGCTTGGAGAATATCCTTCTGAAAGGTGTCTCAACCCTCGAAGCGAAACGTCTGACGCCAGATTTTCTACATGTCAACCTCTCAGGCGTGTCAAAACTGATTGTCGGCGAGATAGAGGTGCCCAGCTTCTATCTGGAGATAAGCGGCGTATCGAAAGTGGATGCCAAACAGATTAAATGCAAAGAACTGAAGGCCAACGTCAGCGGTTCCAGCAATTTAGATGTAGAACAGGTCAATGCCTCGAAGTGTGTAGTGACCATTAATGGTGCCAGCAATGTCAAAATGCCTAAGGTCAACAAGGCAGAGGAAGCAACCTTCAACTTAGGCGGAGCCTCAAAGATCAACGTAGGAATCGAGACCAACGGCCTGCTGCAGATGGGACTCTCGGGCGCCAGCAAAGGCGAAATGACCTTCAAGGGCGGACGTCTGCGCTCATTCTGCAAAGGAGCCTCAAAGCTTGATGCTAAAGTCAATTGCGAATCTATTCAAGCTGGGTGCGACGGTGCCTCGAAGACCACCTTCACAGGTACAGCCGATAAGGTCGAGATAGAGCGCGGAGGCGTAGCAACAAACATCGACACCAGCCGCCTGAATCAATTTTAGGAAGAGCCAACCCCGCCCCTCCCTGGGAGGGGAGTAAAGGATGAAATAGGAGCCCCCTATAATCCCCCGGTGGGGGATGAAAAGTGAACAATAAACAATTAAGAATAAGCGATACAACAATGAAAAAACTACTCACCATCGCACTCCTCCTGAGTGCCACGCTGGCACAGGCTGCCACCAAGTTCGCTACTCGCACCTACGAGCTGACCAATTTCATAGAAATCGTGGTTAATAACTCCGTGAAGGTTATCTACACACAAGGCGAGCCTTATAGCGTGAAGTTAACAGGTCGTGCCGACTGGCTCGACTTGATGAAAGTGTCAACGACAGCAGACGTGTTGAACGTTGTTGCCACGAGAACCAAGAAATTCAATAATGTGAAGAAGAAAGATCTGCCCGATGGCCAACACATCTTTATCCTTCACCTGACAGCCCCCTGTCTGCAAAATGTGGATCTCCGTGGCGCTTCTTCTTTCGAAGCTAAGAGCATGACACCCGATAGATTTGGCGCTCTGTTGGATGGTGCCTCGACCATGCTGATTGACGAAATCGATACTCCCAAATTCTCTATCCGCCTGAAGGGAGCCTCTACCTTCAAAGGCCAACAGATAAAATGCGACGAAATGATGGGTGCCTCTCTTCTCGGTGCCAGTCAGGCCAGCATCAAATCGGCTAATGCCCCAAAGA
This sequence comes from Bacteroidaceae bacterium, assembly GCA_016286165.1. GTDB lineage: Bacteria > Bacteroidota > Bacteroidia > Bacteroidales > Bacteroidaceae > Physcousia. Next base: position 38,291 of record JAEESE010000015.1, on the reverse strand, counting down.
GTGATTTCAGCGTCACCGGCGCCAGCAAGTTTAACCTGACACAACTGAATGGAGGCGAAGATGCTGCAGTCTTCGTCTATGGAGCATCGGAGGCCACCGTGAACGTTGAGGCCAGTAAGAAGATGCAAATCTCCCTCTCGGGCGCCAGCAAAGGCAGACTGACGTTCAAGGGAGGACGCCTGCTCACGGGCTGCACAGGAGCCTCGAAGCTCCACGCCGACGTCAACTGCACTGACATCCAAGCTAAATGCGACGGCGCCTCGAAAATCACCTTCACTGGCACAGCCGATAAGGTCGAGATTGATCGCGGAGGCGTAGCAACGAACATCGACACCAGCCGCCTCAACCAATACTAATCTCCCATCTTTCAACAAAAACGAAAACAAAAACGAAGATGTTTTTATAAGACAACGAATTATACGAATTAAACGAATTCTGTCCTATAGTCCTGTCTTCGCGCAGCCACGCCGCAAGCGAAAATTCGTTTAATTCGTAAAATTCGTTGTTTAAAAAGAAGAAATGTGCCAGGTACTATATTATTTCCTAAATTAAACATTAATAATTCATGATCAAGTTGTGTAAAAAAAGAGCTTTCGTCTTCGTTTTCGTCTTCCTCTGTGCTACCATGGCCGTTGTCCCCATCATGGCCCAACACGTTCAGACCATTGCCCATCGCGGCGAGTGGCGCAGCGAGGGTTCTGCACAGAACTCACGCACCTCGCTGCAACGAGCCCTTGACCTCAACATCTTCGGCTCGGAGATAGATATATGGCTGACGACGGACGGGCACGTCATGGTCAACCACGACGCTAAATACCAAGGCATATCGCTTCAGGATACCACCTTCGCCGCCTGCAAGAAGCTGCGCTTGAGCAACGGCGAGAGCATGCCCGAGCTGAAGCACCTCTTGAAGATCCTCAAGAAGAGCAAGAGCCCTACACGCCTCATCGTGGAAGTGAAACCGCATCGCAACCCACAGCGCAGCCGCGATTGTGCCGCAGCTGCCGTAAAGGCTATACGCAGGAAGAAGCTTGAGGCACGCGTGATGTATATCTCCTTCTCCATCGAGGCCTGCCAGGCCATCCACGCTTTAGCACCTAAAGCTGAAGTTGCCTATCTCGAAGGCGACCGTGCTCCAGGGGGACTACATCGCATGGGGCTCACAGGCATAGACTACCATATATCTAAGTTCAAGGCACATCCCGAATGGGTCAGCGAGGCACATCAGTTGGGGATGAATGTGAACGTGTGGACGGTGGACAGCCCCGATGACATTCGCGACATGAAAGCTCTGGGCGTGGACTACATCACCACCAACGAACCAGCCCTCTGCGAGAGCATAGTGAAATAAGTATCTTAATTAGAGGCGAGGGGGCTCGTGCTTACATCTTTTTATACGCGTAAGAAAATCCTATTCCTATACATAATGTAAAGGATGACGAAGAGGATGGCGACGTTGCTGAGCTGTATGATAAAGCCGTAGTAATCGCCTACGTATTGCTCCAAACCGAAAAACAATGACCTGCTGATACTGGAGAAACGGACTACGTGGCTCACCACATAGGCCGTGATGCTATTCATACCGTAAACCTTGAGGAACGCCAGCCCACGGTTGTGGCCGCGACAGTCAATCCACCAATAAAACAGCGCCATAAGCAGGAAGCAGTAGCCGCTGCTGACGAGCACCATGGAGCCGGTCCAGATGTGTTTTATGACAGGGTGAACAATGTCCCACGTCCATCCTAACGCTACCATAGCTATGCCGGCAATGAGCAGCAGCAGCACCTTACGGCCTTGCTGCATAGTGCTTTTCAAAGCCTCACCGGCCAGTACGCCCGAGAGCACGGTTACTATGAAATTCAAACTGCTAAGAATCCACGTGTAGGTGTACCACTCACTGACGACGACTTGACCATCGACGACATGAGCCGAATCGCGGAAACGACCGAGCACAGCCATATCTATGCCTTCGGCCAAGTTGCCGTGAGGCGTATAGTCGCCACCGCCAAAGCCATTGAACGTGATGAACTCCATTGCCGCCCAGAAGGCAAGCAAGAGGCCTATGCCAATGCCTATCTGAGCCTTCCAGCCTGTGTGGAGGTAGATGAGAGCGCTGAACAAGTAGCCTACGGCAATGGCCTGCAACGTGTTGGTGAAAAGGTAAATATGATGCGGGTCCAAAGCCAGCAGGTTGCCTTGTACCATCATGCCTAAGATCCAGAGCAGCACAAAACGCTTACCTAAACGGCGGTACAGACGCTTGCGGTCGGAACCATTGCGATACTTGCCCAAGGAATAAGGTATGGCAACGCCTGCCATGAACATAAACAAGGGCATTACCAAGTCCCAAGGCGAGAAGCCTTCCCACGTCTTATGCGTGAACCAAGTCGTCACCGTAGCCATCCATGGTTTGTCCACCGCCTCAGCCAATTTCTCCACAAGTTCGGAGAGTGCCACCAAGCAGAATAGATCAAAGCCTCGCAAGGCATCAAGAGATTCAAGTCGTTGTTTCATAAGTGTTTTACGGTGTTTTATAGTTTGAATCGTCGCCAAGCCCAACGTGGGATAAGGCGCCAGAAGAACGTGAGGAACCTATAGCGCCAGTCTATGATTCGTACATGGCGACGCTTGTTTATTGATCGCACGATATCACGTGCCACCGCCTCGGGACGCATGAGCATTGGATATGGGAAATCATCGTTCAACAAGGCGGTATCCACGAAGCCGGGACGGATGTCAAGGATATGGATAGGCAGGCGGCGCTGACGAGCTTGCTGCTCCAGAGCTTCGAGGTAATTGGCTTGAAGTGCTTTGGTAGCCGAATAAGCTGGTGCAGGACCGAGGCCTTTAGTGCCGGCAATGGAGGTTATGGCGGCTATTACTCCTTCTTGCCCGTCCCTACTAGGTTGGGCGAAGTATCGAAAAGCGGCTCCTACCATACGCATGAACCCCAAGGCATTTGTCTCTGCCGTGCGAAGCTCAATATCCGGCTCCAATGTGCGGTTCTGCTTGCCTATGCCTGAGGCATGGAAATACAGGTCGATGCCACCAAGGCGTTCGATGAGCTGCATCAGGCGTTCATCAGCATCGGCTTGCGTGACATCGATAGTCATCACTTCTACGCGCTCAGGTGCCAGCGCCTTCAGTTGCATTAGCTTTTCCTCGCGACGTGCTGCTACGCCCAAGGTCCACCCTTCGACCAGCAGCAGCCGAGCCACTTCCTGTCCGATGCCAGAGCTGGCACCAATGATGATTGCTTTGGGCATCTTATCCGCTTTCACTTGTAGGGCAAGAGTTGATTGATTAGGCATTTGGAATTATCAGTTTGAATGTAACTATATTTTTTCACTTTTCATCAACCAGTGTATGGTCGTTGGAGGCTCCCTTATTGACTCTAAACCCCGTCACTCTCGTATGGCTCCACGTAGTGCGGAAAGCAAACCAGCCGTAGGGCAGTGGTGAGGGGTCGAGGTAATCCACGAGGAGCTCGTCGTCGATATAATAACGTGTGAGACCATCGGCATGAACTTCAATACGTACGGCATACCAATGGTTTGGCTTTAGCAAATGAGCCTCATCGGTATATTCCTTTAGGATAGGCGGACGATGGGTCTCGTCTGTTATCGCTAATGTATCAGCATCGTAGCGTCGGAAACGCGTCGTGGTGTTATAGTTGCCACCGAAGCCGAGGTAATAGCACTGCAGACGATAGCTGTCTAAGAAGCGCCCCGTGGCCTTACGGCTATTTAGGAGTGGAGAAACGGCTTTGCCTGCAAGCGGAACGGAGGCCATCCAGAAACAGTTCAAGTCGGAGAGGCGGTCGCATGGCCCTCCTTCCATTACCACGCAAGCTCGATACTCTATGGTACAAGGCGCTGTCAGCGGCGTTTCCCACCATAGCGACAAACCCTTGGGCGAAGTGATATCAAGCGTATCGCCTCTCAACAACACACGTGTTGCCTCCGACTCCGCTTCTATTCGCCATTGCGCCTTGCAGGTTACTGACAAGACGAAGAAAGGAATAAGAAAGAAGAAATGATGTCGTTTCATTTTCATCGGAATGAGGTAGTCTGCGAGTGCAAAGATAATGAAAGATTAAAGATTAAGGATTAAAGATAAGAGAAAAATGAGAAAGAAAGGCAAAAAACTATAAACACTAAACTTCAAACTGTTATCTTTTACTACCTTTGCAACACCACATAATCATCAACCCTTGTTTTACTCCACAATTCAACTACTATGCAAATCGGAGACCGCGCGCCCGAGATATTGGGCTACGACGAGGACGGACAGGAGATCCGCCTCAGTCAGTTTCAAGGACAGAAACTCGTACTCTATTTCTACCCGAAGGACAACACCAGCGGCTGCACAGCCGAGGCCTGCAGCATACGTGATAACTACAGCGAGCTGCGCAAGAAAGGCTACGCCGTGGTTGGCGTGAGCGTAGACAGCGCCGCCAGTCATCAGAAGTTCAAAGCCAAGCACGACCTGCCCTTCCCCCTCATTGCCGACACCGACCACTCGCTGGTGGAGCAGATGGGCGTATGGGCCGAGAAGTCGATGTACGGCCGCAAGTACTTCGGCACCGTGCGCACTACCTTCCTCATCAACGAGGACGGCTTGATTGAAAACATCATACAAGGCAAAGCGATCAAAACGAAGACGCACGGCGAACAGCTGCTATCGCTGTAAGCCGTGCGCCCCTATTATGCTTTCGAGCACTTATAGCTTCTTAGCTCTTATTGTTTCTGCACATCGTCGATAGCCTCTTGCAGGTCGTCGACCATGCGTTGCTGTTTCTTATACATCAAGAAGCCGAGGAAAGAACCGACGATGAGGCCGGTGACGAGGCCTAAGGCTATCTCGTTGTCTTGAATATTGAACCAAGTGTAGTTATTGATGAGATAGCAGAAGGCGAGCATCCATACCACCAACAAGGGTATTCCCACCCACAGCCAGCGACGCGTCTGGCGCTTCAGGCGCGCAGCTCTCTGGCTTACCTGCAGCATACCTTGGGATGATAGGTTGTGGTCGTCGATGCCATCCATGTAATACTCATGGTAGAACAACGAGAGGGCGAAGAACAAGTCGGTGGCTACGGCAAACCAAACGGGCAGGCCTATGGCTTGTATCAGCATCAAGGGTACGAAGATTATGCAGGCTATGAGCCAGAAGCGCTTGACGCGGCGCATGCGTGTTATGACATTTATCTTGCCTTGCACGGCTTTGCGCACAAGCTGGTCGTTGACGATTTCCTGACGGTCGAGCTTTTCTTTGAGGAGAGCCATCTGCTGGCGCATCTCATTTAATTCATTATCATTCATTGTTCCTGATGTTTTTAATGGGTAAAACTTCTTTTTTTTATCAGTGAAAAGCAACTGTTATTTTTAACTTTTCTCTTTTCACTCTTAATTCTTCATTTGCTTCAACTGCTCCCTGATACGGACAAGGCGGACCGAAACGTTCTTGGCGCTGATGCCTACTATCTGGCCGATTTCCTCGTACGAGATGTCCTCAAGCCAAAGCAGGACGATGGCGCGGTCGAAAGGCTGCAGCTTGGAGATCCGCTTATGCAACAAGTCCACCTGCTTAGTGTCGGCATCGCGGTCCTCGAAGAGATTGATGTCCATCTGCAGTTCGAAGTCAGAACGGCGCCGGCTCTTACGGTTGAGGCTTATGCAAGTGTTCAGTGCTACCCGGTAGACCCATGTGCGGACGTCTGAACGCCCTTCAAAGCCGTCGTAGCCCCGCCAAAGGTTGATTAATACCTCTTGAAAGAGATCGTTTACCTCGTCTTGGTCGTTGGAGAACATATAGCACACGGTGTAAATAGTGCTCTTCTGTTCGCCAACCATTTGCGCAAATGTTTTTTCCTTGTTGTCCATGTCTTGAAGCTTTGTTTTACCCATTAGACGCACGACACTACGAAAAACTACAGGAAAAATGAAAAAATTTTCTTAATGCCCTAAATATTCTTTTTCCATAAACATCAACTCACGCTCCAACATCTCTAGTCGCGGCATTTCAAAACCCACTGCACGTGCTTCGGCTATCGGACGTGAATAAATATAATGAATCTCCATGGGACGGCGGAAATCATAGTCGAGGCGCATGGAAGGCGAATAGGGCACCATATCGTCGGTCATCTGCATCATCTTCTGAGCAAAGCTCTCGTCGATGGTGTCTATGCCCAAGACATTGGCAGCACCTATTACTTCCATCATCTGGTCATAGATAAGCTGGCGTGTAGCAGGGTGCTTCAGGAGCTTGTCCGTCTGCGTCTGTAGGGCTACAGTCATACCATTGAAAGGCATGTTCCACACCGCTTTCTTCCATCGTGCCTCAGCATAGTTCACCTCATGGGCATCGATGCCGGCTTCAATAAAGTCGTTGAGGACCGCCTCAAAGAGTGAGGCGGAGCGGCACGAGTAGTTGCCCAGATTGATACTGCCATAGCATTGATGGTTGATAATCCCAGGCTCCGTCTTCGATGAGCAAATGAATGCCAGGCCGGCAGCGAGGGGCTGACCAGGGAACCACTCCTGAACATCGGCCTCAAGGCCTATACCGTTCTGAATAAGCACCACGAGCGTATTCTCGTGGAGCAGGGGAGGCAGCAGCGTGCGCAGCAGATGCTGATTGGTCGATTTCAGGCCCACCAGCACCACGTCTACCTTAGGCATGGCACTTGCATCGCCATAAGCATTGACCTGCGGCAGAGCGAAATCTCCGTCGCAAGAGCAGACGCATAGTCCATGCTCACGTACATATTCATAATCACTGTGCAACAAGAAGTGCACCTCGCGTCCTAAGCGGGCCATCTTGGCTCCATAGTAACCGCCTATGGCACCTGTGCCTACAACGGCGTATGATAACTGTGACATTATTTCTAATTACAAATTGAAAGTACTTTTGATTACGGCTGCAAAAGTACATAATTTATTAAAAAACAGCCTTAACAAGGGTCAATAATACACACTAAAAGCTCTAAAATCATAGCAAATACCACTTTTCGCGCTTAAAATTAGGAACATACAAACTAATTTACCTATCTTTGCCACGCAGTATGTGCGCCTATGTGCGCTATTAATAAGCAGATAATACATTTACTAAATAACTAACTTAACACAATGAAGAAAATCCTACTTCTTTTATGTGCCCTGCTGGGAACGGTGGGGGCATGGGCTGCAGTCACTCAGCCTACGCTGACGACAGATGCTAACAATCCTACTTATTACGTCATTCAGAATTTCCGTTCTGGTAAATATGCCAACTACGCCGAGGCATCAGCACAGCTTCAGCAAGTTACATCTGCCGATGCTGGAGCAACTTCCTTGTGGTATTTCATGGCAAATGGCGACGGCGTTAGCATCGTACCTGCTACTGACCCATCTTTGAAGTTGGCTTCTACGACTAGTGCGACTGCTGAAGGTGCCGTATGGTATCTTCCTGAGAATCCGTATAAGTCAGGGGTGTTCTGCGTGAGTTTGACCAGCGGTGCTACAGCTAACTGCTGGGATGACCAGGGCGGTCACACGACAATCGGTTATTGGCAACCAGCCAGTGGTGACGCAGATGGTACTTCATGGAATATCATAGAAGTACCTGTCACAAAAGGTGAAGTAGATGCCGGAACTGTTGACTTGTCATGGGCATTAACAAAGAGTGATGTTTTGGCTCGTTTGGCTCCCCTCTCTTCCCTCTCCGTGTACACTGCTGCTAACATAACGGCTGTCCGCAACGCTGCAAATGAGACCGAACTGAATAATGCACTGAAGGCATTCGAGGCAAATATTTCCCTCTTCTGCCGCAGCAACAAATACCTCGTCGTTGGTGAATCTGCTTGTTCCTACGTAGCATCACCCGAAGGTTATGAGGAAGTGATTCAATTGGAGTCTGCAGGCAGCGGTACTTTCTACCTCAAGGGCTACAAGTCAGAGAAATATGTTGGTAATGTTGCGGTGAGCGCTGCTATCAATACGGATGCATCACCCACAACAGCTTTCTACTTCCAGTCTTATAACGGTTATACTGTTGTCCGCCCATCTGATACCGCAGCTTCATACGATGGCTATCGTTATATCCACAATGGTGGTAGCGGCTGTGTAGGATGGGAGCCTTCTGGCACTAACACCCAGCACACCATTGCTGAGGTTGAACTTCCTGCTGAAATCGTGAACGTCACCTATCATTTGATGGTCGATGGTGTGGATAAGGCTCAAGCCGTGGTTGATTGTGGCGTTGGCGATGCTCCTGCTGTTCCGTCTTCTATGCAATATGCATATACAACCTATTCTTTTGATGTAGCAACAATTGCTTCCACCACGAAAGACGTGTATGTTACAGCAGAATTCAATCTACCCTTCACCACAAGTTCTGATTTCGAAAACGCTACCTGGTACTATGCAACCTTACGTGGAAAATATCTGCGTGCAGATGACAGTGCCAAGGATGACAGTGGTCGTTATCAGACAAATGCTTCTAACGAGCATACCGATGCCTATAAGTGGGCCTTCTTTGGTAATCCGGTTGATGGCATCTATGTGATGAACAAGAATCAGGGCAGTGGCAAGTACTTGTATCAAGATGCACAATTCAACTTCACGTCGCTCGCAAATCCCACGGCCGACAATCATGCGCTGTTCGCAATTACTCCCAACAGCAACGGTGGTTTCACGTTCCGCAGCATTTCAGGAGGTGCAACTTATTATGTGAATGATGCAGGTAACGGTGGCAACATCGGTTTTTGGAATAGCGCTTCTGGTGCCAATGATGGAGGCTCCAACTGGGTTGTCGAGGATGCCGCTACCAGCGACAAGGCTGCTCTTGGCGAAGCTATTACTGCCGCGCAGGCACTCGTTGCAGCACCAGACGTTCCCGGCTATCCCTCCTCTGCTGCTACTGCTACCCTTAGTAGTGCAATTACGACAGCACAAGGCGTTTATGACGATCCAGCTGGCGACTATTATTCAGCTTACACAACCCTTAATGCTGCCATAGCTACAGCAAAAGCTGCCATCGTTTATACTCCGCGCACAGATGTCTATTATACCATTACCAGTGCTCGCGGTTCAATGGTGTACGATGCTACTCACGACAATCATGAGGATTCAGATGGCAACAAGTTCCTTTGGTACACGACCAGCCTTGATAACACGGATGTCAACCACTTGTGGGGCTTCATAGAGCAGGACGGTAACTATTATATGTATAATGTAGGCAAACAACAGTTTGCAACTGTTACCACCTCAGGTACCTACCAATACGGTGACAAGGGAACCTGGGCATTCTCAGACACTCCTGCCTATGTGACATTTGATGCCGGTATCAATAATAGTGTTGTCGCACCTAATGTCCGTATTCGTGCCACTGTGGCCACAACAGGAACGACTTATTCTATGTCTATCAGCACAAGCTATATTGGCCCGGTGATTACTTACGATGCACAAGGCGACGGTGGTATTCCTATGCTTCTTGCTGTAAGCTCTGTTCCTGTTGATGCTGCGATAACAGCTGCTATGGAAGCTAAGGTTGAGGATGTAACTCCTTATCGCAATGCTTTGAAGGAAGTCATTGACGCGTGTGCAGGAATCGCATTTGGCACAGGCTTAAACCAGTATGTAAGCAACGACACATACACCAACGCCCTCGAAGCTGCTAACACAGCCTATAATGATGAGAGCGCCACAAAGGCTGTCATACAAACAGCTACAGCCAACCTCGAAGCTGCTATTGCAAGCCTAACCCTGAACCTTCCCAAGGCTGGTTTCTATCGCATCAAGGGCAAGACCAGCGGACAATATTTGGCTGCAGGGTTTGCCAGCAATAACAAGTTTGCCATGAGCGATGCTACAGATGCTACTACAATCTTCTACTTCGACGGCGTAAAGCTCACCAACCTCGGTTCTGGCATGTGCAACGGCATGACCACTAGTGTTTGGGCATGGGTTACAGGCGATGAAGCATCGACAATAGAATTCCTTGATGGCCAGAGTTATGGCGGCTATGTCGTTCGATCGGCTGGTTCTGCCGGAGCCTGCTTCTACGATAATGCCGATAACAGCGGAAGTGCAGATCGTGGCGGCAACCTGACAATCAATGCTAATACCAATCCCCGCTATACCAACTGGTATCTTGAGGCTGTAACCGAACTGCCCCTTACTCTCAGCGAGGCAGCTGACGGCAGCTTCTACGCTACGCTCTGCCTGCCTTATGACGCTACCATCGCAGGTGCTACAGCTTACACCATCACTAAGGATGAGGGCGCATTACTGAAGAAGACAGAAGTGGAAGGCACTATTGATGCCGGCAAACCTGTGATGCTCGTAGGTACAAGCGCCACTGCTACCGCAACACTCGGAACAGCCACAACTCAGAATCCTGTCACAAATGGCGACCTCGCAGGCACCTTTGACGCCATCTCACTCAACGGCACGACGAACTATGCCCTCGACACCGAAGGCACAAAGGTTGGCTTTATCCATTGGGAAGGAACGGTGATGCCAGGTTTCCGCGCCTATATCCCAGGTGATGAGAGCAGCACTATTGAGGGGTATTACTTTGAGCTTAATCAGTTGGTCGGCGATGTCAATGGCGATGGCGGCGTCACTATTGCTGACGTCACAGCCTTGGTGAACATCATCTTGGGCAAGGACAACGTTGAACCTTATCAGTACAACCATGCCGCTGCTGATGTCAATGGCGATGAAAGCGTCACTATTGCTGACGTCACAGCCCTCGTGAATATCATCCTGGGCAAAACCAATTAAGGTGGTCAGTCATCTTTTGATGAACTTTCACATAAGCAAAAAGAATCGGTCGGGCCAATTGGCTCGACCGATTTGTTATTCTTCAATTCTCAACAGGTAAGAACTTATTAGCGGGCTGCTTTATGCAGCATGGTTGCAAACTGCTGAATGAAAAGTGTCATGAGAACGACAGTAGCCACTGCTATGCCCACTATTTGCTCGAAATTGAGCCTTGGGATATAATCAGGCAGGCGATGCAGGAACAGGACGCAGTTGACGAACAACGAAGAGAAATTGAAGGAAAAGTCTGCAACATGCAGGGTGGTGATATAGTTGCTGAAGAGGATGGCAGAAACAATAACGACAGCCACAACGCCTACAACGTTGATGAACTTAGACAAGCTGCGTAGCGTGATGAATGAAGCCCTATGTTCGGGCAAGGCTGTCATTACGCGCTCCACGAAGCCGTCGTCGGGCAGGGGAGTGCGAGCCTCAGCGAAGAAGGACTCCAGCAACTGATCATCTGTTAATGATGTTTTCTTCATAACTACTTTATATTATCAACAACGGATTATACGACTTAGACGAACTTTGTTTTATTATTTGACCTTTGTGGATCAATACGTTTAATCAGTGTAACCAGTTGTTTATTTAACCATAGCCATTCTTGCGGAGGAAAGCAGCAAGGTGTTGCTTGCCTCGTGCCAGATGGCTTTTAATAGTGTTTTCGTTCAAGCCTGTAATGCCTGATATATCGCGAATGCTGTAGCCTTCGATGCACTGCAGTGTGACGCATGTGCGTTCGGCTTCTGAGAGCGTTCCTAAGGCGAGGTCCAGGTCCATTGAAAGGCCTAATGCACCGCCGCTGGCAGCTCCTGCGTCTGCACCTCCCTTGTTGGGAATTGGCGAGGCAAAAGCCGCAATGTTCTCCAGCCTGTCGTGGTTCTCTTCGTCGAGCGAGAGCGTATGTTCCTTATTCTTACGTTCATCATCGAGAAAGAGGCGGTAGGCAATGCGCATCAGCCAAGTCTCGAAGCCGGATAGGCCGCGAAAGTCGCCTATGTGCTGCCAAGCGCGGATGAAAGTCTCTTGAGCGAGGTCATCGGCCCTCATAGCATCGCCGTGGGTTAGGCGTTGAAGGAAACGCCTCACGGGAGCCTGATGAGCCTCCACCAGCTTGGCAAAGGCCTTATGGCTCCCTGTGGCTACTACCTGCGCTATGAGAATTAAATCAGACACGGCACGGATGGCTTAGCGACTTACTTCTTTATTTTGGCCTCGTTGAAGCGATGATAATCTTGGCAATGCCTATGCATGCTACGAGAGCACCTATGCCCCAGAGGACGTCCATTCCCAATGAATAGAAGAGAATGCCAAGTCCTACGCCTATGCAAGCATACATTATACCGCTGTTCCACATCTCTCTGCGCTCGTCAGGTACATTATTATTGTATTCCGATGTCATATATTCAGGCTGATCTGAAGCCGTTCCAGCACTCGGTTGTCCATCGGTTGAAGCGTAAGAGCCCTGACCTGTCGTGGCATTCTGGGCAGAGGAAGACGTATTCTGTGCGGCGTCCTGAGCCGTTGAGGCTTGGCCACCAGCCGAAGCAGTCTGATTAGGAGCGCCCTGTCGCCCGGGATGTGGTGTCTGGTAACGCATATATTCCTGCGAATTGGTCTTCTTGGTGTTACGCACAAGGAGCCATACCACGAGGGCTACCACCCAAAGAGGAGCGGTGAAGATGCCGAAGATCAGCACAATGATGAATATAGCTAACAATATGGCAAATATGCCTCCAATCAGTCCGAGGCAGCCTGCTATGATCTTTCCCCACCATGTGTGCATCCAAGCAGGAAAGGGAGATCCCAAGCCATCTTCCAAGCCGCGGATGAAGTCGTCCAAGTCATCGGCTGTGATTTCTATGCTGTCGCCGGCGAGTTCCAGACTGTCGCCATAGAGGAAGGTAGTGTCTTCGGCCATCTTCTCGAGTGAGTCGCCCAGGCGTTCCATCTCGTCGCCCATCTTCTCGAGCTCTTTTTCTATCTCATCTGTCTTAGACGGATTAGCCACTGCGGTGACGGCCATCTGTGCGCCTTTCTTGGCCATCTGCACGCCTTGTTTCACCATCTGGCCGGCTACGGCCTTCTCTTCTTTTGTTGCCGGACGACCGTTAACAGTCATCTGAGCGTCTACTGTGTTAACGCCAACTACGAGCGCAAACAGTAATGATAGGAGTTTTGTTTTCATTTTTTTATATGTTTTTTTGTTGCTGTTCATAGGTTTGACGCACAAGGATAGGAAAAAGTTGCAAGGCGAAGCATTTTTTTTCTTTGGCAGCCTATGAGCGAGCCTTTTATTTATTCCTCAACTCCAGCAGCAATGGCTGAAGATACTTGGCTGAAGGCTCGGTTGTCTTCACGCTGAGGCTTATGTCATCGCCCATGCCCGTGAGTATTGGGAATTGGAAATCGGGGTTGTTGTCGAGGTCGATGGCGGTGGTTTCACGCCCTTCAAGACGGGCTACAGTCTCCGTTGCCATAGCCTCGAGCTTAAGCAGCCATGGGCGTAGGTCCTCGTAGAGCAGGCGGTCGCTCTCGCGCGACGAGTTCTTCAGGCCGCGAAGCTTGGCACAGGCAGCCGTTACGCTGCGCAGTTGTCCTACCAAGGCTCCCGGTCTGGGCCTTCCTTCGCTGACGCTGCGGCGATAATTAGTAACCTCGTAGGCCAGGGCATCAGCATCAAAATAGCGCAGATAAGGCGCCACAGTACGCAAGGCACCTGCATAGTTCTCGCCTACCACGGCCTTGAGGGCAGCTTCCCACGAGCGACTATTGTTGAAACCGCTGTTATTCCAAGCATAGTCAGCAACGCTAAAGAGCGCTATCTTCGATACTTCGCCCTGCTGCATGGGATTAATAATTAATGTCTGGGTACCTTTAAGGTCGTCCTCTAAACGGGCAAGAGCGTTGATATGAGCCTCGTCGGCGAAGTTGGCGTAGGTATCCATAGGGAATAGCTTCGTGACGTCATTATCATTGCAGGGGTAGTTCCACCACCAGCTGGCCTTACGTCCCAGCCAGTCACTCACGATGGCGAGGTCCTCACTGTTAGGCACTGTCCACACTGCGCGCCCGGTGATGTAAATCCTTACCTTGTCAGGCACTGTGGCAAGTGAGTTGAAGAAGCGCTTTCCCTGCTCGCGGCTTACCCACGAGAAAGCATACAACTGCGGCACATAATGAAGCGGTTTCACCGTATCTGCCGGCTCTGCAGAGACCGTGTTCCAGCGCTCGTCGATATTTTTCTGCAGTTGTGTCAGGCGCTCAGCACCGAGTCGCAGCAGGTTATCGTCCGAGGGCACGCCCACGTCATCGACAAACACGCCGAACTGTCGCACGCCAAGGCGGTGCATATCCTGGAACTTATGCATAATGCGCTCAAGCACCTCGGGATGATCAGGATCAGTGAAAGCCGTGCCCGGGTGAATTGCCCATATAAAGTTGACCTTTGTGGCACGCCCTACTGCAGTGATATCGGCCATCATCTGTTGGGTGAGATAGCCTATTCGCTTCTGATCTTCGGTGATTGAAGTGGGATAAGCATCAGCCCATAGCTTGGAGTGGTAGGGGTCGCTCTTGGCTCCATACATATAAGTATTCATCTTATATCGAGCCATGAAACGGAAAAGGTCCTTGGTAACCTCGGCTGAATAAGGCACGCCATAATAGCCTTCGATAATGCCACGGTCGCGCACATCGGCATAATCGTACAGAGTTACTGCCTGCAACGACTTCTTACCATTCTGAACATCGCATTGCTCGAGTATCTGCTCAAGCGATGCCAGGCCGCAGAACACAGCATCGGTATTCTCGCCTAAAATGAGAATCTGCGCCAGGCCAGCCTTGCCTGCTGAGAGATTAAGAATATGACGGTCGTATTTTTCGAGTGAAAATACATGGCGGCCTAAGCGCAAACGAGTAGCCTCACGGTCGGCAACACCGTTTGAGCGTGCAGTGCCCAGCAACAGGTTAACACAGCTTTTATTTATCTTCTTTTCCACTGTGGAGCTGAAACCATTGGCTTTGAGCACCTCTTTGGCCCGCGTCAGGGTTACTTCGTCTATGCCGTCCTCCGCTACGATACAAACGTTGAGCGAGAGTGCGCCTGCCGACTGATGCGCTATAACCTGCTCCTGCGGCACAGGATAAATGGTGTAAGGTGCGGCAGCGGCGGCTGTACTGCCTAATGACGAACGGAGGATGAAAAACGAAGAATGTAAGTTACCTAATGGTAAGCTCAGGATAAACAGAAGGATAAGCTTTTTCATAATATTCATAGGGGAGTTAAAAGGGTTTTTATTGGTTTATATTCAAGTCCTTCAGCAGTGACCTTGTCTGCTCCATTATCTCGAACAATTCTTCCACGGTTTCAGCACGAAGCATGCGGATACGCGTCTGGCGGAAGTCAGGGATACCTTTGAACAGAGGCGAATTGGCCAGATGGCGCCGAACGTGACGCACACCACTGAACTCGCCCAAACGGGCCACAGAGGTCTCAACCTGCTCTTTCAGGATGTCCATCTTCCAGTCGAGAAGGCCGTCGGCGGGGATAGTTTTTTCGGTTTTATCGGGATGAGTTTTCTCTAATATCTCGGTGAAAATCCATGGACGGCCGAAGGTAGCACGCCCCACCATTATGGCATCAACGCCATAACGCTCGAAAGCTTCGAGAGCCCGTTCACCGCTTGTGATGTCGCCATTGCCAATGATTGGAATCTTCATTCGGGGGTTACGCTTCACTTCGCCTATAAGAGTCCAATCCGCCTGGTCGGTGTACATCTGCGAACGTGTGCGCCCATGAATGGTCAAGGCTGAAATACCGCAGTCCTGCAGTTGCTCAGCCAAGTCCACAATGATCATGTTCTCCTTGTCCCAGCCCAGACGCGTCTTAGCCGTAACAGGCACTTCAGAGCCTACGGCATTGACCACGGCGCGTGTTATCTCCAGCATCTTTGGCGGGTCTTTCAGCAGTCCGGCGCCAGCGCCCTTGCCTGCAATCTTCTTCACGGGGCATCCAAAATTGATGTCGAGCACGTCGGGGTGAGCCTGATCAACCACTATACGTGCTGCATCGGCCATTGCCACCGGGTCTTTTCCATAGATTTGTATGGCCACGGGCCGCTCTTCGTCGCACACTTCGAGTTTCTTGAGGCTCTTGTTTACCATTCTCACCAGTGCATCACAAGAGACAAATTCCGAATACACCATGGCAGCTCCCAACTTGCGACAAAGCAAACGGAAGCCTATGTCAGTGACGTCTTCCATAGGAGCCAGAAACGCGGGACGATAACCTAAATCGATATTTCCTATTTTCATGGTGCAAAGGTAAGAAAAAGTTTAAAGTATAAGGTTTAAAGATGAAAGTTTTTGCTTTTCACTACTCTTTTCATCACAAGATGATTATATTTTTCATTATTCATTTTTCACTTTTCATTTAATAAAGTACCTTTGCGGCATGAAAGCACCAACGGCATCTGCAGCAGTCTGGCTCATAGCTTTGTTCACCGCAGCACAGATTGTGATACTCTTTGTATGCGGTTATACGCCCTACCCCGACAGCAATGGCTACATAAGCCTTGCGGCCGACTGCGTGAGTATGGGCGACGCCTATCCTGTCGCGAGCCTGATAAACGAATATCCATTTCTCTGGAACCTAGGTTGCATAAATGCCGCAGCGTGTTCGCTCGCCCTCACTGGCAGCTATTTTCCGCTGCTTTTCGTGTATTGCTTGATGAAAGGCTGCACGGCTTTCTTCCTGTATAAGATAGCCGAACACCTTATCAATCAGCCCGTTGCTATCATAGCTTTAATTCTCTACATCCTGTATCCAGCCAACTATGGCGAAGGCACTTCGGCGCTGAGCGAGCTGCCGTTTATGTTCTTCAGTATGGCCGGATTATACCTTGCAATAGCCAAAAATCACATCGTAAGCGGGGGATTACTGTTGGCCGTGGCAAACTATTTCCGCCCTATGGCCATTGTCTTCGTGGCGGCAATGATAGTGTATTTCCTTAAGGAATGGCGCAAGAGTGCCCAGTTGGTAGCCGGTTACGTGGCCATGATTTGCATTATCGGCGCTTGCCATAAGGTTCAATCCGGACTGTTCCTCTATCAAGCCAAGACAGGGTGGATGTCAATTATGGATTATTCAACGGGCTGCGACCCCAACTCATTGGCAGTTCGCGAGCACAACGAATGGAATGTGGCTCAGAAGGACTCCGTATGGCGTTCGATGTTCATTGACTGGCTCGTGGCTCACCCCAAGGAATATGTGGCACAGATGCCCGAGAAAATCGTAAAAACTTACGTGAGCGACAACGTGAACATGTGCACCTTCCTGCCCGATAAAAGCGAGAGGGTTTACATGTACGAAGAGCTCAGCATGCACACTCTGCTGCAAAAATTTCCCCATTTCACCGCAGTTCAATGGCTCACTGTCTTTAATCTGCTCTTCTATTACGCTCTCTTAATTACCGCCTTGGTATCGCTCAGATTCTATCGCCACAGCACTCATACGCTGTCAGTTGCGGTCGTAGTGATTGGCACGATTGTCCTCTTGCTCGTAGGCCACGGCGAAGCACGTTTTCACATACCGTTTATGCCGTTCATCATAATAATGGCAGCAACAGTCATTGACAAGTATAATTGTAGCAGACAGCTAAGGAAATCAGAGAAATCAAAGGAATAAAAAACGATGAATTAGCAGGCTATTTTCGTTGAACAACGGCCACTGACTTAATCTTTGTATACAATACATTATCAGATATGACCAGAAAAGACTTTGAGATAATGGCACCTGTGGGCTCGCGCGACAGCCTCACAGCAGCCTTACAAGCTGGTGCCGACAGTATTTACTTCGGCATCGAACGCCTGAACATGCGCGCCCATTCAGCCTCAGCATTCACCATCGACGACCTCAAGGAGATAGCTGCCACCTGCCGTGAACATGGTGTGAAGAGCTATCTCACCGTCAACACCATAATCTATGGCGAGGACCTGCCCCTTATGCGCGAGATTCTTGATGCTGCCAAGGAAGCTGAAATCAGCGCAGTGATAGCGTCAGACATTGCCGTGATGACCTATGCACGAAAGATAGGCGTTGAAGTCCATCTGTCCACGCAACTGAATATTTCGAATATCGAGGCATTGAAATTCTATGCTCAGTTTGCCGACGTAGTGGTGCTTGCCCGCGAACTGAACATCGACCAAGTGCGCGAAATACACGATTCCATCGAGCGAGAACACATCTGCGGCCCGTCAGGGGAATTGGTGAGAATAGAGATGTTCTGCCACGGAGCTCTTTGCATGGCCGTGTCCGGCAAGTGCTATCTCAGTCTTCAGAACACAGGCCGCAGCGCTAATCGAGGAGAATGCATGCAAATATGCCGACGCAGTTATATTGTCAAAGATAAGGAAACCGACATCGAGCTTGAGGTGGACAACAAATATATAATGTCGCCAAAGGATTTGAAGACAATCAGATTCCTCGACAAGCTCGTAGATGCCGGCGTTCGAGTCTTTAAAATAGAAGGCCGAGCCCGTGGTCCTGAGTATGTCAAGACCGTAGTTGAATGTTATCGTGAAGCGTTGGAGATACTTACCACCGATTCATCACAATGGTGCGAAGCCAAGCTCGACGAATGGGACGAGCGTCTCTCGCGTGTTTTCAACCGAGGCTTCTGGGACGGTTATTACCAAGGTCAGCGCCTGGGCGAATGGACTCAGGTCTACGGTTCGCAGGCCACTGAACAGAAGACATATATAGGTCGCGGCACGAAGTATTATTCCAAACTCGGATTAGGTGAGTTTCATATCGAAGCGGCCGAACTGCACGTGGGTGATAAATTCCTCGTCACAGGGCCTACCACGGGCGCCGTTTACGGTGTTATAGAGGAGATGCACGACGACTCAAATTCAGCCGTAGAAGTGGCTCATCAAGGTTCAAACGTAGCTTTTCGAGTGGATGCTAAAATACGCAAATCCGACAAGCTGTTCCGCATAGATAAGAAGGACTGAAAAACATGCCCAACCTTATCGGCAAATTAGGTTAGCTTTATCGGCAAATTAGAACGGCTTAGTCGGGTTGTAAGGCTAATCTAACTTGAATGTAGGCCTAAGCCTATTTTTTATGGGAATGATATAGCAGATGACCTGCAAACCCCGTAGGGGTGGTCAGAGCTTAGGCAGGGTGTGGAGCGGAGCGGAACCCCTGTTCCTAGAGCATAGTATATAGAGTGCCGTAGGTACGACGGAATTATAGAGCTTGTTCCAGCGTACCTACGGCACTCTATATACCTCCTGACATGATACAGGGGTTCCGTTCGCTTCGCTCACTTCGCCGCCTGCCTAAATTCCAACGCCCCTCTGGGGCTTATTTCCCTTTCAATAGGTCAACTCCTATATCAATGCCTTTTTCATAGGAATTTTGTTGCCAAAAAACACGACCGGACGTATGGGCTTATACGAACGGTCATAAATGCAAATACGACCGTACGTGTAGGCTCACACGTATGGTCGTATTTTTTAGTATGTCGAATCACGCTTTCAGCAGGTTGAAGAAATGCCAGATTATTATGCCTGCCGTGACGCTGACGTTCATTGAATGTTTGGTGCCGAACTGTGGAATTTCTATGCAACCGTCGCAGGCATTGACAACCTGCTGTTGCACTCCTTTCACCTCATTGCCCAGCACTACGGCATATTTCTTGCCCTCCTCAGCGCGGAAATCATTAAGCATAGTGGAACCTTCGCACTGTTCAATGGCCAGCAACTCATAGCCTTCAGAACGCAGCCAGGCTACAGCTTCTATCGTGTCAGAGAAATGACGCCAAGCCACAGAATCCTCGGCTCCGAGCGCCGTCTTATGAATCTCAGCATTAGGCGGCGTGGCAGTGATGCCGCAAAGCACTACGCCACTAATGCGAAAAGCATCGCCTGTGCGGAAAACAGAACCTACGTTGTATAGCGAACGCACACTGTCAAGTACCACCACGAGCGGCAGTTTTGCTGCTTCGTGAAATTCCTCGACGCTCATGCGCCCCATTTCGGTTATCTTCAGCTTACGGTACATAAATCTATCTGTCTTTTATTATCACTTTCGTTGTTGATGTACGGCCATCGGAATAAGTAGTCTCTTTGACGTTTAAGCCTGGCCACGGCTTGAAATTGCGCATACCGGAAACGTTGATATACTCAACTTTCACCACTCTGCTGTCGGCAAAATCAACGTCGTCGATTGCATCTGCAATGGCTGATGGCAAATGATCGTTGAACCATTCTATGTTTGCAAGCAAGTCCGTCTTCAGCTTCTCAGCCCTTTTACTTATATCGCTCTGATCTGTATAATTCCATTTTCTCTTATCCTTTTCATAAGCTTCATAGCATGGCAGCAGACATTCGTCGATATATTCCATCCACGAATCAACCTTTTTGCCATAGAACTCACTCCATGCTTCACGCACTGCTATGCAGAAATCCTCGTCCTTAATCAGTTCACCTATCCAATGAGGAATGAAACCGTAGGAGGTTTTCATTCTGAACGTATAATCAGTCTTGGCACGATGACCGCAGGATAAGTCCCACAATGGTCCGGCTACCCAACGCGCATCTTCGGTTGAATCTTTGTGCATATAAAAACTGCCATGAAAACCGTCGCTATTGTCGAGCACCTCTTGAATGATGAAGAAACGCGCCATGGCGTCAACGTCAATCATCTCTTCCCAAGTGCTGTTGAGCTTATCCTCATAGTAAATGGCTGCGTTGATATTCGTGAATTCATTGACGAGCCATTTGTTCTGTGCAGAAGATAGGGAATCAGGGGAATGATAGGTGATACTGATATTCCATTTGCTGTTTTCCTTAATCTTGATTTGATTGTTCTCCCTGTAATTATCAATCTCCACGAGCCAGCCATACGGAATAGAGTTCTTATCCTCGTTGCCATTTTTCTGCTCGTAGATATCAAGTCGGTTTTTGCCTATACGATTAGTTTCGGTGAGCAGATAAAGGCCGTTATACACGCCATTGAGCACCAATTCAACAGGCTTAGAAGTAGCAGTCCAGTTCATGCCCATTAATCTGCCCAGCTGAAAACCGGGCATAGTGACATCACTGAACTTGAGCAATGCCCAATGTTTGTTGGTGTTCATTCCCAACAAAGCGGCTTTCTTGTCCAATTTTATCTTATAAGGCTTCTTAGTTCCCCTCCACGAAGAATGCCCTCTGCCGCGTATCTCGAGGCTCAAGGGCAATTCTTCACTACCTACATTTTTGGTAGAATCTGTGTCGACAATGTAATAAGTGCCTGGGAGATAAACTGTCTTGGAAGTTATCTCCTTGTGTTCTTCGGTGTCGATATATATAATAGGTAGAGTGCCTGTCTGCGCCTTCATAGCAAGGGCTACGAAGAACAAGACAACCGACAGTATACCTTTTACCTTTATCATCACAGCTTGAGCCGGGCACTAATCTCCAGCATGCGTTCGATAGGCTTAATGGCTTTGGCTGCTATCTCTGGATCTACGGTCACTACAGGCTGCTCGAAGCGCAGGCAATCATAAACCTTCTGCAAGGTCACCATCTTCATATACTCGCATTCATTGCAGCCACAGGTGCTATCGTCAGGAGGCGCAGGAATGAAGGTCTTCTGCGGTGCTGCTTTCTGCATCTCATGTAATATTCCGCTTTCAGTGGCCACGATAAACTCGTTGGCTTCGTCGGCAATGGCGTATTTCAAGAGAGCTGCGGTGCTGCCTACTTTATCTGCAAGCTTCACAACGGGACCTTTGCACTCGGGATGCACGAGCACTTTGGCATTAGGATACTGCTGCTTCAACTCCACAATCTTCTCAACGCTGAAACGGGCATGAACATGGCATGCACCGTTCCATAGAAGCATATTTCGGCCGGTAAGCGAATTTATATAGTTGCCCAGGTTCTGGTCAGGACCGAAGATAATCTTGGCATCCTCAGGCAGCGACTCTACAATCTGGCGGGCATTGCTCGAGGTGACCACGACATCAGTCACAGCCTTGGTAGCAGCGGTGGTGTTGACGTAGCTAACCACAGTGTGACCGGGATGAGCCTTGACAAATTCGCCGAAAGCATCAGCCGGACAGCTTTCAGCCAAGGAGCAAGTGGCGTTTTCGTCGGGCACCAAAACCATCTTATCCGGACAAAGGATAGCAGCTGTCTCGCCCATAAAATGAACGCCGCAGAGCACAATGATCTTTGCTTCCGTTAGTGCAGCCTGTTGAGCTAGTGCAAGGCTGTCGCCAATGAAGTCGGCTATGTCCTGCACCTCACCGTCGACATAGTAGTGAGCCATGACGATGGCGTTCTTTTCACGTGCTAAGCGACGAATTTCGTATTTCAGTTGAGTTTTCGTCATTGTATTATTATATTTGTTCATTTCTTTTTATGGAAGAAAAAGTTTATAATGATTATTATAGGTTGTCAATTCTGTTGATAAGTTTAGAATAGCTTTGTTTATCAATAAGTTAGGTTGTCAATAAATCAGGAATATCTGTCGAAAACTTTTTTATAACTTTATAATAACTTTTTTGGAAGTTTGATTTTATTTACAGGTAGGCTTTTTTTCGGAGTTATGTCGAAGTTATTAAAAGTTATTGTTGAGTTATGTCGAAGTTATCAACAGGTGATTTTGGCATTTTTGTACTATCTGATGATGGTGAGTTTTGATGAGACAGCTTTCTTGCCGTTGGGCGTGTTAGCTATTATGCTGTATACTCCAGAGGCAGCACGGCGGCCGCGGCTGTCGCAACCGTTCCATATGAACGTTCCACCGTTTGATTTACCGCTTACGATAATCTGTGCGTTTGGCGACACTATTTTCACCTCGCTATTCTCCACGAGGCCGCGAACAGTGATAGGTCCGTTGTAGTCGGGGTCTACAGGATTAGGATAAACTATAATATTGTCGCGCGCGAGTTCTTCTTCACCCTCGGTAGCATCAGACATATAGCAGCACAGACCTTTCTCGGTGGCTATATATACTCGCCCCGTCTGCGGATGAATCTTTATGTCGTAGACGTTATTGTCGGGCATGGGAGAATTATCTGTAGTGAAATGAGCTATCTCTTCCTGACAGTCTTCGCTGATGAGATAAACGCCATTGTTCATAGTGCCGAACCATTTGCGATTGGCACCGTCGACGGCAATACAGGTGGTGCTCACTCCGCTCAACAGGTAGTCGGCAAGTCCGCTGCCGTCGTTGCGCGACACTTTCTTCTGCTCATAAGTGAAAGAGCTTGAGCGAAAATCTTTCGGCGACGTGATGATGAAAGGTCCTACGTTGGTACAAATCCATATCTGGCCTTCGTGGTCTTCGCCTATATCATAGAATTGGTCGGGGTTGTAGCTGGTGCCGTCCTGGTTTGTGATTATCTCGCGATGAAAACGAATATCGTCGCTGGTGCGGTCTAACGTACCGTTGGTGTCGAGCATGTAAATGCCTTTGGAACCTGCTCGCCGGCAGTTGACCCATACTAATCCGTTGCTGTCGAAGAATATTTTATCGGCAGTGGTCACTTCGGGCAGTTCTGCCTTCGTGGGCAGCGCTATCCATTTGCCATTGGGCTTCATTATGCGAATCACCGAGTCGCCTGCTGCCTCAATACAATTGAGCATCCACAGGTTGCCTTCGCTGTCGTAAGTGAGTCCGTCGGCCGACACAAAATACTGAGGATTGGCCACGTCGGGAAGGATAGACTCGAGCGGACTGTTGTCAAGGCCTATATGCCCGACGCATTTGGCATTTTTAAATTCAAAAATACCGCTGCGAGCCGTGCCTACAAAATGGTGGTTTTCGTCGTTCGGGTCTTGAGCGATATTTGTTACGTCGCGGTATCTTTCATTCGGGAACTGGTCTTGTGCAGAGTTATAATCGAAGTTAACCCATGTACCGTCGGGCTCAAGAATCATAGCAGTGCCAGGATGGAAGGTGTCGGCATAGTTCCAGTTGCCGCCCGAGACCAGCAAGCGGTCGCCGGCAAAGCGTAGGTGCAGGCTGTAGTTGTGCAGCGGACTGTTAGGCTGGATTGATGAAACCGTCTTTTCAAAGCTGTGTCCGTTGAGGCTGTAGGCTTGCAAGCCGTCGTAGTTGTCGGCAGCCCAGAACACCTTTCCGTCGCTTGAGAGTGAACTCCAGGTGAATTCGCCGTCGTATTCCTCCTTGCTGTCGGTGCCGGCGAAAATATATGTTTTTTTATTGGTGCTGAGGATAAGTCTGTCGTCGCTTACCTTCATGAACGCCGGCACAGAACTCATGCCTGCAAGGGCAGTGGTGAAACCGGTGCCCTCGGCATTTGAAACGAACAGATACCTATCTACATGGACCCACACGCGGCCGGCAAAATACTCCATGTGCTGGGCATGAAAATTGGTGTTCCACTGGCGCCAGTTGCTCTTGTCCATGAGGTTAGACTCAAGCTGGCACGACCATAAGCCGCTTTCGGTGCCGGCAAAGAGGGTGGTAGGAGTGATAGCGCACGAGAGCACGTTCATATTCAGCTGATATGTGTTCTCGATTAGGCAGTCCTTCATGTTCACTACAATTATACCGAAGGCTGTGCACAGATAGGCTCGTGGCCCGTCGATTTGAATGTAGTTGACGGTCTTGAGATACGAAGTGTTGTTCTTCAGCTGCGCCAGATTCACCACATCATCGTCGTTGGTCGTGGAGAGCAAATCAATATTGCCGTTCTCGTAGACGATGATGAGTCGCTTCACCTCGTCGTTATATCGGATAAGCTTTATCGCAACGTCGTTCAACTGGTGCATCCAATCGAAGGTTACTACGCTCTGGTCCTCAGTGTCGTAGGCAAAGAGATTGCTTTCGGTCAGTGCATACACCCGTTTGCCTACGACGATATTATCTGTACAATAGGTGTAGGCAGGAAATATTTGCCACAAAGACTCATCTCCCTGCTCTTGCCACGAAGGATTTGCAGTTGCTGTTTGAATCAATGAAGCAAACAAACACGTCAGGAGAAAAAGTCTTTTTGTCATTGTCATTTGTCTTTTAGGAACTCAGCCAGTTTCTGTGTAGCACGGCCGCGATGGCTGATGGCGTTCTTCTCGTCGGCCGTCATCTCGGCAAAACAACGGTCGTAGCCCTTGGGGCGGAACACAGGGTCGTAGCCAAAACCCTCGGTGCCGTGGCGCTCAGCTACGATCTCGCCTTCGCATATGCCTTCGAAGAGATACTCATCTCCCTGATATATTAACGCAATTACAGTGCGAAATCTTGCGCTGCGATCCGATTTTTTTTCTAAATTATTGAGCAATAGCTTCATATTAGCATCGCTGTCGTGCGTGATACCGCTGCCGAAGAGCTCTGCATAACGGGCTGTATGCACTCCGGGAGCACCGCCCAAAGCGGCAACCTCGAGGCCTGTGTCGTCGGCAAAGCAGTCGAGGCCGTAGTGCTCCTTCACGTATCTGGCTTTCTCTATGGCGTTGCCTTCGAGCGTTTCAGCGTTCTCAGGAATATCCTCGTGGCAACCTATGTCGGCAAGGCCGACGACTTCGAAGCGGTCGCCCAGAATCTGACGCACCTCTGAGAGCTTATGTGCATTATTGGTGGCAAAGACGAGTGCAGACCCTTTTGAGTTTAGGCTATTATTTGTTGTCATTATTTTTTTTTTAGGAGTTAAGGAGTTAAGGAGTTAAAGGAGTTAAGACGAATGTCTTGCAAATAGCTTTCACTTCTATGCTTCTTGACAAGTTAGAGAATGATAACTCGTCTTGATGGTATCGTCTTAACTCCTGCCCGAAGGGCGAGCGAAGCGATAACTCCTTAACTCCTTTAACTTCCGTGGCCGAAGGCCACATAACTTCCGATATTTATGTCTTTATATGGTCGAACCCTTCGCCATAGACGCCCACTACCTTGGTCATAGTGACGAAGGCTTTGTGGTCGATGCGCTTGATGAGGCGGAAAATCTGCTGGCTTTCGCGACGGCGAGCCATGACGATGAGCACACGGCGCTCCTGCTTGGAATACCAGCCTTCGCCGTACAGCTCGGTAACACCGCGCTGCACCACCTCGCCTATCTTCTGGGCTATCTCCTCGTGCTTCTCAGAGATGATGGTGAACTGCACACTCTGTGTGGCCGACGTCATGGTGTAATCGAGCAGAATCATCGAGATGATGAGGATTACGTAACCGGTCACTACCTTGTTCCAGTCGTGGAAAACAAAGAAACTGCACGACACGATGATGAAGTCCAACCACATCAACACGCGCCCCATGGAGAAGTTTTTGTACTTATTTACTATGGCTGCAATGATGTCAGTGCCGCCTGTGGAGCCGTTGTTGATGAACACCAGCGCCAAGGCTGCTCCTTCTATACAGGCGCCTATCACGGCAGCCATGAACGGTTGGTCGCCCACTACTCTGGGCAGAGTGCCGTCGGGCTGAGATATCACGCTTTGCACCAATCCGAGGAAGAAGGTTATACAAAGCGTGGCGTAGATGGTCTTGGCAAAGAACTTAAAGCCGAGAATCTTAAGACCAATGGCCAGAAGGATGGCGTTGATTATGAAGTAACTGTATTGAGTAGGGAAGCCAGTGGCATAAAAGATGATAGCCGAGACACCGGTCATGCCGCCAGGGGTGAATTCATAAGGCAGCATGAAGGTGCAGAAGCCTATGCAATAGCCGAGGCATCCCAGTGCGATGAAGAAATAATCCTTTACTTCGTCGATAATCCAGCTTAGTTTTATGGTTTTCATAGCTTTAGAATAAAGCCCACCTCGTATCACCGCGGTGGCGAGGTGGGCTGATGAGTTATTGTTTATTTCACTACCATATTAATCATGCGCCCTGGCACGATAATCACTTTCACTATCTGCTTGCCATCGAGATACTTGGGAGTAAGCTCATGGTTGCGGGCGGCAGCCTCGATGGTGGCGTTGTCGGCATCGGCAGGGAATTCGATGGCGAAGCGTGTCTTGCCGTTGAAGGCTACCATCATCTTTACGGCGTCTTCCACGAGAGCGCTCTCGTCGAACAGCGGCCAGCGGGCATCAAACACGCTGGTGTTGTGGCCCAGTTCCTCCCACAGCTCTTCAGCGATATGAGGTGCGAAGGGTGCGATGAGGATTACCATAGGCTCCAGCACGGCACGTTTCTGGCACTTCAAGGCTGCAAGCTCGTTGGTGGCAATCATGAAGGCTGGCACGCTGGTGTTGTACGAGAACACTTCGATGTCCTCGGTCACTTTCTTAATGAGCTTGTGCAACGACTTGAGCTCCTGCTTCGTAGGCTCTTCGTCGTTGACAGCGAAGGTTTCCTTGTTCCAGAACATGTTCCAGAACTTCTTCAGGAAGCGGTGAGAGCCGTCGATGCCATTGGTATCCCAGGGCTTAGCCTGCTCGATAGGACCAAGGAACATCTCGTACAATCGCAGGGTATCTGCGCCGAAGCGCTCGACAATCATGTCCGGGTTGACGACGTTGAACATCGACTTCGACATCTTTTCCACCGCCCAGCCGCAGACGTACTTGCCGTCCTCGAGGATAAACTCGGCGTCAGCATACTCGGGGCGCCAGGCCTTGAAGGCTTCGATATCGAGCACATCGCCGCTGACGATGTTCACATCAACGTGCAGAGGCGTAACGTCATACTGGTCCTTCAAGCCCAAGCTTACGAAGGTGTTGGTGTTCTGAATGCGATACACGAAGTTCGAACGGCCTTGAATCATGCCTTGGTTCACGAGCTTCTTGAACGGTTCCTCCTTGCAGCTCACGCCGAGGTCGAAGAGGAACTTGTTCCAGAAACGCGAATAGATGAGGTGACCGGTGGCATGCTCCGAGCCGCCCACGTAGAGGTCCACGTTCTGCCAGTAATCATCGGCCTCCGGGCTGACGAGGGCTGCATCGTTGTGCGGATCCATATATCTGATGTAGTAGGCTGAAGAGCCGGCGAAACCGGGCATCGTGTTCAGCTCCAGGGGGAACACGGTCTGGTTGTCGATAGTGGCGTTATCCACCACGCTGTTGGTCTTGGTGTCCCAAGCCCAGCGCTTGGCATTGCCGAGAGGCGGCTCGCCCGTTTCGGTGGGCAGGAACTTGTCCACTTCGGGCAGCTCCAGCGGCAGGCACTCCTCAGGCAGCATCTGCGGCATGCCGTCCTTGTAGTACACGGGGAACGGCTCGCCCCAATAGCGCTGACGCGAGAAGATGGCATCGCGCAGACGGTAGTTGACCTTCACGCGACCTAGGTGATGCGAGGTGACAAATTCCTTCGTCTTCTGGATGGCTTCCTTCACTTCGCAACCGTTCAGGCTGAAGCCGTCGAGTGCCGTCTTGCCTGCAACGGGGCTGTTCATCACCGTTCCTTCCTTGGCATCAAAGCTCTCTTCGCTGATGTCGGCACCTTCGATAAGCGGGATGATGGGCAGGTTGAAGTGACGAGCGAAAGCATAGTCGCGCGAGTCATGAGCCGGCACCGCCATGATGGCTCCCGTGCCATAGCCTGCAAGCACATATTCCGAAATCCATACGGGGATTTCCTCGCCTGTGAACGGGTTTATAGCGTATGAACCAGAGAACACGCCGGTGACCTTGCGGTCGCTAATGCGGTCGCGCTCGGTGCGTTTCTTCACGTAAGCTAGGTATTCGTCAACGTCCTTCTGCTGGTCGGGCGTGGTGAGCTGCCTGACGAGTTCGCTCTCGGGAGCCAGCACCATGAACGTGACGCCGAAGATAGTATCGGCACGGGTGGTGAAGATGGTGAACTCAACGTCGGACCCCGCAACCTTAAACTGCATCTCCGTGCCTTCGCTGCGGCCTATCCAGTTGCGCTGAGTCTCCTTCAGGGAATCAGTCCATTCCAGAGTGTCGAGGCCGTCGAGCAGGCGCTGGGCATAGGCCGACACGCGCAGGCACCACTGCTTCATCTTCTTCTGCTCCACCGGATGACCGCCACGCTCGCTCACGCCGTTCACTACCTCGTCGTTGGCAAGCACGGTACCCAATGCCGGGCACCAGTTGACCATCGTCTCGGCGAGGTATGCTATGCGGTAGTTCATCAGCACCTGCTGGCGCTTCACATCGTCGAAAGCGTGCCATTCGGCGGCTGTGAACGTGAGTTCCTCGGTCTGAGCCACGTCAAGGTCGGCGGTTCCCTGCTTCTCGAAGTGTTCAATCAGCTTTTCTATGGGCTGCGCTTTCTTGCAGGAGTTGCAATAGAACGAGCCGAACATCTTCTGGAAAGCCCACTGAGTCCAATGATAATACCCGGGATCGCAAGTCCTGACCTCGCGGCTCCAGTCAAACGAGAAGCCTATCTTGTCCAACTGCTCGCGGTAGCGGGCTATATTCTGCTCGGTGGTGATGGCCGGGTGCTGGCCTGTCTGTATGGCATACTGCTCAGCCGGCAGACCGTAGGCATCGTAGCCCATGGGATTCAGCACGTTGAAACCTTGCAGGCGCTTGTAGCGAGCGTAGATGTCCGATGCTATATAACCGAGCGGATGACCTACGTGGAGGCCTGCGCCGCTGGGGTAGGGGAACATATTGAGCACGTAGAACTTCTTGCGGTTCTCGTCCTCAGTCACCTTATACGTTTGGGCAGCCACCCATCTCTGCTGCCACTTCTTCTCAATGTCTCTGAAATTGTACTCCATTTATTATGAAAATGATATTATCCGTTTTTTCGGGCGCAAAGGTAGCTAAAAGTTTTCATACTTAAGTAATTTCATTTAAAAAATCTACAAAATAAGGTTTGACGGATAAAGAATGCTCTTTCCTGCAACAGCAAAAAGAGAATGAAAAGCTTTTTTGGATTTCTAAAGGGGGTAAAAAGATTAGTAATGTTTGGATTAAGCTAAATAACTTCTTTCAAAAAAAAATATGGTAACTGGCACAACCTTTTGCCGTATTCATACGTTTATATAAGTAGTATGACACGAGAAGAATTCACCCAACTGGCCAGTAAGGAGCAAGCCGCTCTGCGTAGATTCCTCATGGCTGCGTGCGGAGGCAACCGAGAAGTGGCCGACGACGTGGCGCAGGAGGCATTGCTGAAGGCCTACGTGGCAAAAGACCGGTTCCAGTCTGAAGCGGGGTTTTCTGCTTGGCTGCGCCGCATTGCCTTCAATTGCTTGGGTGATTACCAACGGAAGGAACGTTTGCGAGGTTCTACCTATGACTTGGATAAGGCTCGTGGAGTGGCAGGCGAAGGACAGAGCGACCAGGCATTCGAATACCAGGAGCTGTACCATGCCATAGAAGGATTGACGCTTAGCGAACGCACTGCCATCCTCCTCTTCTACATGGAAGACCGTCCCGTTCGCGAGGTTTCACAGATTATGAATGTGGCAGAAGGGACCGTGAAAGGCTATCTCTCACGTGGTCGCGACCATTTAAGGGCAATGTTGAAAGAATAATATTAATAAGGTATAAGCAATGAAAGACCAGAAACTGTATGACGTATTCCACACCTATCGTCCCGAAATAGGCGATGAGGCTGCTTTCATGGCTCGGCTGAACGAGCAGATGGATGCAGTGGGCAATAGGAAAGGCAGGCTGCATATCGTTAGGAAGTTGATGCCTTGGGCAGCGACAGCAGCAGTTGCGGCAGCAATCGTAGTGGCAATGATTATTATAGAAGTTCCATCGCTCAAAAGCTCTCCTGCATCAATACCTGTTAATGAGAGGGTGATTACTTTTGATGGCCGTAGTTCTACATCAAGTATAATCCACTCAGCTCCTACTCTTATAGGGATTGAGGGACGAGAACCCGGAGAGTTCGGAGATTCTTTCGACGAAATAGTCAATGAAATAGAATCAAGTGGAAGGCAGTTGCAGCAGGCTATAGCGCAACTTTGAACATAAAACAACAGCAAAAGACGTCTTGCTATTCATAATCTTTTATTCACCTACAAACAAACGAAGTAATGAAAAAAGCAATAATTCTCATAGCAGTGTGCAGTATGGTGGTCGCTTGTTCTTCTGAAAAGAAAAGGAACACAACAGATCCCATTGAGAACCTCATTTCATATTTGGATGGTAAAAAAACCGACCAAACTCATCGAACAGTAACTTATGAAGGTGGCTCAGTCCTAAAAACAAAAGTCGAGTATTATTGTATTGCGCCGAAATGGGAATCACTGAAGCCGGAAGAAATTAAGAACTTTACCAAAGAGCAACTTGATGATATTAAGGAAGGAGAAGAAATCGTGGATTCATGTCTCCGTGCCTTCCGTTGGGGATGCTCCTTTGCCCGGCAGTGCTATCACAAGGAAAATCATGTGCTGGACAAAGACACGGTGCTATTTGCCTTGGCACTGGCTGCAATGGATGGCGAAAGGATTGAACTAAAAGGCGTCGGCAGTTACGAGGACTATAGCGTAGGCTACAAAGCAGCGCGGGCTGCAACCATGCAAATGAAAGCTAATAAACAATGTTCAGACATTCGTGTGGAATATATTACCCGCGAGGAAAAGGGGCGAGAAGCACCTTTCAATGACAGGCCACTCAAGGACTTTCTTAAAAACACGACTGAGGAGATTGACAGTGTGAAGATTTACGAGACTTATTATGAATACACCTTTGATGACTTCACGGGCAATCCTGCGCTCATGGCTGGATTCCATGATGAAAACGGATCATTTGACGGCAAGGCAACGGGCCACCTCTATGTCGTTCCGGAGTCACATGCCAAAGAAGTGTTCGAAGCATTGAAACTCACCATCTTGAATGATTATGTGGGCCTCAATCCCAACCAGAAGTTCACGATAACCATACGTGACAACGAGGTTTTTGTCGGCGAACCAATCGACGGAGACAAATGCAGTTCCACGCAGCCTAATTATCCAAAGGGAATCATGGGCAAGCTGTCTGTGGACGGCCATTTCTATATGCTTGTCATAGACCAATTCATAGGAGCCTATGCCGAACCTATTCACTGGCACCATATACTCAGCATCAAGGACCACAAGGCGGAATTTATTCCTGATGTACACAAGCCCAACAAGGACGGTTGGATAGACTGAAGTATATGAAAATGTTTCTTAGTGCCTATTGCTACCTCAAATCAAAAAAATATGGTTTTTATTAGACTCTTTCCACTTTATTATCTACCTTTGCGGCATCAAAGTACGAACAGCTATGTTGATAACGAGCACTAAGAACCCAAAGATAAAGCAACTGCTGGAATTGCAGCAGAAGTCTGCGGAGCGACGCCGCACCGGCCTCTTCGTGGTGGAAGGGCAGCGCGAACTGGAGCACTGCCTGGCAGCCGGCTACGAGGTGGAGAGCGTTTTTGTGAATGAAGAATTAAGAATTAAGAATGAAGAATTGGTGTTGCCTCAAGGTCTCGAAGCAGACGGTGATACCAGCCCTTCATACTTTACCTTAGCGCCTCACGTATACGAGCGCATAGCATACCGCGGCAGCACTGAGGGTGTGGTGGCGATAATTAAAAGCCCCGAAAGGGGTGCTTCCAGCTTGCAGCAGATTCTGAAAGGCTCCACAAACGAAGATGGCTTGGAGAATGCTTTGTTCATTATACTGGAGAGCGTAGAAAAGCCCGGCAACTTGGGTGCTGTGCTCAGGTCGGCCGATGCGGCAGGCGCCACGGCAGTGATAGTGTGTGACCCGCTCACTGACCTCTATAACCCTAACCTCATCCGAGCTTCGATAGGTGCTTGCTTCACCGTTCCCACGGTGGCTTGCACTTCTGAGGAATGCATAGCGCTGCTGAAGCAGAACAACGTAAGGATTCTCACTGCCCAGCTGCAGGACTCGGAACTATACTACGACACTGATATGACCGGCCCTACAGCCATCGTCATGGGAACGGAGAGCACCGGACTCACCGAGCAGTGGCGCCAGGCGGCAGATGCCCATATACGTATTCCTATGCTCGGCCGGTTGGATTCGCTGAACGTAAGCGTTTCAGCAGCTATATTGCTGTTCGAGGCGGTAAGGCAAAGACAGTTGAAACATGAAAATGGTTGAGACATTGAACACTACAGAAGATATCAAGCATGTTCTGCTGCACGCCTGCTGTGCTCCTTGTTCGAGTGCCATCGTAGAGTGGATGCTGGCGAATGATGTGCGCCCTACAATCTACTACTACAACCCCAATATATTTCCGCTCGAGGAGTATGAGATACGCAAGAACGAGAGCAAGCGGCATGCCGAGAGCTTAGGCCTGGAATGGATTGACGATGACTGGCGCCACGACGAATGGCTGGCTTGCGTGGCTGGCCTTGAAGGCGAGCCGGAGCGTGGCAGCAGGTGTGCCCGTTGCTTTGAGCTTCGCCTGACGGCAGCTGCCCGTAAGGCTGTGGAGTTGGGCATCAACTGGTTCACCACCACCTTGGCTTCTTCGCGTTGGAAGAGGCTCGACCAGATAGAAAATGCCGGGCATGCAGCGGAGATTGCTGTGCCCGGCGCTCGTTTCTGGGCGAGGAACTGGCGTAAGGGCGGACTGCAGGAGCGTCGCAACCAGTTGCTCAAGGAGTATGGTTTCTACAACCAGCTGTACTGTGGTTGTGAGTTCTCGATGCGGAAAGACGATAATTAAGGGGCTATTTGATTCTCAATCAAAGACCCGGAACTCGTAGCCCTCGGCTAAAAGCCATTCGAGGGCGGCAGGGAGAATCTTGTGTAGTTTGTCGATGCTGCGGAGGCTGTCGTGGAAGGTGATGATGGAGCCGTTGCGAGCGTAGCGCTTGACGTTGGCCAGCACTTCGTCGGCTGTGAGCCATGTGCTGTAGTCGCGCGTGACCAGGTCCCACATTATTATCTTATAGCCATTGCGACGCATGGCTTTGTATTGAAGGGTGCGCATCCAGCCATGAGGGGGTCGGAATAAAGGTGCCCCTTGCCAGTTGGCTTGTGAGCAAGAGGATTCCCCTTCGTTTGTGGTGGGCAGATGGTGGGCCATCATCTCCTGTTGCGCCTTCTCGGCGTTCTTGACGTAGTTTTTGGAAAGCCAGCGGAGGCCTCCGATATGGTTGTAGGTGTGGTTGCCTATGCGGTGGCCTGCCTCGATGACTTGTTGGAACACATCGGGGTGCTTGCGTATGTTATCGCCCACCATAAAGAAAGTGGCCTTGATACCATAGCGGGCTAAGGTATCAAGGACAAAAGGTGTTGCCTCGGGGATGGGCCCGTCGTCGAAGGTCAGATAAACGGCCTTCACCGACGGGTCCATACGCCAAATGGCGTGAGGGTATATCCAGCGCAGGAAACGAGCAGGTTGTTCGATGAACATAGATTAATAGTTGGCTCTGTTCTGGAACTGCTCGAAATAATTGTTCAGGGCTACTTCGAATTTGGCGGCCTTGGCCTTGTCGGCCTCGTCGAGAATCTTTAAGGAGTTGGAGAGCTGAAGGAGATAGTAGTAGCAGTCCTCGGCGCTCATCTGCAGACGGCGGTCGCTGAGGCTTGTGAACCAGCGGCAGTATTCCGACGCGTTCTCGGCCACTGCCGAGGCGATGTCGGCAGCCTGCTTCTTCTTGCCGCAGTCGAGGTAAACCTGTGCCAGTTCGAGCGAGCCGCCCTGATGGTTGTGAGGCACAGTGGCTGCCGGTATTTCCTTCTCAATCTTCTCAACCACCTTGAGGGCCTTGTCCTTCTTGCCTTCCTTCATAAGCTCGGTAGCGAGTTGTGCGAAGATGCGGCGGTGGGTGTAGCACATGCGTGTCACGGTCTCGTCGAGGTATAGGTCCGGATTGTCGACGCCTCCGAACTTGAAGCGGTTCATGAGGTTGTCGTACATCTTCTCGGTATCTACGCGGCGGCCTGAAGCCTTAGTGTTGAACGGCGTGATGCGGTTGGCAAGTCCTTCCTGAACGAAGTTGTTGCCAAGGTTGCCATAGTTGTCGGACCCTACGGTCATAGCCACGAACAGAGGACGCTCCCAGTTGCAGCGGGCAATCATCTCGTACATCATCATCTCGCTCTTGTACACAGCACTCTTGCCTTTGAGGCTGATGTGCATGACGTCGGGGATGCTGTCGGCGGCTATCATCATGCCTGAGCGGCGCACGGCATCTTTGTCGATGGTTATGACGAGGCTGTCGGTGGGGAAGATCTGCATGTCCTTCTTGTCGTTGAGAATCCACTTGTCGATGATGGTCGAGAGCTCGTAAGGATTCTCGCCGAGGAGCTGGCGTGAGGTGATGGGGTCGTCCTTGTAGTATTCAATGGCCTGCTCAAGGGTTCCGGGGCTTACACGTATGCCTTCGCGTGTGCCGGCTACGTATTGAATACGTTTCCAGGCTATGGGCACACTGGGTGAGTCGTAGGCTGGGCGGCGCATCTGGTCGATGTACCAGTCGGTCTGCAGGTATGAGAGGTTGCATACGCGGGCATCAGTGCGCACACCTTCGGTTTCCTGGTTGTACCAAAGCGGGAAGGTGTCGTTGTCGCCGTTGGTGTAGATGATGGGGAAGCCGGTCTGAGGCAGGCTCTGGAGGTAGTTCTGACCGAAGTCGCGGCAGGTGTAGCGCCCGCTGCGGTCGTGGTCGTCCCATGTCTGGCTTACCATCTGCAGAGGTACGAGCAAGCAGATGAGCGATACGATAGCCCCGAGCATGGCACGGCCTGTGCGGCGCTCGAGCCAGTCGGCCACGGCAGCTGCTCCCAGTCCTATCCATATGGCAAAGGCATAGAAGGAACCGGCATAGGCGTAGTCGCGCTCACGTGGCTGCTGTGGGGTTTGGTTCAGGTATACGACGATGGCAATACCCGTCATGAAGAAGAGGAAGAAGACCACCCAGAACTGCTTCACGCCGATGGGGTCAGTGCCCTCGGAGGGGTTGGTCTTCGGCCTTTCTTTCCACGCTTGCCAGCACAGACCTAACAGTCCCAACAGCAGCGGCAGGCAGTAGAACACGTTGTGCCCTTTGTTCTCGCGCAGCTCGGTGGGCAGCATGCTTTGGTCGCCAAGGCGTGCGTTGTCGATAAACGGTATGCCCGAAAGCCAGTTGCCATGCTCGAGTTCGCCGTTGCCCTGGACATCATTCTGGCGGCCTGCGAAGTTCCACATGAAGTAGCGCCAGTACATGAAGTTGACCTGATAGGAGAGGAAGAAGCGTATGTTCTCCAACTGCGTAGGCATTTTGACCATAATAGGCTCGCCACAGCGGTCGTAAGGCACCTGATAGCCTTCGATACCGCCCATCCATGATTCATAGGCTGAGGCATGGCGGTCGCTGTACATGCGCGGGAAGAACATATTCTGGGCGTAGACGTATTCCAAGTCGTGACGCTGAATCTCATAGCGGTCGGGTTCGTCGGGCGAAGCTTTCTCCTTGCGCTGGTATACGGCGGCACCTTGGTTGCTCACGGGCACGCAGTAGCCGCCCTCGCTGCGGAGCTTCACTTGCGAGTTGTAGGCCTGTCCGTAGAACAGCGGGCGCGAACCGTACTGCTCACGGTTGAGGTAGCTGCCGAGCGTGAAGATATCCTCGGGCGAGTTCTGGTCCATGGGCGTGTTGGCTGTGGAACGGATTACGATGAGGGCATACGATGAGTAGCCTATCATAATCATGAGCATGCAAAGCAGCGAGGTGTTCATCACGCGGGCTGAAACAAGTAGCTTGCCATCGCGCTTCCACTGCAACAAAGCATACAAAGCGGCAATGATGACAACGCCGATGGCGATGCTCTTCCAACCATAGCCGTAGAAAGGTATGCCGAGCATGGCCACTGCGATGAGGTAGGAGATGTTCATGCGTAAGCGAGAACGCTCTGCCACCGTTTCCCAGATAGCCCACAGCACTACGGCTACGAGCAAGATGATGTAGACGATGAGGCCGCTGTTGAAAGGCAACGACAGCGTGTTGACAAACAGCAGTTCAAACCAGCCGCCCACCTTCACGATGCCAGGCACGATGCCATAGAGCACAGCGGCAACCAGCACAAATGAGCCTAAGAGGGCATAAATAGAGCCCTTCAAAGTGGCATTCGAGGAGCGCTTATAGTAATAGATGAGCACGAGTGCAGGCAGGCACAGCAGGTTGAGCAGGTGCACGCCAATCGAGAGTCCTGTGAGGTAAGCGATGAGCACAAGCCAACGGTCGGAGTGTGGCTTGTCGGCGTTGTCCTCCCACTTGAGCATCAACCAGAACACCACTGCCGTGAAGAGGGACGAATATGCGTATACCTCGCCTTCAACGGCAGAGTACCAGAAGGTGTCGCTCCAGCAATAGGCCAAAGCGCCTGTCATGGCAGCGCCCTCGACGGCAATGAGCTGGGCTGTGTTGCTCACCCAGCCGTCGGTGCAGATTAGCTTGCGTGCCAAATGCGATATGGTCCAATACAGGAACATAATGCAGAGGGCACTCAGCAAGGCATTCATTATGTTCACCATCAGCGCCACTTTGGCGGGGTCGGAAACAAGCTGTGTGAACAGGTTGCCTGTAAGCATGAAGAACGGTGCCCCTGGCGGGTGACCCACTTCCAGCTTATAGGCTGTAGTGATGAACTCGGGGCAATCCCAGAAGGATGCTGTGGGTTCTACGGTGGAGCAATAGGTGAAGGCTGCTATGGCAAAGGCGAGCCATCCCAACAGATTGTCCACTAAACGGAAATGTTTCATACGGTTATTCACGGGCAGAGCCCGTTGTTAAATGTTTAAAGTTTTATGCGTGAAAAGAGGAATATGCGCTCGGTTGTGCGCATAACGCGGTGCAAAAGTAGATAAAATCCTTGTAACGGGCGAAGGAAAATCAAATAATCTTCTCATTTATGGTCTTTTTTATTTTGAAAGGCGCTTCGCCGTTGTTCGTTCAGTGTTAAACGATTCGCGCCTGACAAAGGGGTGAAAAAAGGTGAAAAGTTTCAATTTTTGCCCATTTCATCGAATCGTTTACGGTTGCGAGGAACGTACATTATCACTAATGGCATCATGGCAAAGCCCACAAAACAGGGGATGGGTGCTAAGCTTATGCGCCGCGCATCGAAGGCTCCAGGACCGGGTGTCGGGGCAAAACGGCCGCCCGGACGGTTGCGCACATCGGCTTCGGGTAGCATCAGCACGAAGCCTACAACAATTAAAACTACCGCTACGGCAGTCATCACATAGTGCTGCCAAGCGAAGACCGACTGCCAACGAATGTCGCCGCCGCTGTTTGCATTTGTTTTCTTCTTTTCCTTTTTCATAGTTTTTGGCTTTAGAAATCGGGGGCAAAGGTACTGAGCAGCAACACTTGTTGCAAATTATTTCCCTGACATTTGTCTGACATTTGCAGCTCGAGGCAACGGACAACAAATAATCTTCAGTGGATAATACGACAAAAGGCTCAAGAGTTATTCGGAACCCTTGAGCCTTTTTTATTGGGCGTAATATAGCAGATGGCACATTATTCTTTTTTGACAACTAATTATACGAATTAGACGAATTAGAATTTCTACATCGAAAGTCACGAAAATGTCTTATTGAAACGCGCTCGGCCGAAGGACGCTTCTTCGAGCAAAGCGAGTCTGAAGAAT
>JAEESE010000028.1 GCA_016286165.1 Bacteroidaceae bacterium | reverse complement strand
AAAGACACCTACGACGAAGTGACCTGTTCCGGATAAAGAAATGACGGTTGCAATTTCTTGCTTCCTGTACTACTTTGTCTTATTAGCTAATCTTTCAAAGAACGATTTCAAGAGCGCTCACGAGCGAGCGTAACTTACAGCCCCTGCACCGCAGGGGTGTACTCCTCTCGTTTGCGGGTGCAAAGGTACGGCGACTTTTCCATTCCGCCAAACGTTTTACAAACTTTTTTTAGAAATAACGCAAAAAAGGTGATTTAAGGGTACGTATCGAGTAAATCAGAAAGCTTGTAGAAGGAAAAACGGGCAGAAAAAGAATAATTAAACGTTCTAAGCCGGAACTTAAACGAGTTGTTTTAGGTCGAATTGGTTGGCTCCCTGCATACGCGCGCGAACATTAAATATTATTATGGGTAACAAGTTGGCAAAAGATTACTGTATCCTCGTTGTAGGGTGAGACAAGGCTGAAAAAAAGACAGAAACGGTAGTGTTGTCGGATTAGACTAAGCGTGTGAGTAGATTAGGATGGGCCTATAGGCAAGTTAGACTGGGCTTGTAGGTATGTTAGGCTGGGATTGTAAGCAAGTTAGACCGGGCTTGCATGCGGATTAGACCTGTCGTGTAAGCAGATTAGACTGGTCGAATGGGGTGGAGCACCATTGGTGGGACACCTCGTACGACCGGTTGAATAGAATGACCTGAATGGTTGTGTGTGGATTTCAGATGGGAAAAAGGCGTTGAAGAATCATGTCGGATTATGAGATTGGAGCTGATTCATTCCCTCCTGTGATTCATTCCCTCCTGTGATTCGTTCAATCATGAGATTCATTTCGTCGCATGATTCATTTCATCATGCCTGCCACGCTGGATGGTTCCCGAGGTTAAGGAGGCATGGCAAATAAAAGGTTAGGAATGGGCGGTGTCGAAGTGAGAATCGATGGAGTGGCCTGTAAACTTCTCGAATGATGAGCGTAGGGTTTTGGTTGACGCGAAGCCTGCGTCGAGACAATCGGTTACGGAACGTGCTTCTCCTCGCCTAATCATTCGCTGTACTTCTGCTATGCGGTAATGACTTATGTATTCGTGAATATTGTAGTAGCCTTGACTTCTAATGCTCTGCAACATAAGGTGCCGGTTAATGCCTGTAGCTGCACATAGCTGATCTCGCCCGAACTTAAAGTCGCACCAAGCTTTGCGGTTGGCTTTCATCCACGTCTCGATGACTTTGAAACGATGGAGATTAGCCTCGTTGAAGTCTTCTTGCTGCTCATCGGATGTTTCGGCTGTCATTTCTGGCTCTTCAACTTCGGCTTGCGGCAACGGCAGTCCTACGGCTATTGTTTCAAGCGTGCGAAGGCATAGGTATAGGTTGATTGCCGTGAATACAACAATCCAAATGCATAGGTGATTAATGCTGAAATTGATTGTAAGCCAAGTGTATAGACAGAGGCTGATGCCAAGGGCGAATGCGTAGCCGAACAGGTAGTGAGGTGTGTTTGGATTACGAAGCATAAGCCTCGGAAGGCCGAAGATGTTGACGATATAGCCAATGGATATAACGAGCATGGCGAACCGCAGGAGCAGGTCGCTGCTGAAGAGGTTCTCGTTGATGTCGGCGAAGGAACGGAGCTGAATCGGCCTATGGCCTATAATGAGCAAGAGGCCATATATGACGAAGAGGATGATAGCGGGGAGAGCATATTTTACCGAGCGTTGCCATTGCAAGAATCCCGGCATGGTAATGCTAAGCGGATATATGGACTGCAAGAATACAGTAGCAGTAAGTGCCAAAAGCATAGCCGGATGTAGCAATCCAGGGCTGCTCCCCAAGATTATATCCTCAACAGCAAGAGTGCCTGCGATGATGACTGCAAAGATGCCCATAATCCATGCAAGTGACAGATATTCAACCTTGTGACGTGCAAAGACAGATATCACAGCCGTCATAATGAGATGAGCTACGACGGCCATGAAAAGACAGTTGTGAAGATTGAACAAATGGGCCAGCATAAGAGTGGAAATCGGCCTTGCCGACAGCACAAAGATAGCTTGTTTTGACGAATCGCACAAATTTTATGCGAGAAAATGATGTTGGTGTAAATATTATCGTTATATTTGCAGTCGAAATAGTCTTTAAAAGCGTTTTTATCATGTACGAAAAGATTAAAGCTACCGCCGAATGGCTACGCAAGCGTATGCCATCGCAGCCTACTACCGCTATTGTTCTAGGCACAGGTCTCGGCCGTCTTGCCGAGGAGATTGATGTTACGTTAGCCATTGAGTATAAGGATATTCCCAACTTTCCTGTATCTACAGTAGAAGGTCACAGCGGGCGCCTTATCTTTGGCAAACTTGGCGAGAAGGACATCCTGGCAATGCAGGGCCGTTTCCATTACTACGAGGGCTATTCGATGAAGGAGGTCACGTTCCCCGTTCGCGTGATGTATGAACTTGGCATCAACACGTTGTTTGTCAGCAACGCTGCAGGCGGCATGAATCCCGACTTCGAGATTGGCGATTTGATGATTATCAGGGATCATATCAATTTCTTCCCTGAGCACCCGTTGCATGGACCTAACTTCCCTACAGGTCCGCGTTTCCCTGACATGCATGAAGTCTACGACAAGGAACTGATTCGCATGGCCGACAAGATAGCGGCCGAGAAGGGTATCAAGGTGCAGCATGGTGTATATGTGGGTACTCAAGGTCCAACGTTTGAAACTCCATCGGAATATAAGATGTACTATATCCTCGGAGGCGATGCCGTGGGCATGAGCACAGTGCCTGAGGTTATTGTAGCCCATCATTGTGGCATACGTGTGTTTGGCGTGAGCATTATTACTGACCTGGGCGTTGAAGGAAGGATCGTGGAAGTAAGCCACGAAGAGGTACAGAAAGCCGCCAATGCCGTGCAGCCGCTGATGGCGGATATCATGAGAGAGATGATTAACCGCAACTGAAAGCTTGTGTGGTTTAGGCCTCGCTCTCACATGGAGAGGGCTTCACTTCGCCCAGAAGCGATCGGCAGCAAAAGGTCGATAAGGTGAAATGTTGAATATTCAGCGTTGAAAGCTAAAACATGGAGATAGCAGAACTTGGTGAGTTTGGGCTTATTCGCCACCTCACCGAAGACATAGAAACGAAGAACGCCGAGACGGTGAAGGGCGTCGGCGATGACTGCGCCGTGCTTGACTACGGCCGCGATCGACAGGTGCTGGTAACCACCGACTTGCTGATGGAGGGTGTGCATTTTGACCTTCAGTACACACCTCTGAAGCACTTGGGTTACAAG
Organism: Bacteroidaceae bacterium; assembly: GCA_016286165.1. Lineage (GTDB taxonomy): Bacteria > Bacteroidota > Bacteroidia > Bacteroidales > Bacteroidaceae > Physcousia. The sequence continues at coordinate 27,295 of JAEESE010000028.1, read as the reverse complement.
AGCGCAATGGTAAACCTCTCGGACATATATGCCATGAACGGACGTCCTCGCCAGATGACCGTGTCGTTAGCCCTGTCGAAACGTTTCAAGGTGGAGGATTTGGAAGATTTCTACTCGGGTCTGCGTCTGGCTTGTGACGCTCATGGTTGTGATATTGTGGGCGGCGATACTACATCTTCGCTCACGGGGTTGGCTATCAGCATTACTTGCATAGGCGATGTTGAGAAGGGTAAGGCTGTGTATCGAAGCGGAGCGAAGGACAACGACCTAATATGCGTGACGGGCGACTTGGGAGCAGCTTATATGGGATTGCAGCTGTTAGAGCGAGAAAAGAGTGTGTATAACGCACAGATACGAGAGGCTCGCCAGCGAGGCGAGGATATTTCTTCCCTACCGCCCTTCGAGCCTGATTTCAGCGGTCGAGAATATCTGCTTGAACGTCAGCTGAAGCCCGAGGCACGCAAGGATATCATAGAAGAATTGGCAAAAGCCGACATAGTGCCTACCGCCATGATGGATATCAGCGACGGACTCAGTAGCGAGCTACACCATATCTGCAAACAAAGTAATGCCGGTTGCCGTATATACGAAGAGCGCTTGCCGCTTGATTTTCAGACGGCAGCAATGGCCGAGGAACTGAATATGAATGTAACGACCTGCGCGCTGAACGGCGGCGAGGACTACGAACTGGTGTTCACCGTGCCGTTGGCCATGCACGACCGCGTAAGTGCCGTGCCTGGAGTGAAGGTAATTGGACATATTACCAAGCCAGAGATGGGTCTGCAACTCGTTTGTCGCGACGGAACGGAGATGGAGTTGAAAGCGCAGGGATGGAATCCATTGAAGAGAGAAAAGTGAGAAGTAACAAATAAAGGTGTCTTTGAGCCCTCAAACTCTTAAACCAACCTTCAACAATCTAACTATAACCCCTTAAACATCAAACTCAACGGAAGGCGATTTAATACATATCAACGAATGGATGCGGCCGCTGGCATGGCTGTATGGTTGTGGCGTAAAAGTCCGCAACCTGATGTTTGAATGGGGTATACTCAAGCAGACGAGCTACCAGATACCAGTGATTTGCATAGGCAATATCACCATAGGCGGTACCGGCAAGACTCCTCATACTGAGTTGTTGCTTCGCATGTTGCGCCCCTCGAAACATGTCGCCGTCCTCAGTCGAGGATACAAACGTAAGAGCCGCGGCTTCCGTCTGGCGACATCGTCGACCGCGATGCCGGAGATAGGTGATGAGCCATGGCAGATGAAACATAAATTCCCCGATGCTGTAATAGCCGTTGATGCTGACCGGAGGCATGGGATACAACAGTTGCTCAGCAACGAAAGCACCAAGGACACAGAGGTTATACTCCTGGACGATGCATACCAGCATCGTTATGTAAAGGCAGGCTTGAACATACTGTTGACCGACTATCACCGCCTCATCACCGACGATGAACTGCTCCCGGCCGGCCGTCTGCGCGAGCCGGTTACAGCCAAGGAACGGGCAAACATCGTCATCGTAACAAAGTGCCCCAAGGACATGAAACCCATGGACTTCCGCGTAGTGCAAGAGGCCCTGAATTTAAAGCCCTACCAAAGTCTTTATTTCTCCACGTTCCGCTATGGCGCCCTGCACCGTCTTTTCAGCGAAACGCCCGGTCAGACCGAGGAGTTAACGCCTGATACGCATGTTCTTTTGCTTACAGGCATAGCTTCGCCCCAGCAGATGCTCTTAGATATGCACCGTGTCACACGTCATATCACACCGCTTAGTTTTGCCGATCACCACGATTACGACGCACATGATGTGCAACGCATAGAAGAGGCATTTACTGCCATGCAGGGTAGTAAACGTCTTATTATCACCACCGAAAAGGATGCTGCCCGTCTGCGACTTGTCGACGGTCTCTCTCCAATAGTGCGGCGCCACATCTACGTCTTGCCTATCGAAGTGGAGTTCCTTCGCGACGAGGGCAGTGCTTTCGAACGAGAGCTACACGAATTCGTGTCTCACCAGCAGACATTGTGGCAATGACATAAAAAAGCCTCCGGCAAAACTGTCGGAGGCTTTTTTGTATTAATTGTAATTCATTTACCATATCTTCAATTCGAAAGGAAGGCGTGTATAAACGCACTGCTCGATGCGTTGCGGCTGCAACATCCATTGCATTGTTGAAACGAAGGGATAGATATCGCCGAATGAAGCGCGGAGGCGCTCGTCGAAATAGCTTTCCTTCTTATCATTGAACAACTGAGTCATGAAATCAGGTTGAGCCGGGTAGCGATCAACGGAGTACTTCTCAAGCTCAGCCAACTTAGCAGCCTCGGCAATAGCATCCTCAAGATTTCCAAGCTGATCCACAAGTCCTATCTTTATAGCTTGCTCACCTGTCCATACACGTCCCTGACCGATAACATCGACGCTGTCCTGCGAGATACCACGACCAGCCGCAACACGTGAGGTGAACAAGTCATAGCCATGCTCTATCATGCCTTGCATGAGTGCGCTCTCGCTCTCATCGAAACCGCGGGCGAGAACGCCCATGACGGATTGTGCACCGAAGTCGGCGTGCTTGTTTGTCTTGACGACATCGAAGCGCAGACCAAGCTTGTCCTTCAACAGTTCGGAGCCGTCGGGAATCATGCCGAAGATGCCGATGGAACCTGTCAGCGTAGAAGGCTCGGCAAAGATCTTGTTGGCACCACAACTGATGTAGTATCCCCCGCTTGCAGCCATACCGCCCATGGAAACTACTACAGGCTTTTCAGCCTTAAGCAACTGTATCTCATGCCAAATCTGCTCGCTGGCAAATGCGCTACCGCCAGGTGAATTCACACGCAGGACAACGGCCTTTACCTTGTCATCCTTGCGCAACTTCTGCAACTCACGGATTGTAGGCTTTGTCTCGATATAAGTTGTTCCCAAGGAAAGCGGACTTGTAGATGCCTGATCCACGATTTCGCCGAAAGCATAATAAACGGCCACGCGAGCTTTCTCGCTCTTCGTTTTCTTGGCTGCCACGAGGTCGGCTGGCGATACGAAGTTGATAGGACGCTTTTCCTTCAAACCAAGTTTTGTACGTAGGAGCTCCTTAAAGCCATCAAGGTAAGAAAGGGTGTCCGCCAAACCGCATTCTGTGAGCAGTTCCGTCGGCTGCAGTGCTGTGAGTGTGTCGGCTAAAGCGTTGAGCTTGTCTGTCGTCAGTTTGCGGCTATCCCCAACCTCTGTACGGAACTGATCCCAAATGCTATTTATGTACGACTCGGTCTGAAGACGATTCGCCTCACTCATCTCTGTGAGTATGTAAGGCTCAACGGCACTCTTGAAGGTTCCTACTTTGAAGACCTGCATTTTCACACCGAGCTTCTTCATTGCTTCGGTGTAGAACATCGGCGCACCGCCCATACCATGCCAGTCGACGATTCCATGAGGGTTCACCACCAACTTGTCAGCTACGCTGGCAAGGTAGTATGCACCCTGGCTGTAGGTATCACCATAGGTATAAATCCATTTGCCACTCTCCTTGAATTTCAGAAGAGCCTGGCGCAGTTCCTGAAGCATGGCAGGTGTACCACCAGCGAATGTAGAGCCTACTTCAATATAAATGCCTTCAACCTTGTCGTTGGCGGCAGCCTCGTCGATGGCTTCAAGCAGCTGGTCCAGACCATTGCTTTCATATTCTTCACCCATGAACATGGCGAGAGGATTGGCTGTCGGAGCACGCTCCTCAAGAGCTCCGCTGAGGTTTATGCGCAACACCGAGCCTTTTCTTACAGTAGCAGTCTGGCTTTCGCTAGCGCCCATGCCTACTAACGAGATGATAAAGAACACGAAGAGTAACAGGCAGGCAAGTCCTATGCCTACGACTGTTGCAAACACATACTTTAGAAAATCTTTCATAATTCTATAAGTGATAAAAATGATGTTTTTATATGTTTGACGTTCTTAATGCTTCAAAAGTTGCAAGGTGACCCGAAATAATAGACGAATATATTTAGTCTATGATTAAGGCATGTCAATTCTTAAGTATTTCATTGCCTCGACAGGCCAATAATTCATGACGAGTTCATCGGGAAAGTCGGTCTCACTCAAGAGAGGAAGAGCGTAGCGGTAGTCGGCAATGGAGAAGGATATATGGGCGTCGGAGCCTAAGATTACAGGCACATCCATTTGTCTGCACAGGCGAAGCACTTCAAGGTTGTTAGGCCTTGCCGCTTTCTTGCCTCGCGCTGGGATAAGGCTCGAGGAATTTATTTCCAGGAGCGTTTGGGTGCGGGCTGCTGCACGTACTATCGGTTCGAAATCCAGTTCAGCAGTGCCGTCGGCAGGATGAGAGATTATGTGCGTCCATGGGTTCTCAATAGCCGCAATCATTGCGTCTGTATTCTGTGTTCGTGTACCGCCTTGCCAACAAAGCGAGTGAATGCCGGCAACACGAATGTCGCAGCAACGATAATGAGTCTCATCGAGATCAAGGCGACCTGTAGTGTCGAGGATATTAAGTTCAACGCCCATGAGCAGGCACACTCCGTACATCTGGCGAGGCACCACATGCAGGTTCCGGAAATAAATCGGTTGGCATGCTCCGGGCAGTGAAGGAGCATGTTCGGTAATGCCGAGAATCTTAATACCCCGTTCTGAAGCAGCTTGCGCCATCTCCTGAATAGTGGAATAGGCGTGTCCGGAGGCTATTGTGTGAGTGTGTAAATCAATTAGTGGAATCACGGTAATAGCTTATACGTTAGGCTTTATGAATTGTTTCAGGTTTTCCTCTTCGCCTACAACCCAGAGCACATCGCCTACAGCGAATGGAGTCAGGGTATCGGGAGCAACCAGGCTGGCAGAGCCCTCCTGCTCTAGACCCACCACCATGCAATGGTATTCTTGCCGTATCCCGCTTTCCTGGATGTTCTTGCCCAAGAAAGGAGAACGAGCATCAATGACAAGGCGTTGCAAGCGCATTTCTCCCTTTTCATCCTTCACGGCTTCGCGAGCCTCCTGAGCCTGACGGTCCATGGCACGAGTGAAAGATGCGAGATGATCATCAGAGCCGATAACCTGCAGCCGGTCGCCAGGCAGTATGACAGTTTGCCCTGAGGGTATGTTTATGCGCCGTGCGCCACGAATCACGGAAACGACATGCACGCCATGGCGGCGCCCGAGATTGAGTTGTGCCAGTGTCTTGCCGGCCCAAGATGTTCCTATGGGCACCGTTACTTCTGCCAGATGAATATCTCGCTCCACCAATCGGCCTGCAAATTTTGGTTTCTGACTCTTACGTTCTTCCTCACGCTCACGTCTTGTAAGATTGTCTGTGAAGGTCTGTTCCAAGCGCTGCCCCTGCTTTTGGAGTGACCGATTGGCGATGATGGCAAACAGAATAAGCACTATCATCGTCAGAGCCCACCAACCGCCCCACTCCATGGTGCGGCCTATGACATAGCTTACGAATGCGGCTCCTACAACAATGCGAAGCAACTGCACAGCAATAAGCGGTGCACGGTTGAAACGGCTGTCGGTCCAGAGTGCTTTGAAGGCTTCAGTGTGTCCGTGTTTCATCATCACGGCTCGTAGGAACGGCGACATGGCAAGCAGAGCTGCCAGAGCAGTAATGTATTTATTCCATGGCGATGGAATAAAGCGGTCGAATAGCGGTGCCACGAAGCCGAGCGTCAGGCTCAACATTGCCACACAAAGAACACCGTATATTATTAATGTTCTGGCAACGCCTACTATATAATCACGCCAATGGTTGTCCTGCCCGACAACTGTTGGAGCGCCTCCAGTGTAGCGGTCGAGCAAAGCCGTCAAGCGTTTTGGAAGGTGACGTGAGAGACCATTATAAGCTGGCACGGCTAAACGTATCATATATGGTGTGGTGAACGTTGTAAACACTGAAACGGCCACAACGATAGGATACAAGAAGTCGCTTGTCACGCCAAGCGAAGTGCCCAGAGTAGCGAGAATGAAAGCAAATTCACCTATCTGCGTAAGCGAGAAAGAGCACTGCATTGAAGTGCGCAAGGGCAGTCCCGCCAACAGGAAACCACAGGTTCCGAACAGAGTCTGCCCAAGCATTATAGCAGCTATTATGCAGAGAATAGGCACTATATACTGCCCTATCAATGCAACGTCGACCATCATGCCTACAGATACGAAGAATATAGCTCCGAATAGGTCTTTCACCGGATTGACGAGGTTCTCGATGGTCTCCGCCTCAATGGTTTCTGCAAATATACTACCCATGATGAAAGCTCCGAAGGCAGGCGAGAAGCCTACGGCATTGGCCAGAACAACCATGCCGAAGCATAGCCCTAAAGCTACGATTAGTAGGGTTTCACGGCTCATTAACGGTTTCACCATGCGCAGAAACGACGGCACTATATAAATGCCAACTACAAACCAGAGCACAAGGAAGAATACAAGTTTCAAAATACTTCCAACCATCTGCTGCCCCTCGAATTGTTGGCTTACCGCTAATGTTGAGAGAACCACCATCAGAACGATGGCCAGGATATCCTCGATGATTAGCACGCTCAGTACCATACTGGCAAAACGTTGCTGCCGTAGGCCCAAATCTTCGAAGGCCTTGAAGATAATAGTGGTCGATGACATGGCCAGCATGCCTCCAAGGAAGATGCTATCCATGCGTCCCCATCCGAAAGCTGAGCCGGTGGCGAAGCCTACGCTCATCATGCAAAGAATTATTGTCGAGGCAGCAATGATAGGCGCTGCCCCCATACGCATAATCTTCCTGAACGAGAACTCAAGGCCGAGGGCAAACAGCAGGAAGATGACACCGATGTCTGACCATAGGTGCACATTTTCCATGTCCGTTACGCTTGGCATATACGGCATATTAGGCGAAGCCAGAAAGCCCGCCACAATATACCCAAGCACCAACGGCTGATGGAGCCGTTTGAAGATCAATGTCATTGCTCCTGCGCAAATAAGTATCAGCGCAAGATCAGCTATCAATGGTTCCATTCAATACAAAAAACCGAAGAGCCAGAGTGGTATCTGCTGACCCCAGCCGCGCTCCATGTCGGAACGGGCGTATGTAACGTCGGGGTGTTGACGACGCGGAGGTTCGGAACAAACGCGGTAACGAAGGCCATCGACAGTGAAAGAACTCAGGCGGTCACCCATTCTCACGTCATGTGCCGCCCATAAAGCATTCTGGAAGAACGTCTCGAACACGTCAATCTGCTCCATACGATTGGGGTATATGGCATACATCAGGTTGGAGTTGTGCATCATGATGCGAGCAGGCTTCTTCGGGAACGAGTCGCCAGGGTGATAGATAATGTTTATCAGGCGAGCGTCAGACAGGTACTTAATATAGTTCATCACCGTTGCGCGGCTCGTTTCAATATCTATTGCCAACTGACTCACATTGGGTGCTGATGGACGGTCCACAGCCAGCAGGTAGAGCAGTTTCTTCAGTTTGGGCAGGTACTTCAGCTCAATCTGTTTGATGAGCAGAATATCCACTTCTATCATCATGTTCATCGTCTTCAGCAGGTTCTCCGAGAAGTTGCGGCGCTCCAGGAAGAATGGGTAGAAGCCATGATGCAAGTAGCTCTGGAATATGGGCAAGGGGTTCACCACGTCGAGCACTTCATTGGCAATACGCTCGTGGTTGCGCAGAATATCCTTCAACGTTACGGCTGGGAAGTCGCTGCCCGTCTTCAGGTTCAAGAACTCGCGGAACGAGAAACCGCGTAGATTGTAGCTGTCCACCAGTCCGTTCAGCTCAGGATTCTCGTCCTTCAAACGCATCACGCTCGACCCTGTGAAAACTATGCGCAAGCCGGGATTCTCGTCGTGGCAGCGCCTCAGTTCTGCACTCCAGTTTGGCTGCTTGAACACTTGGTCAATTAGTAGTACTTCGCCTCCGAGTGTTCGGAATTCCCGTGCAAAGTCAGCCAGTCCTCGCCCTTGGAAATAGAAATTATTCATATTTACATAGAGGCATTTGCGGCTACGCACATCAAAATGCTCCTTGGCATATTGGAGCAGGAATGATGTTTTACCCACTCCACGGGTACCCTTGATTCCAATCATCGGGCGTCGCCAGTCTATCTCATCCATTAGTGCACGGCGCACAGGCAAGTCAATGTGATCTACTAAATAAGCGTGTGTTCTGAAGAATGTTTCCATATATGTTTTTTGCTTTGTCCGCTGCAAAGATATACAAGATATTGCAAACTGCAAAGTCGGAGATAGCAAAAAATAATTTTTTAATATCTTTTAATGTTTCGCTGCTTTTTATGTCCCGTACTGATTAGAATAGAATTGAGTTTAGCCAAATGTGGCGGATATTAGGGCGTGTGAGAGCAGTCAGACGGCCTTGTTAATGTAATCGACAATCCATTCGCCTACCTCCCGAGTTCCATAATGGGCACCTCCAGGCACCTGAATCTCCGGGGTTCGAACATTGGCCTCGAGGCTTGCGTTAACGGCCTGACGAATGAGGAGGCCTTCGTCGTTGAGTCCGAAATACTCAAAGAGCATAGCAACGGACAGGATTTGCGCCAGCGGATTGGCTATATTCTGGCCTTTGGCCTGTGGCCACGAGCCGTGGATAGGCTCAAAAACGGGCGTATGCTCACCCGTGCTGGCCGAAGGCAGCAAGCCCATGGAGCCCGTTATGCAAGATGCTTCGTCGGTTAAGATATCGCCGAAAGTGTTCTCCGTGACAATTACATCGAAGAAACGCGGTTCTTGTATCATTCTCATCGAGGCATTGTCGACGTACATAAAATCGGTGTTCACATCGGGATAATCCTTAGCCATCTGTTGCGCCACCTTTCGCCAGAGCCTGCTGGAAGCCAGTATGTTGGCCTTATCCACTACTGTTAAGTGACGCCTACGGCGCAAAGCATAGTCATAACCTACTTTCAGTATTCGCTCAATCTCAGGGCGTGTGTAAACGTTGGTGTCGTAGGCCCGTTCGTTATCTTCGTGTTTCTCACCGAAATACATTCCTCCAGTGAGCTCGCGGATGCAGATGAAATCGGCTCCACGGACGATATCGTCCTTCAACGGTGATTTGTGGATTAGTGCCGGGAAGGTCTCAATTGGACGAATGTTGGCAAAGAGACCAAGCTGCTTGCGCATAGCCAACAGGCCCTGTTCCGGACGCACCTTAGCCGTAGGGTCGTTGTCGTAGCGCGGGTCACCGATGGCTGCGAAGAGAACGGCGTCGGCACGCATGCATGTCTGGAATGTTTCTTCCGGGAAGGGGTTGCCTACCTTGTCAATGGCATCAGCTCCGCATATAGCGTATTCGAAAGATATTTCATGGCCGAAACGGCTTGCTATTGCTTTGACGACGTTTACGCCTTGTTGGCAAATCTCAGGTCCTATGCCATCGCCGGGCAGGACTGCAATTTTGAGTTTCATATTTTTGAATCTTGTAGGTTTATGCATTTTAAGTTATTAAGGACGACATATTCTTGAAAGCATCTCTGCTGCTTTGGCACGTGTGGCTTCGTCAGCGAGGAGTATGGCTGAAAGGTCGTCGGCCAGACGCCTGAGCAGAGGCTCTTCCGCAGCCTGCTCTGCAGTTTTGTTTGTAGAATCATTCGCCGATGCCAGGGAATGATTGTCTGTGAAAGGTTCCTTATTGTCAGGGCTGTCGGCGATGGCCTTGACATTAGTAGTGCTTGCTGTGCTTTCCTCTTCAATGAACGTCTCGAGGTCAGTGAGCAGGCTGTCGAACTTGTCGTTGCCGAGGAACACGGCATCTTCGCCGCCGTCGAGGACGCCCTCGAACAACGACGCCTTGAAGCGGAGGCGCGAACGCATGGCATCTTCTATGGTGCCTTCGGCTATTAGGTTGATTACCTCCACGCCACGTTGCTGACCTATGCGGTGTATCCGCCCTATTCGTTGTTCGATTATAGCTGGATTCCAAGGCAGATCGAGATTGATGACAACGTTTGCGGCCTGTAGGTTGAGGCCCGTAGCGCCTGCATCGGTCGACAGGAAAACCCTGATACCGGGGTCGGTTTGGAATGTGTCGACGCGCTGTTGCCGCTGACGCACTGGAACATCACCATGGATATATACATATTCCACCCCGCTCTGATCCAGTTCCTGTGCTACGAGGCGTGTCATACGCTCCCACTGACTGAATATTACCACCTTGGTTGAGCCCTCGGTGCCTTCTCCGTCGATGGTCACGCCGCACTCGTTGAGGATGTTCATAGTCTCCTCCACTTTAGTATCGAAGCGGCTGTGCTCGTCGAGCAGGAAGAGGCTGTCACACGCCATTCGCATCTGTTGCAGTGTCAGCAACAGCGACCTGCGGTCTATCTCCGACAGGAAATGTTGCCGGTGCCATTTTGACACGATACGTGCAGCGTTGACTCGGAGCTCCTGATGGGCCGCCTTCTGCTCAGGCGTCATAGGCACGAAGAGGTTCTTGTCGATGCGTGGAGGCAACTGCAGAGCCACATCGCTTTTGCGGCGGCGCAGCATTAAGCCTTGCAGGCGGCGCCTTACTTCGTCAAGTCCTTGGTAGCCTATGGTTTGTCCGTCGCTGTCCAAGATGATATATCGGTCCCGGAAGAGGTAGTATGGCGCCAGTACGAATTGATCCACGAGCTCCACTATACTGTATAGCTCTTCCAGGCGGTTCTCAAGAGGTGTGCCTGAGAGCACGAGGGCGTAGCGCGACGATATCTTGCGCACAGACTTGGCCATCTGCGTGTTCCAGTTCTTGAGGCGCTGCACCTCGTCGAGCACGAGCATGTCACATTGTATAGTGCTCTTGTCTTTGGCGTCTTCGTTGAAGGCGTTGTAAGATTCTATCTTGAATTCAGCCTCGCTCTGCGAGAGTTCACGTCGCCGCTCAGGTGCGCCGTCGACGACGACGACGGTTCGGTCTGTGAAACGCTCTATCTCGCGTTTCCATTGGTATCGGAGCGTAGCGGGACAAAGCACCAACACATTAGTGATAAAGCCTTCGCGCAGCAACAGCTCTGCCGTTGCTATGGTCTGCACAGTCTTGCCCAGGCCCATCTCATCGGCGAGAATAGCACGGCCTGCATTGGCCGAAAACCGCACGCCTTCCTTTTGATAGGGGTAAAGCGATGTTCTCAACAACGTGTCCAGGCGCTCGTCTGTATATGTTTCACTGATGAGTTTGCGGCGTGTCAGTGTCTCGCGCTGCTCGAGGATAAAGTCAAGGGCATCCTGATAACAGCGAAAGCCTTCACATGTAGTGCGGGCTTGACGCATGAATTCGCCGAAATGCGGGAAGGCCTCAGGGCGCAACGTATCAAGTTCATCAAAATACTTGGCCGCCAGGGCTCGGAATTCAGCCGTTGCAGCATCGCCAATGCGTATCTTCACCTCGCGAGCATTGCCGCGGTAACTCAGATAGACGCTGGTGTATGCAGGCAAATCCCAATGTATGCGTTTGTGGTGGTCTGCAATCCATTGGCGCGCAGCCTCAACATGCTTGCAAGTGCCCAACTGTGAGGTCTTGAAGTCCATGCAGTCGCAATAATTCCACGGGCTCTTGGCTCCGCGAAACACCACCTTGTATACGCGCCCTGAAGCACTCGACACTCGGTATTCTCCTGGAGAGTAGCGCTCGCTTACACATTCCACCGTCATCTGCTCACGGCGAGCCTGCTGCATACGCAGCATGACCTGCCACTCCTCAAGACTCTTGTCGCGTGGCTTCACCAGATGGCTGAGTTCGCCCTTGGGCAAATCTGCATATTTCATTGTTGCGTGAAGGGTTATGGTTTCTTATGTTTTGAGGTTACAAATATATGCAAATAATTTCACTTACTTGTACTTTAATCCTTAAACTTTTCTTTTTCCTGTCATTTTTCACATTTCTCTTTTCTTTTTTCGCCTAATAATCCCTATCTTTGCCGCATGAAACGATTATTCCTTTTCATTGTAGCTGCTATAAGTGCTGCTTTATGCTTTGGCCAAACAACTTACGAAGATTTGGCGCGCCGCGCCGTAACGGCTATGGAGGACGACAGCCTGCTCGTGGCTGAAGACCTTTTCAAGCAGGCACTCAAGGCGGAACCGGCAGCACCGGGAAATGCCATCATCTGGGGGCATCTGGCCAGCATAGCAGAACGCACCGGTCGCGAGCGCGAGGCTCTGGAACATTACAATATAGCATTGGGGCTGGCGCCATCGCTGCCGGCATTGCTGCTTGGCAGGGCATCGCTGAATATGAAAATGGGTGATGAGTCGCGAGCCTTGGCTGATTACAATGACGTTCTCGGCAGCCATCCCGACCACCCCGAAGCGCTGCTTATGCGCGCCTATATCAACCAAAGCAGACGCTTGCTTAAGGAGGCGCGCGAGGACTACGAGCATATTCTGCGCTTGAATCCAGCACACGAACAAGCCCTGCTGGGACTGGCGCTTGTCAACGATAACGACCGCCGCCCGCAGGCCGCTATGGAACTGCTTGAACGTGTCATTGACCTATATCCTCAGCATGCTGCAGGCTATGCCCTAAAAGCCGGAATGGAACTGGACCGCCGCCAGTATGAACGTGCTGAGGCTGATTATACAAAAGCTATCGAACTCGACCCCAACTCAGCCACTTATCGCCTGGCCAGGGCTCGGCTTTACACGCTGACCAAGAAAAAACGTCTTGCCCGCGAGGACGTTCGCCACGCCGCGCGCCTCGGTGCTTCGGCTGAAGAGCTGGCAGGTGCAGCTGGAATGAAGGTCAAGTCAACTGCCCCAAATTAAATTCGCTGAAATCAGGAATCTGATAGTCGGAGAGAGGACGCAAGGTGTCGACACTATGGCTTGTGGCAAGGGCTACCACGAGAGCACCCGAGTCGCGGCCTGACCGCAGCCCGTTGATACTATCCTCAAAGACAACGCTCTCGTGGGGCGTTGTGCCGAAACGTGCCATGGCCTCAAGATAACAGTCGGGAGCTGGCTTGGAACGCTGAAAATCCTCGCTCGTGAGTATGGCATCGAAAAGCGAGGTGAAGTCGGGGTGCTGTTCATACACACGCGCCATTTTCACATTGTTGGAGCTTGTCACTACGGCCGTATGTACACCCTTTTCTCTCAATGAAGCTATGAACTCACGAAAGCCGGCTACGTAGGGAAAGGTCATCTGGCGTTCGTATTCGTTCAGTCGTTGGGTAATGGCTGGTCGCTCGTCAGCGAGCGGACCTGCAAAGAAACGGTCATAGATCTGAGTCAGCGTCTGCCCTTTTATGGTTTGCTCCAAACCCGGTTGTTCGGGGTAATAAGAGCGAAACACCGAACCCCAGAACACGGTGTACTGGGGTTCGGTATCAAAGATAACGCCGTCGAGGTCGAAAAGTGCGGCTTTAATCATACAGATTTGAATTAACGAGGCTGACGGATAATGGTCTGCTCGCGGTCAGGTCCTACTGAGAGTATGGTGATAGGTGTTTGCAGCTCCGTCTCCAGGAACGAGATATAGTCGCGGAAATTCTGTGGGAACTGCTCCTCCGACGTCATCGTGCTGAGGTCCTCGCTCCAACCGGGCAGGTCTTGGTAAACAGCTTTCCAGCCTTCGGTGTCAAAAGGCATGTCCGTTGTCTGCACGCCGTCCTTTTCATATGCCACGCAGGCGCGGATAGTGGGGAATCCGTCGAGTACGTCGCTCTTCATCATAATGAGCTGCGTGACGCCGTTGATCATAATCGCATAGCGCAACGCTACGAGATCTACCCAACCGCAGCGGCGGTTACGCCCGGTCACGGCGCCATACTCGTGGCCTATCTCGCGCAGGCGGTCGCCCGTCTCATCGAAGAGTTCTACGGGGAACGGGCCTGAGCCTACACGTGTGGAGTACGCTTTGAAGATGCCGAACACCTCGCCGATACGTCCGGGACCTACGCCGAGGCCTGTGCATACGCCGCCTGTGGTGGTGTTCGACGAACTGACGTATGGATAAGTGCCGTGGTCTATGTCGAGCATAGTGCCCTGGGCTCCTTCGGCCAGCACGTTCTTGCCTTCGGCCAGCAGACGGTTAATCTCTATCTCAGTATCCGTGAGTTGGAACTGGCGCATATATTCTATGCCTTCGAGCCAGAGGCGTTCCTCATCGGCGATATCATAGTCTGTGTAATGGAGGTCGCGCAGGATCTGTTCGTGCCGGGCTTTCAGCGTGGCGTATTTCTCGGCGAAGTTGTCGCGGATATCACCTACGCGCAGGCCTGTACGGCTGGCTTTCTCGCTGTAAGTGGGGCCGATACCCTTGCCTGTAGTACCGACCTTGTTCTTGCCTTTAGCCGCTTCGTAAGCTCGGTCGAGCACGCGGTGGGTGGGTAGTATGAGGTGTGCGCGGGTGCTGATATGCAGGCGGCTGCGGAGGTCGTAGCCTGCGGCTTCCAGCTCTTTGGCTTCAGCCATGAACAGGTCTGGGGCAATCACACATCCGTTGCCGATGATATTCAATTTACCTTCGTCGAAGATGCCGGAAGGAATGGAGCGAAGAACGAACTTCTTGCCGCCGAAGATGATGGTGTGGCCGGCATTGGGGCCTCCGGCGAAACGTGCTACGACATCGTAGCGAGGGGTGAACACATCGACGACCTTTCCTTTGCCTTCGTCGCCGAAAACGATGCCCAGGAGGGCGTCCACTTTACCTTGTTTCATTTTACTTGTCTGATATTATTTTGTTGATGAGTTAACGTTCGCTGCTTTCAGCCGCTTGTGCATAGCTCGCTGGCACGAAGCGCAGGTACCATAGACGTAGACTATGCGATGGGTGATATGGAAAGAGCGCGAGTGATAGGTCTCGAGGCTCGCTGCCAGTTCCTTGCTCTTGATGCGCGTGATGCGGTGGCAGTGGCTGCAGATTTGGTAGCTGCGAGGGCGGTCGTCGGCAATGCGCTCGAATACCGACGCCGACGACGAGAATGGGTGACGGATGAGCAAGTTGGCCTCGACAAGCAGTTGCGTAGTCAGATAGAGCGTGTTAGTGCTGACGTAGAAACGATTCTTCTCCATTATCTTTTGCAGGTCATCAATGGTGAAGGTGCCTTCTGTTTCGTAGATGGCATGCAGAATAGCATAACGCTCCCGCGTCTGTCTGAGGCCGTTAGCCAGCATATAGAGGCGAAAGCTTTCGTGCACTTGTTCTTGAAGGGTCATCTTGTCGCTCATACGGCCACAAAGTTAGTGCTTTTTTGGCTAATAAATTAAGGTTTTACACACATTAACATGATAAAAATGAAAGGAATGACGTATCAGTAGACACAAATGTTTTTCTCAGACAACGAATCACACGAATCTCACGAATATTTTTGGCAATGATATACTATTAGACCCCAGCGCCCCATAGGGGCAATAGCAGTCAGCCCCTAAAGCAAGCAGCTATGCAGCTTGCTTCCTGAACGAAGAAGGCCTATAGAGGGTTGCCCTAAGGGCACGAATAATTCGTCTAATTCGTATAATTCGTTGTCTTATAAAACATCTTCTTTGCCAACAACTACATTATTGCCCTGATAAAAGCTTGTCGATGTCGGCAGCCAAATGCGGAGCCGACTCGGACAGGCGCAGCAGGGCATTCGTGGCGGCGCGGCGCAGCGGCAGGAAGGCCGAGGGGAGTGTCGCTGCCGCTTGGTCGAGCAGTTCGGCTTCGGCACTCTCCGAGAGCTGAACGCCCTGCATCAGCAGCCGTGTTATGGTGAGGAAGCCGCACAGCTGGTATGTCTCACGCTCATCAGCCATCCAGGCGTAAGCTTTGTCTATGGCGTACGGAGCGTGAGCAATGAGGTCCATTATGAGCAGACCTGCCAGGTCCGACTCCTCACGGCGCAGGCCGCCCACCCAGAGGTCAGCCAAATCGCTGTCAAACTCTTCCGGCGGCAGTAGCATTACGGCCAGCATGCGCGTCTCGCGGATATTGTCGTTCCACAAGGCGAGGGCCAGTCGCCGGTCGCGGCTGTAATCGGCTGCTATACTGCGCAGACGGGGCAAGTCCACGCCGTAGACGAGGCGGTAGGCCGCACCGCCTTGGCGTATCGATTGTGCCGCCACGCCGTTCATGGCAGCGCGGAGGTCGGCTTTGATGGCTATGATGGTGTTGGTCGTCGATTCGCCGACTGGGTTTGATGCGGAGTGGATATTGTGTGTATCAGTCATTTATCAGTGGCAGGGTGGCGTAGTCGCGTGAATAGCGCAGCATCTGGTGGTCATAGGCTTCGCCGTAGCTGATGCTTACGTCGGTGATATTGCCGTCCGAGTCATAGACGGGCTCGTATTCGGGATTTATAAAGCCTTTGTATGGAGCTATGTCGAGCGCAGCATAACGCTGGCGCACCTCTTGGTGCAGTCGGGCATCAATGCTTACTCCGTAGGTCTCAACGAGGTTTGCGGCGGCAGCGTAGTCGCCTTCGCTCTTGATGCGCTGCACCTCGGCAAGGAGTTCTGCGAACAGGCTGCGCAAGGCTTCGTAGTCGTTTATCTGCACGTACGACTTGTTGTCGCGGCTCACAAGCGCCACGGCGGGCGTCGTTGACGCGCTGTTGCTGGCGGCCCGTGCGAGCACCCAGCGGGCTATCAAAGCCCTGTTTCGCATGTGTGCCTCCTCAATGACGGCGCCCGGCTCTATCCTCACGAGCTGCGTCATCAGGCCATTCATCATATAAGTGTAGTACTGGCTCTTGTAGGCTTCGCCGTCGGGCACCAGCCCTAAGCTCACAAGCTTCGCGTCGGCAATGTAGTAGAGTGCGAAGAGGTCGGCGCGCGCTTCTTCTATGCAGCTGCCGTAAGCCTTGAGGGCGTCGGGGTCGACGCCGTCCAACAGGCGTCCGGAGCCATGGCCGAGGCATTCGTGCAGGTCGGTGTGCAGGTCGTCGCAGGCATCGCCGTAGCGGCGTACGAGTGCCAGCGTAGGTTCATCAACGACGAATTCATCGAGGAAGCCGTTTTGCCTGGCTGCCTCGTTATATGCTTCGGTCAGATTGCCTATTGTTACGCTTTTGGAACCGTGCTCTGCCCTCACCCAGTTGCTGTTGGGCAGGTTGATGCCTATTGCCGAACTGGGATAGAGGTCGCCGCCGAGCATGGCGGCTACTATCACCTTGGCGGTGACGCCCCGGCATTCGGGCTTGCGGAACCGCGGGTCCACGGGCGAATGGTCCTCAAACCACTGTGCGTTGGCCGACAGCTTCTCCGTGCGTGTGGTGGCTTCCTTGTCCTTGAAATTTGAGAAACCTTCCCAGCTGGCTTTCAGTCCGAGCGGGTCGCCGTATACTTCCGTGAAGCCGTTGGTGAAATCCACGTCGCCTTCGGTGTCGTTGACCCAAAGGATAGTGTATTCGTCGAAGGTGTGCAGGTCGCCTGTGCGGTAGAATTCTACGAGCTTGTCTATCACGGCAGCCTGCCCGTCGTTCTCCGCCACCCCCTTCGCCTTCTCTAGCCAGTGTATTATGCGGTCTATGGCAGCGCCGTAGAGGCCGCCGCTATGCCATACGCGCTCCTTCAGGGTACCGTTCTCCTTCACCAGTCGGCTGTTCATGCCGTACATGACGGGGCGCGACTGGTCTGCCGCGGCAGCTTTCTGCTTGGCGTAGAAGTCCTCTGCCTCAGCCTGGCCTACGCCCTCGCCATAGTAGTTCGACGCCGAAGTCGCGAGCAGGTCGTCGTCTTCGTTTTGGTTCACGCGCTTAGGCATCACCGCCGGGTCGAATATCACGGGAAACAGCTCTTCCGCGTCTAAGGTCAGTTTGTCCTTGACGCTGGCAGCTGCCGTTCTCAGGAAAGTCGGCGAGAAGGCAGGCTGTAGCTTGTCTGTGCTGTAGTGGTGGTGGATTCCGTTTGAGAACCACACTCGTTTCAAATACGTCTCCAACGCTTTGAAGTCGTCGCTCTGCCGGTTGCCGTCGTAATACACGTATACGGTTTCCAGCAGACGGCGTATGCGCAGGTTGTAGCGCCCGTTCTGATCCCAGAGGATATCACGGCCTGCAAGTGCTGCTTCGCTGAGGTAATAGACCAGGATTCGCTGGCGTGGCGTCAGTGTTTCAAAGTCCTTCACGCGGTAGCGCAGCAGTTGTATGTCGGCAAAACGTTGGTCAGTGTATTTGAAACTCGCAAGCTCTGCTTGCTTGGAAGTTAAGGAACTTAAGGGAGTTATGTGGCCTTCAGCCACGGCAGTTCTTGAAGTGTCAGGTTGTATGTTTCCGGCAGCAAGGCTATCGTCTTTAACTCCTTTAACTCCCTTAACTTCTTTAACTTGTATGTCTCCAGCAGTAGAGCTAACGTCTTTAACTCCTTTAACTCCTTTAACTCCTTTAACTTCCATAAAAAGTGCCTATCAGCTGTTGCGTGGTTTGCGTGTGCGTCGCAGTTCCTGGCTCTTGGCGAAGAAGTTGTCCTGGTATTCCTTCGGCGTCTTGCCAAAAGTGCGATAGAACGCGGCGTAGAACGACTGGCGGTTGGCGAAGCCCACCGTCGAGGCCACTTCGGCCATGGTGAGGCCGCGGTTGCGGCGGTCGGTGAGCAGTGCCACGGCTTCGCGTACGCGGTATCCGTTTACGAGTTCGGTGTAGGTCTGTTGGAATCTCAGGCTCACTGCCGCGCTTATGTAGCGCGTATTGGTGCCTATCTCCTCGGCCAGACGTGCTGCCGTATAGTGCGGGTCGCGGTACTTCTTTTCTACTATCATCTTACGCATCAGCTGTTCGTAGATGACGTTGATCACTTCGGTGCTTACTGCCATGCGGTAGTTAGCGGGTTTCTCTTTACGAGGGCGAATGTTGTACTTTGCCATGAATCGTTCGTGTTTTGTGTTATTCTTGAGTAGTTGTTTGTTGGTGTCTTCGCAATGTCTCGTCGGCTTTGGCTATCTGCATCAGCACGTCGCGGCGTTTGGATTCCAGCTCTTCGATTTGTTTCGCCAACTGGTCCTGTTCGGCTTCGCCGTTGCCGCTCACGGGGCGCAGACCGTTGGCCTGCAGCGCTATTATCTGGGCTCTGAGGTTGTCCACCCGGGCTTGCAGGATAGCTATCTGCATGCTGTTGTCGCGCACTTGCTTGCGTATCTGGCCCCATTCCTTGCCGTCGGCGAGCACGCGCTCCAGCTCAGCCATCTGCACCGGCGGGTTATTGGCGTTGAAGCGTTGCATCCACATGTCCAGTGTGCGCTGCTCCGTAGCCTTGATTTGTTCCGCCTGATCGATGGTGCTTGTCAGGTGTTGTTGCTGTGCCTGCAGCATTAGCAGCTCATCGTGGTTGCGGTAGTATTCCGAGTTGGCCTGCTTCAGCAGGGTGGCCTGTTCTCCCAGGCGCTGCCGTGCTATGGTGAAATGGCCTTTGCCGTTGCCGTCGTCGACGAGTTTGTGCAGGGCGGTATATGCTTTTTCCGCCAGGTCGCTGGTGCGTGTGGCTATGCCTTCGCACAGCAGCACGTCGGCTTGTGCCTGCGCTATGCTCCTCTTTAGCAGCTCTTCGGCAGTGGCGTATACCTTGCATCTCGTCTCGCCCTGTTCTATGTCGGCCGAGAGCGTCTGCCATTCGTCGGCCATCGACTGTATGCGCAGCTTCAGGCTTTCGTGCGACTCGCGCCAGCTGCGGTACCAGTCGGGTATGGTGATGGATGCCGACAGGCTTTCGTATTGTCGGCTGAACAGCTGCGTGGTAGTGGTGAGGCGTTGGTTCAGCGTTTCCGTTTCCCTCGCCAGCACCTGACAGGCGGTATTCACCTCGTTGAGCTGAATGGCCAGTTCTGCAGCATACTGTTGTTTCTTTTGTATCTCCTCGCCTATCGACGCTATCGAGTCCAGGTGGAAGGTGAAGGCGTCAAGCTCGCGCTCTGCCTGTTCGGCGTCCACCGTGGTCTTGTCGATGAGCTGCTGTATCAGCGTGGTGCGTGCTTCGCGGTTGGTCGATAGCGAGCACTCCACGAACGAGCGGTCCAGCTTGGCAAACGTCTGCCATTCGTCGGTGTCCTTACGCTGGCGGGCTGTCAGCGTTTCCAGGTTCTCGGCCTCCACCTTCAGACGGCTCCGCGAGGCTATGAGGTCGTCGGTCTGCTCTCGCAGTTCGCGTTGCTTGGCAGTTAGGTCCTGCGTCAGCGTATCCACTTCGTTCTTGAGCGACGCTATCAGCGTGCCCTGCTCTATCACGCCCTCGCCTTGCCAGGGGTGATGTGTGGCTCCGCACACCGTGCAGGGCGTGCCTTCCTCGAGGTCGGCTCTGAGCTCTATCACGTTCTGACTCTTCGAGAGCGTCAGGTGGTACTGCTTCTGCTGCAGCTGCTGCTCGTCGCGCCGTACCTGTTCGGTCAGCGTATCTATGTTTTGGTTCACGTGGTCTATGTGCAGACGCAGCTGCGTGATGAGCTGTGTCTTCGCCTCTATGAGGTCGTAGCCCTGGGCTATGCTGCGCCAGAGCGAGAAGCCCGTCTCGAGCATGAGCTTACGGCTGCGCAGTTCGAGGGCGCGGCGCTGCATGGTGTAGCTGTCCTGCCCCGCTATGTTGCGCCGGTGGCCGTCCACCTCCTCTTTCTTCTTGGTTATCTCCGCCTGCAGGGCTTGGTTCTCCGAGAAGAGGCGCCCCAGCTGCTCGTTGCGTTCGTTCTGCTGCTCGGTGGCGTGTTGCAGTTGGTTCGTCAGCGTCTCGCGCAACTCGTGAGTCTGGTTCAGCTGGTCCAGGCGTGTCTTCACGCCGCTCACCTGTGCCAGCATGCTTCGGTGGGGCTCCAGTGCCTGGCGCCGCAGTTGCAGCGCTGCCGTGGACTTGGCGGCTGCCTCGGCATCCGAGACCGTCTCCTGCAACTCTTTCTGCAGCATCGCGAGTCGCTCGCGCAACTGCTGCAGGTCCTGCTCGTTGAGGCGGTGTTCCTCCTCGGCGCACTCCGCCTGGGCTATCAGGCGCTCGGCCTGCGACATAGTCATGGCGGCCTGCACCGTGGTGTCCTCGGCCTCGCGCATCTTGGCCTCCTCCATCACCACGCGCTTCTCCGCCTCTATGGTGCGGCGGTTCGCCTCGTCGTGGCTTATGGTCAGCTGGCCTATAGACTTGCGGGCCTCTGCCACCGTCTTGCCCAGGACGTAGATACGTTGGAATGTTCCGTTTATCGACTCAAACTCCTCGAAGCGCTCCAGCTGGCGTTGCTCCGCCAGGAAAGCAGCCTGCTGCTTGTTGGCGTCGTAGAGCCGTGCCTTCTGCTCCTCGAGCTCGGTGTTGATGTCCACGAACCGGTGCAGTTGCTCCATCTGCTTGCGCAGCGCAGCTATCGAGGCCTCCACGTTTTCGAGCTTGGTCTGCGCCAGTCGGCGGCTGTCGTGCAGACGCTGCAGCGCCGCATCATCGAGGCGCTGGTCGTCGATGCGCGCCCGGCTTATCTCGCGACGCAGCAGCGAGCGCAGCCATGCCTTGGCATCCTCCGGCACCGGCTCCTCGAACTTCTGCTGCCACCATTGGCGTAGCTGTTCTTCGGCCGTGCCGTTGTTATCGATTTGTGAAGTATATATATCGGGCATCCTAAATTCGGTTTTCAGCGAGCAAAGATACGCCTTTTTGCGCAGAGAAACAAGAAAATTGTCAAATAATTTGCGTGAGACGCTCCTTTACATTACTTTTGTAGGCGAATCACTGAAAAAACAACCAATTATTATCTACTATTATGACACATTTTAATCTCTTGCGTGCGTTATGTGCCTCCGCGGTTTTTGTCGCCGCTGCCGGCAGCGCACAGGTCAAGGTCGACGTCGACGCAGCCCACATGGGCGCCACCGTCAGCCCTCGCCTCTACGGTATCTTCTTCGAGGAAATCAACCACGCCGGCGACGGCGGACTCTATGCCGAACTCGTGCAGAACCGCTCCTTCGAGGACGACAACAGCCAGCCCGTACACTGGCGGGCGATAGGCGGTGCCGGGGCTGAGCTCACCACCGCCGGCCTCCTCAACGACCGCCAGGCACATGCCCTCCGCCTCACCGTGCCCTCCCCCGCCGGCGGCGTGCAGAACGAGGGCTACTGGGGCATGGCTTTCCGCCAGCAGACCACCTACACCTTCTCCGCGTGGGTGAAGGCGGATGCCGCCTACAAGGGCAATCTTATTGTCGCGCTCAACGGCCGCGACGGCAGCAACCTCGGACAGACCGCCGTGCCGCTGAAGCTCAAGGCAGGCAAGTGGACCAAGGTCGAGGGCGTCAGCATACGCGCCACGGGTTCCGACCCCGAGGGCTGCATGACGCTCGCCTTCTCGCAGCCCGGCACCTTCACCCTCGATGTCGTAAGCCTCTTCCCGCCCACCTACAAAGGGCGCCCCAACGGCTGCCGCATCGACCTCGCCGAACTGCTCGAGGCGTTGCACCCCAAGTTCATGCGCTTCCCCGGCGGCTGCTATGTCGAAGGCCAGACCACGCCGCGCAACAACCTCCACAACCGCTTCGAATGGAAGAACACAGTGGGACCCATCGAACAGCGGCCCGGACACCTCAGCGTCAACTGGGGCTACAACATCACCGACGGCTTCGGCTACCACGAGATGTTGCAGCTCTCCGAGGATCTCGGCGCTGAACCCTTGTTCGTCGTCAACGTGGGTATCGGCCACGGATGGCTGCAGCCCTACGACCAGATCGAGGAATATATCCAGGAGGCGCTCGACGCCATCGAATATGCCAACGGCGACGCCAAGACCACCAAGTGGGGTGCCGAGCGCGCTAAGAACGGTCACCCCGAGCCCTTCAACCTGCGCCTCCTCGAAGTGGGCAACGAGAATGCCAACTTCTACTTCGACAGCAACCGCGACCAGAGCGACCACTACTTCGAGCGCTACATCCAGTTCTATAAGGCTATCAAGGCCAAGTACCCCGAGGTCGAAATCATCGGCAACGTGGAGTCTTGGGGCACCGACGAACCATCGTGGCGCAGCCAGCACCCCGTCGACATCCTCGACGAGCACTACTACCGCTCGCCCTCGTGGTTCGAGAACAACTTCAACAAGTACGACAGCTACGACCGCCACGGCCCCAAGATCTACGTCGGTGAATATGCCGT
The DNA here is from genome assembly GCA_016286165.1 of Bacteroidaceae bacterium. Lineage (GTDB taxonomy): Bacteria > Bacteroidota > Bacteroidia > Bacteroidales > Bacteroidaceae > Physcousia. Next base: position 4,293 of record JAEESE010000028.1, on the reverse strand, counting down.
CACGCAGGGCTTCGGTGTCAACGGCCATCTCACCGCCGCCCTCGGCGAGGCTGTTTATATGCAGGGCCTGGAGCGCAACTCCGACATCGTCGTCATGGGTTCCTACGCCCCCATCTTCGTCAACGAGCACAACCCCGCCTGGCGTCCCGACATGATTCGCTTCAACGCCGCCGAGAGCTTCGGCACACCTTCCTACCACGTCCAGAAGCTTATGGCTAATAATATAGGTACGCGCGTAGTGCCCGTGCAAGTGTCGGGCAACACGCTCGCCGCCACCATCGGTCACCACGTGGGCTTCACCACCTGGGGCACCAAGGCTGAGTTCCGCAACCTCGAGGTTGTCGACGAGTCGGGCAAGGTCATCCTCAAGGACGATTTCGCTGCCGACAACGGCCAGTGGCGCACCTTCGGCGGCGAGGCTGATGCGCGACGTCGCACGCAGAGCCAATGGGCATTCGGGGGCGGCGTACTGCAGCAGCAGAACCAGCGTGCCGAGGGCTCCGTCATCCTCAACACCACCGTCCTGCCGGACAACTACACCGTCCGCGTCCAAGGTCGTCGCCTCGAGGGCAACGAGGGCTTCATCGTCGCCTTCGGTGCCGAGGACGGTCAGAACATGCTGTGGTGGAACCTCGGCGGCTGGGGCAACGGTCAGCATGCCGTTGAGCACATGGCTGACGGCGGCAAGAACACCCTCGCCGCTACTCAAGGTCACCTCGAGGACGGCCGCTGGTACAATGTCGAGATTCAGGTCAAGGGCACCTCTGCCCGCTGCCTCCTCGACGGCGAGCTCGTCCACGAGATCACCCTGCCCGAGCGTCAGAGCCTCTACGCCAACGCCACCTTCGACGAGCGCACCAACGAGATGATTGTCAAGCTCGTCAATCCCACGCGCGAGCGTCAGACGACCGCTATCAAGCTGGGCAGCGCCACCGCCACCCAGGGCCGGGCCATCATCCTCGCCTCCGAGAGCGGCACCGACGAGAACTCCATGCGCGCGCAGCTCAATGTCTCGCCCGAGGAATATCCCGTCCGTATCAGCGAGCCCTCCAGCACCATCGTCATCCCCGTCCAACCCTTCTCGCTCACCATCCTGCGCCTGAAGACGAAGTAATACGGAGCGAAAAAAAGGAAACAATATACAATTTGACACCAACGCCCCAACGGGGCAGCAGCATAACACAAAAAGGGCCGCGCTTCACAGCGCAGCCCTTTCTTCTTAAACTAACAAATGAAAAACAACATGAATGACTCAATCTTCCTTTAAACATTTATTCCCAAAATCTAATATTCTCACCGCTGCGGAGCAGCTATAACCCTCACCGCCTGAAGGGCTCTCACCGCTGCGAAGCAGCTTAGGTTTATATCGCCACATGAATCCACGTGGGAATTCCCTTGATGACCTGCTCCTTGAGCAATTCGTGCACAGGCAGGCGCAGTTCCTTGATTAATGCGTAGAGCGTGTTGTTGTCGCTGAGGTTGGCGGCTCTGATGTCAGCCGCACGGCCGTAGAGATGATAACTCTTAACAGCGCCTCCAACGGCGCGATTTAGTTCCTGAGAGCGGTAGCCGCTGTTGACGTATATGGGCTGCCCAAAACGCTTCCTCAAAGGTTCGAGGACATAGCGGCAGAGGTTTGTGAGGTTGGCCAGATGCTGGCTGTTTACCTCGTTCTTGATGCCTAATCGGCGCGCCGTGGAACTCTGCGTGAACTCCGCGAGGCGAAAGTGTGGCGACAGATATAGGCTGGAATCTTGTTGTGTGTTTTGTGTATTCATTCGGAATTTCTTTAAGGTTAATGTAATCTGTTAAGTTAGTAAAGCCCTCTCCGCACCCGAGGGTGCAGAGAAGGGCAAAGAGTAGGATGTCGAATCTAAGTTCGTTCATTGGACCAGGTTGGCGGCATGGGCGCCCAGGGTGGTAAGCAGTGCCGTGATGACTGTCACCACGAACTGCAGTACTGTCTTGATGGTTCGCTTGGTACTTTCCTTCATTTACCACCTCCTTTCATTAAGGTTCGTCGCCTTCCTCCACCTCGGGAGTCCAGTCGGCCACGGTCTTGCCTTCGTTCTCAGCCTTGAGGGCAGCAGCCTGAGCGGCACGAGTGGAGGTGCGCTGGAGAGTGGCGTTGCGGCGGAGGTTGAGCAGGCCGTCACCGATGTTGAAGTTCACGCGGATCTCCTTGATGTTGGCGTCGGTGAACTCGTCCTTGGTCTTGGCGCCAGTGCTGCTGAGGCTGGGCTCGAACGAGCCGAGGTCGCCGAAGCTGACCTTATAGCCCTGACGGATAAGCTCCTTGGTGCAGATGACGAGGTCGGTGAGTACGCCGACGATGGTGCCCTTGGAGAACACCGAGCCGTGGTCGATGATGTGGGCGGCCAGCTCGTTGATGTCGACGTTGCCGGTGAGCTGGATGGTGGCATAAGCCTTCTTAGCCTCTTCGGGCTTCTGGGGGTTGGGGCGCAAAGTTACGCTGTACTGAATAGGTTTCATAGTTTTAATTTAAGGTTTTAAGGGTTGGTTAAGGTTGTGTTTGTGTTGTGCAATCTGATAAGAGCGTTGCCTTTTCGGTTCTGGAACTTGTGATGAGCGTCAATCCGTATTCGCGACTACGTCTATTCGCTCACTGCGCCGTGGCCTTTGGCACAAAAGCACATTGCCTTGAAGGTGAACACTACTTTCTCAAATGCGCTGCAAAGGTACAACCTTTTTTTGAACTATGCAATACCCATTTTGCGGTTTCTGTCACGTTGCGCCCTATGGAGGGCTACTGCTTCGCAGCGGTTAGAGCCGCTACGCGGCGGTTAGATGGCTGGCGCCATGGTTAGCGGTTAGGATTGCCTCACCGCGCCGAAGGCGCTCTCACCCCTCACCGCCAGCGTAGCTGGCTCTCACTCCATCCCCCGCCCTAACAGGGTAGCGAAGGAATAAACGGGTTGACTAAATGTCAAGCCGTCCTGAGCGGCCGAAGCAGACCTCTTCTGCGGAGGGCGGACAGCGGGGGAGGGGCCAACTACTCACATCCCCATCGTGCTACCAGCTCGGCCTTTTCTTTCATGTAGGCCTCGTGGTCGGCCTTCCATTTCTCGTCGTTGATGATGAATGCTTCGTGACATTTGCAGCCTGCCGGGTTCAACATGATGTCGACGTCGCCCCACTTGGCCATCAGCATATCTTTTACTTGTGCCAGCCCCCAGTCGGTGTTGACCAGCCGCTCGCAGTCAGATGCGTCGTAGTGCATGAAGATGGCCTTGTGGCCTGCGGCCTTAATCATTTCCAGTGTTAATTCGGATAGTTTCATTTGAGTTTTAGTTAATGAGTTTTTGAGTTGTTTAATGGTGGAAGTTTGAAGTTCTTGAAGATTTCTTCCAGCTGTTCGGGCGTTGCGCGGTTGGCGTGAGCTTCTTCACGCGCTCTGCGCTGCTCCTCCCTGATCTGCTGGTCAATCTCGTTATTCTTGCGCCTTCGTTCCTCGGCTTCTTGTTGCCGCTCTTCCTCGGCTTTCTTTCTCCGCTCCTGTTCGGTGAGTTCTTGCTCTGGAGGGTTGTCAAAATAACCTGTGAGAACGCGGTCAAAATTATGTTCACATTCGACAAGCCAATAAACAGAAGCCGTAAACGGATATTTTCTTACTCTGCCATTTAGGAAATTGCTTTTAATCATTTTCTCTACAGCATCGTAAAGAGCAGCTTGGGTATTGTATTCTTCAACAAATGCTTGCGCTTTATCTTTTAAGCCCCTCGAGAGATACTTCAATGGTGCAATGTTGCTTTTGTATCGAATCAACAACTCATTGAAGAATTTTTTGAACTCTTGCCAATTGACGATTAAATGTTCTGGCACAGGCTCTTTTTTTTGCCGCGCATAACCGAATCGATTCGAGTTTTTCTCTTGGGCCTTTTTCTTTTTACTTTTCTTTTTGCTACTTTTTCTTTTCATTTTCTTTGTCCCTTTCTCTTTATTAGCCTGATTTTTCTGCTCAATATTTGGCTACCACAACCGACAACGTTTCGGGGTCTATGAGGTGCCATCCGTCGTGGTCGAAAATGCCGCCAGGGATGACGTCGCTGCCATGAACATAGTGCTTGTCGCCTTTGCGGTAATAGCCGAAACCGATTATTCTCGTGCCTTTTGCCTTGCCTTGCAAGCAAACGCCGCTGAAGGTGATATGTTCCACCTTCTTCGTTTCTTCAGTTTGATTTTCCATTTGTTGCGATGTATCCTTGTTTCAGAATGTTGATGAATCCCTTAACGTGTTGGGGGAAGTAGTTGAGCTGTCGCTGCACATGGGCG
>JAEESE010000027.1 GCA_016286165.1 Bacteroidaceae bacterium | reverse complement strand
TTTTTAAACAACGAATTACACGAATTTTACGAATTTCTTCATGTCCTTTGGAAGTTATTATTATCGAATTTCACTAATTATTCGCGACACGCTACGCAAGGTGTCGAAAGTAAGCGAGGGAGAAAACGATAACTTTAACCTTGACGTTAACGGGTTAGTTAAGAGTTCTTGAAGTGTCAAGCGTCGCAAGCGCCGAGCGAAGAGTTGACCTTGACCTTGACTCAGGGCGCTGCCCTGGTAAATGCTTTTGCCCTGTCAGGGCGATATATTCTCGTCCTGCATACCCAGGGCGCTGCCCTGGGCTGACTGCTTGCTGCCCCGTTGGGGCGCTGGGAGGCAATAGTTAATCCTTAATCTCTAATCCTTTTAAACCTTAACCTTAACGTTAACTTATTAATTTGTTAATTTGTTAATTTGTTAATGTGTTATCGTGTTAACTCGCGAGCGAGTGGGGACATTTTCTGGGTCAAATAACCTCTATGCCCTGTTGCTCGCAGAGTTTGAGGCTAAGTTCCTTCAGTTTGAATTTCTGAATCTTACCAGAGCCGGTGAGGGGGAATTCGTTGACGAAGAAGACGTATTTGGGAATCTTGTAGCGCGCTATCTTGCCGCGGCAGAACTCACGCACATCCTCGGGCGTCATCGTGGCACCCTCGTAGAGGATGATGAAGGCGCCCACTTCCTCGCCGTATTTCTTCGATGGTACGGCAGCCACCTGCACGTCCTTGATACCCGGCATGTGATAAAGAAACTCCTCTATCTCGCGTGGATACACGTTCTCGCCTCCACGGATAATCATGTCCTTGATGCGGCCAGTGATGCGATAGTAGCCCTGCTCGTCCTTGATGCCGAGGTCGCCGCTGTGAAGGAAGCCATTCTCGTCGATGACCTCTGCCGTGGCAGCCGGGTTCTTGTAGTAGCCCTTCATCACGTTGAAACCGCGACAGCACATCTCACCTTGAACGCCCGGAGGACATTCCTTGCCCGTTTCGGGGTCGAGAACCTTGACCTCCACGAACGGGAAATCGCGGCCCACGGTGGTGCAGCGCTGCTCGAAAGTGTCCGAGAGGCAGGTCTGCGTCATGCCCGGCGAGCTCTCGGTGAGTCCGTAGACCGATGTTATGGTCATGAACATCTTCTCGCTCACCTGTTTCATCAGTTCCACAGGACAGAGCGATCCTGCCATGATGCCTGTGCGCAGAGAGCTCATGTCGAACATCGAGAACATAGGATGATTCAGTTCGGCAATAAACATAGTCGGCACACCATAGACCGCTGTGCAGCGTTCCTTGTGTATGCTGGCCAGCACCACGAGTGGGTCGAATTTCTCGACCATCACCTGTGTGCAGCCATGAGTGAGGCAGTTCATCGTGGCCAGTACCACGCCGAAGCAATGGAACAGAGGCACGCAGACGCATAGCTTGTCGTCCTGAGTGAAGCCCATATTCTCGCCCGTGAAATATCCGTCATTGCTGATATTATAATGCGTGAGCATAACGCCCTTGGGGAACCCTGTGGTGCCTGAGGTGTACTGCATATTCACTACGTCGTGGCAGGTAACCACGGACTTGGCGGCTTGCAGTTCCTCGTCCTCGATATTCTGTCCAAGCAGCAGCAGCTCGGCGGTGTTGAACATGCCTCGGTATTTCTCCATGCCGATGTAAACCACATTTTTCAGGCATGGGAAACGCTCGCTGTTCAAGTGGCCGCGCTCAGCTGTGCGCAGTTCGGGCAGCATATTATAAGTCATGTCCACATAGTCGGCTTCCCAAGTGCCGTCGGTGATGCAGAGCGTGTGCATATCAGAGTCCTTGCACAGGTATTCCAGTTCGCTCTGCTTGTAGTTGGTGTTCACCGTCACAAGCACAGCACCTATCTTTGCCGTAGCATAAAGGAAGGTGAGCCAGTCGGGCACGTTGGTGGCCCAGATGCCCACGTTCATGCCGCGCTTGACACCTATGGCGAGGAGTCCCTTGGCCAGGTTGTCCACACGCTCGTTGAACTGCGACCATGTGAATCTCAGATCGCGGTCGGAATAAACAAGGTATTCCTTGTCGGGAGTCACCTCGGCCCAGTGTTCGAGCCATCCGCCCAGCGTGCGTTCAAAGAGCGTATAGCCTTCGCCGCCTGTTTCGGCGGGATATTTACGTTTAGTGTTATCCATCAACTATTATTGAACTTGAATCTTTTTTTTGGGGAGTTCTTGAAGTGTCAAGCGTCGCAAGCGCCGAGCGAAGAATTAAGAGTTAAGAGTTAATAGTTGAAACCTTAACGTCAACACATTTACACATTAACAAGTTAACAGCTAAAGCCAAGACATTCGTCTTTAACTCCTTTAACTCCTTTAACTTCCTTAATTTTCTTACTCCTTTAACTCCTTAAATTAAATAGGTATATAAACCACAGCCAGTATCTTTGCAGCTAAGCCCGGTGCTCCGTGCACGTGATGCTTGACGATGCTGTCGTAGAAAATACTGTCGCCCTGGTTCAGGCGGTACACGGTCTTGCCGTAGGCAATCTCCACGGTGCCCTCGAGCACGTAGATGAACTCCTCGCCTTCGTGGGCAGAGAGCTTGAAATCAGGGGCTTCGTCGGGACGTATGTCAATCACGAAGGGCTCCATGTGGCGCCCGGCCTTCTGGCGAGCCAGCGAGTGGTAAATCATGTTCTGGCGAGCCTCGGTGGAGTCGTTGGAGAAACTGATGCTGCTGTGCACCTCCTGCTCTTCGCGCCGGCATACTACGGGGCCCAGCTCGTCGTTGTCGTCGAGGAACGTGCCGAGGCGCACGCCTAATGCACGTGCTACTTTGATAAGCGGACCCAGCGACGGCAGATATTCATCGGTTTCAATAGAGGCCACTTGTTCCACGGCCAGTCCGCTGCGTTCTGCTATCTCTTCAATACTGAGACCTTTCGTCTCGCGTATAGTGCGGATTTTGGCACCTACTACGCTTCTTTTTGCTTCCATTGTAGTGCTTGTGTAAATAAGTGTTTTACAATTTTGCCCGCAAAGGTACTGCTTTTTAGTTGAAAAATGAAAAAATAAAGGATAAAAATGCTATAAAAGGAAATATTTTCCCTATCTTTGCAAGCAAATTGCAACTTCATAAACCTTTTCCCGCCTCGCTTTGTTAATAGTGAGTCGCTTCACGACCATGTCTGAAATAGCAATCTACACACTTACCTCACCATTGCACGACGAGCAGGCCGTAGCCGCCGTCACGCAGGAGTTCCTGGACAGCCTGCAAATAGAATATGATTTCCGAGGAGAGGATTTCAGCGACTTTGGCAGCCATACGCTCGACCTCATATACGTCCGTACGGGTGGCACCGAGGGCCTCTTCCTGCGCCGTCTGCCTGCCTTGCTGGCGCAGAGCCGCCGCCCTTTCCGCCTTCTCACGTCAGGTAAAAGCAATTCGCTGGCAGCTTCCATGGAGATTCTGTCCTTCCTGCACCTGCAAGGTCTCGAGGGCGAGATACTGCATGGCAGTGATACCTATATCCGAGAGCGCGCCACCATCCTCGTGCAGGCTGAGGCAGCGCGCAACCGCCTGCGCGGCCAGCGTTTAGGTATCATCGGAGCTCCTTCGGACTGGCTGATTTCCAGCCACGTGCAGCCCTCGCTCGTGCGGGATAGATTAGGTGTCGAACTCATCGCACTGCCTATCGAAGAACTTATTGCAGAGGTGGGCGACATAAAGGGGATGTCGGCGCAAAATGGCGCCGACATGATTTACACGGCTCTTAAAGCCTTTGTCTGGCGCTATGATTTGCAGGGCTTTACCATCCGCTGTTTCGACCTCCTCTCTGCCGTTCACAATACGGGGTGCCTGGCCTTGGCGCGTATGAATGCCGAGGGCATCGTTGCCGGTTGCGAAGGTGACGTGCCGGCGCTGCTGTCTATGGCCGTTGCGCAGGCCGTGGCAGGCGTTTCCGGTTTCCAGGCAAATCCCGCCAATATCAATCCGGACACGGGTGAACTGCTATTCGCCCACTGCACAATACCCCTGAATATGGTTGAGCGTTACGAATTCGACACACATTTCGAGTCGGGGATAGGGGTAGGCATACGTGGTTTCATGCGTCCCGGGCCCGTCACCATCTTCAAGCTCTCGCCCGATCTCTCACGTCAATTCATCGCCGAAGGGCAGCTTGTCCGTAACCAGTCCAAGCCCGACCTCTGCCGCACACAGCAGATTATCCAACTCTCCGAGCCCCGGCAGGCCCGCTATTTCCTCACCAATCCCATCGGCAACCATCACATCATAATCCCAGGCCACTGGCGTGTATTGCTGGAGGAGCTTGGCATTGTTAATTCATAATTTCCCATCGTAGCATGAAACTACTACTTCCTCTTCTTCTCCTCGCCGCAATTAATCTCATCACCTTCTGTGCCTATGGCATAGATAAATGGAAAGCGCAGACAGGGCGCTGGCGAATACCCGAAGCCACCCTCCTCTGGATGGCTGCCATCGGCGGCAGCCTCGGCGCTTGGATAGGTATGAAGGCGTTTCACCACAAGACGCAGAAGAACAAGTTCCGCTACGGCGTTCCGGCCCTCCTCATCCTCCACGCCCTCCTCATCAGCTACGTATACAATAATTATTGGTAATGATATACAATTAGACCCTTTCAGGTGGCCAACGGCCTCGCAGGCCGTCGGCTACATGAATGGCTCTCTAGTTAGTCTCGTTTTTGTCTTTTCGTTTGTCTTTTAGACGAAAAATCTTGAAATAGGGAAAGGTAAATTAACGTAAAACGTTAAAGGTAATGGGTGCAAAGAAGATTTTTTGCATTTTTGGAATGTCGTATTGAAAAAAGCATTACCTTTGCGCCGATTTGTAAAATCGACAACCGATTATAGACTAACTAAAAGATATGAAGAAACTATTTACCTTCTGGTGTTTATTACTGCTAAGTTGCTATGGCGCAATGGCTGCCGTCATCGAAGACGGTGTGTACTATATCACTTGCGAGCAAGGCGAGGGATATGTCGGACTTGGCAGTTATCATGGAGTATCTCCTTATATCTGCTACGTCACCGACGGTGAGAAGCCTACGGAGGATGCCTACTGGGTAGTGGTCAACACACGCTCGGGCTACACGTTCCGCAACGAGGCTTCAGGCGAGTATCTGGTATACACTACAGAGCGCGACGATGCTTTCTATAAGTGGATGACCTTAGAAACAGACCCGCAGGACAGAGTGCAGTTCTGGAATGTCCGTGACAACGGCGACGGCACAGTAAGCATCAATAGCGTAGTGGCCGAGAACTACTATTGGAACCTGCGCTTGAGCCAAGGACTCCTTGGCACTTATTCCAGCACCGGCTATAGTGCCAACGAGCGTTATACCTTCTATAAGAAGGGCAGTGAGCCCGGCCCAGGTCCTGGCCCTGGCCCCGGTCCCGGTCCTGACCCTGAGGAGCCTGAGGTGATGACAAAGTTCCCGGATGCCCTGCACGTATACCTCACCGACGGCCGTATTGAGGCCTATCCGCTGGAGTATATCACGTCGCACACGCAGTCGGGCTCTAACTTGGTGATAGAGACGAATATAGGTCAGATATTCACCTATCCGATGTCGCAGGTGTCGCAGGTTACCGAGCAGGCACCTACCGATTTCCCGATGTTTGAATCGTTTAAGTTCAACGATAAATTCAACGACCAAGTGTTCGTCGATGCCGACGGCGTGATTGACGCTGACACGGTGAACGTGACGCTGGCTGCCATAGGCAAACGCCTGACGGCTTCATTCAAGGTGCCCGACGACCAGACGCTGGTGTATGTCAACGGCGTGCGTCAGGAGAGCAAGGTGAGCCGTCTGCGTTTCGACCCTGATGTGTATTATGTCGTGACGCGTGCCGGCATTAAAATGCTGCTCCCCGATACTCAGGATGGAGATACAGGCGGCGAGACCACTTATTCCATGCAGCCTTACGGCCGCATGGTCCGAGTGCACGTGGACTGGCTCACGGATCGTGCTGAGGTACCTACTATCTATATCAACACAGAGGACGGACAGCCTATCACGAGCAAGACGGAGTATAAGAATGCGACCTTCAGGATCGACGGTCATGATATCTTCCCGTCGATGGAGGAAACACCTATGCAGATACGAGGCCGTGGCAATAGCAGCTGGGGCTGGGCCAAGAAACCGTATCGCCTTAAGTTCGAAGAGAAAGTGAAGCCTCTGGGCATGACCAAGGGTAAGAACTGGGTGCTTCTGGCCAACGGTATCGGCGGCTCGATGATGTCGAATGCCGTGGGCATGAAGGCTGCCTGCCTGATGGGCGCAGCCGCTGCAAACCACATAGTGCCCGTTGACGTTTATCTCAACGGTGAATACCGTGGCAGCTACAACTTTACGGAGAAGGTGGGACTGGCCAACAACAGTGTGGACCTCGAAGACGAGACGGCAGCAGCGCTCTTGGAGCTCGACTCGTATTACGACGAGCCTGAAGGGCAGAAGTTCCGTACTCAGCCTTACAACCTGCCAATAAATATCAAGGAACCGGAATTCGCCGAGGGCACGACATCGCTGACATTCGAGCAGATTCGCGACAATTTCAACGCTTTCATGGCGACATTGTACCGCGGGCAGGACATCTCACAGTATGTAGATGTGGAACAGCTGGTGCGTTTCCTGATGGTAAACGAGCTGATCTGCAACTTCGAGCTTTACCACCCGAAGAGCACGTTCTGCTACCGCGAAAGCTTCGAGAGCGACACCAGTAAGTATGTTTTCGGTCCGGTGTGGGACCTTGACTGGGCCTTCGGCTACGAACAGGGACACAACTATTTCAAGTACAACACCACCAGCAACTATTGGTTAGATAACCCCAACATGGAAGTGGTGGAGTTCATGCGTGACCTGCGTTGGAAGTACGAGCCTATGAGCGACGTCTACAGGGACCTTTGGCAGGAGTTCATGGAGAATGATCTGCAGGAACTGAAGGAGTACTGTCAGGATTACTACGACTTCGCCAAGAACTCATTCGCCAGCAATCGCAACGTTTGGGGCGACAGAACCGACTATGCACAACAGGCTGACGAGGCCGCTATATGGCTGGATACCCGAGCCAACAAGATCTGGGAAGACATCATCAACGACGTGAAGCCCGACAGGCCCGATCCCGTGGATCCGCCTGAGCCTATCGAGTTTGCTAATGACAAGCTGTATGCTATCAGTTGCCGGCGTGGTGATCTCGTGCTCAGCAACGACCACCAAGGTCTGGAAGCCGGACAGAGCGTATGGTGGGAACTGCCTGAGGAGGATACTCAGTTTGCCATCATAAATATCGAAGGCAACAACTATCTGTACAGCCCGGTGCTGAAGAGCTACCTGAAAGCTAACGACCACTCTGACGGCAACGGCCAGTGGGTGGAAGAGCTTGGCTCGCCGATATATATCGAAGAGTGGCCGGTGCCCGACGGTGAGTATATGTACAAGATGAGTATACTCAACGACTACGGTAATGTCTGGTATTTCAACAATAATAGTACCAGGATAGTTATCAATAGTTGGGATACGCCCGACGACGGTGACCGCTGGAGGATAGAGGAAATAGGCGACTTCGACCCGACCGAGGCCCTCGAGATTGCTCAGGGCAGTCTCTATGCCGTGACTACGAACCTGATATTCGACGGAGAAGTGCTGAATTCGGAAACGAAATATATGCCTTATGGCGCTCAGTTGCCCGAACCGCCGACCGAATGGAACAATGCTTTAGTGACGCTGAAGCCCGTGGGCACGCATCCCTTCTCTGTCACCGACGATACAACCGTAGCCTACGAAGCAATTTGGCGCGGACCGTTTGCCTTCTCTACTTCGGAGGACGATGCAACCTGGTATAACATGACTATCCGTTCGGATTATATGGTCGGCAAGACAGAGGAAGAGCCCTATCATCCTGTTGCTGTGTTCAGTGCCGATACGCTCATGATGGAGACCTTCCAGTGGGCTTTCGGAGGCAACCCCTACAAGGTGAAGGTGTATAATCGTTCCACAGGATTCGATGAAGTACTGACCTTGGTAGGCGTGAATGCTGTCATGCGTCCAGGCGACTACAGTTGGGATATACTGCCCAACGACGACGGCTTCGTCCTGCGAGTGCCAGGCACAGGCTCATGGTGCCTGAACCAACATGGTGGCAAGGGCGGTCCGCTGCGTTACTGGGAAAGTGGCAATAGCCTTACCGACAACGGTTCCACTTTCCGCGTGAATGAAGCACCTGAGTTCTACGACAACCTGATGAGCCTCACCGCCGACTCCTCGAAGAAGGGCGATGGCAAGATATACACTCTGAGCGGTCAGCAAGTGACAAGGCCGAAACGCGGTATCTATATCGTCAATGGCCGAAAGGTTGTTGTGAGATAACCGAACCTCCAGCAAACAATAAAGGGCTCCAGCATTGGAGCCCTTTTTGTATGCTATAGTTCGTTAGCCTTGCCTTTAGCCCATAATCCATTTGCCTTGCCTTTAGCCCATAATCCATTTGCCGACCTTAGGTATGCGCTGAATGATAGAGCACACGATGGCGGTGACGGCAAAGGTGGCGAGGGCGGTAAGGAGAATCTCGACAGGGGTAGTCCATGTGCCAAGAGCTCCATCACCGGCAATGCCCAGCCAACCGCGGAACAAACCCGAGAACGCCGCCAGGGCAAACATATGGCAGAGGTACATTCCATAGCTGGCGCGGGACACGGGCAGAAGGACTTTGCTATAAAAACGCCCGCCTGCATTGAACTGACGGAACAGAAGCAACCAACCTACGGTCATCAGCGCCACGCCCAAAGTGTCGTTGTACCAAGGTGTCTCCCAAACCACGGCAAGTGATACACCGCCCTCGATGGGGAATGTAGAGGACGTGGCAAACACACGTGCCAGGAAGCCGCCGAAGCACAGGGCGAAGCCTGCAAGCCAGCAAGGAAGACCGATGGCGAGGGTGCGGCGCCACGACAGCTTGCCGACGAATTTGCGCAGGTAAAGGCCCAGCAGCAGGTAACCGATAAAGCCACTGACGTAATAGAACGTGCCGTAGCCGTTCCAGCTGGCCTCGCCCCAAAGCGGGAAGTCTGCCTGGCGAGGCAGACCGGCACGGCCGTAGATGATGGGCAGCGTGCCTTCGGTGGCCCATTCCCGTATGAAGGGAATAAGCGTCGTCAGCAGGCACAGGAAGAGGTAGAATGACAACTCCTTGCGTCCTACGCGCTCTGCCCACGGCGACAGCAGCGGCATGAGCAGATATACACCGAGAAGCATATAGACAAACCACAAGTGGCCTGCGGCGTAGTTGAAGTTCAAGAGCAGGTCCTTAAGGTTCTGAACGGGCTCGCCCCAAATGAGAGCATAAGCCAACGTCCAGATGACGAAAGGTATGAGGATGCGCGTAGCACGACGGCGGAAGAATTCGCCGGTGGAGTAGTGGAGCGGAAACTGCAGATAACTGGAGGCCACAATAAAAAGAGGTACACACGCACGCACGAAGGAGTCGAAGAAAGAAGCCCAGAAAGCATCTGTCTGTGTGAGGATACGCGAGCCCTCGCCACCCAGGTAGAAGGGCTCTGTGGAGTGAACGACCATCACCATGAGGCAAGCTGCCACGCGCAGCCAATCAATCCACATCTCGCGGGTTGTAAGCGTCTTGTTGCCTGAATTTGCATCCATAATGTCAGTGAGATAAAAGATTTTGTGCACAAAAGTAAAAAGAATAATTTACTTCTTGCGCTATTTCCACAAATTATTTTTAACTTTGCAGGCGAGCACAGCGTAAATGAACTTATAACAATATACTAAAACCACTAAACTATGTCAAACTTACCTTCCGTTTTCTGGCTCGTGCCGGTCGCTTCCGTCGTGGCACTGAGCATGGCTTATTATTTCTTCCGTTCAATGATGTCGGCTGACGAAGGCACTCCTCGTATGCGTGAGATTGCAGGTCACGTGCGGCGTGGCGCTATGGCCTACCTGAAACAGCAGTACAAGGTCGTCACCATCGTCTTCGTGGTGCTGGCGGTTCTCTTTGCTTTCATGGCCTATGTGCTGAAGTGGCAGAACCCATGGGTGCCGTTTGCGTTCCTCACAGGCGGTTTCTTCTCAGGCCTTGCCGGCTTCTTCGGCATGAAAACCGCCACCTATGCCTCGGCCCGCACGGCTAATGCCGCCCGCAAGAGCCTGGACGGCGGACTGAAGATTGCCTTCCGCAGCGGTGCCGTCATGGGCTTGACAGTTGTCGGCCTCGGACTGCTCGACATAGCCATCTGGTTCATCATCCTGAGCCAGTTCTACCAGGGCGACAGCTTCGCTCTCATCACCATTACCACAACCATGCTGACCTTCGGCATGGGCGCTTCTACGCAGGCGCTGTTTGCGCGTGTGGGCGGCGGTATCTACACGAAGGCGGCCGACGTGGGCGCTGATATCGTGGGGAAGGTCGAAGCCGATATCCCCGAAGATGACCCGCGCAACCCCGCTACCATAGCAGACAACGTCGGCGACAACGTAGGCGACGTGGCAGGCATGGGCGCCGACCTCTACGAGAGCTACTGCGGTTCCATCCTTTCTACGGCAGCCCTTGGCGCTACGGCCTTCGCCATGAGCGGAGAGATGCAGATGCGCGCCGTGATTGCGCCGATGCTCATCGCCGCCGTAGGTGTGTTCCTCAGCATTTTCGGCATTTATCTCGTTAGAACCAAGGAAGGCGCCACCATGCGCGACCTGTTGCGCTCGCTGTCGGTAGGTACAAATGTCTCGGCCCTGCTCATCGCCGTGGCCACCTTCGCCATCCTTTACCTGCTCGGCATCGACAACTGGCTCGGACTGTCGTTCTCCGTCATCACCGGCCTGGCAGCAGGCGTCATCATAGGTCAGGCCACCGAGTATTATACTTCTCATTCCTACAAACCTACGCAGAAGATTTCCGAGGCGGGCTTGACCGGTTCAGCCACCGTAATTATCAAAGGAATAGGCACAGGTATGATATCAACGTGCATCCCCGTCGTCACCATAGGTGTGGCGATAATGCTCAGTTACCTGTGCGCCAACGGCTTTGACATGGCGATGTCGGCCGAGGCTTTGTCTAAGGGATTGTACGGTATCGGTATTGCCGCCGTAGGTATGCTCTCAACCCTTGGCATCACGCTCGCCACCGACGCCTATGGCCCTATCGCCGACAATGCCGGCGGCAATGCCGAGATGAGCGAGCTGGGCGAGGAGGTGCGTCATCGTACCGATGCCCTCGACGCCCTCGGCAACACCACCGCTGCCACTGGCAAGGGCTTTGCCATCGGTTCGGCAGCCCTCACCGCGCTGGCGCTCTTGGCTTCGTATATCGAAGAGGTGAAGATTGCCATGGAGCGCACGGGTGCTACGCTCACCAACCTCAAGGGCGAGGTCATCAACGCCGCGCAGGCTACCATCCCCGATTTCATGAACTATTTCCAGGTGACGCTGATGAACCCGCGCGTGCTCGTAGGAGCTTTCATCGGTGCCATGGCAGCCTTCCTGTTCTGCGGTCTGACGATGGAAGCCGTGGGGCGCGCTGCACAGAAGATGGTCGAGGAGGTGCGCCGTCAGTTCCGCGAGATCAAAGGCATCCTCGAGGGTAAAGCTACGCCCGACTACGGCTCCTGCGTTGAAATCTCCACGCGTGCTGCCCAGCACGAGATGATTTTCCCGTCGCTCTTGGCCATCGCCATCCCCATCATCGTAGGCCTTGTCCTTGGCGTGGCAGGCGTGCTCGGTCTGCTGGTCGGCGGCTTGGCAGGCGGCTTCACGCTGGCTGTGTTTATGGCTAACGCTGGCGGTGCCTGGGACAACGCGAAGAAGATGGTCGAAGAAGGCAACTTCGGCGGCAAGGGCTCCTTCGCACATAAGGCCACCATCGTGGGCGACACCGTAGGCGACCCGTTCAAGGACACCAGCGGACCTTCGTTGAATATCCTCATCAAGCTGATGTCCATGGTCAGTATCGTCATGGCAGGCTTGACAGTGGCTTTCTCATAATAAAAACACACAAACTTAAAACACTTATGGAAAGAAAACACTCATGTTCGTGGAAGTGGCTCAGGCTGCTGCTTCTTTTGCTGGCGGCGTTCCCTTTGAGGGGCGCGGCTCAGAAGGTGAATT
Organism: Bacteroidaceae bacterium; assembly: GCA_016286165.1. Lineage (GTDB taxonomy): Bacteria > Bacteroidota > Bacteroidia > Bacteroidales > Bacteroidaceae > Physcousia. The sequence continues at coordinate 19,236 of JAEESE010000027.1, read as the reverse complement.
TGCCTTTCGTCTGCATCGAGAAGACAAATGGCGAGGTAGAGAAGGTGCTCATTACTGATTCTTCGCCCAATATGTGCTATGGAACCTATTTCGACGAGGAGTTAGATAAGCCAGTAACCTGCTTGATAATTAAAGTGAACGATGACTTTAACTGCGACATCTACATACCCTTCAAGGATATCAAACGCATGTACAGCCGCTTTGAAGAAGTGGATGCAGTGGCCTACCTCAAAGCCGACGGCATAGCGCAGACAGCCGACGTCTTCAATGTCGGAGGCATCCGCGTAGGCTCTGTAGGCCAACTGTCGCAGCTGCCACGTGGCGTCTATTTGGTGAAGAAAGGAAGTAAAACCATTAAAATCGTAAACAAATGAAGCGGCTGTTTCTTTTGCTGGTCGCGGCTGTAGCAGCCGTCGCCGCACATGCACAGGAAGACTACTTCGGTCAGCAGCTGATTATCCACCAGACCTCGGGCGACAGCCTCGTGAGCGATTTAACCGTCAACGATTTCGCTCCCCGACTCGTGGACGGTGAAGTGGTTTGGTATGTCGACTTTGGTGCGGAGAAGCCCTATGTCGTAAAAGATGTTGAGAGCATAGATTTCCTCACGCCTGAGCAGTCGTTGGCACGTGCCCGCGAGGGACTTATGGAATTCTACCGCGCCACCGATGGCGACCACTGGTCAAACAACACGAACTGGGGCAGCGACAAACCTATCAGCGAATGGTTTGGTGTAAAAACTTACGACCGTCCCTATGTCCATACCTTAGACTTGGGCTACAACAATCTGAAGGGAGAACTGCCAAGTCGCGGAACATTTGCCAAGATGGGCCCGACATCCCAATACAACTTATTTGAGAACCAACTTAGCGGTACTATCCCCGAGGATTGGGTGCACAACCTGTCGCTCTGGGGCATTGTGGTTGACGTCAACCAACTGAGCGGTCCGCTGTCGGCGGAGTTCTTCGAGCATCCTACGTTCGGACGGTTTGAGGCCTCAGGAAACAATCTTACGGGAAGCATGCCGGCTGGCATGGCGCGCTTGATGGATAACGCAAATGTGTTGAATATCAGTGGCAACGACTTCAGCGGTGATGTGCCGCAAGAGATTGTTGACCACCCGCGTTTCAACCTATGCTGGGATGTGATTATTCCTCAGCGAGGCCATCTTAACTTGCCTACCATCCCGGGATATCGCTTCCCCGTCGTGGACTTGAGCGGCAATAAGTTACAGACGACCGATATCTATGCCAACAACCTCTACACCCTTATCTTCAACTATAGCTCGGCGCAGGACGAGTTCACAAGCAAGCTGAAACTGGCTTACGAGCAGTATAAGAGCAAGGGCTTCGAGGTGCTGGGCATGGCCCCTGGCGATATTGAGACCGTGAATGAATACCTGCACGAGAACGGTATCACCTGGCTCAACCTCGACCCTGAATCATTCAAAGATTATATTGGTCGCTATTATCTTTACCTGAACTTTATCAACCTTGTCGACCGCAACGGCAACATCGTGTTCTCGAGTATCATGGAAGACGATGGTAAGATGGTGGATTTGAACTGGATGGGTTCTACGCGCGACCAGCAGGTGTTCGACGTCTTGGCCGAGAAGTTCGGCAAAGTCGATTTCACGCCTTACACATCGACCGACTACTCGCGCGACGGCGAGGTCGTGACGCTGCAGAAAGCCTCTGTAGGTCAGGGCGTTGACATCGTCTTCGTGGGCAACTGCTTTGTCGACAAGGATATGGAGCCGGGTGGCAAATACGAACAGAAGATGCGGCAAGCCATGGAACAGTTCTTCGCCTACGAGCCTTACACTTCACTGCGCAACCGTTTCAACGTCTATGCCGTGAAGGCCGTGTCGCAGAACGTCGAGATGTATGACGGTTGCAAGCAGGCCATCAGCACCGATGCTGACGCCTTCGCCTACGCGCAGAAGGTTACGACGCTCATTCCTGACCGCCCGATGCGCGTGAATGTAGTCTATAATGCCATGAACGCCGGGCGCAGTGTCACGTTCATGTACGACGACAATTCCTACACGGCCTTCATGTTCACAGGCGTCAATGACGTTCTGGTGCACGAAGGTGGCGGCCACGGCATCGGCAGGCTCTACGACGAATATGTCGAGGACCAGGGCAGCACGGCCACCGACGAGGTGAAGGACTACTACGAACGTATGTGGAGCGAGAATGGCCGTGGGGCCAATATAGACATGCACTCCGATGTCAGTCAGACACGCTGGGCGCGCTTCGCTGCCGATAGCCGTTATGCAGCCGAGGAACTTGGCGCATACGAGGGTAGTGGCACGTATAACTATGGTATATACCGCCCGACCCAAAATAGTATGATGCGTTTCAACAACGCCCCCTTCAACGCTCCTTCGCGCGAAGCTATCTACAAGTACGTCATGCAGGAGAGCGAAGGCCCGTCGTGGAAGTACGACTATGAGACATTCGTTGCTTTCGACGCTCCCGGTCGTGCCGAGTTTGCAGAGGCAATGGTTAAGGCAAAGAAGGCCCGCCAGCGTACTGATGTCGAAGGCGAGACCGCTCAGCCCGACCACCTCGACAAACAAGCCCTGCCACTGGCTCCTGTTATGGTGAAAGGCTCGTGGCGCGATGCGCTCAATAATCCGCATCAGTTGACAAAGGAGTAATATAAAGGAAAAAGCCCATCCACAAAAAGCCTCACCCACAAAAAGCCTCACCCCCTACCCCTCTCCCAAGGAGAGGGGAGTATATACCTTCAAGGACGGGATTCTAAAAACTAGTTGATTATGAAAAAGATATTATTTTCTGTTTTCCTCTTCATCTCTGTTTTACCTCTATTCGCATCACTATCTACTCCCCTCTCCCACGGGAGAGGGGTCGGGGGTGAGGCTGTTGGGGGTGAGGCTGTTGGGGGTGAGGCTTCCTCTTATGTCAACCCCTTCATCGGCACTCAGACCGACGAGTCGGGCGCATTGAGCGGCAGCACCTTCCCCGGCGCTACAATGCCGCAAGGTATGGTGCAGCTGAGTCCCGAGACGGAGCAGATGGTCACGTGGGATCCTTGCTGCGGCTACGACTACAACAAGGACAAAATCTATGGTTTCACGCACACGCATCTGAGTGGTACCGGCTGCACAGACCTCATCGACGTGAGCCTGATGCCGGTTTCGGCTGAAGTGTCCCCCGAACAACTGAGCGCTGCCGATTTCAGTCAGCACTACAGCCACGATCAGGAGAGCGCACGGCCAGGCTACTATCAGGTCCTGCTGCAAGAGAGCGGCGTGAATGTAGAACTCTCGGCCACCGTCCGAACGGGTATTCACCGCTACACCTTCACCGGGGGCAAACCTCAAACTGTTGTCCTCGACCTCGACCGCGGCACTTATCGTGGCGAAGCATACTACTCAGGCCGTCGTACCTACGACATCATTCAAAGCCAGCTGCGTTTCATCGACGACCACACCATTGAAGGCTACCGCGTCATCACGGGGTGGGCGAAGTTGCGCAAAGTCTATTTCCGCGCTGAGTTCTCGCGGCCCTTCAAGCGCCGCCTGCTTATGGATGGAGGGCGCAATGCCGGAGGCAGCGATGTCGTCAACGGCCGCTGCCTACGCACAGCCCTCAGCTTTGACCCCGCCGAGGGCAAGGAGCTGATTATCAAGGTGGCTATCTCGCCCGTCGATAGCGAGGGAGCGCGCAGGAATATGCGTGCCGAGGCCACAGGCTGGGACTTCAACGCCTACGTGCAGGCGGCTCATGACACCTGGCAGCAAGCCCTCTCTTGCATTGATATCGAAGGCACCGACGACGAGAAAACCATCTTCTACACCGGCCTCTATCATGTGCTTATGCAACCTAATACGATGAGCGATGTCGACGGCCGCTATATCACCACCAACTTCGAAATCAAGCAGATGCCGGCGGGGCAGACTTACCACAGCACCTTCAGCCTATGGGACACCTTCCGTGCAGCTCACCCCCTCTACACGCTCATAGCCCCCGACATCGCAGCACAGTTTGTTCACGATATGCTTCTCCACCACGAGACCTACGGCTACCTGCCCATCTGGGACCTGTGGGGGCAGGACAACTACTGCATGATTGGCAACCACGCCATCCCCGTCCTCGCCGATGCTATCCTCGCCGACCTGCCCGGCATAGACGTCGAAGCAGCGTATAAGGCTATGGTCGAGAGCAGCACACGCAGTCATCCCAACTCGCCCTTCGAGGTGTGGGAGCAGTACGGCTATTACCCTCAACCGCTGCAGAACACCAGCGTGAGTATCACCCTCGAGCAGTGTTTCGACGATGCCTGCGTGGCAGCCGTGGCCAAGAAACTCGGGCGCACCGACGACTACGAGCGTTTTCACCGTCGTAGCCTGTTCTACAAGAACCTCTTCGACTCGGCAACAGGTTTCTTCCGCCCCAAGGACGAGAAAGGCAATTGGCTCGACGGCTTCGACCCGCTCTCCTATGAGCAGCCCTGTTTTGTCGAAGGCAACGCATGGCAGTACATGTGGTTTGTGCCACACGATCCGCAAGGCCTCATCGACCTCTTCGGCGGTGCTAAGCCATTCCTGAAGAAGCTCGATGAGAACTTCTCGCTGACAGCCACCAGCGGTGAGGTCAACGGCAACGCCAGCGGGTTCATAGGTCAGTACGCCCACGGCAACGAGCCCAGCCACCACACCGTTTATCTCTACTCGTTTGCAGGCCGCCCGGAACGCACGCAGGAACTTGTGGATCAGGTGCGACGTGAGTTCTACCGCGCCACGCCCTGCGGTTACGCGGGCAACGACGACTGCGGTCAGATGTCTGCTTGGTATATCTTCTCGGCGCTCGGCTTCTATCCCTTCCACGCAGGAGCCGCCGAATACGTGCTCGGCACGCCGTTGTTCAAGAAAGCTACCCTTCATCTTGCCGGCGGCAAGGATTTCGTCATCACGGCGCCCAACAAGACATCAGACCGTGTCCACGTCAAGAGCGTGAAACTCAACGGCCGCCCCATGAAGGGCTTCGTCATCACGCACCAACAGCTTATGGCTGGCGGCACGCTGGAATTTAAGATGTAAATAGCTCTAAGGTACACCCGTATGTCTTCTATGCCCTTCTCCGCTGTTCCTGATTTCTTGTTTATTGATGGCATTATGCTTGCCTACCGCTTAGGGCAGATAAGGTATGAAGAACAGAAAATGGCACTCGTAGCTGCAGCAAGGGCAGCTACGGATGCCATTTCGTTTCTGAGTGCTTTGGAGAACTTCGGGGTGGGGCGCCAAACGCAGTTGCATCGTTTTTTAGGTGAGTACCTGTCTGCTCCGGCATCCTACAGGGCGCGCTATCCGCGTGTGCTTGGACTGCGTGCCGAAGGTGAGGAGGCGGAGCCGTTTCTTGATAACGTGTATGCACTGTCGCTGCCCGAAGCGGTGCTGATGCCCAAGCAACGCCAGCTCTTTATCGACACCTATTGGTGGTTTGTACACAACCACCAGCCCGAATTCTTTGACCTGAAGAAGGGACGATGCATTGGGGCCTACGCCTCGGAACCTCGGGACAACGCCTCTGCGCTTTCCCGCTTCGAGGATTATCTGGCGCGACTTGTCAACCACCGTACGCAGACCGTCCGTCGCCGTTTCGAGGATTTCCCGGCCGACATCGTCGTTGCAATCCTTAAAAGGGCGTTCCTGTAGGTCAGTCGATGTGTATCTTGAGGCTGTTTTCGGCGAGCGAGCTATTGCCGATGAACAGCTCATAGTCGCCTGATTTAGTACGCATAGTGTTTGTTTCGGGGTCGAAGAACTCGAAGCTCTTAGGCGTTAGCGTCAGTTTCACCGTTTCAGTCTTTCCGGCTTTCACGGCAACGCGCTTGAAGGCGCGGAGCGATCTCCGTGGACCTTCGGCGTCGCTCAGGTTACGGATGTAAATCTGTACGGTTTCGGTTCCGTCGCGTTTGCCTGTGTTCTTCACGTCGATGCTCACAGTCATGGTGCCGTCACCATTGCCATCGATACTCAATCCTTCTTGTCCTATCTCAAACGTGGTGTAGCTCAGGCCATAACCGAAGGCGTAGAGGGGGTCGTCGAAGTAGCGGTAGGTGCGACCTTTCATCGAATAGTCTTCGTAGTCGGGCAGTTGGTCGGTGCTCTTGTAGAACGTCACAGGCAGCTTGCCCCCTGGGTTATAGTCGCCGAAGAGCACGTCGGCAACGGCTGTACCGCCTTCCTGACCGGCATACCAGGCCTGCACAATAGCGTCGCATGTCTTGGTTTCGGGCAAGAGGGCGATTGCCGAGCCGGAGCAGTTGACGAAGACGACCGTCTTGCCGGCTGCCTTCAGCGCTTTCAGGAAGTCGCGCTGCACCTTCGGCAGCTCAATATTGGTGCGGTCGCCGCCCTTGAAACCATCGATATTCACAGGCATCTCCTCGCCTTCCAGCGCAGGCGATATGCCGCCTACGAACACCACCTTCTGTATGCCTTTCAGTTGGGCTATGATGGCTTCGTAGTCGATGGGCTGTTCCTGTGCCACGTCGATTTTGATGTCGGCTCCCCACGTCTTCACGAACTGATACCGCACCTCAATCTTATAGGTCTGTCCGGCCTCGGTCTGGATGGCAGTGCGTGTAGGTGTAGTGCGCCACGAATGCACGTGCTGCTTGCGCTCGCCGTTGACGTAGACTTCGTAGTCGCCGGTTCCTTCCACGTTGACAACGTATTCACCGCCTTGTTTTGGCGTGAAGTCGGTTTCATACTTCGCCGAGAAATCCTCAAGGGCTACGCCCGGTGCGAAGTTGTGCATTCCTGCTGTCGTCACAGCTACGGGATTCGTATAGTACTGCGTCGTCACCGCCTTGCCTTCCATAGCCGTATTATTCCAGAACGTGCCCTTCAGGCCTCGGCGTCCGGCTGCCGAACACTCGGTGGCTAAGCGGCTGTCCATCACCAGGTTGTTGGTCAGGTCGCAACCCTTCAGGTAAGTCAGTTTCTTCTGCTTCGCACGGATGCCGTCGAGAATGGTGACGGTGTGGTTGGGCGTGCCGTTGTAGTTTCCCCACATCATCGGCGTATTGTCGGCGTTAGGACCTATCACGGCTATCTTCTCGCTGCCGGCTTTCAGGGGCAGCACGCCGTCGTTCTTCAGCAGCACTATGGTCTGACGGGCCATGTCCAAAGCCTTCTGGGCGCTCTCCTTGGTCGACATTGCCGAGTAAGGAATCTTAGACCATTCCACGAGCGACGGGTCGTCCATTTCACCCAGGTCGAAACGTCCTTCCAGCAGGCGCAGCACATGCTTGTCCACTTCTGCTTCGGTGATGAGTCCGCGGTGCACGGCCTCGGGAATGCTTCTGTACACATAATCCCATCCGCACTCCACGTCGGTGCCGGCCATCGTGCCCACTTTGGCTGCGTGAACGGCATCAGAGCTACTCTTATGGTTCTGGTGGAAATCGCTGATGGCACCGCAGTCGCTGACCACGAGGTACTGGAATCCCCACTCGTCGCGCAGTATCTGCTGCAGCAGTTGCGTGTTGCCGCAGCACGGTTCGTCGTCCAGTCGTTGGTAGGCACACATCACCTCGCGCACCTTCGCGTCCTGAACCAACGCCTTGAAGGCCGGCAGGTATGTTTCCCACAGGTCACGCACACTAACGTTGTTGAGGTTGGCTGTATGGCGTGTATATTCAGGTCCGCTATGCACGGCGTAGTGCTTGGCGCACGCCCACATCTTGCGGTACTTCGAGGTCTCGGGACCTTGCAGACCACGCACCACCTGGGTGCCCATGACCGACATCAGATAGGGGTCTTCGCCGTAGGTCTCCTGCCCGCGTCCCCATCGTGGGTCGCGGAAGATATTCACGTTAGGCGTCCACACCGAGAGGCTATGGAATTTCTCGTCCTCACCACCGTCCTGGTACATACGTTTATTGTATTGGGCGCGGAATTCGGTGCTGGCCACGTCAAAGACCTTGTACAGCAAGTCGGGATTGAACGAAGCCGCCATGGCGATGGGTTCGGGGAACACGGTCACGTTGCCCTGGTTGGCTGCTCCGTGCAGAGCTTCGCTCCACCAGAAGAATTTCTTTATTCCGAGCCTCGGGATGGCGGGACTCTCGTCCAACATCAGTTGGGCTTTTTCCTCTAATGTCAAACGCTTGCAGAGGTCTGCAGCACGTTCCTTGGCGCTCAGCGCGGGGTTCTGATATGGCAGCTGCTGTGCCGACATGCAGGCAGCAGAGCAAATCAGGATTGTTGAAAGCAATAACTTTTTCATGATGATTGATTATATGAATTACGATTTGACGATCCTAGTTAATTTACTATTTGACTATTTACAATTTACAATTTATTTACTATTTGACTATTTACAATTTATTTACTATTTGACGATATGACAGAATCATGGTACTTGTCACATTCCTTTTTTTTAGACAACGAATTTTACTAATTAAACGAATTTGCGACGGCTGCGCTTGCGTCGCGGCTGCGCGAAGAAACGATTATGGTGTTCTGCTCCGTATACTTTCGACACCTTGCGAAGCGTGTCGCTCTGCAATTTGTGAAATTCGATAATAATTGAATCCATAGGACATGAAGAAAAATTCGTTTAATTCGTTTAATTCGTTGTTTTATTAAAAATCTTCGAATGTCCTGCACGTTGAATGTCTCGGGCAGCCAAGGTAACGTCTTTCGCTCGGCGCTTGCAACGCTTGACCCTTCAAGAACTTCCCAAAAGAACTCTTCTTGAAACATTCGTCTTTAACTCCTTTAACTTCTTTAACTCCTTTAACTTCTTAGCAAGCAGAGCTTGCCAAATTTGAATTACTTCTCTGTACAAGCTTTCCAGGCAGCCTGTAAGTTGGCGATGGACTGCTTGGCGTAGTTCCATTGCGACGGGGCACCGAAATGTTCAACGGTGAACCAGCCGTCGTAGCCGCTGCGCAGCAGTTCGCTGACCACTTCGTTGAGAGGCATTACGCCCGTGCCGATGGGCAGTGAGGCGTAATCTCGCTTGGCCTTACGGTCTTTAAGGTGCACGTGGTGGATGCGCTCACGGAAATGGCGCAAGGCGGTCATCACGTCTTCGCCGGCAAAGAGGAAATTGCCGGTGTCGAGCACATGGTTCAGTTGTGGCGAGGCAGCGAAGAGGTGGTCGAGCGTCTGTGTGTTGAAACACGGAGAACGAGGATTGTCGTAGTCCTCGACCATGACATCAATGCCCTCGTCGGCAGCCTCTTTCACGAAGGACGCTACGCGGGTGCATACCTCGTCGATGAGTTCTTGAGACGCATTCTCGGGCAGTAGCCCTGGTATGATGAGCAGACGCTTGTAGCGGTTGTGGTGCATGAAATCCAGAGCCTGGCGCACGGCCTCAGGCTGCTCGCCGCGTATGAAGTTGATGTCGGCAATGGCACAGGCGTGCTGGAAACCGAGCGAGTCGAGCATGCCAAGCTGTTGCTTGTTCATATTCACCCGGACATCAATGCCTGTATAGCCCAGCTGACGTACTCGCTGAGCCGCTTCACGAACGGAAATCTTTTCCTGACGTGCCATTTCGGCAACGTGGTCAAAGAAGATGGAGATACGCGGCTGTGCGCTGGCGGGCATGGCCGTAAACCAGACCGCAGCTATCAGAGCCCAAAGGAGTCGATTCTGTTTCATTGTGTTTGTATCGTTTTTGATTATACTTTTAGGAAAATACGCTGGCGGTAGAGAATATAGAGGAAAAGCCAGCACACGGTAATGTAGGCTGCAGAGGTGAAGAAGGGCTGTGCGGACTCGGGCAGCAAAGCGATGAGGCCGCTCGTCAACTTCTCGGAGGTATAATGGAAATTGATGAATTTCTGTCCGAGGTAGATGGTGATGGGGTTCATGCCTATCACGGTGAAGAACAGCGTCCACTTCCGCCAGCCGCGGACGTCGATAAGCCAGTAGAAGAGGGCAAACATGAGTATAGAATATGCTCCCACGACGAGGACAAACGAGCTCGTCCACATCTTCTTGTTGATGGGGAAGTCGAGGTGCCAGAGCAGGCCCACGGCAAGCATCACCATGCCGGCAACGACCATCCATGCCGCTTTCTTCCCGGGGGTAAGGCCTGGGCGCTCCAGCTTCACCCACTCGCCCGTGAACATGCCCAGCAGGGCAGTGGCTATGGCGGGCAGGGTGCCGAGAATGCCTTCGGGGTCTATGTTGCCGTAGTATATCTTGCCGGGCAGCAGGATGCGGTCTATGTAACCTACTATGGAGCCTTGGGCGCTGAACACGTCGGCTCCGCCACCGTCGGGGGCTGGGATAAAACGAACCATGAGATAGTAGCCTACGAGTATGGCGGCTGTGATGAACGACCGCGATTTCCAACCGCTATGCAGGTATATGAGGGCTGCAAACATCCAGGCCAGACCGATGCGCCCGAGCACGCTGGCATAACGTGCCTCGCTGAAATTCCAATGTTCCAGCAGACCGTTGTAGAGGATACCTAAGAGCACAAGCGTGAGTCCGCGTCGTATCACTTTCCAATGTATGGCGCCCTCGCTCTTGCCTCCGGCGCGTTGCTTGGCAAGTGAGAACGGGAAGGAGATACCTGCGATGAACAGGAACAGGGGAAAGATAGTGTCGTGGTGAGCCAGACCGTGCCACTCCACGTGGTCCATCTGCTGGGCCAAAGCCTCGGTGAAACCGCAGGGAGCCCACTGGGCGAGGGCCGCCAGCAAGGCTGCACCGCCCATGATGAAGAACATATCAAAGCCCCGCAGGGCATCAAGTGATTGTAGACGCATAGGCTTTTTGGGAAGGTTTTGTTGTTTTTGGAAGTTCTTTTTTTGAAGTTAAAGAAGTTAAAGGAGTTAAAGAAGTTGTTTTTGGGGAAGTTAAAGAAGTTAAAGAAGTTCTTGAAGTGTCAAGCGTCGCAAGCGCCGAGCGAAAGGAGTTATGACGAATGTTTCAAGAAGAGTTTTTTTGGGAAGTTAAGGGTCAAGCGTCGCAAGCGCCGAGCGAAAGACGAATGTTTAGGCGTTGGGGTTGGAGTTATTTGGAGCTATCTGGAGTTCTTGAAGTTCTCTGGAGTTATGCAGACAACCATTCTTGACGGTAACGTCTTTCGCTCGGCGCTTGCGACGCTTCTTCGAGCGTAGCGAGTCTGAAGAACTTCTTTAACTTCCTTAACTTCTTTAACTCCTTTTTAATGCTGCAAAGATAATCATTATTGATGTAAATAAAGAAAAGAGGATTGAAAAAATGAATAGCACAAAGTGAAAAGGGGGAAATGAGCGTTAAAAAATAGTTTTTTGCCTTCAAATCATCATCGTTCTTTCAAATTCTTTGTATTTTTGCGGCGCAATGAAAGACAAACTATTGATAATCGCCTTCGTGCTGGGCTTCGGATGTCCGGTACTGGCGCAGGAACAAGAACAAGAGCAAGAGCGAGCCTCGCTGATACTGAGTTCAGATATCGTCAGCGAATATGTCTGGCGTGGACTGAAGCTGGGCAGCGCAAGTATTCAACCCACTCTGGGCGTTGAGTGGAGGGGCCTGAGCCTCTCGGCCTGGGGCAGCGTGGGCTTCGTCGACAAGGACGACGCCCGCGAGATAGACCTCATAGGCTCATACACGACGGGCGGCTTCAGCGTGGGCGTCATTGACTATTGGTGCACCGACCCGTGCCCGCAGTATTTCCGTTACAAGGCTCATCACACTAGTCATGTCTTCGAGGCCTTCGTGGGCTACGACTTCGGTGTGCTGAGTGCCTCGTGGCAGACCATCTTCGCGGGAGCCGACGGCTTGAACAAGAGCGGACGGCGGGCTTACTCCTCTTACCTGGAGCTGGCTGCGCCTTTCCATTTCGTCACCTGCGACTGGCAGGCTACTGTCGGCATGGTGCCCTGGGCGACCGACTACTACGGGGCTCCTAATTTCACGGTGACGAACGTCAGCCTCAGAGTCACCAAGGAGATTCGTTTCACTGACAAATTCGCTTTGGACGTCTTCGCCCAGCTCACCGCCAATCCCGAGGCTCGGAACGCCCATTTCGTGGCGGGCTTGAGTTGGGGACTGGGCAACTGAATGCTTAGCTAATACTTCTGATTTACAACAAACAATATCCGGATAGTAGTATTTGAAAATGAAGAGACTCAACATACTGTGGATTATCGCCCTGTGCCTGCTCGGAAGCTGCGCCTTCGTGGCTTGTACCGACGACGATGAAATAATTGTTCCTGAGGACCGGCACTCCGAAGCCACTCGGGCGCTGATGAATATCTGTGCTACAAACGCTGAGGTGAAGGGCCTGCTCGAACACGCTATAGCCCAGGCTGCCACCATCAACCCCGACAGGGCTTATAACCCTGCCCAGACTCTCGACGAGTTCTACGACTTCATCGACTGGAACGTGCGGCAGTTGCCGTGGGACGTGATGCCGTCGATGGCGCCCAACGAATACGGACACTCGCTCTACGGCCGCACGGACCAAGGCATCGGTTACTTCTGGTTCATCGTCGACCAACCGCTCGACGAGCTGCGCGACCGCGGCTTCTACTATCCTACCGTAGAGTTCGTCGAACCCTTCGCCTCGTGGCTCACGGCCTACACCCGCTCGTGGGGCAGTTTCCTCGACACCGAGGAAAGCTGGAACGATACATATTATAATATGGTAGCCAACGACCCGGACTGGGGCTTCACCGAAGGGTGGTATGGCGAAGGCAACCAATGGCGCACCTACAACGAGTTCTTCGCACGCTCGCTGGTGTCGCCCGACGTGAGGCCGATAGCCGATACCGAAGTGGTGTCGCCTGCCGACGCCTACGCCAAGGGCCTCTGGGCCATCGACGACGACAACCAGATTGTCTTTCCTGCCGACCTGCATGTGAAGACAGCACGCCTCTCGGATATCGGACAGCTCATAGGCGCTGACTCGCGCTACAAGGACGCCTTCGCCGGCGGAACACTCACACATACCTTCCTCGATGTCAACTGCTACCACCGCTACCATGCTCCCGTCGACGGCGTGCTGCGCGAGTTGCGCCGCATACCCGGTGTGGCGGCAGGCGGCGGTTATACGCTGTGGGACAACGAGAACAAACTCTATTACTACGTCAACGACCTCGGCTTCCAGATGGTCGAGACTCGTGCCTGCGCCATCATCGAGACCGACGATTACGGCCTCGTAGCCATGCTGCCCGTAGGCATGTCCCAGATCTGCAGCGTCAACTGGATACCCCAACTGCATGTCGGCCAGCGCCTCAGGCGGGGCGACGAGATGGGCTTCTTCCAGTTCGGCGGCTCGGACATCGTCATGATCTTCCAGCGTGGGGTAGAGTTGGAGATTGCCCACAGCGGCGACTTCACCCTCATGGGTGAGCCCTATGCACGCCTCCGTAAGGGGAATTAATCCTGACATTCAGAGCCATCCGGCTGCGATATTCTCTGCGGACTCTGGAGGGCACGAAGCCTGGCATTTGCGTCAAATAGTATATAATCGCCGCAAGAAATCCTAAAAAGAACGAAAAAGAGAACTCGGTTCCGAGAATCTTTGTATCTTTGTGCCGAAAAAAAATAACACCCCCCCTTCCCTGCAATGAGTTTAAGCAAGAAACTGAATAAGTCTGTGGCCATCAGGACCACGTTCATAGCACTGCTGATGAGCACTATCATCCTGGTGCTGTTTGCTCTTTGGCAGTCACATCAGGTGCGCAAAGTAGTGGTGGCAGATGTCCAGCGTCAGGCCAGCCGCTCCATGGACAATGCCATCGGTACCATTATCGACCGACTCTCCAGCGTCGAGACGGCGGTGGAAACGGCCTCAGGCTATGCCGATATCTTCGCCAAGGACGAGAAGTCGTGCTACCAACTGCTCGAGCGACTTATCAAGAACAATGCCGATATCTCTGCTGTCACCCTGCTCTACCGCGATCAGTACTTCCCACGCCAGGGCAGCTACTATGCACCCACCGTCTACCGCGAATACGGAGGGACGGGGCTGGTGACCGACGAGATAGGCGGTCCCGAATCCAATTTCTGCTACTTGGAGACGGATAGCAACTGGATATATACCAACAAACTGCGCCACGGCTATTGGTGCCTGCCTTACCTCGACTCCATGTCGACCAAGCGGCCTATGGTCACCTACTCCGTACCTCTCTACGAGCCCGATAGCTCCATCTATGCCGTGCTCTGTGCCGACATCGACTTGAACTGGGTCAAGAAGATTATGGACAGCTCGAAGCCGTACCCGTATTCGCGTGTCAGCGTGGTCAGTCGCGACCAGCAGTTCATCTGCCATCCCGATTCATCGTGCATCCTTGGCGTCAATGTCTATGAGCACGCCCGAAAGAAAGGCGATCAGAAGTCCATAGAGCTGATTCACCGTATGCTCCGCTGGGAGCGCGGCAGCGACACTATGAACACCAGCTTCTGGGCTGGGACGGATGGCAGCGACATAGCCGACCCCGACGACGACGTGGATTGGGACTCAGGCCCTGTCATCGTCTACTTCGCTCCGGTAGGACGTGTGCAGTGGGCTGTCAGCTTCACCATTCCTGAAAGCAAGATTCTTGAGGGCCCCAACGACCTGCGCAACAATATGCTGTTGATTTCATTGTTCACCTTGTTAATGACGGCACTCGTCCTGTTTGTCGTCATACATCGTCAGCTGAGGCCCCTGAAGGACCTGGCGGATTCCACGCGCGAGCTCGCCAAGGGACACTTCGACGTCCCGCTGCCCGTCATCCGTCGCAACGACGAGATAGGTCGTCTGCGGCAGGCCTTTGCGGATATGCAGACCTCACTCTCGCACTATGTCGACGAACTGCAGGCCACCACGGCGCAGAAAGCCTCCATGGAAAGCGAGCTGAACGTAGCCAGCAGCATACAGATGTCCATGCTCCCGAAGATATTCCCGCCATATCCCGAGCGCGACGACCTTGAGATCTATGGTCGGCTCACACCCGCTAAGGCTGTCGGCGGCGATATCTACGACTTCTATATCCGCGACGAGAAACTCTTCTTCTGCATAGGCGATGTCTCAGGCAAAGGCGTGCCCGCCGCATTGGTCATGGTGATGACGCGAGCCCTCTTCCGCACTATATCAGCCCACGAGGCTGCGCCCGAACGTGTGCTGGCACAGATGAACGAGACGCTCTCCGAGCAGAACGAATCGAATATGTTCGTCACCTTGTTCATGGGCGTCCTCGACCTGCCCACCGGACGTCTGCGCTGCAGCAATGCCGGTCATGATGCGCCGCTCATCGTGGGCGAGCAGGTCGCTGTCATGAAGGTAGACTCCAACATACCTCTCGGCGTCATGGAGTGGAAATATACGGCACAGGAGATGCTCGTGCAGCCCCAGACAACCATCTTTCTCTATACCGACGGACTCACCGAGGCGGAGAATGCCTCGCACGGGCAGTTCGGTGAGCAGCGCATGCTCGAGGTGGCGCGCCAGGCGCTCGCCGACGGACGTCATAACCCCGATGACTTGCTGGGACTCATGCAGGATGCCGTGCACCAGTTCGTCGATGGGGCAGAGCAGAGCGACGACCTCACCATGCTCGGCGTTCAGTACACCAAGGAACAGCGCGCCGAGAGCCTGCAGCGCGACATCACCCTCACCAACGACGTGCAGCAAGTCCCGCAGCTGGCAGCCTTTGTCGATGAGGTCTGCGAGGCATTAGGCTTCGACATGTCCACCACCATGCAGATGAACCTGGCCCTCGAGGAAGCCGTTGTCAACGTGATGAGCTATGCTTACCCCGCCGGCACCCAGGGCGACGTGCATATCGAGGCGCAGGCCAATGACGTCCGGTTGAAATTCACCATCACCGACAGCGGCGTCCCCTTCGACCCCACCGCCAAGGAAGAGATTGACACCACCCTCTCCGCTGAGGAGCGCCCCGTAGGCGGATTAGGCATCTTCCTCGTGCGCGAGATGATGGACTCCATCAACTACGAGCGCATCGACGGCAAGAACGTCCTCACGCTCCGCAAGAAACTATGACCTCCAACCCCCGCACATCTTTTTTCCACTAAAATAAACCTACACGCCAGTAGCGTGTCCTAACAACGATAAAGATCAAAAACACTGAGCTTGACCCTTCAAGAACTCCCAAAAAAGAACTATTCTTGAAACATTCGTCTTAACTCCTTTCGCTCGGCGCTTGCGACGCTTGACCCTTCAAGAACTTCTTTAACTCCTTTAACTCCTTTAACTTCAAAAAAATCCCCCCCATATTAAAATGAAAACAACTATTCAAGAACAGGACGGTAACCTCGTAGCAATATTCGACGGACGGCTGGACACAGCCGCAGCACCACAGTGTGAACAGGACTTGAAGCCCCTGATGGACTGTGCAGGGCATGACATCGTGCTCGACTGCACAGCATTGGATTATATCTCCTCGAGCGGACTTCGTCTGTTCCTTGGCGTACTCAAGAATGCCAAGCCCAAGGGCAGCCATGTCTACATCACAGGCATGAATGCCGATCTGCGCAACGTCTTCACGATGACCGGATTCATCAATCTCTTTGAGTTCAAGTAAGCTGCACTCTTCGCACTCAAGTAACCCGCGAATACATCGACGTTTCAGAAGTTGAGCCTCTCATCACAAAAGGGCTACTTCATCATATCACAAAAGGGCCGCGCTTCACTGAAGCGCGGTTCTTTTGTGGTCTATTGTTCATTTACTAATTATTTCAGCGCATCGAGCCAGCAGAGGAAGGCGACGAGGGAGGCGTTCCAGTTGATGGCTATCTCGTTGGAGGCGTAGGACTCGGTGACGTCGAGATAGGACTCGTCAGGGTAGCTGGAGGGGTAGGTGAGGTTGCCAGCGGCGCGATCCTGCTGTGCGGGGTTGGGCCCTCCGACGAGCATGCCGGGGAAGGGTTGCTCTACGGCGTCGGCAGCGGAGATGCGATGGTGGGGATGGAGGGGTGATTTGTCGCCAAAGCCTGTGACGTAGCAGTAGCCGGTGGCATTGCGCCCCATGAGATAGTCGGCATTCTGCAAGGCATAGCGGCGGTAGGCGGTGGTGCCTTGCAGCTTGTCGGCAAGCAGCAGGACGAGGGCCTGACAGCAGCAGTTCTCGGCCAGGCAGCCCCAGCCGAAGTCGCGCGGCTTATTGCCGAAGGGCGACTGGAAGCAGGAGGCGTCGACATCCTGCACGGCGCTTTGGCAGTAGGCGAGGAGCTGGGTGAGCTGGGTGGCGTAGAGGTCGGCGGTCTCGCCTTCGGCGAGCCATTCGAAGGAGCCCAGCGCTGCTACGTTGCCCCACGAGGGTGTGGAGAAGCGTGAGGGGAGCGTCTGCCTGGCCTCGTCGAGGTAATAGGGCTTGCGTGTGAGGCGGTAGAGGGCTGACGCTGCCCAGAAGAACTCATCGCGAGCATTGCGGTCGCCATAGGTGCCGGTGCTGACGGCGGGGTCGCGCAGCAGCTCCTGACGATAGAAGGCGTCGGGATTGGCCTTCGCCCATTGGTAGGCGCGCTCGGCGGCAGCGGTGGCCTGTTGGCAGAAGTCGGGATAGTCGTGCTGATAGGGGGCGAGGTGACGTGCCGCATCAGCCATCACGGCGGCGAAGTCGAGGCTGGCGGTGACGCTCTTAGCCACTACGTAACGCGGCTGGCGACAGGCGGTAGGCATGATGAAGCCCTCGAAATTGGGCGTGGTGAGTTTGTGATAGACACCGCCGTCGTCGGGGTCCTGCATGGTGAGGAGCCACCGCAGGTTGAACATCATCTCGTCCAACAGGTCGGGCGTCTGGTTGCCGCTCTCGGGGATATCGGTGGTGAGGGCGGTGAAGTAGTCGCGCTGCTGCTCGTAGGCTGCCAGCATAAGGCCTATGCTGAAGGCGGAGTTGACGACGTATTTATTGTAGTCGCCGGCATCGTACCAACCGTAGGGTGAACTGATGACGGTGCCGGCAGGGCGCCGCTCGGTGGCTGCCGAAGGGTGGACCAGCACATGGGTGTCGGGGTGCCCGACAGGACGGTTGTAGTCTCCGCCAAGCTCGATGGCTACGCCGGAGCGGATGAGATAGAACAGGCGTAGCGATGCCTTGGCAATGGCCTGATAGGGGCGCTCGGCAACCACGAGGTCGCATTGCTGACGGTTTTGTCGTGAGCCTGAAGAAGTGTGTATGCTGATATGGTAGCGGCCCGGGGCGGTGAGCTGTCCGAGGTCGACGACATAGCGTTGCTTGCCCGTCCATGGCGACACGGCTTGGCGTATGGCTGTGGGCTTGACTTTTTTCCCGCTGGGCGTAGTGACCTGCAGCTTGCCTTGGGGGGTCATGCCCTCGACCACGATGACTTTCTCCTGAGCGGGGGAGCAGCCCACCTGGTTGCGGCGTATCTCGATGCTGCTCTGGGCATGGGCCGCGCATGCCGAGGCGAGGAGGACGAATGGTAGAATCGCGCTCCATATAGGCTTTTGGAAACGATATAGCATTTCTTTATTTACAATTTGACAATCCTAGTTAATTTACTATTTGACGATTTACGATTTACGATTTATTTACGATGGGATTTATTTACGATTTAAAAATCACACAGAATACACGGAAATACACGGGAACAACGGAAATACGCGGAAATACGCGGAAATGAATGGACATACGCAGAAATATATGTTTGTAAGGATTTGATAGATTTGGACAGATTTGTAGGATTTCTCGCCGCAGGCGACTCTAACCGCTGCTAAGCAGCATCCATTATGGGGTGAGAGCCAGCTGCGCTGGCGGTGAGAGGTGAGAGCGCCTGCGGCGCGGTGAGAATACCCACCCAGTCCTCACCCCCTAACCGCCTTTCATCCCCCATCGGGGGATTATAGTGGGCTATGCCATGGGAGTGCCACTGCGTGGCAGAAATCTCACAAATCTTTTCAAATCATACAAATCTAGTTAATTTACTATTTGACGATCCTAGTTAATTTACTATTTGACGATTTACGATTTACAATTTATTTACGATTTTAAGCGCAGAGGCATTTGATTACGATATGCTTTTGCCCTGTCAGTAGGCGTATTGGGGTCAGTTTTTTTGTTTTTTTTCAACGCAGAGGCGCAGAGACGCGAAGATTTTTTGAGGTTTTGGAGATCATTGCAATTGACCTTCGGTGAGTTCGCGGATAATCACAGCGCTTCGCGAGGCTGTGATTTTGGGGCGAAGAGGGCCTTTAGAGGATTGCCCTTGGGCCATCCGTGCCCGATGAGGGGAGCCAGAACTCCTCTGGCGACGGAGGGGAAGAGGCCATCCGG
>JAEESE010000026.1 GCA_016286165.1 Bacteroidaceae bacterium | reverse complement strand
TATTGATATTATGACCATTTGTCCGAAGATTACAAAATCTTTTGGATAGTGTCGGACAAATGCTTTTGACTTATTGAGTACTTAACTATTATTTCCGTCCAACAACATCAAACCTTTTATTGTCAGCAAATAACGTTGACGGGGATGATGAGGATTGGCAGGATACTTCATACACACAAATCCTTCTCTTATTGCAGGTGTGAGAGAATAACCCATAAAGTTCGGACGGTTCTTCAAACCTACGGCTTCCATCATACTCTTCACACTCATTTCTTCTTTACCGATTGCCAATACCAAACGGGTAACATTCTCAGAAGATGGTTGTATGTCGATTGAACTTGTATGGGTACTTGTATGGGTACTTGTATGGGTGTCGTTCTCGTCATCCTTATACCCAATCAGCATATATCGATTCTTCAGTTCGTTGTTTTCACTGCGAGCAGCAAATTACGGAAAAATACGAAGTGCATTCAGTGTAGCTCCAAGTTGCGGTGGTGACGCACGTCAAACAATACGCCGTGGTGAGAAAAGGACGAATACTTCATTTTGCTCATTGTGTCATGCTCTATGCTCATGCGAAGTGTTATCCTGGTAGTCGGTACAAACGAACGCAGAGCAGATAGTTCTCTCGCGCATACGTAAAGATAGTAATGAGTGGATGTTCCCCAAATAGAAACATCCACTCATTGCTGTTAGTTTCATAACAGCTAAAGAATTAGTCCTTTCATTCTGAACGTACACAACTATGGACACGTAATAGCATGTGTCATATTCCAATAGGTTTAGTAATATGTATTATTGATCTACTTTTTTATCAATGCCATTTGCCTTGTGATATCCCATATTATTGACTCCAAAACCTTTATTGGTTCTTCTTCATTTGTAACGATCTTAACAAACTGTCCTGTTTATCCCGTTTCTCAATAATGAAATCAATTTTAGTTTCAATATCTTCCATTTCCTGCAAATTATTATGAATTACTGTTGTTAGCCCTTTATATTGTTCTTCTTTTAGTTCTGTTTTAGCATGTTCGTTGTTGTATTTTGTCATGTAAATATTCCAGAGACAAGTTCCTATAGCAATAATCCACGCAAATATAGAGCTTATAACTGCCATAAGCCTTTGATGTTTAAGCGATTGTATTTCTATAGATTCATATTTGTTATTTTTTAGATCGATCAAAGATTGAGTGCTATATATATTAGAGGAGAATATTTCGGCTAAAGGTTTAGACATACTCTGAGGCAATTTTTCTCCTTTTATAGAATCTACGCCAAAACGATCTTGTATAGATGGTGTCGTTGCTAGTCGTATATACCCATTGTTGTAGTATAGTCTGCCATCGGGGACCTTTGTCCATCTTCTTGTTCCGTTTTGATACAAAAGAATATTAGCGGATTGGTTAGGCACTATGTATATAAGTCCATTTTTAGACAAAAAATCGAAGATAGATAACATAGAGACCAAGGATGACACGCACTTTTCTTTTTTCTCATTATCACTGAAAAAAACATAAGTTTCCTGTTCGTTAACAACTAAAAGTGCGGCATTGTCGTCGAACACTTTAACAATAGAATTGCATTTTTCCAGACTGCATCCCAAAGATCCATTAGATATAACATAAGACGCTAAGTCCTTATCAAAGTCATTGAACTTTCTCATTTATGATTCTTTTTGAATTGTCCTACTCTTTTCTGATATTTTTCTTTTTCTCTTTCTTTAATTATTCTTATATGCTGCTGTCTTTCAAAATCTCTTTCAGCCTCGGCTTGCTTTTGGGCCTTCTGTGATTCTTGCAATTCTCTTTTTAGTTTTTCTATCTCTATATCTTTTTGTTGGCTTTCATCTACAACAGCATTAACTATCGATTCCAAATTATATCCTCTAGATTTTATGATTTGCAAGACTTCATTGTAATCAGAATCTTTTTCTGACGATAAGAGTCGAGTTATAACATCTCCTAATTCCCTTCGTAGTTTTATATGTGTTAAACCTTTAATATCAACACCTACTTTTAGTAAGCACTCAATCTCAGGCCAAATATCTTTTGAGATTTGCATCAAAAAAATATTATCAAACAAACTAGACAATTTAATCTCATTTTTGTTCAGAATTCCAGTCTCTGCCATATATGCTATTAATGCATTGGGATTACATAGTACATTTTCACTTAATCCCAAACTTTTAGCGCAATAATGAATTCTAGAATTATTAGACACAACATAATAATCATTTGAGAGGACTCCCGAAGAATTCCTTCTTTTCTTTCTTCCTTCCTGACATTTTCTGTTAAGGCTTTTTGCCGTAAGATATAAAAACACGTCCGTTTCTGCTATTTGCTCATTCTTCTCATCTGTTCTTTTAAGTCCTTTTGGTGTGTTTTTTGTAACAATTATCGCCTCAGGCAATAATTGTTGTTTTTCCATCTCGTCAACATTAGTTCCAGGAGGCATATCACCCAATATAACCCGCTCATCAATTATAGCATCTAACTGATCAAATATTAAATTTACACCTTCTTCTCGATCATAAAAGTTGCTAATATAATTTCTCCATTTTATATTCTCTTTACCAGCAACCCTTATCGTATAGTAATAATCCTCCACAAATACATTGTCTAATTCATCAACAACAACTTTATCATCATTCAAGATAAGATTTGCCACGAACGGATAACGTTTATTAGCAGCCTCTGCATGATCATAAACTTCTAAGAGAACACTCTCTGGAACATATATTTTACATTGATTATCTAGTAATTTCTTTATAAGTAATCTGTACTGTTGACTATACCTAGCATTTTCAGTAATAAGATACAGCATAATCTCCGTGTCTAAAATGAATGCTTTATTTCTAAATATCGTAGCCTTAAAACTTGACAGCAAAGGATCTTCTCCTATTATTTTTGATGTAATGGACAATCTGGCCAATAGGTCTATTATCTTTTGGCTATCTTTGTTCGGTTCTCTCAAAACACAGCCTATAGCATATATTATATTGTCAGTAAATTCTCCGCTGTTATCTTGAAGATTTTGTGATGCAATTTCTTTTATTTTAGATAGACAATTTATGTCTTTGGGATTATCTAAACCCAAAAACGAAAGACTAGCAACTTCAAAATAATAGTTTAAACAGTCCTTGATGTTTTGCCTTATTTGCTCTTCTTTGCTTAATGGTTTCCCAATATTTGTTTTTATCAAATCCAAAATTGTTTGAACTAGAATATCCATCAAAGACATGATTTCCTCGATGTATTTATCGGCATCTTCTTTAGATTTATTGGAGAGTTTAAGACCATTTTTGTCTTCAACAAGACCCTTCTTGATAAGTTCTGTGACAGCAGAGATTACCTTCTGATAGTCAACGTTCAGGCCACCATTCTTTTTTTCAAAATACTTATAAATTGTATCAACACTGTCTGCTTTATGACTTACTATGAGAGCAAGAACTGTTTTCAAAAAAAGAGAATCTTTCTTTGTTACGATTCTTCCATTGTTGTCAAAAAGGATGCACACTTTCAGTAATGCTTCCTCTAAATCTGCATCTTGAAAAAAGTATTTACTCATATTGCTTATGTTATTAATATGTAATAGTTTTACAATAAAAAGACAGTTCTCCGAGTCCCATTAAAATCATCTGAATTCATCTCTTATTTTCAAATGTTTATTCAGTTTTACCTTTTCAATTAATCCGTTTGGGAAACGAAAAGCAAGTTGCTCATGGTCAAAAATGGGTTTTGCTTTATGGATTATACGGTGATACGAGGGCGAAAGGATTATGATGTTAGAGGTGTCATTGTTCATACTTTCAGTAAAAGGGATGATATGGTGAGCCTCTACTACCAAAGCACTGTATTCATCACCTACCTTTTCGCCTGTTATTTGACAGCGATAATCATAGAGCAATTTTAAAGAGTCGCCTATGGAACGATCCAGTTGACGTACCTTCTGCAGACGAGTCACTTGCTTAATGGCAGCATTCTTGTCCTCACGAGGCTCAAAGGTCTCAAAATCCAATTCTGTCAGTGTACTAACTTCTGTTTTTATCGCAGCCTTTACTGCTGCCGTGATACAATCAGCTACGAACACATTTGGTAGAGTCGTTGTGCTCAGAGCAAGAAACTCTTGATGTTCCTCTGGAATTCGGATGGTGAACTTACGGTTGATATTCTCCGGCAGGTTCTTAATGCTCTCAACATAGTTCCAAGTAGAAGAATACACCTCACGCAATCTTTTCACAAGAGCCGATCCCTCACTATACCGAATTTGTATCACTTCAGCATGACCGTCATACTTATTGCGGTCAAACCCTTGGTTCTTCAATTGCGCGTCATACTCCACACCATCTATCACCACTTTGATGTTACGCGTTTCCCCATGCTGGGGTATACCATTGGGCATCATCTTCAGCAGATGATGGAACTCCACAGGAATTTGGAATCCCTGTCGCAGAGTAGAGCGATCTATGAGTTTTTGATATAGGAACATGATTTATTATGCGTTGTCTTGAAGAATATTATCAATTGAATCGTGGATAGGTATGAGAATTGTCTTTGCAAGCGCAATGATGTCTTTATGAAAAGTTATTAATTTTGTCTGCAATTCTTTTAAGCGAACATTCACCTTTGTTTCATCTGAACAATAATCAGTTTGTTGGATAGTAAATGCTTCAGCATACAAAAGATAATTCTCGTTGGCAACATACTGACGGTGTTTTAGTCCATCAGCGACATCAAAAACGTACTTGTGGCTCTTCTTGAAAAGTGATATTGGATTGTTCTCATCACCATTATAAAGTAGAGTCCTGACTTTTTTAATATCGCACTCTCTTAGAGATTTCTTAACCAATTGCGTGGAAAACTTTTTATTTCCATACAGTTGATAATGGAACCAGAGACATTGTAGAATTAAATCAAAACAATTATGATACCATATCACAGCACTATAAAGATAGTATTGGCGATAGAAATCATGCTTAAACTTATTATCAAAATCTTTCTCTCTAAACAAATCAAGGTATGGGTCTACACCAGGCTGTTTAAAAGACAATGCAAGCATAAAACGAGCAGTATCAATTTCACGAATGAAATCGACAATGCGCCTTCTTGTTTCCAATTGTTGAGGAGTAGAAGGTTGTACTAGCCCCTCATCCTTAAGGAAATTAGCAGTTTCGAGCTCTTTATATGCATCTTTTGTTACCATCATTATTATTGCTTGGGCAAATAGCCAGATAACTATATATGGTAATTGGTCCTTTTCGTACCACATAGATTCCTTTTGTATGCCTAACGATGCAACGAATAGATGCTTGGGGTGTTTGTGTGTCCCAATTACAATCTGGATTTTGTAAGGCTACTTGGTATATCTTACCCAATGGTGCTATACCTCCAAGATTTTCTATTGCACTTATTACAACTTGTGGTTGAGTCATATTCTTATTATTATATTCGATTAATAACTTCCCATTTACCAGAACGAGGAGAACCTGTTCGAGAGATATAGCCTTTCTGTTTCATGTTTGCGATTTCTCTCTCCAGCGTGCGTTTCTTTACCGCCAGTTTTTCCGCCATTTGGTCGATGGAAATAGAAACATCTGCTCTAATCAAATCTATTATACCTTTCTGAATATCAGTCATTTCAATTAATGCCATATCACCGCCAACTTTACCGCCAGTTTTTCCGCCATTCTCATTGGTATAACTCTGTGAGACTTTCACCTCAACCTTGAATGCCGTAATAAGATTAACGTTGAACTCTGCGGGTTGGTTGCCATTTTCCTTCAAGTCAGTTTGGACTTGTCCTACACCTCGATTGAACATATTGACATAGCCCAGCGTCTTCATGGCACTGGCTACAAGTGGATTGCGATAGTCGTTCACACTTGGGAAATTCTCAGGACGGGCATTTCCATACAAGCCACCAGCATTCAGAATCTCCAGATGGCTGGCAAACTCATAGAAGCGAAGTGGGGTATTACTCTGCATATCGCGGTGCATACAGGCGTTGAGAAGAAGTTCTCGGATAGCCTGATAGGGGTAGTTGCTGACCATTTCCTCGCGTAGAATAGAAACGAAAACGGGTTTCTTCTTGATGACAGACAACTCCAAAAGTGATTCCAGACGTGGTAGCAGTTCACAATAATTGCCTTCCAATTGCATTTCGTTCTCCACCTCACTGGTCACGTCTTCGCCCTTGAAACGAACATACTGCACATAAAGACCTGGCATAAAACGGCGTGGCTTGTAGCCAAATAGAACGACTGCTGCGTATGTGGGGCATTGATGTTCCGTGTCATACATACCCACAGCGGCCATCTGTTCCTCGATGGGACGAGTATCAGATTCTACTAACTCATTACCTAATAGCGGTATCAGATACTTTGTGCGCAGCAAGTCCGTATTGATATCATTCAGTTTGGCAGCCAAACAAGGCATGGTATCGAAGGTGGCCATGAATGACATCCTTCGTTCTGCAAGGATGCGCTCTTCTGCTTCCGTTGCTATGTCACGACGGGGACCAATACGTATAAAAGTACGTCCACGATATCGAACAGGAGGCAGGTCGGACGGACTGACCTCAGCCACCAATAAATCACCTTCTGGAAATGTGAATCTGTCAACACTCATTACAGGTATGGGCAGAATGTTTCCGTTGCTACGTATGGCAGCAATCTTCTTCAGCAGGTCATCGGTAACCTTCAGCCCCGACAATGTGCCGTTGTCATAAGCACCCAATATCAGGTAGCCCTTCTTGCGCGAATTGGGCAAGTCGTTGGCAAAGGCACAGATGGCCTCCTGGAACTTATCCATATCGCCAGTTGACGTGGTTCGCTCCACACGGTAGGTTTCTGTGCTATGCAGCAGTTCTTGTATCTCGTCTTTTGTTATCATTTGATTTATTTCTCTTGATTGAATTCTTCTTGTCTTACCAACTCCTGCACAGGCACTTCAAGCGCATTTGCTATTGCAATGAGGGCTTCAAGGCTAGGCTGGGTGGTATTGGTGACCCATTTGGAAATAGTTGCCTGATCCTTTCCCAACTTATCTGCCAACCACTTGTTGTTCAGGTCGTGTTCAGCTAGAACGATTCTTATCCGATTTAATTTTGCCATGATAGTTTTCTCTTGTTTGTGGGCAAAGATACAAAAATTTATTCATAATTCAGAAGAATGCACTTAATTTTTATTGTTCGTGGCGAAAATTTGATTATTTTATCAAGTATTTGATGTTGATATGACAAATTCACTCATCTATTATATAATAGGCATGTGGTTCGGAAAGCAGATTTGTGAGATACGTCTCACTTTTTTAAAACGCATAAATGGCATGACGCATTTTTGCCATTTCCGCATTCCATAACCAATCCAAATCAAGAAAATGTTGCAAGGATGTGATTTTTTCCGTGTTTTCTTTTGGTTGTTTGGGGAGAAATTTATACCTTTGCAGTGATTTTGTAACATGTTGATTATCAATGGTCATTTCCGTTTTTGCGACATGTGTGCAACATCCGGTGCTAACGCATTGATAGTCAGTTAAAGTCGTTTTCGAGGAGGTGAAATAAATCTTCCTGTAAGACATAAAGCTTAACGGCACACGTTTGAGTGGTGTAATCCAAGTGGTTACACCACTTTTTTTTGTAGTCATTTCCTTAACACAATCAATTCAACATTTAAGAATGTTTAATTTAATGGCGAAGGTGTTGCACGGTTGAAATATTGTTTGTTCCTTTGCAGCGTCGGAATAGACTTAATGACATCTGCAAGGACGAACTAAAGACTTATTCAAGGACAAACTAAAGACCTATTCAAGGACGAGCTAAAGACTTATGTAAGGACAAACTTAAACATATCTGCTATGCAAAAAGATAAACGGATTCAGCGGCTTGGCACTTTGGTTATCGCCTGCGCTCTCAGCCTCACGATTACATCAATCACATCTTGCGATACGCCCCAGACTATCGCATGGAGCTATTACTATTGCGCCCAGGACACATTAGCCGCCGGTGATCCATTCGCAGCCAAGGACTTCCTGAAAGCTTGTAAAAAGAGTGTGGACGATGAACTTCGCCTGAAGGCTGACTCACTGATGGAGGTCATTGAACGGGCGATTGAAGAAAAGAAGTGAAAGACAACACTTCTAAGACCTCAATATAATAGATAACACATCTAAGGCATCACAACTATGATTAAACTCAGTGCAAAGGAAGAAGAGGTGATGGAGCTCATCTGGAAGCTCGGTGAATGCACTCCGCGCGAGGTGTACATGCTCTACGATGAACCCCGTCCGCTGCTGAACGGCATCCAGAACACGTTCCAGTCCTTAGAGCGCAAGGGCTACCTCAGCCATCGCCAGCAGGGCCGTGGCTATCTCTACGAACCTATCGTGGAGAAAAACTCCTACGGCAAGTCAAAGCTCGGGTCGTTGGTGGATCGTTTCCTCGACGGCTCTGTCAAGGACCTCGTCACTTTCTTCGCCCGCGAACAGAAATTGAGCGCGGAAGAGCTAAGAGAGATTATCAATGAGATAGAACAGAACCACCCCTCAAACCAGTCCAGAAAGAACATTTAGTTCTTTCTTCCTGGCACCCTGTGAGGGAGGGATTCTCTTATACTGCTATGCTATACGTCATCAAACTCAACCTCATCCTCGCACTCCTGTGCCTGCTGTTTCAGGTGCTGATGCACAGGGACACGTTTTTCGGTGTGCGGCGTGCTATGCTCTGGGGCATCTACGCCACCGCCGTTCTATTGCCCTTGTGGGATATGCAGCTGTGGCTGCAGGATCACACGCTGGCGATGCATCTGACATCTGACTATGCCACGTATGTACTGCCTACGCTTGAGATTACCGCTATGCGCGTCACATCGTTGGGCATTGAGCAGAGCGAGCCTGGCTGCGGAATGTGGTTCGTGGGCATGATGGCTCTCTGGGCAATCATCTACATCATCCCCGTGGTGTGGATGACAATGAAACTGCTGTGGCAGGTTGCATACATTATATATTTACGGTGTACGTGCAAGCCTATAGGAATGAAGAATGAAGAATCTCGCTTCGCTCGGAATGAAGAATTCAAGTTATCTGCAAGTCCTGAGGGTAATTCTTCATTCTTCACTCATCATTATTCATTATTTCTTTTCCCCCGCCCTTGCAGTCCCTTCTCCTTCGGTTCATGGATCTTTATACATCCCGAGGGCATGGACGAACAGACGTTGCGCGAGGTGCTCATCCACGAGCAGGCTCATGTACGCGGCTGGCATACCTTAGACATCATCTTTTCCCAGCTCTTCTGCATCCTCTTCTGGTGGAATCCCGCCGTCTGGGTGCTGCGCCGCGAGGTGCGCCTCAACCTCGAATTCATTGCCGATAAGGCAGTGGCGGACTACCTGATGGAAATGAAGAGTGAAGAATCTCGCTTCGCTCGGAATGAAGAATTCAAATTAGATGACAGTAATTCTTATTCTTCATCCTTCAATCTTCATTCTTCATTAATCAAAGCATATCAATACCACCTCCTCGGTTTCTCCACTCAAACGAACGTAGCTACGATTGCAAATAACTTCAATGTCTTACCCCTAAAACGTAGAATCATTATGATGAACTTACGCAGAACCCATCGCACGGGGATGCTGAAATACATCCTCTTTGTGCCCGTTGCTGCCGCGCTGCTTTTCTTGTCGAATATCGATAGCCTGGCACGCAACATAAAGAATATGAAACCTATAGCCCATATCGAACAAGCGCTGACCAGCCCGCAAACGATTGCCCCGGTCGTCGAAGAAGTGCTGCCTGCAGCAGAAGAGCACATCGCCGTACAGACGGAAACGACGGCCGAAGAACTCGTGAAGCCGGCTCCAGCCAGCGACACCGCGAAGGCCGCGCCCAAGACTTCCCAGCCCACACTTGAACGCATCGATGACAATGCCCTATGGATTATAGACCAACGCATAGCTACCCCGGAAGAGGCCGCCAAACTCAACTTGGAAAACAACATCGAGAGCATCACGGTGCTCAAGGGCGAGGCAGCCACATCCCTCTGGGGTTCGCGCGGCGCCAATGGCGTAATCAATATTACAACAAAGAACGCTGAAAAAGACAACGCCGACAGCCGTGTGATTTACGACAAGGTTGATGAGATGCCGGAATTTCCCGGTGGAGAGGAAGCGTTGTATCGTTTCCTCATAGAGCACGTTAAATATCCTGCCATTGCACAGGAGATTGGTGCACAGGGTAAAGTGATCGTTCAGTTTGTCGTGCAGGCCGATGGCCAGATAGCTGACGTTCAAACCGATAAAGTCCTTTCGGCAAACGGCCTAACGGAAATAGCCATCATAAGGTATAAGAAAGATATGACCGATGAGGAAATCAAAGCCGTTGACGCTCAGAACAATGCACTTGAAAGCTTGAAGACAGAAGCGGTCAAGATGATCAAAGCTATGCCGCGTTGGAAACCAGGCAAGAAGGACGGCAAGCCCGTCGATGTTCGTTTCTCCCTTCCCATCTCCTTCAGACTGCGGTAACCCCGCAAGTCACTCTTCCCTTGTTCAACCAAGCAAAGCCCCGCCTCGTCACGAGGGGTCAGGGCAGCCCATGACTATCCGCACCTGCATCGACGGCGAAATCATCACCATCGACGACACACAGCAGTTCGTCAGCGACGACAACATCGGCACATCGTGGGAGCCCTACGTCATCGACATCATCAATCATGTCGGCATCGGCACCATAGCCATCGACAATCTTGACGACGACGATGACTGGTGGACGTTGCAGGGCATCAAGCTACCACGCAAACCCCTGCAGCCCGGTGTATATATCCATCGAGGGAAAAAAGTAGCAACAGGTAGTAGATAACCCATTTCACCCTGACACACCAACAGCCGCCCCGCTGCATCGTATGATGCGGCGGGGCTTTTGTCTAATGCAAACACTTTGCAAATACATTTTTTATCCATGTAAAGAGAAATACAATTATCTTTGCAGACGCAAAACAATACTAAGAACGATGAAGATACACATTTGTTTATTGATAATCCTGATATTAGCAGCCTGCAGTTCCCCTCAGAAACCGCAATGCGAGAGTCCGCTGCAAGGGGCATGGGTGCTGTCGAAGGTGGAATATCCGATAGGCGGCATAGAGACCTTTCCTATTCAAGACATGAGGCCTCTTCGCATCTATGAAGGTGACAGCGTAATGTTGCAATGTGGCCTGACGCAGACGGCATCGGGAATAGTCATCCACCAGCCATACCTAAGAAGCGGCATAACTCTCATAGACAAAGGCGGCGGCGAGTATCTCTATTTGGAAGACCGCGAGCCACGACCGCTATACGTGGTGGATGATACGACGGTGACGATACAGCGCAACGGCATCCTCTTCACGTGGCATCGCGCTGACGAGATAGCCCAAGAGTGGGGAGAAGAGATAAGCAGAATCATTATTGATAATAGCCAAGATGGAGAGGGCTATGGTGTACAACGATTCGTGCTCTCTGCCAAGGAGCGGACGCAGTCCAATATCATCCACGTTCTGATCTTTTCCACCATCGCATGTCTATTCTTGATTCTGCTTATTGCACACGTCGCCGTGAGTAATCGTAAGGAAAGCGTTCGCCTACAACTCCTACTGCAACAGATTCGTGAGGAGCACGACGAGCGTCCACAAGCCATTCGCCACGCCATTGAGTGCGTAGAGAATAGTTTTTTCGCCTCCGATGAATACTTGGCTCTGCAACGCCGCATCGCCACGGGCAAACGATTGAAGGAAGAAGATTGGAGCGAGATTGAGGAACATCTCAAGAAGGTATATCCAGGCTTCGTAAGTCAGCTGCATTCGATATATCCAATGTCGGAACTGGAATTCCAAACCTGCCTGCTCATCAAGCTACGCATCGCACCCACGGACATCGCTGGCGTGCTCAGTCGCGAAACGAGCACCATAAGCACCGTGCGTAGTCGCCTCTACCGAAAGGTGTTCGGGCGAAAAGGGAGCACTCGCGAATGGGACGATTTCATCCTCTCTATAGGAACCTGAAAGCAGTGGCAAACTCTTCGCATCTCGAATGCAAAACAAATGCAAACTAAGATTCTTGCTGAGGCACCGGAATGCCAGTACCTTTGCAGGCGATAATTCATGAAGTGCGAAACATTCCGTCGTACAATGTTTAATCTTTAAAAACTCATTTGATTTATGAAAAAGATTTTATTTTCAATGGCCTTGGTGTTGGTGTGCGTGGCACAGCTTACAGCACAAACCAACAAAATCTCAGACAAAGAGATTGTAGGGGTTTGGATTTTGGAGTCAACGCAATGGGAGGGAGAGAAGAAGGTGCTCTGCGGCAAGACCAGCGGTTACACGCAATTCAAGTTCTATGGTGCTGATGGCGAGTATGCATGCGCCGAGATTGCGCTCACTAAGGACGGGAAATGCGTCGTGATGCCTCATGAGTATGGCACCTATTCCCTCAAGGACGGTTGGTATTCCGAGATGGGACGCCCCGCCATCAAGGATGCCATCACCTGGATTGACAAGACAACTACAAAGGGAACATGGATGAAGCGCCACGATATCTGGAAGAAGCAGACGGCAATGCCAGAGAAACTGACCCGCTACATCATTGAGTGCTGCAAGATGAAGAACACGCCCGAAGAAATGGAGAAGCTCATGAAGCAGAACTTCTTCAAGTAGCCTGATTATTCAGGTAGATGACTGATTACTTGATTTCAATAAAGCAATTAGTTAGTAAATGAAAGACCTATAGGCACACTGGCCCTGCTGCGTCGTGATGATGCGGCGGGGCTTTCTGTGAGGCGGGGTTAATGTTTGGCAAAAAGTAAAAAAAACATAATTACTGAGAAGTATGTAGGTCTTTGTAGCATGTGTTTTGCGCTTTTTCCTTATCTTTGCAGCACAAACCAAGAAGAGATAACAGGCTACAAATTATTAATCACATAACACACAGATTATTATGGCTCAAGGTAATGTACGCCCTGCCGACATGGAGCGCATCACGACTCCTGCTCTGGCACAACAATTCATTGACGAACAGATTAAGGAGCTTCGCGCTCAGATAGGCGACAAGAAGGTGCTGCTGGCTCTCTCCGGCGGCGTGGACTCGTCGGTTGTTGCCGCACTGCTGATCAAGGCTGTGGGCAAGCAGCTGGTGTCGGTGCATGTGAATCACGGACTGCTGCGCAAGGGTGAGCCCGAGCAGGTGGTCCGCGTGTTCCGCGATGAGCTTGACGCTAACCTGGTTTACGTGGATGCCACGGACCGTTTCCTGGACAAGCTGGCCGGCGTGGCCGACCCCGAGCAGAAGCGCAAGATCATAGGTGCTGAATTCATACGCGTGTTCGAGGAGGAAGCGCGCAAGCAGGAGGGCATCAGCTTCCTGGCTCAGGGCACTATCTATCCCGACATCGTGGAGTCAGGGCCCGTGAAGTCGCACCACAACGTGGGCGGTCTGCCCGATGACCTTCAGTTTGAATTGGTGGAGCCCATCAAGCTGCTGTTCAAGGACGAGGTGCGCGTGGTGGGCAAGCAGCTGGGACTGCCCGACAACATGGTGTTCCGCCAGCCGTTCCCAGGTCCCGGTCTGGGCGTGCGTTGCACAGGTGCCATCACCCGAGACCGTCTGGAAGCGCTGCGCGAGAGCGATGCCATCCTGCGCGAGGAGTTTGCCAAGAACGGCCTCGAGGGCAAGGTGTGGCAGTACTTCACCATCGTGCCGGACTATAAGTCGACGGGCGTGAAGGACGATAAGCGCAGCTGGGACTGGCCTGTCATCATACGTGCCGTGAACACGCGCGATGCCATGACCGCCACCATCGAGGAAATCCCCTACCCCCTGCTGCACCACATCACCCAGCGCATCATCACCGAGGTGCCGGGCGTGAACCGTGTGCTCTATGACCTGACGCCGAAACCAACGGGCACCATCGAGTGGGAGTAGACTCGCTCCGCTCGTGGGGAGTTAAAGAAGTTGTTGTTTTTGGGGAGTTAAAGAAGTTAAGGAGTTAAAGGAGTTAAGACGAATGTCTGGGCTTTAGCTTCCACTTCTATGCTCCTTGACAAGCCAGAGAATGATAACAGTTCTTGAAACTATCGTCTTAACTCCTTTAACTCCTTAACTCCTTTAACTCCTTAACTTCTTTAACTCCTTAACTTCTTTAACTCCTAAAAAAAATATGAAAGAACTGAAAGGGACAAAGACCGAGCAGAACCTCAAGGAGGCTTTTGCCGGCGAGAGCATGGCTCGCAACAAATACTCGTATTTCGCATCACGCGCCAAGAAGGACGGCTACGTTCAGATTGCCGCCATCTTCGAGGAGACGGCTGCCAACGAGAAGGAGCACGCCAAGCTGTGGTACAAATACCTCAACGGCGGCAGCGTAAGCGATACTGTGACGAACCTGGCCGACGCGGCAGCAGGCGAGAACTTCGAATGGACCGACATGTATGCGCGCATGGCTCAGGAGGCCCGCGAGGAGGGCTTCGATGAGATAGCCGAGAAGTTTGAGCTGGTGGGCGCGATAGAGCGTCACCACGAGGAGCGCTATCGCAAGTTGCTGAAGAATATCGAGGATGCCGTAGTCTTCTCG
Source organism: Bacteroidaceae bacterium (assembly GCA_016286165.1). Classification (GTDB taxonomy): domain Bacteria; phylum Bacteroidota; class Bacteroidia; order Bacteroidales; family Bacteroidaceae; genus Physcousia. Next base: position 20,941 of record JAEESE010000026.1, on the reverse strand, counting down.
CGCGAAGGCGATGTCATCTGGCAGTGCGCCAACTGCGGACACATAGTGATAGGCAAGAAGGCGCCCGAGGTGTGCCCTGCATGCAACCACCCGCAGAGCTACTTCCAAATCAAGGCCGAGAACTATTGAACGAAGCCTACCGCAACGAACATCTTCCTGTACGCCTCCACTTTCCTGTCGAACGACAAGGGGTAGGCGCGCGAGGATGAAGGCAGGCGATAGAGAATGATTTGCACGCCGTCGCGATTGTACTGTTCCGGTACCGCGACGGCGTTGTTGACTTTAGGGATATCGGCGATACCGAGTGCTGCGCAGATGGTTTCTGTGGCCTTCTCGCCCGTGGTGACTACCGCCCGGCAATGGGGCAGCTGGCGCAGCAGGGCGCTGATATCGGTAGGCTCCACCACTTCGAGGAACTTGTCAGAGGCGTTGTCCTGCAGGCGGCGGATGGCGGTTGAGGTGTCGAAGAATGCGAGGCCCCGTTCGCGGCAGAACGCCACGATATCGTCCAAACGGAAACGCTTGGCATCTGTGTCTACGAAGCGGTTCCTGTCGCCGAAGAACACCTGCCCCTCAATACGCCAGTGGTCGTTGATGTAGTTGGGGTAATAGAAATCCATGCACCACCGCTTGCGCTGGGGCGGGAAGCTGCCGAGGAAGAGCACGCGGGCGTTCTCGGGCAGGAAGGGCCGAAGCGGGTGATACTCTACGCCATCGCGGCTTCGGGCTATGTTTTCGGCGTTCAGGTACGATGTCATAGATGCATCCAGTAGTGGCGTTCGTCGTCGCTCATCTTCTCGATGGCATAGCGCAGGGCTGTGCGCGGCATGGTGCGGGCGTGCTGACGCAGGAAGTCGCGCAGCAGGTCCATGGAGATGCGTTTGCCCATCTCGCGCAGCATCCAGCCTACGGCTTTCTGCATCAGGTCATGAGGGTGATGCAGGTGTATCTCGGCATAGCGCAGGCACCACGAGGGGTCACCGGCTTGAGTGGTCTTCCACGTGCACACCATGCTCATGCGCTGCTCCCAGAGGCATGTGCTGTGTGCCAGGCGGTCCATGACTTGCTGTTTGGGCGTCGGCACATGGGTAGGCAGCAGCAGCCAGTGGCCGAGAATCTTATGCACCGAGAGGTCTACGAGGTCCCAGTTGTTGGCTTGTTCGGCGTGGTTGAGGTAAAGCGTGAGTATCTCGTCGCGGACTCGGATGGCCTGCTCATCGGAAGCTAAGCGTTTGGTGGCCATTTGCTCGAACTTAGCCACGAGGATGAGCAGCCCGCAGAGCCGCACCTCGTGCCACCGCGACATGAGCAGTTCATGCACCTCGCTCAGGGGAAAGTCCTTCCACACAACCTTCACCACCTCGCGCGTCTGCGGTACCTTCAGGCCGAGGAACTCATCGCCCTCGCCGTATTCGCCGGGCCCCGTCTTGAAGAAGCGCATGAGCTCGCGCCGTTGCCTATCGTTGCGCAACGATTCCATGTATGTAATCACTTCATCGGCCTTCATAGCGGTTTCCCTTTCTTGGGTTTAGGTTCGGGCAATGCCTTGCATGTCTCGCGCACAAGCAGGGCGAGGTAGTCGCGGTCATCGACGTCGGCAATGTAGAAATAATCCTTGGCTCCGGGATAGGGCGGGCGCAGGTCAACGGCTCTCAAGAGCGGTAGCACAGCATCGGTGGGTTTCAGGTAGAGGCTGTCGTCGCAAATGAGGCCGAATATCTTGCCGTCGCAGTAGATGCCGTAGTCGCCGAACATCTTCTTTGCAAGAATGTCACCTGCTCCGGAGCACTGGTCAGCGATGAATTGTACGAAATCGGGGTTGCTTGCCATAGGCGACTGGTTATTTTAAGAAATCCTCGAGCGACTGGTTCTCGCGCGGACGGGTGTTGTACTTGCGCATCAGGCGCACGAGCTCGTCCCAGGTGCCGTCCTGCCGGGCCTGCTCGCGATGACGCATACTATGCAGGAAGAGGGGTTGCATGCGCACACGCTCCACACGCTGGCGGATGATGTCGCTCTCGGCCTGAAGGCGTGCCTCGTCGAGCAGGGCGAAGGCCTGACGCACGAAGTCGTCGTTGTAGATTTCGTGGTTCTCGCGGATATATATGCCAAAATGCAGGTCGGGCTTCACCAGCGACTGACAAAGGCGGTAGTAGTCCATGATGCGCGGAGCTGCCTTGCCGTAGAAACCGTCGGCGAAGACGGCTACCAACGAATCAGTGTCCTGCTCGGGGTTCCACAGCAGTTGGTTCACCACCCACGACTTCATCTCCTCGAACTCAGCGCCCAGCGATTGGTACTCAGCCTCCTCGAACACGCCGATGGCCTTGTTGTCGCGGAAAGCGCGTATGTTCGGCGCCAGCACCTGGAAGTTAGGCCACGGCGCCACGTACTGGGCATAGTCGACGATGTAGTCCCAGATGAACAGGTGAGGCGCTATAGCAGCCCAGGCGCGCATATCACTCATGAACGCCTCGTTCTGCTGGCAGCCTGCCGTGAGCGGGTGAGCAAAGCAGCACTCGATGCTGCAGAGGCGTATTACGACATTCTCGCGCGGCACAATGCCCACTGGCGGCTTGCGCGAATACTGATAGGCGAAGGTGCCGACGTATTTATCCGGAAACTCCTCGCGCACGGCATCGGCGACCTGATTCACGAACCATACGATGATGCCTGAATGGCCGCCATACTGCGCTTCGATGGCTGCGCATTCGGGGCATTGGCAGAAGTTGAAGTTGTCGTTCTGAGAGAGGCTGTAGATGCGGAAGCCGGGGTTCTCGCGCATGACCTTAGCCAGACGCTGCTTGCACAAAGCGAGCACATCGGGGTTGGAGAGGCACAGCTGCTCGTTCCACGACAGGCGTTTGCCATCGCGCAGGCTGAAGTATTCCGGATGCGAGGAGTAGAACTCACGCGTAGGCACAAGCTGCCCCATGGTGTGACAATTCCAGTAGCCCTCCTGATTGCCGTATTCGTTGACGGCGGCATCCTGCATGTTCTCCTTGACATGAGCGCTCCACACCAGCTGCCCCCGCGTGCAACGATAGTTGTTGTAGCGATAGCCTATGGCAGGCCGCTCGCTATGATTGAGCTTAGGCAGTTGCCATTGCACCTGCTGCGGCACTATGGTGCAGTCGGGCGTCAGCCAATGCACACCCAGTTCACGTTCCAGGAAAGTGAAGACGCCGTACATCGTACCGCGCTTAGAACCGCCCCAGATGAGCAGGTCACGTCCTACGCTGCGATAGGTGAAGCTCTCGTCGTCGGCTGCTGGGCACGGCTGCCCTGTCAAGGCTTCGACGCGCGGTGAGTAACCCACGAAGATATGACGGCTGCGGTTGTCGGCCGTAGCTACGATAGGCAGCTGCACACCGCTGATCTGAAAGAGGTAATCCTGCAACTCGCGTGCTGCCGTCTGTTCGGAGGTAGAAGCGTCGGCGGATACTACAATCTGATAGCTGCTCTTGCCGTGGCGAAACAACCAGTTGGCAGCACTGACGCTCGTAGCCGTGAGCAGCATAGCAGCCACGACCAACGCTTGCGCCAGCCATATTTTTGCGTGTTTCATGTCTTATCAGTTCTTTGCGTTCTGAGGGGGAAAACGCCTTGGCACGTTAATCCTGCGTGATGCGTCTCATTTCCCTGCAACGACCTCTATCTCAACCAACGCTCCCTTGGGCAGCGTCTTCACGGCAACAGCCGATCTGGCAGGATAAGGCTCGGCGAAGAATTCAGCATACACGGCGTTCATGTCGGCAAAATCGCCCATGTCGGCTAGGAAGACGGTTGTCTTCACTACGCTGTCCATCGTCAGCCCGGCTTCCTCAAGAATAGCCTTCACGTTGAGCAGCGACTGCCGCGTCTGCTCCTTAATGCCTCCTTCAGGGAAAGCCCCTGTGGTGGGGTCAATAGGCAGTTGGCCGGAGGTGTATACCAGATTGCCGACACATATTGCCTGGCTGTAAGGACCGATAGCGGCGGGTGCCTGAGGGGTGCTAATCACTTGTTTCATGTCTGTAAGGTTTTTAAGTATTTGAAAATAGGTTGGTTGTATTGTTTTTGGGGAAGATGTTTTTTTGGAAGTTAAAGAAGTTGTTTTTGAGAAGTTAAAGAAGTTGTTGTTTTTGGGGAGTTAAAGAAGTTAAGGAGTTAAAGGAGTTAAGACGATAGTTTCAAGAATAGTTCCCGTTTTTCGCTCATGGGGGATTATAGGGGGCTGTTACCGAAGTGAAAGCTAAAGCCAAGACATTCGTCTTTAACTCCTTTAACTTCTTTAACTCCTTTAACTCCTAACGAGCGAAGCGAGTCTAAACTTACTGACACGTGAGGACATGGAAGCCCTGCCCGAGCTGACGCGTCTCGCGAGGCAGATGCACGGTGGCTGTGCTGCCTACGGGCACGCGCAGTTCCAGACGACACAGCTGACCTGCATTGCTGATGACGCGCGAGGTGAGCCTGCCTTGAGGAGTCATAAGGCTGTAGTACACGCTGTCCACACCCACCGTTGGGTAAGGCCGCACCTCGAAATGGCGATAGCCGGCTCCTGCGGACGAGGGGTTGCCATCGGCACCGAAGGGCATCGCGTTGATGCCTGCCAGCCTCCGCATGAACCATGTGAGGGCGCCTCCGAACATAGGATGGTTGTGCGAGTTCATGCCGTTCCACTGTTCCCACGTCACCGTAGCCCCCAGCGCCAGCCAAAGCCCGTAGCTGGGGTAGTCGGTCTTGAGCATCGCCGTAGTGGCCACATCGTGCAGGCCGCAGTCGGAAAGTGTCTCGAAGAAGAACTTCGAGGTGACGAAGCCTGTGTTGATATGTCCGCCGTGCGTGTCCATAATCTCTTTTCGCAGCGAGGCTATGACTGCCGCCTTGCGCTCGGCAGGCACTCCCATGTACAGAGCCAGTACGTTAGGTCCGAAATCGCCGTAGGTGTGGTTGTCGGCATCGTAGAACTTGCGATGGAAAGCGCGCCAAGTGCGATCGGCAAGAGCCTGACATTCGGCCTGACCCGCCTTGTCGCCCAGCACCTGAGCCGTGCGTGCAGCGTTGGAGGCGCAGAGCCAGAGGTAGAACGTGTGTACAATCTCGTCTGAAGGCATGCCGTAGGGCGGCACCCAGTCACCGAGGTTCAGCCAGTAGCTCAAAGCGCCTGTATTGGGGTCGCGCATCTGTTGGAACATAGTGCTGTCGGGCGTCAGCCATGTGAGCATATTGCGCAGTTGTGCACGCATCGGCCGATAGGCTTTTTCAAGCAACTGGCGATCACCATACTGCAGATAGTACTCCCACGACATGGTGTTCAACGCAGCACCCCAGGCCACACCGCCTCCGCAGGTAGGTTGCCAGGGAGCACCGTTGGGCACGTATCCGCTCTCGGGATTCTGCGCATCACGCATATCGCGCACCCACTTCTGATAGAAGGCGGCAGCATCGAAGTTGAGCATCACCATGGCGGCAGCTATCTGTCCGTCGCCTGTATAGGGCAGGCGTTCGCGGTGGGGGCAGTCACTGGCTATGCAACCATGCATATTGTCCAGCTGCGAACGTATCCACATATCGTAAATCCTGTTGACAAGCGTGTTGCTGGTGCGGAACTCGGCACTGACAGGCACATCGGTGTTCACTGCCTCAGCCTGTATCTGCGATGCGCTGAGCTCGTCCAAACCGCTCACCTCAACCTGCGAGAACACATACCACGTGAAACGTGGCGCATAGCTCTCAGCGCCCGTACCTTTGCATATATACTGCTGCACTCCCAACGGCGATTCGCTGATGTATTTCACGTTGACGCTCTGTCCGGCTTTGCCTTTGATGTTTTTCAAACGCACCCAGCCTGCCACTTCCTTCTCGAAACTTACCACGATGACGCTGTCACGACGTTCTATGTTCACAGGCTGCAGCACTGATGTTATGCGGTCAGTGGGCGAGGTGTGAGCTGTCAGCTGTCCGATGGGCGCCTCAGCCTTTTCAGCCCTCCGCCATCCACTCTCGTCGCAGCCGGCTTCAGCCCAACGAGGCGTCTCGCAGCGAGCATCATAGACCTCGCCGTCATACACGCCCGTCAAGGTGATTGCCGAGGGGTGCGTAAGCCACGAGGTGTCGGTAGCCACTACCTCATGTGAGCCGTCGTCGTAGGTAATATCCAACTGACACAGCAGACATGGCTCGCCGAAGGACATGACGTGATTGCTGGTAGAGCGGTAGAAGCCGTCGCCCAGCATGGCGCCTACAGCATTATCGCCCTTGCGAAGCATATCGGTGACATCGTAAGAGAGGTACAGAATGCGGTAGGCAGTGAACTTGTTGTCCAGCGCTATGCTCCCCTTGGCAAGGCCCGGACGCTCGGTGAAGTTGGTTATATTGGGCACGAAATAGTCATTGCCCACACGCTGACCGTTGACATAGAGCTCGAAGAAACCGCCTGACGTTACATAAGCCTTGGCCCGACGCACCTTGCGTGAAAGCGTGAAAGCCTTGCGGAATAGAGGTGCGCCCTTGGCTTGCCTGGCTGTTATCCATTGGGCTTTCCAATCAGACTTTTTCAGCAGACCCATGCTCCAGCGCCCTATGGGACTCCAGCGCGATGGCTTGCCTTCAACATCCCACGTCTGCACGCTCCAAAAGCAGTCCTGACCCGACGCCAATGGCTGCCCCTTGTAAGGCACTAACACAGAGGCTTCAGATGTCACACGTCCGCTGTCCCACAGGTCATAATGCCCTCGCTTTAGGTTTTGCTCTGATGAAGCCACCACGATACGGTAGGCTGTCTGCCGCTCGCCAGTCACTTTTTCATTCTTCGGCTCATTAACCCAAGAGAACCGCGGCTGAGGGGTGTCAACCACCGTAGGGTTGGTCATATGCTCCACCGTAAGGTTAGCAACGCGAAGCTGAGCATTGACTTCAACGCCGACACACAATAAACTGAGAATGATGAATAACGGAAACGCACGTTTCATACACAATCCTCCTTCAATAGGAAACGTTGACAACAAGCATTTAATATTTTTCCAATATCTGCAGCTCCTCGGCAGTGAATTCAGGGCTGTCGAGACAGGCAAGATTCTTGCGCAACTGCTCAGGCGAACTGGCACCAATGATGACACTCGCCACCTCCTTGTGGTGGAGAATCCACGCCAGAGCCATGGAAGCGAGCGACTCGCCGCGTTGGGCTGCCAAGTCGTTGTATCGGCGTATGCGCTCCAATGTCTGCGGCGTCAGGGCATCTGGTTTCAGGAAACGGGGATCGTGAGCCATGCGGCTATCTGAAGGGATGCCGTTGAGGTAGCGGTCTGTGAGCAGTCCCTGTGCCAGGGGTGAGAACGCGATGAAGCCGGCACCTGCTTCGGCAGCGGCCTGAAGCGTACCATCCTCCTTGGGAGCAAAGTCAAACAGGTTCAAACGCCCTTGGTAGATGAGGCATGGCACATCGTGCTGCCTGAGGTATTCATAACCGATGCGTGACGCCTCCTGCGGCCAGCGCGAGATACCGATATAGAGCGCCTTGCCCTGACGCACTATGTCCACGAGAGTCTGCAATGTTTCTTCCAGCGGCGTAGATGGGTCATAACGATGACAGTAGAAAAGGTCTACATAGTCCAATCGCAGACGCTGCAGACTCTGGTCGAGGCTCGACATAAGATGCTTGCGCGAAGCCCATGAGCCATAAGGGCCGTCCCACATATCATAGGCTGCTTTGGTAGCGATAAAGAGCTCATCGCGGTATGCCTGAAAATCGTCGTGGAGGAACTTGCCCAAGCGCATCTCTGCAGCTCCAGGGTCAGGGCCGTAGTTGTTGGCAAGGTCAAAGTGCGTTATACCGGCATCAAAAGCAGCACGCACTATGGCGCGGCTCTGCTCTTCAGGTGTCACACGCCCGAAGTTGTGCCAAAACCCAAGAGAGATTGCCGGCAGCAGCACGCCCGAACGACCACAGCGGCGATATTGCATCTGAGCGTAACGAGTAGGATTAGCTGTATACATATTTTCAAGTGTAAGGTGATTTAATTTTCGCCAGCTCTGCTCGCTTGGAAGTTAATCGCCCTGCGGCACAAGACGGGCGCAGTCGGGGCAGAGGCCTTTCACGAGGTAGTTGACAGCCGTGGCGGCGAAGCCTTCGGGGAGCTCGGGCTCAGGCACGTGGAGGCTATGAAAACAGAAGGTACGTTGGCAGCGAGTGCAGTAGAAATGAGCATGCTGATCGTCGAGCGAACAGTGGTCATGACCATGGCACAACTCATAGAGAGCCATGCCTGAGCCGCCTTCGATGACATGAATGAGATGGTGCTCGAGCAGCAGCGTCAGCGTGCGAAAGATGGTGGAACGGTCCACGGTGTCGAGGACATCATCGAGCTCGCGCAGCGACATAGGATGCCGATGCTTGTCCAATGCACGTACCACGAGGAGGCGCGTGGATGTAGGTTTCACACCACGAGCTTCGAGCAATGAGGCTGCCTCCATACTAATACTTGAAACTTGAACCTCCCAGGAACTCGCGAAGCAGCGAAACAGGAGGAATCTGTTTGGTGGAAATGGGCTCAAAGAAGCCTACGAGCTGGCGCAGACGCAATGCCTCGCCGTATTCAGCACTGTCTGTAGGCACCTCCTCAAGCAGCGGCATAACATAGTTGCGCAGCACGGCAAGCTCATACAACAAGGCACTGTTGATCATGCGGTCTGCATTCTCCTGGAAGGGGAATATCCATTTCTCCTCGCCGGCACGCACACTGGGCCAGCGGTGAATGGTATCGCTGGCTGAATAGCCGCGGAACTTATGGTCACGAATGATACGGCGCAGCAGACGATTGTCTGACGTGGAGATACGGCGTTCCTCGTCGAGCTGTATGGTGGTGAGGGCCGACACGTAGAGACGATACTTCAAGCTGTCGGGGATGGCAGGTGTGAGGTCGGGATTCAAGGCATGGATACCTTCGATGATTAGCACATCGCCTTCCTGCAGTTTCATTCTCTCGCCACCGCTCTGCCTGGTGCCTGTCTGGAAATCGAAACGGGGCAGTTCCACTTCCTGACCGCTGAGCAGGGCCGAGAGTTGCTCATTGAAGAATGGCACATCGAGAGCTCCCAGACATTCGAAGTCGTACTCGCCATTTTCGTCACGCGGCGTCTGGTCGCGGTTTACGAAATAGTTGTCCATAGATATCATTCGGGGACGTAAACCGCAGGCTCCAAGCTGCACGGCAAGGCGTTTGCAGGTGGTTGTCTTGCCGCTGCTCGAAGGTCCCGCCAGCAGCACAAGCTTGCTGCCACAATCCTCTATCTCGTCGGCTACTTTGGCTATGCGTCGCTCCTGCAAGGCTTCGGTAACGTTGATGATATCAGTGGCATAGCCCAAACGCACGGCCTTGTTCAGGTCGGCGACTGTCTTCAGTTTCACTATCTCTTGCCAGCGGCGGTTTTCCGCCATTACGGCTTCAAGCTTTGTCATGTGTATCTGTGATTTTGGGAGATTATGGGTTATAAGTCTATGGGTTGAGGAGCGTGATGAGTTCTTCCATGCCTTCCGTAGCTCCTTTCTTGATGTGACGGAAGCGGTGAACGCTGTTCCAGGGCACATCCTTGGGGTCGATGAGGTAGATGGGAGCCTCGGGCGGCGCAAACTGAATCAGTCCGGCTGCAGGATACACATTCAGGCTTGTGCCGATGACCACAAAGACATCAGCCTTGGAAGTCTCTTCGGCAGCACGCTCTATCTCGGGCACGGCCTCGCCAAACCACACTATGAATGGGCGCAGCTGACTGCCGTCGGCGGCCTTGTCGCCAATGTGAATATCCACGTGATCGGCATCGAGTGTCACAATCTGCCTCGGGTCATTTGGGTTATTGCTCGACGTAGCTTTCATCAGTTCGCCATGCAAGTGAATGACTTTCGTTGAGCCGGCACGTTCGTGCAGGTCATCCACGTTTTGGGTGACTACCGTCACATCGAAGTTCTTCTCCAGTTCTGCCACCAGTTCGTGCCCACGGCAGGGCTTCACGGTGAGCAGCTGGCGCCGACGCTGATTGTAGAAGTCGAGCACCAGTTTCGGATTACGGATATAACCTTCTATCGTTGCCACATCCTCCACGCGGTGCTGCTCCCACAGTCCGCCTGAGTCGCGGAAGGTGCTGATGCCGCTTTCAGCCGACATACCTGCACCAGTCAGAATTACTATTTTTTTCATAGTTTAAATGCTTTACCGCGACAAAATTAGCAAAAAAACAGCGACAAGAAGCAATAACAAAGATAAAAAAACTAAAAAATATCGTTAAGTATGCAAAAGATAAAAGAAAAGCACTACCTTTGCGCACGATTTTCGCGTCGCACGTGTGTGCGTGCGTATTTTTATTAATGTATAACGAAGAACAAATGGACAAGATAAGCTACGCTCTCGGACTCGGCATTGGCCAGCAGCTGAAGAGCATGAACATAGAAAACTTCAACGTGCAGGACTTCACCCAGAGCATCTGCGATGTGCTCACAGGTGCTGAACCTGCCATCTCACACCGCGAGGCACAGACTCTTCTGAACGAGTACTTCAACCGTCAGGCCCGTAAGCAGGCTGAAGGCGCTATCGCCGAAGGCAAGGTATTCCTCGAGGCGAATGCCAAGAAGGAAGGCGTCACCGTGACAAAGAGCGGCCTGCAGTATCAGGTGCTCCGCGAAGGCACCGGCCGCAGCCCCAAAGCTACCGATAAGGTGCGTTGCCACTACGAGGGAACACTTATCGACGGCACCGTGTTCGACAGCAGCTACCGCCGCGGCGAACCTGCCGACTTCCCCCTCAACGGCGTCATCCCCGGCTGGACCGAAGGTGTGCAGCTGATGAAGGAAGGTGCCAAGTACCGTTTCTTTATCCCCTACCTCCTCGGCTACGGCGAGCGCGGCGCAGGCAGCAGCATACCTCCCTACTCCACCCTCATCTTCGATGTAGAGTTGGTGAAAGTGCTGTAAACACTCTGAGATTACGCTGTAACAAGTGAATCCGTCAAACCGAACATTTAACTATTAACCCCAAATAAATTAAAAAGCAAAAATGAAAAAGATTACAATCATCACAGCAGTAGCCATTGCAGCTGTTATGGCTTCCTGCAACCAGTCGGCACCCAATGCCAACCTGAAGTCTGACATCGACACCCTGAGCTACGCCATCGGCATGAGCCAGACCCAGGGCCTGAAGGAGTATCTCTCAATGCGAATGAATGTCGACACCACATGTGTTGACGAATTCCTTAAGGGCTTCTACGAGAGCGTAAAGGCTGGCGAGGATAAGAAGAAGGCCGCTTACTATGCTGGTATCCAGATCGGTCAGCAGGTTAGCACTGGTATGGTCAAGAACATCAACCAGATGATCTTCGGCGAGGACAGCACTCAGACCATCAACGAGAACAACGTTTACGCTGGCTTCATGGCTGCTGTAGCAGGCAAGGAGGACATCATGAGCATCGACTCTGCTAATTCTTACGTTCAGACCAAGATGGAAGCCGTTCGCAGCGCTGCTCGCGAGAAGAGCTTCGGCGAGAACAAGAAGAAGGGTGAAGAGTTCATGGCAAAGATTGCCAAGAAGGAAGGCATCAAGAGCCTCGGCAACGGCGTGTACTACGAAGTGCTGAAGGAAGGCAACGGCGAAGTAGCCGCTGACACAAGCCGCGTCAAGGTTCACTACGAAGGCACTCTCATCGACGGTACTGTATTCGACAGCAACCTCGAAAGCGAGCCCACCGTATTCGGTGCAAGCCAGGTTATCCCCGGCTTCAAGGCTGCCCTCACCACCATGCCCGTTGGTTCCAAGTGGAAGGTTTACATTCCTCAGGACCAGGCTTATGGCAGCAACGACATGGGCAACATCAAGCCCTTCAGCGCCCTCGTCTTCACTATCGACCTGCTCGGTATTGAGAAGTAATAATCCACGATGAAAGGACTAAAGTACATCGCTCTCGTTCTTGGCTTGCTGGTGTGCGTAAGCACCAGCGCTGCCAAGAAAGCGAAGAAAAGCAAGAAACAGGCTGAGGTAGCGAAAGTCGACACCATTCCCATGGCCGACTTCAGCTATGCCTATGGCATCGCCCAGACCAACGGTCTGATGAACTACCTCGTGCAGCGCATGGGCGTTGACACCGCTTATGTGAGCTACTTCCTCAGCGGCTTTGACGATCCCACTATCGATGAGAAGACCAAGCAGATGAAGGCCTTCACCGTCGGAAAGGAAATCCGCAAGCAGGTGGAGGAGCAGATCATTCCCCAGGTCAACCGTCAGATCAACGATAGCCTCGACCTCCTCAACCGCGAGCGCTTCGTAGAGGGATTCCGTGCTGCCATTGCCGGCAACGCCACCCTCACCAGCGACAGCGCACAGGCCGTCAGCACAAAGCAGCTGGACTACTACACCGAGGTGAAGATGGAGGCCAAGTACGGTCAGAACCGTCGCGATGGCGAAGCCTTCCTCGCTGCCAACGCCAAGAAGGACAGCGTGAAGACCACACCCAGCGGCCTGCAGTACAAGATCCTTACCGCCGGCACCGGTGCTGTGCCCACAGCCACACAGAAGGTAAAGGTGAACTACGAAGGTCACCTCATCGACGGCACCGAGTTCGACAGCTCATACAAGCGCAAGCAACCCGCCACTTTCGCCTGCAATCAGGTTATCAAAGGTTGGACCGAGGCTCTCACCATGATGCCCGTTGGCTCCAAGTGGGAAGTCTACATCCCTCAGCAGCTCGGTTACGGCGCTCGCGAAGCCGGCAAGATACCTCCTTTCTCTACACTCATCTTTACAGTTGAGCTATTGGAGATAGTACAGTAAAAACATACAAAAAACACAAAATGACACCAAATAATGCGTTTGGTGTCATTTTTTTATGCACTTTTGCTTGCACTTGTCGAGAAAAGACCTACCTTTGCATTGCAAAATGATTAACAAACACCTTAACTTATGGAAAAGATTGACAGCCTCGACAAGAAAATTCTGGAAATAATAACCCACAACGCACGCATTCCCTTCAAGGAAGTGGCAGCTGAGTGCGGAGTGTCAAGGGCAGCCATCCACCAGCGTGTGCAACGCCTCGCCGACATTGGCGTCATCACTGGCTCCGGCTACCACGTGAATCCCGCAAGCCTGGGCTACAACACCTGTACCTATGTGGGCATCACACTTGAGCGCGGCTCCATGTACAAGCACGTAGTGAAAGAGTTCGAGAACATTCCCGAGATAGTGGAATGCCACTTCACCACCGGACCTTACACTATGATTATCAAGCTCTATGCCCGCGACAACGCACACCTCATGGAGCTCCTCAACAACCGCCTGCAGGAAATCGAAGGCGTGATAGCCACCGAGACGCTCATCTCGCTCAACCAAAGCATAAAGAAAGAAGTGCCCATCGGACTCTCCGACGAAGACAAAGCAGCCATAGAAGCACTGATGGCACGCAAAAACGCACTTGTAACAGACAATGCCGATGACTGACACTTTCGATTGGAAAAGCATCTACGACGGCGCTCACAGCACCTTCCCCGCTTCGAAGCCGCAGCCCGTGATAGGCATCACGGGCAATTTCGGCGACAAGGGTTGCGAGTTGGCCGAAGGCTACTATAGAAGCGTCATTGAAGCAGGTGCAACACCTGTGGTGCTGCCTCCTACCGACGACCTCGACACCCTATGCTCGATGCTCGACAGCGTCGATGCCCTCATCCTCTCGGGCGGTGGAGATATCAATCCGCTATACTTAGGCGAGGAGCCTATACCCGCGCTCCACGGCATCAACCCACGGCGCGACCTGTGCGAACTCATGCTCACACGCCTCGCCTTCGACAGACAGATACCCATGCTCGGCATCTGCCGCGGCTGTCAGGTGCTGGCAGCAGCCCTCGACGGCTCCGTCTGGCAGGACATACCCTCGCCCGGTATCAAGCACTCTCAGGACCTTGAGCGCAGCTACGCCTCACACTTCGTCAGCATTGCCGAGGATTCCGTGCTTCATAATATCTTCGGCGCGCAGCCACTCGCCGTCAATTCCTTCCATCATCAGGCTGTGCGCGAGGCCGGTCCTCACCTTCGCATCGTAGCCACCGCCCCCGACGGTGTCTGCGAAGCCGTGGAATCCACAGAGATGAAGAGCATCATCGGAGTGCAGTGGCACCCTGAGTGTTTCTGCCTGCGCGGCGACACATCTATGCAGCCTCTCTTCCGCTGGCTCGTAGGCGAGGCTAAGAGTTATCGTCAGGCACGCCGCCTGCACGGCCACATCCTCACCCTCGACAGCCATTGCGACACGCCCATGTTCTTCGATCAGGACATCCATTTCGAGCGTCGCGATCCGCGCATTCTCATGGACTTGCATAAGATGCACGAAGGCGGGCTCGATGCCTGCATCATGGTTGCCTACCTGCCGCAGGGCGAGCTCACTCCCGAAGGCTACGCCCACGCCAAGGAATATGCCGACGACCGCCTGACACGCGTGCGGAAACTGGCTTCAGACAATGCCGACGCGCTCGCCATAGCATGCACACCCGCCGACCTCTATCGCCTGAAAGGCGAAGGGCGTCATGCCATCATGCTGGGCATCGAGAACGGCTATGCCATAGGTCGCGACATCAGTCTGCTCGACCATTTCGCCACTCAGGGCGTGGTGTACATCACCCTCTGCCACAATGGCAACAACGATATCTGCGGCTCAGCACGTCCACGCGAAGGCGAACAGCTCATGGGCATCACGCCTTTCGGAGCAGAAGTCATCGGGCGCATGAACCAACTGGGCATCATGGTGGACCTCTCGCACGCCAGCGAGCGCAGTTTCTACGATGCCTTGGACATAAGCTCACAGCCCATAGTGTGCTCTCACTCCTCCAGCCGCGCTCTCTGCAACCATCCACGCAACCTCACCGACGACCAGTTGCGGGCTCTTGCCCGACAGGGCGGTGTAGCACAAGCCACCTTCTACAACGGGTTCCTCAGCAACACCTCTGAGGCCACCATTCTCGATGCCGTGGCACATATCCGCCACATGGTCGATGTGGCAGGCATAGAGCACGTGGGTATAGGCTCTGATTTCGACGGCGACGGCGGCGTGCCAGGCCTGGCATCTGCTTCTGAGATGATAAACCTTACGCGCCGACTGTTGTCGAAACAATTCAGTGAGGCCGACCTCAAACTCCTCTGGGGCGCCAACTTCCTGCGCGTAATGCAACAAATACAGAAAGTATGATAAGAGTGAAAAGTGAAAAGTGAAAAATGAGAAGTGAAAAATGAGAAGTGAAAAATGAACTTTCGGAGCAGCGAGAGCAATCAAGCTTGCTTGAATTGCCGAGTCGTGACGAAAGTCAGCAAAGCTAAAAGTGAAAAATAATAGGATGCAAAACATAATCTATAGAACAACCAACGGACATATTGAAAAGCAGTGGAAAGCAAAAGCGAAAAGTGTATTATATCTTTCACTTTTCACTCTTTCACTTTTCACTCTTTTCTCCTGCAACGGCAAGACAAAACGAAGCGCCGAAGCCGATACCATAGCACTCGCACCGGCACCGGCCTTCGCCGTTGACTCGGCCATGGCCTACATCGAGGCACAGTGCGCCTTCGGACCGCGCGTGCCAAGTTCTGCAGCACATAAAGCCTGCGGCGATTGGATAGCAGCCAAGTTCCAGAGCTTCGGGTGTCAGGTCATAGAACTCAACACCACCGTTGTGGGCTATGATGGAACCAACATGCCCTGTCGCAACATACAGGCACGCCTCAACCCCGATGCCGCCGACCGCATACTTCTCACTGCCCACTGGGACAGCCGCGCCTGGGCCGACCACGACGCTGACGCCGCCAACCACCGCACTCCCGTCATGGCTGCCAACGACGGCGCTTCAGGTGTAGCCGTGATGCTCGAGGTGGCACGCTCCATAGCTGCTGCCGGCTTGAGCTATGGCGTGGACTTCGTATGCTTTGACGCCGAAGACCAAGGCACACCCGAATGGGCAGTGAGCGGTGCCGACGACGATTTCTGGTGTCTCGGCTCCAAGAGCTGGGCTGAGCAGGCCTTCGCCATTGGCTACCAGGCACGCTACGGCATCAACCTCGACATGGTGGGCGGCCGTGGCGGACGCTTTGCCATGGAAGGCTTCTCGCGCCGCTATGCCAGCACACTCGTAGGCCTCGTATGGCATCTGGCACATCAGCTTGGCTACGGAGAATACTTCCCACTCACCGAGGCCGGCTACGTCACCGACGACCACCTGCCCGTGAACACCATAGCCCACATCCCGGCTATCGACATCATTGCCCACCAAGAAGGGGCCGACTCATCGTTCGGGCCCACCTGGCACACCACGTCCGACACCCCAGAGAATATCGACCCCGCAGTGATGCAAGCCGTAGGGCAGACTCTCCTGCAACTCATCTACAACGACAACTAATCGTTCGTTCCACGTATAACGTTTAGCGTTTAAAGACACTATATGACTACAATTAATCAAATACAAGACGAAATCATCGAGGAGTTCAGCGACTTCGATGATTGGATGGACCGTTACCAACTGCTCATAGACCTGGGCAATGAGCAGCAGCCGCTACCCGAGAGCGACAAGAACGAGCAGAACCTCATCGACGGCTGCCAGAGCCGCGTATGGCTCACGGCAGACCTCACGCCCGACGGTCTCGTACATTTCGAAGCCGAGAGCGATGCCCTCATCGTCAAGGGCATCGTCACCCTGCTCATACGTGTCCTCAGCGACCACACCCCTCAGGACATCCTCGACGCCGACCTCTATTTCATCGACCGCATCGGCCTGCGCGAACACCTCTCGCCAACTCGCAGCAACGGACTCATGGCCATGCTCAAACAGATGAAAATGTATGCACTCGCGTTTCAACAGGTTAACAAATTAACAGATTAACGCAACTTTCTAAGTTGCTATATATTTACAATTTAACGATTTACAATATACCATTTATTTACAATTTTTCGATTTATTCTTCGTGCGACATCCGAGGCAAAATAGCCAAATAATCAAATAGTCAATAAATCGTAAATAGTAAATAGTAAAATAGTAAATGAATAAGCGAAACTTAACACATTAACAAGTGGCCAATGGCCTTAAAATATGGAAACAACAAGACAAAATAAAGTAGCTCGATTGATTCAGAAAGAACTCAGCGATATCTTCCAGCGCCAGACGCAAGCCATGCAGGGCGTGCTCGTCAGCGTCAGCGCCTGCCGTATCAGCCCCGACATGAGCGTGTGCCGCGGCTATCTCAGCATCTTCCCCAGCGAACGTGCCGAGGAGATCTGCGCCAACATCAACACCAACGTCCGCGAGATACGCTACGAGCTCGGACAGCGCACCCGCTTCCAGCTCCGCATCATTCCCGAACTCAAGTTCTTCGTCGACGACAGCCTCGACTACGCAGAGAACATAGATAAACTTCTAAACGGATAACGGACCCTCCCCCCTGCCCCTCCCTGTAGGGTGGGGAATATATGCTTTACAAGAGATATGATATCTATAGATAATAAGCAGTCACAGGTGACCCCTCCCCTCCCTCACAGGGAGGGGCAGGGGGGTGGGTCTTCTCTGCTCTTTCCCTTTTTCCTGGCCCGCCGCTACCTCTTCTCGCGCAAGAGCCACCACACGATCAACATCATCTCCGGCATCTCCCTCTGCGGCGTGGCGCTGGCCACTGCGGCCTTGGTCGTGACGCTCTCCGTCTTCAACGGCTTCCGTGATATGGTAGCATCCTTCTTCACGGCCTTCGACCCTGAGCTCAAGGTGACGTTGGCAGAGGGTAAGACCATTGCTGCCGACGACCCGGCACTCGCCGCCCTACGCAACTACGAGGGCATAGACATCTACACAGAAGTCCTCGAGGATCAGGCGCTCATCGTGGGCAACGAGCGGCAATGGGTCATTACCATCAAGGGCGTAGATGACAACTTCGAGCGACAAGCCGACCTCGACCAACTGCTCTATGGCGACGGCGAGTTCGTCCTGCATGCCGATGTCCTCGAATACGGCGTCATTGGCATTCGGCTGGCCGCACAGCTCGGCCTCGGCACCACCTACGAAGGTGCACTGCCCATCTATGCACCCCGTCGCGGCGAACGCGTCAACATGAGCAACCCGATGCAAAGCTTCAATCAGGATGAGCTCTACTCGCCCGGCGTTGTCTTTGCCGTCAACCAGAACCAGTACGACGCCAACTACATCATCACCTCCATCGGCTTTGCCCGCCGCCTCTTCGACCAGCAAGGCATGGTCAGCGCGGTGGAGCTGCGTCTGAAGCCCGGCACCAACCTGCGCCGTGCCCAATCCGACATCAAAGCTCTCCTTGGCGACCGTTTCCTCGTCGAGGATCGTTATGAGCAGCAGGCCGACACCTTCCGCATCATGCAGGTCGAGAAATTCATCGCCTACCTCTTCCTCGCCTTCATCCTCCTGATTGCTTCGTTCAACATCATCGGTTCGCTGTCCATGCTCATGATCGACAAGCGTGCCGATGTGCAGACGCTCCGCAGCCTCGGTGCCAACGACCAGCAGATCTCACGTATCTTCCTGCTCGAAGGCTGGCTCATCAGCGGCTTCGGTGCCCTTCTCGGCATCGCCGCCGGCTTGCTCCTCTGCTGGCTGCAGATGCGTTACGGCTTCGTCAAGCTCGGCCAGAGCGAAGGCACCTTCGTCGTTGACGCCTATCCCGTCAGCGTCCAGGCTTCCGACCTCCTCCTCACCTTCGTCACCGTGCTCGTCGTCAGCCTCATCGCTGTCTGGTTCCCCGTGCGCCGCATGACCCGCAACCTCCTCGCTTAAAGGACTTCGTCATGAAACGTCTCCTCACCATCTTCCTGCTCATCTCTGCCATTGCCGCCTACGCTTTGCTTGAAGGCGAAGTGAACTTCACCCATCCTATCCCCAGTAGTGAAGGCACATTATCCATGACTTTTCATGCTCATCCACAACAAAACATCATGGTGTCGGTGGCCGTAGGTACAGAAGAATATCAACAACCGTCCATACCTTCCGACTTTGAAGGCTCCGTCTTCATCCCCGATAGCGTCCCCTTTGAGGGTCGCATGCTACCCGTCCTATGGATCTCCAGAGGATCCTTCCAGCTATGCCCCAAGTTGAAGGGGGTAAGATTACCCAACTGTTTGCTAAGCATTTCCGACCTCGCTTTTGAAGGCTGCACCTCTTTACGCGAAATCACCCTCCCAGCCTCGCTTGACGTAATCTACCCTCACGCTTTCATTGGCTGTACTGCCCTACGTCGCGTTCGTTTCCTACCATCTACGCCACCCAACAGCTTCGACAACAACACTTTCGACGAGGCCACTTACGCCACTGCCACACTCGTCGTTCCCGCTCATGCTGCCGATGCCTATCTCTGCAACCCGCTCTCCTATCGTTTCCGCTATCATGCCGAAGAACTCCCTATATATAATAAGGTACAGCCATGAACAGACACCATCAAGCACCAGAGATGACCGACAACTCCATTTCCGGATTCGAGACCACTGCCGCCGAACCGTTGTCACGCGAGTTCACCGAGGTGACGCTTGTCCGTGAGACCGAAGCCCATCAGTTCTACCGTGCCAAGCGTTTCGGCCGCTGGTATATGCTCAAGGCACTGCCTCTGGCACGCCGCCACGATGAGTTTCATCTGCAGATGTTGAGGAAAGAGATGGAGATCCTCATGCAGCTCCAGCACCCTGGCATCGTAGGTTGCCTCGGCTTGGAACAACTGCCCGACTACAACGACAGCGAAGGTCGCCTCGTCTCCGTCGGCCCCTGCATCATCCTCGAATATATCGACGGCCAGACATTGTCCGATTTACTCGGCTCCTCCCCTCGGGGAGGCTGGAAGGGGGCCTCCCTCTTAACTGAGCTCCTCGACGCCCTCGCTTACCTCCACGCCTCAGGCATCACTCACCGCGACCTGAAGCCTTCCAATATCATGCTCACCCACAATGGCCAGCATGTCAAGATCATCGATTTCTCCCTCGCCGACACCGACAGCCACGCCATCCTCAAGCAGCCCGCAGGAACCATGCGCTACATGGCGCCCGAACAGGCCAACACCGCCGCACCCGACACACGCAACGACATCTACTCGCTCGGCATCATCCTTCAGGAGCTTCAGCTCGGTGGCCGCACCTACCGACGAATCATCGACAAGTGTCTCAGGCCCATCGACCGGCGATACCCTAACGCCGAGGCGCTGAAGAAAGACCTCGACAAGGCCGCACACAACACTTGGCGCAAGCTGGCAGCCATCATCCTGGCACTCGTCGCCATCGCCGCTGCGTTCATGGTCATCAGCAGTCTGAGGGAACGCGCACAGCGGCTGGAACAGGAAGCCGCCGAGATGGCCATACGCATGAAGATGCTCAACAACGAGCTCATCGACTTCGAAGACCCGCACGTGGCACAGCTCTGCATCAGCAACTGGGACACCGACCACGACGGCTACCTCAGCCCCGAGGAGGCACAGGCCGTCACAACGCTCGGAAACACCTTCACCAACGACCCGCTCGTCACGTCCTTTAATGAACTCCGCTACTTCACCGGACTGACAGAGATTGCGCCCGACGCCTTCTGCGACTGCCGCAACCTCGAAGCCGTCACGCTGCCCAACACCATCCGCTTCATCCGCAAGAACGCCTTCCGAAACACCGCCCTCACCGTGTTCACCTTCCCCGCCACCGTGGCGGGCATCGGCGACAACATCCTCGACGACTGTCCCGAACTGCAGACCGTCATCTTCGAGTCGGTGCCGCCCAACATCAACGTCGGCTCCAAGCATCTGCAGAACTGCCCGAAGCTCACCACCGTGTTCATTCCGAAATACGCCTTCGCCAAGAGATTGCTCGAGGACTCGTGGAACGAAGTGCAGCAGCTCATGACCGACCACATCGTCTTCCAGGACCCCGTCGTCGAGGAGATTTGCCTCAACCGCTGGGACATCAA
>JAEESE010000025.1 GCA_016286165.1 Bacteroidaceae bacterium | reverse complement strand
ACGCAGGAACAAGCTCAATAATTCCGTCGTACCTACGGCACTCTATATACATCAACTCTTTGAGCAGGGGTTCCGCTCCGCTTCACGCCCTGCCTAATATCCGTCGCCCCTACGGGGTTTGCAGGTCAACTCCTATATCATTGCCTAAAAGTTTGCCTGAGGATGATAACTCGTCTTGATGGTATCGTCTTAACTCCTTTAACTCCTTAACTTCTTTAACTCCTAAAAAACAACTCCTTTAACTCCTAAAAAACAACTTCTTTCGCTCGGCGCTTGCGACGCTTGACCCTTCAAGAACTCCTAAACAAGACAGTCCTTAACTGCGCTTTTTTGCTCTGCCGTTCCTTTTTTCCATTTATTCTCTCATTTTCTCCTTTTTTTTAAACACTATTCAACATTTTTTGTATCTTTGCCTCCGAAAGAACTAACTTTAGTAGAAAACCAAAAAGAATATTGCACTTATGAAAGCTCGGCAGTTTTTCAAACACGTATTCCCCGTTTCCCTGAGAGGATGGGGTAGGGTAGGCCTTTTCAGGCTTCTATTAGTAGTTCTGTTCGCCCTTGTGGGCACAACAACAGCTTCTGCGCAAGCGAATGAAGCGTATGCAGTAGTCGACTATAGAGAAGGCGTCGATGTGATGACCTTCTACTACGACAGCAACCGCAGTTCTCATACAGGCGAGGGCATACTCACTTTCTCGCTGAACGCTGTCGGTGAGACACCCGAGTGGTGGCGTGGATACAACAATGATTACACTCGACACATGGCTACTGTAGTGTTCGATGCTTCGTTTGCCGCAGCACGCCCCACCACTACGGCGGGCTGGTTTCGTAATATGGAACGGTTGAATTCTGTCACAGGCCTCGAAAACCTCAACACTAGTCAGGTGACAGACATGAACAATATGTTCTACAACTGCTGGCAGCTCCCCAGCCTCAATCTGGATTTTAGTAGCTGGGACACCAGTAAGGTGACGAACATGAGGCAGATGTTTTATAACTGCCGTGCCTTTGTCAGTCTCAACCTAAGTAACTGGAACGTCTCTAATGTCACAAACATGGGCAGTATGTTCGAAAATTGCGATGATCTCATCGCCCTCAACCTGAGTGGATGGAACACTGCCAAGCTTACCAATCTTACCGATATGTTCCAAGGCTGCACTCGCCTCGGCTCCCTCGACGTCAGAGGTTGGACCAACCCCCTGATAACCGACATGAGCGATTTTTTCGCAAACCTCTATAGCCTCATCAACATTAACCTTACGAATTTCAAAACCCCTGCAGTCACCAATATGGCTGGCATGTTCCGTGGCTGCAAAACCCTCACCAGCCTCGACCTGAGCTCGTTCAACACCGCTAAGGTCACCGACATGAACAACATGTTCTACAACTGCAACGCTCTGACGGGCATCACGTTCGGAAGTAACTGGAACACCAGCAAGGTCACCGATATAAGCTACATGTTTGAAGCCTGCTCCGCGCTCACCAGTCTGAACCTGAGTTCGTTCAACACTGGTAACGTAACCTCTATAAACGGCATATTCGAAGGTTGCACATCTTTGGGGAGCATCACATTCGGCAGCGGCTGGACGAACAGCAAGCTTACCACCACCTACTGCATGTTCAAAGACTGCTCCGCACTCAGCAGTCTCGACCTGAGTAGCTTTAACGTTGGCAACGTCGAGAACGTGAGCCATATGTTTGAAGGCTGTAGCAATCTTGTTACCCTGAACCTGAGCGGTTGGAACATCTCCAAGCTTACCCACTATAGCGATATGTTCAAAAACTGCACCAAGCTCGCCTCCCTTAACGTCAGCGGCTGGACGAATACCTTGCTCACCAGTTTGAGCAGTCTGTTTGCCAACCTCCCCGCGCTCACCACTATCAACATGAACTCGTTCAATATCGGCTGCGCTACCGACTTGAGCTCCATGTTCAGTGGCTGCAGCAGCCTTCGTGCAGTCAATTTGAGCAGTTTCAACACGGCGAACGTCACCGACATCAGCAACATCTTCGCAGGCTGTACCGCATTGAATAGCGTCACGTTCGGCAGAGGCTGGACGAATACCAATCTGACCAGTTTGAACAGTCTGTTCTCAGGCTGCTCCTCCCTCACCAGCATCGTTTGGAGCTCGTTCAACACCAGCCACATCACCAATATGAACAGCATGTTCAGCAACTGCTCATCCCTCACCAGCCTCAATCTGAATACGATCAACACCAAGAACGTCACCAATATGGGTGGTATGTTCAATGGCTGCACCAATCTGACAAGCATCACCTACGGCAGCAACTGGGATACAAGCAAGGTGACGAACATGAGCGGGATGTTTGGCAACTGCTCCGCCTTTACCACCCTCGACCTTAGCAAGTACAACACTTCTAGCGTCACCAACATGGGTGGCATGTTCGCTGGCTGCACCAATCTGAGGGGCATCACGTACGGCAGCGACTGGAACACCAGTCAAGTGGAGAATATGAGTAGTCTGTTTGAAGGTTGCTCCGCCTTTACCGCCATCAACCTGAGCAAGTACAATACCAGTAACGTTACCCTGATGAGCAGCATGTTCAAAGGGTGTAGCATGCTGGAGAGCATCACGTACGGCAGCGGCTGGAACACCGCCAATGTCACCAACATGGATTGGATGTTTTGTAATTGCGCTGCCCTTGTTACCCTCAACTTGAGCAGTTACAACACCGCCAGCGTCACCAACATGAGTTCCATGTTCAGAGGCTGTACACACCTCACCAGTATCCCCGGCATCAGTGTCCTCAACACCAGCAACCTCAAAAATGTGAGCAGCATGTTCCAAGAGTGCACCTCCCTTACCACCCTCGCTCTGAGTGGATGGAACGCCACCAAGCTTGAAGATACGAGCTATATGTTCCAAGGTTGCACAGCTCTTACCACGCTCGACATCTGCAGCTGGAGTACTCCTATGTTGTTCATATTGGAATATATGTTCGCTAACTGCAGCAACCTCACCACCGTCTACGCGGGCAGCGGTTGGGTCACCCCCGACAAGTGGCCCTATTGGGCAGACCATATGTTCCAGGGCTGCAGCTCCAAGCTCAAGGGAAGCCAAGGCACCACGTGGAGCAGCAGCAATCCAGACGACAACACCTATGCCCGCATCGACGGCGGCACGAATAGGCCCGGCTACTTCACTGAAAAAGAGGTGAAGTATGGCCTCAGGGTAGGCGGCGTAGAAGTGACAAACGGGAATGCCTCCCGCATCACGGGCACGGGCATTTCGGGCTCTGTGTCGTTCGATATTTCCACTCATACGCTGACGCTCTCCAATGCCACTATCACAAATGCCTCAAGTTATGGTGGCATCTATACAGGATACGACTATGCCTTCAGCGATCTGACCATAAACCTTGTGCGCGACAACACGCTGAATGTCACGGGCGGATACACAGCTATCGCGTTGCGGCAGAATACTACTTTCACGGGTACCGGCTCGCTTTCGGGATGGGGAGTCTGCAGAGTGTTCGGCGGCAAGAAGCTGACCGTTGACGGCGGCTGCCACATTTCAGGAAACAATATCTATGGTGACTCAAAGCAGGAAACGCTTGTCGTGAAAGGTGCCGCCACCAAGGTGGACCTCACCGGCACCATCTCCAGCTTCACCAGCGTGACACTTCAGAACGGCCTTGTCTATTCGAAGCCCGTCGGCGGCTCCTACGACACGACCAACAAGTACGTAGTGGACGCAAACGGTAACAAGGCCACCGGTGTATCCATCAGCAACACTTGTAACTACGGCCTGCTGATTGGCAATATCGCCGTGACCAACCAGAATGCCTCAAACGTCACAGGCACCGGCATCACGGGCTCGGTGAAGTTCGATGCTTCCACACATACGCTGACGCTGACGAATGCTACCATTAGCACCAGTTCCATGAATGGTATTAGTACGTCGAGTAGCTATCCCTTCAGCGACCTGACCATCAAGCTCGTGGGCAACAACACCATCAGCAGCGGCAACTATGCTTCTATTGTGTCGACCCACAACACCACGATTACAGGTACTGGCACACTGACAGGAGGTAATTTATACATTTACTACGGCAAGTCGCTGACCATCAGCGGCGGTTGCACCACGACGCTCAAATCGTTGAATGGTGCTTCCAAGGCCGAGACACTTGTCGTGAAAGGCGCCAGCACAAAGGTGCAGCTCTCGAACAACATCTCCGGCTTTGCCAGCGTGTCGCTGCAGGATGGCCTCAGCTACACCAGTCCCGTCGGCGGCTCCTATGACACGACCAACAAATACGTCGTGGATGCAAACGGTAACAAGGCCACAGGTGTGTCTATCGGATACTTGACGGAGTATGGGCTGAAGATTGCTGGTACCGCCGTGACCAATCTGAATGCCTCCAACATTACGGGCTCGGGCATCACGGGCTCGGTGAAGTTCGAAGCTTCCACACATACGCTGACGCTGACGAATGCCACCATCACTAGCAGTACGGCTGCCGGCATAGTGCAGGAAAACGGCTATTCCTTCGACGACCTGACCATCAAGCTCGTGGGTACCAATGCTATCAACCTCTCAGGCAGTTGGATTCCTGTTGTGGTGCAACGCAACACGACTATCACTGGCACTGGCACACTCACAACGGGGCTGATAAAAGTCTACAACGGCAAGGAGCTGACCATTGGCGGCGGCTGTACCGTCAATGTAAGCAACGTGACAGGTACGGAAAAGACGGAGACTCTCGTTCTCCGCAATGCTCAGACCAAGCTGACATCATCGACCAATATCCGCGACTTTGCCAGCGTGACGCTCTACGATGGTCTGAATATCAGCGCACCTGCAGGCGGATATTACGACACCACTAAAAAGGCGGTGGTGAACTCGGCAGGTAACATAGTCACCGGCGTGACCATCAGCAACAACACAGACTATGAATACGGCGTGAATGTGGCTGGCGTGCCTGTCAAGGTGTCCAATGCCTCCAATATCACGGGCACAGGCATCAGCGGTTCGGTGAGCTTCAACCCCGACACCCGCGTGCTGACGCTCACCAATGCCACCATCACCAGCAGTACGTCTCCTGGCATTCAGGTGTCAACCAACTATGCCTTCGACCACCTGACCATCAACCTCGTGGGCAATAATGTGCTGAACATCACCGGCTACATCGCTATACCGCTGCGCTGCAACACTACCATCACCGGTACAGGCTCGCTCTCGCTGGGTGGTGGAAATATTGACATGAGAGATAACAAGAACCTGGTCATCGAAGGCGGATGTAGCCTTACTGCCTATAGCATTGGTGGCGGAAGTTCTACCAGCTCTGCAGCATTGACGGTAAGAGGAAGCGACACGCAGGTCAATCTGACATTCGGATTCTTCTACTTTGGCAGCGTGACGCTCGAGGACGGTCTCTACTACGAGAAGCCTCTGGGTGGCTACTACGACACGACAACCAGGTACATGGCCGACAGCAACGGCAACAAATGGACTAATGGTGTCATCGTCAAGAAGGCTCCGCCGTATGTGGCCTACAACTCCAGCAATAACACGCTGACTTTCTACCACGACGGCCAGATATCGGCACACGTCGGTGCAGGGGAGACGGTGTACTACCTGAACGAGGATGATAATGATCCTAATTGGTATGATGATGGTAATGGTATATGTGGGAATGTCACCAAGGTGGTCTTCGACCCGTCGTTTGCCGCTGCACGCCCGACGAGTACTTACCATTGGTTCGCTGAAATGTCTGAACTGACCAACATCACCGGCATCGAGAACCTGAACACGGAAGACGTGACGGTTATGGCTAGCATGTTCTGGGATTGCACTAATCTGCCTTCTGTTGACGTGAGCGGCTTCAACACGCAGAATGTGACCGACATGTCATGCATGTTCGCCGAATGCTATGAGTTGACCAGCCTTGATGTGAGTGGCTGGAATACAAGCAACGTAACTAACATGAACTACCTGTTCGGCTCCTGCGGCGAACTGACTAGCCTTGATGTGAGTCACTTCAACACCGCTAAGGTCACAGACATGAGCAATATGTTCGATGGCTGTAGCGGTTTGACAAGCCTTGACCTGAGCAGCTTCAACACCGCCAAGGTGACTGACATGAGCTATATGTTCAATTACTGCAGCGGCTTGACAAACCTTGACCTGAGCAGTTTCAACACGGCTAATGTAACAAAAATGTACTGCATGTTTAGGTATTGCAGCGGTTTGACGAGCATTGACCTGAGCAGCTTCAACACCGCTAAGGTGACCGACATGAGCAGTATGTTCTACAAATGCAGCGGCCTGACGAGCCTCGACCTGAGCAGTTTCAACACCGCCAACGTCACCGATATGAGTGATATGTTCCGTCTTTGTGAATCGTTGATAACCATCAATGTAGGCGATGGTTGGAGCACCGCTGCTGTAACTCAATCCGGCAATATGTTCCTGTACTGCAGCAGTCTCGTGGGCGGCATGGGCACAACCTACGATGCCAGCCATGTCGACAAGACCTATGCCCGCATCGACGCCGGTACGGGCAACCCAGGCTACTTGTCGGAAAAGGCCTATAGCTATGCGGTACTCAATGAGGGTGTCCTGACGTTCTACTTCGACGGTCAGCGCAGCTGGCGTCCGGGCACTTCTTACGTGCTGAAGACGGGCAACACCACCCCCGGATGGTATGACAATCGCACCGAGGTTAGCAGAGTGGTCTTCGACCCATCGTTTGCCGATGCACGACCTACAAGCACCTATTCTTGGTTCAATGGCATGAGCAATCTGGTAAGCATCGAGGGCATCGAATACCTCAATACCAGCAGTGTCACCACGATGAAGGCCATGTTCAGCGGTTGCCGGATTTTGGAAGACCTCGACGTGAGCGGTTTCAATACGGCCAATGTGACCAATATGAGTTCCATGTTCAGTAGCTGCAGGGCACTCACTCAACTCAATCTCGCCAACTTTGATACAGGGAAGGTGACAGATATGGCCTACATGTTCAGTCAGTGTTACGGCTTGACAGAACTCGACCTGACAAGCTTCAACACGGCTAATGTGACAACGATGAGGGAGATGTTCTATCTCTGCACCAATCTGACAAGCCTTGATGTGAGCAGCTTCAACACAGCTAATGTGACATCATTCTATGATACGTTCAATAGGTGCCGCAGTCTGACGTATCTCGACCTGAGCAACTTCGACACAAAGAAGGTGACAACAATGTATTATATGTTCAACGAGTGCACCAGCTTGAAGATACTTGACTTGAGCAGCTTTGAAACACCAAGTGTGAAGAATTTCCAGTACACCTTCTTTGGCTGTAGCAATCTGGAATCTATCTATGCCGGGAATTGGAGCGGTGCCTCGAAAGAGTATGACACCTACATGTTCGCAGGTTGTACTAAGATTAAGGGAAGTGAAGGCACAACTTATGTCGACCAGTTTAAGGCCTTCACCTATGCTCACATCGACGGTGGACCGAGCAATCCAGGCTACTTCTCGGAGAAGCCCTTTGCCTATGCCGTATACAATGGAGGCACTCTGACGTTCTACTACGACGCCAAGCGCAGCACGCGTACGGGGACTTCCTACGACCTGAACGAGGGCGCTAATAATCCCGGATGGGTTACGGACAAAAACAACAGAAATGTCACCGCAGTGGTGTTCGACGCCAAGTTTGTCAACGCACGTCCGACGAGCACGTATAGGTGGTTCTACGGCATGTATAGCTTGGCCAGCATCACGGGGTTGGAGAACCTGAATACAAGCGAGGTAACAAACATGAACGGTATGTTCGCTGGCTGCGAACTAACCCTTGACCTAAGCCACTTCGACACACAGAAGGTTACGGATATGGGAAGTATGTTCGAAGCTTGCGCAATGGAAAGTCTCGACCTGAGTAGTTTTGACACGAGGAACGTGACGACGATGGTGTATATGTTCGGTGACTGCAGCATAAAGGATCTCAACCTGATCAGCTTCAATACGGAAAACGTAACAAACATGAGCAGTATGTTCTATGAGTGTTCAAGTTTGACAACTCTTGACCTGAGTTCCTTCAATACAAGCAACGTAACGAATATGAACAGCATGTTCTTTGATTGTGCATGTTTGACGAGTCTCGACCTGAGCAGCTTTGACACGCGGAATGTGACGAATATGGAAAGTATGTTCTGTGAATGCTCTGATTTGATGAACCTCAATGTAAGCAGCTTCAATACCTCCAATGTAACCAGCATGGGCAGCATGTTCGGTGGCTGTGGAAGCCTGACGAGCCTCGATGTTAGCAGCTTTAATACGGAAGCAACAACAAACATGAGCTACATGTTTGCTAGCTGTACCAACTTGACAACTCTCGATGTGAGCAGTCTCAATACTGCCTCAGCAACAAACATGAGCACCATGTTCTCTGCCTGCAGTAGCCTGACGAGCCTTGACCTGAGTGGCTTCAACACGGCAGCAGCAACCAACATGAGTTACATGTTCTCTGGTTGTACGAACCTGAAGACTATCTATGTGGGTGATAGCTGGACCACAGCAAACGTGACCACTTCCAGTTACATGTTCAGAAACTGCAGCACAAACCTCAAGGGCGGCCAGGGCACCACGTGGAGTGATACGAATCCTGTCGACAAGACCTATGCCCACATCGACGGTGGAACATCCAACCCAGGCTACTTCTCGGAGAAGCCTGCCTTCCTGCTTGGCGACGTCAACGGCGACGGCAGCATCACCATTGCAGACGTGACAGCTCTGGTCAACATTATCCTCGGTAAGGACACGGCAGGGCAGTACAATCACTCTGCTGCCGACGTCAACGGCGACGAGAGCATCACCATCGCCGACGTCACAGCACTGGTGAATATCATTCTGGGGAAATAACACGTAAACAAGTTGACAAGTTAACAAGTTAACAAGTTGACAAGTTAACAAGTTGACAAGTTAACAAGTTAACAAGTTGACAAGTTAACAAGTTAACAAGTTGACAAGTTAAGGTCAACGTTAACGTTTGAAAGGGGCCGCGCTTCACAGCGCAGCCCTTTTTCACACGAATAGCCATGAATGGAATATTATGGACACGAATTATCGTAATTGACATAATTTTCTTTCTTCACACGAACGGTCATGAAGGGACATACGAACGGTCATGAAGGGACATATGAACGGTCATGAATGGACACACGAACGGTCATGAATGGACACACGAACGGTCATGAATATTTATGGTCATTACATGAAGGTCATTCGTGAGTATTAGATGTAAAATATCAGGTGTTATTTCACATGAATTCAAGACATGAATTAATCGTGATTTCGAGACATGAATGCGCGCTCAGCGAGCGCCACAAACAGGATTCTTGCCTATTGTTGAATATTGTTTTCAGATAGAACCGTTCCTTCGTGCAGCTGCAAAGCAGTTCCCCCTCCCCTAAAAAAAACCTCTATTTTTTTGTCGGTTTACATTTTATACCTACTTTTGCAGACAGAAACAACAACTTACATTACATCTTATGAAAAACAAATTACTATTGGTGTTGATGGGATTATGCCTGCTGGGCTGCTCCAAGGACGACAACGAACCGAGTCAGGAACAGCTGCAAGCGGCTGAGTACTTCGTCAAATACCACTTCATCGCCAGCGGAGGGGATCGCTCCTGCTACTTCGACATCGTTTACGTGGACCACGACACCAAGACCCAGGAAAACGTCTTCAAGACGCTTAACTATTTCAACCCTTCACTCAGCAGTCATTACAACAAGGAATTCACTGCCGGCCCGTTCAAGTACGGCGATATGGTGTCGATAGAGTTTCAGCGCGAGAACTACACCGAATACAAACTCCTTGAGATCTCCGTCTCCATGAACAAAGGCCCGTATGTACTGAAAGCCAAAACCGAAGGCTCCAAATTGGAATACATCATAGGCAAGTAAGGCGAAGAGTTTGTAGTTAGTAGTTAATAGTTAAGAGTTCTTCAGACTCGCAAGCTCGAAGAAGCGTCGCAAGCGCCGAGCGAAGAGTTGGAACCTTGACGTTAACCTTGACCTTAACTCCTATAACTCCCAAACAACGAAAGGGCTGCGCGTAAAGCGCGGCCCTTTCTGTTGAATTAGCTGACACCCAGCCTTAATCTTTGGCAATAATATAGGAGATGGCACAAAGTCAGAGAATAAGTCCCGTAGGGACGAAGGATATTAGGCAGGGGTGGAACCCCTGCTCCATGATAGAAAGATATTTGAGCCCTGTAGGGGCGACGGAACAATCTTGCATGCTCCTACGTACCTACGGCACTCTATATACCTTACCTCGTTGAACAGGGGTTCTCGCTTCGCTTCACCCCTGCCTAAATTCTGACGCCCCTCTGGGGTTTTGTGCCAACTGCTATATTACGCCTTAATCCTTAATCCTTAATCTTTCCGCCAGGGGAAACCCTTACAGCGTTATAGGGAATATGAGCTTGAGAGTGATATTGCGCCCCGGATTGAAGATTCCCCTACGGCCGGTGACATTGTTGATATCGGCATACTTCAGCCTGCTGAGGTGACTTTGGTAGGCGCAGTCGAGCAGGTTGTCGGCAATGACGTAAACCTCACATAGCTTGCGCCCGCTTCGCAACAGGAGGTCTGTGCCCAGCGAGGCATTCAGGAGCGTGTAGGCTGGGGTAGCGGTTTCCGTGCCAGCTACCCGGTAGTAATGGTTCTGACGGAAGTAATGCTCTACGCCGAAGCTGACGTAGGCGTTGTCGAAGAGGTGGTCGGCGCGATGGTGCTCGGCTGCCTCATGCAGGTGGTGAGGTGCCGTGCTATGGTGGTCACCGTTGTGCAGAAACTCCCATTTGACATCTGCCGTAAGACGGGCGGGCGGCGTGAGCGGCAGGTAGCGCGAGTCGAGGGGCTGGTGCAGCTGACGGGCATCAACCATAGAGTAGGTGGCGCCTATGTGCAGCTGGTGAATGGGATGAAGGTCGAAGCCTGCCTCGAAACCTTTCAACAGGGCATCGCCCTGCGTGTAGTTGTAGTAGCGATAGTTGTCGCCCAGTGCCTCAAGGCCCATCGCCGTGGACGTGGCTTCGTCGATGGCTTCAGCGAAGATATAGTTGTTGATTCGATTTATGAACAGGGCTGCCTCCAGCGAGATGAACTTGCTGCTGTAGTCCACACCGAGGTCGCCCTGCAGGCTGTGCTCCGCATGTAGGTCGTGGTTGCCTTTCTCGAAACGGAATGTGCCGTGGTGAATGCCATTGGAACCTAACTCGCTGAGGTTAGGAGCGCGGAAGCCACGGGCCATATTAGCTCGTAGGTTTATGCTTTTGCCCAAGTGGTACACGGCACCGAGCGAGCCCGTGAGTGCCGAGAACGACCGTTTGAAATCGGTGAAGCGCTCCTCGCCGTCGTCCCATAGCGCCAGGCTGTGCAGGTGACGGCTATCAACACGAATACCGCCGTTGAAGGTCCATAGGCGCAAGGTCTTGCTGGCCGTCAGGTAGGCGCCTATGTCGAAGAGACGGTAGGCGGGAATAAGAAACTCATCGCCCTCGTTGGATGAGCGTTGCCACATGCCGCCTATGCCGCCCGTCAGCTTCCAGCCGTCGAAGCCGTTGTAGTTGTAGCGGGCATCGTAGGTCAGCGTGTTCAGCAACAGGTCCAGACCGGCACCCTCGTGCTCGTGTTCTTCGCCTTCCTCATGCTCGTGTTCATGCTCGTGCTCTTCGGCTTCGCCGTGCTCGTGATGATGATGCTCATCCTCGAATTCCTGACGGCGGTTCAGTTGATAGCCTAAGGTGGCTTTCAGCAGTCCGTCGCCCAGCACGAAACTATTGTCGAGCACGGCCTTGTAGTGGTGAATCTGCTGGTAGGGTAGGGCCTTGGAGTAGGTCTTGATGTTTTTGCCGTTGAAGAGCAGGTCGCCAGTGAGCTCATCGCGCTCGCCCTCTGCCATGCTCGGCGTGAAATGGTAGTAGCTCAGCGCGAGATGTGTGAAGCCCCATTTCTTGTTCAGCCCGAGCAGGGCGTTGGCAGCCCTCTCGGCAAACTGCGAGCCGGGCACATACCCGTCGTACTTATTCTTATATGCGTGTGAGTATTTGTCGCTGAAACGCCCGTTCCACACAAACCCTTTCTTGTTGCCGCCGAAACGTAGGGAATAGTCGATGAGGCCGCTGTTGGTCTGGTATTCCGACGAGAAGCTGGCGCCCATCTGGCCAGCCGACTCCACGGCTTCAGGGTGGAAGATGACGACGCCCGCCATGGCATCGGAGCCATACATCAGCGAGGCAGGACCTTTCAGAATCTCCACCTGACCTACTGACTGTCCGTCAAGTTCTATACCGTGTTCGTCGCCCCATTGCTGACCTTCCTGACGAACGCCGTCGGCCACGGTGACGATACGGTTGTAGCCCAGTCCGCGTATCACGGGCTTGGATATGCCGCTGCCCGTGGTCACCTGTGCCATGCCTGGCTGCTTAGCCACCTCGTCGATGATGTTGGTCGACGCTGTCTGATGCAGCTCCTTCGTGGTCACAACGGAAATCGGCGTGGCAGACTGCTTGCGCTTGATTTGTCCTACAGGTGATGTTACTACAATCTCGTTTAATTGCAAATGCTGGTAATATATGTCGGCTGAATCCGACTCAGACTGCGCCATTGCCGCGGTGGATACACACAACAGCATCAGCGCACTATAAGCTGATTTCATAAGAAAAAGATGAAAAAAAAGTGAATAAATAAACTAAAGGTACACAGTTATTTATCCACCGGCGGCGCGCGCGAGCCGAAGACACCGCCGGCGTAGGTCCTGACAAATTCCACAGGGCATGCGTTGCCACTGCGGTGAACGGCGGTGAGAATATGAATGAGAACAAAACTTGCGACCAGAAAACTGACGTTCAGCAGCTGACACAGCACGCAGTCGTGCAGGTGGCCTGTGGCGCCAGACAGATGGCCGTGGTGTGCCTGGTGATGCACACACTCGGCACATGTCGTTTGCGTGTCGCTGTAGTCGTCGTGAACGTGTAGAGCAGCCACGGCCATCATCGGCACAAACACCGACAATAGCAACCAAGCATATAGCTGTCTCTTCAGTTCAATCTTCATTTCAGGTGCAAAGGTAGTAAATATTAAGAATTTGGGCGCTAAAAATTACGGATTATTACTGTCTTTTCTGCTTTTTTTCACTTTTCATTTCCCTCTTTTCATTAATATACCTATCTTTGCAGCCGTAAATTTCAGATTGTTGATAATAGAATCACTCAAGATACCAATGAAGATATATAAGTATCCGAGCCAAGAGGCGCTCCACGAGATTGTAAAGCGCCCTACAAAAGACGCCAGGGACCTGACCTCCATAGTGTCGGCCGTGCTCGACCGCATACAGGCCGAGGGCGACGCTGCCGTGATGGACTACGAACGCCAGTTCGACCATGTGGAGCTGAGCCGATTGGCTGTCAGCCAGGAGGAGTTCGAGCGCGCCGAGCAGCTCGTCAGTCCCGCACTGAAGGCAGCCTTGCAGCAGGCTCACGATAATATCGCCCGTTTCCATCAGGCGCAGCGCTATGCCGGCATCGAAGTAGAAACGGCACCCGGAGTGCGTTGCTGGCAGAAAGCCGTGCCCATCGAGAGCGTAGGACTTTACGTGCCCGGTGGCACAGCGCCTCTGTTCTCCACCGTACTCATGCTGGCCACGCCTGCCCGCATAGCCGGTTGCAGCGAGATAGTGCTCTGCACGCCTCCGCAGCGCGACGGCAGTGTGCATCCGGCCATCCTCATGGCAGCACGCATAGCAGGCGTGTCGCAGGTGTTCAAGGCAGGCGGCGTGCAGGCTATAGGAGCCATGGCTTATGGCACTGAGAGCGTGCCCCGCGTGAGCAAGATATTCGGTCCCGGCAACCAATATGTTCAGGCTGCCAAGCAACAGGTGGCTCTCACCAAAGTGGCAATAGATATGCCGGCAGGTCCCAGCGAGGTGCTCGTCGTGGCCGATGCCACGGCAAACCCCGCCTTCGTGGCTGCCGACCTGTTGTCGCAAGCCGAGCATGGCATGGATTCGCAAGTGATCATGGTGACCACTTCCGAGGCGATGCTCGAGGCCGTGCAGACTGAGGTGGCGCAGCAACTGGCAGCCCTCCCGCGCCAGGAGATAGCCGCTGCCGCCTTGGAGAACAGCCGCCTGGTACTCGTGGCGTCGTCTGATGAGGCTCTCGCCATCAGCAACCTCTACGCTCCCGAGCATCTCATCCTCGAAACGGCAGACGCCGAGCAGTTGGCTGCGCGCGTTGTCAATGCAGGCAGCGTGTTCATCGGTCATCTCACACCCGAGAGTGCAGGCGACTACGCCTCAGGCACCAACCACACCCTTCCCACCAATGGATGGGCAACGGCCTACAGCGGAGTCAACCTCGACGCTTTCTGCCGTAAGATAACCTACCAGCATATCACGCCCGAAGGCATCGGCGCCATAGGACATACCGTGGAACTTATGGCCGAGGCCGAAAGCCTGGACGCCCATCGGAATGCCATGACGCTACGCGTCTTAAAGTGCAAGAACTCATAAACTTAAGAACTTTATGTTAGACAATTTAGTCCGCAAGAACATACTTGCTCTCAAACCATACTCCTGCGCCCGCGACGAGTTCAAAGGGCGCAACGCCAACATCTTCCTCGATGCCAACGAGAACCCCTACAACGGCCCTTACAACCGGTATCCCGACCCGTTGCAGGAGGAACTCAAGGCCAGACTTGCCGTGGTCAAGGGCGTGCCAGCCAGCCGGATGTTTCTCGGCAATGGCAGCGACGAGCCCATAGACCTCGTCTATCGCATCTTCTGCGAGCCGCGTATAGATAATGTAGTGGCGATGGCTCCTACTTACGGCATGTACCGCGTGGCAGCCGATATCAACGACGTTGAATACCGTGCCGTGCCGCTGCGCGAGGATTTCTCGCTCGATGCCGATGCGCTGCTTGCCGCTACCGACAGCCACACCAAGGTCATCTGGCTCTGCTCGCCCAACAACCCCACGGGCAATGCCCTCGAGCGCGCTGCCATAGAGCATATATTGCAGGAGTTTCAGGGCATAGTGGTTGTTGACGAGGCCTATAGCGATTTCAATGACTTCCGTCCTTTCCGCCTCGACCTCGACCGCTTCCCCAATCTGGTGGTGCTCAACACCTTCTCCAAGTTGTGGGCATCAGCTGCCATCCGCCTCGGCATGGCTTTCGCTTCCGAGGAGATCATCGCTCTGTTCAACAAGGTGAAATACCCCTACAACGTAAACCTGCTCACTCAGCAGCAGGCCATGAACCTGCTCAACGATCTGCAGCACGTCAACCTATGGCGCGCTACGGTCCTGCGCGAGCGCTCACATCTGCTGCCTGCCATTGCCGAGTTGCCCATCTGTAGGGCTGTGTATCCCACCGATGCCAACTTCGTCCTTGCCCGCATCATAGATGCCGAACGCGTCTATCACTACCTCATCGACTGCGGCATCGTAGTCCGCAACCGCTCCCGCGTAGAGCTCTGCGACAACTGCCTCCGCATCACTATCGGCACACCCGAGGAGAATAATGCGTTGCTGGGAGCGCTGAGGCAATATAGGGGGCGCTGAGAAGACTCTCCCCCCGCCCTCCCTTATAGGGAGGGAGCAATTACCTTTCAAGAATAAGAAAATCGATTTTGATATGGATATTAATACCACTTCTCTGTCACATACTGCTCCCGGGAGGGCGAGGGGAGAGTCTGTTCTCTTTATCGACCGCGACGGCACCATACTTCGTGAGCCGGCTGACGAGCAGATTGACTCGTTCGAGAAGTTTCATTTCGTGCCCGGAGCCATCAGCGCCCTGCGTTTCCTGCGTCAGCACACCGACTACCTCTTCGTGCTGGTGAGCAATCAGGACGGCCTCGGCACACCATCGTATCCCGAGGATACCTTCTGGCCTACGCAAAACCTCATGCTTGAGATACTCGAGGGCGAGGGTGTCACCTTCGATGATATACTCATCGACCGCTCCTTCCCTGAGGATAACCTGCCTACGCGTAAGCCCGGCACTGCCATGCTCACAAAATACATGGACGGCTCCTTCGACCTCGCCTCCAGCTACGTGATAGGCGACCGCAGCAGTGATGCACAGCTTGCCAAGAACCTCGGTTGCAAGGCTCTCATCATAGACGAGGGCGCGTGCGACGGCTGCTCTGCGCCTCACGAAGGACCGTTGGCCGAAAGCCATTGCACCGTCGTCAGCTCATGGCAGCGCATCGCCGACATCGTCTTTGCTGGCTTGCGTCGGGCCACCGTCACCCGCACTACCCGCGAGACGGATATCAGCGTCACGCTTGACCTCGACGGCAATGGCAACGCCAACATCTCCACCGGCCTTGGCTTCTTCGATCACATGCTCGAGCAGATAGCCCGCCATGGTAACATAGACCTCGAGATAAGTGCCCGTGGCGATTTACATGTCGACGAGCACCACACCGTTGAGGATACTGCCATTGTGCTTGGCGAGGCCCTTGCCAAGGCCCTTGGCGACAAACGCGGTATCAGTCGCTATGGCTTCACGCTGCCTATGGACGACAGCCTCGCCTCCGTAGCCCTCGACTTCGGTGGACGCCACTGGCTTGTGTGGGATGCCGAGTTCTGTCGCGAGCGCGTAGGTGATGTACCTACCGAACTCTTCTTCCATTTCTTCAAGAGCCTTTCCGATGCTGCCCGTCTCAACCTCAACATCCGAGCCGAAGGCACCAACGAGCACCACAAGATAGAAGCCATCTTCAAGGCCTTCGCACGGGCGCTGCGCATGGCTCTTCAGCGCGACATCACCAATATGCAGCTGCCCTCAAGCAAAGGCACTCTCTAACCAGTCAGCATTACCGCAGTAATACCTCTATAAAACAAAACCGCCACCGGCTCTCACCGATGGCGGCTTTTTGTTTTGGGCTCGCAGAGCGCGCATTCATGTCTTGAATTCACGATAAATTCATGTCTTGAATTCATGTGGAAGTATGGTTGTTATTTCACATCTAATGCTCACGAATGACATCCATATAATGACCATAAATATTCATGGCCATTCGTGTGTCCATTCATGGCCATTCGTGTGTCCATTCATGGCCATTCGTGTGTTCATTCATGACCATTCGTGTGTCCATTCATGGCCATTCGTGTGTCCATTCATGGCCATTAGTGTGTCTATTCATGGCCATTCGTGTGTCCATTCATGACCATTCGTGTGAAGAAAGAAAATTATGTCAATTATGATAATTCTTCAGACTCGCATTGCTCGAAGAAGCGTCCTTCGGCCGAGCGCGTTTCGAAGAAGTTTCCGTGTCTTTCCGTTCTTTTCCATATCTTTCCGTGATAAAAAATTCGTATAATTCGTATAATTAGTTGTTTGAAAAGAAAAGGGCGACGCTGTGTGCGCCGCCCCTTTTCCTAATATATCTTTAATCTTTGAATTATCTGTCAACCAGCCTTAATCCTTAATCTATAATCTTTAATCCTTAATTAACTATCAAAGTGAGTCTTTTACTCCGCAGCTGGTGCCGGAGTCGTTGTCGTTGTTGTCGTTGTCGTTGCAGCC
This sequence comes from Bacteroidaceae bacterium, assembly GCA_016286165.1. Taxonomy (GTDB): domain Bacteria; phylum Bacteroidota; class Bacteroidia; order Bacteroidales; family Bacteroidaceae; genus Physcousia. Next base: position 18,776 of record JAEESE010000025.1, on the reverse strand, counting down.
TCCGTCTCCGCAGCAGCTGCAGCAGCTATGCTGTCGCGCTTTGCCACGGCAGCCAACGAGTCGCGTCGAGCCTGTTCCTCGCGCCGACGGGCATTGTCGCGGGCGTTGTAAGCCTCGCTGATATAAATGCCGTCCTCGTGCTGCAGGATATATTCGTCGTAAGCATCCTTGGTGCCTATCTGGTCGGCACGGCGCCAGTCGAGCGAGTCGATCTTGTGCAGCGCCACCTTCATATATGGCGACGTGGGATGAGTGTCTACGAAGTTATGCAGCGCATCCACGTCGAGTGTGCGACAGAGTTCCGCCCATACGGCATCCTCTTTCTGAAGTCCGCTCAGGCGCTCCTTCACCTCGTCGATATGCTTGCTGTTGGGGAAACGGGCTATGAAATCCTCGAAGCTCAACGGGTCGTTGCAGTCCTTCAGCAGCTCGAAAGCCTTCTCCTCGCTGGCCAGCTTGTCCTGATAGTTGTCCCAATAGAGGTAAGCTCCTATGCCTATGATGAGAATGGCCAGCAGGAGCAGGTACCATGGAGTATCCTTCTTCTGCGGAGCCTCCTCTACGACGGCTGCTTCCTCGCTCACTGCGTCGGCAGTGTAGGTGCTTTCGTCCTGTAGCTGCTCGGCGGCAGGCTTGGGTGTAGGTTTCTCTTCTACGACGAAGTGTGCTCCGCAGTTGGGGCATTCACTGGCGTCGGCCATGACGTATGTGTTGCACTTAGGGCAACGCTTCACATTGTTCTCAATACGAATGCCGCAATGCGGGCAGGTGGGAGCCTTGGATGATACCGGTTGGTTGCACTCGGGGCAGGTAATCATGCTCATATCCGTAGTCTGTTTTTTGTTTTGGTGTGTTGTTAATGTTTGTAATGATAGCACAAAGGTAGTTGTTTTTGCAGATATACATAAAAAAAAGTGCAAAAAATTTTGTGCGAAGGTAAAAAAACTCTACCTTTGCAGCGCAAAAACGAAAAAAGGGGCATTAGCTCATCTGGCTAGAGCGTTTGACTGGCAGTCAAGAGGTGGCGAGTTCGAGTCTCGCATGCTCCACACGGAAAGGTTGAAAGAAGGTAATACGCACGAACGCGGCTCGCTGTACATCAGTGAGCTTTTTTTAACCCCAGACAACTACTAATACACATTAATTATAATACATTGACCTATGAGCAAGAAAACTGAGCGCGTCGTAGAATCGATTCTCGACATCAATTCCAACAATATATGGAACGTCTCACCCGACGAGATAGTGGAGCTCTGGAACGAGGAGATGATTGAGGACAGCTTTCCCCCGTGCGAGGAAAAACTGCTGAATATCATCCGTTTGGCATTCGAAGTAGTGCACTACGACAACGGCGACGAGCGCGAGGCTGCCAAATACGAAGGCGAGAACAGCGAATGGTCCACCTTCCCACGCACCGATATCAAGAAGGGTGTAGTGGCTATACGCAAGCGCAATATCTCCAAGCTCACCGACCTGAGCTACGAGAATATCAAGCATATCACAGCCGCAACGCTGCTCGAGCTCATCAGCCGCAACTTCGGCGGTGGATGGGAGAGCATTCCTCTCTCCATACGCGATATCATCGAGAGCAGCTTCGAGGTCACCACCACCACGCTCCCTGCATCGCGCCTGCACATGCCGGGCGGTGCCCTCGAGCGCAAGATTGCCGACGGCTTCGAGGTCCTCGAAGTGGAGAAGGGCACCTGGGTAGAGGCTATCTTCGCTAAGAAGAAGGCACCGATGACCAAGCTCCGCATGCTCATCGAACCTGAGTACGACGAGGAGGGCAACCGCATCATCAACGAAGACGACGATGAAGATGAACACGACGATCGCGACGATGAGGACGACGAGATGGACGAGGAGCCTCAGACTCCTGAGGACGATGATACGTTCTACTCCACCTATTCTCCTGAAGCCGACGTTAAGGACGACGACGACGATGACACCGCCGGCCTCTCCGTCTTAGAGTGATGCGATGTACCTCACCGTAGCTCTCATCGTAGCTTATTTCCTGCTTCTGGCAGGCGTGGCACGCATCACCGCGCGCCATTCCGACAACGATACATTCTTTAGCGCAAGGCGACGCTCACCATGGTGGGCCGTCGCCTTCGGCATGTTAGGGGCCAGTCTCAGCGGCGTCACCTTCGTCAGTGTGCCCGGCATGGTCCGGGCCTCCGACATGACCTACATGCAGATGTGCCTGGGCTTCATCCCGGGCTATGCCATGGTGGCCTTCGTGCTGCTGCCCGTCTATTACCGCTTGGGCGTCACGTCCATCTACACCTACCTCAACCGCCGCTTCGGCCTCTCCGCCTACCGCACAGGGGCCTCGTTCTTTCTGCTGTCCAAGCTGTTGGGCGCCGCCGTGCGTCTCTACCTCGTCTGCCTCATCCTGCAGCGCATAGTATTCGATGCCTTGGGCTGTCCGTTCTGGCTCACGGCCCTCATCATCCTGCTGCTCATCTGGCTCTACACCCATCGCGGAGGCATAGGCACCATAGTGTGGACCGACTGCCTTCAAACCATTGTCCTGCTCACCGCCTTAGTGCTCATTATCAGCGCCTTACTGCGTGCCGAAGGGTGGGGGATAGGCACTGCCGTCAGTCAGGTTCGGTCGAGCGGTATGAGCCGTATCTTCGAGTTCTCCGACTGGACCAGCCGTCAGTATTTCTGGAAGCAGTTCCTCAGCGGCGCATTCATCGTGGTCGTCATGACAGGCCTTGACCAGGACATGATGCAGAAGAACCTCACGTGCCGCACTCTCCACGAGTCTCAGAAGAATATGATTGTCAACGGCCTCCTCTACGTGCCCGTCAACCTGCTGTTCCTAAGCCTCGGCGTGCTTATGTTCCTCTTCGCCGCCCACCACGGCATCACCCTGCCGGCCTCTTCCGACGAGGTTATGCCCATGCTCTGCGCCGGAGGTTACCTCGGTCAGGGAGCCTTGGCATTCTTCACTCTCGGCATAGTGGCAGCTGCCCTGTCCAGTGCCGACAGCGCCCTCACCGCCCTCACCACCAGCACCTGCGTCGACCTCTTCAACCGTCCCGCCGACGAACGTCTGCGCCGGTGCATGCACATCGTGGTGAGCCTTATAGTATTACTTGTAATCTTGGCCATTAAAGCATTGAATAACACCAGTGTTATCGATGCCGTCTACACCATAGCGTCATACACCTACGGCCCCCTTCTCGGCCTCTTCGCCTTCGGTTTGTTTGTGCCCAAACGCGTGCAACCCGCGCCCCGTGCCATACCCTTCATCTGCGTCGTAGCACCCCTCATCTGCTACGCCCTTTCGTATCTCTCTTCCACCTTCTGGCACTACCATTTCAGCTACGAACTCCTTCTGCTCAACGGCGCCCTCACAGCCCTCGGCCTCTACCTCGCTTCGCTCCGTAAATCCTGCGAGGCATAGGTTATTGTGTTAAAATAGTGTTAAACAAAGGCCATTTTTTGCCCGCATGGCAAAAACTCTTTAACTTTGTTCACACACAATAAAAACGACATAATAACCAATTCAAAATCCTAAGGCAATGAAAAATCGAGTCGTCGCGGCACTCATCAGTGTCCTCATCACCTCCGTCTTGTTTGCCAATGGCAACCCTTCCGGTATCAATACCGATGTCATCAGTATAAACACCGCCTACGAGAATGCCCTTCAGTTCCTCAACACACAAAGGGCCTCGGGCAGGCAGACCATGCGTAAGGCGCCGCTACGGCAGTCCGACCTCACCTTATGTACCCAGCGTCCCGATATGTATATCTTCAATGTCGGCACGTCCGAAGGTTTTCTGGTGGCCTCTGCCAGCAACCTCACCCGCCCCGTCCTCTGCTATAGCACCGACGGACAATGGGACGAGGCCAATCTGTCGCAGACTCTCGGCTGGCTCTTCGAGCAGTACGAGGCTGAGATAGCCGCAGCCCGCAAGAGCCGTGCCAAGGCTCCCGAGGCACCCGTCAACATCGTCAAGACACCCATCGAACCGCTCATCAAAACCGAGTGGCATCAGCATTCCCCCTACAATGTCAAGCTCACCCCTTTCACTTGGGGCGGTGAAAAATATAATGTCCCGACAGGTTGCGTGGCCACGGCCATGGCACAGATCATGAACTACCACCAGTGGCCTAAGACCATCCGTCAGACTATCCCTGGTTACAACCACGGTCAGTTGGTCGGCGATGAGGGCAATGAGGTAGTCGTGAGCGACGTCCCTGCCGGCACGGTAATCGATTGGGAACATGCCAATGTAAAATCTTTATGGATGGATTCCGACCCTGCCGCCATTGATGCCGTGTCCAACCTTATGCAGTACTGCGGTACGGCAGTCAGGATGTACTATAGCGAGTCCACCTCCTCATCCCATAACCTCAGTGCCATGTATGCGTTGAAGTATTATTTCGACTACGATCCCGCCATCTATATTGCCGAACGCTCCAAGTACACTTACTACGATTGGTGCAATCTCCTCTACAACGAATTGCGAGCCGGGCGCCCCATCCTCTACAATGGGCAGAGCAACTATGGCGGCCACTCCTTCATCATCGACGGCTACGACGGCAACGAAATGTTCCATTTCAACCTCGGTTGGAATCAGAAAACATCGGTCTATGCCATACTCAGCAGCGTTGGTCATGACAGCTCCGTGGGTAACCCCGACGCCTACGATAGTCCCGATGGCTACGTCTACCACCAGACTGCCGTTCTCAACGTGCAGAAGGCGGCCCTCAGTCAGGGCTTTTACCATGTCTCGTTGACCACCGATAGCTACTACTTGTCCGGTGAAGAGTCTGTCATCGTCACCTACTTCAACAACGAGGACGAGGGCTACACCTTCGACCTCGGCCTTGGCTATCGCGATGCCGACGGCAACATACAGGTGGTGAAGTCCTTCGAGGGCGTGAAGATAGCGAAGACAGGTTCCAAGAACCAGTCCTACACGGGTTCCGACCTCACCCTGTCGCCCGGCACCTACCGTCTCCTGCCCGTAGCGCGGTTGAGCGGAGGACAGTCCGAGTGGGAGTTCGTATCCAACGAATTCGACTACTATATCGCCACCGCTGCCGCCGACGGCAAGGTGACGCTCGCCGATCACAGCCGTAATGTCGACCTCTCCTTGGCGTCGCTCACCTTCAGCGGCAATCCCTATGCCGGCCATGAGCTCTACGTCTTCTGCACCCTCAAGAACAGCGGCGAGGAAGACTTCTTCGACAAGCTCTACTTCTTCTGGAACGATAACCCCGCCAACAAAGGCATCGAAGCCGGTCATTACCTCCTTTGGTCCCATGCCACCGTCAATGCCGGAGGCACAGCCCCCGTCGAGTTCTATTTCACCCCCGACCGCGAAGGCGACTATACCGTGTGGATTACCACCGATCAGGCCGGCGAGAATGTCGTAGGGCAGGCCAACGTGTCCATTGGTGCTCAGTTGCCTTATGAGGTATCCGACCAAGTTCCGTTTGCAATCACCAACGTCACCTTGGCCAATAGCCGCGATTTCTCACTCCTGGGCAATGACGTAGTGGTCAGTTTCGATGCCACCAACACCAGTCCGGACGTCTCTTTCTACGGCTTTGTGCACATGGGCGTTTTCTTATATAAAGGAACATACAAGTTCGGAGAAATGAATCCCAACTACATCAACTTCTATGACATCATACCCGGTCAGACGCGTCACTTCCAGCTCAACGTCTCCGATATAGATCCTGGAGCCGACAATATTCAGTTCGTGACCTACATGGGCAATTGGAATCCAGCCTATACCTCCCCCGTCTACCACATTGAGCCGTCCGTCTTTACGTATACCCCGGACGGTGTGGAAATCCCACTCCAGGCGACACCCACATTCGCCGTTCCCGAATCGGCAGGTGCCGTGGACCTCACCATGGTGTCAAATAAGGTTACCAGGGTCGTCCCCAACAGCAACCCCAACACCATCTACTACATCAAAGCAGGCAGTGCCATGCCCGCAGGTCTCCAAGGTCGCAATGTCGTCCATGGCGACAAGGCCGACAAGATAACCCTCGACGGAAGCTATGGCGTGGCGGTTCCTTTGCCGTTCGCAGCCCAGTCTGCCGTTCTCACCAAGCAGCTGCCCAAGGACAAGTGGCGCACTCTATGCCTGCCTTTCGACTATGTACCCGACCCCGCCCTGGTGGATCTCGCCACCGTCACCGACGAGGATGCCAACCACCTTCGCATCAATCCCATCAACAAGATAGCCGCTTACCAGCCCTCTTTCATCAGGAGTCATGTCGAAGGCGCCGTCACGTTAACCGCATCGTCAGTGCAGTTCCCAAAGCAGACCAATGCCATAGCCACCATCAACAATTTCAAGGCACAGGGCGTGCTGGGTAAGGCCACCGTGCGTGATGCCTATGTCCTCAACGACCAGGGCACGGCGCTGTCGCTCCAGCCGTCAGCCCAGGTGGAACCATTCACCGCCTTCTTCGTACCCTCCAAACGCGGCTACGCTCCCACGTCAGCCGTCGCTGTTGACTACGATGCCACGCAGGCAGAGGTCGTCGGCCTTCAGTCCGTCCCGACGCCAGCCCCCGCCTCCGCCGCACCGCGCTATAACCTCTCCGGCCAGCGCGTCAGCCGCGACTACCGCGGCATCGTCGTCGAGCAAGGTCGCAAGCTATTGGTCAAATAAGCCGTAGCCTTAACAGCACTCCACGCTTCATTCCATACAATAATCCCGCCGGTTCATACAACGCGGCGGGATTTGTTTTGTTGGGTAGAGGGGGATATGTTACTTTTGCAGCGTAATTCACAAGAAGTATCACATTAAAATCACCGAGACAATGACACTTTTCACTTAAATAATCTCTGCCAAAAGCTGATTTTTCACTTTTCACTTTTCATTTTTCACTTAAATCATCTCCTCCAAAAGCTGATTTTTCACTTTTCACTTTTCACTTTTCACTTTATTCCGTACCTTTGCGGCCATGAACAAGAAAAAGAAGATATTTTGGACGGTGCCGGAGGGCCAGGAGCTGACCGAGATGGACCGCATCATACTGGCTGCACAGGAACGTGGCAAGGTGGTGCCTACACGCTCGCTGATAAAGACTCCTGAGCAGATTGAGGGCATACGCCGTGCCGGGGTCGTGAACACTGGCATTCTGGATATGCTCACGGACAAGATACATGCTGGCATGTGCACTCAGGAGATTGATGACCTCGTGGCTGAATACACAGCGGCCCATGGAGCCACATCTGCCTGTCTGGGCTATGAGGGCTTCCCGCGGTCGTGCTGCACGAGTGTCAACGAGGTGGTTTGCCACGGCATCCCCAACGACTGGGAGGTGCTCGAGGATGGCGACATCATCAACGTGGACTGCACCACTATCCTCGATGGCTACTACGCCGACGCCTCACGTATGTATATCGTGGGCGGCAAGACGGATCCGCGGCGGCAGAAACTTGTGGACGTGGCATGGGAATGCCTGAAGATAGGCGAGGAGGTATGCTCCAAGCCTTATGTCTATGTAGGCGATATAGGTAATGCCATACAAAAGCACGCCCACAAAAACGGCTTCTCCGTAGTGCGTGACCTGGCTGGTCATGGCGTGGGACTGGAGTTCCACGAAGAGCCCGACGTGGACCACTATGGTCACAAGGGCACCGGCATGCTCCTCGTCCCCGGCATGGTATTCACCATCGAACCTATGATAAACATGGGCACATGGCAGGTGTTCTGCGACGAGGACGACGGCTGGACCATAGTCACCGAGGACGAACTGCCCAGTGCACAATGGGAACACACGTTCGTAATGACCGAGCATGGGGTAGAGGTGCTGACGCACTGAGAAACGCGTTGCAGCCTCTCGTAAGAGTGGCTGAAACGCGGTGAGAGGCCTTCGGCCGGTTAGGGGTGAAAGCCGCTTCGCGGCGGTGAGCTCCAATAGATTTGCTGGATAGAGATTGAATTTACAATGACAGGAAAAACATATTTCAGTTTTCAGAAGTTGGATGTTTACCAACAGTCCAAACAACTTGTTAAACAAGTTTATGGCTTGTTGAGTAGCTATCCTGCAGATGAACGTTATGCGCTTTGCGATCAAATGCGTAGGGCTGCGATATCTATCCCGTCAAATATAGCTGAAGGTCTAAGCCGTTATTCACCAAAGGAACAAATTCATTTCCTTGAAATCGCTTACGGCTCTTTATCTGAGATTGTCTGCCAACTGGAAATCTCTGAGGAACATGGATATATCCGTACCGAGCATTATGAACAACTCATGCTTATTTGTCTGGATTTGGGCAGAATGTTGTCAAATATGCGCTCATTTAGAGAAAAACAAATGTCTAACCGCGAGGCAGAGCCTCGCATCTCACCTATAACCGCAACCGAAGGTTGCTCTAAACAATGATTACTATCCTTGGCATCGAATCCTCATGCGACGACACCTCTGCTGCTGTCATTCGTGATGGCTTTCTGCTGTCGAATGTCACGGCATCACAGGCCGTGCATGAGGCTTATGGTGGCGTAGTGCCCGAACTGGCCTCACGTGCGCATGAACAGAATATAGTACCCGTAGTGGATCAGGCATTGAAGCGGGCAGGCGTGACAAAAGAAGAGCTGAGCGCCATAGCGTTCACTCGCGGACCGGGACTGATGGGCTCACTGCTCGTGGGCATCAGCTTCGCCAAAGGGCTGGCGGCTTCCTTAGGCATACCCATGATTGATGTGAACCATCTGCAGGGACATGTCCTGGCGCATTTCATCAGAGAGACCCCCTCCACAATCCCCCTACAGGGGGAGAGTAGTAACCTTCAAGGGCAAGCTACTAATTCCCCGTCGCAAAGCGACCATAACCGTGGCGAAGCCACTCTAACCGCTGCTCAGCAGCCTTCACCGCTCACCGCACCGCAGGTGCCCTCCACGCCCTCCGGTATTCCTCCCTTCCCCTTCCTCTGCCTCCTTGTCAGCGGTGGCAATTCCCAGATTGTCCTGGTGAAAGCCTACAATGACATGCAGATAATCGGACAGACCATCGACGATGCCGCGGGCGAGTGCATAGACAAATGCTCTAAGGTGATGGGCCTTGGCTACCCTGGTGGACCTATCATCGACCGCCTCGCGCGTCAGGGCAACCCCGAGGCTTATCAGTTCTCAAAGCCTGCCATCCCAGGCTACGACTACAGCTTCAGCGGCCTTAAGACCTCGTTCCTCTACAACCTTCGCGACTGGCTCAAGGACGATCCCGACTTCATCGAACACCATAAGGAGGATCTGGCAGCATCGCTGGAGAAGACCGTGGTGGATATCCTCATGAACAAACTGCGCCGTGCAGCTAAAGACCTTAAGATCAAACATGTTGCTGTGGCAGGTGGCGTAAGCGCCAACACAGGCCTCCGCAATGCCTTCAAGGACTATGCCCGTCGCTACGGCTGGACAATATATATTCCTAAGTTCAGCTATACTACCGACAATGCCGCTATGATAGCCATCACCGGCTACTTCAAGTTCCTCGACAAACAGTTCTGTCCCATGGAAGCTCCGGCCTACTCGCGTGTAGCCCTGTGATGTCTGCTGCTCCGCACAGTACATCGTCAAATCAAAAATAAATCGTAAATAAACTCCATCGTAAATAAATAGTAAATAGTAAATCGTCAAATAGTAAATCATAAATCAATCGTCAAATCGTAAATAAATCGTAAATTCATCCCATCGTAAATAAATAGTAAATAGTACATCGTCAAATAGTAAATCATTAATAAATCGTCAAATAGTAAATCACCCAGATGAATATCCAAGCAAAAGTTATTTCACGCGAGATAAGTGAGTATCTATGGCGTGCCGAGAAAACCCTCTCCACAGCCGAGAGCTGCACGGCCGGACTTGTAGCGGCTTCCATAGCAGCCCTGCCCGGTGCCAGCAACTATTTCCGTGGCGGCATCGTTGCCTATGTCGATGAACTCAAGACACAGCTGCTGGGCGTAAGCGAGGAACTGTTGGCCGAGCGAGGTGCCGTAAGCGAAGATGTGGCACGGGCCATGCTATGCGGTGCACTCGAACGTCTCCACACCGACTACGCCATAGCCGTGACTGGCTATGCCGGACCTGGTGGCGGTCCCGAGGCTCCCGTGGGTACTATCTATGTGGCCGTAGGCAGTCCGGACGATATCATAGTGCGCGAGCTCACGGGCGACGACGGACGTGAAGAAAATGTGGCACGAGCAACGCTTACAGCCCTGAAAATGCTCCTCGAGAAGCTCGAAAAAGACTTTCCTGCACCCTCTGAGTGAAAAAAACTTCGAAAAACTTTGGGGATTCAGAAAAAAGCACTACCTTTGCGCGCTGTTTGGAAGAAGTAATTACTTGGAAGTTAAAAAAGGAAAGATTAGAAATGTCTAAGATTTGTCAAATCACCGGAAAAAGAGCGATGCACGGAAACAACGTGTCTCACTCCAAGCGCCGCACAAAGCGCGTCTTTGACGTGAACCTCTTCACCAAGAAATTCTACTGGGTAGAGGAAGACACCTGGATTAGCCTCACTATCTCAGCTGCTGGCCTGCGCCTGATCAACAAGATTGGTCTCGATGCCGCCATCAAGCAAGCTGCAGAGAAGGGTTATCTTCAGTGAGTCAAGAGTGCCACACTTTTAACCTTTTAAACTGTAGAAATCATGGCAAAGAAACAAAAAGGCAATAGAGTTCAGGTGATTCTCGAATGCACAGAAATGAAGGAGAGCGGCCTCCCCGGCACCTCTCGCTACATCACCACGAAGAACAGAAAGAACACTCCCGAGCGCCTCGAGCTGAAGAAGTACAATCCGATCCTCAAGCGCATGACGGTTCACAAGGAAATCAAATAAAAACTGAAGCACAATGGCAAAAAAAACAGTCGCTACCCTGCAAACGGGCAAGACCGATGGCCGTAGCTACACAAAGGTCATCAAGATGGTGAAGAACGAGAAAGGTTCTTACTCCTTCGATGAGCGTATGGTTCCCAACGAAGCCGTCCAGGACTTCTTTAAGAACTAATCTTCGCAAACAAAGACTTCCAATTGAAGCTCGCCTCACCACGAGGCTCGTAGCTTACAACTGATAATCCCTCCCCGGTCACCCGATGGCCGAGGAGGGATTTTTTCTGCGCCTAACGCGGCAGTTAGAGTCGCCTGCGGCGAGAAATCCTACAAATCTGTCCAAATCTATCAAGTCTTTACAAACATTATTTACGCGCTCTTCGCGCTTTCTGCGAGAACTCCCTCGTATACTTTCGACACCTTGCGAAGCGTGTCGCTATTAATTTGTGAAATTCGATAATAATTGATTCTAAAGGACAAGAAAATAATTCGTTGAATTAGTGTAATTCGTTGTTTAAAAAATAGTTGAGGGCCTCTCTCCCCGCTCTCCCCTGTTAGGGAGAGGGCCTCGCTTCGCTTGAAGAGGCGTTTTTCGGCAGAGCGCGTGTCAAAAAGATTATTTCGTGAATTTAGTGGATTTCGATGTAGAATAATAGTTTAGAGTTTAGGAGCCTACTCCTTCTCCCCGCCCTAACAGGGGAGGGGTTGGGGGAGGGGCCATCTCCATGACGAAAAAAAGGTTTCCCATCACTGGGAAACCCTTTTCAGCATTTAAGCGGAAGCTGGGGGATTCGAACCCCCGGTACGGTAACCCGTACGTCAGTTTAGCAAACTGGTGGTTTCAGCCACTCACCCAAACTTCCAGTACTTCTCGTAAATGCGGTGCAAAAGTAGTACTTTATCTTCAAATGGTCAAACAAAACACTAAAAAAATTGTGTCGAAACATGTTTTTAATGCATTTTACTCCATTTTGAGGCTCTTTTGCGATTATTTTGATGTTTTTTTATCGTGATATTTTTTGGTGACATCATCGGAATGCTGTACTTTTGTTGCCGGAATACAAACTAAAACATAACAGTAATATGAAACACACCCTCTATCAGACCACGGGCACTTGCTCGAAGATGATCGACCTAACAGTCGACGACAACGACATCATCCAACAGGTCTTCTTCGTCGGCGGCTGCAATGGCAACCTGCAGGGCATCTGCCGTCTGGTGACCGGACAGAAAGTCGATGATGTCATCACCCGCCTCGACGGCATACGGTGTGGCGCCAAACCCACCTCATGCCCCGACCAACTCTGCCGCGCCCTGGAACAACTCAAACGTGAATCATCTGCCTCGGCAAAATGAAATGATATAAAAAGATTAAGGATTAAGGATTAAAGCTGGTTGTCAGCACTTCGGACCACCCTTCATCCCCCACCCGGGGATTACAGGGGGCTCCTCTCAACTCTAAACTGGTTATCGTTATCGTTAAGGTCAAGGTTTATCGGCTCCGCCGATTGCTCTCAACTCTAAACTCTCAACTCTAAACTGGTTATCGTTATTGTTAAGGTCAAGGTTAGTCGGCAGAGCCGACTCAACTCTCAACTCTTAATTCTTAACTCTTAACTCTTAACTCTCACCGCTGCGAAGCAGCTCTAACCCCTCACCCCTCACCCTTCATCCCCCACCGGGGATTACCCTCTTAACTAAAAACATGCCCCGCCTTCTCCTTCTAACCCTCCTGTCCGCTTTCAGCGTCTTCTGCAACGCTCGATCGTGGAAACCAGTGACGCTCACACGTTCCATCACCCATCCGCAGCCGATGACCGGCCTGGTGATGTGGCCCTCGTCGGCTCAGAGTCGCCATGCTGCCTATGGCAACTCCATACAACTGGAATTCGCCTACTGCCTCCCGTCTAAGGTCGTCACGGGCTGTAAGCCCGACGGCACCATAGAGTACGACTGGACCTGGTTCGACAATATCCTCGATGATGTGGCGAGTCGCGGTCATCAACTCATCGCCCGCTTCCGCTATGAATATCCGTCCAGTCGCGATGTCGATGGCACCAGAGGTGCCACCGCCGTGCCGGCGTATATCAAACAGCGACAGGACTATACCGAGACCTTTGCCGAGAATCCCAATAACGACGGACCTACATGGTATGCCGACTGGACCAATGCCGAACTGCAACGTTTCACGCTGCAGTTCTACACCGACTTCGCTCGCCGATATGCTCATGACGCGCGACTGGCCTTCCTCGAGGTGGGCTTCGGACACTGGTCCGAATATCATATCTACGGCACCCAACTCTCACTGGGCCGTAACTTCCCCTCCAAAGCCTTTCAGAAACAGTTCTTCCAACACCTCGGTGCCGTGATGACCGATATCCCGTGGGCGGCATCTGTTAATGCGGGCGACAGACACTACTCACCGTTACCCGACGACAGCACGCTGATGGCCATACCCTTCGGTTCTTTCGACGATTCCTTCATGCACCGTTCCCATGAACTGAGCAGCGGAGGCGGTTGGAACGAACGGTGCTGAATCTGTTTGCGATTTTGTAAGATGACCAAACGAATAAAGTCCTGTTTCAACGAATTGCCGAACTGTAAGATTCCAAACAGGATTTTCTGCTTGAAGTAAAAAAGATAGGTTGTGAGCCGCTTCTGCGCGCTTCATTTTAAAAACATTTTTTCCGTTAATCAAAATGTCGCCAGAATAATTTAAGCCGGCCGGAATAATTCCCGCCATAAGCGAAAGTAATGTGCTTTTTCCCGAGCCGTTTTTGCCGCAAAGCGCAGTAAAACTATTATCTTCTAAAGTAAAATTAAGATTTGCGAAAACAGATTTTTTGTCATAAGTTGCCGAAAGATTTTTTACTTGAATCATAATTTACCGCCGCTCATTTTTACAAGAACTACAATAAAACAAGGAACGCCCACAAGCGATGTAATAATTCCAACCGGAAGTTCAGACGGCGCAACAACGGTTCTTGCAAGTGTGTCTGCAATTAGCAAAAGAATTGCTCCATAAATCATACTTTGAAAAATCAAAACTTTATGAAGCGGGCCGTAGATTTTTCGTACAATATGCGGCGCAATAAGTCCAACAAAAGAAATAATTCCGCCAGAGCAAACGGCGCAGCTTGCCGCAAGGGAGCCAATAATCAAAATATAATTTCGCAGATAATTATAATTCAAACCAAAAGTTTGTGCAGATTCTTCGCCGCAAACAAGAACGTCTAAATGTTTTGCCGAAAATTCAAGTAAAATCAAAGAAATCAAAGAGGGAATTATAAAGGTTTGAAATTCTTTCCAGCCTTTTGCGTTAAAACTTCCTGTTGTCCAAACGTAAAAAGAATGTAAATCAGTTTCGTGAGTCAAAAGGATTATAGAAGCAATTGCCGAAAAAAAAGTGCCAACGGCTGTTCCCGAAAGTAAAAGTGTAACGCTGGAATTTCCTCTGAAAATCTTTGAAAATAAAAATACGCAGAAAGCCGAAAGCAGCGCTCCTGCAAAAGCAAAAAAAGTTACCGGGCTTAAAAATGAAATTGCAGAAAACGGCAATAAGCCAGATAAAACTGCTCCAAAAGTTGCGCCTGAACAAACGCCCATAATTCCCGGATCGGCAAGCGGATTTCTAAAAAAGCCTTGAAAGATTGCGCCGGTTCCGCCCAAAAGTGCGCCGCACATTACGCTAAGCAAAATGCGCGGAAGTCTGATTTTTGTGATAACTATAAAATCAGTTTTTGAACAGTTTTTTGCAAAAATCGAAAAAGGCGAAATAAACTTTGTTCCAATGCAAAGTGCAAAAATCCCGATTATCACAAGCGCAAAAACTGGCGCTACTTTAAGAAGAATTAAATTGATTTTTGCAGATTTGGTTTTCATCAGTTTGCAGAGCCTTTCCAAAAAAGTTTTGCCAGCTTTAAAACTGCATCTGCGCAGCGCGGACTTGAACGAACAAAGCTGTCATCATCGCCCATAAAGTACATTCCTTTTGGGGCTGCGTATTTTAAAGTTGGCTTTCTGCCGCCCATTCCGTCTCCAGAGTAAAAAATAAAATCTGGGGCTGCATAAAGAACGGCTTCTTCGCTTACCATTGGATAGGCATTTTCCTGTTCTTCAAAAATATTTTTGCAGCCGGCGTAGTTTATAATGTCATTCATAAAATAATTTTTGCCAATGCTCATCATTGGAGAATTCCAAACTTCCCAATAAACGGTTGGCCGTTCCAAATCTTTTTTTTGATAAAAGGATTTTGCAAGTGCAAGTTTTTCATTCATTTCTTTTACAACTTTTGCGGCTTGTTTTTCATGGCCGGTAAGTTTGCCAATTTCAAGAATTTCATTTTTTACATCATTTATACAAGTTGCGTTGGAAACATAAACGCTAATTCCTAAATCTTTTAAAGGCTGAACAAAATTGTCGTGCATTCCTGCAAAAAGATAAACTAAAGTTGGCTCAAAAGAAATAATTGATTCAAGGCTGATTGTATTTGCGGCAAAGCCGCCAACAGAAGGCACGTTTTTTGCTTGTGGCGGAAAATCACAAAGGTCTGTTCGAGCAACAAGCTGGTCTTGGGCGCCAATTGCAAAAATAATTTCGGTTGCAGAAGGGCCAAGCGAAACAATTCGCTGCTTTTTATTATCTTTATTGCCTGCAAAAACAAATGCTGTTAATAAAAAAAGGCTTAAAAATGCGGTTATTGATTTTTTAAGTGACTTCATAAATTAACTATAATCAAATATATTGTTTATTGCAACAAAACTTCTAATAGTCTATATTTAAAACCAATAATGATTTCTTTACACAGATTAACTTCCGCAGAAATTGAACCTGATTTTGATGAACTTTACAGATATGCCGGATTTGCAAGACAAAAAATCGATGATGTTCAAATTGAAAATCTTGCAAAAACTGCGGTTGCCGAAGTTTCAGAAAAAATGAATTGCCGTTCTGTTTATGCAAAATATTCTCTTGAGTTTTTGCCGGAAGAAAGAATTTTGTTTGCCGGAAAAGAAATCAAAAGTCATCATCTTATGCTGAATCTGCATGATTGCCACAGCGTTTATTTATTTGCTGCAACGCTTGGGCCTGGCGTAGATAAATTGATTCAAAAAGAGTCGAGGCTTAATCCTGCAAAATCGGTTATGCTTCAGGCAGCGGGCGCAATGTTTATAGAACGTTATTGCGATTTGCTTCAGGATTTTTTTCGCAAAGAAGAAGGCAAAAATCAAAATCTTCTTAGGCCGCGTTATAGTCCGGGCTTTGGTGATGTTGGCTTGGATATTCAAAAAATCTTTTTTGAACTTCTTAGCTGCCAGAAAAATCTTGCACTTACACTAAATGATTCTTTGATTATGTCTCCAGAAAAATCTGTAACAGCCTTTGTGGGCGTTTATAATCAAAATTAAAAAAGGAAGTATTTTTTTATGAATAATTTTCGTGAATATTTAGGAAAACAGGTTTTATTTTTTGACGGCGGAACTGGCTCTGTGCTTCAGGCACAAGGACTTAGGCCTGGCGAGCTTCCTGAAAACTGGAATATTGAGCAGCCTGAAAAAATTGTGCAGCTTGGATACGGTTATTATCTTGCTGGCTCAAATATCATAAATTCAAATACTTTTGGTGCTTTTGAAACTAAATTTACAGGCAAAGACGGAAAATATTCTCTCGAACAGATTATTGATTCAGCACTTAAAAATGCAAATAAAGCCCGCCAGATGATTTTGGAAAAAGACGCAGCCGACGGAAAATCTGGTTATCTGCGTTTTATTGCTTTTGATATTGGCTCTTGCGGCAAACTTTTAAAACCGCTTGGCGACCTTGAATTTGAAGATGCGGTAATTCTTTTTAAGCATACTTTTGAATGTGGCCTAAAACATAATCCGGATTTGATTCTTATAGAAACAATGAATGATTTGTATGAAGCTAAAGCCGCTGTAATTGCCGCAAAAGAAGTAATGGAAGTAACCGGTCAGGATATTCCGATTGTTGCTTCAATGGTTTACGACGAAGGGCAAAAAACTTTAACTGGAAGTTCTCCAGAAATTTGCGCCGCAGTTTTAGAAAGTCTTGGAGTTGCAGCGCTTGGCCTTAACTGTAGTCTTGGCCCAGAACAAATGAAGCCAATTGTAAAACGGCTGCTTGAAGCAACTTCGTTGCCAATTCTTGTAAAACCAAATGCCGGCCTTCCAAAAAGTGAAAATGGCCGCACAATTTATGATGTTGGTGCCG
This sequence comes from Bacteroidaceae bacterium, assembly GCA_016286165.1. Lineage (GTDB taxonomy): Bacteria > Bacteroidota > Bacteroidia > Bacteroidales > Bacteroidaceae > Physcousia. The sequence goes on along the minus strand of JAEESE010000025.1, from coordinate 1,727 downwards.
AAGAATTTTCTGATATTGTATCTGATTTTTGTGCGCAGGGCGCTTTAATTGCCGGCGGTTGCTGCGGTTCAAATCCTTCGTTCATAAAAAAACTGGTTGAAAAAACAAACCGAATCTGTACACCTCAAAAGTTAAGCGAGCTTGCTGCAAAAAGGGCTTGCAAAAAATCTGTAATTACTTCGGGCACAAAAATTGTTGAATTTGGCAAGTCGCCAATTTTGATTGGCGAGCGAATAAATCCAACTGGCAAAAAGAAATTAAAGCAGGCTTTAACTAATAATGATATTTCGTACATTTTGAACGAAGGAATTGCGCAGGAAGAAAAAGGCGCGCAAGTTCTTGATGTAAATGTTGGGCTTCCAGAAATTGACGAATGCAGTATGATGCAAACTGTTATAAAAGAACTTCAAACAGTTACCGATTTGCCGCTCCAGATTGATACTTCGGATCCAATCACAATGGAAAAAGCCTTACGACTTTATAATGGAAAGCCGCTTATTAATTCAGTAAACGGAAAGCAGGAAGTTATGAAGCAGGTTTTTCCGCTTGTAAAAAAATACGGCGGAATGATTGTTGCGCTTGCGCTTGATGAAGACGGAATTCCAGAAACTGCTCCGGCTCGAATTGCAGTTGTAGATAAACTTTATGCAACCGCAGCTGAATATGGAATTTCAGAAAAAGATATAATTATCGACCCGCTTGCTATGACAGTAAGTGCAGATGATCAGGCTGCTATAGCAACGCTTGCAACTGTAAAATATGTAAAAGAAGTAAAAAACGGGCTTACAATTTTGGGAGTTTCAAATGTTTCGTTTGGGCTTCCGCTTAGAGAGCATATAACTTCGATTTTCTTTACAATGGCAATGCAAAACGGACTTAGCGCGGCAATTATGAATCCTAATGCGCTGGAAATGATGAAAGCGTGGACTTGTTTTAAAACTCTTTCTGGAATGGATTCGCAATGTCTTGGTTATATTGATTTTGCCGGAAAGTATTCTGAAGTTGTGGCAGCTGCAAGCGCAGCAAATTCAGCTGGCGCAAAAACTGCGGCTAATTCTTTGCAAGGCGCAAATTCTTCTGATTCAGTTCCGCCGCTTACAAAAGCAATAATAAAAGGGCTTAAGGAAGTTTCAAAGACAGAAACTTTGCGGCTTCTTACAGGTTCAGAGGGAACTGAGCAAATGAGCGCAATGGACGTAATTAACACAAGAATTATTCCCGCTCTTGATATTATTGGAAAAGATTTTGAGCAGAAAAAAGCATATCTTCCGCAACTTTTAATGGCCGCCGACGCAGCAAAAGAAGCCTTTGCCGTAATCAAAGATGAATTAGAAAAGAAAGGCGTTACCGGCGAAAAAAAAGGCCCGATTGTTATTGCAACCGTAAAAGGCGATATCCACGATATTGGGAAAAACATTGTAAAAGTTCTTTTGGAAAATTATTCTTTCCGCGTAATAGATCTTGGAAAAGATGTTCCGCCGCAAACTGTTTTAGATGCAGTTGTAAAAGAGCACGCTCCTTTGGCCGGCCTTTCTGCACTTATGACAACAACCGTTGGTGCAATGGAAGAAACAATCAAACTGATTCATAAAGATGCTCCTTGGTGCAAAGTTTTTGTTGGCGGCGCTGTTTTGAATCAGGATTATGCAGATAAAATTCACGCAGATGCCTACACAAAAGATGCAATGGAAAGCGTAAAATACGCTCAGAGTATCTGCGGTTAAAAA
>JAEESE010000039.1 GCA_016286165.1 Bacteroidaceae bacterium | reverse complement strand
GTCAGCAGTCACGGTGCCGGGCACGTTGTCGTTGTCGACGAACAGCATCTCCTTCACGATGCTGAAGTCTACGTTCACCGATCCGGTGAAGTTCTTCGAGCCGGCCTTGGCGGTGATGGTGGCGGTATAGTCGCCCATGTCCGTCTGCACGTTACCCTCGACGGTGTAATCCTCAGCGGGCACGTCAACGTTACCGTCCTCGCCTGCTGTCACTGCGTTCACCTCAGCCGTCAGCGGCTGGTGGTTGAAGGTGTCGTAGATGAGGGTGGCGTTCACCAGGGTGGCAGCTGCCAGCTGTGCCTTGGCCACGACAATGTTCTCAATCTTCTTGTAGTCGGTGTCGGGGTCATCGTCGCCCGTCACCACCTTATAGTACAGGGTGTAGGTGCCGGCGTCGGTGACGGTGGGCATCTGTGCGCTCCATGTCTCGCCGTCGAGCGAGTAGCGCATCTCGCCGCCCTCGCACTCAGCCTCGGAGGCCAGGGCCTGGGGCTGTCCGTTGTATACCAGTCCGGTGGCGGCCACGGGGTCTACGGTGATGTTCTTGGCATAGATCTCGAACTCGCCGCTGAATACGGTGCCGTCGTAGGCCGATGTCTCGGTGGCCATGAATGCTATGCAGTAGATGCCGGGTTGGTAGTCGTCAGTCTCGGCCAGGTCGTTCCACGTCGTTCCGTCCTCGTCCAGTCGCTGTCTCTTCAGCAGCGTGTAGTCGGACTGGGCAAGTACCGGCGGGTTGTTCTGGTCGAGGAACAGGTCCTTCAGCTCAAATACGAACGGGGTCTCCGGCTGGTATTTGCCTTCTCCGTTCTTCTTCACGAGGAAGCGGGGCGAGTCGTCTCCTTCACCCCATGTGGGTTCACCGTTCACCGTCACGCCTACGCCATAACCCATGTCGCGCACCAGCTCGTAGTCAACGGTCAAGTCGTAGGTCGGCATGTCGAACGATGCCTCGGTCTTGGTGTCGTTGAGGAATACAGCGAAGGTGGTGTAACAGACTATACAGTTATTCTCCATCACCTGTTCATAAAAATCGTAGAGGCTGCTTATTTCATTTCTGGTTTGATATCCGCCAGTAGGATTGAAATTTACGTACTTAACTTTCTCGCCATCGAATCCGTAGATAAGTATTGTTTTATTCGTTTTCGATGCACCGTCCCATGCTATGGCCTCTGCATCGGTTGCGGGTTTGAAGTCTGGTAAATAATCGGGGGATATTGGCGTAAAGTTGTTTTTCCACGAACCAGGCACCGATTCTTTCGAAAATTCGATCGTCGCGATATTCGCCCATGCGCCCGCCGTCATAGCGAAGAGCGCGACGAGCGTCATTAGATATCTAGATATTGTTTTCATATAATATATTCTTTATATTGTTCTTATTACTTTATTTATTGTTCACGCGAGAGGGGGTTAATCAGCGATGTAGTAGCCTTTGCTCGGATTGATTACTGCGTCTGCATATACATCGCCACCAGAATCACGAAGACTTTTATTACCGTAGGTGAATACACGGCCTACGCTGGTCTCCAAGCCGCAGTTATTGTTTTCATCGCGCCAGAAGGCCTGATACCAGGTTTCTCCCTCGGCATAGTAGACGGTGTAGTTGCCAATCTTGACGCTCTTCAATGTCGAGATGCCTTTTGTTGCCTCCACTTTGCGGAACTTGTAGCCATTTGCAGCGGTGAGGGTGACCTTCGAGCCCATCTTCACTTGCTTCAGCTGGCCTTCCTCGTCGAGGGTCTTGGCGGCGTCGCCTACCTTGACGGTGGCCTTGCCGGCCTGGATGGTGTTGGCGTTGGCGGCGTTGAACTGGATGTCGAACTTATCGCTCTTCACGGTCACTTCTATGGGGCCGAGGATTTCGCTGTCGTTATACTCTGTGCCGCCCATGATGTAGTACCACACGTAGTAGGTGCCGGGCTCGGTCAATGATGCAGCGGTGGGCACGTCGGAGCTGAAAGTGTTAGGTGCCTCGGTGGCTGATGTGCCGACGGCATACATCATGGTGCCCTCGGTGGTTGTACCTGCAGTGACGAGGGCTGCGGTTGAGCCAGCGAAAATGTCACCCGTTGCTGCTGTCGGAGCAGCGGTGGCAGTGGCTGCGGGGGCGTACTCCACCTGCAGCTCGACGTCGCCGGCGGGCATCGCATCGAGTGTCCAGACCTTGCGTGTGGCGTCGGGCGTCAGGTCGATGCCTTCCTCGGCGAAGTAGAACTCGATGGTAGAGGCGTTAGAGACTGACAAGTCCCAGCTATCTGTTGTGCTACTGGTAGTCACGACTTCGGCAGGTTCATCCTCCCATGTCAGGCTATACACACCATCTTGATATCCATCACCGTACTTTACTTTGTTCCAATAGCCAAAGGATTGGCTTCCTGAGCCGTTGATAACAATCTTAGTGAATTTCATTCCTTCAGGAGCGGTGAATTCCAAAACGCCGCCTCCACCCCAAATCTCTATATTCTGTCCGATAGTACAACTACCACCCACTTCGATCTTCACAAACTTCATGGTTATTCCATCTTTTGTGTAGGGCTCATTTTCCCCCATGTTGCCACCAACTGCGGTGGAAATATCAGAGACGTTCCATGTTACGTCCTGCGCCCATGCGCCCGCCGTCATTGCGAATAGCGCCACGAGCGTCATTAGAAATCTTGATATGTTGTGTATCATAATTGTTCTTATTTATTATTTAACCTTGCATTATAGCCGCCCCTTATCAAGGGGCTCTAAATATATCGTTTTTATTCCTTATTTATATATACGCGCGCGAGGAGGGTTACTGGTTCACTCGCGTCCATCCGGTGGGGATGCCGTTGTTGCCCTCGGGCCATTCGGCTCCGCTGGCGGCGGTAAAGGTCTTCACGCCCGCAGCTTGCCAGCCGGCGCTAGTGAGCCAGCCGTTGGTGCTATTGTTACTGTTGATGCCTGAGGTAGCCAAGCAAGTCACTGAGCTCAGTTTAGAACAGTAGCTGAACATGCTTTTATAGCAGTTTGAGACCAGCGTCTTAGCGGGAAGCACGGGTGCAGCGGTCAGTTTGCTGCAGCTGGAGAACATCTCGTTGTAACAGCTACTAGCCAGCGTCTCGGCGGGCAGCTCAGCGGGCGCCGCAGTCATGCCGCTGCAGCTGTAGAACATCTCGTAGTAACAGTTATTAGTCAGCGTCGTGGCGGGAAGAAGCAGGCCGCTCGCATCGATCAGGTTGCTGTAACTGCGGAAGAATTCACGGAAAGTATTCTCCGCTGTCAGTGTGGTGGCCGTGGCGAAGTTCGTTTCGCTCAGCAGACTCATGATGTTGCCATACACCTTTACTTGGGCGGTACCGCCAATTGAGGTGTGGTCACTGCCCATATTATAATAGGAGCCGCCGTTGCCGTAGAATTCAACCTTGTCGCCAGCCTTCACGGTGATATCACCTCCCGTGCCAGGCACACCCGTCTTTTCGCCGCCGTTCAGCGAGTACTTGATGCCGTTCCTGGGGAAGCTTATTGACATTTTACCGTCGGTCAGCACCTCAAACGTCAGTGGCGTGGCCTTCGGATCGGGTACATACTTCACTGCCTTCACGCTCTTAACCTTCTTCGTGCCGCCGTAGGTGGCGGTCACCTTCGTCTTCTCGGGCACGCCGGTCAGACCAACGTTGCCCTTGGCTGTGTTCGTGCCATCACTCAGCGTCCAGTTCTCAGCATCCTCGGTGCCCTCGGCCATCTTCACGTCGCCCGATCCGGAGGTGCCGGCGGCGCCAGGAGCAGTCACGGTTATCGTTGCAGTTGAACTAGTCATCGATGAGTTATAATAAGTGACAGCAACTGTTGCTTCACCACTAAAGGTGCCGGTAACTTGGAAATTCTCATTACCATTTTTTACAACTTTTCCATCGCCCTCGGTGATAGTACCGATAGAAGGAGGCATAAAGTTCATGTCTGTAATAACCTGTTTGAGAATGTCCGCCGTAGTTGACCAAGGCAGTGTGACATTCTCGTACGTCTTCACGGTCGAACCGCACTTGAGCGTGATGGTCTCACCGGCCACAGCGGCGGCCCACGCGCCCGTCGCCGCTATCAGCAACAGGGCAAGCATTAAAGATAATCTCTTTCTCATAAGCTTTAAATTTTTAGTGTGAATATTGTTAATTAAATCATTTATTGAGTTATTGTTACTTCTGTCATTGGTATATCTATGTGGTTGAGACAAAACGGACATCATTCTTCTTTTACAATACAGTTCAGCCCGTCGCCATCATCAATGGCGGCGGAGGGTGGGGTATGGTTTTCTCTCCATGGTCCTTTGTTTTTAGGTTTTTAATTGTGTGAATGTTATGTTTTCACGTTTTGAGTCCCGTTTGCATGGTTTTCCATGCTTTGGTTGCAAAGTTACGTAAAATTTCCATCAATTCCAAGGAACACCATGCACTCATTTGGTCCCTGTACCAAATGAGTGCATACTTTCTGCCTTGTGCACACGCAAACACTTTGTTACTTAAACGATGGCAGTTTTCGAAAAATCAGGTCATTCAAGGAATTCTTGAAAGCCCTGACCCAAATGCGTGCATACATTATTTTGCCTCTTTCAGCTTTTTTGATTAATTTTGCCGAGTGAAACCTTGAAAAGGAGGGAAATGACGATATGAAACAGACTGTTTACATGATCCTATTATGTGTGCTCGCGAGCCTTGCAACGGGCTGTGATGACGCCAAATCCGTGAGGCATTTGCCTCACATAGGCAACACGCCCTATCAAGTGGACTCGATACTGATAACATACGCCAACAATCCTGAGCGGGCACTTAAGCTGCTTGACTCGGCAGTTATGCTGGGCAATATCAGCGAATACCGAGGCAAGGTCATCCGTGCCAAAATCTATAGCAAGTCACTCAAGGAGCAGCTTCAGGACTCTGCCATCCTCATCTGTCAGGCTTTGCTCAGCCACGACTCCGTGCGCAACGAGCCTGCAGAGCAGGAGAGTATTCTCGACTTGCTCATTGCCGCCAGCCGTGGCAAGCACGACTTTGAGCAGTACATGCGTTGGGCAACACAGAAGGCCGAGCTTTGTCAGCAACAGGGCGAAGTGACTGAACACTGGCGCATGGAGGCTGAGATAGGGATGCTGATGACCCATTTAGGTCAGGTGGACGAAGGGCTCAAGAAGCTCGACGAGACCATCAGCCACCTTGACTCTCCTGGCAGCATAGACCGCATGGATGCCTTCATCATTGCCGTGAAGCGCAAGATCAGTGTTCTCAACGACTTGGAACGCTATGCCGAAGTCATTCCTCTGGCACAGCGCACCCTCGACCGCCTCGACCACTACGAACAGCACCCCAAGGACTACGCTGAGGACAGCTACCGTCTGTCGTGGAGCGATAATCCCAGCGACCGCAACCGCTATCTTGACTTTAGCCGTGCACAGGCATGGGGATTCATGGCGCATGCGCATGCCCTATTAAGTGAAGAGGGGGAAGTGAATAGTGAAAAAAACTTGCGTCCCGCTGGTAACAAACAAAGCCAAGCGGCTGACGCTCAGAAAGCGCGCGAATACCTTTTCCTCTTTGATAACAGCAACTACGGCAAGACGTTCTCAGCCCGACGCATGATAGCTCCTGCGCAGATGGAACTGGGCATGTATGATGAGGCACTGGCCACCTACGATGAGGTGGAACGCCGTATGGCCGGCGACACACTGAACGAAGACTATGCCATCATACTCCGTTCCCGTGCCAAGGCTGCCCATGCCAAAGGCAGAATAGCCGAGGCCTATGATTTCCAAAAGCGCTACGCTGCCCTTTTCAAGGTGGTCAGCGACAGCCTGCACCGAAGCGAAGCCCACGACTACGCCGCCCGCTACCACGCACAAGAGCAGCAGTTAATGATACAAGAGAACGAGGCTGAAGCCGAACGCTCACGTATCGTCAGCATCGCCATCGCTGTTGTTGCTATGCTGGCTATTGCCTTCGCCCTCTACTTCTTCCGCCAGAAGCGCATTGTCAGCGAGAAAAACCAAGCACTGGTCCGTATGATCAATAGTACGCCGTCCGAGCCGAAAGAAATGCTTGGAGAAGAAGAGAGGAAAGAGGAAAGGAAAGAGAATGCGCAGCAAATGTTCGGCATCATCGACTCCACCATCCGCTCTGAGCGCCTCTATGCCAATACCGCCTTGCAGCGTCAGGACATTTGCGAACGCTTCGGTATCAGCCGCCACACCCTCAATGAACTCTTCTCCCAACATACCGACGGACTTTCCTTCCCACAATACATCAACAATATTCGCCTGCGGGAGGCACTCCATCTGCTTAGTGAAAAACCCGACATGACCCTCACCGCCATTGCTTCTGAGGTGGGCTTCACACCTGCCAACCTGCGCGAACAGTTCAAGCAGAAATATGGCATGTCTCCCGCCGAATATCGCCAAAACTTGTAAAAGAGCACTCCTTTTAAACGCTTATTATGCACGCATTTGGGTCATGTACCAAAAGCGTGCATATATTTTTGCCTGTTTCCATCGATTTTTGGCTAACTTTGCAGCTAAAAGTTATATTCTTTAACTGAGATGAAAACTAAAAATTTGTTTTTGACTATTGATTCAACTATACGCAAAGAACGCCTCTATGCCAACAAAGACCTGATGCGTGAAAACATCATGCAGTGCTTCGGCATAGGCAGACACCATCTGAACAGACTGCTCAATACTAACGCTCAAGGCATGACCTTTCCGCAGTACATCAACGACATCCGTATGGAAAAAGCCGACGAACTCATCACTCATCATCCTGAGATGACTATTGCCGAGATAGCATGTGAGGTAGGCTTCACACCTGCCAACCTGCGCGAACAGTTCAAGCGCCGCTATGGTATCACACCGTCAGAATACAGAGAAAACTACCACGAATTTAACTAATTACACGAATTCTTTTCTACCACAGATTGCATAGATTACTCGGATTCTTTTATTGGATTTCAGCAGCAAAGCGGCGATTGATGAAGGATTGCACAGATTACTACGCGCGGATAAAATCCGTGACATCCGAAAGAATCGGTGAGATTTGTCGAAGACCCACGAGTGCTCGCAGTAAATAGCATGACACAGCGCAGCCAAAATCTGTTTAATCCCTAAAATCTGTGGTAGAAAAGAATTCGTTAAATTGACTTCGTTGAATTCACTCTCGCTCGGCATTATAGAGCTAATGCTCCAGTATCATACTAAACACCCTTTAGTATCATACTAAACATCCTTTAGTGTCATACTAAACATCCTTTAGTATCATACTAAACACCCTTTAGTGTCATACTCAAATCAGTCATTAGGCCGAGCCTTGGCTGAATGCCACGTTACCTAAGGTAAGACGAGCCGTTACCTAAAGTAACGACGCACGTTACCTTAGGTAATGCTCCATGTCGCTACTGATCATGCTTTAGGCATAGGTAAACAGTTTAAAACCAGGATGTTGAGCTAAAAAGGCACCTTTTCGGATTGTGTCACCCTTGTGTCAGCGTGTGTCACCCTTAAAAACGTTGTCAGCCCTTTATTTATCGTGGTTGTGTCAGCGTGTCACCCTCTGATAAAAAATTCATGTATGATTCTTTGCAGAAATAGTTGACAACTCCTTTAAAGGTATCTCACGCAGGCATCATAATCACCACGATTTACTCGAATTACACGAATGCGAAGTGGAATCAAGGGGACAGGTTTTTGAATGAATTCAGTGGATTCATTCAAAAACCTGTCCCCATGATTCTTCTTCTTTCCTTTATGAGGGGGAATGTCTGGTGCTATTGCTCCTTGATGAGCCTTGTCTGCATGAACTCGTCGAGCGTGACGAGGTTCAGGTGCGGGAAAGGTGTGTCGTGGAGCACGCGGAAGTGGCTGTCCTCCGACACTAAATAGTCGGCACCGGCAGCAAAGGCACAATCCACAAACTTATTATCGTCCGGGTCGGCCGTGATGATGCCCATGCGGAAGTGCGGGTCAACGAGCTGCACATTCTCTTGGTTAAGTATCAGCATCACCACGTTCTCGGCCACCGTCGGCGTAATCTGCTGCTCAAGTATCTCCTGATACTCGTCCAGGATCTCGTCCGACGCGCAGAGCGTGAAGCGCCCGGCGAGGAAAGCGTCCCATATCGGGCGATAGGGGCTGCGGCGGGAGATGATCTGCAGCAGGCAGTTCGTGTCGATCACTACGGGGTTCATCGCTCACTTACTTATTATAAGGTGTGCGAAAGTGCGAGCCTCGCAGCTCCTGCATGCGCTTTTCATCGAACTGGCCGCTCTCCCAGAGCGCGTCCATCTCTTCGTCTATCTGCTGGGCGTAGAACGCTGCCAGCTGCTTCCGCAGCTTTTCCAAGCCTACGGTCGTCCTGATGCGGGATACCAAATTGAGCACCTGTACTTGTGCCGGAGTGAAAGTAATTGCTTCCATAATCGTACCTTTTTACGTTTTCACGGTGCAAAGCTGCGGTTAAGCGAGAGCCATGATGCTTGCATCGATGGCCGAGCGTGAGCAGCTTCGCACGCTTTCTGCGTGCAAAGATACAACTTTTCCGCGAGATTATCACGCTTTTCCCTAAAAATATCCTTATGTCTCAGTCTGCTCGCTTGCCTGAGCAAGAAAGATTGCTGAAAACAATTCGCCGAAACATCTGGTGGATGTCTCGGCGGATATTCTTAACCTTCTAAAGAGGCTGGGCTACATTTCCAACTCACGCAGCAAACTGGTGAGGATGTAGGTATCGCTCTGCAACTGGAGGCCGCTGTCGGGGTTGGCCAGCAGGGCATAGGTATGCGAGTTGTAAAGGATGTCGAGGGCGCGCTCGGTGCTGATGTTGAGGCGCTCGGCCAGCAAGTCGGCTATGCGGCCTTCCTTGCGCCAAAGTACCTGGTCTCTCATCGTGTGCCTCCTTCCTTCATATCCCAGTTCTTCAGGGCCTGCTCCACGTTCCACACCACACCGTCGATGCTCTCGGCATGCAGCGTATCGTAACAGTCAATCAACAGCCTCTTCACCAGTCCGTGACGTTTCAGCCGGTTGTGTAGTTCAGTGGCGGTGATGCCCATGTGCCGTGCCGTGGCTCCGATGGCCAGAGTGATGAACTGCGTCCTTTGTAACGATGCTTCCATAATTCTCATCTTTTAGAGTTTCACGGTGCAAAGC
>JAEESE010000014.1 GCA_016286165.1 Bacteroidaceae bacterium | reverse complement strand
GGCTCCGATGCCTGCCATTTCACCTCTCTGCCGAAGGGCCAGATGGCAAGTATGCCAAGTTTTATGCTCTGAATGCCGAAGGGGATGCCGATGATGGTAATCATCAGGATCAGTCCTGCTACGAAATACTCCAAAGCGATATGCAGTCCGCCGAACACTACCCATATGATATTACCTAATGTCTTCATCTGTCAAGCATTTTTAGTTCTTCTTTTCCCTTGATGCATTAGGGCCTCAAAGGTAACCCCACTTTCAGTGGTTTTAAAATAAATTCCCCATTGCCATTAGCGCCTTCTGCTGCTCTTTTCCGCGTTTTCCGTTGTCCCGATGAAATCGGGGATTTTTGAAGGTGGAAGAGGGAAAGTTGTTACACTTTGCACGTTTTGTAACATATAGTGGACTTTTTTCTTGGTCATACCAAAGCTTTTTCATAACTTTGGCGCAGAAAAGTATGTATTTAAGGTACAGGCGCGTGCGTGAAGCACTTTTCTTAGTATCTTAAATCGACAGTTACCAAAAAGAGAGAATACACAAGATAAACTTTAATCATCAATAAACGAAGAAAGTTATGGAAACACAGAAACACTCTTCATCGCTACCTGCAGGCTCAAGGCGGTGGCGAACGAAAACAACGCGGCGCAGCCGGTGGCTGGGGCTGATTGTCTCGATTATGCTGTCGGGCTTTTGCCAGACAGCGAAGTCATGGAGTAATGCAGATTTTACTATTACGACTTACTTCGACGCTGTGACATCAGCAAGCCCTGCATTTGCTTTTCATCTCAATATGGCAGAAACGGATGGAGCATGGAGCTGGTGGGGCGCTAATTCCCAATATATCATGCCTAACATGTATATTAATGACCAAGAGCTCCCCTATTTATCTACTATGAATAGAGGAATAGACGCTTATTGGAAAGGCGCAGCCAATAATGTTGCAAAATGGCCAGCAAGAGGTAGTAACGAAGTTGGTTCGGTAGCTATGGTAAGAATCTGGTGGGATCCTGCGAACTATATCCGTGCTTCTCATGCGGTAATTCCCAAATACATCTTCATTGACCAGCCACTGCAATTCAAGCTAAGTGGTTATTGGCACAAAAATGGAGTAGATGCAACTAATCCGACAGTTTACACCAAAAATGTTGATATCAGTAAAATCAAAGCCCCTATATGGGGTACGATAAGCCGTAGCCAAGGTCAGATTAGCTATTCTGGCTCTCTTTCGAACGCTGACATTACTAATTATGATTGGAGTTTGACAATGTTCACTACCAAGCCAGGGGCGACCACCTATGTGGTTCCCTCCTCATCTAATAGCTTGGATGGAATAAAATCGGCAGAATCAGGAGCGCAAAACCTGAATGCGACCTTCAATAATGCAACAAACTATTATCAAGGTTACACCCTATATCCCCGTATGTCTGGTGTTAGAAAGGCGCCAGGCTACACTTTTTCTGATGAATACGGAAGTATTACGACTACAGGCATTACGCTCATCAAGGATTACGATCCCATCAAGATTCCAGGCTATCCTCGCGCTGCCAACGTGAGTGTTGAAGGTAAGAAATGGACCAAGACCGTGAACCTTTCCTGGAACAACGAGATTTACGATGCGAACAACTGCAACACGAACGGCACATGGTCTGTGTTCCGTAAGAACCTTAATGACGACACCGTAGAACCGGTTGGCTCGGACATTGGCTACAACACCCGAACCTTTACTGACAACAGCGAGACGCTGGACTACGATACACCATATACCTATTACGTCTGCTTCGTGCCAGATGGGTGGACAGTGAACAGCTGGACGGATGCTGCTGGACTGTGGGCCAGCAAGAACTTCACCCTCGAGCGTGCATACCAGTTCAGAAACTTTGTAGTAGAAGGCGGCGCGAGCGAAATTGCACTGAGTTGGGAGTTGGAATCATTCTCCAATGCCAGCAACAACAACCAGTATCAAGTGGTGGTTCAGCGTGCGACGAACACCAACACCTCGTGGACGGACATTTACACACAAACCATTAACAGCGCAAGCACAACTACGGGCAGCTACACCGACGCAAATGTGTCGAACCCCTGTACCGACTACATCTACCGACTGATGGTGCAGGCGCAAAATACCACCTTCTACAGCGCCGAGAAGGTAAGTGGCATCACAGGCACCTCGAAGGTGACCTCTGTGGCTGCCAGCCGCGGTACCTACAACGGAAGGGTGCGTGTGTCATGGGAAGCCGAGCAGTACGGCACCGACCCCACCTACTACAAGGTGAACCGCCGTCCGATGGGTAGCGGCGACGACAAATGGGTGACCATCTACTCCACCAACGGCACAGCCACCAGCTACAACTATCAAGACGATACGGCACTACCTGGCGACTACTACGATTATCAGGTGGTTTCGGAAACCCGATGCGAATCGAATGGTGTTGTAAGTGTGAAGACCTTCAACGAGGTGACCGACGGCTTCTGCGTTGCCCGCGGTGTGATAAGTGGCCGCGTAAGCTACGGCACAGGAACGGCAGTGAACGGCGTTCGCGTGAACCTGATACCCAACAGCGATTCGGGCAACGATGTACAGGCCTTCTATTCGCTGTATTTGGAATCTTTTGGCGAGGGTGTAACATGGCCCGTGCCTCAGGCTATGAAAACGACAACGACTTCGCCCTACACGGTTCAGTTCTTCCTGCGTCCCGAAACCGATGACGCATCGCGCACAGCCAACGCCGTTTTGCTGGAGGAGGAAGGAACGAATGCTCCGTTGTTACAACTTTCGCCCTACGATGCCGAAAACGAGCGCTATACGTTGATTAACGGCTCCAGCACAACGGACGTGTATGTGAAACGTAATGAGTTCACGCTCGTAACATTGCGCTACGACGGTACGAACCTCACGGTGAGCACCTTCGACAAGAATCGTGAAGGAAACTCCAGCAGCAAGGCGGGCTCGGGCCTGTCGGCAGACAACCTGCACATAGGTTACTCGTCGGACTCGAACAAGCCTCAATTCCAAGGCTACATCGATGAAATCCGCATCTATTCACGCGCGCTTTCCGATGCCGAAATCGAGAACTATGCCGACCATACGCTGGCAGGTACCGAGGATGGGCTGGTAGCCTACATGCCTCTGGACGAAGGCATACAGGCGCTGCGCAAGGCCTACGACTACTCGAAGACATCGGGAGCCGCCAACGAGAATCACGGTGACCTGGCTGGTGGTAGGTTCAGCACAACGGTTCCCGACAGTACTCAGTTGGGACTGATGTGCTATACCGATGTGAATGGAAACTATGTTATCCGCGGCGTGCCTTTCAACGGCGACGGAACCAACTATAACGTGGTGCCACGCATGGGCGTTCACAAGTTCTCGCCCAACAAACAGAGCCGCTACGTCAGTGCCTCGTCGATGGTGCACTCGGGTGTTGACTTCGAGGATGTGAGCTCGTTCCGCGTGCGCGGTACCGTTTATTATGCAGGCACAACGTACCCGGTTGAAGGCGTGAGCTTTGCCGTGGACGGTGTCACCTGCACTCGCGAAGGCAATATCATCACTACCGATGCTGATGGTAATTACGAGATAAGCGTGCCCATCGGCGACCACTACATCACCATGAGCAAGCAGGGCCACACCTTCGAGCACAACGGACGCTACCCCGACAACCCAGACCCGAACAGCCAAGAGTTGGTGACCTTCGACCAAGAGGTGTCGAACCTGATATTCTACGACACGACACTGGTGCCCATCGCAGGCCGCGTAGTGGGCGGTGCCACAGAAGCCGGGAAACCATTGGGCTTCGGCGAGAGCGACAACAATATCGGTCAGGCACAAATCGTGATGACGCCCACACGCAACAATGTCCGGATGAATGTGCTGGTTGACACCAGTCAGGGTGGACTGCAGTTCGTGACCAATCCCAACGAACGGGAGCTGGATAAAGCCACAACCCGTGTGAACAGCAGCGCCAGCGTGGGCGGCGGCGACAACTACTGCAACAACATCACCATCACTACTGATGCCGCAAGCGGCGAGTTTGCCGTGATGGTTCCTCCCATCGAGTACCGCGTCTCGAGCATCACCATACCTTCGCAGTCAAATATCAGCTTCGACCTGCCCAGGGTGGATGCCTCAGACATGCAGGACATCACCGACTCCATAGCGAACGAGCTGGGCGGCTACGACAAGTTCAAGTATAAGGCAAAGGTGGTGGCTGAGTACGACGCTCCAGCCACATTCATCGTGAAACAGGTGACGGTATCTGGGGAAGAGACGGCAGGCTTCGGAGAACAATCCATTACCGTTGATGAGGAAGAAGTGCCCATCTACACCGCAGACGCCAACGGCACGGTGACCTACAACTACGGAGAACCCATCTTCAAGATGTTTGAACCGTACTTCTTCAAGATAACAGCCTACGAGGAATATGTGAACCAGGACGATCCGACCGACATCAAACGTTCGCAGCGGCCGTTGGAAGGTTACATCGTTACCATCGGCAACGAACTGAGTAGTGCAGCAGAGGTGAATCCCGCCGCAGGCAATGCCAACGACGGTGCTGTAATTAGCCTTGCCGAGAATCAACTGCAACTCGACTCACTCGGACAAGTCGTGTACAAGTGGAGGGGCGGTTTCCCAAACATCATTAGTCCCTACACACGCACGCTGACCATCACTTACGGCGAAACGGGAACGGAGAACCCCTGGAGGAGTGCCAATGACCCATTCAAGGGCATCGTGATAGGTGAACTGCCCACTGGCAACAACTTCATCACCAAAGGTCCTAACCACATCGACATGATTCTGCGCGACCCAGGAGGCAGTGGCTCGCAGTCGTGGTTCGAGAAAGGCGGCTCGTATACAAAAGACATCACCTACAAGTCCCTCTTCTCTACAGAGGAGAACATAAAGGCAGTTTCACACTTAGGTGTTAATGCAGAGATTGGATTTGGCCTGGGAACAATTACAATAACTGACATCAAAGCCAAGTATGACCTGACAACAGAGACCACTGCTGCATTCGACGGACAATGGGGTCATGTCTTTTCCTCCACCACTGAAACTTCCGAGCGCATCAGCACGAGCGACGACCCGGACTTCGTGGGTCGCTCAGGCGACTTGTTCATGGGACGTTCAACAAATCTCATCTTCGGCGATAACAGATATTTGCACATCGAGAAGGTTGGTTCGCAGTACGCACTGAATGTGGGCTCCGCCATTAGCTGTGGACAGCAGTTTGCCACCAAGTTCGTATACACCGAAAGGGATATCATCAACAACGAGATTCCGAAATTGGAGCGACTGCGCAATGCCCTGCTGAAGCCCGAGGGCACTACCTCGAGCACCGACATCGTGTATGTGACAAGTCTGAGTGAAGACGACGAGAATTACGGAAAGAAGGGAACTTATCGACTAGTAGTTCCTGCAGGCCACTCGCCAAACTACACGGATAAGGTACAAGAGTACAACTCGTTCATCAACGGTTGGAAAGAACTGCTGGCGAGCAACGAGGCTGTCAAGGTGAAAGCCATCAACAACCGCGATAAGTACCTGAAGGAGAATGTGAGCTTCAGTAGTGGCACGATCATCGAGAATACGTCTTCTACAGCCAAGGACACCACATATACCAACGAACAGCACTTCATGATGAGCCTGCACCTCGGACTTGGCACAGGTTTTGAAGTCAGCGGTACAGGTGTGGAGGGAGAGATTAATACAACCAACGGTGGTGGCTACGAAAGAGACACCGTGAGGACTACCACACACGTCGAAACCTACGGCTACATCCTCGCAGAGACGGGAACGGCCGATGCCCTGAGCGTGGATGTGTTCAATGCTCCCGACGGCTACGGACCTATCTTCGTGACACGTGCCGGCCAAACCAGTTGCCCCTTTGAGGACGAAGAGAAGACCCAGTTCTATAGGCCTGGTCAATATACGCTCAGTGCCAAGACCATGAAAGTGGAAGACCCGGACATCAGCGCCGAATCGACAATAGTCACTGGAGTTCCGAGTGGCAAGGCGGCAGTCTTCTCGCTCGTGTTGCAGAACATGAGCGAGGTGGGCGAGGATGCCTACTTCAACGTGGGCGTAGTGCCCGGCACCAACCAGCATGGTGCAGCCCTGTGGCTGAACCAGCTGAACATCACCGAAGGCGCCAAGATATTTGTTGAGGCTGGCAAGAAACTGAACCAGACGCTCACGCTGACGCAGAGCGACCTCTCGGTGCTCGACTACGAAGGCATTCAGGTGTTCCTGCAGAGCGATTGCGACGACTCGCTAATCGACTATGTGACGCTGGAGGCTCACTTCCAGCCCGCATGCACGGACATCAACTTCGCGGTGAACAACACCGTCATCAACGGCAATAATCCCAATGCCAGCATCACGCTGACGGCTAACGGCTACGACAAGAGCTTCAGCTCGCTGCAGGCTATCAAGCTGCAGATGCGCGGCAGCGCCGACAACTACTGGACTACGCTGGCTACCTACAACGCCTCGCAGACCGATGCCACGGCAGCCGATTATATACCCGACAACGGCAGTATCAGCTATGTGTTCGACATGACCAACTATACCGATGGCACTTACGTGTTCCGCGCCGTCACCGAGTGTAGCTTCGGCTCCGATGAGATTGAAGGCGAGAGCAACGAGGTGGCAGTCGTCAAGGACATCGTTTCACCAATGCTGATAGCAATGCCGAGCCCGAGCGACGGCATTCTGGACTTCGGCGACGAGATCAGCGCCACCTTCAACGAGGACATCCAGAAGAACCTGCTGTCGAAGGCCGACAACTTCTTCGTGCGCGGTGTGCTGAACGGTGCCAGAGTGACGCACGACGTAGCCTTGAACATGACAGGAGCCGAAGCAGCTCAGACAGAAGCACGCATCGACCTCTCGGCACGCGACTTCACCATAGAAACGTGGTTGAATTGGAGCGCAGCAGGTACCTTGCTGCAGCACGGCAGTGCCGACAACAACATGAAAGTGGGTGTGGATGCACAAGGACACCTCACCGTGAACATAGGCGAACAGACCTATACCAGCACGGCTGCCATTCCCGCCAACAAGTGGGTATATCTTGCACTGAACTACATCTACGATGCGGAGAACGAACAAGGCAAGCTCACCGCACACTATGCGAAAGATGCCGATGAAGTGCAGCTCTTCGACAGAGTTGAAGCAGTTGCTTACACGGGTAACGGTACGCTGACCGTAGGTAAGGACATCACGGGTCAGGCTCACGAACTCACACTGTGGAACATCAACCGCTTGTGGGCTGAGTCGCTGAGCGAGATGTACTCAACCAAGAGCAACTACACGCCGAACCTCATCGGCTACTGGCCGCTGAACGAAGGACACGGCAACGCCGGCACAGACCGCTCGCGAAGCCGCAACCTGACGGTGGCCGACAACGCCTGGTATATCTACGGCGATAACTACACCCTGCAACTGAACGGCTCGACAAAGGCCGTTGCCAATATCGGCGACATCACGACTACAAGCAGCGAAAGCTACGAAATAGAGACATGGTTCCGTATTGATGAATCGCAGAGCACAGCAGGAAGCATCGTAGCAACCAACAACGGCAATCTGCAACTGAAGGTGAACGCCTCGGGTGCATTGGAAGTTATCGCTAACGGCTCCACCTATAGCGTGGGCAACGAGGACTACCGCGACGGACAATGGCATCACTTGGCACTGAATGTGCTGAAGAGCACCGGCGGAAGCGCCATCGTCTATGTCGACGGAGTGCAGAAACGACAGATGTCGGCAGCCCAGGTGCCTTCGCTGCAAGCGGCAAACCTGTATCTGGGTGAAAACCTGAAGGGAGCCATCGATGAACTGCGCATCTGGCATGGCCGACGCACCAGCGACGTGATAAAGGAAAATATGTTCGCGCGCGTAGCAGCCGACGAACCCGGTCTGGTGGCTTACTACCCGATGGAAACAAGCACCGTTGGAAGCGACGGACTAGTACATTTCAACGCATCGCTCACCGACCTGACGCACAGTGCGAAGACAATCACAGCCGCCAGCGGAACACTGAGCACCAGCACAACCAACAGTGCACCCATACAGGCTCTGCGTACGAGCAACAATGTAGAATTCACGTTTGCACCAAGCGAGCGCAAGATCCTAATCACCCTCGACGAACTGGCTGCGAAGACGGAGGGCTGCACCGTGCAGTTCACGTTGAGCAATGTGCGAGACATGCAGAACAATATCTGCGAGCCTATCACATGGTCGGCCTACATCCGACAGAACCAGCTGCGATGGGGCCAGCAGGAAGTGGAGGTGCGCAAGCTCGACGACGACGTGGCAACCTTCGACGTGGATGTCGTGAACAGGGGCGGAAGCACCCAGAACTGGGTAATCAGCGACATGCCATCGTGGCTCAGCGTGAGCAGCGAGAGCGGTACGCTGGAGGCACAGGCCACCAAGACGGTGACATTCACCGTAGATGCTGCCACAGCCATCGGCACGCATGAGGCCGAGATTTACCTGACAGGCGACATGAACATTCGAGAGGCTCTCGTGGTCAAAGTGACCAGCGCCGTGACACCACCCGAGTGGGCCGTGAACGCCGAAGGCTACGAAAGCACCATGAACGTGGTAGGACAGCTGCAGATCGACGGCACCATCAGTGAGGATGCCGAGGATATCGTGGCAGCCTTCCGCGGCAACGAGTGCGTGGGTCTGGCACATCCGCTATACCTGAACAAGTATGACGCCTACTTCGTGATGCTGACCGTATACGGCAATGCCGACGACAACGACGTGGACCTCACGTTCAAAGTGTTCGACGCCAGCACGGGAACCACTTACCCGATGGTGGCTACGTCAGTGGATGTAGACTTCAACCCCGACTATCTCGTCGGCACCTTCGCCGCTCCAGTTATCTTCAACCCGCAGGATGCCATCGAGCAGACGCTGGCCCTGAAGAAAGGCTGGGCATGGACCTCGCTCTATGTGACGCCCACCGACAACAGCGTGAGCGCCATCTTCAAGGACAACGGCGAAGAGGTGACCTACGTGAAGAACAAGAGCGCCTTCGCACAGCTCAACGGCACTAACTTCGTGGGAAGCCTCACCAATATGGTTGTGGGCGATATGTACAAAGTGAATGCCACCACCGCCACTACCACCAGCGTAATCGGCACGCCGGCCGTTCCCACGGAGGTGGAGATGACCATCGCCAAGGGCTGGAACTGGATAGGTTACAACTGCGGCAGCTTCAACACACTCGAGAATGCCTTTGCCGACTTGAACCCCGTTGACGGCGATATCATCAAGAGCCAAGGCCCGTTCTGCATCTATGACGACGGCGAATGGGTCGGTAACCTCAGCCTGATGACACCGGGACAGGGCTACTGCTACTGGAGCGAAGCCACGACAACCAAGACGTTCCACTATCCGACCGTAGCAGCCTCCAAGGCTCCGCGGAGAGCTCCCGGACGCAGCACTGAGGACGAGGTGTTTGTCAACACCGACTACGAAGGCAACATGAGTATCGTGGCCATCGTCATGGACGGCGGCGAGGTGCTCAGCGATGCTAAGATCACCGTGGTCAGCGACAGCGAGGTGCGCGGCTTCAGCGCTCGGGCTGTGCGCGATGACATACACTTCGTAAGCGTAGCCGGTAAGGGCAGCGGCGACAAGCTAACCTTCATGGTCAGCTACGACGGCTGCGACTACCTGCTTACACAAAGCGAGTTCTACCAGAACGATGCGGTACTCGGCAGCCTCAAGACTCCGTACGTGCTCAACCTCAACGGTGCTACGGGTATCCAAGGTATCGAAGGCGATGAGAACGAAACCATCTACGACCTGGCCGGCCGTAAGCTCGAGAAGCTCAACCAGAAGCGCGGTGTATTCATCGTGAATGGTCTAAAGATCGTGAAATAAGAATGGTAGGATTGTTATGATGAAAAAAAGAATCTTGATACTATCACTGCTTGCCGTGAGCATCAGTGTCTTTGCCGCAAGCGTCCGCACGTTGTACTACAACTGGACCGACATGCATAAGTACAATGGCACGATGACGGTAATGGCGAGGGTGATGTTGAATGGAGCAATACTCAGCGACTGCGAGCTCGCCGCGTTCGACGACACCGACGAGCTGCGCGGCGCTGCGCTGAGTAATCCAGATGACAACGGTATCATCTTCCTTACCATTCAGGGCGATAACAAAGGTGCGCCGCTACACTTCCGCGTAGTACATGGCAGCGACGATGACAACCGTATTATCAGCGACTCCGAAACAACGCTCACCTTCGTGGCAGACCAGATGCTGGGCACTTATGACCAGCCACAACTCTTCATCGTGACGACCACGCTGCGCGGCGACGTGAATCGCGACGGCTTCATCACCATCGCCGACGTCACGGCCTTGGTCAACATCATCCTGGGCAAGGACAATGTGCAGCCGTATAAGTACGACCACGACGCCGCCGACGTGAACGAGGACGGTCCAATCACCATCGCCGATGTGACGGCGTTGGTGAACATCATACTGGGGAAGGGACATTAGAAGCTGCTTCGCAGCGGTGAGAGCCCTTCGGGCGGTAAGGGGTGAGAGCGCCTTCGGCGCGGTTATGATAAAAGGGCGACGCTTTACACAGCGTCGCCCTTGATTTTGATCCTAACGTTAACTTTAACCTATAACCTTTAATCCTTAATCCCTAATCCTTTCTTATTTTCCTATTTTCTTATTCTCTAATCCTTAATCCTAATTCTTTTTCAATTTCGAAAAAAAAAGGCCATTCTTAGTTCTTCATTCATCATTTATTTGTACCTTTGCCCCCGATTTATCAAGGGGTGCCCGCTTGTCGGCGGGCTGAGAACAGACCCTCGAGAACCTGAAACGGGTAATGCCGGCGTAGGAATGATAAAATGTCAAAAGCAATATCTCATGGAATGTAAAGGTTATTTTGCGCCTCTGGCGCAGAAGGTATGCGCTATTGGCGCAAGTGTAAACGTACGATGCATGTTTATGGTGCTTGCCTTGCTTCCGTTCACGGTAAGCAGCAGTGCGCAGGAGGACAACGATTCGCTGCGCATGGAACATATGCAGGAGGTGGTGGTAAGCGGCGTGCGCGTTCAGGAGAATGCGCCTTTTGCTGTGGCCAACATCAGCAAGGCGGAGCTACAGCAGCACTCCACCACAGGGCGTGAACTGCCTTACCTGCTGGCTCGCACACCGGGTATCATAGCCTGGGGCGAGAACGGATTAGGCACGGGCACCGTGTATATGCGCATCCGCGGGGCGGGCGACTCGCGTATCAACGTTACACTGGACGGCGTGGCGCTGAACTCGCCCGAGGATCAATGTGTGTTCTGGGCAAACATGAACTCGTATGCATCGCTGATGGGTTCGGTGCAGGTGCAGCGAGGCGTAGGCACGAGCACTAACGGCGACGGCGCTTTCGGCGGCACAGTGGCTATGACCACTGCCACACCGCGACTGACTCCGGGCGGCGAAGTGAACTACTCCTACGGTTCGTACAATACGATGAACTACGGCGGTTCGCTGTCGACAGGCTTGCTGTTGGACAAACTGGTGATTGACGGTGCCTGGCACCAAACGCAGACCGACGGTTTCATCCACGGCACCGACGGTCGCTCGGGTTCATTCTACGGCGGCCTCACCTTCATGCCCAACGACCGCCTGACTATCCGCTACAAGAATATCGGCAACTACGAGCATACGGGACAGGCTTGGAACGGCGTCACGGCAGGCGACAACGACCTGAGCCTCATGGACGGCACCTACGGGACCGCTACTGGAATACATACATATAAAGATATGTACGCGCGAGGACTGGGCAGGTACAACACGTTGTATGAGACGCTTCAATATGCCGATGACGGCAGCTTCGCACGCGATGCCAACGGCAACTATATGACGCAGCGCTACGCATACAAAGGCGGACTATGGGCACGCACGACGGACAACTTCAACCAGGACCATAACCTGTTGTCGGTGGCATGGGATATCAACGACCGCTGGAGCCTCGGCGCTACGCTGCACTACACCTACGGCTACGGCTACTACGAGGAGTTCCGGCCGCAGAACAAACTGAAGAAATTCGGTCTGGAGAACTTCACCACCTCCGACGGCAGTACGGTGAAGAAGGCAGATTTCGTGCGACAGAAAGGTCTGGAGCAACACACCTTCGGCGCAGTGGCCAACGCCCGCTACAAGACGGAGCAATGGGACGTGGTGGCAGGTGTGAACGTACAGCGTTTCCAAGGCAACCACTTCGGATACCTGACCTATAGCAGCCAACCCGAACTGGCGGCCGCCATCATCAAAGGCGGGCGCTACACATACTACGACTCAGATGCATGGAAGGACGACCACAGTGCCTACGTGAAGGTGACGTATAAGCTCGACGATGAGTGGAGCCTTTTCGGTGATGCGCAGTACCGCCACGTAGGCTACCGCACGGACGGCATCAACGATAAGTTCTACGAGGAGGACAGCCGCTACTACAACCAACGCCTGGACATAGACCGCCACTACCATTTCTTCAACCCCAAGGCGGGCATCAGCTGGACGCGCGACGGTCATAACTTCTATTTCTCCGAGGCTGTGAGTCAT
Source organism: Bacteroidaceae bacterium (assembly GCA_016286165.1). Lineage (GTDB taxonomy): Bacteria > Bacteroidota > Bacteroidia > Bacteroidales > Bacteroidaceae > Physcousia. The sequence continues at coordinate 102,816 of JAEESE010000014.1, read as the reverse complement.
CGCGAACCGGAGCGTAACAACTTCACCGACAACGGCTCCTACCCTGCCCCCAAACCCGAATGGGTGTTCGACTATGAATTAGGCTACAACTTCACGGGCAAGCGCGGGCACGCAGGCGCCAACCTCTATTATATGCACTTCACCAATCAGTTCGTGCAGACGGGCATGGAGAGCGATATAGGCGAGAAACTGACTACTAACATAGCTTCGTCGATAAGGACTGGTGCCGAGCTGACAGCAAGTTGGGACGTGACACGCTGGCTCTCGCTCGAGGGTAACGCAGCACTGAGCCTGAACCGTATCCTCGATTTCGACGAGGTGGTGGAGGACTGGGACTCGGGCTCGCGCACCATTCACTACGACCACTCCACCCTGGCTTTCTCGCCCTCGGCCATAGTAAACGGCTTCGTGGATTTCCACATGAAAGGCCTCAGCGCCACGTGGCATACCAATTTCGTATCGCGTCAGTATCTGGATAACACCGAGTGCCGCGACCGTTCGCTGCCGAAGTTCACAACATCGAACATCTACCTGCAGTACAAGCTCTCGCCCTTCAACTTAGGAAGCAGCAAGACACGTCTGGCAGGTATGCGCGAGATAGTACTCGGCGCCAACCTCTACAATATTTTCAACGCCCGCTACGCCTCGAGCGGATGGGTTTACTCGGCCATCTGCGACAGCTACGGCCATCCCGCCGACAACCGCTACTACCAGATCGGCTTCATCCCCGCCGCCGGATTCACGGCGATGGGAAGCGTGACGTTGAGGTTTTAAAAGCAGGGTAACGGAATAACGTCAGAACGAAATAATCATGGAAATTAATTGGCTCGACATAACTACAGCAGCCCTCGGCTTGGCCTACATCATGCTTGAATACAGAGCAAGCGTTTGGATGTGGGCTGTCGGTGCCGTGATGCAGTTGCTCGGCATCGTATTGTATTACCAGAAAGGGTTGTATGCCGACTGCGGCATGGAGTTCTACTATCTCGCCATGACAGCTTACGGCGCGTGGCGTTGGCAAAAAAAGGAAACCAATGACTCACCATCGTCACAGGAAACCACTCCCTCCCTCACAGGGAAGGCGGGGGGTGGGTCTCCCATCACACACATTCCCCTTCGCCTCGCTGCCCTTTGGACCGTCATCTTCCTCGTGCTATGGGCGCTCATCTGGTATCTGCTCTCCCATTTCACTGATTCCACTGTCCCAGTGGCCGATGCCTTCACGACGGCACTCTCGCTCGTCGGCATCTGGGCATTAGCGCATAAGTACCTGGAACAATGGTTCATCTGGATAGCTGTAGACGTGGTCACCTGCTGGCTTTATTTCACAAAAGACATCCCCTTCAAAGCCTCATTGTACGGCCTCTACGTCGTCATTGCCGTGGCGGGTTACTGCAGTTGGCGGAGGAAGATGCGCCTCAGCGACACGGCAGGATAATTTCCTGACATCATTAAAATTTTCACCGTATCTGTTCTTTTTCATGGGATTTCTCCATGTCTATGTCGTTTTTTTTGTATTTTTGCAGCGTCAATCCCTGTAGATAACGATGCTTTACATGTGGAATAAGCGATTGTAACCATTATAAATAAAGCGACATGACTAAAAGAAATCTTTTTCTAGCTGCATTGCTGTGCATGGCAATGGCAGTAGTGAGTGCAGAGCCTGTGAAGATTCAGGCCGGCAAGACACTGATTAGCCTGGAGTTCTATTCACCGCAGACGGTGCACGTAGTGAAGGCACCCGTCGACCATGAGTATGATAAGCAGAGCCTGGTCGTGATAGCAAAGCCTGCTGATGTGGCCGTCAGCCGCAAGGGCAACACGGTGAGCAGCAACGCGCTCACGGTGAAGGTAGACCCACGGACAGGAGCGCTGACATTCTCTGCCAAGGGCAAGACGCTGCTGAGTGAAAAGGGCGCAGCCACCTTCGAGCCACGCACCACCGGACCTGATGCCGGCAAGTTCCGCGTAACGCAGACGTTCCAACTCGACAAGGACGAATCAATCTATGGTCTGGGCACCATCCAGAACGGCAAGATGAACCGCCGTGGCGAGCATAAGCTGATGGAGCAGTCGAACCTGGAGGACTTCCAGAATGTGCTGCAGAGCATCAAGGGATGGGGCCTCTTCTGGGATAACTATTCGCGCACGCAGTTCGATGACGATGCTGTGAAGGGCATGTCGTTCTCGTCAGAGGTCGGCGAGTGCGTTGACTACTATTTCATGTATGGCGGCTCGGCCGACGGCGTCATTGCACAGATGCGCTCCCTGAGTGGCGACGTGCCTATGTTCCCGCTTTGGACCTACGGTTTCTGGCAGTGCAAGGAGCGCTACAAGAGTGCTGCCGAAGTGCTCAGCGTGGTCGACAAGTACCGTGAGCTGCAGGTGCCCCTCGACGGCATCATACAGGACTGGCAGTACTGGGGCTCTAACTATCTGTGGAACGCCATGGACTTCCTGACCGAAGAATATGCCAACGGCGAGCGGATGATCAGTGACGTCCACAAGAAGAACGCTCACTTCATGATCAGCATCTGGGCCAGCTTCGGACCGAAGACAAAAGCTTATCGCCAACTTGACGAGAAGGGTCTGCTCTTCGACTTCGAGACATGGCCGCAGAGTGGCCTCACCTTCTGGCCGCCACGCATGGACTATCCCTCTGGCGTGCGCGTCTACGATGCCTTCTCGCCCGAAGCCCGCGACATCTACTGGCAAAATCTGAAAAACCTCTTTGACAAGGGAACCGATGCCTGGTGGATGGACTCCACCGACCCCGACTTCTTCAATCCCAAGGAGGCTAACTACGACCATAAGGCAGGCAAGGATGGCACATGGCGCTCGCTGCGCAACGCGTTCCCATTGGAGACCGTGCGCGGTGTGTATGAGGCACAGCGCAAGGAGTCAGAACAGAAACGTGTGTTCATCATGACACGCTCGGCCTTCGCCGGGCAGCAGCACTACGGCTCTGGCATGTGGAGCGGCGACGTGGCCTCATCATGGGATATGCTTCGCAAGCAGGTGCCTGCCGGACTGAGCTATTCGCTGACGGGCTGCCCGAATTTCAACACCGACATCGGCGGCTTCTTCTGTGGCTCATACAACACAAGGGGCGGTGGCTCAGCTCCCAAGAATCCGCAATTTCAGGAACTCTTCATCCGTTGGATGCAGTATGCATTGTTCTGCCCTGTCTTCCGCAGCCATGGTGCCGACGCTCCACGTGAAATATGGCAGTTTGGCAAAAAAGGTGAACCCGTGTATGACGCGATAGAGAAGCAGATACGTCTGCGCTACCGTTTGATACCTTATCTGTACAGCACCGCCTGGCAGGTTACCAGCAACAATGAGAGTTATCTGCGTCCTCTCTTCAGCGACTTTGCCGCTGACCGTAAAGTGTGGGACATGACCGACGAGTTCATGTTTGGCCGCAGCATTCTGGCCTTGCCTATTCTCGACCCGCAGTATACCCAAGAGCGGATTATCCGTGAGGATGCCATGACGGGCTGGAACCGCAGGGAAGTGAAAAGCGACGGTGAGAATACGGGACAAATAGCATGGAACGAGCAAAAGACGGCCACGAAGTATCTGCCGAAAGGCACCGATTGGTACGACTTCTGGACGGGCAAACGCATGAAGGGCGGCCAGACCGTAACTTTGCAGACACAGCTCGACCGCGTTCCTATGTTTGTGCGTGCCGGCAGCATCCTGCCCCTCGCACCCGAGATGCAGTACGTTGGCGAAAAGCCGTGGGACAACCTTGAAATGCGCGTATACCCTGGCACCGACGGCACCTTCACCCTCTACGAGGACGAGGGCGACAACTACAACTATGAGCGTGGCCAGTACGCCACCATCGCCTTCAGATGGAGCGACAAGGCCCGCACGCTGACCATTGCCGCCCGCAAAGGCCAATATCCCGGCATGCTTACGGCACGCAGGTTCACGGTGACGCTACCCGACGGCACATCCAAAACCGTTGACTATTCAGGCAGCGAAGTGACCATCAAGCTGTAATAGTGATTATTCGGCTTCGCCCCGTGGTGCGGCGAAGCCGCCTTCGACTATGGCCACACTGCTGAATTTTGGCGGCAGTTTCTCACCGACGAGCATATTGTCACAAGGGAATTTAATTATAGAGAATGTCCCCGGTAGTCTTTGGGCAGGCAGCCGAACATCTTGGCAAACTGCTTGGCAAAGAAACTGGGGGATGAAAAACCTGTATGCTCCGACACGAGGGCAATGCTCAGCGTGGAGGTTTCCAGCAGATGGGCGGCATGCTTGAGGCGTATGGTGGTGATAAATTCGCTAGGCGACTGCCCGGTGATGGCGTGTATCTTGCGGTAGAGGGTCATCCGGCTGGCGCACATATCATCGCTGAACTGGTTGACACCGTAGGCTTTGTCTGACAAATGGTTCTGCACGGCTTTTATGGCGCGTGCGAGGAATTCCTCGTCGAAGGGCGAATGAGTCAGCGGTGCTGCATCGCAGCTGTTGTCGTGCTGGAACTGTTGCTGTTGGCTCTGCCGTTGTTCCAGCAAGTGTTTGATGCGGTTTTGTAGCACGGCCATGCTGAAAGGCTTGGTGAGATAGCTGTCGGCTCCCATCTTGTAACCTTCGAGTCGCGATTCGTCGCCTGTCTTTGCCGTGAGGAGGATGACGGGCAGGTGGCTGGTGTGCTCGTCGGTCTTCACGCGTCGGCAGAGTTCCATGCCATCCATGATAGGCATCATCACGTCGCTGACGATCAACATGATGTCGTCCTTCTGCTGCAACACGTCCCATGCCTGCTGTCCGTCGCCCGCCTGCAACACCTTGTAGCCGTCGTCGCTGAGCTGATTGGCAATGAGTGATCGCAGTTCGACATTGTCTTCTACGAGGAGTATCGATGTCAGCGTTTCGTCTCCTTTGTCGTGCGGACTGTCTGCCGCCACGGAGTCGTCCTGGGTGTGCTCCTTGTCAGTGGCGGGTTGTGGCTGCGGATGGATAGGAATGGTGAACCAGAAGTCGGCACCGTGTCCTTCCTGGCTGTTGACGCCAACCTTGCCGCCATGAAGCTGCACCGTCTCGCGGACGAGATTCAGGCCAATGCCGCTTCCGCCTTGCGACGACGCGTTGGCCGACTGATAGTAGCGGTCGAAGACATGCGGTATCTCACTCTCGGGAAGGCCTGTGCCTGTGTCGGCGACGTGTACAACGAGCTCGTTCAAGGACGTATCGGTGGTCAGACTCATCGTGACGTGCCCTCCTTCGGGGGTGAATTTCATGGCATTGCTCAGCAGGTTCCATAGCACGTGGCGTATCTTCTCGTGGTCGAAGGTGGCATAGAAGTTGGCGTCGTCGTGTACGAAGCGAAGGTCGATGTGCTTATGCTGTGCCAGCGACTGGAAGGAGTCCTGAGCCATAGCCATGAGAGCCTTCATGTCGCCGTTTCTTTTGTTGAGGTGTACATCGCCGAGCTCCATGCGTCGGAAATCGAGCATGTGGTCGATGAGCTGTTGCAGTTCCTGTGCATTGCGCTTGATGGTTTCCAGGCGTTCACGGTCGCGCTCGGGCAGGGTGTCGTTGGTCAGCATCTGTTCCACGGGCACGAGCATCAGCGTGAGCGGTGTGCGTAGTTCATGGCTGATATTAGTGAAGAAGCGGAATTTCATCTCCGACAGCTGTGCCTCCATCTGTCTCAGGCGACGGCGACGCACGGCGGTGGAATATTGCCGGGCCGCCAGCAGGGCAAGCGCCAGCAGGCACAGCACATAGACGGCTATTGCCCAGCCCGACTCCCACCAAGCCGGCAGACGATGGAGGACGAATATGTCGGCCGGTGCATCCCAGATGCCCTGCCCGTCGGTGGCCTTCACCTCGATAATATACCGCCCCTTGGCAGGTGAGCTCAGCATGATGGAGTTCGTGCCCGTCGGTAGCTCTGCCCAGGCTTCAGCGCGGTCGGCGCCCCCTAGCAGCCCCGTCTTGTGGAGGCGATAGGCAAACTGCACTTGTGGGGCGAGGTGGTGCTGGAGTGTCGTCAGGCGTATTTCTACCAGACGCGAGTGGCTGGGTATCTCGAGCGTCCGCTGACCCATTCCCATATAATGGCTCTCGCCATCGACGATGACCGTCGATACCAAGGGTTGTGCGGCCGTCGTCCCTGGGACGTCGAAGTCCTTAGGCAGGATCATGCAGTATTGTTCGGGTCCTACGGCACACACCGAGTCGCCGCACACCACCAGCGCATCGAAGTAATCCATGCTGATTCTCGGATGCCGGCATTCCAGAATGCGGTAGCTGTCGCTCTTCAGGTCCCATTCCCTAAGGCTGTGCCTTGTCACCGACCACACGTGTCCGTGAGCATCCTGCCGGATGGCGATGATGCGGTTGCCGCCGGCATTGCTCAGCGCCGGTGCCGGTTTCAGTGTATGGCTGTTGCGTGTCTCGCAGGCATATACACGTCCAATGGTAGTGCCTATCCACAGCACCTCCCTGTCGAGCAGCGCGAGGCACGAGCACGTCTCGCCATTCTTCAGCATCGGTTGTGCCTGACGCTTACATCGCAGCAGCATGCAGAGTCCCGCCTGCCTTCCCTGATAGTAGAGCGTGCCGTCGGCATCTGCCACGACGCGCAGCACCTCGTCGGTGCTGTCGGTGACTTGCTCCATGTTCCAGTCGGAGTCCTTCGCGCGTTTCAGACCATGGTTCGTTGCCACACAGATCCTGCCGTCAGCATCTTTGCAGGCATCGTTGATGCGTAAGCCGTTCAAGTGTCTCGCGGCCTCGGCCATGAGTGTCCTTTGGCTGTCGTCGAGAAGCGCGCTGTTGCCCATGACATGCCAGGGGCTGTCGTGCCGTACGATGCCTTCGTGCCCTCGAAGCAGCATGAAGTAGCGACTGCCGCCAACCCAGATGTTGTCGAGCCCATCGACCATGATGTTGCCTAAGTTGTATTGCGCCAGCGAACGTATCTGCGGCACGTCGCACTCTTGCAGGCGGCCGTCGCCGTCGATGCGATAGGCATGCATACCGTCCATGGCCGTAGCCCACAGGAGTCCTCCGTGAGGATCGACTTTGATGTCGAATATCTTGCCTCTATTGGCATGGCTGCCGTCCGCAGATGCCGCTGTTCCATCCTGAGCCACCGTGACCGTCGCGTCTGCGATGGCGGCATCAGGCTGGTAGCGGACAATGCCTTGTCCCCATAGACCGACCCAATAGCATTTATTCGCCACGTCCTCGACCATGGCTTGCGGATCGAGGCCCCTCTGCCATGGAGCCGGCACGAAATCACGTTGTTCCCTGTCGTAGAACAGGATGCCTGCTCCGCTCTGCAAAAGCCATAGCGTGTGGCGGCTATCCTCCATGAACGCATTGATGAACTTGGGCCCCAATCTGCGTTGGCTGATGTCTATTCTCTGCAGCAGCTGCTCGTCGGCGTCGAAGTGCAGGAGATGGTTACCCGTCGAGAGCCACACCGTGCCGTCGTGCAGCGCGTAGATGGCTTCGATACGGACGCCTTGTGCCTCGGCGACAGCCGTGGAGTGAATCGAGTAGTCGTGCTTGTCGAGAACGTATGCGCCTTGCGACGTTCCTATCCATATATGCCCGTTGCCGTCCTCTGCCACATCGATGATGAAGTTGGATTTCATCAGTTGCGGATTCCGCTCGTTGGAGCAGAAGACATCGACCTGATAGCCATTGTCGCGGCAGAGATTCTCGTCGGTGGCGTACCACACGTAGCCTTCGCTGTCGCGCAGGAAGCGGTTCACTCCATTACACGCCATCACGTTCTTTGTCGGTAGGTCCTGACGTATCACGCCATCCGCCTGACCATACGTCGCCAGTGGCAAGGCGGTTAAAAAGAACTTAAAAAATCGTTTTATGCACGTCTTCATGTTGTACATGGGGCAAGGTGTTGCGTTATTTTGGTGCGAAAGTAGGCTATTTTATGCAAGAATCAAAGTAAAATGGTAACAAAAAACATGATTCATGTCCCATTTGCCGTGCCAAGCAGCCATTATGTTACGTCGTTACCATTCTTTGATACCAGAAATCGATAGGAGCCACCCCCAAGAACGTACCTTTGCAGCCAAAATATTAACGTCTTATGAAAAAGCTTGCATCATTCACATCCACCAAATCCTTACTGTTATGCCTTTGGACGCTTATGGCATCACCAACCCTTGCCCAGGGCGCTGCTCCAGATTGGGAGAATCCGAAGGTGGTGGGTATTAACAAGCTGCCCTATCACGCCACGTTGCAGCTGCCCTCCAAATGGAAGGAGTGTAAGGAAATCGTGTCGCTCGACGGCCGGTGGCGCTTCCATTGGAGCCGCAACCCAGAGGAGCGGCCCGTGGACTTCTACCGCACAGACTACGATGTCAGTCAATGGGACAGCATCACCGTGCCCGGATGCTGGCAGATGCAGAACTTCGGCAAGCCCATCTACACCAATTCAAAGTATCCTTTTCAGCGTAACGCGCCCAGCGTGACCGGCGAGCCACCACAGGATTGGTATGCCTACGACCACCGCAACCCTGTGGGCTCTTACGTCACCTTTATAAATATTACGCGCGAGCAGCTGCCGCAGAACCTCATCCTCCACTTCGGCGGCGTCAAGTCGGCCTTCTACGTGTGGGTGAATGGTCAGCGCGTGGGCTACAGCCAGAACTCCATGTCGCCTGCCGAGTTCGACATCACAGGTTATGTTCGCGAAGGACAGAACCGCCTCGCTGTGGAGGTCTATCGATGGAGCGACGGCTCCTATCTCGAGGACATTGACATGTGGCGCTTCAGCGGCATCTTCCGACCCGTACAGCTCTGGGTGCGCCCGCTCACCCACATCAGCGACTACTATGTCACGGCTACGCCCAACGACGACTACAGCGCGGCCTCCGTCTGCGCCGACGTGGAGCTCTGCAACACAGGCCGCAAGCGGGCCAAGGACCTGACCGTAGCCTTCATCATCGACGGGCAGGAGGTAACAGGCCGCCTGCAAAGCCTCGCCGCCAAGGACACGACACACGTGCAGCTCCGTTGCCAGCTCCGGCAGCCACGCCTATGGTCGGCCGAGAAGCCTGACCTATATCCCTTCGCCGTGGAACTGCGCGACCGCAACGGACAGACCATCGAACACTTCGACTACCATCTCGGCGTCAAACGCATAAACATCGTTGGCGAGGTGTTTAAGATCAACGACCGGAATGTCAAGTTCCGTGGTGTCAATCGCCACGACCACCACCCACGCATGGGGCGCTATGTCGATGATGCCACCTGCGAACTCGACATCCGACTGATGAAACAGGCCAACATCAACTTCCTGCGCACCACCGTCTATCCCCACACCGCACTCATCTACGAGCTCTGCGACCGCTATGGACTCTACGTCATGGACGAAGCATGCAACGAGAGCCACGGCTATGGCATAGGCAACAAGGAGCTGGGCGACGACCCCTCGTGGCAAAAGGCACATGTGGATCGGGCCGCCTCGCTCGTGCTGCGTGACCGCAACCATCCCAGCATCGTCCTATGGAGTCTTGGCAACGAGGCCGGCGCAGGCATCAATGCCGAGTCCATGCGCGACACCATCGTACACCTCGACCCCACACGCCCGCCCTTCTACGACAGCGACCGCCGTTGCTCCGCCATCTACGACGACAGCTACCTCTACCCCGACGAGATGAAGCGCGTCGCCGAACGCGTCACAGACCGTCCCTTCATGATGCGCGAGTACTGCCATGCCATGGGCAACTCCTTGGGGAACCTTCAGGAGTACTGGGATATCATCTATGCCGACTCCACCATCCTCGGCGCAGCCATCTGGGACTGGGCCGACCAGGGACTCGCCAAGCCCATCGACGGCTCGCCCCTGCACTACTCTGCAGACCTGCCCCTGCAGCCTGATGAGTTCTGGGCCTACGGCGGCGACTTCGGCGACAAGCCCAATGACGGCCGCTTCCTCATCAACGGCATCGTAGGTCCTGACCGCAAGCCACATCCCCACTATTACGAAGTTCAGCACGTCTATCAGCCCCTCCATTTCGAGCGCGGCGACGATGGTACAGTACACATCATCAACCGCGACTGCTTCACCGACATCAACGAATACGACATCACTTACGACACCCTGCACTACGGCAGCGAGACACTGCTCAACATCGCTGCCCGACTCCGCCGCGACATGCCGTGGGCCCGCAAAGGCTTTGCCGTAGCCCGCGAACAGTTTGTGCTCGAGCCATACGCCTTCCCTGCCAAGGCTGACATCACATCCACCACCATGTCCGAAACATCGGCTTCGTGCAACCTCATGAGCAAGCCCAAAGCCACGAAACGTCCGGACGCTGACGCCTACGCCAAAAACTTCACCGTCAGCGGCAATGCCCTCATGTCGTGGATCGTCGGAGGCCGCGAGCTCCTACTCGCACCCCTCGAACCCTATTTCTGGAAACCCGAGAACGACAACCAAAGTGCCGCCGGATTCGCACACCGTACAGCCGTATGGAAAGAGCCGAAGGACGTCAAAGTGACCTACACCATGCTCAACCACCAAAGCATACTCGTCGAGGTGGACTACCGTCCTTCGTCCCACGACCGCCCCGTCATACCTAAATTCGGTATGCGCATGCGACTGCCTGCCGACTTCACGCAGATTCGCTATTACGGCCGGGGACCGTGGGAAAACTATCCCGACCGCAAACGGTCAGCCTTCCTCAGCGAGTACGAGATGCCCCTCAGCGACTTCCAAACCGAGTATATACACCCACAGGACAATGGCAACCGCTGCGACGTACGATGGCTCACCCTCACTTCGCCAACCACAATCGTCCGCATCGACGGACTTCAGCCGCTCTGCATCAGCGCATGGGACTACGGCGACGAAGACCTCGGACCGCTCCATCCCCACGAAGTGCCGCGAGGCCGTTTCGTCAACGTCAACATCGACCTCAACGTCCACGGCGTAGGCGGCACAGATACCTGGGGAAAGCGCACGCTGCCTCAATACACCATCGACGGCAACAAGCCCCACCACTTCAGCTTCATACTCTCGGCAACCACCCGTTAATCCCGATGAAATCGGCGAAAATACAACATGGAGGGTGTGCGTCAGTGATATTGTTACGACGCTACCATTCATTGTTACACATCGGTTTTGCCAACTGCACGAAGCAGCGTACTTTTGCAGCCGAAACATCATTTTTGGAAAATGTTTAAGAAAATCTTTACACTCATCTTCGCAGTCTTAGCGGCATCTACTGGACACGCTCAAGACTCCAACTTACTCGCCGGGTGGGACGGAGGCGAAAGCACCGACCTGCCCACGACCTTCGGATGGACGTCAAGCAAGAGTTCCACATCGTGGGGCAAGCTCAATGCCACTTCCGGAGAGCGTTTCGTAACATCCTATTCCAGCTACACCTCCGAGGACGGCAGCACCTACAGCTACGACAGCACATCAGCGCTGAGCACGAAGCTCCTTTACCTCCACTTCTCGGCATCGCAGACCTACACCTACTCTTTCACGGGGCTGCAGCCTGGTCATGCCTATCGCTTCACCGGCCTCGTCGCGTGGCACAACAATGATGATACGAACAAAGGTAAATGTACCGTCAGCATACGCAGCGTGGACGATGCCGAGTACATGAGTGCCTACACCGAGGCGCAGACCAAGAAACGGCTCTACCCTGTACATTCTACTTTCATCGTGCCTGCCGACGAGACCGCGACCGAGTTTAAGATGGTCGTCGCCAACGGCAAGGCTACTTCTATGCTCGCCATCTCGGCAGTCGGACTTTACGATCTGGGCAAAGTACCGTTCCAGTCTTGGGATGACGACAGCGGACTCCAATTCGGTGGCGGAGCCAAAGAATCCGGTGTATATACCTATATCCGCGATCGCAAGGGAGACCTTAGTTTTAACGCACAGGCCTGCGACGTGCCAGGTTGGTATTACTCCACAGGTGCCAGCGACGGTACGGCAGCGGCCGTGACGGCATACGGCAGCGGCGTGTGGGTGGGCGGCAACAGCGATGCCTACACAGCGCCGGCATCGGGACCTGACGAACTGAGCAACGGCTATGCCCTGGGACTCGTTGCCGTCTGGGGCGGCAGTGTCGGATACGTCAAGCCCATGGAGATCCCTGCCGGCAACTACACCCTCACCTTCCACGTCTATAACAGTGCCGGCACAGGAGCCATCAGCCACAACAACTGCGGCTTCATTGAGCTTGACGGCACGGAACACATGGCATTGACGACGAAGTACAGCGTCGGCGCATGGACCGCGGAGACCGTGACGCTGTCTCTCGACAAGGCCACTCGGGGCTATCTGTCCGTAGGTTACAAGGCGGGTGATTATGGCTCGGGGTCCGCACCGCACCTCTTCGTTGACCGCATCGTTGTCGCCGAAAGGCAGGAGCCGCCCCTGATTGCCGATGCCATGACTGGGTACCTCTTTACTGAGGTTGAAGGTGAACGGCGCTTCCTGGCACGAGGCAAGGATGATAGTTACGGCACGCGCGCAGTGTTGGCCGATAGAGGGTTGCCCGTTATGATCTATGCCACCGATGACAACGACGAGACTTCCATCCGATGGCTTGACAGCCAGCTATTCCTCTTCGCCAATTCAGGCAACGAGGTTTACACCGACGCTTCATCCTCAAGAAAATGGAGCGTAGCAGTGGCTGGAGAACAGATGTACACCTTCAGCGCAGGTGATGACGCATATATTGGTCAGGACACACACCATTGGCTCGTTAGCTCATGTGCAGCTTCAGACGCCCTCGTCTGGCAGTTCATGACCAAAGCACAGTATGATGCCTATCTCTCTTCCAAGCTGGCGGCACAACGTGCCGAGATACTCACTGTCGCCGGTGTCACCGAAGAGCAGCTCGCAGCGGCCATCATCAAGGAACACATAGGCAGCAGCGCTACCGACACCAAGACAATCGCTCAGATCTACGACAAGACAGGCAGCAGGACGTGGAACCTGCAGACCAAGCCCGGCCTCTACGTTCTCAATATCAACGCCCTCATGCGCAGCGGTTCTACGGAGAATGTACGTCAGCAGCTCGGCTACGGCTTCGATGAACACATGTCAACCCTCACGGCCAACGGCACCACCTTGCGCATCAAGTCGCTCTGGGACGGACGCCAGACGGCCTCGATACCCAAGGGCAGTTCCACGAGCATCACCGTAGATGGCGAGAAGAGCTACGTGCCTACCAATCAGGATGCCGCAGGATATGTCTTCGACAACACTGCGGCCTATGCCAACAGCCTCTTGGCACTCGTCGGCGACGACGGCATCCTCGACATCACGCTCGAGAGTCCCTACAAGGTGTCTGAGGCATGGCTCTCCTACCGCGACCTCACTGTGAGTCGCGTTATCCTTAATTTTGCACAATACAAGGACTATGCCCTCGATGAAATCGCGGATTATGCTGCCCGCAACACCACCTCCGATGCCGCCTTTGCCGCCGCTCTTGCCACAGCGCGAGCTGCAGTTGAGTCGGCCGTGGATATCGAAACGGTTGACGCTGGCATGGTTGACGTGCGCAATGCCTACGCGGCATACTCCTATGCCATCTCCGACTGGAGCCACGTCAATCTCGGACAGGTTAATCTTGAGAACGATCAAGTGCGAGCCTTCCTCGCCGCCGCTGACTACCGCCAGCAGGGAGCCGCAAGCGTCATCGATGACTACGCCAACGGTATCGCGGATCAACCTGCCCCCGTCAACATTCCCATCCTGGAATCCTACGATCCACGAAGCAGCTTGACACTTTACGTAAGCAATACACCCGACTACAGCGGCACCGACGAGCACACGCGCACCCTCGAACTCGACCCTGCACTGACCCTCTGTCCGCTCTACAACACTACGCCTGGCATTACCTATTATTATAAGGTGTTGTCTGGCGATGATGAGGTCACGGCGGGCACGTTCACGGCCACTGGCGTCGTACGCATGATAGCTACACAGAAAGGCAGCAATGTTCGCGATTTGGGTGGGCGTATCACCATGGACGGACGGCGTGTGCGCTACGGACGGCTATTCCGTGGTGGCGAGATGCACGCCGGCACGCATACCACCATGACCACTGCCGACCTCGCCGAGATGGCACGTTTGGGTGTCGAGGCCGAGCTCGACCTGCGCAGTATCAACGACACCAACGGGTCGGCACCGTCCCGTTCAGCCATATCAGGCGCCGACTATAAGTTCATCGACCTCATCGAGAGCAGCGAGAAGATAATCACCAAAACCGGCAATCCCGAGAAGGTGCGCGACGGCATTCATTTCATTGCCGAATGCATGAAGGCCGACAAACCCGTTTATTTCCACTGCATCTGGGGCGCCGATCGCACCGGAGCTTTCGGCCTCTTCCTCGGCAGCATCCTGGGCTTCACGCTTGACGACCTCTGCAAGGACTTCGAGCTCACCAGTTTCTCCAAGGCCGGCAAACGCTATATCAATGGAACATCGACATACAAATATCCCATGATGGACAAAATCGTATATGCTCAGGAGCACTACGAAGGACGGACGCTGCAGGAGCGCATCGTCGCCCTGCTCAAAGATGTCGGTGTTACCGACGACGACATCATGGCCATACGCAGTTATATGCTCGAGGACGATGCCGAGGCGCTGGCCACTCGCTACGAGCAACAGAAGGCCTACTACCAGCAGGTCATCTCGCTGGCGGGTGCGCAGTGGAATACCACTGCTGCCGATGCCACCCATGACCTCACGGCACTTGCCGAGGCCTACGACCTGGCCATGAATGCCGTTGCCCATGAGGTGGACCTTACCTCCCTGCTCGTGAACCCCGACTTCAACAATGGTATCTCCGGATGGATTGACCGAGGTTCCGTTGCGTTCGATGCCGTGGACGGCAATCGTTGCCCCGACATCTACGAAGCCGCAGCCTCCGTTCGCCAGTCCCTCAACGACATGCCTTCTGGAACCTACACCCTCAAGTTGCAAGCCTTCCAACGCATCGGAGGCACCCCCGAGGAGGCATACTCGGCATATCTCGACGGACAGGGACAGACAACCTCCTACATCATGATCAACAACCACCGGCAAACGGTACACAACATCAACGAGGATGCACAGAACGAAGCCGTGCGCAGCAGCGACGCCAACCTCGCCCCCGGCACGTATGTGCCCGACAGCCATAAAGGAGCCATACAGTATTTCGACCCGCAACGCCGTCTCTACTGGAACACGCTCGACGCCACCCTCGGACAACCGCAATGCCTCACCATAGGACTCACACACACTGGCACCGGCACTCAGGAATGGACGGCCTTCGACAATGCCCGCCTCTACTACCGCGGTGCAGCCTGCACCGAGCAGCCGACGCTCACGCTCAACGATGCCGCCGACATCACCCTACCGCAAACAGACCAACTGATGATCATAGACCCGCAGAGCAACCGTACTCTTAAGGCCAACTGCTGGAACACCGTTTGCCTGCCTTTCAACATCAACGAGGCGATGGCCGCACAGGCTGGCATCACACACATATACTCCCTCACAGGCTTCGCGAACGGAGCACAGACAGCCCTCTTCATGCCCGTCAACGAGATGAAAGCCGGACGACCCTATCTCGTACGCGTCAACGACGATTGGAACGTCAGCCAGGCCGGAACCGTTGTCGTGCGCGCCAAACAGCCCGTCGCCATCGTGACCGACGCCGGCTCCATGCAAGGCTTCTACAACCCGCAGCGAGGCGTGAGCAACCTCTACTTTGTAACGGGCAACGATCAAGTGGGCAACAGCTTCGCATACGCTGAACAGCCGGTCAACCTGCGCGGATTGCGTGCCACCATATCCCTTGTCGACACGCCGGCAGGCGTCAAGAGCATGACCATCAACGAGGATTCCCTCACCAACATCGACGCGACGGACAAGAGATGCATCGACAGGACGAACGACGGCGAGTGGTACGACCTTGGCGGACGCAGAATAATAAAAGGCAAAATGAACAACGGCCTATATATCACAAAAGGTAAGAAGATGATCATTAAATAATATTGTCATGACTATGAAAAAAACATATTTGCCTCCTACTGCACATACGCTTCTCATAGCGCCATCAATGATAATTGCACTCTCGGGAAATGTAGGCAACGGCATGCCTGGCATAGGTTCCGGAGGCTCACCGTCAACAGATGATGAGGGATTCGTTGACGCCAACATCAAAGCGTATGGCACATTCTCGTTTGAATGGTAATCTAAACTCATAACAATAAAATCTATTCCTACAGTTTCCTACATCGATGAAAAAACTATTTCTTTCTTTATTCGCATGTGTTTTGACATCAGCCCTTGCGGCACAGGCCGACGTCACGGCTGATTATCTCAAGAACTATAGCTTCGACAACGGTTTCCATCACAAGGCTGGAACCACTACAGAAGTGAAGCAGGAAATCAAGACCATCACCGGATGGACTGCCGGCTTCACCGTCGATTACACCATCACGGGCATCTACGAATATGGTTTTGCAGGTAAGTTCAACGGCGGCGAAGTGCCGGCCCAGGGCTACGAAGGCAGCGTGGGCGGTGCGCTGGCGCTCTCGACTGGTTGGGGCGTGGAGATGACCTACAGCCAAAATGTCACCCTGCCCGCAGGTGCATACACCATCAACGCGCCCACCTACAACGCCAAGAGCGCTACCAAGGGCAAATCACTGCTGGCATGGATTCCGCAAAGTGGCGACGCCGTTGTCTCCGCGCTCAATGGCTACCCCTCGAAGACATGGACGCTGGATCAGATTACCTTCACGCTCACCGAAGAGACTCAAGGTAAGATACAGATTGGATATAAGGCAGCTGAGAACACCGGGTCGGGCAGCTCGGCCAACCTGCTCATCGACTACGTACAGATCCTCGTCAAGAGCATGGACGAGAGCAAGCTCGAGCTCGGCAAGACGCTCGCAACCGCCAACACACTGTACGGCGACGGCAACGGACGCGGGGCCAGCGACCTGAAAGCCGCTATCGACCGCGCTCAGACCGCCTACGACGGCAGCGACACACCGCTGGCCGAGGTGTTGGCGGCGGACGAAGCGCTGAAGGCGGCCATTGAAACATACGCTTGGTTGAACGCATCACCCAATGCTCCTGTGGACTGCACCGAACGCTATATCCAGAACCCGTCGTTCGAGATCGATGGTACTGCAGGATGGAGTGTGTTGGGCATGAGCATACAGACCAACAGCTATTTCACCAAGAAAGAAGGCACCAACTACATGGAAGCATGGACCAGCCGCGGCAGCAAGATCTCCGAGGCCAGCCTCTCGCAGGTGCTGAAAGGACTGCCCAAGGGTAACTATCGTTTGCAGGCTGGTGCGCTGCATATCCAGCAATCCGGACAAGGCAGCACAACCAACACTGGTTCGCCGCAGAAAGGTGCCTACCTCTATGCCGGATTCTCCAAGACGCTCATCACGGCCATGAAGACCTACGCCGTCACCTTCTCCATTGTCGATGAGCATGGAGAGGTGGAAATCGGCGTGACGACCGAGAATCCCACCGGCAACTACCTCTGCGTGGACGATTTCCATCTCCAATACATCGGTGAAATCGGCACATCGGACATCGCCAAAGAATTGCAGAGCCTACTGACACAGGCCGAAAGCTATTCCTCAAATGGCATGCAGCAACCGGCATCCGAAAGCCTCAGCCAAGCCATAGAGGCCGCACGTCAGGCACTGACAGGAACAGGCATTGACGACGGCGGCAACACCATCTACGACGAGGCAGCCCTGAACGCAGCCCACGAGGCACTGACAGCAGCCATTGCAACTGCCGAGGCTTCCGTGGCACGCTATACGGCACTGCAAGAGCGCATCACCTATGCCACCAAGGTGCTGAAATGGTGGAAGGATATGCCCCGTAAGGCCAACGCATGGAACCTCCTCGACGAAGCCAATGCTACGGCCAAGGAGCAGGTCGTGGACTACACGCTCACCGACGACCAGCTGAAGGCCGCCGTCAACACCCTGAACAACCGCATCAAAGCGGTCGATAAGAAAATCTATTGCAGCGGCAGCGCCTGCGGTTCAGACTCGAAGTTGCAGGACAACAATAACCAATGGAGCCACAAGCGCTCCTACCAGTCGAAGCACTGGGTGCTCTTCTGGGAGAAGGAATACGGCGACGAAGTGCCAAGTGCCGTACCGGGCATCTTGGATACGGCCGACAAGATTTTCGAGATGTATGCTGACAAACTCGGCTTCATCACCATCAACCAGGGCAAGTCCAAGAGCGACACCTACAAGATGATCATACGCCTCTTCTCCACCAGCGAATGGAAAGCCGAAGGCAGCGGCATCGACAACCAGATCGGTATGCTCTCGCTCTCGCGCTGGGCTTACACTTCGCGAGGCGGGCAGACCGTAGCCCACGAGATAGGGCACTGCTTCCAGTATCAGGTCCACTGCGACAACAACGACTGGAACGGATGGATGTACAACTGGCACGAATCCACACAGAACCCCTTCTGGGAGATGTGCGCCCAATGGATGGCCTATGTCTATTATCCCAGCAAATTGCTCAATGACAACGAATGGCTTTGGAACTCGCTCAACGGTATGCACCGCCATCCTCTGGCCGGCTACCTGCGCTATGAGAACTTCTTCATTCAGGACCTCTTCGTTCACAAGCACGGCTGGGATGCCGTGGGACGCCTTTGGAACGAATGCAAGGATCCGGAAGACCCCTTCGAGACGTATATGCGAACACGCATGACAGGCTCCACCGCCAAGAAAGTCAGCCAGCTCGGCGACGAGCTGTGGGAGTGGGGCGCACGAATGACCACCTTCGACCTCGACCCCATTCGCGACGTGGCTGGAGGCAAAGCCAGCTGGCGCAGCCAGACCGCCATGACCAAGGATAACGAAGGCTACTGGTGGCCCGAGAAGAAGAACTGCATAGAGAACTACGGCAACAACGCCATACGCATCAATGCACCCACCACGGCACGAACGCTCTATGTTGAGTTCGAGGGTAAGGCCGGTGCCGACGGCTACACGGCCTACAAGACCACAAGCGCAGGATGGCGCGTCGGCTTCGTGGCGTTCAAGAACGACGGCACACGTGTCTATGGCGATATGACCACAGCCACTTACAACGACCCCGACCACACCATCGCCTTCGAATGTCCTGCAGGCTGCTCCTACGTATGGCTCGTGGTCAGCGGGGCGCCAACCACCTACTGGTCGCGCAATCTTACGAATTGGGTGGAAAGTACGGCCGAGCAATGGCCCTATCGCGTCAAGTTCTACAAGACCAACTACTACGGCGAGTCCAACAACAACGGCTTGCCGACAGGCATCGTTGACATGGCTGACGAAGGCTCACAGCAGCCTACTGACGACGATGTCTATGACCTCAACGGCCGCATCGTCCGTCAAGGCACCACGTCACTCGAAGGTCTGCCTCGCGGCATCTACATCGTAGGCGGCAGGAAGGTGGTCAAATGATAATAACATAAATCTTCACTGTTCAAGTTTGTTAAGTTAATAAATAAATGTGTTTCATTTAGTTTTTAGTTAGTTAATTAGTGAATCTTGTTGAGGCCGGCTCCGGACATTGTCCGGGCTACCTCACAAGAAAAAAGACAACAAAAAACTCATCACTTGAAAGTTTAAATCTCAATAATCAATTTACAATAACCTATTATGAAAATCAAACATTTACTCACTATCGCAGCTTTTGCTGTATATGGGAATGCGTGGGCACAGACGGACGTGACAAGTACGTATTTCACAGATGCGTCTTTTGAATCGGCAACTGCTGCAACAGCAAACGTAGCAACAACCAAAGCTGGTAACTATGCAGAAGTGGAAAACTGGACTGTTATCGGAGGCAAAACAGACAATGCCAAAGACGCTTGGTCTTGTTCTGCCGTTTTCTCTTATGGCTCTGATTATACGTTGAACTCCGTCAATGCACCTACAGCTGGACCAAATGGAGAAACCGAAGGAAAAGCATTAGGTATCTCTATGGGTTGGGTCGGAATCGTAACATTTGAGCAAGAAGCCAAAGCTGCTTTACCTAAAGGCAAATATACTCTGACTTATTACACGTATAACAATAACTCGGGAGCCACCCGCACTAATCTGCAAGTCGGTTTTGTTGAAGCTGGAGGTGCTGAGCTTTTGGGGACTGTAACAGACATTGTCTATGGGTCTTGGATTAAGCAAACGGTATCTTTTGATATTGAATCTGAAACGCTTGGCCAATTCAAGATAATAGCAAAGTCGAATCAAAATGCTTCTTCCAATAAAGAAGCAAAGTTTTTCATTGATGGAATAAAGCTTGAGTATGCACAAGATGAACTAACAGCTGCAAAGATGGAGCTGCAGAGTGCCATTGATGCGGCACCTGTCGTGTATGAAGCAAATGTCGGAACAGGCGCTTTCCAGTACGATGTCACATCGGTCACATCGTATGGTGAGGCTCTTTCTGTAGCCCAAACAGCTCACGATGCAGATGATGCGACAGTAGAATCACTTTCTGCAGCAAAGACTGCGCTTGAAAATGCTATTGCTGCCTATAACGCCCTAACGATTAATGAACCTGCACAAGGTCAGTTATTTGCCATCGTCCTGACCTATGAAGGTTATACATACGACAAGAAGGCTATGACTCTCAAACCCAATGCAGCAAGCAGCCAAGGTAATTACCGACTTTATTATCAAGAAGAATTCAATGTGAACCTCGCGCAGGCTTTCACATTCACTAAAGTGGAAGGTAATAAATATCAATTGAGCATAATTGGCACTGATGGTACTACATTGTATTTGACGGATTCCCAAACAGGCTATGGTGGTGATGGCTTAGGTATTCGAGTCACAACAGATAAGACAAAAGCAGCAGCCTTCACTATTATCCCGACTTCAACAGAAGGTGTGTACAATATTTATAATAATGTAGCAAAGAACTACATCGGTTCTCAAGATCAGGGCGTCTATACAGTCAACTCTCATATCAACTTTAAGATTGTCGAGACAACTAAGCCCTCTATCACCATCAATACCTTCGCTGCTGGTTGGGGCACAGTCATATTGCCCTTCTCTGTGACTTCTCTGCCCGAAGGCGTGAAGGCTTACACTTGTGCAGATGTTGACGGCGCTACGTTAAACCTCACGCCGGTCGACGCCCTCGAAGCCAATAAACCTTACATCATCGAAGGCGAATGGAATGAAACGCTGACGGGCGATGCTCAGGGTACAAAACTCACTTATACCGAAGGCCTGCTCACCGGCACCTACGCTCGTATCTACGCTCCCAACGGCAGCTATATCCTTCAAAACAACGATAGCAAAGTGGGCTTCTACCTCTGTGATGAAGAAGACAAGTATGTCGTTGCCAAGAACCGTTGCTACCTAACTCCTGATCAGTCCAATGTCAAGGCCTTCTTCTTCGGTGAGCAGGAAGATGCCATCAATAATATCCGTCACAACGTAGAGAGTATCAACAATATCTACGACCTCACTGGACGACAGGTGAACAAGGCCACCAAGGGGATTTACATCGTAAACGGCAAGAAGGTCCTGATTAAGTGAGCGCAATGAAAATAATTATCAAATTGCCGAACGCGAAAAATGTATTTAATGGTTAGGTAAGTGAACTTTTAACGCAAAAACACTATGAAGATGAAAAAAACATATATAACTCCCACCATAGAGCAGACCTCCATCGTGGCAGAGCAAATCATAGCTTTAAGCACATTAGGCAAAGCCTCGCATAATACAGGCTCCGACCTCGATTCCGACGACGACGGTGATGCCCTTGTCAAGGAACAGTCTCCCTACAACGTCTGGGACGACATCTGGGAATAACGCATGATGCGGACATCTATAGGACTGTCGGCCGAAACCTATAGGACTGTCGGCCGAAAGCTATAGGGCTCCATTGCCTAAGGCAAAAAAAGCGTAAAAGTTAGCCTCGTCATTCTTTCGTTTCATTATTTTGTATATCTTTGCACGCAGAAACCCCTAAAAGCCAAGATTATTATGAGAAGAAAAGGATTCGTAGCGGCGGTGATGGCGGTGGCCTTCACGCTGACGGCTCAGGCACAAACAAAAGGTGATGTCGCCATCGAACGTGGCCCGTTTGAGGCTAATTGGGAGAGTCTGAAGGCTTGGGAGTGCCCCGAGTGGTTCCGCGATGTCAAGTTCGGCATCTGGGCGCACTGGGGACCACAGTGCCAGGCCGAGAGCGGCGACTGGTATGGCCGCGGCATGTACGACGAAGGCGGCTGGCAGAACAAATTCCATGTGGAGCACTACGGCTCGCCCGCCGACTTCGGCATGAAGGATTTGTGCAACGCCTGGAAGGCTGAGAAGTGGAATCCGGATGCGCTGGTGAAATTGTATAAGAGCGTCGGCGCGCAGTTCTTCTTCACATTAGGTCAGCACCACGACAACTTCGACCTTTGGGACTCGCCCTATCAGGAATGGAACTCGGTGCGCATAGGTCCGAAGCGCGACATCGTAGGCGAGTGGGCTAAGGCCTGCAAGAAATACAAGCTGCCATTAGGCGTCAGCATACACGGCGCCCATGCCTGGACTTGGTTCGAATTGGCACAGAAGTTCGACGGCAACCTGACACGGGAAGACGGCTACAAGCCTAACCCCGACGGCACCGAGAAATGGTGGAAAGGACTCGACCCGCAGGAGCTCTACGCCCAGCAGCACGAGCCCAGCCGAGGTTGGGAGAAAGCTGGTAGCATACACGGGCAGTGGGACTGGAAGAACGGAGCCTCACAGCCCTCGGAGGCGTACAAACGTAAACTGCAGAACCGCGTGCTGCAGTTGGTCAACGACTACGATCCGCAAATCCTCTACTTCGACGACACGGTGCTGCCCTTCTATGGCTGCGACGACCAGGTGGGGCAGAACATCCTCGCCCATTTCTACAACCATAGCGCCAACCGTCACCACGGTCGTCAGCAGGTGGTGGCGACGGGTAAGATCCTTAACGACGAGCAGAAGCAGCTGATGCTATGGGACGTGGAACGAGGCATACCCGACCGCGCACAGGCGCTGCCCTGGCAGACCTGCACGTGCATCGGCTCGTGGCACTACGACCGCGGCATCTATAACAGAGGAGATTACAAGTCGGCTGGCCGTGTGGTGCGTATGCTCGTAGACGTGGCGAGTAAGAACGGTTGCCTGTTGTTGAGCGTTCCCCTCCGCGGCGACGGATCTCTGGACGAGAAGGAGATGGCCATACTCAACGACCTGAAGGCGTGGATGGACGTCAACAAAGAGAGTATTATAGGTACACGCCCGTGGACCACATTCGGCGAAGGGCCGTTGGCAGAGAAGGCCAATCCGCTCAACGCACAGGGCTTCAACGAGAATATCAACTATACATCCAAGGACATCCGCTTCAATGCCAAGGGCAAGACGGTCTACGCCACCATAATGCAGTGGCCCGAAGAGCGCACCGTGACCATCAAGAGCTTCGCCACCGGCGCCCCAGGGATGAAAGGTGGTAAAGTGCGTAGTGTCAAACTTTTAGGATATGGCAAGGTGCCTTATAATGTAGATGCCGACGGACTGCATATCACACTTCCCGAAACACATCCCGGCGGCGACATCGCACCCGTGCTGGCGGTGAGGGTGAAGTGAAGGCCCCCTATAATCCCCCGTTGGGGGATGAAGAATGAAGAATGAAAAATGAAAAGTGAAGAGTGAAAAATGAAAAGTGAAAGAGTGAAAGAGTGAAAAGTGAAAGTTACTTAGAAACTTGATAGAGATTAACGATAGAGGAGTGAAAAGTAAAGCCTTTTTACTTTTTTAAGATAGTTAAAGGCTTTACTTTAAGAGAAAAAGTGTAAATTTGCCCCGCAAAAAGCAAGTAATCGCAACGAACTAACTATTTCATCATTTATTAACTAAACAATTTCTGTATGAGAAAACGCTACTTCTTATCTCTTCTTTTAGGGATGATGGCGCTGGGCGCAGCAGCCCAGACTCAGTTCACAGTTCTCGAGGATATGACCTCGAAGATTGCGAATGCCAACTTCAAGACAGGCACACCCGTGGCCAACACAGTCCGCACATACGACTATGACATGGAAGATGACGGTGCTGCCAACGGTGGTGTAGGTCTTTATGGCCAGCAGCCTGTTGAAGGCTGGACGGCAGCCAACCTGACCACTAACATTAAGGTTATGCAGACCGCGCAGGATCCCGCTCGCGAGGACGGCACCAATAGTCGTGCCGGCGGTATATTCGCCTACACTACGGATCAGGTTATTGGTCTGGGCGGTAATTTCTTCCCCAACGTCGATGGCGGCGACACTCAAGGTCTAGGTATTGTGGCCGTTTGGACTGCCAACATCGAGTATTCACAGCACATCAGTCTGCCCGCAGGTGACTATCTGCTCATTGCCAAGCAGTGCAATGTTGCCGGCGATGGTAACGTAAGCAGAAACAATTTCGGTTTCAAGGTCGACGATGAGACCTACTTCCGCTCTAAGACGCTCTCCTTCCCCGTCACTGGAGTGCTTGAGGGCGAGGGTAAGGATATCTGGGTAGAGGACACTGTGGTGTTCCGCCTCGAATCAGCCGTTGAGGGCGACATCATCCTCGGCTACGCCTCCACCAACAACGGTTCAGGATTAATGCCTCACCTCTTCATTGACAACGTGAGACTGCTGAAGGTAGATCCTTCGGGCATCGACCATCAGCAGGTGGCTGAAGCCAAGGCTGAACTGAAAGCCCTTATCGACGAAGGCAAGCGCCTCGGTGCTGACACAGCAGCTTCAGAAGCCGTGTACAACAACGCCAACGCTACACTGGCACAGGTACAGGCTGCCATCGAGAAGCAGAAAGCACTCAATGATGATGCTATCACCGACCTCTCGGAGTTCTTCATCATGAACCCCCACTTCTCAATGGACGACCCCATCGAGGATGGTATCTGCACCTACGAGTACGACATGGAGCCGAATGGCGTTACCCACTTCGGCATGCAGCCCGTGAAGAGTTGGGTGGCCTCAAATCCTTCGGATAACGTGACGCAAGGTAATGAGGATATGCGCGGTCGCGCTTGCGGCGTGCTTGAGACTGGTACTACGGCTTGGATCGGCGGCAAACAATTCACACCTCCTGCCACGCTGAGCGACGGCTCAACAGGTAAGCTTCTCGGCTTCGTGACCTGCTGGAGCAAGACCACACAGTACACACAACACGTGACGTTGCCTGCCGGCAGCTACACATTGTCTATCTCTTACTACAACGCAGGCGGTGCCAACGAAGTGGCTAAGAACCTCATCGGCTTCATCGCCGACGACGGCACGGAATACCTGGGCAGCACGAAGACCTTCCCCGTAGGACAATGGGGTAAGGAGGTCATCAACTTCACACTTGACGCAGAGACTGACGGACGTTTCTCACTCGGCTACACAGCCACTAATGTAGGTTCGGGCAATATGCCTCACTTCTTCCTCGACGGTATCTCGCTCTTCTACGAAGGTGAGTTGCAGTTCGACCCGTCGCTCTTCGCCCTGAAGGCTACCGTGACGGATGCCGAAAACTACGAGGCAGAGAAATTCAATGCCGACCTCGCTGCCGACTTCGAGGATGCTATCACCGAAGCACGCACACTCATCAGCCAGCAAAGCGATGACGTGGAGGCCAACAAGGCTGCTCAGGAGAAGATAACTGCCATGATTCAGGAAGTTCAAGCCAGCATCGCTGCTTACAAGCGTCTGGAGGACTTCTACAACAAGGACCTCAACAACGCACAGCAGAAGTACACCAACCTGCCCGAGCTTCACGATCAACTCGTGAACTTAGACGACGAGGTGAGCGAGGCTCTCAACGACTGCACATGGGACAACGCAAAGATTGACGAGGTGATTGCATCATTGAAGACCTCCGTTAAGGCTGCCGTACAGGCTGCTTGGGACGAGGCTCTGGCTGCAGGCGAGCCTCTCGACGAAGACCTCGACATCAGTCCGCTCTTCGACACCCTCGGCGTGACCTACAGCACCGCTACCGCACAAGGCAGCAACGTGCCTGACAAGCAGTGGAACTATGGTTCTGCAAGCAACTTCAAGACACAGTTCGGCACGGCTGAAGTCTGGAGTCAGTCTCCCTTCACCGTGAGCCAGACGCTGGCCGACATGCCCGCAGGTACCTATACCATCTCTGTCAAGGCATTCTACCGCACCTCCGACAACGAGACGAACTACAGCAACTACGACCCGTCGAACGAGCTGGCCTTCGTATTCGCAGGCCACAACCGCAAGGCTCTGACCAACGTAGTAGAAATAGGTACTACTGAAGAAGGAGTACCAGGCTTCACCGACGCTGGCGGCATCTACGTGCCCAACAGCCAGGAAGCAGCCCACAACGTCTTCGAGGACGACGCTTACACCGAGGCATTGCTCGTATCGACCAAGACAGCTCTGGCTGAGCAGGGCGACCTCACCTTCGGTATCACTGCCGACGAGATGGAGAGCAACAGCTGGGTAGTGTGGTACACCTTCGAGATTGCATACAACGCTCTTGACGCCAACGTGCTGAGCGACGAGCTGCAGGCTCTCATTGACGAGGCCGAGGAAGCTAACTCCTCATACGAAGCCGGACGTGTGCTGGCTACCGGCGAGGCCCTCGAAGCTGCTATCGGCGAAGGTCAGGCAGCTATAGATAACGTAAATATCGACGAGATGCAGAACGCCATCACACAGCTCAAGGCCGCTTTGGCTGAGAAGGATCGTTCGTACGAACTCATCAATAAGTTCGATGAACTGGTTGTAGCTTACGGCGAGTTGTACAACAACTTGGACTTCACATCTTCAGACACTGAACTCATCCGCATCATAGAGGACAAGGCCGAGGACGACTTCGAGAGCAACGAAGAGATTGAGCAGCTCATTGAGCGCCTGCCCGCAGCTTACTTCAACTATGTTGTAGGTCGCGACGATCTCGCAGATGCCACTGAGGAAGAGCCTATCGACCTCACCGACATCCTGATGAACCCCGACTTCTCGGCCGGCAACTCAAGCTACTGGACAATCAAGGCCGACGAAGGTTCAGCTGATGGCAAGATCGGTCAGAACCAAGGTTACCAAGGCGCCTCCTACGAGAATGGTGATGTCGTCATCAGCCAGTTCATCGAAGCTTGGCGCAGGAGCACTGCAGAAGATGAGGAGCTCGTAACCCTCGACAACGGTACCATCAGCCAGACGCTGCTCGGCGTGCTGCCGAAGGGCTACTATCGCCTCGAGATGGACGGTTATGCCACCAACCAAGCAGGTGTTCCTGAAGAGGGCATCACAGGTGTTAGCCTCTATTCAGAAGTAGCAGGCGGCATCATGACCACACCTATCGGCATCAGCGAGGCCAGCGGCAAGCCTGAGCACTTCACCCTAGACTTCTACTCCGATGGCGTAAGCGTAGCTACTGTAGGTCTGCTCGTCAAGGACACCAACGCCTCTTGGGTAGCAGCCGACAACTTCAAGCTCGGCTTCATCGGCACTCAGCAGCCCGTGGGCGTAAGCTCTATCGAGGCTCAGACTGAGCAAGCTGCAACAGTCTACACCATCAGCGGTACTCGCGTCTCCAACCTCCGCAAGGGCATTAATATTGTCCTGAGCAACGGTAAGGCACAGAAGGTGCTGGTGAAATAATCAAAGCTAATTAACGCTACAACAAAGGCGGCCACACGAGTTGGTGTGGCCGCCTTTTTAGAAATACAAGCCGAATAAAACAACCTAACGTTTATGCACACAATGAGAGACTTTATATCACAACAAACAGGGTGGATGAAAATGCTTATCGCCGCCTTGTTGCTCGTGGCTTCGGCATCAGCGTCTGCCACTGTGCCGCCCCTGGTCTATGAAGAAGAGAACTTAGGTGCTCCGTTCCCAAAACCCGCCATGCCACCTGCTGGTCAGTTGCCTGTGATACGCGAGCTGCCCGACCCGTTGCTTGGCGTAAACGATTTCAGGGATTGGGAACGTAAGCGCAACGAGATTTCAGCACAAATCCAGCACTACGGAATAGGCGAGAAGCCCAGCATGAGAAAAGGCGACGTCACGGCCCGCATGGACGGCGACACACTTATTGTAGTGGTGACGGTAAACGGTGAATCGCTGACCTTGCGCTCTACCATTCATTATCCTACGACAGGCCAGCCTCCGTATGCCCTTATGATAGGCACCAGCATGCTCTCGCTGCCCCGCCAGCTCTTCGCCGACCGTCCCATTGCCACGATGACTTTCCACGAGAAACAGGTCAACGACTATTCGCAGTGGGGACCGCGCCACGACCGCGGCGAGCACGCTTTCGACCGCCTTTATCCACACCTGCAGGCTAATGGCGCCTATAGCGAATGGGCGTGGGGACTGAGTCGCCTCATCGACGGCTTACAGTTGTTAGGCCCTGCCGTTACGAAGATCGACACCAAGCATATCGGCGTCACCGGCTGCTCTTACGCCGGCAAGATGGCCCTCTATTGCGGTGCCTTCGACGAACGCATAGCCCTGACGATAGCACAGGAGCCAGGCGGCGGCGGTGCTGCTGCATGGCGTGCCACTTATGGTAAGGATAGCGTGGAGACACTCGAGCGTACAGATTACCATTGGTTCCTGGAGCAACAACTTAAGGACTTCTCTGGCGACAACGTCTACCGCATGCCCTACGACCAACATGAGCTGTGCGCCATGGTCTGCCCTAGAGCTTTGTTGCTGCTGGGCAATCCCGACTACAAATGGCTTGCCGACTTCGCTATGCTTGCCTCTGCCGAAGCCGCCGTCAAGGTGTGGGAACGTTTCGGTATCGCCGACCGCATGGGTTGGAGTATCGTAGGCGGCCACGGCCACTGCCAGTTGCCCGAACAGCAATGGCCCGAAGTCCAAGCCTTCATAGACCGGTTCCTGCTTGGGCGCAAGGCAAACACCGCGGGGGTAAGGATTAATTAGTTAAGAAATTGAGAAGTTAAGAAAATAAGAAAATAAGAAAACAAGAAGTTAGGAAATTAACGAGTTGAGAAATTAACGAATTAAGAAGCTAAGGAGCCTTAGTAGTTATTGCTCGCTGAGCAGTAAAGATGGTTTTTCCCACCGATGGGAAAAGGTCTTCCCACTGGTGGGAAACGCCTTTCCCATCGGTGGGAAAACCTTTTTCGTCTGCAAAAAACTGCGTTTACGTGCGGAGAATAAGCCACTCCTCACCTTTTCTTCTTGCTCTTTTCCTGCGGCACCTCTTTTATCTCCGTCTGTGTTTTCTTGACCTCAGCGCGTATCGTAGTGTCGCGATGCACAGCGGCTTTCAACGTGTCTAAGTGCACGGCAATCTGTGTTCGCGACAGACGATGGCGGGCAAGATAAATGCTATCTTCCTGCCAATACGGGGCGAGGTCGTCCTCATCGTCGGAGAAGCCGAGGTTGAGCACAGGCTTCTCGCGTTGCGGAGCAAGGATGAAAGGCACATGGCCAGGCGTGAACGGCGTTATTTCAACCGGGCGCCAACCATAGTGAATAATATCCAGTTGTCGTGCTGCTGCACGTGAGAGGTCGATGACAAACTTGCGCGAGTAAGGACCGCGGTCGGTGACGCGCACCACAACTTCCTTGCCGTTGGTGATGTTGCGCACTCTCAGCCACGTGCCCAACGGGTAATAAAGATGTGCGCAGGTCATGCTGTCGCGATGGTACTTCTGTCCGTTGCTCATCGTGCGACCGTGGAAGTAGTCGGCGTAGTACGAAGCATTGCCTTTCTGGGGTTGCAATCGCTGTGCGAAAACGAATGTTGAAAAGGCGACAAGAAGAGTTAATATTACGACTAAAGATTTGACTTTCATAGGCTAATTATGAGGTTTCAGGGGCGCAAGGTAGTGATTTTGACACTACTGACCAAGAATTTTCACGTTTTTATGCTTTTGATTGGACTAAAATGCTTACCTTTGCGCGCAAAATTTATAAAAAAGAACTCTCATGGACAATCAAAACATTGAGGAAGTACGCGAGCAGGAAGACATGCTATCGCTACGTGATATTCTCGACATATTCACTTCACATTGGAAGTGGTTTGTGCTTTCAATCATCGTCTGCCTCGTGCTCGGACGCCTGTATCTGGCACGCCAGCCGCGCATCTACAAGCGTTCGGCTGTGATGCTCGTCAAGGACGACGGCACCTCCGGCAGCCGCAGTCGCGGCGGCACGGATGCCCTGATGCAGCTCAACGGCGTCATGACCGGCTCAAGCGTGAAGAATGAGGTCTACATCATTCAGAGCCATCAGATTATGAAGGAAGTGGTGCGCCAGTTGCACCTCGACGTCACCTATGGCTACAAGCAGCGCCTGCGTCATATTAATCTTTACGACGTGAAGCCTTTCACGGCACAGTTCGACAGCGTAGAGACCAAGTTCCCCTTCCGCTTCCGTGCCAAGGTTAGCGGCAACAATGTTCACATCTACGATGTTGTGACACATAATGGCGAGGAGAGCTACGACAAATATGCTCCTATGGGCAAGAAAGTGATGACGCCGTTCGGTGCCGTCACCTTCGTGGCTGACGAGCGCTACGTGAAACAATTCGACGGTGAGGAGCTTACCATCTCGCGCCGGCCTATCGAAGCGGCAGCCGTGGCTTACGGCGGCAGCCTCAGCGCATCGGAGATCGACAAGGAGAGCACCCTGGTGGGCATTACCTTTGTGGACCACAACATAGCACGTGCCACCGACATCCTGAATGCCGTGCTGGATGCTTACAAGCGCAATATCATTATCGACAAGAACCTCATTGCCGAGAGCACTGCTCAGTTCATCGACGAGCGCATACAAATCATTGCCAAAGACCTTAGTCGCGTGGAAGGCGAACTGGCATCCTACAAACAAGCCAACCGCCTCACCAGCCTCAAGGACGACGCCAACGCGTTCCTGCAGCAGAGTGCAGCAGCACGTCAGCGCAGTATCCAGCTCGAATCGCAGGTGGGTGTAGTGCAGTTCCTGCTCGAAGATCTTAAGAACAACGCTGCAGGCTTCCGACTCATTCCTACCCTCGGTGGACTCACCGATGCCGGCATCCAGAGCCAGATCATGAAGTACAACGACATGATGCTGGAGCGCAACCGCCTTGTAGAGAGTGCAGGTGAAGCCAGCACCAAGGTGCAACAGCTCGAGGCCGCCCTCAACCAGATGCGTTCGGCTATCATCGCCTCAACAGGAGCTTACCTCAGCTCGCTCAACGTGCAGCTCGGCCGTGCCAAGCAGGAGGAAGCCGGACTGAGCTACAACCTGTCGGCTGTACCACAGAAGGAGAAGGATATTATCGATATCTCGCGTCAGCAGAACATCAAAGAGACACTTTACACCTATCTGCTGAACAAACGTGAGGAAACAGCCCTTCAACTTGCCATCACCGAAGCAAATATCCGCGTTATCGAAACGCCCTTCGGCTCCAACGCTCCCATCTCTCCACGCTCGAAAGTCATACTGCTCGTGGCATTGCTAATCGGCATTCTGCTGCCCTTCGCATTCTTCTATATCCGCGACCTGCTGAATATGACCGTTCGCGGACGGAAGGACATCGAGCAGTTCACTTCAATTCCCATCGTGGGCGAAGTGCCTCACAACAAGGAGAGCGGCGACGACTCCGAGATTGTCGTGGGCGACCAGAAGACCGACCCCATCAATGAGGCCTTCCGCGTCACGCGCTTTAACCTCGGCTTTATCAACAAAGACGCCAAGGTGCTTATGTTCACCTCCACGGTAGCCGGCGAGGGTAAGACGTTCATCTCGCGTAACTTCGCCGTCACACTGGCACTCTCGGGCAAGAAAGTTATTCTTATCGATGCCGATATTCGCAAACGCACTCAGTCGCGCCTCTCCGGAAACCGCCACAGCCACGGACTCACGTCATACCTGCAGGGCGGCGTAACCGATTTGGACCAGCTCATAGTGCATGACAATGATCAAAACGGAGTTGACCTGCTGCCTGCCGGTGCCACACCTCCTAACCCCTCTGAGCTGCTCCTGAGCGAACGCCTCGAACAACTGATTGAGGAGCTTAAACTACGTTACGACTATATTGTCATCGACAGCGTGCCGGCTCAGGCTGTGGCCGATGCAGGCATAGTGAACCGCGTTGCCGACACCACTATCTATGTGGTCCGCGAGGGCAAGGTAGACCGTCGGTTCCTGCCTGAGCTCGAGAGAATGTACAGGGAGAAGAAATTCAAGCACCTGAGCATACTTCTCAACGACGCTCACATCAACAAGAAGCAGTACGGCTACGGCTACGGCAACTACAGCTACGGCTATGGCTATGGCTACGGCGAAGCAAAGAAAAAGAAAAAGTCGTAGAAGATAGCCCAGCCGAACAAATCACAGATTCTCCCCCGACAACTGACCTTAACTTATGAAACCTTTTGCCTTTATCCTCGCGTTGTGCGCCGCTACGGTGACTAACGCATCTGAGAATATAGTATCTGCTCCGCCGCAAAGCGCCCTCGAAGACTTTGCATATGAGCTTAATCCTGCTGCACCAAGCGGTCAGGAATGGCAATCTCCCCAGGCATTGGCGCTGAACAAAGAACAGCCCCGTGCCTGGGGCTTTCATTTCCCCGACGAGGAGGCCGCCCGCGGTGTGCTGCCCGAACGCGGCGCCTATTGGCAGAACCTCAACGGCACGTGGAAGTTCCATTGGTGCCGCACACCCGAGGAGCGCGCCAAGGGTTTTGAGGCACCAGCCTACAACGTCAGCGCCTGGGATGACATTGAGGTGCCGGGCTGCTGGAACGTTCAGGGAATCCAGAAGGACGGTTCGCTCAGATACGGCGTGCCTATCTACGTTAACCAGAAGGTCATCTTCGAGCATCAGGTGGCAGTTGACGACTGGCGCGGCGGCGTAATGCGTAAGCCCCGCAACCCACAGTGGACGGTCAACGAATACCCCAACGAGGTAGGCAGTTATCGCCGCACCTTCACCGTGCCTGCCGACTGGAAGAATCGCGTGGTCTATATCAATTTCGACGGCGTGGACAGCTTCTTCTATCTGTGGATCAACGGTCATTACGTAGGTTTCTCGAAGAACTCGCGCAACACGGCGTCGTTCAATATCACACCTTATTTGAACAAGAAAGGCGAGAACATCGTGGCCGTGGAAGTATACCGCAACAGCGATGGCAGTTTCCTCGAGGCGCAGGATATGTTCCGCCTGCCCGGCATTATCCGCAGCACTTATCTGACGAGTGTGCCGGAAGTGGAGTTGAGCGACCTTATAGTCCGTACCACAGAGCTTAGCGGCGACTGCAATATGGGAGAAGTTGATGCAACCATTCTCGTAGAAACAGAAATCCGCAACCACGGCAAGAAAGCCAAGGCGCTGCCCAAAGGACTCTCGGTTGAATACAAGACTTATCCTTTAGAGCTGTATACCGACAAACTGGCTCCGGCGGCTCTGAACTTAGACGCCACGCCAGCCGTAGGGACTCCTGCAGCTCAAGCCACCCAAGCATTACAGACCGACACCTCGCTACAGGCCGTCGACGGCAGCACCATAACACACTCCTCGGCAACGCTCGGCTACCATGGCGCTCAGACGTGGAGCGCAGAAACGCCTTACCGCTACGTCCTTACTGCCACACTGAAGGATGGCAAAGGCCGTGTGCTCGATGCCCGCAGCACTTATTTCGGCATCCGCGCAGTAGAGATTCGCGACACGAAGGCCCAGGACGATGAGTTCGGGTTGGCAGGTCGCTATTTCTACGTCAACAATATGCCCGTGAAGTTGAAAGGCGTTAATCGTCATGAGACGAACCCTTGGCGAGGTCATGCCATCACTGCCGAACAAATGGAGCAGGAAATCTTCTTGATGAAACGCGGCAACATCAATCATGTGCGCAACTCCCACTATGCCAACCACCCTCTTTGGTACTATCTCTGCGACAAGTATGGCATCTATCTCGAAGACGAAGCAAACATCGAGAGCCACGAATACTATTATGGTGATGCATCACTATCCCACCCTGTTGAGTGGCGCGCTGCTCACATCGCACGTAATATAGAAATGGTACGCGCGCACGTGAACGCTCCGAGCATCGTCATCTGGAGTCTTGGCAACGAAGCAGGCCCCGGCGACAACTTCAAGGCCGCTTATGCAGCTATCAAGGAGTTCGACACATCGCGACCAGTCCAGTACGAGCGCAACAACAACATCGTGGATATGGGCTCAAACCAATATCCGAGTGTAGGTTGGGTGCAGTTCGCTGCCAAGGGCGGCAAGGGTCCCAAGTATCCTTTCCATATCTCGGAGTATGCCCACTCAATGGGCAATGCCGGCGGCAACCTGATTGATATCTGGCAGGCTATCGAGAGCTCTAACTTCATCTGCGGCGGTGCCATCTGGGACTGGGTGGACCAGGCGATTGCTGTACCGGCACAGCAAAATGAAGAATTACGCCCTTGGCGTGGAATGAAGAATGAAGAATCAGGCATCCAGCGTAACTCTTATTTATCATTCGGAGGCGAAGCCGACATTCATAATTCTTCATTCTATTATGGCGGCGACTTCGGTGATTTGCCCAACGACGGCATGTTCTGCATGAACGGCGTCATGCTGCCCGACTTCACGCCCAAGCCCGAGTATTTCGACGTGAAGCACGTCTACCAGAATGTCGGCGTAGAGCTCGACAGCATCTGGCAGATGGGCAAGCGCCACATGGTGCGCATCCGCGTGACCAACAAGAACTACTTCACGCCTCTCGACTACGTTGACATCAGCACCGTCATCATCCGCGACGGCTTCGACGTAGGGCGCAGCACCATTCCGCGCAACAATCAGCACGGCATGAGGCCCATCTTACCACGCCAAAGCGAACACATCGTTCTGCCTCTCATATTTGAAGACGAGAATATCGATGCCCATTGCTATGACCTGCGTGTGGAGTTCCTCCTCAGCGAAAATATGCCGTGGGCCAAGAAAGGCTATGTGCAGATG
The DNA here is from genome assembly GCA_016286165.1 of Bacteroidaceae bacterium. Taxonomy (GTDB): domain Bacteria; phylum Bacteroidota; class Bacteroidia; order Bacteroidales; family Bacteroidaceae; genus Physcousia. The sequence goes on along the minus strand of JAEESE010000014.1, from coordinate 67,857 downwards.
AGCGAGCAACTACACCTCTGGGGTGCAGGCGATGTGAAGCCCATCTTTGAGCCCTCGAAGACTCAGCCCGCCCTCAGCGTCAGCCAGAGCGAGGCTGAACAGAGAACCGTTATCCGTCCGAAGTCTGTTGATGATTCCACGAAACCCTTCCTCGTCACTTTTGACGATGCTCGTGGCACAATCCACTACTACGGTCTTGGCGGTGAAGCCTGCGACGATGCAGATATGGTCGACCTCATTGAGCCCGGTTGCGGTCCCGTCATCGACGCCCTGCGCGCACCTGTCGACAACGACAACTGGTTCTACCAGTCGTGGTATCAGAACGGCCTGCACAACCTGCAGCACAAGGTGCTCAGCCGCAATGTATATACCCGCAAGGACGGAGCAGTAGTCTTGAACTATATGGTGGAAAGCCGTGGCACGAAAGGTCAGATTCGCGGCGGCAGCAGCGGTCGCTACACTATCGACGACAAAGGGGAGCCTGCCGACTTCGCCTTCACAAGCAACATCGTGTGGACCGTCTATCCCGACGGCACGATTGAAAACGAAAGCGCCATCACGGGGTCCAACCCGAAAGCCGTACTGCCACGCCTTGGCTTCCTCTTCCAACTGCCCACGCGCTTCGAGGGCGAAGGCAGCAAACTGAGTTACTTCGGCTGCGGCCCCCAGAACAACTATGCCGACCGCATGAGCGGTATGTTCTCACACGTCTACGAGAGCACCGTGCGCGAGCAGTTCGTACCCTTCCCCAAGCCGCAGGATATGGGCAACCGCGAGGGCGTGCACTGGCTCGCACTGACCGACAACACGGGCTGCGGCCTCGTATTCGGAGCACTGACAGGCTTCATGTCGACCAGCGTCATGCCTTGGAGCGACCTGCAGCTCACCTATGCCCCGCACCCGAAAGAGCTGCCCAAGAGCGACCACGTATATCTGCACCTCGACACTAAGGTCACCGGCCTTGGCGGCACCAGCTGCGGACAAGCGCCGCCCCTTGAAGCCGACCGCGTCTATGCCGATGCTCACACCTTCGGCTTCTTCATCCGTCCCACCGACACTTCCGACACGCATAAGATTAGCGATGCCAACTTCCCCGTTATGCATGCCGGCGACCTGCCATTAGCCATCACACGTGATGCCAAGGGCGAGGTGACCATCGTCTACAACGAGTTCAATGGCGAAGATGTACGCTACGAGATAACAGGAAATACAGGAAAGCCAAAGAATACCGAGAAGTCAGGCAAAATCAGTAAGGCCGACCTGCCCTATGCCGGCGAGGCCATCGACATGAGGGCTGGCGGCACTATCACCGTATGGCACGCTGAAACTCCTAAAGTACGCATCAGTCGCACGTTCGACCGCGTGGAGTTTGTGCCCGTCACCGTAGTGGCAGCCAGCAGCGAAGAGCCGGGCGAGAATGCCAGCCTACTCGTCGACGGCAAGACAGAAACCATCTGGCATACCGCCTACGGTGTCACCGTGACGCAATATCCGCACACCGTGGACTTTGACTGCGGTGAGGTGCAGACCATCAAGGGCTTCACCTACCTGCCACGTCAGGACGGCGGTGCCAACGGCAATATCAAGGGTTACCGCGTACAACTGTCCAACGACTGCAAGACCTGGTCGGCACCTGTTGCCGAAGGCGAGTTCCAACGGTCGTCCAACCTCCAGCGCGTGATGCTGCAGACGCCGCAGCGCGCCCGCTACCTACGCTTCACCGCCCTCTCTTCGCACAACGGCCTCGACTTCGCCTCCGGCGCTGAGTTCACCGTTCTCGCCGAGTAACTTACTTTCGCAAGCTCAAAGAAGCAGCCCTTAACTTACAAAATAAAACCGCCGGGTGCTGATTGGCACTCGGCGGTTGTTATGCAAGTAAGGTGCATTCAGGCACACTCAGCATCATTTCTTTCCTTTCTTATTGTAGTAATCGAGACCGCGCTGCACGTTTTCAATAACAGCCTCTGAGGTAATGGTGGCACCCGTGACGACGTCTATCTGCTGAGTAGCAGCTTTCTTCACGGTGAGGCCGTTCCACTTGTTAATGAGGTCGCGCTTGATGAGCGCCCAGTACTTGGGAGTCTCAATATTCTTCAAAGGCTCGATTTTCTCAATCTTGTCTTTCTTGATGTAAATCTTCAAGGGCACGGGACCGGCATAGCCTTCTACATCGTCGGCCAGCGTAGTGGTGTTGATCACTGTGGCGCCGTTCTCTTTGGTGATTACATTGTCGGCCTTAGCCTGTGCGGCGGCTGACAGAGAGATAGTGAGTAATAACGAAGAAATGAAAGATACTAACTTTGTTTGCTTGTTCATTGTAGTAATGTTTTTTTGTCTGTTACCTTTGACTGCCCGAAAGTAAAAGGGTTTAAATCACTTTCTGCGTTTGCGGGTAAGCTCCACGATGCGGCTCATCTGATTGGGTATGCGAATCTGCTGAGGACATTTGCTGAGGCATTGTCCGCAATCGATACACGTGGTGGCGCGTTTCTCGGCGGGGATAGCTTCGCGGTAAGCCTTGATGAAAGCTTCCTGACGCTCGGCATATTCGGCAGCCGTAGGTTCAGGCAGCGGCAGCATCTTCTCGGTTACGGCCTTGTTGTAGAAGGCGAAGTTGCTGGGTATGTCCACGCCATAGGGGCACGGCATGCAATATCCGCAGGTGGTGCAACCGATGGTGGGGAAGCCTGCCATCTGGTCGGCAATGCGGGCGAGCAGCTCGTTCTCGGCATCGGTGCAAGGCTGCAGCGGCGAGAAAGTGCGTATGTTCTCCTCAACGTGCTCCATGCGATTCATGCCGCTGAGGGTAGTGAGGATATTGGAGTGCGAGCCTACCCAACGGAAGCCCCATGTGGCAGGACTGTCGTCGGGGCGCACAGCCTGCAGTTGCTGACGTATCTCATCGGCTACATTGGCAAGGGCACCGCCGCGTATGGGTTCCATGACCACTACCTGAATGCCCAGCTTCTCGAGGCGGCCATACAGGTATTCGGCATCGGCATCACCACCGCGTCGGCCGCGACGGCCTGCATGACGCCAGTCGAGATAGTTCATCTGTATCTGCACGAAATCCCAGTGGTATTGCTCGTTGCGGTCCAGGAGCCAGTCGAAGGCACTCACGTCGCCGTGGTAGCTGAAACCGAGGTGACGGATACGCCCTGCCTCGCGCTCCTTGAGCAGGAAGTCGAGCAGGCCGTTTTCTATGAAGCGCTTCTGCAGGTTCTCCACTCCGCCTCCACCGATGCTGTGGAGAAGATAGTAGTCGATATAGTCCACGCGCAACTGGCGGAACGAGTTCTCGTACATCTCCTTGGCCTTGTCGAAATCCCAGAGCTGCGGGTTCTGGTTCGACATCTTGGTGGCCACATAGTATTTGTCGCGCGGGTAGCGGCTGAGGGTGGCGCCCGTGACGCCTTCGTTGCGGCCGCCGCCATACATCGGCGCCGTGTCGAAGTAGTTCACGCCGTGGGCGATAGCATAATCCACGAGGCGGTCCACCTCTTCCTGCTCGCGCGGCAGGCGCATCATGCCGAAGCCCAGCAGCGAGATATTCTCGCCCGAGCCGTTCTGCTTGCGATACGTCATCTTGATGTCGCCGGCAGGAACGGGCATAGCACTCTTCTCACCGGCAAGAGCCTTCAGCGGTCCCATCGCCATCAGCGAAAATGCCGAAGCTGAGCCGAGTCCCAAGCGTTGCAGGAACTCTCTGCGATTAATGTCGGTTTTCTTGTTCATAGTGGTATGCGTTTTTTTTCTTATTTCTTCAAGAGATACTTAATCACCAGATAACCGCCGAACACCTGAAGCAGCATGCCCGGGATGCCGATACGGAAGTCCTGGAAGCCTACGGCCAGCGAGCCTGCCATAGCCGACTCGATGAGCGAGCCCACGACCTGATAGAGCAGCACCACGGCCATGAGCAGGAGGATGCTCACGTCCTTGGAGCGATTGGCTACGTAAGCGGCACTGAGGGCCAGCACCACCGACTTCATCAGTATGCTGGGCACCACTTCGGGAGCAGGCATACCAAACAAAGCCGAATTCACCACGGGCGAAAGCACCGCCGTGAGCAGGCCCACCTGCCAACCATACTTATATGCTGCTACGAGCGTGAAGAAGTAGATAGGCAGGAACATGAAACCGCCGTTGGGAACGAGGTGACATAGCTGTGGCAACAGAATATTGCCCATTACGAACAATGCCGCGAAGATGAATGTGCGGCTCTCGCGATAAGTCAGCGAGTAGAGGTTTACTGTTGATGCTTGCATAATTTTGTTGTTTTTATGATTTGACGTTTATTTCATTCTTTGTTTCATCTCAAAGTGCTGTCGAAGCATCTGTTCTGCCTCAGCAGCCGTAAGTGCAGGACCCACTATCTGCTCCAACGGGCAGCGGTCGTCGCCCTCGGGAATCACGATGCCATCCACCAACTCACCGAAGGCGTAGAACACATCTGCCGCCTCGAGCAGGGGCAGTGCCTTGCGGCTCAAAACCTCGGCGTATGCTTCCACCACTCCGCCCTGCACCATCAGCGCTGCCGCCGCCTTGCCTATCACCTTGTCGGCAACCCTTGCGCCGCGCAGCCTCTCGGGCTCGTTGTCGAGTAGCCAGATGAGGTCACGCACGCCCTTCTTGTCGTAGGTCGTCACCTCACCTGCCGCCGTTTCCACTACGAGCGAACAGCCTTGGTCGTGGAGTATGTTTATGAGTTGAGAGTTCACTGGTTTAGAGTTTGACTTTCGCAAGCTCTGCTTGCTAGACATTCGTCTTTAACTTCTTTAACTCCTTTAACTCCTTAAATTGACCTGAGTCTCAGAAGTTCACGCTCACCCCGCTCATGACGGTAGCCTTGGGCATGGGGAATCCCTCGTTGATCTCGTATTTCTGAGCCAGCAGGTTCTCGCCGCGTGCCCATAGCTTCACCTGCGGCAGAAAGCTATATGAGGCACCTATGCTGAGCAGCGTGAAGTGCTCCTTTGCATCGTTGGCGATGTTTGTGCACAGGCCGCTCACGTGCTGGAGACCTGCATTCAGTGCGAAGCCGCACACGCGATATTGCACCCCGAGGTAGCCCTTGTATTCCGGAGCTGCCAGGATAGGCTTTTGAGTGTGCAGGTAACTGTGGTTGGTATTCACGCTCCAATGGCTGTTCACCTTGAATGCCGCTTCCAGCTCGGCACCGTAGTGCTCGGTCGCGCCGGTGTTGTAGTTGGCATTGCGGCCCAGTGCCTCCACCATCATCGTGCCGATGAGGTTGTCGGCCTTCATGTAGAAGAGGTTCACGCCATACGTGAAACGCCCCTCAGCCAGGCGCTGCTTCCACGCCACTTCGTAGTTCCACATACGTTCAGGCTCCAGCTCTGGGTTAGCCATGCCATAGAGGTACATCTCCTTGAGGTTAGGCACACGGAATCCCTTACCTGCCGTCAGCTTCAGCTCGCCGTTACTGCAGGGTCGGAACACGAACCCGCCTTGCGGCACCCATTCGCCGCCCGCTTCGGAGTGGTGGTCGTAGCGCACGCCTGCCTCCACTGTCCACCACGGCAGGATATCCTGGCGCATGTCAACATACCCTGCCACCTCGGTCAGGTCCTTGTCCAGAGGATAGTGCATGTTCTGCTCCATCTTACGGTTCAGACGCTCATTCGTCACGATGTCGGCATTCCACGCCTCGCCGTGAATATTCTGGTAGTCGAAGCCCACCGTGGTCCAGTTGCCGCGCCATAGGCCGAAGCCCTGGTGAGCGCTCACGCCCGTCAGGGCATCCTTCGATCGGAACAGGTAGTCGCGTGCTGCCGCCGTAGCAGCATGACCGTCGTTTATCTTATGTCGCCCGAAATTATGATACACGCTCACTGCGCCGCTCGTGTTGCCGTAGCGGTTCTCCACTGCCACTTCCGCCACCCCGCGGTTTATCCACTGCCGCGCATCCAGTAGTGGTGCGCTCACAGGTCCGGGGTTCGAGGCAGCAAAATGCGTCAGGTTCAGCGCGCCCCACGCACGCCAGTGTGGCGAAAGGTCGTAGCCCACCTTGGCCACGCCGCCGTATTGGTAGAAACCCATGTTCGGGCGATGGTTATCGCTACGCTGGTAGTTCAGCGCCACATCGCTGAAGAACCTACCCTGCCGCACGCTGTTTGCCACTTCGGCCTGCAGGCTGTTGTACGAGCCTGCGCCCACGTTGAGCGATGTGTTCACCGCGTCCTCAGCACCCCCGAAGGCATCTGCCAGACCGTGCTTGGTGATGATGTTCACCACTCCGCCCATGGCATTCGAGCCATAGAGCAGCGAGGCAGGTCCGCGCACCACCTCTATACGTTCGGCGAGCATCGTATGGTAGGCATCGGCTATGGGGTGACCGAAGATGCCCTGGTACTGCGGATGTCCGTCCACCAGCACCATCACCTGACCTGTGCCGCCGCTCAGGCCGCGCACGCTGATAGCTCCTGCTGCGCCGCCACTCACGCCGTAGCCCATCACGCCGCGCTGAGTCACGAACAGGCTGGGCACCGCCTCCGTCAGAGTTGGCAACACGCTGATGCGCTGCATCTGCGTCAGCTGTTCCTTGCCTACCTGCGTTATGGTGGCTGCTAGCACGCGCTCCGATACGGGCGCGCGCGTGCCCGTGACAACGACTTCGTGCAGCGAAAGCGTATCGGCCTCCTCTGCACATACAACAGCGCTCGTGGCGATAGCCGCGAACATCACCATCAGTCTTATATTCATATCAAATTCTTAATCCAGATTAATAATATAAGTATAATCGTGTCTTATTTTGTGCTTGTGCTTTGTTATGACACACGAAATCTTTATGGGTTTAATAGATATTAAAAAAATTTTAAGGTCGCGGGCGGCAACCCCTACCTTACCTTCCGAAGAAATGTTAAAATAAAGCTATAATGAAAAAAATTCATGAAATAATTTGGTTTATATTATAAACTAATTTACCTTTGCAGCGCAAACCGGTAATGCAACGCCGAATCTGCCCTTACTGCAGGAGGAAAGAGGAGGCGAGAGAGTCGTTAAAATGAACTATTTACCAATGGGCAATGAACATTTGTCCCTAAAAACAAACAAAAACAATGGAAGAAAACATGAATATGACTGCAGAGCGCAGTCTGGAAATCATTACCGAGCAGATTGCACAGAGCCGTAAGGCTGTTTCGAAGAGTACGGGACAGTCGCTTTATGTAGCAGGTTTCTGCACAATGGCTATGGCAATGGCGGTTGCGATTGTCAATATCATTGCGATGAACAATGGATTTACACCCATCGGTCATTTGCTATGGTTCCTGTTGCCAGTCATCATCTGGCTAGCTATGCGCAGTATTAATAAGAAACAAGCGCACGCACCTGTAAACCTCGTCAGCTCGTTGGTGGGTAAGACTTGGTGGACATTTGCCGCTCTGGTGCTTGGATTCTTTATCTTGGCCAGTTTATGGAACGTACTTATTATTAGATGGTTATCCTCTGATCCCACGGTAATTGTTTCGCAGCAAGTGGCTATAACGCCTGTCATCATCCTGCTGATGGGCATGTCCATAAGCATCACAGGACACATTTTGAAGAGCAAATGGCTTGTATGGTTCGGCATCATCGGCTCCCTGGTTGTTGCAGTCGGTGACTACTCGGGCATCATGGGTGCAATCTTGGCTCGAATCTCTTCCATACATACTGTCGGCATTTGGCATAACGTCAGCCCCTGCCTGTCGGTTTTCCTCTTTGCCCTCATCGGTCTGATGCTCCCAGGCCTGATGCTTAAACATCAGAAGTGATTATGTTTCAGCCATTAGACCCATTACTGCATTCCGAGTTGCGACTGGCTATCATGTCGCTGCTCATCAGCGCCGACGAAGCCGAGTTCCCGTATATCAAGGAGCAAACGGGAGCCACGGCAGGCAACTTGAGTGTGCAAGTGGAGAAACTATCAGCTGCAGGGTATATCGAGGTAGAGAAGACCTTCAAGGGCAAGCGCCCTTGCACTATCTGCCGCATAACACCCAAGGGGCAAGAGGCTTTCGAGGCTTATGTTCAGGCTCTGCGGAGCTACTTGCAGCCGAAAGGTTAAGTCCTGACTCGTTACATTTTTGAAATATAAGACAGTTATGAACTCAAAACATCTATTATGCTCTTTGGCGCTGATGAGCGCTTTGGCAGCCACGGCGGCATACGCCGACGAGGTGGAGAAACCTTTTTGGACGCTTAACGACGAGGGCGGCATAACATGGCGCTACGACGGACGTGCCCACACTGACCACATAGAGATGGCAGGTCAGCAGATGGCGGTGGTGCTGCACTACGGCATCACCGGCGAGGGTCGTTTCACCTGCGAGCGCCATCTGGTGTTTCCTATGCTGCGCACCATACCCAACGACACTCACGGCAGCTTCATCCGCTATGTCGGTTGGGAACCTTTAGAGAGCGTGCTCATCGGACAAAGCCGACTCGTGGATCGCAGCGAGCAGGTGGAAAGTGTGTCGCTGAAGGGACTGCTGACGGTGCAGAGCCAATGGGGCACAATAGGTGTGCGGCGCACGCTTAGTACGTCGGTCACGCTGCCCGCGCTGGTGGAGCAGTATGAACTGACGAATCTGGGCGACAGAGCTGTGGCAGTGAGCATTGAGCCTACGGAGCATCGCATGACGAGTGATGCCGCACAAGGCGTAGACGGCGCTTATGTGGTTGAGGAACGGCTCTATGGCACTGGCTCCTACACGCTGGCACCGCAGCAGAGCCTCACGTTCACGGCGGTACTAAGCGCCCGTAGGCAGAACGAGCAGCCGCTGACCTGCGATGCGGCGGCAGAGATAGCTGCGCGGCGCCAGCGCGTTGACGAGTGGCAGCGCAACCTGGTGCTTGCCACACCTGACAGCGTGCTGAATAGGATGTTTGCCTTTGCCAAGATACGGGCATGCGAGAGTATCTTCCAAACCAAGAACGGCCCGATGCACGGTCCGGGCGGCGAGCGCTACTACGCCGCCATCTGGGCCAACGACCAAGCAGAATATGCCAACCCCTTCTTCCCCTTCATCGGCGACGAGTATGCCAATGCCTCTGCCATGAACTCGTGGCGTATGTTCGCCCAGTGGATGAACGACGAGTGGAAGCCCATACCCAGCAGCATCATAGCCGAAGGCACCAGCTACTGGAACGGCGCCGGCGACCGCGGTGATGCTGCCATGATAGCCTACGGAGCCTCGCGCTATGCCCTGGCACGCGGCAACCGCGACGAGGCTGCGCGTCTGTGGCCGCTGATAGAGTGGACACTGGAGTATTGCCGCAGGCAGCTGAACGATGCGGGTGTGGTGCGCTCGGACCGCGATGAGTTGGAAGGCCGTTTCCCATCGGGCAACGCTAACCTGTGTACCTCGTCGCTATACTACGACGCCCTGCTCTCAGCCGCCTATCTGGCACGCGACCTCAAGCGACCTGCTGCCGTGGCACGTGGCTATGAGCAGCAGGCCCGTGAGCTGCGCGGCGCCATAGACCGCTATTTCCACGCCGAGGTGGAGGGCTTTGACACCTATCGCTACTACGAGGGCAACACGGTGCTGCGGTCGTGGATATGCATTCCACTGACGATGAACATCTTCGACCGCGCAAAGGGCACTATCGACGCCCTGTATTCACCGCGCCTGTGGACCAAGGACGGCATGCTGACACAAGCGGGCAGCGAGACTTTCTGGGACCGCTCCACCCTCTATGCCCTGCGCGGCGCCCTCATGGCAGGCGACACCGAGCGCACCCTCGGGTTCCTGCAGTATTACTCCCGCACGCGCCTGCTGGGCAGCCATGTGCCGTATGCCATTGAGGCATGGCCCGAGGGCAACCAGCGACACCTGTCAGCCGAGAGCGCCCTCTACGCCCGCATCATCACCGAAGGCCTCTTCGGCATTCGTCCCACAGGCCTGCACCGCTTCACCGTGTCGCCGCGTCTGCCACAGGCATGGCCCGAGATGAGCCTGCACCACGTGCGCATCTGCGGCAGCGACTTCGACCTCCGCGTGTATCGCGACAAGCGGCAGCGCGTACAAGTGCAACTCATCAAGAACGGCCGAGTCATCGACCACGGACAAGGCGAAGTGGAGTTTAGAACAACGGAAATACACGGGAACAACGGAAGTACACGGAAATAACGGAAAAAACACGGAAAGACACGGAAAAGGACGGATATTTATGTTTGTAAGGATTTGATAGATTTGGACTGATTTGAATGATTTCTCGCCGCAGGCGACTACAATCACCGCGTAGCGGCCAAGTCAAGGGAGTGCCACTCCGTGGCAGAAATCCCACAAATCTTTTCAAATCATACAAATATGATTTAATCTAACATGCCCTGCGTCCTCACGTGAAAGCGTCAATAGCCATGCCTTCGCGTCCTCTCCTCATCTCCAGAGCTCTTCGCCCTCAATAATCACAGAGACGAAAAAGGCGGCTGTCCTCACGGATGGCCGCCTGCGTTGTTTCATCGGTTGCAAGATGAAGCAAGTTAACAAGTATTTTGCAGAGTAAGTATGGTGATGTCTATTGGTTGGCAGCGAGCAGATCGGGAGCTATGGTCCTATAGGGGTAGACTGCCGTGAACGAGTCGGTGAGCTCGTAGTGGGCCGTGTTATCGTTGCGTGCGAAGGAGGTGACGTAAGCCACCGAGGAATCCGGGGCGAAGATGTAAACGGTCTTGGCCGTTGGCTCGCTGAAGCGGTGGTGCCGACGGTCGTAGCGTGCAAGCTCTACGGTGTAACCAGCCACATTGAAGGTGTAGGTCCAGCGAAGGGCGGGCTGCCATTCGTCGCCGTTCCAAGCGTAGGCGGTGCGTGCTGTCACGCGTCCCTGGGCATCGTGCTCATAGCGGTGCTGGAGCGCAGGTTTGTTGTTCTGGGCATTGGCGGTGAGGCTCGTACACATCAGTACGGCTGCTGCGATGATAGTGGAGAGTTTCATAGTTGTAATCGTTGTTTAAGTGTGTTGATGTTAGGGTTTAGCTTGTAATTAAGACCTGCGCAGGAATGGTTTATTACAGCTGTTTTCTACTTCTTTGACGTAAGCCGATGCAAAATAGTTGCAGGCAAACGTAACTTTTTTTATCCTTTAGACGAAGAAGGAGCATGATTTACTACAGAGAAAGTACAAAAAAAAGAAGCTGTGCCATTCATTTTGTGACACAGCCTCTGGATAGGTAGAAAGAGTTCGTGGGGTATTACTCCACTGCCGCCTGTTCCCCTCGTTCCCTCTGCTCTTTCTTCGTGAGTTTGTACTCTATGACGAAGGCGATGAGCAGTCCGATGCCCATACCTGCACCGACGGTCAGCCAAAAATACATATCTTCTGAGCTGACACCTAAGAAGCCGTTGCAGGCTGCTCCGAGTCCGGCACCGAGGAGTACACAGCCCCCACGAAGGGTGCCGAACTTGTTGCTCTTCTTTTCCTGCTGTTCGATGAGCAGTTTGGCGGTCTCAGGTTCTGTGCCGTGCTCGATGAGCGAGAGGCGCAGTTGGGTTTCGCTCTGTTTGTTCTTAATGGAGGTGATGAACACCATCACGATGGCAACGATGGGAATGGAGAGTGAGAGGATGATGGCGAAAAGGCCTTCGAGTTCTACTTGGTGAAACATGATTGTTGAAGTGGGTTTTATTGGGTTAATATTTTTTGTTTGGTTAAGAGCGCCTTACATACTTAAGACCGCAAGGCCTGGGTTTTATTACACCTCGTCGGGCGAAAAAGTGGCGAGGGCACGGTGGGTGCAGAAGAGCAGCGCGAGCGTGGGCCACAGCATAACCCAAATGGTCATGTAAGTCCAGCCGTGCTCATGAATATAATGGTACGCACACGCGAAGAAGACGAGCAGCGCCAGCGGCAGTCCGAAGCTGAAGGCCAGGATGCGCGCCCAGCGGCGCAGGCGGGCTCGGCGCACGCGCTGCCGCACGTCGGCGATGATCATGTGGTCGAGGTCTGCGATGAGTTCGCGGCGATCTACGGTCTCGCGGATGAGGTCGTCGAGAGGGTCGGGAGCGAAAGCTTCGTTGAGGGTGTCAGTAGGTTTGTTCATGAGTCATGAGTTTTTTGAGTCGTTCACGTATCCTGTGCAGTTTCACGAGTACATTGCTTTGCGAGAGTCCTGTCTGGCGGGCGATGTCGGCGGTGCGTTGCTGCTCGTAGTAGTGGAGGCGCAGCAGTTGTTGGTCGGCCTCAGGCAGCGAGGCGATGGCGGCTTCCATTTGTTGCAGGCGGGCTTCGTGCTCTTCAGAGTAGGTGGACTCGGTGGCGGAATCGCCGAGCGATGCCTTCGGAATGTCGTCGAGCGAGGTGGTACGCCGACGCCGTTCCTTGTCGAGGTGCTTGAGGGCTGTATGTGCTGCTATGGCCACGAGCCAGGGTCCCAGCTCCGTGCCGCGCCAGGTGTCGAGGTTCTCGTAGGCGCGGACAAACGTCTGTTGCGTCACCTCGGCTGCCCCCTCCTCGCTGTGCGTCACGCCCAACGCCTTCGAGAAGACCATTGCCGAATAGCGATGGACGATTTCTGCAAAGGCCTTGTGGCTGCCGCGCTGCGTGACTTGGTATGTGAGTTCTCGGTCGGTCATCGTATATAAGACCTCAATACCTTATAATTATTACACACGTCGGCAAAAAAAGTTTTCGCATGGTGATTAATGCTCACTCATGAAGATAGCGTGGAGCTTGCGAAGGTAGGCGTCGGCGTATTGGCGCATGCCGAGGTCGTTGGGGTGTATGCCCTCGACCATGGATTCCTGAGTGAAGGCGAGTTCGGCGTGCGAGAGGTAGTAGAGACCGGCTACGCCGTCGGCAACAAGACGGTCGTAGGCTCGGCGCTGCTCGGCATTGGAATGTGTGTACCAATCCACGGACTGCTGCGAGCTGCTGCCATTGGCATAGTTGTGCTCCACGAGGAGGATAGGCGCCTGACTCCTAGCGCGCAGGATGCCGATGCCGCGGATGAGGCGGTCGTAGATGAGCTCGGTGCGCTCGGTGGCCATATTGGGCAGGCAGTCGATGACGAAGAGCTTGGCATCTATCTCGGCGAGGAAGCGAAACACCTCTTCCTCAATCAGCGCGTTGCCCGAGAAACCGAGGTTGATGACAGGGTAATGGCTCTCGCGGTGCACGATATTAGTCCACGCCATGCCCGTGCGCGAGGCGCAGGCACCCTGAGCAATGCTGGTGCCATAGACCACGATGGGCTGCTCGGCGGGAGCGGGGATGAAACGCAGCTCATGCCCCTCGTCGACACCCACTTCGAGCCACGCCACCTCGTTGTAGAGGGGAAGGAAGAGCTCGAAGTCGTAGCCGCGGTCCTCGCCTGTGAAATAGGTGATGTCGCGAAACTCGTAGTTTATGGTATCCTTGAACGAGAGGTTGAACTTGCTGGCGCACCAGCGCAGACGGCCGTCGGCATCGGTGGCGTAGAGGTCGAGACCTGAGACACCCGTCTGCGGCATGTGGAACATGGCGAGACCGCCTGTGACCTTGTAGCGCACACGGATGGTGGGAGCGTTGGTGTGAAAGCAGACGGAGAGACCTGCCGACTGCTTGGAAAGGCCCCATACGGAGCTGCGCACTACACCTTCGGCACGGGGAGTGAGGCGGTGGTAGTTGTCCTTTAATTCGCTATTCCACCAGCGACCGTGCACCATATTCTCTCCCGCCTCGAGTGGGTTCTGCCAATGAGTCTGGGCGTCAGCGACACTGACGTTAATGAATAATGATGAATGAAGAATGAAGAATAAAAATATGTAGCGCTTCATGGATGGTTATTTCTGGTCATACGCATGCTTGGGATAGTCCACAGTGTAGTGAAGCCCACGGCTCTCCTTGCGTTCTATGGCTTGACGGGTGATGAGGTAGCCGACATTGACCATATTGCGCAATTCGCATATATCCTTGGAGGCTTTGACGCGCTTGAAGAGCTCTTCGGTTTCCTCGTAGATGATATCAAGGCGTGTCCAGGCGCGGTGGAGGCGAAGGTCGGAACGCACGATGCCCACGTAGTTGGACATAATCTGTCCCACTTCGCGCATATCCTGAGCTATGAGCACCTTCTCCTCGTTGGTCATAGTGCCTTCGTCGTTCCATTCGGGCACCTGGTCGTTGAAAGTGTATTCATCTATATGTGCTATAGAGTGCTCGGCAGCCTTGTCGGCATAGACTACGGCTTCGATTAGCGAGTTGGAGGCGAGGCGATTGCCGCCGTGGAGGCCTGTGCACGAGCACTCGCCCACGGCATAGAGGCGGTGTATGGTGGAGCAGGCGTTCAAGTCCACCTTGATGCCGCCGCACATATAGTGGGCGCAAGGCACTACGGGTATGTACTGCTTGGTGATGTCGATGCCTATGCTGAGGCACTTGGCATAGATATTGGGGAAATGGTGCTTAGTCTCCTCGGGGTCTTTGTGTGTGACGTCAAGACATACGTGGTCAATGCCGTGAATCTTCATCTCCTTGTCGATGGCGCGTGCCACGATGTCGCGCGGCGCCAGCGAGAGGCGTTTGTCATACTTCTGCATGAATTCCTCGCCGTTGGGCAGGCGCAGGATACCGCCGTAACCGCGCATAGCTTCGGTGATGAGGTAGGCGGGGTGCGTCTCAGCCGGATTGTAGAGTGCTGTGGGGTGGAACTGCACAAACTCCATGTCTTTGACAATACCCTTGGCACGATAGACCATGGCTATGCCGTCGCCGGTGGCGATATTGGGGTTGGTGGTGGTAGCGTAGACGGCTCCCGTGCCGCCGGTGGCCATCAGCGTGACGCGCGAGAGGAAGGTGTCAATCTTATGGGTATCAGGATCAAGGACGTAGGCGCCATAGCATTCGATGTCGGTCATGTGGCGGTTTACCTCGCGACCGAGGTGGTGCTGGGTGATTATCTCCACGGCGAAATGGTTCTCGAGCACTGTGATGCGCTTATCGGCGCGCACGGCTCGGATCAGGCCCTGCTGTATCTCGTGGCCGGTGTCGTCGGCGTGGTGCAGGATACGGAACTCCGAGTGTCCGCCCTCGCGATGGAGGTCGAACTCGCCGTCGTCGTTGCGGTCGAAATTGACGCCCCATTTCACCAGGTCGGCAATGCCCTTGGGCGCATTCTTAACCACTTGCTCCACGGCGGCAGGGTCGGAGATATAGTCGCCGGCCACCATAGTGTCGTGAATATGCTTTTCGAAGTTGTCCACCTTGAGGTTGGTCACGCTGGCTACGCCGCCCTGCGCCTTGTCGGTGTTTGCTTCGTCGATAGTCGTCTTGCAGATAAGTGCCACTTTTCCTTTGCCGCTCTGAGCGACCTTGAGTGCATAACTCATGCCGGCTACGCCTGAGCCGATGATGAGGAAATCGAATTTACGGATCATGATGGGTGACGGGTAGTGCCCGCTGATTTAATGTTTAAAGTGTGATGTCTAAAGATTTTCTGGCGACAAAGATAAGGAAAAATAAAGAATGGAGAATGAAGAATGATGAATTATTTATGTGAATTATAGAAAAACTTCACACTTTAAACTTTAAACTTTAAACTTTTCCTTACCTTTGCACCCAAATAAAACAAGAAAGAGATGAAAAAAGTGATTTTAGGGGCTCTGGCTGTGGTCCTTGCTGCCTGTGGAAGCACCAGCCGCATGGCCCGGCAACAGACTTCACCCGACTCAGCCCATAGCCCGCTCATCGAGAGCACGACCGGCACTTCGGGCGGCGATGTGATGGAACTGCTGCGCGACGGCAGCATGTTCGACGACGACAAACGCACCAGCTCACACGCCTCGCGCCAGGGCGATGCCAAGCCTGTGGCCTCCAGCCGGCTCACTGCTACGCTCGACGAGCTGCTCCTGTCGGTCGATACCTTGCTGGAGCGCAGCCAGCTTGGGCTGCATATCGTAGACCTCACCACAGCCGAGGTGCTATATGCACACAACGCCCACCAGCGCATGCGTCCCGCCTCGACAGAGAAAGTGGCTACGGCGGTGACGGCACTCGACCTGCTGGGACCAGGATATGCACTGACCACACAAATCCTCACCACCGCGTCGCAGACGGGCAGCGTGCTCACCGGCGACATATTTATTAAAGGTGTGATGGACCCTCTGCTGACAGCGGCTGACGTCCGTTCGCTGGCCAACCAACTGCGGGCTGCCGGCATACGCACCATCAACGGCCGTCTGATAGTAGATGCTTCGTTCAAGGATTCCGATGAGTTTGGCTGGGGCTGGTGCTGGGACGACGACAACCCCACCCTGTCGCCTATGCTCTGCGGCGGCAAGCCCGTGCTGGTGGACCAGTTGATGGCTGCCTTCCGTGCCGTAGGGATAAGCGTGGGACGAGGCACTTCCGTGGGAACTGCCCCGGCAGCTGCCACACCATTGGCCACTGTAGCCCGCCCGCTGACGGCCGTGCTGCAGCCTATGATGAAGGAGAGCGACAACCTATGCGCCGAGGCGGTGTTCTACCACGTGGCTAAGGCCTACGGAGCCTTCTCCTCGATAAAGGAGAGCACCAAATCCTATAGCCGCAAGAACGGAGCCGCTGCCGTGAGCGCCGTGATAAACAAAAGCCATCTGCCAACATGGGGCGGCCGCGAAGGCATCTCCACCGTGGCCGACGGTAGCGGACTATCACTCTACAACTACCAGACGCCTGCTGCCTTCACATGCCTGCTGGCTTATGCTACTACGCAGCCCGAACGCATCCTGAATCCTCTGATGGCTGTGTTGCCCGTGGCCAGTGTCGACGGCACTCTGAAGAACCGAATGGCAGGCACCCCGGCAGCTCAGAACGTACGCGCCAAGACGGGGTCGGTAAGCGCCGTGTCTACCCTGGTAGGGTATACAACACAACGCTCCACAGGCCATCTCATAGCTTTCGCCATTATGAACCAAGGCGTGCGTTCCATGGCGGAGGCCCGCGATTTCCAGGACCGCGTGTGCCGACTGATAAGTGAATAGGCCAAGACCTACACTTCCGGAACCATAGAACTTATACCACTGTCATACAACAGACAACGGCCGATTGGACAAGACGTTCAATCGGCCGTTGTGTTATGATATGCCTTATGCTAAGGCTACGATAGACCTAAAGCGGTCATTAAGATTCGGGTTAAATACCGTCACCGTTTTCGAAGCTAACCTTCTTCACAGGCCGCGACTGGCGCACCTGCGAATATGGCGGCACATCGTGGGTAATCCACAGGTTACCGCCGATAACCGAATGATGACCTATGCGAATGCGTCCCAGGAGCGAGGTATTGGAATATACGGTAACGTAGTCCTCCAAGATGGGGTGACGGGGCTGGTCTATCATGTGGCCTTCGGCATCGCGGGCAAAATGCTTGGCACCGAGGGTGACGCCCTGATACACCATGACATGCGAACCGATGATTGACGTGGCACCTATGACGATGCCTGTGCCGTGGTCTATGCCGAAGGCGGGCCCTATCTGTGCTGCCGGGTGAATGTCGATGCCCGTGATGGAGTGGGCACGCTCGGTGATGATACGCGGCAGCAAAGGTACGTTCAGCTGGTACAAAGCATGAGCTACTCGGTAGTGGAGCATGGCGGTGAAGGCTGGGTAACAGCACATCACCTCGAGAGTGGAAGAAGCGGCAGGGTCGTTGTCGGCAGCGGCTTGTATGTCCTGACGCAGCAGGTCGCCTATCTCCGCGAGCGGAAGCTCTATCTCGTACCCTTCGACTGAAGAGATGGAAGAATTAGCGCCGCTTGCCTCAACGGCAAAACGGACATACTGATTCAGCTGCACCCGCAAGTCTTCCTCATCGACAACACCAAAAACATCGGGAAACAAGATACCCTTTATCCTGCTCATCAGCAGGTCGATATCGGCATTGGTCGGCAATTGCAATCTTGTGCTCATTCGCTCAGTGTTTCAATTTTGGCTGCAAAGGTAGTGAAAAGTTGAGAGTTAAGAGTTGAAAGTTGAAAGATTTTACACCATAGAGAGCTTTTTATATAAAAAACGGCTGGTTTTGATGTTTTTATTAGCTGTTTATTTGGCAGTTACGGGATTTTGACCTACTTTTGCACCGCAAACGTGAGGAAGCGAGGGGCCGCTAAGGTTCTTCGCTTCACTATTTAAAGGATTAAGGATTAGAGATTAAGGATTAAAGAGGTGGCCGTTTCCTTTTTCCTATTTCAAAGAGTAAGCACTAAAGATTATATAAATCGTAGAACGCTAAACGAAAACAAGAATGATCGACAAGCAAACAGTGAATGAGCTCGTAGAGCAATGGCTCGAGGGCAAAGATTATTTCCTAACAGACCTCACGGTGACGCCCGACGATTTCATCACCGTGGAGATAGACCATGCCGACGGCGTATGGATTGACGATTGCGTACAGCTGTCGCGTTTCATTGAAGAGCACCTCGACCGCGACGTAGAAGACTACGAACTTGAGGTGGGCAGCGCCGGACTGGGTCAGCCCTTCAAGGTGCTGCGCCAGTGGCAGAACCACGTAGGCAAGGAAGTGGAGATAATCACTACCGACAACCGCAAGCTCAAAGGAATGCTCAAGGAAGCTGATGCCCAGCACGTGGTGATTGCCGTGCGCCAGAAGGTGCAAGTCGAAGGCAAGAAACGCCCTGTGATGCAGGACGTGGACATGACGCTCGCCATGAGCGACGTCAAGAGCGGCCGCTACATCATCGACTTCAAATGAAGGCTCGCGCTGCGCTCGCAGTTTAAAGTTTAAGGTTTAATGCAAATACCTTAGACGGCAGACTTCACGAGTAGCAAAGCAACCCACATTAAACATTAAACGTTAAACATTAAACTAAATATACATGGCAAAGAAACAAACTAACGCTCTCATCGACTCTTTTGCAGAGTTCAAGGAGACAAAGAACATCGACCGCGCCACACTGGTGAGCGTGCTCGAGGAGAGTTTTCGCAACGTGATTGCTAAGATGCAAGGCACCGACGAGAACTACGACGTAATCGTGAACCCCGACAAGGGCGACTTTGAAATCTATCGCAACCGCACAGTGGTAGAGGACGACGAAGTGGAAGATCCCAACATGCAGATCGGCCTCTCTGAAGCACGCAAGATTGCCGACGACTACGAGGTAGGAGAAGACGTGTCCGAACCCGTCGACTTCTCAAAGTTCGGCCGTCGTGCCATTCTCACCCTGCGTCAGACACTCGCCTCGCGCATCCTCGAGCTGGAGCACGATGCCCTCTACAACAAGTACAAAGACATGGTGGGCGACATCATCTCGGCCGAGGTCTATCAGGTGTGGCACAAGGAAGTGCTGCTGCTTGACGAGGAAGGCAACGAACTGCTGCTGCCGAAGAACGAGCAGATCCCCGGAGACTTCTTCCGCAAGGGCGAGCCGGCTCGCGCCGTCATCTCACGCGTCGACAACTCCACCGGCAATCCTAAGATTATACTCTCGCGCACAAGCCCCGTATTCCTGCAGCGCCTGCTCGAGGCCGAAGTGCCGGAGATAGCCGAAGGCATCATCTCCATCCGCAAGATTGCCCGCGTGCCCGGCGAGCGTGCTAAGATTGCCGTCGAGAGCTACGACGACCGCGTAGACCCCGTAGGTGCTTGCGTAGGCGTGCGCGGCAGCCGTGTTCATGGTATCGTGCGCGAACTGCGCGGCGAGAACCTCGACGTAATCCAGTGGACCAACAATCCCCAGCTGCTCATCACACGTGCCCTCGGACCCGCTCAGATCAATAGCATCAATCTCGACGAAGATCAGAAGCACTGCGAAGTTTACCTCGATCCGGATCAGGTGTCGCTGGCTATCGGTAAGGGCGGCTTGAACATCCGTCTGGCCTCGATGCTCACCGACACTGTCATTGACGTGTATCGCGAAGTGGCTGAAGGCGAGAGCGAAGAGCTCGAAGATGATATCTATCTCGACGACTTCAAGGATGAGATCGACGAATGGGTCATCGAGGAACTGAAGAACAACGGCTGGACCACAGCCCGCTCAGTGCTCGAAGCTCCGCGCGAGATGCTCATCAAGAACGCCGACCTCGAGGAAGAAACCGTTGACGAAGTCCTCAGCATTCTGCGTCAGGAATTCCCTGACGAGGAAGAGGAAGAGAATGAAAGTGAAAAATGATTGAGTGGAAAGTGAAAAATTAACGTCACTCTCACCTTCTGATTCACTCTACAACATTCAATAGTAATTTATATTTTTCACTCATTCACTTTTCACTAAAATAACGTATATGCCAATAAGAATAAATAAAGTAACAAAAGAGTGTAGCGTAGGACTGCAGACGCTCGTGGATTTCCTCAACAAGAAGGGATTCACCGAGGTGGAAGCTAACCCAAACGCTACCATCACCGATGAGCAGTATGCGCTCGTGCAGGCCGAGTTCAACAAAGATAAGGTCGTACTGGCTCAAGCTCAGAAAATATCCACGGCACGCAAGGCCAAGGAGAAGAAAGAAACTATTGTGCTCACCGAGGACGACAAGGCTCTGCCATTGACCGAGGTGAAGAAGCCTAAAGTGGTTGGACATATAGATCTCAACCCCAAACCAAAGACCCCGAAACCTGCGCCTGCAGCACCCGAACCGGAAGCCAAGAAGGAGGAGAAAGCCCCCGAAGCCAAGCCGGTTGCTGAGCCGAAGGCAGTGGAAAAGGCCCCTGAGCAGAAGCCCGTGGCCGATGAAGTAAAGGCTAAAGAGGTAAAGGTGGAAGAGGTAAAGGTGGAGGTCCCCGCTGAAGAGCCTCAGCAGGAAACTGCCACGGAAGCTACCACCGAGGCTGCCACGGAACCGCAGCCCAAGAAGAAGAAGGGTGCCATAGAACTCGAAGAGGTCGATGGTGTGTTCCGTGTGAAAGGTCCGGCCGAACCGCCCCTCACGCTTAACATCAAAGGTCATATCGACCTCGACTCGCTCAACCAGAGCACACGCCCGCCACGCCAAAAGAAGCGTCGTGGAGGCTCGGGCAAGGGTTCGCAAGGCGCAACAGCCGAAGGCGAAAACCGTCGCAACAAGAAGAAAGGCGAGCGCGTCGACATCAAAGCCGAAGCTGCCAAACAGCAGAACCAAGGTCAGCCCAAGAAGAACAAGGGCGGCAACCAGCAGCCTGCCAACCAGCAGCAGGGCGGCAAGAAAAACAAGCGCAAGAACCAGCCCAAGGAGGTCATCCTGCCCCCCGAGCAGAGCGACGAGGAGATTGCAAAGCAGGTACGCGAGACGCTCGCACGCCTCACTTCCGGCAAGAATGCCTCGCTGGGCAAGGGTGCCAAGTATCGTCGCGAGAAGCGCGAGAACATACGTGCAGGCATCGAGGCAGAGCTCGAGCAGCAGGAACAGGAGTCCAAGATCCTGAAGCTGACGGAGTTCGTCACCGCCAACGAGTTGGCCAGCATGATGAACATCCCCGTCACACAGGTCATCGGCACCTGCATGAGCCTCGGCGTCATGGTAAGTATCAACCAGAGGATGGATAAGGAGACCATCGACCTCGTGGCCGACGAGTTCGGCTTCCAGACCGAGTATGTCAGCGCCGACGTCAGCGAAGCCGTGCAAGAGGAGGCCGACGATGAGGCAGATCTCGTGCCACGCGCTCCTATCGTCACCGTCATGGGTCACGTAGACCATGGTAAGACATCTCTGCTCGACTATATCCGCAAGACCAATGTCATCGCAGGCGAGGCAGGCGGCATCACACAGCACATCGGTGCTTACAACGTGAAGCTGGAGGACGGCCGCCATATCACCTTCCTTGACACCCCCGGTCACGAGGCATTCACCGCCATGCGTGCCCGTGGTGCTCAGGTCACCGATATCGCCATCATCATCATCGCAGCCGACGACGACATCATGCCGCAGACCAAGGAAGCCATCAACCACGCTGTGGCTGCAGGCGTGCCCATCGTCTTCGCCATCAACAAGATAGACAAGCCTGCCGCTAACCCCGAGAAGATCAAGGAACATCTTGCACAGATGAACTTCCTCGTTGAGGACTGGGGCGGCAAGTACCAGAGCCAGGACATCAGTGCCAAGAAAGGCATGGGCGTGCCCGAACTGATGGAGAAGGTGCTCCTCGAAGCCGAGATGCTCGACCTCAAGGCCAATCCCAACCGCAAGGCTACAGGCTCCATCATCGAGTCGTCGCTCGACAAGGGCCGTGGCTACGTCGCCACCGTGCTCTGCTCCAACGGCACGCTGAAGATGGGCGATATCCTGTTGGCAGGTACCAACTACGGCCGTATCAAGGCGATGTTCAACGAGCGCGGACAGCGCATCAAGGAGATTGGCCCGGCTCAGGCAGCCACCGTGCTCGGCTTGAACGGCGCTCCTCAGGCCGGCGACACCTTCCACGTGATGGACACCGACCAGGAAGCCCGCGAGATTGCTACCAAGCGCGAACAGCTACAGCGCGAACAGGGCATCCGCACGCAGCACCACCTCACTCTCGACGAGATCGGTCGCCGCATCGAACAGGGCGGTTTCCAGGAGTTGAACGTCATCGTCAAGGGCGACGTGGACGGCTCTATCGAGGCCTTGAGCGACTCGCTCATCAAGCTCTCCACCGAGAAGATTGCCGTCAACGTAATCCACAAGGCCGTGGGTCAGATCTCCGAGAACGATGTCTCGCTGGCCGCCGCTTCCGACGCTATCATCGTAGCCTTCCAGGTGCGTCCGTCAGCCAGTGCCCGCAAGGCCGCCGAGCAGCAGGGCGTGGAAATCCGCACCTACAGCATTATCTACGATGCTATCGAAGAGGTGAAGGAAGCCATGGAAGGCATGTTGGCCCCCGAGCTCAAGGAAGAAGTCACCGCGCAGCTCGAGGTGCGTCAGGTGTTCCACATCTCCAAGGTCGGTACTGTGGCTGGTGCTTACGTCATCGACGGCAAGGTCAGCCGTTCCAACAAGGCACGTGTCATTCGCGACGGTATCGTCATTCACACCGGCGCCATCGATGCCCTCAAGCGTTTCAAGGATGACGTCAAGGAAGTCAACACCAACTTCGAGTGCGGTATCTCGCTCGTCAACTACAGCGATATCCGCGAAGGCGACACGATCGAAACCTTCCAGGAGATCGAAGTGAAGGCGAAACTATAATGAACGAAGTGAATGAAATGAACGGATTCGATATTTTATTTCTCATTGTGCTCGCCCTCGGAGCATGGAAGGGGTGGAGCAACGGCCTGCTGAAAGAGGTATTAGGGCTGATAGGTGTCTTCGTGGGACTGTACTTAGCTTACCTGCTCTACGAACAAGTGGGCTACGAACTCGCCCCGCATATCGGCACCTCCCCCAGCATTGCCAGCATCATTGCCTTCGCACTCATCTGGATAGGCGTGCCTATCGTCCTGGGCGTGCTTGGCTCGCTGCTCACAAAAGTGCTTGAGTGGGCAGGTCTCGATGGCGTCAACAACCTTGGCGGTGCTTTGCTAAGCGTTGTGAAATATGCCATCCTGCTCGGAGCCGTCTGCAATGTTCTCTCCATCACACGATTGGTGAAGGAGGATTCGCAGCACAACTCCCTCCTCTTCGAGCCTCTGAAGCAGACAACCTCTATAGCCTTCAACCTGGCCAAGAGCCAGTGGCGAGGAGCCAAAGACAACTGAACAAACTATTATATCAGCAGCACGACCGGTCGAGCCCACAAGCTCAATCGGTCGTGCTGTTCGTTAAAGCCGGCCTTATCGGCTTGCATGACCGGCCTAATTTGCCTATATGACCAGTCATATCTGCCTGCACGACCGGTCATATCCGCATGCACGACCGTTCATATCTGCACGCACGTCTGGTCATGGTCCGTAATCAATCAGTTCGAAATGAAAGTAAAGATTGACGGTTATCTCATTAATTGTCACAAACAGCCGTTTTCTGTGATTCCTGTGTGAGCCTCTAACATAAAAGATTGACGAACAGATTGACGTAGGATATCGCCCTCCTCTGCATTCTTAGCACAGATAAGGGCAAAAAAATAAAATGTTTTTCAAAATTGACTTCACACTTCACTATAACTACCTGATAATCAGCAATAGCTTATTTCCGGATTCCAAATCCAACTTTATTCTGTGTCCCTTTTTGCCCAGAGATGAAGGGTAATCCGGGATAATTTAGAGTGAAGGCAAAGTGGAGGCAAAATGAACAGCCTCCACTTGGTGTAATATGCAGTGAGATAATCGATTAGCTGGCAAAAACAGGCAAAAAGTGGAAGCAGGGGTGATATTCATAAAGTTTTTATGCAATTATACCCTTGATTGTGGCCTCTAAACAACGCCACCATTGAAAATCAATCACTTACAGTGAAGGGTGAAGTCAAATTTGAAAAACATTTTATTTTTCGGCATCTTAACGCCCCTAAGCGGTTTTGAATCATTATTGGTGGAAGCATAGTCCATGGAGTCCACGGACAGTATCTGTGAAGGGTTCAGGTTTACAGCCTTAAGGGTTTTCGCCCAAACCCTTAACACAATTTGCCGAAACCTATTAGGGTTGGGAGGGAGTGAGAATGGAGAGAAAAATTGGAAGTGATGCAGTTTTTCGGCTATTCTTGCTTTGGTTCGGGGCAAAAGCAGTATCTTTGCACACGGAAAAAGACTATCATAAAGCATGAGCAGCAACAAAGACATAGAGGAGACGAAGAAAGGAGCTGACGGACAGAACGCCTACGTGCGCTCGGTCGTGGATAAAGCCTATGAGTTCGGTTTCACCACCGATGTGGAAACAGAGGTGATTGACAGCGGCCTCACTGAGGATACGGTGCGCCTCATCTCCGCCAAGAAAGGTGAACCCGATTGGCTGTTGGAGTTCCGCCTGAAAGCGTTCCGATACTGGCAGGCGCAGCAGCAACCCACCTGGGGACATCTGCAGATGCCGGAGATTGACTATCAGGCCATTTCCTACTATGCCGACCCTACGGCATCGAAGAAGAAAGAAGGTCCGAAGAGCATCGACGACATCGACCCCGAGCTGATGAAGACCTTCGACAAGCTCGGCATCCCGCTCGAGGAGCGTTTGGCACTCAGCGGCACAGCCGTGGACGCCGTGATGGACAGCGTAAGCGTGAAGACTACGTTCCGCGCCAAGCTGGCAGAGCTGGGCATAATCTTCTGCTCGATAAGCGAAGCCGTACGCGAGCATCCCGACTTGGTCAGGAAATATCTCGGGTCGGTAGTGCCCTATCGCGACAATTTCTTCGCCGCCCTGAACTCGGCTGTCTTCTCTGACGGCTCCTTCGTGTATATCCCCAAGGGGGTGAGATGTCCCATGGAACTCTCTACCTATTTCCGCATCAATGCCCGTGGCACGGGACAGTTTGAACGCACACTCATCGTGGCCGACGAGGGGGCCTATGTCAGCTACCTCGAAGGTTGCACCGCCCCCATGCGCGACGAGAACCAACTGCACGCAGCCATAGTGGAGATAGTGGTAGAGAATCATGCTGAAGTGAAATATTCTACCGTGCAGAACTGGTACCCGGGCGACAAGGAAGGCAAGGGCGGTGTGCTGAACTTAGTGACGAAGCGCGGCTTGGTGCGAGGTGAAAACGCCAAGCTGTCCTGGACACAAGTGGAAACAGGTTCGGCTATTACTTGGAAGTATCCGTCGTGCGTTCTGGCAGGCGAAGGATCGCAGGCAGAGTTCTACTCCGTGGCAGTGACCAACAACTTCCAGCAGGCCGACACCGGCACTAAGATGATTCACCTCGCCCCCCGCACACGCAGTACCATTATAAGCAAGGGCATCAGCGCCGGCCGTTCGCAGAACTCGTACCGCGGTCTGGTGCGTGTAGCGCCGAAAGCCGAGGGTGCCCGCAACTATTCATCGTGCGACAGCCTCCTGCTCTCGCCCACCTGCGGAGCACATACGTTCCCCTATATGGACGTTCAGAACCCGTCGGCCATAGTGGAACACGAGGCCACCACGTCGAAGATCTCGGAAGAGCAACTCTTCTACTGCCGCCAACGCGGCATAGCAGAAGAAGAAGCCGTGGGGCTCATCGTGAACGGCTATGCCAAAGATGTGCTGAACAAACTGCCGATGGAATTTGCCGCCGAGGCACAAAAACTGCTCAGCGTGTCGCTCGAAGGCAGCGTGGGATAATCCCTTGCATCAGCAATACCTATTCATAGGTCTTATTTTAAGCATTATTGCTATCTTTTGAATAGATATTAATGATTTTACAGGGCGAATAGCACTATCTTTGCAGCAAGAAACAAATATAAAACTTGATTCCATGAATAGGATTAATTTGTTTATTGCTATTTTGTGTGTTATCGCCATTCCCTCGCGGACAACGGCTCAGACCAAGGTAAGTGTGGTGGAACGCCCGCAAGTAGGCACTACGGCCAATTACCCTTCATTCCGCGCGCCACTGCATGGCGGTTCGCTGCTGAAACTGCCTGTGGGCAAGGTTCAGCCGCGCGGCTGGCTTCGTGAGGTGCTCGTGCGCCAGAAAAACGGTTTGAACGGTCAGCTCGGCACCGTGAGCGACTGGCTCGACAAGCGCAACAACCAATGGCTCAGCGACAATGGCGACCACGGATGGGAGGAGGTGCCTTATTGGTTGCGCGGCTATGCCAGCCTGGCATATATCCTCGACGACGAAACGCTGAAGGCCGAGGCACAGACTTGGTTTGAGGGTGTGCTGAACAACCTGAAGCCCGACGGCTTCTTAGGGCCGCGCAATATGAGCAACGGGCGACCTGAGATATGGGCACAGATGATTATGCTGTGGGCGCTGCAAACGTACTATGAGTATAGCGGCGACGAGCGTGTCATCAAGGCGATGACCAACTATATGAAATGGGAACAGACCGTGCCCGATGACAAATTCCTTAAGGACTATTGGGAAAACAAACGCGGCAGCGACAACGAATGGAGCGTCATCTGGCTATACAACAGAACAGGCGATAGAGAATTGCTGCCTCTCATTGACAAGTTGCACAAAAACGGTTGCGACTGGACTATGAAGGGCGACCTGCCCAACTGGCATGGTGTGAATGTGGCACAAGGGTTCCGTGAACCTGCTACATATTACGTCTATACGGGCGACAAGGCAATGCTTCAGGCTGCTTACAACAACCAACAGGAGATACGCAAGCGCTACGGACAGGTGCCGGGAGGAATGTATGGTGCCGACGAGAATGCACGCGCAGGTTATTCTGACCCTCGTCAGGGTGCTGAGACATGTGCATTGGTAGAGCAGATGGCCAGCGACGAGATAATGATGAGCATCACCGGCGACCCGGCTTGGGCTGACCAATGCGAAGAGGTGGCATTCAACAGCTACACAGCTGCACTAATGCCTGATATGCGGTCGCTAAGGTATATCACGTCGCCCAACCAAGCTATCAGCGATGGCAAGAACCATGCGCCCAGCATAGACAACAACCTGCCTGGTATGCTATCGATGAGCCCTTTCAGCAGCAGGTGCTGCCAGCATAACCACGGAATGGGCTGGCCTTATTTTGCCGAGCACTTGGTAATGGCCACCACCGACGGAGGCCTGGCCACTATGCTATATGCTGAATGCGATGCCTACGCTCGCGTTGCCAACAGGCAAGACGTAGTAGTGAGCATTGACACACATTACCCGTTCGACGAGATGATAAACGTGAGCGTCACCACCGCTTCGCCTGTTCGTTTTCCGTTGTACCTACGTGTGCCTGCATGGGTTGAAGGTGCATCATATTCACTTAAGGGCGACAATGCCAAAGGCAAAATAGAACGCGGCGGGAGCTATCTGCGCATCGAACGCGAGTGGAAGAACGGAGATGCCGTGACGCTGCAACTGCCTATGAGCCTACGCTCGCGTGTATGGGAAGAAAATAAGAATAGCGTGAGCCTCGATTACGGCCCACTGACTCTGGCATTACGTATCGACGAGGACGTACAGCAGCGCGACAGCCGGGACAAGGATATGGTTCAGAATGATTCCCACTGGCAGGAAGGTGTCGATGCCTCGTTGTGGCCTGCCTACGAACTCTTCCCACGTTCACCCTGGAACTATGCTCTCGTTGTGGACAAGCAGAATATGCCAGTCGTAGCCGAGAAGACTGTTCTCGGATGGCCACAAGATAATTATCCCTTCACGCTTGATGCCGTGCCATTTGTGTTCACGGTGAATGCCTGCCGCATTCCATCGTGGGGTATGGACCAAACCGGCATGACGGATGTCCTACCATCTGAATCGGCTCAGCGCAGCAACAGGATAGAGTGCGTAACACTCGTGCCTATGGGTGCCGCTCGCCTACGCATCGCTTCGTTTCCACGGGCAGTTGCACATTAAATCAGGCAGGCAGATTATTCTCTGCCGTTGGAAGTGAGGCTATAAAGAGGGCGCTGGATATCGTCCTTCCAATTGCTGCCACAAGCCACTACGCGCAAATCAGCATCAGTGAGGATATAATACGGCAGCGAGGTAATGGAGAGTTGGCTGACGATAGGCGTATCCCATATCTGGCGATAGCAGCGCGACTCCCAAATGAGCGAGTCAAAACGGCAAGTGCTGCGGTAGTCGTCGGGATTGACGTCAAGGCTTACGCTGATGACACGCAGGCTCTTGTCGCCACTGGCGTGCTGTGACTGGCGGTGTGCTTTCAGCAGAAAATAGAAATCTTCGGTAGTCTCGCGAAGCCATGAGGCCCAAAACGTCAGTAATACCGGTCGGCCAGGACGCAGACGAATGGTTGTGCTGTCGGACGAAAGGCCGTCAGGTGGCAGCTCTAAGTCTGTGAGCTTTTGTCCTACCACTATGCCTGAGCCAGTGCCTCGCACATTCTGAACAAGCGTTCGCATGAACGTGCTGACACGACTGTCGGAATGAGTGGCAATATAATCGCGCATGGCTGCTGTCAATGCCTCTGGGCTATCGTTGAAATGGGCCATTCGGAACTCTGTGTATGCCTTGTTCTCGTCGGTACCGAGGACGTTGATGGCTCGCAGTTGTGCTGCATCGCCAATGACACTGACTTTCTGGCCTGGACTTGCGAAGATGACTTGTTGACTAAGGTTGGGATAGACTAAGAAGAAGGTAGCTTCGTGCTCAATGAGCGTTTCCCATTTGAAGTTACCGTCGCGCACATAGATAGTGTCGAGTTTTGCCAAACCACCATCGGTGCTGTAGATATAAAACTCCGCTTGCTCCAGATTGTCTATCTCTCCCTCTACGCGGAAGCGGCGCGAATCGGAGCAGGAAATAAAAAGGAGGAAAACAAAAAACCAACCCCACCCCATCAGGGAGGGGAGGAGGCTGCGCGATGTATGTGTTTCAGTTCTCATACTCTTCTTGGGTGGGCGATTGCAAATGCCCTTACACATTATTACTTATAATGTCGTCCCGCAGACTCCCCCCTCCCTGACGGGAGGGGTTGGAGGTGAGTCTTTCTTGTTGCTTTTACTTTATCAGACTTGCCACCTGAGCTGCATACTTGGCGAACTCAAGGTCGCGGGTAGCACGTGCTGCCAGGCTGGGGTTCTTCTCAAGTGCGGTGCGCAGGTTGTTCACGAGAGCTGAAGCGTCGCCTCTGCGGGCAGCGAGGATAGCGCCGAGATACGAAGTGTAAGCATCAGCGTTCTTGATGCCTGCAAGAGTAGCTGCGGCACTCACGTAGTCCTTGTTGAGGATCTGAGCCAGCAGGGCGCTATTGCTCTTCACACCTGTGAGGTTGGCAGCGGCAGCTGCGTAGTTGCCCTTAGCCAGATTGAGGTTGCCCAGCACTTCGTTGTAAGTGTTGGCACCTACACCCTTGGCCAGCAGAGCCTCAGCCTCAGCCACCTGACCCTTAGCCAGAGCCAGAAGGGCTTCGTTAGTTGCCACCTCAGGGCTGTTGGCATTGATGCTCTTAGCCTTGGCAAGGTAGTTGGCTGCGGAAGCGAGGTCGCCGTCCTGATAAGCAAGATTGGCGAGGTTGTTGTAGGCGCGGGCATCGCTCTGGAAGAGCTGAGCTGCCTTCTCATACCACTTCTGTTTCAGGGCGTTGTCCTCTTGCAGGGCTGCGCCGTAAAGCATCTCCTCAACGTTGAGCTGAGTAGCATCGGTCTGGAACTGATTAAGAATCTGTTCGTCGGAACGGCCGATGACATTGTAGTTGGCAATGAGGCGTGCGCGACGGAGCTCAGGCAGGATACCCTTGGCCAACTCATCATAGACAACACTCATGTTGCGAATCTGCTGCTCACGTTCGGCAGGATCCTGATACATGGAGAGCACGCGAAGGATGACGTCCTTATCCTGAATATTGCTCTCGCCAACCAACTGCTGGAAGCCTTCCCAGTCCTCGGCTGTGAACTTGGTGTCGACATCAGCCTTCATGCGGTTCTTCTTCAGCTGCTCATTGACATAAGCGCTGGAGGTGTTCTGACGCTTCTCGGCCAGCTGGGCATTGAAATCGTAGCGGCCTTCGGGCGAAGCATAAGCGCTAACCTCGATATTCTCGAGCTGCAGCTTCTCCTGATTGTCGTTGATTTCCTTCAGAATCTTCACGAAGTCCTTGATGCTGGTGCTGTTGAGCTCGCTGGCACGTACATTGGCCTGGTTCACGAGGTACTTGATCTGCGCCTCCTGCTTCTGCTTCATGATACGCTGGTAAGCATCGGGAGCGAGAGCAGGGTTAACGCTGGAAAGAGTGTTCTTCAGCAGTTCGCTGGTAGCTATGACACCATAACCAACCTTAAGGTCGGGGAGGCTCACAGCCTTCTTGCCCTTCTTAGCATCGAAGCGCAGGTAGAGGTCGCTCTGCTGCATGGCGTCTACGAAGGGGAAGTTGGCGCGCATAGTGTAGTTGCCGCCTGCCTTATAAGCCACGGTGGTGCCGTTGCCAAGCACTTTCTCGCCCTGGAACGTAGAGGGGGCGGAGGTAGATTCACCGCCAGTGTACTTCAACACGGGTGTCACGCCGAGCGACACCTTTTTCTTCATATACTTCTGTGGGAAAGTCAC
This sequence comes from Bacteroidaceae bacterium, assembly GCA_016286165.1. Classification (GTDB taxonomy): domain Bacteria; phylum Bacteroidota; class Bacteroidia; order Bacteroidales; family Bacteroidaceae; genus Physcousia. Next base: position 36,971 of record JAEESE010000014.1, on the reverse strand, counting down.
GTTAATGGTAGCAGGCACTTCGCCGGCTACGGCCTCGAGGGGTGTTGGAGTTACGCGCACATTGTCGGCGCTCAGTTGCTTCAGTTTGCTGCAAGAGGTGAGCGCTACGGCACCCACGGCTGCAATTGCGATTAATGTCAGTTTACGCATGATGGAAACGGGCTATGCCCGCAATTAAAAGTTTATATTACGTTGTTTAAGTTTATCTCTTAAATGCCGATTACCTATACGGCGGTGCAAAGGTAATAAAAGATTAGGTATTATGGGGTAGAGATTATAGTTTTTTTACTTTTTTCTGCACTTTTCAATTATCTATGTTTCTCGGATGATGCAAGAGTATCTCCTGACGGAGATGCTGACGGTTGACGTGCATATATATTTCCGTAGTGCCTATCTCCTCGTGTCCAAGCATTTCCTGAATGACTCGCAGGTTGGCTCCGCCTTCCAAAAGATGTGTGGCGAAGCTATGGCGAAAGGTGTGTGGCGATACTGTGGAACGTATGCCAGCTGCTTCGCACAGCGTCTTCACAATATGGAAGATGGTTATGCGTGAGAGGGCTGTGCCACGACGGAAACTCACAAATACCATGTCCTCATGGCCAGGGCGTATGGCTATCCCGTCGCGCGAAGCGAACCATAGTCTCAACTCGTCGATAGCGCTCTGCGAGATAGGCACCAGGCGCTCCTTCTTACCCTTGCCATGTACACGAATGAAACCCTCGTCAAGAAACAAGTCCGACAGTCGCAGATTACATAATTCACTAACCCGCAGCCCGCAGGAATACAAGGTCTCAATGATAGCACGGTCGCGCTGGCCCTCGGCCTTCGACATATCAATGGCAGCAATAATGCTGTCAATCTCCTCAATGGTAAGCACATCGGGCAACTTGCCTCCACGTGCCGGGGACTCTAACAATTCACATGGGTCAGTCTCTATCTCACGTTCCAGGTAAAGAAATTTATAGAACGAGCGTACACCCGCGAGGATGCGCGCAATGGAACGCGTTGTAATACCTATGTCCATCAGCGATGCCACAAACGTCTGCAACTGATCAGTTGTTACCTGATGATAGTCTATACCCTCGGCATCAAGAAACGTTAGCAACTTATCCAAGTCTTTCTGATAAGCTGCTAACGTATTGTCTGAGAAGCCGCGTTCCAGACGAAGATATTGTTGGTAGCGGCGAAGAATAGGTGGCATTAACTAAGCATTTAACGCGTTGCTCCACCTAAGGCGATATACAAGGCTATGACGGCCTTTGCACCATTGTACATGTTCATAGCCTCGCTGAGCTGTGCCGAGAGCAACGACTCTTGGGCGGTGAGCTTATGCGGCAACGGCGCTGCCTGCCATGTAAACGAGGGCTACGCTGACGATAGCGTAGAGCTCGGGGAACACGGCGAGGACGATGGTGTTACCGAAGAGGTAGCTGTGGCCCTGGGCAATGCCGGCGATACCGTTGGCACAAACCTGACCCTGACGGATACCGGAGAAGAGGCAAGCGAGGCCGCAAGCCAAGCCGGCACCGAAGACGGTGGCTGCCTGAATAGCTGTTGTTTCAGGAGTGAGCAGGTTGAACATGTTCTGGCACATGTAGAAACCAGCGAAGCCATACAGACCCTGTGTGCCGGGGAGAGCCGTCAGCACGAGGGCGTTACCGAAGAGCTTGCTGTCCTTCTTCAAGCCGCCGATAGCGGCATTACCAGCGATGGTTACTCCGTAGGCGCTGCCGATGCCGGCCAGACCTACCATGATTGCTACGCCAATGTAGGCGATGAGGAGTGTTGTGTTCATAATTGATGTTTTTGTTTAAGATTTATTTGTTTTATATTTATTTCGTGATGACGTTATAACGTAATTACGTAATAACAAGTTATTTGAAAGGAGTATAGGCACTGCCACCGCCCTCGTAGCCTGCGTTCTTGAAGAACTCGACGAAGGTGAGACGCATCGGGTGGACAAAAGCGCCGAGGACGTTCATGAACATGTTCAGCGCATGGCCCACGACGAAGATGAGCACCATGACGATAGGTCCGAGGATGGCATTGTCGGGAGCCAAGCCTGTGGCCAGACTGTCGAAGACCGTGGCGAGGATGCCGCCGGAGAGACCGAGGGCAAAGAGACGGACATACGAAAGCATGTCGCCGAGCATGCCCGTGGCGGTGTTGTAGGCGTCCCAGAGACCTGTTCCCACGTTGATGAGGAAGCCCGTGGCGGGGTTCTTCTCGTAGCGCTCAGGACTGTTGTAGCAGAATGCAAGCACGAAGCCGGCAATGGTGAACCACTTGGCGATACCTGAGTAGGCGGGCAACAGCAATACTACGGCCAGCGAGAGGATGACCATCATCCAGCCTATGGTGGCCAGCGAATAGCGGAAGCCGAACTGGATGGTGCGGTTGTAGGCCTTAAGGCACATGCCGAAGATGATCTGGATGAAGCCGAGGATGAGCGAGAGATTGAACATCTGGCTGTTGTCCAAATGAACGGCCTGACCGATGCGGTCAAAGAGCGGTACGTTCAAGTCGTAGAGGTTGAAGCCGAAGAATGCGCCCGAGAGCAGTCCGCAGAAGAAAGCGGAGAGGCCCAGGATGAGCAGCAGATTCATGGCGGCTTTCAGGCTCTGGCTCAGGTCCTTCTTGAAGAACTTTATGGCCAGCACGCCGAGGGTGATGAACAGGCCATAGCCCGAATCGCCCAAGCAGAGGCCAAAGAAGAGGATGTAGAAGGGCGCGAGGAAAGGCGTGAGATCCAACTCGTTGTACTTCGGCAGCATGTAGAGCTCGGTGAACATCTCAAAGAGCTTGAAGAAACGGTTGTTCTTCAGGCAGACGGGGATGTCGTCGTCGGGCTGAGGGTCTGCAATCTCGAACCAAGCTCCGCTGTCGGCAAAGGCAGCTTGCATCTTATCCTTGTCCTTGGCCGGTATCCAGCCACGGAGGACCATCAGATGGTCGTCGGCAGCCGTTTCGGTGCCAAAGCGCACGGTGTCGAAATTCATGCGCGACTGCAACTGCTCGCGGTAGGCCTCGAGATCGGCGCGTTGGGTAGCAGCAGTCGTCGAAAGTTGAGCGTTGAGTGTCGCAAGCTGAGCATTGATGCTCTCATGTTCAGCACGAAGCGCACTGAGCGAAGCCTCGGGAAGGGTAACGGCAGTGGCAGGAATGTCCTGCTCCTCGCCTCGGGTGATGGCGACAAAGTAGGTCAGTCCCTTCACCTCGTTGATGGCCTCAACAGGGAAGTTGGGAGCAATCTCCTTCTTGAAAGCTTTGGTGGAGGCTGTGTAGAAATGCATCTCGCAACCGGCAGCAGCCATCTGCTTGTTCACCTCGTTGGGATCGAACTCTCCCCACGGGGTAAGGGTCTCCACCTGCTCTGCCAGCTCTTTCTCGCGACTGGCGAGATCGGCTTGGCGCGCAAAGAGGGATTCGAGGGTAGCGATATCGCTACTTAAAGTACGATCCGCGGAGGTGGTGTCGGGAACTTGAGGCTCGGCACTCTTCTTGTCTGCGGGGAGGTTCTCCATCTGCTTCAAGAGGGCATCCACACGCCGCAGTTCAGCCATGTCTGCCGATACGGCATCCGACTGCCCTTCGGCGAGGGCACCGCCTTCGATGTGCATGACACCGAGTTCCTGCAAACGATGTAGGAACTCTTCATATTCCCGATGATAAACCAGGAATGTGAGTTTCTTCATTTTCTCTATCATGCGTCGCCTCCTTTCTGTTCTTCACCGACGGCATCGGCGGTCACACTTTCCTCATCCTCAGCCTTACGTTTCTCCTGCAAGGACTTGAGGATCTTCTGGCTGGACTTGGAGAGGTTCTCCTCATCCTCCATGAATCGTTTGATCTTTCGCACCGCTTCTTGGAAGCCAGGTATCTGCACTTTCTCGAAGAGGTTGACTTTCTGCGTCGTTTTGCGGCGGGCGTGGTCAAGCAGGTCGCACTTGGCAACGGCAAACTCGCGCTCAACAGCGGTCTTAGCCAAACCGTTAAGCAGGTTGATACCGTCGAAGTACCACTTGGGAGCACTGAAGATGCCGAAAGGCTTAGCCTCGAGCTTGATATTCTTTAAAATAGGAACGCGCACACCCGCGATCTTCTTGACATCCAGCTCGACATCCTTGAGCTCAACTAGCGAGGCATCGAACTCGCCCCAGAGGGCGTACATGCGTTCGTAACCTGCTATCTGCTCCTGCAGTTTCGCCTCCAACGCCGTCACCTCCTCCTTGCAGCGCTTCACCTCAAGACGCAACGCCGTCTCCTTGTTCTTGATGATCGGGAGCGTGCGCTGTCGCATCTTGAGCTGCTTCTCAATCTGCTGGAGCGAAGTTTTGTTGTATTGAAACTTGATAGCCATTTACTTCCAGTAAATATCTGTGAACTCTTTCTTGATGTTGACCTCCTCGAGCTTGAAGTACTTGCGGAACAGTCCCCAGGTGACGTCGAGCATCTCGGTGGTGTCCACGTTGACGTCGATGGCGAGGATGGCTGTTGCATAGTCCTTAGCGAAGTCGAGGCAGCGGTTGTCGTAGTCGGTGAGGTCGAAACCGTTCTCCAACTTGGTCTTGGCATTGGCGGCATCGGAATACAGACGGATGGCGGCGTTCATGACCTGCGAGTGATCCTTGCGGGTCTTCTTACCAGCCACAAGCTGCTTCAGACGCGACAGCGAACGGAACGGATCGACGATGACCTTACCCACATCAGAGTCGCGGCGCAGATAGAGCTGACCTTCGGTGATGTAACCCGTGTTATCAGGCACAGCGTGGGTGATGTCGCCGCCGGAGAGAGTGGTCACGGCGATGATGGTGATGCTGCCGCCGCCAGCGCTCTCGGGGAACTGCACTGCCTTCTCGTAGATCTTGGCCAAGTCGGAATAGAGCGAGCCAGGCATAGAGTCCTTGGAAGGAATCTGGTCCATACGGTTAGACACGATGGAGAGGGAGTCGGCATAGGAAGTCATATCGGTGAGCAGCACAAGTACCGTCTCATGCTTCTCCACAGCGAAGTACTCGGCTGCGGTCAGCGCCATATCGGGGATAAGCAGACGCTCAACGGCAGGGTCCTCGGTAGTGTTCATGAAGGAAATGATACGATCGAGAGCACCTGCGTTCGAGAACGTATTCTTGAAGAAGTAATAGTCGTCGTTGGTCATACCCATACCGCCAAGGATAATCTTATCAACCTTAGCACGCAGGGCTACCATAGCCATGACCTCATTGAAAGGCTGGTCGGGGTCGGCGAAGAAAGGAATCTTCTGCCCGGAGACGAGCGTGTTGTTCAAGTCGATACCTGCAATACCCGTAGCGATGAGCTCACTGGGTTGCTTGCGGCGCACGGGGTTCACGCTGGGACCGCCGATGGGCACTTCTTTGCCTTCGATGGCAGGACCGCCGTCGATGGGTTGTCCATAGGCATTGAAGAAACGACCTGCGAGCTGTTCGCTCACCTTCAGTGATGGCGAATGACCGAGGAAGACAACTTCGGCGTTGGTGGGAATACCACCCGTGCCTTCAAACACCTGCAGGGTGATGTCATCACCCATAATCTTCACCACCTGAGCCAACTTGCCGTCGATGGTGGCCAGTTCATCGTAGCCTACACCTGTGGCCTTTAGCGAACAAGTGGCTTTCGTGATCTGGCTGATCTTTGTATATATTTTCTGAAAAGCTTGTGCCATAGTATTCCGTTATTTAATGAATTCCTCAATCTGACGCTTGAAATCGTAGTACTCGTCACTCTTGTACTGGCAGTAGTTCCACTGCTTGCAGAGGTTGATAAGTTTGCGGAAGAAGTCGGTGGCCTCGAGGAAGGTCTCGAACTGGAAGTCGTGCTCGCAGATGGTGGTGACCATGTTCAGGATCTCCTCCTGACGCTCAATGGGCGTCACGGCGTCCACCTCATCGAAGGCATCCTGCTGAAGGATAACGTAGTCAATAATCTCGGACTTCCAGAAAGTCACGTGATAGTCAACAGGTACGCCATCGTCACCGAGGATGTTGATCTGCTCGGCAATCTCCTTACCACGCTGCATGCGGGTCTTAAGGTTGAGTACCTTGGGAATCCACTCCTCGTTGATATGCTCCTTGATATACTCTGCAAACTCCGGGTATTCGAGGTACTTGGAATAGGAGTCGATGGGATTGACTGCAGGATAACGCTTCTTGTCGGCACGCTCCTGTTCGAGGGCGTAGAAGCAGCGGGCTACCTTCTTAGTACTCTCGGTGACAGGCTCCTTGAGGTTACCGCCGGCAGGCGATACCGTACCGATGAAGGTGATAGAACCTACCTGGCCATTGTTGAGATAAACATAACCGGCACGACCGTAGAAGTTGGAGATCAAAGCGGAGAGGTCCATAGGGAATGCATCGGGACCAGGCAGCTCCTCCATACGGTTACTCATCTCACGCAGTGCCTGTGCCCAACGTGATGTGGAGTCAGCCATCAGCAGCACGCGCAGACCCATGGAGCGATAGTACTCGGCCATCGTCATAGCGGTGTAAACCGAAGCCTCACGGGCAGCCACAGGCATGTTAGAGGTGTTGGCGATGATGATGGTACGCTCCATCAGCTTGCGACCTGTGTGGGGGTCTTCGAGCTCGGGGAACTCGGTGAAGATTTCCACGACCTCGTTGGCACGCTCACCACAGGCGGCGATGATTACGATGTCAGCCTCAGCCTGCTTGGAGATGGCGTGCTGAAGCACCGTCTTACCCGTACCGAAGGGACCGGGGATAAAGCCCGTGCCACCCTCGACGATGGGGTTGAAGGTGTCGATAGTGCGGACGCTGGTCTCAAGGAGCTTGAAGGGACGGGGCTTTTCCTTGTAGTTCGTCATAGCAAACTTCACGGGCCAGTGCTGGATCATGTTGACATCCAGGTCCGTGCCGTCCTCAAGGGTGAGGGTGGCGATGGTGTCCGTTACTTTGTACTGTCCGGCCTTGGCAATGCTCTTGACGGTAGCCGTGCCCTTCATCTGGAAGGGAGCCATAATCTTCAGCGGCTGGCAGTTCTCTTCGACCTTACCGAGCCAATCACTGCCGACGACCTTGTCGCCTACCTTCACGATGGGCTCGAAGTCCCAGAGGCGCTCACGGTCGAGGGGGTCGGTGTACTGTCCACGCTTGAGGAAGACGCCCTCCATCTTGTCGAGGTCGTTCTGCAGACCGTCGAAGTTCTTGCTGAGCATACCCGGGGCAAGTTGCACCTCGAGCATGTGGCCTGTGAACTCGGCCACGGCACCCACTTTCAGTCCGCGAGTGCTCTCGAATACCTGAACGTAGACGTCCTGACCGATGACCTTGATGACCTCGCTCATGAGGCGGTCGCCGCCGGTCTCGATGTAGCAGATCTCACCCTGCTTCACCGGTCCGTCCACGCGGAGCGTTACCATGTTGGCGATAACGCCACTTACTATTCCTTTTGTCATAAATATATTTATTTGTTTATTTCCTTATAAATTCCTCAGGCACTTTAGCTTCGCCTCGCAGGTTCTCGATGATTTCGGTGAAACGCTCACGACCTTGCTCTGGATCGAGCAACGCCCAGCGCTCAAGAATCTCGGAACGGACTACATAAGCGAAGAGGGCTGTGATATCAAAAGGTTCGAAGAAGGTCTTCTCCTCGAGCCAATTCCAGCGGAGGGCATCGATGAGGCGTTCTTTCTCCACGGGGTCAGTGGTCTCGGCTGCCTGCATGAGGTCCTTGACATAGTCCAGTTCTGCGCCAAGTCCGAAATCGGGCTGGTTGGCCTGCTTCAGGATGGCGTCCACCACGGCACCGCTGCCCTGAACATAGTCGGCCAGCGACCAACCCTGGCGACGAGCGATAAGGGCTGTGAGTATATTGAGGATGTTGAAATTCAAGTCATACCACTCAGCCATCATCGTGTTGGGACATTCACGAGCGTAATCATAGTAGGCAAGGAGGGCTGCATCGCGTGGGAACCAGCCTGCCTGACTTGCGTGTGCATCGTAGTCGCGGACAAAGTCGGCCATGAATGCAGGGAAGCCCTTGACGGCTCCGTCGAGCTCGCGTGCATCCTCGATGAGTTGACCGAGAGCTTCGCGGTCGTAGTTGCCACGATCGTCGAGTTCGGCGTCGGCATCGGCAAGCAGGGCTGCAAGGTTCTCGCAGTCGAAACGCAGAAAATAACGCTCCATCAGTCGTGCGTCCTGCGGCTCGAGCACATCAGCCAGCTCTTCTTTCAATTGAAGTAGAGTGTGCTGCGGCTGTGCATCGGTAAGCTTAACCGTGGGCAGTCCTGCCATGAAACAATAGTAGTTTGCCATATCTTTTAGTTAACGAGTTGAAGGGTTAACGAGTTGACGAGTTGATTGTTGAATCTCTGCAATAGTTGATAACAAAGCCATTAAGACACAACTTGTTTACTTGTCAACTTGTTTACTTGTCAACTTAAAGTTTAGAACAGCATATCAATAAGTTGTGGACGCAAGAAGCCCTTGAAATAGTTCTCGAGTTCTTCCTTGCCAAAGTCCACGCGATAGCTACCGTCGGCGGGCTGCACGGAGAAGAGCGTCTGCTTACCGTTGACTTTCTCAATCTTCACGCCCTTGTCGAGCAGTGCCTTGGCTTCCTTGGCAAAATAAGCCTTAAGAGCATCGGCATCCTCGGTGGAAATGACGAGCTCCTGGTTCTTAGCCCACTGCGAAGCGAGAGCCACGACAAACTGTCCGAGGAAATTCTTATCATCGGTAAGGCCTTTAACGCTTTGGCTTACAATCTTGTCGCTTACAACATTAGTTATTTCACTCTTCAGTGCGTTGAGCGCCTGACCAGTGTAGAGCTTGAGTTCGCTCTTTGTGTTCTTGTCGAGCTCTGCAGCCGCTTTCTTCGACTGCTGAGCGATAGCTTCGGCCTGCGCTTTGGCATCGGCTACGATCTTTGCAGCCTCTTCCTGCGCCTTAGCGATAATCTGGGCGGCCTCAGCCTGCCCTTTCTCGACGCCTTCACGACGGATCTTGTCGGTGAGTTCTTGGATTTTTTCCATTATTAATAATAAGTAAAATGATAATTGTCGTTTATTTGCGCGCAAAAGTACTCATAATTTGTCGTGTTACAAAACTTTGTCTCCTTTTTTCTTTGGCTTTTTTGCTTTATGGGCTTTACAGACAAGCTAAAAATAAAAATGACAATATTTTATTGCATAAAGACCAAATAATATTGTCGGAAAAGACATAAATTATATATCTTTGTACCGCAAATAAAGACATAATGAATATTATTGTTTAACTTAATCATATCACAATGAAAAGACTTGCTTTCAGCCTCTTGGCTATGTTTACCCTAACCGGCATTTATGCTCAGTGGCAGCCGCAGGGCGACAAGATTAAAACTCAGTGGGCAGACCAGGTGAATCCCTCTAATGTACTGCCCGAATATCCGCGTCCTATAATGGAGCGCAGCGATTGGATGAACCTCAATGGCCTGTGGGATTACGCTATCAGACCGCGCGGCGAGGTTCGTCCCGACGCATTCGATGGAAAGATTCTCGTGCCTTTTGCCATCGAATCAAGCCTCTCGGGCGTGCAGAAAACCGTTGGCCGCCAAAACGACCTGTGGTACCATACTACCTTTACACTGCCTAAGGGTTGGAAAGGCCGCCACGTATTGCTTCACTTCGGTGCAGTAGACTGGCGTAGTGAAGTCTACGTCAACGGTATCAAGATTGGCGGTCACCAAGGCGGTTATGCAGCTTTCTCGTTCGACATAACTCCTTACCTTGAGGGCAGCCGCCAACAGATTGATGTTCGAGTATGGGATCCTACCGACGACGGCTTCGGAGGCATTGGCAAACAACGCAATAAGCCTAACGGCATCTGGTACACAAGCGTTACCGGCATTTGGCAGACGGTTTGGCTTGAGCCTGTAGCCGAAAAGCATATAACTCAGGTAGTAGCGACACCAGACATTGACAAGCGCAAGCTCGTGGTGGAAACTCGCACGGCAGGCACTACCGAAGCAGATATCGTGAAGGTTACGTTGCGCGAAGGCAAAACCGTTGTTGCCACTGGGCGCGCAGCCGCTGGACAAACAGCAGAGCTGGCCGTGAAGGAGCCAAAGCTGTGGAGCCCCGACAGTCCCTTCCTCTACGATATGGACGTCGAACTTCTCAGCGCCGGTCGCAGCGTTGATGCTGTGAAGAGTTATGCTGCAATGCGCAAGATATCTATCGGTCGCGACAAGGACGGTATCATGCGCATGATGCTCAACAACAAGCCCCTCTTCCAGCTCGGCCCGCTCGATCAAGGCTACTGGCCCGACGGTCTCTACACGGCTCCTACCGACGAGGCTTTAGTCTATGATATCAAGAAAACTAAGGACTTCGGTTTCAACATGATACGCAAGCACATGAAGGTGGAGAGTGACCGTTGGTTCACGCATTGCGACCGACTCGGCATAGTAGTGTGGCAAGACCAGCCTATGTCTGACGATGGTCCCGGCTGGAACAATCGAACCTATTGGGAAGGCAGCGATGAAGGCCGCCGCTCGAAGGAGTCGGAGGACAACTTCCGCGCTGAATGGCAGGAGATTGTCAATCAGTTCCGCGCCTATCCCTGTGTCGTGGTGTGGACTCCTTTCAACGAATCTTGGGGACAGTTCAAGACGAAGGAGATTTCAGAATGGACCAAGCAACTCGATCCCTCTCGCCTCGTGAATCCAGCCAGTGGCGGCAACCACCACCTTACGGGCGACATCCTTGACCTTCACAACTATCCCGGCCCGGACATGTACCTTTTCGATGCAGCACGAGCAACCGTGCTTGGCGAGTTCGGCGGCTTAGGTCTGGCGCTTGAAGGCCATTTGTGGCAGCCCGACCGCAACTGGGGCTATGTTCAGTTTAAGAACATCGATGAGGTTACAGCCCGATACGTCGAGAATATGCAAGCCCTCAAACCATTCATTACGAGAGGTTTCGCTGCTGCAGTCTACACACAGACAACCGACGTGGAAATTGAGGTGAACGGCCTCATGACCTACGACCGCAAGGTCATTAAGATAAAGGAAGACCAGATGCGTCAGGTCAACCAGGAAATCGTGAACAGTCTGAAATAATAATTCGACCGGACGTGTGAGCTTGTACGACCGGACATAAAGGCTCACACGACCGGACATATCAAACCTTTCGACCGGTCATTTTACAAACTTGTTAAAACGAAAAGAGCGGCTATCCTCACGGACAGCCGCTCTTTCATGAAAAATCATTTACCTTATAAACTAACTAACTAAATCTCTTCAGTTGGAAACTGGCGCTCGAACCTCGCGACTCGGTTGCCGGTTTGTTGAATGTATTGGGATTGTTTATCCGAACTGGACAGGGAACGTACCCGTAGGAGTAAATTCGTTGTTACCATTGTTCTTCATTCCAAATCCCATCACTGCTGCAATAGCTACTACTGCAAGCAGTACAATTGTCATTGCATTCATCTTGTTATCCTTTTGTTAAACAATCATATACCTGAGCCACAAGGGCTCACGAACTTTTACCTAATATCATGTCTTTGGGCTTGTGTGAGCCTCGCTTGGCTCGCCCTTCTTTTGATTTGCTGGTGCAAAGGTATGGGCTTTTTCGGATATACGAGCAAAAACTATGCTTTAAAACATAAAAACAGCCCTTTTCCTTGACTAACGTCAACAAATACTACATAGAAAAGAGCATTATTATATGTTTCTTAACACTCAAGACGACTATATAAACAAACGCGCAGCAGGCTCCTGTCTGTATGCGCGCGTGTACGTGTTTAAAAGATGTGTAGAACTAAGTCTTTCAGAACATAGTGGCCACTCGACGAATGCCAGCGACGAGTGCATCCACTTCTTCGCGTGTGTTGTAAAGAGCGAAACTGGCACGCACAGTGCCCTCTATGCCCAATCGGTGCATCAGCGGTTCGGCACAATGATGGCCTGTGCGTACTGCTATGCCTAAGCGGTCGAGCAATGTTCCCATGTCGAGGTGGTGGATATTCCCTACAAGGAAGGAAATGACGGAAGAGCCTATCCCACAGCCTTCACCTGCCTCAACAGGGCTTGCCCCCTGACGTGAATGGCCGAAAATCCTCATATCTGGGATTTGCCGCAGCTGCTCAAGAGCGTATTGCGTGAGGTCGTGTTCGTAGGCCTGTATAGCAGGCATGCCTATGGCATTGACGTACTCGAGAGCACGTGCCAGGCCTGTGACGGCGACATAATCGGGGGTACCGGCCTCGAACTTATACGGCAATACGTTCCATGTAGTGTGTTCGAAGCTTACCTTGCCAATCATCTCGCCTCCACCCATGTAAGGTGGCATCTGCTCGAGCAGCGCCTCCTTGCCATAAAGCACGCCAATGCCAGTGGGGCCATAGACCTTATGCCCGCTGAAAGCAAGGAAATCGCAATCCAAAGCCTGCACATCAATTGCCTGATGTGGGGCGGCCTGAGCGGCATCGACCAGCACCGGCACATTGTGAGCATGCGCCGCGGCTATTATTTCCTTAATCGGATTCGCTGTTCCGAGCACGTTGGAAACGGCCGTAACCGCTACCAGACGTGTGCGGCTATTAAACAGTCCGGGCAAAGCGCTTGTGTCCAGAATGCCCTCGTCTGTTATAGGGCACACGCGGAGCTTGACAGGTATCCGGCTCTGAAGGAGCTGCCACGGCACTATGTTGGAGTGGTGCTCCATCTCGGTGATGATAATCTCGTCGCCTTCGCTTAGAAAAGCCTGCCCAAAACTCGAGGCCACGAGGTTGATGCTCTCGGTGGTACCGCGCGTGAACACTATTTCCGTGGTTGAACGGGCATTGATGAAACGGCGCACCGTCTCGCGTGCAGCCTCCATAAGGTCGGTAGCCTGTTGCGAGAGGTAGTGCACACCGCGATGCACATTAGCATTCACGTTGAGGTACTCCTCAGTCATCACATCCACCACGCAACGGGGTTTCTGCGTCGTGGCTGCGTTGTCGAGATAAACGAGCGGCCGCCCGTAGACCTCGCGCCCGAGGATGGGGAAGTCGTTTCTAATATTTTGAATGTCAAGCATAATCAATCAAACAAACTTGGTTGTCCGTCGGAAAGCTTGTAGCGGCTCCGCTCCAAATGCCCGTAAGCCAGGTCTGTGGCTTCGCGACCACGCGGTGTGCGCTTGATGAAGCCTTCCTTGATGAGGAACGGTTCGTAGACCTCCTCTACGGTTCCGGGGTCTTCACCTATGGCCGTGGCTATAGTTCCAACGCCTACAGGGCCGCCTTTGAACTTGTCGATGATGGCGAGCAGGATCTTGCGGTCAATCAAGTCAAGTCCGTGTTTATCAATATTCAACGCCTCAAGTGCATAGCGTGCTATCTCGAGGTCTATGCGCCCGTTGCCCTTGACCTGTGCGAAGTCGCGCACTCGGCGCAAGAGAGCGTTGGCAATACGTGGCGTGCCGCGGCTGCGACGTGCTATCTCGGCCGCTGCAGAATCGTCGATAGGCTGATTTAGGATTGAGGCGGAACGCAGCACGATGCCTTTCAGTGTGTCGGCATCGTAGTATTCAAGGTGCAGATTGATGCCGAAACGTGCACGCAAAGGAGCAGTGAGCAAGCCCGAACGTGTGGTGGCACCAACGAGAGTGAAGGGATTAAGGTCTATCTGTATGCTGCGTGCCGACGGTCCTCGGTCTATCATGATATCGATACGATAATCCTCCATGGCCGAGTAGAGATACTCTTCCACCACGGGTGACAGGCGATGAATCTCGTCGATGAACAGCACATCGTGAGGTTCCAGCGAAGTGAGGATGCCTGCCAAGTCGCCCGGTTTGTCGAGCACGGGCCCGCTTGTTATCTTGAATCCCACGCCGAGTTCGTTGGCAATGATATTCGACAATGTTGTCTTGCCCAGTCCCGGAGGTCCATGCAGCAGGGTATGGTCGAGGGGTTCGCTGCGGTATTTGGCTGCTTCGACAAAGATGCGCAGGTTGCTTACCTGAGCCTCCTGCCCGGCAAAGTCGTCGAAGCGCAACGGGCGCAGGGCATTCTCGAAGTCGGACCCTCCTCCCTGCCCCTCCCTTGATGGGATGGTAGAAGAATGTAATAGGCTATTGAGCTCCTGATCCATTGGAATAGAATAGTTTTGAACTTATATCTTTACCTCGTCGAGGTTTATCAGTCCGTTGACGATGGCGTAGATGGTGAGACCTGCAGGCGAGTGAATCTGCGTCTTGCGGGCAATGTTGCGGCGGTGTGTCATCACAGTGTTGGCGGAGATGAACATACGCTCGGCGATCTCTTTGTTCGAGAGTCCGCGCACTACGTGGCAGATAACTTCCTTCTCGCGCTCAGAGAGTTCATTCGACGTGTCCACGCTTTGGTCGCCTGAAGGCTTATTGTCGTTGTGCTCACCTTCAGCCCCCTGCCCTATCTTATCACGCACCTCACGCTCCAAACGGTGTACCGCTTCGGCAAAGAGAGTGTCCTCGAGATGGCAATGCGAGAAGAGGTCTTCCTCCATGATGTAGATGTCCATCAACGTATCGGCCAGTCGCTGCGTATCGCTGTCGCTGGGATAGTACTTGATGATAATGGATTTCAACTCGTTGCTGCTCTTACTGAGGCTGGTGTGATTGTCGCGATGCTGGTGAGCCAGATCGGTATATGAGGCGTTGCGGTTAGGCAGCTTACCGTCGAGCAGCTGCTGCACGTAGGTGTGTATGTGGTCGTTTTCGTAGTCCATGTGCCGCTGCACCTCTGCTGCGAACTCATCATAGAATTTCAGTATTAAGAACGCTATCTGGTTCTTGGCCGAGCAGTCGATGGCCTCAATTAGTTTACGGCGTATTGCGGGCAGGCGGAAGTCAATGAAATAGGCATGTGAGCGTTGCAGGTAACGCATGAGTTCTGCCACACTCACTTCCTCGGCCAGTTGCTCCAGCGCCATTCGTCCTTCGCTGAGTATGAAGTTCACTACGGCCAGGAAGGTGTCGGTGTCGACACCGCTGGCTACACAAGTCTCGCCTATACTCTTGTCGCCGAAGCCGAGAGGTAGGCCGAAGCGCGAGATTACCTGCAACAGCCGGTAGTCGTCGTGAATAAGGTCGCTCATGTGAGCGCTTTGCGTGAAATGCATATATTTCTGTAGTTTGTTCGTTTTTACGTGTGCAAAGGTATGAAAAAGATTAGAGATACGAGATTAGTGAATAAAGTTTTTTACCTCTTACCTCTCATTTTTATTGGTATTTGGCTCTGAAAAGTGAATAAACAAAGGCAATGATAAAGCAGCAGACCTTGTAAACCCCGTAGGGGTCTTGCAGGTCATCTGCTATATCATTCCCCAAACAAAAAAAGCCCAACCTCAACGACTGAGGTCAGGCTTTCTTATGTCGCTACGCGGACTACAAAGCTTAGCGCAGGCTCTCGGTTATGACTGCCGTGCCGCCACGCTTAACCTGAATCTTAGCAGATGCGGGCAACTTCTCGGCTGCTGCAGCCAGAGCGTCGGAGCTCTTGACAGCGTAAACGGCCGACTTCACTTTGTTGTCGAACTGTGAGATGGCATCCTGAGTGAGGATAGTGAACTCCTGCTTGTTGGCATCAACGGTGAAACCCTGAACGCGGAAAGCGGTAGCGAACAGGCCGTTGATGGTTGTCTCGGCAATCAGAGCCTCCGACTTCTCAGCTGTCGTAGCAGTTGCGGGGAGACTTGTGTTCTGAAGCAGCCAAGAGTAGGTGTAGGTCTTGGGGCCGTCGTCTTCTTTGTCATCGTCGCCACATGCAGCTGTGATGAAAGGCAGAGCCACGATGAGCAGGGCTGCCATGATTTTCCAAATGTTCTTCATTGTCTCTTAATTAATTAAATGGTTAGACGTATTCTTTCTGAGCGGCAAAGGTAGATATTTTTTTAATCAGAGCAAAAGTTTTTAGAGATTATTTAGTTTTTCACACATCTATGGGCATGTTTAGCCGCTTCAAAATGCCATATTCACGCACCATCATCATTTGTCGTTCATATACGAAAGGGGTACCTTGCAAACAAATAATACTCGTCACAAATGTTAATAAATCAAAAAGATTACAAGAATAATGAAAAACTAGTGTATCTTTGCACCGCTTTTTTCGGCATTGTATGCCTTCATCGGGCTATCATGCCGCTGATCAGGGCTATTAATCCAATGACTTACAACAGAATCATATTCAAGGAGTACGGCGTCACCGTAGAACTGTCGGACTTTAATCTGCATGGCAAGACCAGGGAGGTGCACGCTATCCTCCACGTGGAGCCGCGCGGCGAGCTCTTCCCCGCGCAGTACGACCGTATCTGCAGTGCCGAGCAAGCCTTGCTGGCACAGCCCCAATACTCCGGCTTGCAGATTCTGTTCAAACGTTGTTTCCTGAGCGATGCCGCCAACCAGCCGGTGCCCCACGACTCACATATCTCTTTGATACAGCAGGCGCCCCTCGACGGGTCGAAGGTAGCCGTGTGGCTGTATCTTGCGAGTAATATGAACATTGAGGACCGCGACGGTCTCGTGGAGGCCTCGCACAACGGATACCGCCACCTGTGGATGCTTGGCCTCACCCATAGCGCCGGCGACAGCGCCGCCCAGACCACGGCCCTGCTCAGTTGCTACGAGGCCGCGCTGCAACGCTGCGGCGCCACCCTAGCCGACAACTGCATCCGCACCTGGTTCTTCGTGCGCGACGTGGACACCCAGTATGCGGGCATGGTGCGTGCCCGTCGCGAGAACTTCATACAGCAGGGGCTCACCGAGCAGACGCATTATATAGCCTCGACAGGCATCGGAGGCATTCCTGCCGATAGCGATGCCCTCGTTCAGCTCGGCGCCTACGCCCTCATGGGCTTCCAACCTGACCAGCAGCAGTATCTCTATGCCCGCACCCATCTCAATGCTACCAGCGAATATGGCGTCACTTTTGAGCGCGGCACGCGCATCGACTATGGCGACCGCCGCCACGTGTACATCAGCGGCACGGCATCGATAAACAATCGCGGCGAGGTGGTTCACGTGGGCGACGTGGTGAGCCAGACGCGACGTATGTGGGACAATGTGGAGGCGCTGCTGGCGGAAGCAGACACGAGTTTCGACGATGTGGCACAGATCATCGTCTACCTTCGCGATATTGCCGACTACGACGTGATAAAGTCGATGTTCGACAGCCGTTTCCCCTCGACGCCCTACGTCATCACCCTCGCACCTGTCTGCCGCCCCACCTGGCTCATCGAGATGGAGTGTATCGCCATCAAAGGGCTTAGCAATTCGCACTACCGCGATTTCTGACATCGGTTCCCGACAGTGTTTAGCGTTCACCGCCTCTTCACCGACGATAATCTTTTTCTATTACCTTTCTTATTTGACGCTAAGCCAAATGATCACCTTCACTCTGCCCAACGGCCTCCGCACTATCATCGCTCCATCAACAACGAATGTCGTCTATGCCGGAATAGCGGTAGCTGCCGGCACACGCCACGAACTCGACAGCGAGAGCGGTATGGCTCATTTCGTGGAACACATGAATTTCAAGGGCACTCAACGCCTCACATCCATGCAGATACTCAACCGCATGGAGAGCGTTGGCGGCGACCTCAACGCATACACAGGCAAGGAAGAAACGGTTTTCTACAGCGTTTTCATGCGCGAGCATTTGCGACGTGCCCTGCCTCTGTTAATGGACATAGTGTTCAACAGCACCTACCCACAGGCTGAATTGGAAAAGGAGCGCGAAGTGGTCATTGACGAGATTGAGAGCTATCTCGACACGCCTGCCGAGCAGATTTACGATGACTTCGAAGCCAAGCTCTTCGCAGGTCATCCGCTAGGTAGGAATATCCTTGGCAATGCCGAACGGCTCCGCCAATACACTACAGCCGACCTTCGTGCCTTCGTCTGCAGAACATATAGCTTGGAGAAGGCCGTACTATTCGTCAAGGGGAAGGTGACTGAGAAGGAGGTGAGAAGATTGATGGGAGAACCACTCCCCGCCCACCCCGTGATGGAGGAAGACTCTTCCCCCGCCCTCCCTATAAGGGAGGAAGCGGTCACCAATGACTCTGGTAAAGCGGATGCCTCGGGGGGAGAGTCCTCCACCCATCACCAAGCCCACGTCATGCTCGGCGCCCGCTCTTACGCTATGACTGATTCTCGCCACATAGGACTGGCCCTGCTTTCCAATCTTCTTGGCGGACCAGCCCTGAACTCACGCCTGTCCTTGGCACTAAGAGAGCGCACGGGCCTCGTCTACACCGTAGAGAGCAACGTGACAGCCTACACCGACACGGGCGTTTGGAGTGTCTACTTCGGCTGCGACCACTCTGATGTGCAACGTTGCCTACGTCTTGTGCAGCGAGAACTGCAGCGTCTTGTCGACGCACCACTCAGCCAGCGCACTCTTGATGCAGCACGCCGACAGATGAAAGGGCAGATGGCTATTGCCGCCGACAGCTTCGAGAACTCGGCCCTTGCCATGGCTAAGCAGTTCCTGCTCACTGGGCGCACCTACACTCTGGAGGAACGTTTCGCACAGCTTGATGCGCTAACGCCCGAGCTTTTATATGAGATAGCCTGCGATATCTTCGAGCCCAGCCGCCTCACCTCCCTAATATACCAATAACCATAAACGCAGGAAAATCATCATTCCTACGGTCGTATTAAGGTTTCCCACCGGTGGGAAACGTTTTTCCCATTGGTGGGAAGAGCTCTTCCCACCGGTGGGAAAGGTTCTTCTCACTGGTGGGAAAGGCTCGTTACTCTTGAGGAGAAAGTTCTTTCCTCTGGTGGAAAAAGTGTTTTTGACTATTTGTTCTCGAAACAATAGCCGTCGACGTAGGCATCGAAATGAGGTTCACCTTTGAGCCCGAACTGACGGAAGAGGGCTGCAACGCGTTCTTGCTGGTGAGGGGAGATCAGCCAACGGCCTTCGCGGTAGCGGTAGTACTGCGAGCTGCTGCCGAAGATGGTGTAGAGATGCTTGCGCAGAGCAACGCCTACTTCGTAGGGCACATCGGGCAACAGCCCCATCATGCCGCGCGCCATCCTTACGGGCTTCGCCTCGACATAATGGCAGCACCTGTCGTCCTTGCGGGCTGTAGGCAACACCGTCTCGTGGTGAGTGACGCTGTCGGGCATCAGCTGCCCCACAGCAAAGCGCAGGCAGGTGTCGCGGAGTGGGCATTCATTTTGGAAACACAGCGCCCAGTTGTATGGCGCATCTTCATAAGTCAAGTCTTTCATAAGTAGTAAAATTAAAGGTTGAAATTATTGTTAGTTTAACGCCACAAAGATACAACATTTTATCCAAGACTCCAAAATTTTGCCACTAATAAACACCTAATCTGCCTCCACAAATTACCGTTATCACACATCTGTCAGCACACACATCATAAGATAATTGTTTGTACAAAAGCAACCATCGCCACATTTTCACCTATTTATTTCTCCTGTTTGAGTTTTTTCCCTAACTTTGCCCCGTCTCAAGCCGAAATATTCTTCGTCCGAGGCACTGACTTACGACCTTTTAAACCAAAGAATTTATGCAACACATTAGTTTTTATAAAGACAGACTGCCTTTCCATCCCAGGTCAAATGTGGTCATCTACTTCGATGTTACGGGCATTAGCGCAAAACGTTATTATAATCTCATCATCACGCATTACGAGCTTATTGAGGCAGAATTCAGGCGTGGAGGACTGGAGTTCTGTTTCCTGCCGAAGATTGCGCATGATATGGACCTCCGAAAGATCTATCGCTACTTCAATCCTCAAGCAAGCGAAGGGGAGTTCAGGACTGATGTCAGTATGTATGATGACAGTGACCTGTTGAACTACATTGTAGCCGATTACAACTCCCAAAGCTTCGCACCCGGCATCATTCAATATATGGGCGAGGAGTTTGACCAGGAAGATACTTATACCTTTGCCTATACACCATTGACCTACAACTTCGGCGATTCACCTTTCGAGTTGATTCGGCAATATGTGAAACTGCATGGCGTAAGCAGAAACCTCTTTAGTAAAAATGAAGACCATGAATGGGAATATTTGGAACATTCCGCACTAATCGAAGAGCACCTGGTGGGGGAACCTCCTTACTTAGAACCATCAGGGTTATTTCCTCCAATTCAGGACGACATAAACAGGTATTATGAAGAGAATGATGTGGATATGATGATGAGTGAAGTGCAGATGCTCGTGGAACGTCTCCGCCGTAGCGGCATAGGCGAGGTAGCAATCCGGCGTCTGTTCAAGCCCACTCAGGAACTGAGCCGCCTCCACATAAAATATGGACGTATCACCCTGCCCGACTACAATAACATGGAGATAAAGATGCCTACTCTGTCGAAAGCAATCTTCTTCCTGTACCTGCGTCATCCTGAAGGAATCCACTTCTCGTATCTGCCCGACTACCGCGATGAGCTGCTACATCTTTATTCCTTAATCTCTGGCCGGGACAATCCCGAGGAGATACGCAAAAGCATCGATGATGTGACTGACCCGACCAGCAACTCTATCAACGAGAAATGCTCGCGCATCAAGCAGGCATTTCTCCGCGAGTTCGACGACAGTATTGCCCGCAACTACTACATCACAGGCGAAAGAGGAGAGGCCAAAAAGATCCTGTTGCCAAGGGAGAAAGTCACTTGGGACATGCCTAACTGAAGCCATTGGCAAACATACAATTTTCGCATCCCTGCAAGCTATGCAAAGTCTGCAAGCCTTGCAGGGATTTTTGTATCTGGAATGCAGCTATTACCTTTGCAGCGTCAAAACCAATGTTTAACCCCTAAAACTATTTTTAAACTATGGACTTAACAGGAAAACTTTTCGGAAGCAAAGCTCAAGAAACTGCTCAAACAGCAACAGATGCCGACCAGACATCAGCACAGAATGCAGCTCAAATGCCTCAGCAGGACAAGGCCGGTAGCACAGTCATCAACGTCTATCACCTCATCGTGCTTGACGAAAGCGGCTCCATGCAATGCGTTACCCATCAAACCATTACGGGTTGCAACGAGACCATTCAAAGCATCCGCGCCATGCAAAAGGCCAATCAGGATACTCAAAGGCACTTTGTGTCGATCTACTTGTTTGATTCTCAACACAGCCGCTACATCATTCAGAACAAAAACATCGATGAAGTGAGGGAAATCACGCCTAAGGATTACTGCCCCAACGCCTGCACCCCATTGTTTGATGCCCTGGGAAGCACGCTGACGGATATGCAGAGACTAATGAATCAGGACAACACCTTGGGCTACGTGACTATCATCACCGACGGCTACGAGAATGCATCACGCGAGTATACTCTCAATGGAGTTCGCATACTGATTAATGCCTTGAAAGAAAAGAATGTGATATTCTCTTTCATCGGGGCTAACATAGATGCCGAAGAGTACGCCAAGAGCCTTAATATTGATAATGTGATGCAGTTCATTCAAGACGAGGAAGGCATGAAACAAATGTGGGCCAAGGAGAGACGCGGCAAAATGCGTTCAATGGCCAGAATGAGCTTTGACAGCGCATTTGACGATTCATTCAAGCTGAAAAGCTTTGCTTGCGAAAGCAATAGCGACTATTACAAAGATGACGTTGATGAATCACGGATTGCCGATGAGCGGATTACGGAGCTGAAGGAAAACGAGGTTCTCGTGTTCGGTAGCAATGCGAGAGGAATACATAATGCAGGCGCTGCAGCCGTTGCCTTGGCACAGTTCGGGGCTAAGATGGGACAGGCTGAAGGTTTGCAGGGGCAGTCGTATGCCATTCCCGTTAATGGCGTCAGCAAACAAGAGCTGAAAGATGCCGTGCAACGCTTTTGCACGTTTGCTGCAGAGCATCCCGAACTGACCTTCCTGATTACGACAGCCGGTTGTGAGACGGTTGGTTGGACGGCCTACGACGTGGCTCCTATGTTCCAGCAGGCTACCCCATTGAAGAACGTTAAGTTCCCCCGAGCATTCTGTGATTTCCTCTTCTTCAATTAATCCCAAGGCTCAGACCGGCGAGAGATCGTAGAAGAGTTTGGCAACCGAAGGGCTAAGCGCCATGAAACACGAGAAGGGCTCCGCGATGTGCGGAGCCCTTCGTGGCTTTGAAAGCTGAACGACTCTTAGAGGTTGGGATTATCCTCTCCCCACTGTGCAACGGGAGGAATGATGCCCAGACCGATAATCTCGTCGCGCATCTTCTGCAGATGCTCGTAGGAAGCTTGCAGGGCTGCCATCTCCTCGGCTGTGCCCTCGGGAGCTGTGAAGTGGACGCCGTCCTTGTCGATCACGGTAGGCATAGCCATCATAACGTTCTTGAAACCGAAAGCGTTGACATAGCAGCCGGCAGGCCATGTGAAGGGCTCGCCGCCCATGGCACCCTCGATCATCTTCACAGCCTGATAGGCTGGGCTCTGGAACGAGGAGCGACCGCGCAGCTTGATGATGTTGCTGCCGCCCTGAGTAGTCATGTGCTTGATCTCGGCCCAGCGCTCTGCCGACAGGGGAAGGTCAGCGAGGGGCTTGCCGTCGATGAGGGCCTTGCTGGCGAAAACAGCCATCTGCTCGCCGTGGCCACCGTAGGTGTAAGCCTGCGTTACCTTGTCCTGCTGCACGCCGAACTCCTGAGCCAGCTGCTGCTGCAGGCGTGTGCTGTCAAGTGCAGCAAGTGAGGTGAGCTGATTGGGCTTAAGACCGGAGTGGATGAGAGCTGTGAGGGCTGTCACATCGGCGGGGTTGAAGATGACCACCACGTGGTTGACGTCGGGGCAGTACTTCTTGATGTTCTCGCCGAACTCGGCAGCAATCTGGCAGTTGCCCTTGAGCAGGTCCTCGCGTGTCATGCCTTCCTTGCGGGGAGCACCGCCGCTGGAGATGATGTACTTGGCGCCTGTGAAAGCCACAGCGGGATCTACGGTGTAGGAGATGTTGGCACCGGGGAATGCACAGTGGCACATCTCGTCGTACACACCATGAACACCGGGCTCATAGATATCGTAGAGACAGATGTTAGGAGTAAGCCCGAGCATCAGCACGCTCTGCACCATGTTGGAACCAATCATACCGCCGGCACCGACGATCACGAGTTTGTCGTTCGTTAAGAATTGCATTGTTGAAAATGTTTTAAGGGTTATTGTTTTGGTTGATATGTGTTCACTGCTTAGGTTTTACTCGGCAAAAGTAATCTTTTTTTGTGGATTAGCACTACTATTTTCAAGAATATTTTTGTACATAAAGCTTAAAGACGTATTTTTGCAAAGCAGAAACAACAATAAACAGCTATTGACGATGACAAAAGCAGAACAAATCACCTCGCGAGTGGATGCCTTGCGCTCGTGGATGCGCCAGCACAACCTGTCGGCATTTATCTTCCCCTCAACCGACCCTCACACCAGCGAGTACGTGCCCGACCACTGGAAAACACGCGAATGGATATCCGGGTTCAACGGCTCGGCGGGCACCGCCGTAGTAACACTCACGCGGGCAGCTCTCTGGACCGACAGCCGCTATTGGCTCGCCGCTGACGAGCAAACGGCCGGCACACCTTTCGAAGTGATGCGCTGCAGCCGCAATGTGGCTACCACAGATGAGTTGATAGAATGGATAAGCAAGGAGAGACAAGCACCAGCAGGCGATGACGAAGAGGCACCCATGGTAGGCATCGACGGTTGGTGTGTGGCGCAAAGCTATGCCGTAGGCCTGCAAGGTGCCGTAGATGCGGCGGGGATGACGCTATGCACCGACCGTGACCCCGCTGCGGTTCTGTGGACCGACCGTCCGTCCCTGCCAGCATCTCCCATAGAGCTACAGCCGCTGGAATATGCCGGTGAAACGGCGGAAAGCAAACTACAGCGTATACGTGAAACCGTAGGCGAGGCAGGCGCCAACGCCACCATCGTCACTCAGCTCGATGATATAGCCTGGACTCTGAACATGCGCGGCACGGACGTACATTGTACTCCTGTGTTCGTGGCTTACCTGATGATCCTGCCAGACTCTGCCACTCTGTATGTCGATGCCGCCAAACTGTCGCCCGAGGTGCGCCGCTATCTCGACGGGATAAATGTGCAGACGGCGCCTTACCAGACAATAGCCGACGACCTCAGCCGGAGCCGTGGGCTGCGCGGCTTGTGCTTCCTCATAGACCCTGACACCACCAACAGCGCTATCTACAACTATCTCGCCATGGCTGATACGCTCGACAGCCGTTCGGTGTTCCCCGACGACTTCTATGCCAATGCCATGAATATAGCCATCTCAAACGCTGCACCCATCACCGTGCCTATCGTTGAAGCGGAATGCCCTGTGGCACAGATGAAGACGTTGAAGAACACGGCCGAGATACGAGGCATGCATAGCGCCATGCTCAAGGACGGAGTGGCCATGGTGAAGTGCCTCAGGGCCTTGTCACAAATTATACGTCAAGGGCAGGACCTCGATTCGCTGGACATAACAGAAATGGGTGTGGACAAGATGCTGACAGCCTTTCGTGCCGAGCAAGAAGGATTCCGCGATATCAGTTTCGACACCATTGCCGGCTACGGTCACCACGCCGCTATCGTACACTATGAGGCCTCGCCCGAGACCGACATTCCTTTAAAGCCTCACGGACTGCTGCTGCTCGACAGCGGAGCACAATATGTCGACGGTACTACCGACATCACACGCACTATTGCCCTGGGGCCGCTGACCTACGAAGAGCGGCGCGACTACACTCTTGTGCTCAAGGGGCACATACGCCTCGCCACAGCCGTATTCCCAAAAGGCACCAGCGGCACACAGCTTGATGTGCTCGCACGCTACGCTATGTGGCAGGACCACAAGAACTACGGTCATGGCACAGGCCACGGCGTAGGCTCCTTCCTCAGCGTGCACGAAGGGCCTCATCAGTTCCGTATGAACTGGATGCCGGCTCCTCTGCGCGCCGGGATGACAATTACCATAGAGCCTGGCATATATATTGCCGGCAGTCATGGCGTGAGGATAGAAAACACTATGCTAATAGTGGAGGACGACTCACCGGTTAATCAGTCGCCTATCGACGAGAAGGCAAACGTACAGAGCGGGGCGTGGCTGCGCATGGAACCGCTTACCCTCTGCCCTGTCGACACCAAACCTATAGTAATGGAGATGATGGCCCCCGATGAGGTGGCATACCTTAATAACTACCACGCACGCGTGCGTGAAGCTCTCCTCCCGCTACTCACTGACGAGGATGACCGCCACTGGCTCATCAAAGCTACAGAGGCCATCTAAAACAAAAAAGGAATAAACAAAAGCAGCCGCCCCAGTGTTGGAGCGGCTGTTTTAATGATGATAGCTACTAAGGCTTATTCAATGTCGTAGTCGAGGATAGCCTTGCGGTTGGAGAGCACACGGTCGTAGTCCTCCTTGGAACCTACGATGATGCGCTCGAACTCGCGCAGGCCAGTACCTGCAGGAATCAGGTGTCCGCAGATAACATTCTCCTTCATGCCCTCAAGGTAATCGCTCTTACCATTGATAGCTGCCTCGTTGAGCACCTTGGTGGTCTCCTGGAAGGAGGCGGCACTCATGAATGAGGTGGTCTGGAGTGCGGCACGTGTGATACCTTGCAGTATCTGCGTAGATGTAGCCGGCACAGCATCGCGCACCACTACAGGACGCAAATCACGACGCTTGAGAAGCGAGTTCTCGTCGCGCAGCTTGCGGGCAGTGACAATCATGCCAGGCACCATCGTCTCGCTGTCGCCACCGTCGGTGACAACTTTCTTGCCCCAAATGCGGTCGTTCTCCTCGGCAAACTCGAGCTTGTCCACAATCTGCTGCTCGAGGAAACGGGTGTCGCCCGGCTCTTCGATCTGCACCTTACGCATCATCTGACGAACGATGACCTCAAAGTGCTTATCGTTGATCTTAACGCCTTGCAGACGGTAAACGTCCTGAACCTCGTTGACAATGTATTCCTGAACGGCCGTGGGACCCTTGATGGCAAGGATGTCAGCCGGGGTAATAGCACCGTCGGAGAGAGGCGTGCCGGCACGAACGTAGTCGTTCTCCTGAACAAGGATCTGCTTGCTGAGGGGCACGAGGTAGCGGCGCTCGTCGCCAACCTTAGAGGTGACAATAATCTCGCGGTTGCCGCGCTTGAGCTTACCCATGGTGACCTCGCCGTCAATCTCGCTGACGATGGCCGGGTTGCTCGGGTTACGAGCCTCGAAGAGCTCGGTGACACGGGGCAGACCGCCGGTGATATCACCAGCCTTACCCTGAGCACGCGGAATCTTTACCAAGACGTCGCCTGCCTTGACTTCCTGCTTGTCCTCAACGGAGATGTGACCGCCGATGGGGAAGTTGTAGGTGCGAAGCAGCTCGCCGTTCTCGTCGAGGATGTGGCACACGGGAACCCTCGTTCTGTCCTTGGACTCCATGACGATGAGTTCGCGCAGACCTGTGGCGTCATCGGTTTCGACACGGTATGTAACACCTTCGATAACATCCTCAAACTCGATACGGCCGGCAGCCTCGGTGACGATGACGGCATTGAAAGGATCCCAGCGAGCAACCATGTCGCCCTTCTGAACCTTTTCACCGTCGCGCTTGTAAAGCGTGGAGCCGTAAGGTACATTCTGAGTGAGGAGGACAATGCCTGTGTTGACGTCGACGAAGCGAACCTCAGCCAGACGACCTACTACCATCTTGGCAGGTGTACCAGCCTCATCAAGGATGTCGACGGTGCGGAGCTCCTCAAACTCAAGCTTAGAATCGTACTTGGCTTTGATGGTAGCGTTAGCAGCTGCGTTGTCAGCCACACCACCGGCGTGGAAGGTACGAAGTGTAAGCTGTGTACCAGGCTCACCGATAGACTGTGCTGCGATAACACCTACGGCTTCACCCTTCTGCACCATGCGGGCAGTGGCAAGGTTGCGGCCGTAGCACTTCATGCAAACGCCGTGACGGCTTTCGCAAGTGAGCACTGAACGTATCTCAACGCTCTCGATAGGACTGTTCTCAATCTCTGCAGCTATGGCCTCGGTAATCTCCTCGCCGGCAGCAACGATGAGCTTGTTGTTGCTGGGGTTGATGATATCGTGCACACTCACACGACCGAGGATACGCTCATAGAGCGACGAGATGACTTCATCGCCATTCTTCAAGGCGGTGCAGACAAGACC
Source organism: Bacteroidaceae bacterium (assembly GCA_016286165.1). Lineage (GTDB taxonomy): Bacteria > Bacteroidota > Bacteroidia > Bacteroidales > Bacteroidaceae > Physcousia. The sequence continues at coordinate 9,835 of JAEESE010000014.1, read as the reverse complement.
GCGCAGAGTACCGCAGTCCTCCTCGGTAATGATGACGTCGTGCGAGACGTCGACAAGACGACGAGTGAGGTAACCGGCGTCAGCTGTCTTCAGAGCGGTATCAGCAAGACCCTTACGGGCACCGTGCGTAGAGATAAAGTACTCAAGCACGCTCATACCTTCCTTGAAGTTCGACAGAATCGGGTTCTCAATAATCTGTGCCTCAGCACCGGCCTTCTGGGGCTTGGCCATAAGACCACGCATACCTGAGAGCTGGCTGATCTGACCGGCACTACCACGGGCTCCGGAATCAAGCATCATGTACACGGCATTGAAACCTTGGTCGGCCTCGCGCATGGTCTTCATCAGCACGGACGAAAGGTCGTTGTTGACGTGTGTCCAGGCATCGATGACCTGATTGTAACGCTCTTTGTCGGTAATGAAACCCATATTGTAGTCGCCAGTGATGCGCTCTACTTCGTCGTTACCACGCTGCACAAGGGCTGCCTTTTCCTCAGGGATGATGATATCTCCGAGGTTGAACGACAGACCGCCGTCGTAAGCGAGCTTATAACCAAGGTTCTTGATACCGTCAAGGAAAGCGCAAGCACGAGCCACGCCGACAGCCTTGATGACATCGGTGATAAGGCCGCGAAGAGTCTTCTTGGAGATGATATCGTTGAAGAAACCTACCTCTACAGGGATGATCTCATTTACGATAACACGACCTACCGAGGTCTCGACCATACGCTTGCCGATCAGACCGTTGTCGAGTTTGTCCTCAACAATCACCTTCACGGGAGCGTGTACGTCTACGCGACGCTCATTGTAAGCAATGATAGCTTCCTCGGGACCATAGAAAGTGAGGCCTGAACCGAGGGCTCCCGGGCGCAGTTTGGTGATGTAGTAGAGGCCGAGCACCATATCCTGCGAAGGAACGGTGATAGGAGCACCATTGGCAGGATTGAGGATGTTGTGGCTCTGCAGCATCAGGATCTGGGCTTCGAGAATAGCCTCGTTGGACAGAGGAAGGTGGACAGCCATCTGGTCGCCATCGAAGTCGGCATTGAAAGCCGTACAGGCAAGCGGATGGAGCTGAATGGCCTTACCCTCGATCATCTTAGGTTGGAAGGCCTGAATACCGAGACGGTGAAGTGTCGGAGCACGGTTCAGGAGAACCGGGTGACCTTTCATCACATGCTCCAGAATATCCCAAATGACAGGATCCTTGCGATCGACAATCTTCTTGGCCGACTTCACGGTCTTGACGATGCCGCGCTCGATGAGCTTGCGGATGATGAACGGCTTGTACAGCTCGGCTGCCATAAGCTTAGGCAGACCGCATTCGCCCATATTCAACTCAGGACCTACGACGATAACTGAACGTGCAGAGTAGTCGACGCGCTTACCGAGCAGGTTCTGACGGAAGCGACCTTGCTTACCCTTCAACGAGTCGGAGAGTGACTTAAGCGGACGGTTCGACTCACTCTTCACGGCACTGGCCTTGCGGCTGTTGTCGAAGAGGCTGTCGACAGCTTCCTGCAGCATGCGCTTCTCATTGCGGAGAATTACCTCAGGAGCCTTGATTTCGATGAGGCGCTTCAGGCGGTTATTACGGATGATGACACGACGATAGAGGTCGTTCAAATCCGAAGTAGCGAAACGTCCACCATCGAGGGGCACGAGGGGGCGCAGATCTGGTGGAATAACAGGAAGCATCTTCATGATCATCCACTCAGGACGGTTGCGCTCACGACTGATGCGGAAACTCTCAACAACCTGGAGGCGTTTCAGAGCCTCATTCTTACGCTGCTGGGCAGTGTCGCTGTTGGCACGGTCGCGCAACTCATACGACAACTTATCGAGGTCAAGGCCTACGAGCAGGTCGTAGATAGCCTCAGCACCCATCTTAGCGATGAACTTGTTGGGATCATCGTCGGGGAGGTACTGATTGTCGGGGGACAGGCGATCGAGGTGGTCGAGGTACTCCTCTTCAGTGAGAAGGTCAAACTTCTCAAGATGCACATTCTCTTCCTCGCTCTTGAGGAAGGGACCCGGGTTGATGACCACGTAACGCTCATAATAGATTACGGAGTCCAACTTCTTTGTAGGCATTCCGAGCAGATATCCAATCTTATTGGGCAGGCTGCGGAAATACCAGATGTGAGCTACGGGCACTACCAACTCGATGTGTCCGCTGCGCTCGCGACGCACCTTCTTCTCGGTGACTTCGACACCGCAACGGTCGCACACGATACCCTTATAGCGGATACGCTTGTACTTGCCGCAGTGGCACTCGTAGTCCTTGGTAGGACCAAAGATGCGCTCGCAGAACAGGCCGTCGCGCTCGGGCTTATAAGTGCGGTAGTTGATGGTCTCAGGCTTCAGAACCTCGCCGAATGAATTCTCCTTAATCTCCTCAGGCGAAGCAAGCCCGACGGTGATCTTGGTGAAATTATTCTTGACTTTATTTTCTTTCTTGTAAGGCATAAGCTAATTTACAATTTACGAATTTACGATTATTGATTATCGCTTAATCAAGTGTAACACTGAGACCTAAGCCGCGCAACTCGTGCAGAAGCACGTTCAGCGACTCGGGAATACCAGGTGTAGGCATAGGTTCGCCCTTGACAATGGCTTCGTAGGCTTTAGTGCGGCCAGTGACATCGTCGGACTTGATAGTAAGGATCTCTTGCAGGACATGCGAAGCACCGAAGGCCTCGATAGCCCAAACCTCCATCTCACCGAAACGCTGACCACCGAACTGGGCCTTACCGCCAAGGGGCTGCTGAGTAATAAGGCTGTACGGGCCGATGGAACGGGCGTGCATCTTATCTTCTACCATGTGGCCGAGCTTAAGCATGTAGGCTATACCAACTGTAGCTAACTGGTCAAACTTCTCGCCGGTAGCACCGTCATAAAGCTGTGTGGAGCAATAGCGGGGCAGGCCAGCCTTATCAGTCCATTCACAGAGATCGTCGAGCGATGCACCGTCGAAGATAGGAGTTGAGAACTTAACTCCAAGCTCTTTACCAGCAGCGCCAAGAACGGTCTCAAAAATCTGACCGATGTTCATACGTGAAGGCACGCCCAGAGGGTTCAGAACGATATCGACAGGTGTACCGTCGGCCAGGAAAGGCATATCCTCCTGACGCACAACTTTCGACACGATACCCTTGTTGCCATGACGACCGGCCATCTTATCGCCAACGCCAATCTTACGTTTCTTAGCTACGTAGACCTTGGCCATCTGAATGATGCCCGAGGGCAGCTCATCGCCGATGGTGATGGCAAACTTGTGACGCTTCAACTCTGCATCAAGAATCTTGTACTTCTTGATGAAGTTGATGATAAGCTGCGATATGAGCTTATTGGCATGCTCGTCGCTGGTCCAACCGCTCAACTGAATGCCTGTGAAATCAAGAGTGGAGAGATTCTCCTCGGTGAACTTGGCTCCCTTGGCAATCACTTCGGCGCCCATGTAGTCCTTAACACCCTTTGAGGTGAGGTTCTTGGTCAGCTCAAGCAACTTGTCAATGAGAATTGCCTTGAGGTCGCCGACCTTGAAATTGAACTCTTCATCGAGCTTGGGCAAACGTTGTTTGTCGCGAAGCTTCTCTGAACGTGTCTTGATGGCACGTGAGAAGAGTTTCTTGTCAATAACAGTACCTGAAAGTGAAGGTGAAGCCTTCAACGAAGCATCCTTGACATCACCGGCCTTGTCGCCGAAGATGGCACGCAGCAGTTTCTCTTCGGGCGAAGGATCACTCTCGCCCTTAGGAGTAATCTTACCAATGAGGATGTCGCCAGGCAGTACTTGTGCACCGACACGGATGATACCGTTCTCGTCCAAATCCTTGGTAGCCTCCTCGCTTACATTGGGGATATCAGAGGTAAGCTCCTCTACGCCACGCTTAGTCTCGCGTACCTCAAGTGAGAATTCCTCGACATGAATGCTCGTGAGAATATCATCGCGAACAACACGCTCGTTCAGCACAATGGCATCCTCGTAGTTGTAACCCTTCCAAGGCATATATGCCACGAGAAGGTTACGTCCAAGAGCCAATTCACCGTTAGCGGTGCTGTAGCCCTCGGTGAGGATATCGCCTGCTTCAACTCGCTGACCCTTCTCACATATAGGACGAAGGTCAATGGTCATGTTCTGGTTGGTACGGCGGAACTTAGGAATACGATATTCCTTCAATGCCGGCTCAAAGCTTACGAATTCCTCATCTTCGGTGCGATCATAGAGAATGCGGATAGTGGTGGCATCAACATAATCTACCACGCCGGGGCCTTCGGCAACAATCATCGTACGGCTGTCCTCGCAGACCTGCTTCTCAATACCCGTGCCTACGATAGGAGCCTCGGTGCGGACGAGAGGCACAGCCTGGCGCATCATGTTAGATCCCATGAGTGCGCGGTGAGCATCGTCGTGCTCGAGGAACGGAATGAGCGAAGCTGCTATAGAGGCAATCTGCTGAGGAGCCACGTCCATGAGGTCGACCTCTGTGGGAGGAACCACAGGATAATCGTCGTCCTGACGGCATTTTACCACCTTGCGGATGAAGGTACCGTCGTCGCGCAACGGAGCATTACCCTGGCCGATAACGAGACCCTCTTCCTCCTCGGCTGTATAGTACTTGATGCCCTCTTCTGAGAGATCTACTACACCGTCGTTAACCTTACGATAAGGAGTGGAGATAAAGCCAAGCTCGTTAATCTTTGCATAAACGCAAAGCGACGAGATAAGACCGATGTTAGGTCCTTCAGGCGATTCAATCGGGCAGAGACGGCCGTAGTGAGTATAGTGCACGTCACGCACCTCAAAGCCTGCACGCTCGCGGCTCAGACCGCCAGGGCCGAGTGCCGAGAGACGACGCTTATGGGTAACCTCTGCAAGTGGGTTAGTCTGATCCATGAACTGCGAGAGGGCGTTGGTGCCGAAGAACGAGTTGATAACGCTCGAAATAGTCTTGGCGTTGATCAGGTCTGTCGGGGTGAACACCTCGTTGTCGCGAACATTCATGCGCTCACGAATAGTGCGGCTCATGCGGGCCAGGCCAATAGCAAACTGATTTGCCAACTGCTCACCTACAGTGCGCACGCGGCGGTTCGAGAGGTGGTCGATGTCATCGACCGTAGCCTTTGAGTTGACAAGTTCTATGAGGTACTTGATAATCTCAATAATATCCTCATGCGTGAGCACGCGAACGTCGGGATCAGTCTGCAAGTTCAGCTTGCGGTTGATGCGGTATCGGCCTACGTCGCCCAGATCGTAACGCTTCTCGGAGAAGAAGAGGTTGTTGATTACCTCGCGTGCACTGGCGTCATCAGCAGGGTCTGCATTACGCAGCTGACGATAGATATATAGCACAGCCTCCTTCTCAGAGTTGGACGGATCCTTGGCAAGTGTGTTGAAGATGATGCTATAGTCGCTGGCATCGGCCTCCTCCTTATGCAGGAGAATTGTAGCAGCGCCGCTGTCGAGAATCATAGCCACTTTGTCCTCGTCAAGCACCGTCTCGCGGTCCATAATGACCTCGTTACGCTCAATGCTTACTACTTCACCCGTATCTTCGTCAACGAAGTCCTCAACCCACGACTTCAGCACGCGGGCTGCCAACTTCCTGCCGATAGCTTTCTTGAGGTTGGACTTGTTGACCTTAACCTCTTCGGCAAGATTGAAAATCTCGAGTATATCTTTATCGTTCTCATAACCGATGGCACGCAGAAGAGTTGTGACTGGCAACTTCTTCTTACGGTCAATGTAAGCGTACATCACGTTGTTGATGTCCGTTGCAAACTCTATCCACGAGCCTTTGAACGGGATAATACGTGCGCTGTACAACTGAGTGCCGTTGGCATGCTGGCTTGAGCCGAAGAACACGCCGGGTGAGCGGTGCAGCTGGCTGACCACTACGCGCTCAGCACCATTGATGATGAACGTACCGTTGGGGGTCATGTAAGGAATCGGGCCAAGAAAAACGTCCTGAATGACGGTGTCAAAGTCTTCGTGGTCCGGATCATTGCAATAGAGCTTAAGCTTGGCCTTGAGGGGCACTGCATAAGTCAATCCGCGCTCCAGGCACTCCTCCATTGAGTAGCGTGGCGGGTCGATGTAGTAGTCCAGGAACTCAAGGACGTAGTTGTTGCGCGTGTCGGCGATAGGGAAGTTCTCGGAAAACACCTTGAACAATCCATCGTTCTTGCGCTGCTCCAGCGGGGTGTCGAGTTGCAGGAAATCGTTGAACGACTTAAGCTGCACCTCAAGGAAATCCGGATAAGCCATCGGATTCTTCACTGAAGCAAAATTTACTCGTTGATTAACAATCTTAGCCATTAATGAAATATGATAAGAATTATTGATTTCTATAGACGCAAAAAGTAGAGGACCCTCTACCAGAGAGTTCTCTACCTATATAATCCTTAGGGGATTGGGCCGTTCGAAACTTACTTAAGCTCGATCTCTGCGCCAGCCTCCTCGAGGGTCTTCTTAAGAGCCTCAGCGTCTGCCTTAGGCATACCTTCCTTAAGAGTGCTGGGAGCACCGTCAACGAGCTCCTTAGCTTCCTTCAGGCCGAGACCACAAGCTTCCTTAACGGCCTTTACGACCTGAAGCTTAGCGGCACCTGCGCTCTTGAGGACGACGTCGAAGTCAGTCTTCTCCTCAGCAGCGGGAGCAGCGCCAGCAGCGGGGCCAGCAGCAACAGCAACAGCAGCTGCAGCGGGTTCAATACCATATTCCTCCTTAAGAAGGTTCTTTAAATCGTTTACTTCCTTCACTGTCAAGTTAACCAACTCTTCAGCGATAGCTTTGATGTCTGCCATAATAATTTATGAAAATTTGTTTTGTTATACTTTGGGTAATTAATTTTATTCGCCCTTCTCGGCGAGAGTCTCGAGCACACCGTGGATGGTAGCAGCACCGGACTCGATTGCAGAAAGAACGCCTTGCATCGGGGACTGCAGCATAGCCACAACGTCTGCGATAAGTTCGTTCTTGCTCTTGATAGCAACCAAGGCTTCGAGCTGGTCGGCTCCTACATAGAAGCTCTCCTCAGCATAAGCGGCCTTCAGTTCGGGAATCGTTACACCTTTGGGGTTCTTGGCATTGAACTCCTTCAGCATCTTGGCCGGTGCATTGGCCACGTTGGTGAAGATGACAGCCGTGGTACCCTTGAGGGTGTCATAGAGGGGTGAATAATCGATTTCGCTAGCTTCGAAAGCCTTGTGGAGAAGTGTGTTCTTCACAACCACCATCTTTACTTCGCTCTTGAAGCACTGGCGACGCATGGCGCTTGTGCGTGCTGCGTTCATGCCTGTAACGTCAACGAGGTAGAAGTGAGGGAAGGTCTTCAGGGTTTCGCCCAGCTTCTCGATAATAAGTGCTTTATCTTCCTTTCTCATGATTCAAAATGTCTTTAGAATTAGATTTCGTCAACGGCCTTGGGATCAACCTTGACACCACGGCTCATCGTGCTTGAAAGATAAATGCTCTTGATGTATGTACCCTTGGCAGCGGCGGGCTTGAGTTTGATGATGGTGTTGATGAACTCGCGTGCGTTCTCGGCAATCTTCTCGGCTGAGAAGGAAACTTTACCGATGGAAGTGTGCACGATACCGGTCTTGTCGACCTTGAAGTCGATCTTACCCATCTTAACCTCGCGAACGGCCTGAGCAGGATTCATAGTCACGGTACCACTCTTAGGGTTAGGCATGAGGCCACGGGGACCGAGGATACGGCCGAGGGCACCTATCTTACCCATGATAGAAGGCATTGTGATGATGACGTCAATGTCAGTCCAACCGCCTTTGATCTTGTCAATGTACTCGTCAAGGCCTACATAGTCGGCGCCTGCTTCCTTGGCAGCAGCCTCCTGGTCGGGGGTGCAGAGGCAGAGCACGCGGACTGTCTTACCAGTGCCGTTGGGCAGAGTGGCAACGCCGCGAACCATTTGGTTGGCCTTGCGGGGGTCTACGCCCAGTCGCATGTCGATATCGACGGAAGCGTCAAACTTGGTCGTGGTGATGTCCTTGACCAACTGTGAAGCTTCTTTAAGGCTATATGCCTTCCCTACTTCAATCTTATCTGCGACGAGTTTCTGGTTTTTTGTCAGTTTTGCCATAGTTTGAATTGAAGTTTAGTGTTATTCAGGGAAGTCACCTTTAACCGTGATACCCATACTTCTGGCCGTGCCTGCAACTAATCTCATTGCCGACTCAACAGTGAAGCAGTTGAGGTCCGGCATCTTGTCGGTAGCAATTGCGCGCACCTGTTCCCAAGTGACTGATGCAACCTTCTTACGGTTGGGCTCTGAGCTGCCGCCCTTCACCTTTGCAGCTTCCATGAGCTGAATAGCCACGGGAGGAGTCTTGACGATGAAATCGTAAGACTTGTCCGTGTAGTAGGTGATGACAACAGGGAGAACCTTACCAGCCTTATCCTGAGTTCTGGCGTTGAACGCCTTGCAGAAATCCATAATGTTGATACCCTTGGAACCGAGAGCGGGACCTACTGGGGGTGATGGATTTGCAGCGCCACCTTTAATCTGAAGTTTGATTAATCCAGCAACTTCTTTAGCCATTGTTATGATTCTTTATATAATTAAATATGTGCAAAGTTTCGACGTGTAACAGTCGTCTACTCCTTCGCCACCTGCATGAAACCAAGTTCGAGCGGCGTCTTGCGCCCGAAGATCTTGACCGACACTTTCAGCTTCTTCTTCTCGTCATTGACCTCCTCGACGACGGCATCAAAACCGTTGAAGGGACCATCCGTTACCTTGACGGCATCGCCGACAACAAACGGGATCTTAACTTCTTCAGGTACTTCTGCCATCTCGTCGACGACGCCGAGCAGACGTTTCATCTCTCCCTCGCGTATAGGAAGAGGTTTCTCGCTGCCCTTGGCCTCGCTGAGGAAACCGAGCACGTTGGGAGTGTAGCGGAGCATAGCCTGCACCTCGGGGGTGAGGATGCATTCTACCAAGACATATCCCGGAAGGTGGAAACGCTCCTTTACTACGCGCTTGCCGTTGCGGAAGTCGACGTACTTCTCCTTAGGAATGAGCACTTCGGAGACCTTGTCGCCATAGTCGCCCTGGGCGACCTGAGCGTCAACGTACTCCTTCACCTTACCTTCTTTTCCGCTGATAGCACGAAGAACGTACCATCGCATTGTCTGCTGTTCAGCCATCTGCTACGGATTAGTTAGGATAGACAAACTCCATCACGTGCTGGAAAGTGAAATCCATGACGAAAACTACCAGTGCAATGAGTAGGGAAGCAATTAATACTACAATTGCGCTGTTGAAAAGTTCTGAACGCGTGGGCCATGTGGTCTTATGCACGAGTTCTTCGTATGATTCCTTGCAGTAATTGAAAATTCTCTTTAACATAATGCTTTCTGTTTTAGCACGGGAAGAGAGGCTCGAACTCCCGACACCTGGTTTTGGAGACCAGTGCTCTACCAACTGAGCTATTCCCGTATTGCGAGTTTAAAGTTTAAAGCTTAATGTTTAATGTAAATTGCTTTACCGGGGAGGCTTCCAAGCGGGCGCCTCATTAAACTTTAAACTTTAAACTTTAAACTACTTGTTATCGCTATGCGATGAGGATTAATCGTCGAGGATCTCGGTGATCTGACCGGAACCTACTGTGCGGCCACCCTCACGGATAGCGAAGCGCAGACCCTGGTTCAGAGCAACAGCGTAGATAAGCTCTACGGTGATCTCCACGTTGTCACCAGGCATCACCATCTCGGTGCCTTCGGGGAGGTGAATCTCACCCGTGCAGTCCATGGTGCGGAGGTAGAACTGAGGACGATACTTGTTGCCGAACGGAGTGTGACGGC